>NZ_JANIBO010000001.1:0-1200000 GCF_024506395.1 Cetobacterium sp. NK01
TTGAATTCAACAAATGTGGGGATACTAAATCTTTTGTATCAAGGAAGTTTTCATCCAAAAGATTTATCAACGTACTTAGAGATAGATAGTAAAACTTTAGTTAAAAATATATCTCAATTAAATAGAGAGTTAGGGGATTTAAAGCTAAATGAAATCCAGTTAATAGATGGAAAATATCAGCTGCACTTAGAAAGAAATCAATGGAATTTTATTTTAAATAGTAAAGAGTTTATGAGTTCAGATGATATTATAGATTATTTGTATTTAAAGTTTATTTTTAATGGTTTTATAAATTTAGAGTCTGAAAAAAATCATTTTCAAATATCTAGAAGCTCTATAAATAGATATTTTTTAGTAGTAAAAAATATCTTAGGTAAAAATAAAAGTACCTATAGGTATGAAAATGGAAAAGGACTTAGACTTATAGAGCTGTCAACTTTAGATAAGAATCTATTTTGTAAAAAGTTAATAAAAGTATTCGTAAAGTGTGAGTTTATTATAACTCCAGAGACTGTTTATTATTCACTCTTTAAAGATTCTAAAAATGATGGATTTTTAGAGAAAATATATGACGTCTTTGTAAAAATAGATGTTCCAGCGACAAAGTTTATGATTGCTTTTTCTTTTGCATTAAAAATATGTGTAGACACTTTTGGTGGATTTGAAAATATTGGTAAAAAATATAATCACTTAGAGGAGTATAAAGAGAGTGAAAAAGAGATTAATTTCATTCTAAAAGGGTATTCTAAAAAATATAAAGAACAGATTTTTTCATTTTTATTAAATTTAAAAAATAAAGAAAGTTTTTTTGAAAAAGAAACAGCAGAACGAGCAAAGATACTGATGAAAGAGTTGAAAAAAAGGTTAAATATTGACTATATAGAAAAAGGATTTGAAGAGCTTTTAATGAAGAAGCTTTATATGTCTCTTTTTAAATATGAAAACAACATTTTAAAAGTATATTCTTCTAAACTTAATAATGATGATAAGAGATTGTTAAAAATAGTTGAAGAAAGTTTAACAAAAACTGAGTTAAAAATATATTTTTATGATAAAATGGTTCTTTTAAATATACTTAAAAAGATTATAATAGAAAACAATAAAAAACATATAAATAACATATTGCTACTTTTTAATGAGATAATTTTACCAAATGACCTTTACTTAAAAGAGAATTTAAAGAAGCAGATACCACATATAAATATAGATATAATGCCATCTTTCCATTTGAGATTTAATTACTCAAATTGTATTAATAATTATGATCTAATACTTAGTGATGAAAAGTATCAAGATGAAAATGTTGAAAAGTTAACAACTTTTAGTTATTTAAAAGTTTTAGAAAAAATAGATAAAAGAGCTATGGAAAATGGTCTTAAAAATATAAAAATAGTTTAATTAGGGAAAGAGGGAAAAGTTATGAATGTGACATCGATACACTTTAAAATAATGTATTGTTTAAGAAGAAATGTCTACTCAGTTGGAGAGTTAGCTGAGATATTAAATATCTCTGAGTTCAAAGTAAAAAGACATATAAAAGATTTAGAGTATCTTTTAGAGGAAGAGTCTATAGAGAACATTCATAATAAAATTAGTAAAAACCCTAAGATTATAGAAAAAATGAGAAGAAAACAGAGTTTTACTCCAGAAGAGAGACAGATGTATGTTATCTTAAAATTTTTAAAAATGGATACAATAAATCTTAGTCAAATAAGTGAAGAGATCGGAGTAACAAGGCGTACTTTAACAAATGATTTAGTAGAGATAAAAGAGATTTTAGAAAAGTTTAATCTAGAGATAAAAAATCAAACAAGATATGGAATTATTTTAGAGGGTGAAGAAAAAGAGAAAAGATATTTTTTTTAACTTTATTTAATAAAGATTTTCATAGAACAAAAATATCTGCCTAAGATATTTGATAAAATGTTTGAAGAGTTTGAAGAGTTTAAGGTATTGATAGATTATTTAAAAGAAAGTTCTATCTATAGTGCTTTTGAGATAAGCTCAATAATGGAGTTTTCAAAGAGAAGAGATAAACAAAATCTTTTAGAACTAAATCCAGAAAAAGCAAGGGAAGCTGAAGATCTAGTTCAATATATGTCAAAGAATCTAAAAAGAGAGATAAAGATTACCAGAGATGTTTTAGAAAGAATAATGCTAATTACAATAGTTAGAGATTATAAAATAAACTTCAATATAGATAGTTTTGATTTAGCTAATTTAACAATGATTTTTTTAAGTATTGTGTATTATGACACAAAAAAAGAGATAGATAAGTTAAAAGAGATTGCAGTTGTATATAATTTTTTACATAAAAATATGATAATAGATCTATGTGAAGATATTGGATTAAAAGAGAATGAAGGGATGTATAAATTAGTTCCTATATTTGATTTAGAGGATTTTTTAAAAGAGAGTGCACCTAAAGCTGTTATAACTTTTGAAGATTTAGATCTTTCTAAATACAATATAGATGATAAGATTATAGAGTTTAATTTTCCAATAACAAAATATGACAAACTAAAGTTAAAACCTCTTATAGAAGGGGTAGAATAAAAAGGAAAGGGTTAGAGAAATCTAACCCTTTTAAATTTTTTGTATATACTGGAACTCTTGGAGTTTGTCATCATTTAAATTTAACTCTTTTGTAAGATCCTCTATAAAAGAGTCACCTAAAATATACTTTAAAATAGAGTAGTATGAGACAATAAAAGGTTTATATTCATCTAAGTCAAAACCTATGGGATTTTCTCTTCTAAAGTGAGGGGATTTAGCTTTTTCAATATCCATACATGGGAAATCAGAATCATTCATAGCGAGATAACTGTTTTTCTTAGTTGGAACAAATATATATAGACTATCCTCCTCTTGAATAATCTCAAGTGGATAGATAGAGCACCAAAGGGGCTTAGTATCAATAATCTCCTCTAAAGAAAAACCGTTGTCTATGCATATCTTATGTATAGCACAAAGGTGTCTGTCAATATGAACACAAGAGCAGGTACATCTGTCAAAAGTTGTATTTACATGCTCCTCTGGAATAAGCATTTTATCTTTTTTTATAGATGTTAGAATTTCACTTTCTGTAAGTCCCTCATATTTTAAAATAGAAATAGCTTTTGTTAAGTTGTCATACTCTTTTAAATTTTTTGATATAACATCTCTAGATTTTTTATTGAACTCATATGGAAACTGTACACAGCAGTTAGTTAAGCAGTTGAAGCAATCAAAATTTGTAAGATGAAGGAAACTGTTAACATCTACAATAGCTTTATACTCTTTATTTTTTATAAAAACTTTTGTGGTAATAGTTTTAATACTTTGAAAATATTTATATACTCTGACTCTATTTTTCTCAGAGATTAGAAAATCTTTATGTAAGAAATAATTCATGAAACACTCCTAAAATTTTATTAGCAATATTAAAATGCTATCCTAAATTATAATATAAAATTTTAAAAAAACCAAGAAAAAAATTTGACAAAAGAAAAAGTATAAAGTATATAAAGTTATTGAAACTAATAACAAGGAGGGGTTTTATGAAAAAAGTTATTTTAGGGTTATCGTTGGCAACTTTAATGCTAACAGGATGTACGGGGAATACAGTTAAAACTGGAGGAAACCAAGATATAGCTTGGAAGTATATAAAGGATCTACCAGTTCCAAAGGGGTATGAAGTACAAAAAGGTGTAGCAGGACCATTAGCAGGAAGCATAGGTGACTATGTAGTTGTAGCAGGAGGAGCTAACTTCCCACACAAATCAGTATTAGAGGGTGGACCAAAGGTAGTGTATTCAGATCTATATTTAATGAAAAAGGTTGGAAGTGGTTTAGAGTTAGTTAAACATACTCAATTACCAAAAGAGATAGGTTATGGAACAGCTATTTCAACAGATAAGGGAATCTACTATGTTGGAGGAACATATCAAACTGGAGTATCAAATGAGATACTATTTATAACTTTAAATGCTGACAAAACAGATGTTGTTGTAAAAACAATAGGAAAATTACCATTTGAATATCACAGTGGAGTAGCAGCACTACGTGGAGATGACATCTACATTGTAACTGGAAAACAGGATAATAAAAATAGTAAGAATTTTTATAAATATAATTTAACAACTGGAAAAACAACAGCTTTAAAAATGTTCCCGGGAACAGAAAGAAGTCAGTCAGTTGGACAGATCTTAAATAATGGAACAGAGGACCTTTTATATGTATTTGGAGGGGGAACTGGAGTTGCCTTTACAGATGGATATGCATATAATTTTGCTAAAGACACTTGGGTAAAAGCAAAAGATGTAGAGGTAAAAGGAAAAGAGATCTCTCTTTTAGGAGCTAGCTCTGTAAAATTGAATAACAATGAGATGTTAGTAATTGGTGGATTTAATAAAGAGGTTTGGGATGATGCAAACCTTAAGTTAGGTTCTTTAAAAGGAAAAGAGTTAGAGCAGTATAGACATGATTATTTCACAAAAGATCCTCAAGATTTTAACTGGAATAAGGATATGTTAGTATATGATGCAAAAAATAACACTTGGAAATCAATAGGTCAAGTTCCATTTATGGCTCCTTGTGGAGAGGGACTAGTAAAAGTTGGAGATACAATTTTCTCAATAAATGGAGAGATTAAACCAGGAGTTAGAAGTGAGCGAATATATCAAGGAACTTTAGTTAAATAATAATAAAAAAAGATCATATTATGAACATAAGTTAACCGCTTAAAACTTCGACAAACTGGGAGTTTTAAGATATAATTCAATTACTGAACTTTTAATGCTCATCAATTTTCTCTCAAATTGATGAAAAAATTTTCTAATTTAAAATAAGCAGGTACATTCCCAGTACCTGTTTATTTATTTTTTGCATTTTTTTTGAAAAAATAAAAATATTTATTAACAAAAAACAGGAAAAAAGAACGGAGAATGGTAGAAAGATATTAACGAAATGAATGGGAGGGGAGATTATGATTGGTGGGCTTTTTAAAAGTAAAAAAGTTATTGCAGCTGAAAAGGATAAAAGAATAATGGAGAATGAGATAAAAAGATTATCACTAGAGATTGTGAGAAAAGATGGTTTTTTAAAATGTAAAAATGATCTATTTATCTCTAAAGAGAAAGCTGGAAAAAATGTTTATGACTGGGAAAAAATGGGAGATGAACTTAAAAAGTACCACGAGGAAAATCAAGCCTTAAAAAAAGAGCTAGAAAAGATAGATAAAATATTATCAATAGAGACTTTAGATAATAACTATTTAATAAAAATAGAAAGATTCATACCTGAAATTAGATTTTCTAATGCTCTAGAAAGTTTAAAAGAGAGCGGAATAATATATGTTCAATGTTTAAATGACTATGTTATAGAAAAATTAGTTGTAGATGTGAAATTAAGAGCAGAGATTATAAAAAGATATAATAACTTCTTAGATGGGGTTATGCCTTGGGATTTAAAAACAAACCTTTTAAAAGGGGAAAAAATAACAAAGATCTATTCAAAATATAGAAAAGTGGTAAATGTTTTAAGTGAAAGATCTATATCTTATATGGATGAGTTAAATTATAATGTTTTAGAGAGTTTTATAGACTATGGATACAATGAAGATGATATAAAAATCCTAAAAGATATATATGATGACTATAGAAAAAAATACCTTATAAGATAAAAATAAAATTACAAAGTTATAAAAAAGCACAGGAGTAATTTCTTGTGCTTTTTTATTCTTTATCACTATAAGTACTAAGGTATTCAAGTATCTTTCTACGAATTCTTTGTATAGTATTGTCTATCTTTTTAGGAGATTCATCTAAAATATTTGCAATCTCTATGTATGTATATTGTTTACAAAGCCAGTGAAAAACATTTTTTTCTAGTTGAGAAAAATTTTCTGTAATATAAAGTTTCAGAAGAGCTGCTAACTCTTTGCCTAAAAGTATATTCTCAGGAGAAGAAAATGGAGTGTTTAAAGATTTATAACTAGTTTTTTCCTGATGTTCACAGTAACCTTGACTGGCCATAGAGTCATTTAAAACTCGATGCTTATCAACATTATGCTTTTTAATAGTTGAGATTATATGTCTTCTTATGCAAAGACTAGCAAAGGTTGAAAAACAAGCATCTTTAGTTTCATCAAAGTTTTTTATAGCTTTAAAAAGACCAATGTATCCCTCTTGAAGCAGATCGTGATGATCAGCACCTTTTAAAAATAAAAATTTAGTATTTTTGTAAACTAATGCATGATATTGTTCAATAATTTTTTCAATAGCTTCTTCATTCCCTTGTTGCGCTTGAGTTAATACACGATTATCAATCATATTTTACCTCCTTTAATAAGCTTAACAACTGTTTGAAAAAGTATAGCATAAGTACTTTTTTTAAGCAATAGATCAATTTTTATTTTTTTTAGTAAAAAAAAAGCAGATATGAAAATCTGCTTTTTAATATAAAATTATTCGCCAGTTGTTTTGCAATAAACATCAAGTTTGTTATATGGAATCTCAATTCCCTCTTGATCAAATCTCTTTTTAACAAGTTCTTGTAGATCGAAGAAAACATCCCAATAAGTCTCTTTTTTAGTCCAAACTCTCATTGTAAAATCAAGTGAGCTTGAATTATGCTTGCTAAGTCTTACAAAGATATCTTTATCTTGAAGAATTAAAGCATGGTTTTTAGCGATATCAGTTAAAAGCTCTTTAACTTTATCAATAGATGTGTCATATGAAACAGAGAATACACAGTCTACTCTTCTTTCATCATTAGCCCCAGCATTAACAATAACTTCACCAGAAAGTTTACCGTTAGGTACAACAACAAACTTGTTATCTACAGTGTGTAAAACAGTGTAAAGGAAAGTTATTCTTTGAACAGTTCCTTCAACGCTACAAGTTATAATATAGTCTCCCTTAGTAAAATATCTAGAAGCAAGTATTTGCATACCACCAGCAAGGTCAGATAAACTTCCTTTTAAGGCAAGTCCAATACCGATACCAATAGATCCAAGAAGTGCTAAGATAGATGTCATTTCAATGCCAAGTATCTGAATTATATTTAAAGCATAAAATATAATTATTAAAATATTTAAAAAAGACTGTAAAAAATGTACTAAAAGTTCGTCAAGTTTTTTTAGTGATAAAAACTTATTAAAAGCTTTCATAACAAAACCTTGAACAGGTCTATAAGTGATCCATAAAACTCCTAAAAAAATCATTTTTTTAATGAATATAGGTGCTGATTTTGCAAGAGCAGCAGTAAACTCATTAATAAAAGTTGATAATGTTTGTTCCATTAAATTATTCCTCCTAAAAATTAAACTCCAAGATAAATTATAAAAGATTTTGAAGAATAAGTCAAAGGAAATTTATACTATTAAAATAGAAATTAAATACTTTTCCATTGTAAAGAAATTTCAAAAGAGTAAAAAAAGAGTAAAAAAAGGAAACTGGAATTTTTTGCACTTAAAATGTTGCAAGTTTTTCATATTTATTTTTTTTATAAGTATTGTTAGTATATTCATGTTGGGGGTGATTAATTTGAATTGTACAAATATAAATATTTTAAATTTATTATATCGTGGAAAATTTTCACAAAGTGATTTAGCTTTATATTTAGATATAGATGATAAATCTATAAGTAAAAATATTCTTCAGCTTAATGTTGAACTAGAGGATTTGGGGTTAAATAAAGTAGAATTAAAAAAAGGGAGATACTATTTAAATTTAACAAAGGATAAATGGAGGGCTCTTTTAGGAAGCAAAGAGTCTATGAGTCCAGAGGATATAGTTGATTATTTATATATAAAATTTATCTATAAAGGATTTATAAATTTAGAACAAGAGAAAAGTGAGTTTCAATTATCAAGAAGTACTATAAGTAGATATTTTACCAATGTAAAAAATATATTAAATGAAAATAAAAGTATCTATAAAGTTGAAGTATCTAAAGGAATGAAGTTGTTAGAACTTTCAGAAGAGGATAAAAGAATATTCTGTAAAAAACTTATTAAAGTTATAGTTAAATTAGATTTTTGTTTAACCTCTTCAGTAGTTTATAAAGAGTTATTTAAAAATTTTAAAGTAGATGATATTTTACACAGGTTATATAATATATTTGTTTTGGAAAAAATTCATATAACGAAGCTTATAATGGCATTTTCTTTAGTGTTAAAAATTTGTGTAGACAAATTTGGAGGGTTTAGTTTTTGTCAAAAAATTGATGATGATATCTTAAAAAATAGAGTGGAAAGGGAATTAAGTGAGTGCTCTAAAGAGTATAAAAATCAGCTGAGTTTATTTTTAATAAATCTAAAGAATAATCATAGTTTTTTAGAAGAAAAAATTATAGAAAAAGCCAAGCTTTTTACAAGAGAGTTAAAAAAAGAGCTAAAAGTAGAGACTATTGAAAGTGAAGTTGAGCAACTTTTAAGAAGAAAAATAGATATATCTATTTTTAAATATGAGAATAAGATTTTAAATGTATGCTCTTATAAGCTTACAGTAGAGGATGAAAAAATACTTAGTTTAGTAAGAAGAGTTTTAAAAAAAATAGATTTAGATATCTATTTTTATGACAAGATAACTATTGTAAATGTAATAAAAAAGATTTTAATTGAAAGTAATAAAAGAAAAATAAATAAAATATTGTTACTTTTTAATGAGACTATTTTGCCAAATGACACATACTTAATAGCTAATTTAAAAAAGCAGATCTCTCATATAAAGGTGGATATAAAATCAATTTTTTATTTGCAATTAAACTATGAAGAGTGCTGTAAAAAGTATGATTTAGTAGTGAGTGATGAGGATATGAAAGAGAGCGTTGTTCAAAAGATATCAACATTTAGCTATTTAAAAATATTAGAAAAAATAGAGGAGATCTCTTTAAAAAAAGCCATATTTAAACTAAATATTATCTAGATATTATAGTAGGAGTTTGTAAAATACAAACTCCTTTTTTATACTACGAAATTGAAAAATTATTCTTAAAAACTAATCACAAAGGGATAAGGGAAACAATGTTGAAATTTTATCAATCTTGTCCAGGTTTTAAAAGAAGATGAATATTAGAAAATCTTTTTAACGAGTTATTATCTTTTTTTATAAATTCCCATGTTTCTGAATAACTACCTTTTACAGCAAACTCTTCACTTGTAATAAAATCTTTGAACTCATCAAAATTATCTTCATACTGATCATTAAACTTTTCTGCAAGAATTCTTTTTTGATTATCTGGAACATCAATTAAATTATGAAGAACATGCTCTTGATTACATGAAAAATAATAAAGAGAATAGTCTAAAGAAACATTAATCTTATTAAGGCAAGATAGAACGTTTAAATTTTTAGACTTTCTTTCATTACGTTCTACTACTTTTTCTATATGTGGAGCTAGTATATAAGTTTCAGTATATTTAAAGTCTTGTGTTTTAGACGATTTTTTTATTGCATCTTCGCTAATATATGCACCATCCATATCTACTATATGTATAACTTTTAAAATGTCCTCTCTATCTAAAGAAGACCTAGACATCTCTGATTTTATAAGTTCTGCAACTTTTGCCTTTATATTATTATTGCTACTATATCTATCACTTGTTATATCGCTTCTAACAACTTTAAATCTGACCTCTTTACTCTTGTATAAATTTCTTAAACTACCTTCTAAAGCCATTTCATCACTGATACCCTCTACTATTACTATTACAACTTTTTTTCTAGCCATTACTTATCACTTCCGGCTTTTTTAAAAGCTTTTTTTATTTCATAGCTATCAGTTTCATTATATAACTCATCCTTTTTATCACTACTTCCGAGCATTACATTTTTCATATATACATTTCTGATATTGTTTGTAACTTTTATATTTGAAAGTTTTGTATAATTATTTTCTTTATCAGTTGTTGTAAAAACTAAGTTATCTTTATTAAGTACTTCTAAAGGTCTTAAATTATGAGAAGTGAAAATAAGCTGACCTTTTCCATACTTAGAAACAATTTCCAATATTTCACCTAAAAGATACTCAAATATTCCAGCATCTAGCTCATCAACTACCAAACAATAATCAGAATTATTATAAACAACAGTAAATGAACTTAGTATTGAAATTATTTTTTTTATTCCATCAGACTCATATCTTAATGGGATTTCTATATCTCCATTTTTAGAAAACAATTGAAATTTTACCATCTGTGATGATTTTTCATTAAATGACCTAGAAAGTTCTTTAGTAGTAACTGTTAATCCAGGGATTATTTTACTTAAAACTATATTCATTTGCTCTAAAACATTTTGAATGAGATTGTACTCATCTACTTGAACTTCATTAGGTTGATTTAAATAGAGTCCTATCTTTCCATGAGATACTTTGTCATTATTGCTATGTCTAAAACTTAATGGAATTAAAAAGTTTGCATTAATAACTCCTGAATCTCTATTTTCTACAACAGTTAAATTCATAGCTCCATAATATCTCATTGCTTCTAAAACATCAGTTAATTCTTTAAAATTATCTTTTGGTAGTTTATCTAAAAAAACTTTTGAGAAAATTAAACTCCTTCTTTCACTTTGTAATCTACTTTCTAGAACTCTAAATTCTACTCTTGCATCTTCATCAGAAATAAGATAATCTTTTAAATTTTTAGGTGAAATTTCCTTTGTACTGAAAAAAGCTCCTAATACTTTGTATCTTTTACCTTTTTCTCTAGGTAAATCTAAAGAATAAATCTCTTCATCTATTACTCTAAAATCATGTTTTAATACATCACTATCATCATCTTTTACAGTTGATTTTTCTAAAGTAACTTTATATTTTATTGAGCTTAATTTATCTTTAATAAATGCATAAAACTTATATTCTAAGTTTGCACTTCCAGCATCTGCTGATATTAAGTTTATTGTATCTTTAGGTAACTTTTCTCCTGAAATCAAAATTTTTAGTATATTTAAAGATTCAACCACTGCTGTCTTTCCAGAACCATTTTGTCCATAAATACCTATTATATCGGATTGTTTAACATATCCACTTTCATCTATCGATTGAGGCAATTCAATAGATCCATTTTTTACATTTTTTATATTTTTTATGCTTATAGATTTTAATCTAGTAACTGATTTCATACTACACTTCCTTTCTTAAAAATGAAATTTGGAATAAAATATTCTTTTTTCTATTTTAAGCTTTTTTTTAAAAAATTGCAAACTAAAAAAGAGAAATTTTACTTTCTCTTTTAAATAGCACTTTCTAGGATTTAATTAAGTATTTGTGTAAATCTTTAAGTTATCTAATTTTTTAGAGTTTACATAAAATTTGAAGAAGTCTCATTTAGTGAAGAGAGTTCCTCTCTTAAAATAGCTTCGTATTCATCAATAAGTTCTTTTACACATTTAGAGCAAGCTACTCTAAATCTACTTACAATTTCATCATGAGTTTCTCTAGTTTCTAAGTAAAGCTCTTTAAAATATCTCACATTTATCTTTAAAGTTTTTCTATCTTTTTCAAGTTGATCAGAGATTTTACGATCACTTTGAAATCGCCACTCTTTTTTTAAAGCTAGAATTAAAGTGGAGTTTATATTTTTAGAGTATCCCAGTTTATATTCAACTTGACACTTTTCAAAGATAGTTTTAAACTCCTCTAAGGATATTTTAGGAGCTATTTTAAGAACGTTGTTTTTAGTGATCTCATCTAAGTGGAAATTTAAGTAATCTAAAAATAGAGAGTCATATTTATTATTATTCTCTTTTTTTATATTTTCTTTATTTTTAGAAGATAAATAATTAATATTAATATCTATATTGTCAGCAGGATTTTTAGTGAAAGAGTTTTCCGGTAACGGATTTTTAGTAAGTGGTATTAAAGTGTTTTGTTCATAAGTAGTGAGATTAGATTTTATATCTCGAGAGATAATCTCCTCATAGAGATACTCTTTAGAGTCGGAGATATAATAAAATACTGATTGTTCATTTTTTTTAGCAAAAGTAGTGTGACGACATTTGTGCATATATCCGTGAATAATAAGTTCATTGAATATTTTTTTTAATTTGTCTCTTCCAATTTCAAGTTCTTTAGAGATGTTTTCTTGATTTATAACCCAGTTGTTAGGTTTAGAAAGTAAAAATACACCAAGACCACGAGCTAAGATAGATATTTTATTATCTTGTATAAATCCATTTGAAACTTGTGTGAAGTTAGAAGAAAGGCTTCTTTTTAAAATAAAACTAGTCATATTTTACCACTTCTAAGTTTTCTTTTATAAGAGTTTATAACAATTTTAGAAAAATCTTTTGTAGATAAAACTATATATTTATCGTTGTCGTTGTAATTTTCAAAGGGGATGTTGTTGTTTAAAATAGCCTCTTCCACATATTGTGAGTGAATTAGAGTTGTATTGCAAAAAGATGTTTTAAAATCATAGTCCCCATGTAGTGTTTTTAAAAAGTTGAAGATATAGTTTTCAAGCTGTGAATCACTCATATTTTTAAATAAAGCTAGATCTTTTTTCAAAGTTCCTATAAAAATATCAGATTTTTTCATCATAATTATAACCCCCTAGCTATAATAAATGCCTCAATACTTTTTTTAGAAAACAAAAGTCTATTTTTAGGACCATTAGATTCTAAAAAACCAGCAACTTTGTAACGTCTAATCGTTCTAGGTGAACGATTTAAAAATTTTGCAACATCCAATGTTGAATTTGCACCCTTTAAAAGATATAATTTTTCAATTAAAAACATAAAATCCCTCCCTTGTCTTATTTGGATACGTATAAAATATACTATTATAAAACACATGTCAAGAAAAAAACGAAAAATTTTTTCTAGAGAGGACAAAAAAATAAATAATTCTAGAGAGGACAAAATCTATTCTCAAATTTTTTAATTGTGATATGATTAAACTATCTCGAGATAGAAATGAAAAAATAGAAAATAAAAAATGAAGGAGGTAGTATATGAGTATGACAGTAGGAGGAGCAAAAGCAACATTAGAAGCAGTAATTATAAAAACGGAAAAGAGTATTGAAAGAGAGAACGCTTACCAGAAAGAGTTAGCAGATGATAGAGCAACACTTTCTTATATTGAAAAGTTACAAACAGATGGAGAACCATTGCCAGCAGGAAGCCCATATCTTTCATTTACAGAGTGGAAAGAGCAGATAGAAAAAGAGATAAAAGCAGGACAGAACTCAATAGATAGAATCTTAGTTGAAAAGGCAGAACTTATGGCTTTTAGATATTTTGTGGATAATGCTCCAGAGGCGTAGGCCTATGATGAAAATGTTAAAAATAGTTTATACTGTACTAACTTTAGTAGGAGTTTTAGTAACAGGAAATAATACCCTCGTTTTAAGAAATATAGGCGTGAAAGTTGAAAAGATGGCTATCCCCCAAGTCACTTCTCACTCACAGATAAATATCAATTAGTAGAAAACCCCTAGAAAACTCTAGGGGTTTTGTTATGAAATTATAAAAAATAAAAGTTTCAGCTTCTAAGTAAAGCATAAAACGATATAATTTAATCATATTAAGAAACAATGATATTCTTTTTTTAAAAAATATGATATAATATTTATGAATAAAAAAATTTCAAAAAAGGAAGAGATAAAGTTTTCGGTATAAAACTTTTGTGAAATATTTAAAATAAAAAAAATTCTTTCAAAAAAGGAAGAGATAAAGTTTTCGGTATAAAACTTTTGTGAAATATTTAAAATAAAAAAATTTAAGTTAACAGTCCAAAATATCAAGATATTTTAGACCTTAAAAATGATTGTATGAGAGGGGATGAATAAATGAGTTTAAAAAAATTAATATCAATATTCTTTTTGATAAGCAACTTTATCTTTGCTTTAGAAATACAACCAACTATGTTTGAACAAAGAATTGATGGTTCAGGTGGTTATAGAGAATTTATTGTTTCTAATAATACAAATTCAACTCTTAGATACAAGCTAACTATATTTCCTGGGAGTAAAAAAGATAGAGATATGAGTAAATGGACTGAGGTTTCTCCTAAAATTTTAACAATAAAACCTGGAAGAAATGGTATATTTAAAATATTTGTCCAAACTCCTAAAGAGATATCTGATGGAGAGTATGATTATACTTTAAGTTTAAAAACTATGGATTTGCCTAAACTACCTGGAGAAACTGATAAAATAGCATCTGCTGCAAAATTAAATTTTGATTTTAGACTAAACTTTATTGGATATGCAGGAGATTTAAATCCTGATATTGATTTTATCAACCCTGTTGTTTCAACTAATGCTAATGGTAAAACTGTTATTAGCGGAACTATTGTTAATAAAACACCTAAAAGAGGGATATACTGTGCTGTCAACGTGATTAGTGGTGAAAATTCTTTGAATTATTCTGAGATCAGAGTTCCAGTAAATGGAGAAAAACAATTTTCTGTTACACTAGAGCCGAACGTTAAAAAATCTGATATTACAGGAATAACAATACGAAATTTAGAAAATAGTGACATTATTCTTAAAAAACCAATTTAAGTATCAAACTAGAAACGTTATTAAGAAGGGGAACCTTTTTGATATATAAAATACAAGAAAAACTTAGGAGGTAACAAAATGAAAAAACTATTATTCGGTTTATTAGCATTATCAGCAGCTACATTCGCTGCTAACCCTGGAACAGCAACTTCCGCAGATATGCAAATACAAGCAACACTAGCTATAGTAGATGCCACAGATAAGTTAGTTATAGAAGAACTTACTGGCGCAGGAACTTGGCGAGTAGTTTCAGCAATAGTTTCTTTTGATCATGGTACAGTAGCCAAAGGCTCAACAACAACTCCTATTCCAACACTTCAAAGAAGCTTTAGAGTTAGAAAGCTTAATACTACTGGAGTCGATAACTTGACAGGAACAGTTGAAATCGCTTTAGATGGAAATAAAACAGGTATATCTGATGGAAGCTTAGAGTCAGGACCTAATAAAATTAATCATACTTTCAGATTTACTCCAACTGTTACTGTTCCAGTAGCATCTACTGACAAACTTGCTAAGTTTAATATTGAATCTAGTATTCCTAACACTCTTTCTGCTACTCAAGCAGTTGGAGTTTATAGCAGAGTTCAAACAGTTACAGTTGAATTAAAGCCATAGTAATTTCTTTAAATTTAAGGAGAACTACAACTCTGTTCTCCTTTTCTTTAAGCAAATTAGAATCAAAGATAGATTTAAAAAATAATGATATTTTTCTAAAAACTAATTTCAATATGTAACTAGATATATTCTTAAAAAGGGGAACCTTTTTGTATATAAGAAACATAACAAAAATTTAGGAGGTAACAATATGAAAAAACTATTATTTGGTTTATTAGCTTTATCAGCAGCTACGTTCGCTGCTAACCCTGGAACAGCAACTTCTGCAGATATGCAAGTACAAGCAAGATTAGCTATAGTAGATGCTACAGATAAATTAGTTATCGAAGAACTAAATGGTATCGGGAATTGGGGAGTAGTTTCATCAGTAGTTTCTTTTGATCATGGTTCAGTAACTAAAGGAACAACAATAGTTCCTAATCCAACGCTTTTAAGAAAATTTAGAGTTAGAAAACCTAATTCTACTGGAGGTAATTCCTCGTTAGGAACAGTTGCAGTTACTTTAGATGGAAACAATACAGGAACATCTACTGGAACTTTAACTTCAGGAGCTAACTCAATTCCCCATACTTTTAAATTTACTTCAGCTCCTGTAGCAGTTAGTAACATTGCTAATTTTGATATAGAATCTATGATACCTACTCTTGCTGCAGATAAAGCAGTTGGAATTTATAGTAGAGTTCAAACAGTTGAAGTTAAAGTTACTCCGTAATAGTTTCTTTAAATTTAAGGAGAACGAAAGTTCTGTTCTCCTTTTTTTTAAGGAAATTAAAACAAGGGGGGATTTTTTTATGTTAAAAAATATTTGTTTAATCTTTTTTTCCATTGCTTTAAATTTAGCCGCGTATGTAAATATATATCCGGTTTCTTTTGACAAAGCAATTGATGGGAAAGGAAGTGGTCAAGAGTTTACACTGTACAACAAAACAAACAAGGCACTCAGATACAATATCTCACTAAGTGACGATAGATTTCAAACAAATAGCATGAAGAATTGGGTTGAGTTTTATCCTAAAAATATAACAGTTAAACCTGGTAAAAGTGAAAAAATTAAAATGTATATAAAAGCGCCTAAAAATACTCCTAAAGGAGAATATTTAGCTACAGTTGAAATAAAAGAAAATATATTACCTAATTTAGAAAAAAAAGTATCTCAAAACAACATACAATTATTAACTCATTTAAAAATGGATATTGTTGGATATGTAGGAAATTTAAAACCAATATATAAAATTGATAACTTTTCTTACAATATTCAAGAAAATACTCTCTCTGTTAAAGGAACTATTAAAAATAGTGGTGATAGAAGAGGAAGAGTAGCTCTAATCCTATCTAATGGAAAAAATAAATATAACTATAAACTTGGAAATTTAAAACTTAACAAGGGTGAAAGTATTAATATCTCAAAACTTTCTCACAACATTAAAGATCAAAAACTACCTAAAAATTTTAATAAACTTATTTTGAAAGATGAAGATAGCGGTCATATTCTTTCTGAAATCTCTTTATAAGTTTACTCTAGTTAATTTAAAAATGGAGGTGTATCGTTCAAATGTTTAAGAAAATTCTGACTTTTTTTTTACTTTCAGTTAGTATTTTTTCAGCAGAATACACATTGGAAGAGCTAAATAAATTAAAGGAGTTAAACTACATTTCTCAAGAAGACTATGAAATTTTTAAAAATGAGCTACTTGGTACAAGCGAAGGAGAGATGTTGTATTCTTTAAAAGTTAACGACCTAAAAGTTAGTAATATTTATCCAATACTTCAGAGAGATGGTAAAACATTTTTTTCTATTATATCTCTTTTTAATAGTATCGGCTTTACAAACTATAGTGTCTTAAGTGGCATTTTAACTTTCAAATTAGGAGTTGATCTTAGAGAAATAACTATAAATAGTAATAACAATACTATAAAAGGAATTGATTCTCTAAACTCTATAGAAGATAATTTAATAGTTGAAAATAATGATTTTTACCTAGAAGACAATCTATTTAAAGAAGTTTTCCTAAAAAATTATATCATTGACTCTGAAGAGTACAAAGTTGCTATGGATTTATCTTTTGAAACTCCTCAAGAGATAAAAATGTACCTTAGAAATGTACAAGATGGTGTAATAGATTCTCAAAATGCCGGTGAAATTATTTTTGGAAGCAAACGTTCCCTCTTTGATCTAGGAAATGTTGGACTTAATATCGAAGGATATACTGAAAAAACTAATGGAGATAAAAAGTTTAATACTGATTGGATTGGAACAGTTGAATATCAAGGTGGACTTCTTTATGGAGAGTTCACAGTTAACTATGATTTTAGAAATAATGAATTAAATGACACTTCTTTATATTATCCTGATATTTGGAAGCAACACTCTCTTGAAATTAGAAATAATAGATCAGGTGATAATTCTAGAGAATGGGAAATGACATTTAGAAAAGAACGAGGTTTCTTCAGAATTGGAAAAAACTTTGTAATTAGAGAAAATGTCCCTATTGGAAGTAAAGTAGAGCTTCTTTATTTAGGCTTTCCTATAGATGTAAAAGAGGCTGATAATGGCATTGTTGAATTTGATAACCCTGAAATTCAGGAGGATAGACAATATGTGTTAAGAGTTTATACACCAGATGGGAAAATTTATAACATTGATATCAATACTACAAGTGATTATAATCAACAGAAAAAAGGGGAAATTGAGTATGATATAAGTGTTAGAGAAAATCATGAATACAGTAAATTAGAAACAAATGCAAATATATACTACGGTATTACAGAAAACTTCACTGGTGGTTTCAATTACTCTAGAACTGTAGAAACAGACGATAATAAAATAGGATATTTGGATACAATTAGAGGAGAGGCTGTTTATTCTAATACTGCTTTCTCATTTCCTTATACTTTAGTTCTAGGAGGAGACAAAGCTCTTAGTAGTTATAAAAATACTGAAAATTATAGCACTAAAGATAGATACGGTTATGATTATACAGGACAAGTCGATATTAAAGATTTTAGATTCATTATATCTCAACAACATTTCGGAAAATATTTTGAAGAAAAAAAATCTGAAGATTATTCAATTATTTATAGTCCATTTGGAAGCAACTTTCAAATAAATTACAATTGGGAAAAAACTAAGTATTATGAAGGGGATAGAGATAATTATGAATCAATTGGGTTTAACGCAAGTAAAACTTTTAAAGAGCTTTTAGTTAGTTTAGACTATCAAAAATCTTTAAATAGTAAGGATACTTATGGCTTAAATCTTTATTATAACGGTTTAAAAAATTACAATGTACAACTTAGAAATACTTGGAATGAAGATGGTCGGGATTTTGAAACTACTTTAGCTGTAAGTAATAAAAATATGTTTGATATTTTAGATTATACGGTTGAATTTTCCTATAGTGATAAAGAAAAAGAGAAATTTACATTTAGTATTAGCTTAGATTATGATAGTTGGTTTAAAACAGATATCCATGTTAGCGAAAGTTGTCAAATATATTCAGTTGGTGTCGATAAAGTTTTTGACTTAAGAAATCTTTCTAATCCAATTGAAACTATTGATAGTTCAAGGGTTAAAATAACGACATATTTAGATGAAAATAATAATGGAGTTAGAGAAAAACATGAAAAAGTTGTAGATAATGTCGCCGTTAAACTAAGAGAGCAAGAGATTATTACAGATGAAAATGGTGTAGCTTGGTTCCATGGACTTCCTAATGATGTGACATATGATTTAAAACCAACAATTAGAAAACCTAACTATACAATGGGGGATACTAAACTTAAAGTTTTAGGTAGACAAGTTGGAACAATTGAAGCTGAGCTTCCGATAAAACCTATGTTAAACCTTACAGGAATTCTTTTATTTGATAACTCTCTAAAGTTATCTTCTAGTGAAAAAGAAGGCATCTTAGAAAATACACTTATAAAAATAATAAACTCAAAAGGAAAACTTGTTGAGTATATAAATCCTGAATTAGATGGTTCTTTTGAAATAAATGGACTTTTCAGCGAAAAATATACTTTAGAAATTCTTTATACAGGAACTGATTATACAATAAATGGAGTTGCTGAAAATATCCAGTTAAGTTATAAGGAGGATAATAACTATCTTGTTCAATATAAAAATGGTCAATTTAGTCTTGTTAAAAATAAAAAGGAGGAGAAAATATGAAAAAAATTATAGCACTAATATGTTTTTCCATAATACTTGGAAAATTATCATATTCAAATGACCAAAATACTACTACAGAAACTCCTCCTTCTGTAAGTATTCCAATGATTCCAATGATTCCTGCTACACCAACAACAGACACAACTGTTGATGAAGAAGAAAATATAACTGAATGGCAGTTAGAAAAAATCTCTACATTTCATTTAGAAACAAAGGTTAATGTTCTGGTTCCATTAGAAATTATAACTGATGTTGAAATAAAGGCTTTAGTTATAGATAATGCTAAAGTTACAGTTCCTTTTGAATTAGAGATGAATAAAGCTCCTGATAAAAAAGATTTTTATAAACTTAACTACAGTGAAACAGAGATAGATATTGATAGCGATGGGGTTATTGATACAAAGATTTATTCTCCAACTTATATAAATGAAAAAGTTGTAAAAGATAATTACTTAGTTATAGACGGAACAAATATATCTAAAGAGGGTGTTCATAAAAAAAGAGTTTATATTACAGTAGAACTTAAGGAGGAGATTTAATAGTTATGAAAAAAATATTATTTTTAGTTTCCATACTATCAACAATATCCTTTGCAGAGATTAAAGTTAGAATTGTTGAACCTCTTAAATTTAGAGATATCAATAGTACAGAGATTGGACCAAATCAAGTTCTAGCAACATCTCAAATAGAAGTTTATACAGACAATAAAGAGGAAGACATTGGAAAAAGAGTTGTATTTAAATATCCTGATTATCTTTTAATGACCAATAGAAAAAAATGGATAAAGGTAAAAAAAATAGGCATGGAAGTAAAAGAGAATGAGATTATCCTAGAAAGGGAAAGGGTTCCTATAATTTTTTATGCTATTTTAGATAAAAGAGAATTAGATAAGGGTGAAAATATAGAAACAATCGAAGGGGAATATAGTGGAAGCTTTCCTGTTAACTTCTCTGTTTATAGAAGAAAGGATAACTTCCCTGTAACACTTCCAGAACTTGCACCTGCTGACACACCTATGATTTTACCTATTTTTCCACACGAAGATGAAATTAACAAACCTACAATTCTTCCATCTTTTCCACATGAAGAGATACATAGACCAGTAACACTTCCTTTAAATCATAAAGAATAGGGGGATATTTATGAAAAAAAAAATTTTATTGGGATTATTTATTATTTTTACTAATCTATTTTCCGCAGAAAGTAAGCTAGAGTATAAGGTAGATTATTCTCAGGATAATTTTATTGTTGTTACTATTTCAAAGGCAAGTGATACTTCAATTTTAAAAGATTATCATATTATTCAAAGAGAAGAGAGTCTAGAAGAAATTGCTGAAAAATATAAAGTTTCAATTGAAGATTTAGAAAAAATAAATAACATTAGTAGATTTGATAATTTAAAAAAGGGTAAACTTATCTATTTAAAAGAAAAACAAAGGGGGAAAGACAGTGAAAATAAAAAATAAACTTACTTTAACTTTTCTATTTGTCTCTTTTTTGAATATTAGTGCTTCTCATTTTTCACCAGATAATGAGATAAAAACTATTCAAACTCTTCCGAGAAAACCTCAGGGAGCAACATTAGATATTGAAGTTACTAAAGTTAAAACTGAAAAAATAAATGGATTTATTGATGAAAAAAACAAAAAAATAAAAATTGATTTCAGTGATAAAAAAAATGAAAATGCTAAAAAACTTTCACTAGAAGAAAAACAATATGATGTATTTGTATTCGATGATCCAAATGACATTAGCTTCTTTTCTAATACAGGAACAAAGGATAGGCGTTCAATACTAAAATTACCAAAACTTTATGATTATAATTTAGATGAAAGTAACAATAACATTATTTCTGTAAATTATGAAAATAAACCTGAAGCACTTTATGTAGGAATAAGAGATAAAAACAATAACGAAATAAAAAAAATATACAGTGTGGATACAATGATAACTCCAGTAGCTTTCACAGTTGAAAACAGTATAATTTTAGCTAGTCCTTTTGCAGTGTCAAATTCCCTTACGAAAGCATACCCTATGAATAAAGTAGGAGAATTTTACGCTGAAACCTCTCCTGGTGGGAACGAAGTAAATGCATGGAAAGCTAAAGGAGTCTTAGGATCAGCAGCCATCATGGGAAACTATGGTTTACTTGAAGATAATCGATGGGAAAATGGAGAAATTACAATAACTGCAAATGGAAATGAGTTGCCAGCTTATCTTTTTGGTGATGGAATAAAAAAAATCGAACGAATTAAAGTATCAAATAATTCATCTTATTTGGCTTTTAAAAATTCAGCAGGAACTGAAGTCTCGCCATCAAAACCTGCAGAACGAGAAATCACAGGAATAACACTCTTCCTTTCTCAGTATGAAAGTCCTTCTAAGCATTTGGATGTTGGCTTTCCTGCGATTGGTGGATGGAATAGAAAACAACAAACAATTATGTTATCTATAAAAAACTCTTACAATCAAGAGCAAAAAACGTATATTCATATACCTCCTTTAGATCTTGAAGCATTTTATGATAATGCCGGATCTAGTATAAAAATAGACAAAACCGAGGGAAATATTGACACCTTAAGCTTTTGGAAAAATACCGCTAGTGTAACAGCTCCTACTTATGAACATGAACATCAAGGCGCACAAATAACTTTAAGTGATAAGGAAAATGCTGAAAATTTTTCAGAAGACTTCAAAGGACAGCTAGTTTATTTAGGCACAATTAAAACTAAGGACAATATTCCAGCACCCTATATACAGAAAGTAGAAGGTAATACTTCTGAAATAATTTATGCTGGAGGATCTTTTAAGCTCACAGACGAAATTACAGGGGAAACAATATCAGGAAACGTATTATTTGGAGAAAATGCAAGTAATGCAACTAGTACTCCACTTAAATTAGCCGAAGTAATAACAGCAAAAAAGGTATATTTATTGTTACAAAAGAATACTTTAAAAAATGGAACCTTTACAATTACAGCAAAAAACGGTACTTTGCCTGGGGAACGAGTTAGTATTTTAACAATAACACAATCTAACTCTATCGCTCCGGCATTTGAAAATATCATCGATAAACTTACTATAACGTTAACTAAAATTCCAGAGCCTTTTAAAGTAAAAAATGTTATTAATTTAAGTAATCCTGTTGCTCTAACTGGAACATCAACTAATCTGACATCAAGCCAAGGTATTTATCCTTTAAATATAAGTGGATCTTTTACGGCAAAGAATTATTCAGGAGGAGATCCTGTTGGGTATAAAGGTGTTATAGCTAATCAAGGATATATTGAGGGTGGAACTTTAGGTTCTTACGGTTTGATTAAAAATAAAGACTGGAGAACAGATAGGGTTAGCATCTCAGGGGAAATTAATGGAATTCGAATGGGATTTTCACCAGAACAATATGATAGTGCAATAAAGGGAGTTCAACTTATTCAAAATCTTGAACCACGTGGACCATACTTTCAATTTTATGGAACAAGCTTAAATAATGTCATTGTTCCCTCGGCTGAAAAAAAATGGCTTCCTTCAAGCTCATTTTTCTATGCTACAACACCATTTATATCACAATCACAATCAGGAGGATCTACTTATTTATCTTTTGGTTTTGCTAAATGGAACTATAAACTTAATAGATTACTACTTAAATATTCTCTAAGAAGTGTTGACGGTAATACATTTGATCGCTTTCAAGAGACATATATAAATATACCACCTTTTGAACCAGAGGCTTATTATGATAACGTTAATTCGAGCATAAAAATAGATGGGACTAATCAAAATATAGATACTATGAATTTCTGGAGTTCTTCATCTAATACAGCAAGTTATAATCATAATGTAAATGGTAAAGCTATTCATAGTGGGGCTGAAATAGAAAAAGTTTTAGAAAATAATTCTAGTAATACAATGATTGAACTTGGAACAATAAGAGCCAGAGATCTTTTTTATGCTTCTGATTCTCAAGGAGATATCTTAAAATTTTATTCTTCAGGAACACCAATAACCTTAATTGACTCAACTAACAGTGAAAATAAAATTAATGGTCAAATAATTATAAAGGTTAATAACGGTGAATATAGTGAATACAATGCTAAAAATTTAATAACTCAAAATGCTACTATTTACTTAAAACTCTCTGAAGCATTATCAGAATCTAAATCTGGAGATTTTACTCTAACAGCAGGAATGAATACAAATATATTAAGACTTGGACTTAAAGCTAGTGCAAATATACAAAGTGATATTTATGATGACATAATTTCTAAAATCACTCTTAAAATATCACCTCCTAATCTATCTTTCATCGTCGATTATCAACCTAAGGTATTAGATTTTGGAAAAATCCTAAAAGGGAAATTTAATGCCAATGAAGCTAAAACTAGGATAAATATAACTTACGATAATGAGAAGTTAAATGGTTCAAATTTAATTTACGAGCTAGAAAGAGATGGTGGTTCAAAAGGTAGTTACTACAATGATTTTAAACTTTATCAAAACGGAGATAAAGTCTCAGAAAATTTTGCAACAACTGATATTTGGTTAGGAAAAGAAAGCATTCCTAATAAGAATGAACCTAACAAGCGAACAATCGATTTAAACGGTATACTTAAAAGCATTAGTGATAAGGCCCCCGTTGGAAATTATACAAATACAGTTAATATAGTGGTTTCTCTTGAGGAGGCTTTATGAAAATAATAAGTTTATTTATTTTATTAGTACTTATTTTTACAGGCTGTACTAAAGAGGTAGATATTTCAAATTTAATAGTCGGAACAAATGAATTGGTCTATGAAAAGGGGGAGCACTCTCCTTTTTCAGGGACTGCTATTTTAAAAAAAAATAATAACGTGCTTACTCTTTGGAACTACAAAAATGGAAAAGCAAATGGAATTTGCAAAAATTATTATGAAAATGGAAGCTTAAAATTTCTAGGAGAGTTTAAAGATGGACTTCTTAATGGAGTTTTAAGAGAATTCAATAATGATGGAACTTTAATCCTCGAAGAAAATTACTTAAAAGGTTTTTTAAATGGAGAAAAAAAAGAGTTCTATGAAAATGGAACACTTAAAAGTTTAGAAACTTATAAACATGATTTTTTAGATGGTCCTAGGATAACTTACAATAGTGATGGTAAACCTAAAATAAAAGAGATTTATAAATTAGATGAGGCTATCGAAACAATTATCTGGCCAAATGATTAAAAGAGCAACATTACAATAATGATTTTAATATCCAAAATATTAACCTGCCAAAAAGTTTAGCTGAAACCTAGAATATAAAAATCTAGGTTTTTTAGACTTTAATAATATATAAATTAGGAGTAAAAAAATGAAAAAACAAAATTTATTATTCTTTTTAATGATTTTAATATCTAAAACCATATTTGCCAACTTGGATCTTAGTATTGAATCTTTAAAGACAAAATATGACAACGGAGACAGATTATTTTTTAAAGTTCGAGTAACAAATAACTCAGAATCACCTGTTGAAAATCTTCAATTAAAAATGCCTTTAAGCAGTATTATCTCTTCTACTGAAGATGGGATTGAGGATTCTGTTTTCCAAGATTTAAGAAATACACCGCTACCATCTTCTGATGATAGTTTTCATGGAAATTTTGGAACAACTACCGATTTTGAAGCAACTGGAGTTAAAATTCCTGCTGGAGGCTACATAGATTATGAAATTAGTGGAGTCGTAAAAAATAAAATATCAGGAGATATTAAAGGAATAACACTAACTTCTATATTAAACGGAGAGGAAAAAAGTATCTCCTACTCTGATCCACCTATTACAAGAGTTCAGTATGATTATATCGCTACTTTAGAGGCACCTGACACATATTACTCTTTAAATCCTTTTAACTATACAGTTAAAATTACAAATACTGGAGAGGCTAGAATAAAAAACTTATCATTAGATTTACCTACTCCAGATGGATTTACAATTACTCAAATTAATGGAACAGTTATAGGAACTGGAGGAAGTCTAGGAAATTATTCTTCAACTGCACTTACTAATGTTACTGGAGTTAATGTTCCTTTAAATGGTAGTATAACGTACTCTATTTATGGAAAAATCAATGGTGACAAAACAGGAGATTTAGTGGCTAACTTAACAACAGCAGTTAGAAATAATCCTCCAAAAAATGCTAGCAAAACCTCTCTTGAAGGAGAAACTAGATTAAACTTTTCAGAGGTTATTGTTAATCCCACTACTGGTTATAAACCTCTTACCCCTGTTTCTATTGAATTTGTTCTAAATAACACTATTCCTGCTAAACAGGATAATATGACCTTAACATTTAAAGTAGGAAATGATTTAAAAGAAAATGGCAAACCTATTTTTGATACAAGTAACGCTGTTTTAGCTGTGGATAGTGAAAATATTGGTGGAAATAATGGTACCCTTGATAAAACTAACGGAAATCTTATTCTATCAGGATTTTCAATTGATTCAGAAAGAGAAGTTAGATTTAAGGTTAAAGATCTTATTGTTAATAAAGAGATTAGAGGAACAATAAATATTGAAGCTACTTTAACAACTTATGATGGAAAAGAGACAAAAATAAATATACCTATAAACTTTGATAAAACTAAAATTCCTTTAAAAATCTCAGCTAATAATAATGTATCAACAGTTTATATTAAAGATCTACCAGGAGCTATTCCTAGAGATAACGGAAGTATGATTATCGATATAACTAATGTAGGAAATCAAGTAGCTGTGGTAGATGTTGAAGAACAACTAACTAGTATTAAAGGAAAGTTAGCTTTTGCAAAATCTGATAATCCCTTACAAGATCCAACAGATATACCTATAGATGATGTTATACTAGAAACTCAAATAACTTCAAGATATTTAAATAGCTCTAATGGTGTTGTAGCTACACCTCTTTATAATACCTCAATTTATACAAGCGGAGTAGGAAATGTAAACACTCCAGAAATTGAGAATAAATCAAACTTAAAAGATGAGATTGTTTTAAAACCTGGTGATAGAATTCAGTATCTCATTAAAGTTAGATTAAAAAATGGAGTAGTTTCCGCCGTTAATTTAGAAAATAACAAAGAGATTCGATTCTCAAATAAAATAAAAGAAATTGGAGATTCTAATTATGTTGAAAACTATAATTTTGCATATGTTCCTATTTCTTGGGTAGCCGTAGGAGTTGCTAAAACAAATATTTCAACTCATTATAATTCAGGAGGAGAAATTGAATATCGTATCCATATTACAAACCCTCGTCCAGATTTTTCTGATAATAATTATAAAATAGAATATAACCTAAAGGGAATTTTAACTAGCTCTCTTCCAAATGGAAACAAAGCCCCAGCCTTTGAAGATTGGAGTATTACTAGAACATCTATTAATGAGAATGCTGCAAGTAAGGCTATTAAAACAGAGAATGGTTATGAAATTATCTGCGATATCCTTCCTGGAGGAGATATTGAATACATTCTTACGGGAAAAACTAATAAAGCAGCTATAGGACTTATAACTGATGGCGTAACAGGAGAAGGAGTTAAACTTTTAAAACCTAAATTAGACATTAATATGAGTGTTGACAAAAATGAGTATCAACCTGGACAATCCCTTATCTATACACTATCAATAGATAACAAAAGTGATAATGTATATGCAGGTCTACCTATTGAATTTAATTTTAATAATATTAAAACAGAAATTGTTGAGGGATTAAAAGCAGAACTAAAAGAAGGCCTTGCTTATAAAAATTGGACAGTAGTAGCTAAAATATATGATTCTAATGGCAATATAATACCTATAAATGAATTTTCTAATCCTGGATTTACAGGAACTTTATCTGGAACTTTACCTGATGATTTTCCTCAAAATATAAAAGCAGTTATTGATGGAAAATCAAAAATAGAGTATATCGTAACAGCTACAATTAATGAAAATGCAGTAGGAAGAATTGAGAATAGTGCTAAAGTTGGAGAATTTGGAATTATTAGCGATAGCGGAAGTGTAAAAAAACAATCTCAATTAAGTATACAAAAAACAGTTGATCAACCAGATTATGCTCATGGGGACAATACTTTAGTCTTTACAATAAAGGTTTCTAATGCAACTGATGCAGGATATGCTCCTGGTATAAGAGTAGAGGATCTTTTAGAAAATGTTAAAGTAGAATCAATAAGCAATACAAATACAGAAACAATAAATGAAAATAGAGAACCTAAAAATTTTGTTTCCCCTTTTGCTAGTTGGACAATTGACGTACCAACTCTAAGAGGAGAAGGGACAAGAAGTCTTATGTCAGCTTCTATGAGAAGTTCTAATTTAAATGATATTATAAATATCCCAAGCGGTGGTGAAGTAGAATATAAAATTATTACTGAACTTTCCAAATTTGGACAAGAAAATAAAAAGTCTATTCCTTGGAGCGATATTTTGAGTGCTGCTACAATAACCGAACCAGATAATTCTGTTAAAACAGCTACAGTTACAGTTAAAGCTAAAAAGCCAAATTTAATTATATCAAAATCATCTAATTATACAGGTGGTTCGGAATTAAATTATACAATAGCTATTCATAACGCTGGAAATGGATTTGCAAATAATATTGAAGTAATGGATGAAATTAGTAAATTAATGCCTGATAATTCAGGTAAATTAGCATTTCTTCCAGAATGGACAATAAGTGCAGCTAAAAATCCAGGAAACCCTGGAACTACAATTGGAAGCTTTGAAAACAATAAAGATCTAAATACAGTTATTGATATAGCACCAGGTGATACTGTAACATATACAATTACAGCTAAAAGAGATATAGAATCACACGGTATTCTTACTAATACTGCAACCGTTAAAGATACTATAACAGACGTATCTCAAACAGCCTCTGTGACAGTTAATCTACCTGAAGGAGAAGGAGAAGGAGAAGTTCTAGGATCTTTAACTTTTAAAAAGAGATCTGACAATAATTTTTTCTATCCTAGACAAAAGAAAATTTATTATATTGATTTAAAAAATCTTTCTGATAAACCTTTAAATAATTTAAAAGTTTTAGATGATTTAAATATAGAAGGAACTTACGCCAACTTAAATACTACTCCCGGAGGAACGAATGTAAATGACGTTGGAGAACAGCCGTTCTTTACAGGAAAGAAGGTTTGGAAAAAAGCTGGAAATAATAGTGAAGTTGAAGTAACATTAACTTCAGGAAATTTAGAGGATACTGTTTCTTTAAATCCAAATGAAACTATTACATATAGAGTAGAAGTAGATATTGCTGATAAAATTGTCAATTCTACATTGAAAAATACTGCACAACTTTATTATAACTCAAGCAAAATTGCAGAAAGTTATATAATTGCTAATAAAGATTCTACACTAGGTGGCGTATATAGAGATGTTAACACTGTAAAATATAAACCTGGGGATGAAATTATTTATACTATCGGATTTAAATCTTTAGGTCCTGGATATTTAAATAACTATCCTATAGAAGAAAAGCTATTGGAAGATATGTCTGTTGGTCTTTTTAGTGGGGGAAAAGGACATCCTTTTGTCAATTCAAATGGGGAGACTCAGTTTACAGTTACTCTTACTAAAGCAGCTGAAAAAAGTGGAACTGCAGCTCACTATACTAGTGGTCCTAGCGATAATAAAAATATAATAGGAACTACTGATATTGAAGAGGGAGATTCATTTGAATTCCAAGTTAAAGGAAGAGTTAGAGAAGATGCTATAGGAGATATAGTTTATAATGAAACAGCTATAAAACCTGAATCTGCATCTATAACAGGTACTATGAGAAGTGGTACTCCTAACTATACTCCTGGAAAATCAACACGTTATATTCTTACTTTAAATAACGACACTGATCTTAATTTAACAAATATACCTGTTTATGTAGATTTTAAAAATACAAAAGTTAAAAATTATTTAGGAAATCTAGAGAATGCTTTTACAGAGATAAATTTTGTTTCATCTACAAGTAACACTGGATCAACTAACTTTAAAGATGGTATTTTAAATGATCGTATAAGCATTTCAAAGGGAACTACAGCTACATATATATTTGATGTTATAAATAGTGAAACTGCTGTGGGTGAGATTAATGTAAAATATAATATAAATGAAAAAGAAGCTTTAAGCGTTATTCAGCCTATTGATTTTAACATAAAAATTTCTAATACCGGTATTTCATCTAAAGAAATAGATGGAACAGTATCTGCTGCCCCTAATTTTTACACTCCTGGTGGTACAGTTCAATACAGTGTAAAAATTGAAAACACTGGAGATGCTATAGCCACTATAAAGGAATTTAAAGATGATTTTTCAACAGTGACTACGCAAGGAATAACTACAGCTAGTGACAACGTATTAGTTCCAGCTTTTAAAAGCTGGAAAATTGTTGACGTAAAACCAATAGGTAAATATACCACTGAAGGAAATCCAACATCTGATGAAGTAGGAGTTAAAGCCTCTCCTACAATTTCTCCTGGAGGATCAATTGAATATATTATAGAGGCTGTTATGGCTGATAATATTTATAAAAACGTAAAAACTAGAGCAGTTGTAACTGATTTTAAAAATGAAACTTATATTGGAATCAATGATAGAATTGCCCCTTCTGCTGAATACTATATTACCAAAACTCCTCTAAGGGGAACATATGTTCCTGGACAATATATTACTTATACAATAACATTGGGAAACAAATGGGGATCATACCTTATACTTAATCAAAGTCATATAAAATATGAGATTAGTAAAATTTTAGCCGAATATGCTCCTGCTGATGTAGTAGGTAGTAAAAAATTTCCATTTGAAGATGACTATACTATAACTCTTAAACAATCCACTGGACTTGAAGGTTTAAAAGCTTATAATTATCCTACAAGTCAAAGCTTTGGAATTAACGGAGTTCAAACAGGAGGAGATTTAATCTTACCAAGAGTTAATATCTCTCCAAGAGGAACTTTAGTTTTTGAAGTTAAAGCTAAAGTTAAAAGTGATATAGTCGGTGATATTGTAAGTACTTTATATAGTACTTATGGATCTAATAGAGTTCTTACATCAACTTATACTCCTGAGCCAGGAAAGGTTGAAGGTATTAAAAAAATAGCTGACATAATGAGAGTAGATGGCAAAACTGTTCCGTTTGGACAAGGAACTAAAGTTAATCCAGGTGATACAGTTATTTACAAAGTCACTGCTAAAAATACAGGAACTGGAATTATTAGAGATGCCTTTAATCATGATGATCTTAAACCAGCAACAACTAAATTATCAGATGGAACTGATGGAATGGTTTTTGATGACCTTACAAAATTTGAAGTTACTTCTGAAGTAAAAAGAGATGATGGACAAAATCCGAGTACAAGATCTAATCCTATAAAAGGAAACTTCTCTTTTACTGATAGTTTCAATTGGTATCCTGGAGATATAGTAGAATATACAATAAAAGCTAAGACAAAAGAAATTGCTACAAATGCCTATGCAAGCAATGGAAATAACGGAATTATGCCGAATGTTATATATCTAGGAAATGATAATACTCAAATAGCTTCTACTAGAGCTGATATTGCTAGCGGCAATTTAGCAGTTAAAAAAGAGGTTATTTCTATCGGTGGAGTTGGTCAAGGAGAGGTCCCTGATATTTATAGAAGAGGAGAAAGTATAAAATACAGGGTAAGTATTGAAAACAAAGGTAGTGGATTTGCTTATGAAATCCCTGTAACAGATTCTTTATCTCAAATAAAAACAGATCATACAGGTGGAGCAGAAGGTCAGGCATTTTCAACATGGACATTCTCAACACCTTCTGTGACATATGGAGATGATAGATATATTGGAAAAACAATTGTACGTTCTTTTACAAATAATGCAGATTTAAATACAACAATGACAATTGCTCCAAAATCTAAAGTGGAATTTGAAATTACCACAGTAGCTCACACTAGTGCTTTAGGGAGTATTCAAAATGTTATTTCTGTAGATGGAAATACTTATAATTCACCAGAACTTAATACAATCAAGGGATTTGTTTTTGGACATAAGCAAGTTAAAATGGATACAGACTCTGGTTATAAAAATAATTCAATTTATAAACCAGGACAAAAATTTAACTTTAGAATTACTCTTAAAAATGAAAATACTGACTTAGAAATTAACGAACTCTTTTTTAAAGACGACATTCCTAATTTAAGAGTTCAAACTCCTGAAGGACTTAAGTTTCCGTTTAAGGATGGGTATAAAATCAACTTAGTTGCTGGTGGCGGAAGTTACATTCCGTCAGCAAATCCTGATAAGACAATAGATATGGAAGGAATCATAGTCGGAGCAGGACAAACAATTACTACTACAATTAGTGGGGAAATTATTGATGATGCCATTGGAGATATAGTCAATACTGCAAGTTATAGCTATGGAACTAACTCTAACACAACAACAAGTATAATTAAACCAACATTAGGAAATGTTAATATATCTAAATCTGTGGATAAACAAGAGTATATTCCTGGTGATGAATTAACTTATACTATCACTATTGGAAATAATAGCGATGGTTGGGCAGCAGGAATTAATATAGTTGATGAAATATCAAAAATAGAGACTAAGTTTGCTGATGGAACAACTGCACCAGCTTTTGAAGAGAATTGGGCATGGAAGCTAGAAGAAGATACCTCTTGGAATACAGTAACTGGAGATTTAGATACTTCAATAAATGTTTCTCCAAGAGCAGAGAAAAAGATTTTCATTAAAGCTAAATTAAAACCTAATACTATTGGAGAAATAAAAAATACTGTTAGATTTGTTTATAAAGAGCAATCTGGAGATTCTAGCATAATATCTACTCCAAAAAATGCTCCAACAAATGAAATAGACATATACAAAGAAGCCAACTCTATTACATATTTCCCTAATGGAGAATTATCATATTATATAATGATAACGAATAGGAGTAAAAGTTTTGCACAAAATATTGCTGTTAAAGACTTGATTAGTGGAGTGACATCAAGCGCAAGTGGAGAATTAAATCCAATTCCTGTATTCTCAACATGGACAGTAGATATTGAAAGTAAGGGAGATAATTCATCTACTACTAAAACATACCCAAGACCAGAAAAGGAAGACTTGCAAGATACATTGTTGATAGCACCTGGAGAGCAAATAATATTTAAAGTTACAGGAAGAGTTAAAGACAATATAACTGGTGTAATTGAGAATATGGCTACTATAACATTACCCGACGGATCATTGAAGGGATCGGGAGCAGAAGTTGATCAACCTCCAGCACAATACGATGAATTGGATATTGAAAAGATTGGACCTGATAACTATGTGCCTGGTGAAGAACTAGCATATACAGTCAGCATAACAAACAACAGTGAAAGCTTCGCGCAAAATGTTGCTATTGAAGACTTGATTAGTGAAGTGACATCAAGCGCAAGTGGAGAGGCAAATCCAATTCCTGTATTCTCAACATGGACAGTAGATATAAGTAAGGGAGCTAATTCATCCACTACTAAAATATACCCAAGACCAGAAAAGGAAGATTTACAAGATACTTTAACAATAGCTCCAGGAGATACTGTAACATTTACTATTTCAGGAACTGTTAAAGAAAACATTACAGAAGATATCATAAATACAGCTACTATGACTTATGCTGGTGAAGAGACAGTTGTTGATACAACAGCAGCACCAACACCTGGAATAGTGACAATCACTAAAACAGTTGATAAGGGCATCTATGATTACAGATCAGATACTTCTGATATCCTTACATATACAGTTACGCTTTCGAACAGCGGAACTGGATGGGCAACAGGAGTTCGAGTGACAGACCTGATTAGTGAAATTAAAACAGATTTCGTAGATGGAACTGAAAAAACACAGGCCTTTGCAAGCTGGGCTGTATATGAAGGAGCAACTCTTCTTGGAGAAAAAATAAATCTAGACAAGACAGTAGTTCTTGCTCCTACAGATAAAGACGGATCTACAAAGACCTTCACGATAATAGCGAAGCTTAACCCGGGAGCAATGGGAGAAGTTAGCAATACAGCAAGCTATACATACAAAGGTGAAACTGATGATTCTGAACCAGCTGTATCTAACCCGGCACCTTCAGCGATAGGAGTAACTAAGTCAGTTAGCGGACCGTATACACCTGGACAGTCTCTGACTTATACGATAAATGTTGAAAATACTGGAAAAACACCACTTAAGAATCTAGTTATTACAGATGCACTTAAGGATGTAATGGTTGAAGGAACTGAAAGATCTATCAATGCCTTTACAACTTGGACAGTAACAAGCGTAACAGGAGGAAATATTACTTCAATAGCTCCAGCGCTTAATACTTCTAGTACAACTGATGATGTTGTAATAGAAGGAAACTTAGAAGTTGGAGCAACAGTAACAGTGGTAGTAGAAGCTACTGTAAACGTAGGAAGCCCTGAAACAGGATACCCTACTGGAACAATCACAAACACTGCCAAGGCAGATGCAGCCAATGCGGAGGAAAATAGCGGAAACGTTGATTCCAACTTAGGCGATGCTGCAACTGGAGATATCATAATCACAAAAGCAGTTGATAAAGCAGCATATGTTTCAGAGGACACTATCACATACACTGTAACAGTAGAAAACAAAGGTGTTACAGCTGTTAAAGGATTAGTTATCACTGACGCAATTACAGGTATCACAACTGAGTTTGCTGATGGAAGAACTGAAAATAAAGAAGCTTTCGCATCTTGGAAGATAGACGGTGTAGCATCTACAGAAGATTTAAGCGCAACAATCGCCTTGAACCCAGGAGAAAGGGAAATATTTACAATAGCAGGAAAACTTAAACCGGGAGCAATAGGAACAGTAGCAAATACAGCAAGCTATATATACAAAACAAATGATCCTGTTATCTCTAACCAAGTTATTTCTGTCCCTAAAGACCCTGCAACTGGAGATATCGAAATCACAAAAGCAGTTGATAAAGAAACATATGTTTCAGAGGATACTATCACATATACTGTAACAGTAGAAAACAAAGGTGCTGTAGCTGTTAAAGGATTAGTTATCACTGACGCAATTAAAGATATCACAACAGAGTTTGCGGATGGAAGTAATGCACAAGCTTTCGCATCTTGGACTATAGACGGTGTAGTATCTACAGAAGATTTAAGCACAACAATCAACTTGGATAAAGACGAAAGTAAAGTATTTACAATAGCAGGAACACTTAAACCGGGAGCAATAGGAACAGTAGCAAATACAGCAAGCTATACATACAAAACAAATGCTCCTGTTATCTCTAACGAAGTTATTTCAGTCCCTGCAGATCCAGCAACTGGAGATATCAAAATCAAAAAAGCAGTTGATAAAGCAACATATGTTTCAGAGGATACTATCACATATACTGTAACAGTAGAAAACAAAGGTGCTGTAGCTGTTAAAGGATTAGTTATCACTGACGCAATTAAAGATATCACAACAGAGTTTGCGGATGGAAGTAATGCACAAGCTTTCGCATCTTGGACTATAGACGGTGTAGTATCTACAGAAGATTTAAGCACAACAATCAACTTGGATAAAGACGAAAGTAAAGTATTTACAATAGCAGGAACACTTAAACCGGGAGCAATAGGAACAGTAGCAAATACAGCAAGCTATACATACAAAACAAATGCTCCTGTTATCTCTAACGAAGTTATTTCAGTCCCTGCAGATCCAGCAACTGGAGATATCAAAATCAAAAAAGCAGTTGATAAAGCAACATATGTTTCAGAGGATACTATCACATATACTGTAACAGTAGAAAACAAAGGTGCTGTAGCTGTTAAAGGATTAGTTATCACTGACGCAATTAAAGATATCACAACAGAGTTTGCGGATGGAAGTAATGCACAAGCTTTCGCATCTTGGACTATAGACGGTGTAGTATCTACAGAAGATTTAAGCACAACAATCAACTTGGATAAAGACGAAAGTAAAGTATTTACAATAGCAGGAACACTTAAACCGGGAGCAATAGGAACAGTAGCAAATACAGCAAGCTATACATACAAAACAAATGCTCCTGTTATCTCTAACGAAGTTATTTCAGTCCCTGCAGATCCAGCAACTGGAGATATCAAAATCAAAAAAGCAGTTGATAAAGCAACATATGTTTCAGAGGATACTATCACATATACTGTAACAGTAGAAAACAAAGGTGCTGTAGCTGTTAAAGGATTAGTTATCACTGACGCAATTAAAGATATCACAACAGAGTTTGCGGATGGAAGTAATGCACAAGCTTTCGCATCTTGGACTATAGACGGTGTAGTATCTACAGAAGATTTAAGCACAACAATCAACTTGGATAAAGACGAAAGTAAAGTATTTACAATAGCAGGAACACTTAAACCGGGAGCAATAGGAACAGTAGCAAATACAGCAAGCTATACATACAAAACAAATGCTCCTGTTATCTCTAACGAAGTTATTTCAGTCCCTGCAGATCCAGCAACTGGAGATATCAGAATCAAAGAGCAGTTGATAAAGCAACATATGTTTCAGAGGATACTATCACATATACTGTAACAGTAGAAAACAAAGGTGCTGTAGCTGTTAAAGGATTAGTTATCACTGACGCAATTAAAGATATCACAACAGAGTTTGCGGATGGAAGTAATGCACAAGCTTTCGCATCTTGGACTATAGACGGTGTAGTATCTACAGAAGATTTAAGCACAACAATCAACTTGGATAAAGACGAAAGTAAAGTATTTACAATAGCAGGAACACTTAAACCGGGAGCAATAGGAACAGTAGCAAATACAGCAAGCTATACATACAAAACAAATGCTCCTGTTATCTCTAACGAAGTTATTTCAGTCCCTGCAGATCCAGCAACTGGAGATATCAAAATCAAAAAGCAGTTGATAAAGCAACATATGTTTCAGAGGATACTATCACATATACTGTAACAGTAGAAAACAAAGGTGCTGTAGCTGTTAAAGGATTAGTTATCACTGACGCAATTAAAGATATCACAACAGAGTTTGCGGATGGAAGTAATGCACAAGCTTTCGCATCTTGGACTATAGACGGTGTAGTATCTACAGAAGATTTAAGCACAACAATCAACTTGGATAAAGACGAAAGTAAAGTATTTACAATAGCAGGAACACTTAAACCGGGAGCAATAGGAACAGTAGCAAATACAGCAAGCTATACATACAAAACAAATGCTCCTGTTATCTCTAACGAAGTTATTTCAGTCCCTGCAGATCCAGCAACTGGAGATATCAAAATCAAAAAAGCAGTTGATAAAGCAACATATGTTTCAGAGGATACTATCACATATACTGTAACAGTAGAAAACAAAGGTGCTGTAGCTGTTAAAGGATTAGTTATCACTGACGCAATTAAAGATATCACAACAGAGTTTGCGGATGGAAGCAATGCACAAGCTTTCGCATCTTGGACTATAGACGGTGTAGAATCTACAGAAGATTTAAGCGCAACAATCAACTTGGATAAAGACGAAAGCAAAGTATTTACAATAGCAGGAAAACTTAACTTAGGAGCAATAGGAACAGTAGCAAATACAGCAAGCTATACATACAAAACAAATGCTCCTGTTATCTCTAACGAAGTTATTTCAGTCCCTGCAGATCCAGCAACTGGAGATATCAAAATCAAAAAAGCAGTTGATAAAGCAACATATGTTTCAGAGGATACTATCACATATACTGTAACAGTAGAAAACAAAGGTGCTGTAGCTGTTAAAGGATTAGTTATCACTGACGCAATTAAAGATATCACAACAGAGTTTGCGGATGGAAGCAATGCACAAGCTTTCGCATCTTGGACTATAGACGGTGTAGAATCTACAGAAGATTTAAGCGCAACAATCAACTTGGATAAAGACGAAAGCAAAGTATTTACAATAGCAGGAAAACTTAACTTAGGAGCAATAGGAACAGTAGCAAATACAGCAAGCTATACATACAAAACAAATGATCCTGTTATCTCTAACGAAGTTATTTCAGTCCCTGCAGATCCAGCAACTGGAGATATCAAAATCAAAAAAGCAGTTGATAAAGCAACATATGTTTCAGAGGATACTATCACATATACTGTAACAGTAGAAAACAAAGGTGCTGTAGCTGTTAAAGGATTAGTTATCACTGACGCAATTAAAGATATCACAACAGAGTTTGCGGATGGAAGCAATGCACAAGCTTTCGCATCTTGGACTATAGACGGTGTAGAATCTACAGAAGATTTAAGCGCAACAATCAACTTGGATAAAGATGAAAGCAAAGTATTTACAATAGCAGGAAAACTTAACTTAGGAGCAATAGGAACAGTAGCAAATACAGCAAGCTATACATACAAAACAAATGATCCTGTTATCTCTAACCAAGTTATTTCAACTCAACAATTAGGAGATCCAAATAGCCTAAAAATTATTAAAACTGTAGATAAGGATACTTTTGACAATGGAGACAGCAATATTCCATTAACATACACAATTAGATTACAAAATGATGGACCTACTAATTTCACAAATGTTTCAATAAAAGATTTTATTTCTGAAATTTCAGGAATAAATTCAAAAGGCGAAATTGTAAATCCATTTAACGGTAAGTGGAATATAGAAATTTCTTCTTATCAAGGAGTATTCGGAGCATTCTTAGAAAAAGATTTAGATCCAGATAAAGATTTAAATATAAATTTATCTATATTAAAAGGCGGATTTATTGAATTTAAAATAAAGACAGAAGTTATAGCTGGATTTGTAGATGATATAACTAATAGAGTTTATTTATATCTAGACAATAAAGAGATTAATAGCTCAGAAACTACAACTCTTTCTGGAGCACCATTACTTGCTATTACGAAATCTGTTATAACTGAATCAGAAGCTGTTTTACTTTCAAAAAATACTGAGATTAAGACAATTGGTAATGGCGATAAACTTATATATGTTACAAAAATTGAAAATAACTCTAATATTACAGCTCATAATGTTAAAGTAGTTTCAGATTTATATAATTTAAAGGTTAAATCGGGTGATAATTTCTTAGATTTAGATAAAATTAAATTGTTAAAAATTTTAAGTTCTACAGGAGATTCTGTTACTTATGAGATTGGAACTACAAGTGGAGAAATTATCATTGATAACATATCTCCTAATTCATATGTTACTATCGAAGTAGAAGGATTTGTAAATGATACTGCACATTTAACAATAGGAGAATTAATAACTTCAGTTTCAACAGCTCAATATAATCAAAAAAATGAAGGTAATAATGGTAGAGCTTTATTTTCTGTTGGATTAGGACCTATTATTAAAAGTAATGATGTCATTTTAACTCCTATAACTCCAAAATTAGAGTTAGTAAAAGAAATTAGTGTTCAAAACTCCGATAAAACGATTTATCCAGGAGACGCGATAGAATATACTCTTTCTATTAAGAATAATACAAATTTAAATATATATAAAACACCTGAAGGAAAATCAGTAACTATAACTGATGCAATAAATAAAATTACTTCAAGTTATGAAACAAAAGTATTTACTGATATAAAAATCCAGAGTGTTTTAGCTAATGGAAATCCTCTTGATTATACTGGAAATATATCAGATACTGATGATACTATAACTCTTTCATATATACCTAAACAAAGCGAGGTTATTGTAACAATCTCTGCTAAAGTAAGTGAAAATGCTATATTTAAAGCAGAAGAGGAAATAACAAATATATTCACAACAAGTTACGATAATCTTGAAGCTGAAGTTTCTGTAAAAGCAAATATGGAAAATGCAATAATAATTAATAAAACAACACCTATAAAAGAGACATCTGTTGGTAAATTTGTTCCATATACAATAAGTGTAACAAATAACCAAAAGAATAATGCTAACAATATTTTCTTAAAAGATATACTTCCTGCTGGATTTAAATATCAAGAAGATTCAGCAATTTTAGTTGATTCTTCTGAAAATAAGGAAAAAATAAAAGTTGAAGGTGTTAGAACATTAAATATTGGACCATTTAGTGTAAAATCTGGAGAAACAGTAGAAATAACTTATTTAGCAAAAGTTTCTGTAGGAGTAGTAAATGGTAAATATATCAATAGAGCAGTTGCTATTAATTCAGGTGGAAATACAATTTCAAATGAATCTACTGCTAAAGTATATGTTATAGAGGACAAACTTTTCCAAACATCAACTATTCTTGGTAAAGTATTTAATGACATTGATGGTGATGGATATCAAGATCCAGCTGAAGCTAGCAAAATAAAAATATATCATTCTAATGAAAAGCAACCAATATCAATAAAGAAAGTTCTTCCAGGAAGAAAAAGTTCAAAAGAGGATTTAAGTGAAAATACTGAAATAGTTTACTTAAAACTTGAATCTCCTGAAAAACTTCAAGATGTTAGAGTAACAACTGCTGAAGGAACTGATATAACAATTACAAAAGATGGAAAAGTTATTCAAAACCACACTGGACTTGTTAAAAATGGAATGTCTGGACAAAACATTGTTGTTAACAGAAAAGTGATGAAAACTAAAGATAAAAAACCAGTTTATAAAAATGTAACAAATAAAGGTAAAGAAGCTGTTATAGCTTATTACGATATTCCTGAACAAATTGTTTATGTTGAAGTAATTACAATTATAAATACAGGAGTTCAAGAAGTTGGAATACCAGGAGTTAGATTAGCTACAGTTGAAGGACTAATTATTGAAACTGATCAATATGGTAGATATCATATTCCTGAGGTTTCATCTAGTAAAGGTAAAAACTTTATAATCAAAGTTGATCCAACAACTTTACCTCAAGGTTTTGATTTTACTACAGAAAATCCAAAAGTTTTAAAACTTGGAAATGTACCTGTTAAAGCTAACTTTGGAGTAAAAAACAAAAATACTAAACTAAGCAACAATAAGGAGGGGAGATAGATATGAAGAAATCAATGAAAATTAAACTCTTTATACTTGCTTTGTTATTAGTTCCATATAAAAATATAAATGGACAAATAGATATCAATAACCTTGAAGTTGTTTCAGAAGTTCAAAGTGAAACAATAAAAGATAAAGAAGAGGATAAGTCTACTTTAGAAGACAATCAAGTTTATCTAAATGAAGGTGTTATATATACTGTAACTGATCCTCTAGCTATATCTTCAAAATTAAACATCTCTTCAAAGGGAGTTACCTACATTAATAATGTAGGTAACCTTGAAGATGTTAAATTCTTTTTATATACTAACTATGATAATTTTATAGATAGATATGAGATTTTAATTTATGATTCTTTAAACTCCTTAAATAACCCTATAGATGTTATAAAAGGAGAAAAAATATCTATTGATGAACCGATAATTTGGAGCTACGATAATAGCAAAATGGGTAAAATAAAAACAGGAGATACACTGTACTATATTTTAAAAGTATTTGGCAAAAATGGTAATTTTGATGAAACTTTTCCCAAAGCAATTAAAGTTGAAAAATCATCATCATTTCTACCAGAAGATTTAAATTTAGATACTAAAATAAAAGAAAGTATCTACGCTGAATCAAACATAAAAACAAAAAATATAATGGTTTCAGGAGCTAATATTAAGTTCTATGGCCGTGGTTTATATGACACAAAAGAACTTAAAATAGATAATCAAACAGTTGAAATTGATGAGCAAGGAAATTTTTTATATGAAACATTAAGTAATGAGCAAGGAAAAATTTATAGCATTGATGTTACAACTGAAGAGGATAGTATAGAAAATTATAATCTAACAGTTTTTTATCCTGAAAACTATGAATTTTTAGTTGGAATAGCAGATTTTTATCTTGGTAAAAATACAGTCGATGGAAGTACAGCTATTTTAGAAAATGACCCTAATTATCAAGAAGATTTTTTTAACACTGGAAGGTTAGCGTTTTACTATAAAAAAATATATGATAAATATAGAATAACTGCTCAAGCTGATACTTGGAGTAAAGAGATTAAGCATATGTTCTCTGACTTTAATGAAAAAGATCCTCAGAAAATATTTAGAAAAATTGATAGAGATGATATTAAATTTAATTATGGTGATGATTCTACAATGTACAGTGATGTAGAAACTGAAGGAAAAATGTATTTAAGAGTAGATTGGGATAAATCTCAAGTTTTATGGGGAAGTTACAACACTGGTGTAACTGGAACTAGATTTGCTGAATATAATAGAAGTTTGTACGGAGCTAGAGCTGAATATAATAGTCTTTCTACAAATACTTTTGGAGATTCAATAGATCACATTGTAGTTTTTGGTTCTGAACCAGATACATCTTACAACAGAGATCAGTTTTTAGGAACAGGTGGAAGCATCTATTACCTAAGTAAAAGTGATATTGTTGTTGGAAGTGCAAAGTTAACTGTAGAATTAAGAGATAACCAAACAGGAAGGCTTCTAAATAAAGCATCTTTATCAGAAGGACAAGATTATGAGATCAATGAATTAACAGGTAGAGTTTTATTGGAAAAACCTTTAAGTCAAGGAAGTTTCAATCTTACTTCAGATGAAATTATAAAAGATTCTCCATCTGGATCTTATAAATACTATTTAGTTGTTGATTATGAATATTATAATTTAGAAAACAATAGTGATGATTATGCTGGAGGAGTAAGAGCTAAAAAATGGATTACAAATAATCTTGCTTTAGGTGGAACTTATATTAAAGAAAAAAGAGATTCTAATATTGAAGATTACGATTTAAAAAGTGTAGATTTAACATATAAACACTCTAATGGAACATACTTAATTGGGGAGTTTTCAGAAACAGAGGGAAATCAGCTAACAAAAGATAGTAACTGGTTTTCTCCAGATGGAGGATTTGATTTTGTTGAGCAACCTTCTATTAGAATAGGAGATAGCGGTAGAGCTTACTATATAGAAACAGGGCTTCAACTTTCTGATTACAATCCAAGTTTCAGTAATTCTGATAAAATAAATTTCTGGTATTCTAAAAAAGAAAAAGGATTTTCTACTGCAAGTGAAACAAGCGGTACAGCTAAAGAGGAATATGGAGCTGAAATCTCGTATCAACAATCTGAAACTTTACGTTATGAAGCAAAAGGGTCTGTCTATACAGAAAATACATATGACGATGAGTCTAATGATTTTTCAGGAAAAAATACACAAAAAGAGGTTTCCATTGCAGCTATAAAAGATCTGACAGATAGATTAACTGTGGGATTAGAAACTAAATACATAAATGATAAAGAACAAGATCAAACTCTTGCTATTTTAGAAAATGAAGATATTGATTCTGGAGAAGCTATCTTGGTAGGTACAAAAATTTCTTATGACTTAACAGAGCAAACAGAGGTATATACAAAATTACAAGGTACAGCAATGAAAAAAGATGGTTACGGAGAAAATAATTTAATCTCTTTGGGAACTGTATCACAACTAACAGAAAAAGTATTTGTTGAAGCTGAAGGAAGTACTGGTAATAGAGGACAAGCAGTCGATTCTAAAGTTTTATATAAGTATGATGAAAACTATGAAATTTATGCAGGATATGCTTTAGAAAATGAAGATGATTTAGATTCTGCTATAACTTTTGGACAAAAATATCAAATTAGTGATAGAACTAGTTTATATCAAGAAAATCAATTTGTTACTAATAACTCTGAAAAAGGAGTTTTACAAACTTATGGAGTTGATTTTAATTTAAATCAAAAGGTAACTTTATCATTACTTTATGAAAATGGAAAAGTTGAAGTTTTAGAAGGAGATGTTACAAGAAATAGTATAAGTGGAATGTTAAAATATACAAATAATAACTTTACATCAAAGCACAGATTAGAATTTGCTAAAGATACTGGAGCTGAAACAAGAGAATTATATGGTACTACTAATAGATTTAAATGGACACCAACTAAAGAATATACAATATTTGGAGTTGGAAACTATGTTTTAGGGAAAGGAGACTTAGGACTAGTTAGTTATAATGAGTCTGGAAACATTATTGAAGATAGAAATCCTGATAATGATGATTCGAAATATTTAGAGTTAGGTTTAGGATTTGCTTATAGACCAATCTATAACGATCGTTTAAATCTGATAACTAAATATTCATACATCTATGATGATGGTTCTAGAACACAACTAAATAGAAATTATTCTGAAAAAGCAAATATAGTATCTTTTGAAGGAATTTATGATCTAACTAAGAGATTAAGTATTTCTGGAAAATATGCTTTTAGAAAAGAAGAGGTTAAATTGTATATGGGTGACGATTGGTATTCAAATACTTTAAATCTTTACGCAGTTAGATTATCTTACGAAGTAATCAAAAAATGGGATCTTTTTGGAGAATACCATTGGTTACAAGGTAAAACTGATGGAGATTTAAAACATGGAGCAATTGTTGGAATCTATAGAGAGATTAATGAAAATTTAGAATTTGGAGTAGGGTACAATTTTACAGAGTTTACAGATGATCTAACAAATTTAGATTACAGAAGTAAAGGATGGTTTATTAATTTAATTGGTAAGTTTTAATTAATAAACTTGAATTAAATAGGCTGTTTATGGTACATTATATATACTTAAACAGCCTATTTTTTATTATTTTTATTTGATTTTTTTAAAATATCCTGCTATTCTATAAGATGAGTCAAAAAAGTGTTCTTTTATAAAATGAGTCTAAAATATCTTGATATTTTTGACCGTTAATTTAAAAGAATATAAATAGTTATAGAACATCGGAGGAAACAAAATGGTATACGGATATTGCAGAGTTAGCACGAAAAATCAAAGTTTAAAGAGACAGGTAGACGCTTTAATAACCTATGGTATTAAAGAGGAAAATATCTATGTTGATGAGATAAGTGGAGTTGTTTTAAAAAGGCGAGGTTTAGAGAGTCTAAAAAACGTTCTTAATGCAGGGGATACCCTAGTAGTGAAGGAGATTGATAGACTTGGAAGAAATCGAAAGCAAACAACAGAGCTTATAAAGGAGTTTATTGAAAAAGACATAGAGATAGTCGCTTTAGATATTCCGTATCTAAAAGAGTTTATACTAAAAGAGATTAAAAGAGAAAAAGGTTTTATGGAGATTACGGCAACAACTATGCTTTCTTTACTTCTTGAGGTAGCAGAGCAAGAGAGAAATAAGATTTTAGAGCGAACTAAAGAGGGAAAAGAAAAAGCTTTAGAAGCTGGAGTAAAATTTGGAAGAAAACAAAAATTAACTAGACAAAAGTTTGTGAGAACGTATAATGAAATGTTAAAAGATGAAAGAACACCAAGGGAGATACAGGAAAAACTAGGAATTTGTAAACAGACATACTATAACTATAAAAAAAGATATATAAAATAATAAGGAGATGGATATTTATGGGAAGAGTAAACAATAAATACCCAAGTGAATTAAAAATAAAAGTAGTAAAAAAATATTTAGAAGGTGGAGTGAGTACTCAAGATTTAGCAGAGGAGTTTGGAGTTCCATCGAAGACACAGATACATAACTGGGTAAAAAAATATGAGGAACTTGGAGAGGAAGCTTTTAAGTTTGAGACGAGGGGAAATCCTAAGGACAAAAGGTCGTCAGGAAATGATTTTCTCTTTAATAATTTAGAGGATGAACTAAGATTTTTACGTATGGAAAACGAGTATTTGAAGAGGTTTTGTGATATGTTAAAGAAAAACTTAAAAGGTAAATCTGAAAATTAAACTTTTTAAAATACTAAAAATATGTTACAATACTTCTCTTAAAACTAAAAAAGGAGAAAATATGAGTATAACATCACAGCATTTTAAAATGCTAAGCTGTCTAGTTGTAAATAATTACTCTATAAATGAACTTTCAGAGATACTAAATATTTCTATATTTAAAGTTAGAAGATATATAAGTGATTTAGAATACATCTTAAAAGATGAAGGCATTTTATTAATACACGAAAAATTAAAGGAAACCCCAAATATTTTAGGAGAGATAAAAAATATTCAAAGGTTTACCCCAAAAGAGAGAGAGAGTTATTTGATTTTACAGTTTTTAAAATCCAATACAATAAATCTCACATCAATTAGTGAAGAGATATCTGTAACAAGAAGAACTTTAGCTAATGATATAAAACATTTAAAAAAAGAGTTGGAGTTTTTTCATTTGAAAATTGTAAGCTATAACTCCTATGGAATATCCCTTGAGGGATTGGAAAAAAATAAGAGAAAGTTTTTTGAACTACACTTTATAAAAATGCTTATAGAGGAAAAGTATCTACCAATAGCTTTTCAAGAGTTTTTTATAGAACTTAAAAAATTAAAAAAGGAGTACAAACTCTCAGATAAAATAGATAAAATATATGAGATATATGAAGGGTGGGGGATTTCACGACATACTTATGTGAATCTTCATATAGAGGTTTTAATGTATTTAGCTATAATTAGAAAAGAGTTTGAAGATGAAAGCCTAGAAAAGCATATGGAGATTAACGAAGAGTATGAAGTTAGAGATATTAAAAAGTTAAATTTAGTTCTAGAGGAGATAAAGTTTTTTTCTAACTATGAAAGATTTTATATTAGGGAGTTTTATTTAAAAAGAAATAGAGATAAATTTTTTGAAGCTAACAGAGATGAGGTTTTAGAACTAAGAAATCTTTTAAACTATCTTGGTAAAAAGTTAAAAATAGAGATAATTTTAAGTGAGGATATTTTAATTAGATTAACTGCAGTAATAGCAGTTATGAAATTTAAAGAACTTTTTGAAATAGTAGAGATCTATCTTTTTAATAATAAAGTAGCTGAAGATTATTTTAATAAATTTAAATTGATCTCTAACCTGGTTAAAAAGTACTATAAAAATATAGATAGCTTTGATAGAACAATACTATCTATGACTATTTTAAACGGGATAAATCAAGAGATTGAAAGGAAAATAGAAAAGTTAAAAGATATAGTTATTGTTTATAATTTTTTAGGTATTGAGTTTATTAAAGATATTTTTAAAGAGTTAGAATTAAAGGGACTAATGGACAGTATTAAACTTATCTCCTATAGGGATATAGATGATTATTTAGAAGATAATGGGATAAAAGGGATAATACTCTTTGAAGATATTAAACTAGATGAAAAATATGACAATATAAAAAAAGTTAGATTTAATTTACCAATAACAAAGTTGGATAAATTCAGATTAAGTGTTTTTATTTGAAATACAATATAGAAAAAAATGCACACTTTGTTTAGCAATAATTTCTTATTTTAATATTATATAATTATGATATTATTTATATATACAATAAATTATATTAAAATATGAAAAGAGGTTAATTAAAAGGTGAAAACGAGGATAAGGGTACTGATGTTTATAAATGAAAATCCAGGTATAGATTTAAAAAAGCTTTGTAAAGTGACAGATTTGACTAAGCAGAATACAATATTTCATTTAAATATTTTAGAGGAAAGTGGTTTAATAGAGAAATTAAAAGTTTTAGATATAAAAGGGATTAAGTTTCATCCAACTAAAAAGGGAAAGGATGTATATCTAAAGATAAAGTTAGACCTTCTTGTGAAATCAAGTGCTAAATTTTGCGAAAAAATTGGTATGACCAGCTAGCAATTTTTTCCAATTGTAAGTCAATACTTTTTATACTAAACTATTTAAGTTGTACGATTTAAAAATTTAAGGAGGGTATTATTGGTGGTATATGGGTATTGTAGAGTGAGTACAAAAAATCAAAGTTTAACAAGACAGGTGGAGTCTTTGTTAGATTATGGAGTAAAATATGAAAATATATATTCCGATACCTATACAGGGGTTGAACTAAAGAGAAAGGGTTTAAATGAATTAAGGGAGCTTTTAAATCCAGGGGATACTTTAGTTATTAAAGAGATTGACAGATTGGGGAGAAATAGAAATCAAACAATTGAACTTATAAAAGAGTTAATTGCTAAAGATATTGATTTGATAGTTTTAGATACTCCATATCTAAAGGATTTTATAATTAGGGAGTTAAAAAAGAATGAAGGATTTATGGAGATAATGGCAAGCACTCTTTTAGCTTTAATTTTAGAGGTAGCTGAACAGGAACGTAAAAAAATTCTTCTTAGAACAAGTGAGGGGAAAGAGAAGGCAAAGAAAAAAGGGGTAGTTTTTGGAAGGAAAATCAAGTTAACAAAAGAGGCATTTTTAGAAAAATACAAAGATGTGGTGAATAAAAAAAAGTCTCCTAAGGAGATACAGGAGATGTTTTGTATCTCTAAGCAGAGCTATTATAACTATATAAAGAAGTATGTGGAACAATAATAAATTAATTTTTAGGAGTGTTAATTTTGAAAGATGAAGATATTTTAAAATATAATTTAGAAAAAGAGTTAAAGATAAGTTTCCAAGCAATATTTTCTTTAAAAGAGGAAAAAATAGTAAGTTATGAGGTTTTTTCTAAATTTGATGGTGAAAATTTTAACGATTTATCCACAGAGGAGATTATAAAAAAATTAGAAAATCTTGATATTGTCCATATTTTAGATTTTATAGTTTTGGAAAAAATAGAGAGATATTTAACTGAAAAAAATATCAGTTTGTGTATAAATATATCTTCTAAGACTATTGTAAAAGAGGAGTTTTTAGAAAGAATAGAGAGATTGAAAGAGGGGGTTAAAAATCTTCAAATAGAGATAACTGAAAGGGGGAGTTTTAGCTATACAGATTTTATTCACAAAATTATAAGATTGAAAAAAATGGGAATTAAGGTAGTGATGGATGATTTTCCCATTGCAAGTTCTAATTTAGAGAATCTTTTGAAAACACATATAGATGGGGTTAAGCTAGATAGAGAGCTTATAAAATATATGGGAAATGATAAGGGAAAAAGAATTTATAAAAAAGTTGTAGACCTTTTAAAAGCTATAGGAAATGAGATAACTGCTGAGGGAGTAGAGACAGAGGATGAGCTAAATTTTGTTAAAGAGGCAGGGGTAGATTTAGTTCAGGGATACTTTATTCATAGACCTATAACAGAAGAGAAATTTATAAAAAAATTAAAGCAAAAAAAGGAAAGTGTTTAATAAATTAGTATATGTATAGTAGAAAATAACTATACTAAGGGGGAATCATGGAGAGAACGCTTCTGATAATAAAGCCTGATGCTGTGGAAAGAAAACTAATTGGAGAGATCATCCAAAGGGTAGAGAGAAAAGGATTAGAGATCAAGGCTTTAAAAATGGAGAACATAACTTTAGAAAAAGCAGAGAAACATTATGAGGTACACAAGGGGAAAGATTTTTATAATGGCCTTATAGAGTTTATAACTTCTGGGCCAGTTGTGCTTATGGTGTTAGAAGGAAAGGATTGTATTAGTATAGTGAGACATATGGCTGGAAGTACGTCTCCAGTGGATGCAGTTCCTGGAACTATTAGAGGGGATTTTTCTATGGATACTTTAAAGAATATTGTTCATACTTCAGATAGTATTGAAACAAGTTCAAGAGAGATTAAGAATTTCTTTAAAAATATAGATTGAAGAGATTAAAATGTTTAAAGAGCTACTTTTAATTACAAAAGTAGCTCTTTTTTATTCAACAAAAATAATAAGTGAATTATTTGAAACTAAAATTTTAGAAACTCAAAATTTTGAATGTTTAGAATCTAATAAAAGAAATAGATTGTATAAAGCGTATTATATGGTATAATATAATATAAGATTAATAAAACAATAAGGAGTGATATAAAATGAAAAATGCGAATAATTCTTCGGTACTTATTGTAAAGGGAGCAATAGCAAAACAAATACATAAAGAAGCCCTTTCTAAACCTACAAAAGAAGCATTAATAAGAAATGAAAAAGCTTCTAAACTTGTAGCTAGTTTAAGAGGTTAATTATACATGAGTAATAAAAAAGATATAATAAATGATTTTCAAAATTTTCAATTAGTTAAACTTTCGAAAGGATATAGAGTTGAAGATTTTAATTGTAATTTAGAGGAATACAATAGTTTTTTAAAACAAGAAGCTTTGAATATCCAAGAGAAGAATATATCTAAAGTACATTTAATAATAAATAAAAAAAATGGTGATATTGTAGCTTATTTTACTCTTTCATCATGTGCTATAAATTTATCATCAGATGAAAAAATTTCTCATGGAGTTGATGATGTAGTATTTAATTCATTTCCATGTGTAAAAATTGGAAAATTAGCTTCTGATTCAAAATATTCTGCAAAATATTCTAATATAATTAATTTTTTAATTCAAATTATAATAGGAATTGTTAATGATTCTATAAATTTAGGAGTAGCAAGTAGATTCTTAATTGTAGACGCAGATATAGAAAATAATCCTGATATTAACGAGATTTATTTGAAAAATGGATTTAAATATAATGAAGCATTAAAAAAAGGAAAACATAAAAAAGTTAGCACTGTCAGTATGAGATTAGATATGTTTGCATAGTATAATAATAAAAAAAGAGAACTATTTTAAAATGGACCTTATAGAATGGACACGTAAAAAAAGCGAGTCTATCTTGTAGGGTCTTTTTTTGTATAATAATGTTTAAGAGGTGATTTTTATGAGTAAAATAAGATTTACAAAAAGCCAAATTGAAAAGTTATCTAAAAATAAATATGTCCTTAGGATAAGTGACAAGTTAATAACATACTCTAATGAGTTTAAAATACATTTTATTGCAGAATATGAGAAGGGAAAAAATGCTGAAATTGAATTTCTAAAAGCAGAGGTTGAACTTTAAAAAAAGTAAGATGGGTGATATAAATGATTGAAAAAAACATTTTTGAAGAAATCTAAATTTAGGGTTTTTAGTGAAAGGCATTGATTTTATTAAAAAAGTTGCAAATTTGACAAAGAATAATTAAAAGTTAGAAGGAATAAAGATATGTTGCCGGTAAATAGTGAAAAAAGCTATAAAAAGGAGGAAAAAATGGAGATTTTAGATTTGATAAAAAATGCTCGTTCTCACAGAAGTTTTAAAAATGTAACTATTCCCATGGAAGATTTAGTAAAAATTGTAGAAGGTGCTCACTTTTCATCTGCTGGTGCAAATAAACAATTTTTAAGATATTTTTTAGTAAATGATAATGAGATTTGTTCAAAACTTTTTAAAGATGTCGTTTGGGCAAGTCAAATAACATGGAAACCTTCAGAAGAAGAAGCTCCAGGAGGATATATAATAATTCTTACAGATAATCCACCTAAATTACCCTTAAATTTTATTTATGCTGATTGTGGAATATCTCTTCAAAATATGAAATTAATTGCTACGTCCTTAGGTTATGGAGTTAACTTTATGGAACCTGTGAAAAAAGATGATATTTTATCTTTATTAAATCTATCAAATGAATACATTCCTCTTTTTGTTATGCCAATAGGCGTTCCAACAGATGAAATCATTTTAACAGATTCTGAAAATGATAATATGAAATATTTTAGGGAAGATTTAGGGGAACATAACTATAAACACTATGTCCCTAAATTACCTTTAGATGAATTAATAATTGGTAAAAAATAAAATTTATTAAGAGATCCATTAAAAAAATATGAAAGTTACATAAAGGAAACTTAGTATAATAATGGAAATCTCTTATAAAGACTTGTAAATAAACATAAAATATTTTAGGAGGAGTCGATTATGGAAGTTAAAAAAAGTATTGATAATGTAAAAAAATGTATTTGTAAAGATTGTAAGTCATATACTATGGGCTGCAAATTAAAAGAAATGCCTAAAAATATGATAGAAATGGTTGCTCATCATAAAGATTTTGAAACAGTGGAACATTTTGAGGGGTTATTTTGTGCCTTTGGGAAAAGCAAGTGCATTTCAGAAGAAAAAGAGTGCATATGTGGGAAATGTGAAGTTTTTAAAGAGAATAATCTAACTAAACCTTATTACTGCACTAGAGGATTATAAAAGAATTATTGAGAGCTATCTTTAGATGGCTCTTTTCTTTTTTAAAAATCCTTACTCTTGTCTTCAAGAAAAGCTTTATTTTCATCCACATATTTAATATTTTTAAAATATCTATTAAAACATTGATTTTATTGATAAAGTTGCAAATTTAGTGCCGAAAGACAAAAAAACGATGTAAATTCAAATTAAAAATTAAGTAAATAAATATTTAAAGCTTTTAAAGATTCTTTTGCCATTTCTTCTTGCTTTTTTCTATATGTTCATTGTATTATAAATTAAAATGGAAAAAGGTTCTTAAAGAAAGAGAAGTACTTTAAAAAAGTAAGATGGGTGATATAAATGATTGAAAAAAACATTTTTGAAGAGATAAATAAAAAGAAGTTAAAATTAGATGAATTAAGACCACTATCTAAAGAAACGGTTAAAAGTTTGAGAGAAAGCATTTTGTTAGAATGGACATACAATTCAAATGCTATTGAAGGGAATACTTTAACTTTACTTGAAACAAAAGTGGTTTTAGAGGGAATAACAATAGGGGGTAAAAGTTTAAGAGAACATTTAGAAGTTGTAAACCATAAAGAAGCTATACTATATTTGGAAGATATTATAAAAAATGAAGAGGCTTTTAGTGAATGGCAAATAAAAAATATACATCATTTAGTTTTAAAAGGAATTAATGATAAATATGCTGGAAATTATAGAGATCAACAAGTTATGATTTCTGGAGCAGAACATATTCCACCAGCACCATTTTTACTAAAAGAAAAAATGAATGAATTTATAAAATGGTATAATACTGAAGCTCAATATTTACATCCAGTAGAAAGAGCAGCAATGGTTCATATTATATTTGCAGGAATACACCCATTTATAGATGGAAATGGAAGAACCTCTAGGTTACTTTTGAATTTAGAACTAATGAAAAATGGTTATCCTCCAATAGTTATAAAAAATTCAAATAGATTAGAATATTATTCGGCTTTAGATAAAGCTCATACAATAGGAGATAATTTTGATTTTATTTCTTTAGTTATAAAAGAGACAAATGATATGTTAGATCGTTATATTTCTCTTTGCAGTAACAACATCTAATATTTTTTTTATTAACTAAAATACATGGTTGTAAAAAAAAGGTAGATTTTTTTAACAATATATGGTATACTTAAGAAGTAGTAAAGATATAACACAGTTAATAAGAGATTTTGAAGCACTATTTTAGGCGAGTACTTCTTTAAATGTTATTATGTTGAGGCAATAGTTACTAACAAAAAATAACGGAGGTACTTAAATGAAAGGTACAGTAAAATGGTTTAACGAAGAAAAAGGATTTGGATTTATCACTGGTGAGGATGGGAAAGATGTATTCGCACACTTCTCTCAAATTAAAAAAGATGGATTTAAAACATTAAAAGAAAACGAAGAAGTAGAATTCGATGTTGTTAAAGGTGACAGAGGATTACAAGCTGAAAATATTAAATCAAGATAATAATATATCAAGAGTTCCAGTAGGAACTCTTTTTTGTATATTAAATTTTGAGGTGATTAATATGGAAGAGATTAAAATATTAAAACAATTAAAAACAGAAGAAGAGATTTATTCTTATTTTGAAAGATATGTTTATGGGGTTTTTACTAAAAGAAATATTAATAGTTTAGACTTAAAAACATTTGATTATAAGAAAAATATAAAAAATGCTATTACATTATGGGAGATGTTATATCTATCATTATGTAAAAATGATATTGGTATGAGTTCTGTACTAAGGTATTTAAATGATTTTAAAGTTGTTTAAAAAATAAAAATTAAATATAAAATAAAAAGCACATTAAGTATTATACAGTAATGTGCTTTTTTTAATTATCTATTTAAAATTTTTTCTATCTCCTTAAAAATTTAATTCAAATATCTATATTAAAATTTGTAAAATTTATAGCTTCTGCATAATCCTTGCCCCAATTTATAAGTTCTTTTAATATTGGAATTAATTTTTGTCCATGTTCTGTTAAAGTGTATTCAACCTTTGGAGGTACAACTGGATATACTTTCCTTTTTATTAAACAATCCTCTTCTAACTCTCTTAATTGTCTTGTCAACATTCTTTCGTTGATACTTGGAATAAACCTTTTAAGCTCACTATGTCTTGCTACTTCATTTAAATTTATATAATAGAGTATTATTGGTTTCCATTTTCCACCCATAATATCTAAAGTCATTTCAAAGTAACAATTATATTTTTTATCCTTCATAAGTTTCCTCCAAAATATTTTTATAAAGATATTTTATCTGTTTCTGATAAAAAAGTAAATATGGACAAAAAAGACTGTACTTTACATTTTAGATGAAAAGAAATATAATCCAAGAAAAAATAAAAGGAGTAATAATTATGAAAAAAATATTAATTGTTGGTGGAGTGGCAGGTGGAGCTTCTACTGCCACTAGACTTAGACGTTTAGATGAAACCTCTGAAATAATTATGTTTGAGAAAGGGGAATATATATCTTTTGCCAACTGTGGATTACCTTATTATATTGGAGATGTTATCCAAAACAGAGATAGTTTGATTCTTCAAACTCCAGAAAAAATTAAAAATCGTTTTAATATTGATGTACGTAATAACAGTGAAGTTATTGCAGTGGATTCTATAAATAAAAATGTTTCTGTAAAAAAAATAAATGGAGAAGTATATACAGAAACTTTTGACTATCTTGTGCTTGCTCCAGGAGCAAAACCAACTCAACCGTCTATTGAAGGAATTTCTAATAGTAAAATATTTACTTTAAGAAATATCAAAGATATGGATATGATTAAAAATTCTTTAAAAGATAAGAATATTAAAAATTCAGTTGTTATAGGTGGTGGATATGTTGGAGTTGAAACTGCTGAAAATTTAAAGCATTTAGGTATTGGAACTACTCTTATTGAAGCTGGAGATAATATTTTATCACCTTTTGATTATGAGATATCAAACCATTTAGAATACGAACTAATTAGTAATGGAATCAATCTTCTTTTAAAAGAAAAAGTTGTTAAATTCCAAGATAATAATAATACTATAAAAATTTATTTAGAGTCTGGAAAAGTTATAGAAACTGAACTTGTTATTCTATCTATTGGAGTTTCTCCTGATACAAAATTTTTAGAAAACTCTGGGATTTCTCTTGGAGAAAAAGGACATATTATTGTTGACGAATATTTAAAAACTAATATTGAAAATATCTATGCTCTTGGGGACGCTATCTTAGTTAATAATTTAATTACTGATGCTCAATCTTTTATTCCATTAGCTGGTCCTGCTAATAGACAAGGGCGTATTGTAGCTAATAATATTTTTGGAGAAAAAGAAAAATATAAAGGGAGCTTAGGTACTGCTATTTTAAAAATTTTTAACCTTACTGCTGCTTCTACTGGAATGAATGAAAAATCTTTAAAAAATAGTGATATACCTTTTGATAAAATATATCTTCATCCTAATAATCACGCTAACTATTATCCAGGAGCTTCGCCTCTTTCAATAAAAGTACTTTTTAATAAAGAGAATAAAAGAATCTTAGGAGCTCAATGTTTTGGAAAAGAAGGTGTAGATAAATTTATTGATGTCATAGCTACAACACTTCATTTTAAAGGAACTGTTGATGACTTAAAAGAACTTGAATTAGCATATGCTCCACCTTTTTTATCAGCAAAATCTCCTGCAAACATGGTTGGTTTTATTGGGAATAACATTTTAGATGGTAGATTAAATCAGATTTTTCTTGAAGAGTTAAGAGATTATGATAGCTCTAAACATTTTATTTTAGATGTTAGAGAAACTATTGAATTAGTGAGTGGATCTTTTGAGAATAGTGTAAATATTCCTTTAAGTGAACTTAGGAAAAGAATGAAAGAGATTCCAAAAGATAAAGAGATTTGGACATATTGTGCTGTTGGATTAAGAGGATATTTAGCTGAAAGATTTTTAAGTCAAAATGGGTACAACGTTAAAAATATTGCTGGAGGATATAAAAATCATTTGAAAGTTTTAGATGATAAAGAGCAATCCCCTACAATTAAAGAGCTTCCTCAAAATAAAGAAAAAATAAATTCAAATGATTATACAGATTTGTGTGGATTATCATGTCCAGGTCCTTTGGTAAAAGTTAAAGAAAATATGGATAAAATTGGAGATGGAGAAGTTTTTAAAGCAAAAGCATCTGATCCTGGTTTTTATAATGATATCCAAGCTTGGGCTAAATCTACAAACAATGAAATTCTATCTTTGAAAAAAGAGGGTGATAATATATTTGTTGATATTTTAAAAAATAAAAAAAATAATTCTTCAAAAGAAAATAGAGTTATTGAAACAAATGATGGATTAACAATAGTTGTTTTTAGTGGAGATTTAGATAAAGCTATTGCTGCATTTATAATAGCTAATGGCGCTTTAACTATGGGGAAAAAAGTTACTATGTTTTTCACATTTTGGGGATTATCTATTTTAAAAAGAAAAAACATAGATACTAATAAGAGTCTTATAGAAAAAATGTTTAGCTTTATGCTACCTAAAAATAGTAAAGAGTTACCAATTTCTAAAATGAATATGTTTGGAACAGGCCCTAAAATGATTAGATGGGTTATGAAAAAAAAGAATATCATGTCTTTAGAAACTCTCATGGCTGAATCTCTTAAAAATGGAGCCAACCTTGTTGCCTGCACTATGTCTATGGATGTTATGGGCGTAAAAAAAGAGGAGCTTATTGATCAAATCTCCTTTGGTGGTGTTGGACAATATTTAGGAGAAGCAGATAAAGCTAATAAAAATTTATTTATTTAAAGGAGAAAAGCCACATTCATAACACAAAGGAGGTGTATTATAGAAAAAAAGAAAAAAGGAGAGTTAAAATGATAAGAAATGTATCTAAGTTTAAGTGGAGTGTAAAATTAATTCTGTTTATTATTATCTGCACAGTGGCTATTTTACATCAAAAAGTTGGTGGTGGTTTTAATGGAGTTGCCACAGTTCACGCATTATGTCCTTTTGGAGCTTTAGAAAGTTTAGGTAATTTAATTTCAGGGAAAAGTTTTATATCTAAAACATACTATTCAAATCTTGTTTTTTTAGGAGGAAGTATAGCTTTAACAATTTTTTTCGGTAGATTATTTTGTGGGTGGCTTTGTGCTTTTGGAACACTACAAGATATATTTTCAGCTATTGGAAAAAAGATTTTTAAAAAAAGATTCTATATAAATGAGAAGCTAGATGGGTATTTAAAATATTTAAAATATTTTATTTTAGCAATAATTTTATATTTAACTTGGAAAACTGGGGAGTTAATTGTATCTCCTTATGACCCATTTGCAGCATTTAGTCATCTTCCTGCTGGAATATCTGAAGTTCTAAGTGGATATCTATGGGGGTTTATATTACTAATTGTAATTTTGATGTCTTCGTTATTTTATGACAATATTTTCTGTAAATATATGTGTCCCTTAGGAGCTTTCTATGGAACTATAGAAAAACTAAGTGCTTTTAAAATAAAAAGAGATACATCGACATGTATAAAGTGTAAAAAGTGCGATAAAGTTTGTCCAGTTAGTATAAAAATAGAAAAGAATGAAATAGTAAAATCTTCAGAATGTTTAGCTTGTATGAAGTGTGTAAGTGTATGTCCAACAAATAAAAATTCATTATCTTTAAAGATAGGAAATCATATACTATCTCCATTAAAGGTTGGTAGTGCTGGAATAATGACTTTTGCTGCAATAATTCTAGTAAGTAAAGGAATGGGATATATGCAAACTATGCCAAATACAATGAATGAAATTTTGGTAGGAGATCCAGATAAAATAAGAGGGTGGATGAGCATGGAACAAATTATAACAGAATTTAAAATTGATAAAAATAGATTTTATAGTGAATTAGGAGTAGATGAGTTAGATCTGCCACTATCAACAACAGTGAAAAAAAGTGAAGATATTTTAAAAGGTAAGGGGATAGAGTTTGATCATGATAAGATTGGAGAAGTTGTAAAAAGATTGATAAAATAATTTGTAAAAGAATAAATAAAAAAATTGGATATACAGCAAGGATAGCCATGGAATGGAGAGAATAAATAAATGAGGTAAAATAAAATAATTAATGAGGAGAGAGAGTGATGTATCGAATAATTCTATTAGAAAATGAAGAAGTTGTATTATCTAAAGAAATAGAAAGTTATGATGAGACTTTTGACAACATTAAAATTTTAATAAATCAGTTAAATAAAAATAAAAAAATTATGGTTCAAGAAAAAAGAGATGATAAATGGGCAAATTTTGGAGAGTGGGAGTTGGAGTAAACTATACTTTAATAAGTGGAATTTTATTAGGATTAGGAGCAATAACTCTTGCTCCAATCCAGTTATTATTTATGCTCCTCCCATTTACAATCCATAAATTCAAGTGCTGTAAATTCTGCACAAAAACTTGAATTTTCAGGACTACAAGCATAAATTCCTATGTTAATTATTTCGTTAGCAGAGAAAAGATGAAAAATTCTCATTTGTTTATAATTAATACCATCATAAGATGATTCTATGCAAAAATCATTTTCACGACGACTAAGACGATAATACATGAACTTATGTATAGCAGGAATATCTGTTGTTGCCCAATCAGAATAACCATTATTTGTAACAACACTTCCAAGTCTTTGAAACTCTTCATTTTCATACTCAATTGAAGCCTTAAACCAGTTATCAGAGTTTTGGTAAATAATAACTCCACATTGATCATACCGTTGTTTTGAATTAAACTCTGTTTTCACTACAAATGAAAAATATTTATCTGCAATTTTTGATAGTAAGGCTGGAGCATTATTATTTTGAAATCCATAATAAGTTCGTTGCCAAAAATCTGTTTGTGGATCTGTTATTATAGAGACTTTACCACTTTCAATTTTTGAATTTTTAGGTTCATTAATCCATTCTAATTTTAAATCAGTGAATTTAATACTATTTTTCATAAATTTTCTCCTTTTAATCAATTTTGTGCAAACGTTTGCATAATTTAGAAAAGTATAGCATATAATAATTTATTTGTCTAGGTTTGATTATATATAATAACTAGCAAAAAATATAAACTAGCCAAAGCCTTAAAAGATAAGGCTTTAGCTACTTTAATATCATGTATCATTTTTTTATATAAGTTATTGTTTCACTTTTCAATTTTTTAGGTGGTGTAGTGTCAGAAAGTTTGTGACCAAGAACAACTGCATGATTGAAACTATATCCTTCAGGAATTGCAAGTTTTTTTAAGATAGAATCTGCTATAGGATTTTTTGTTGCAAATAAAAGTTCAACAAATTGAATCCAACAACTTCCTAATCCTAAAGATTCAGCAGCCAATAAAATATTTTCAGTTGCTGCAGCACAACTTAATAAACCTTCTGGAGCATCATCTTTACAAGATATTAAAATGGCAACTGGAGCTTTATAAAAAAGATGTAAATGTGGATTGTTTGCCATTGCTTGCATTTGTTTGTCAGGATGATTTTTTCCAACTTCTTTTGCAGCATCACTTATCTCTTGAAGAATGGCTTGGTCATTAACTACTGTAAAATGCCAAGGTTGAGAATTCATAGCACTTGGTGAGTTTACAGCAGCTTCAAGTATAAGATCTAAATCCTCTTGTTTTACTTCTTCAGTGGTATATTGTCTTGTACTTCTTCTCTTTAAAATAGTGTTTAACGTTTCGTTCATATTTTCCTCCTAAAAAATATTTTTATTATACTTTTAAATTTATAATCCACCTTTCTCTTCAAGCTCTTTTTTTATTCTTTCTAAAGCTACTTCAGGATTAAGCTCTGGATTTAAAATATATTTTGGATATTCCTTTGTCTTAGATCTTAGTTCCTCATCTGTTAAAACTACGGCTGAGTGTACTTTAAATGGTGCTAAAAATTTCATACCAGTTAAATTAGACATTTGTTGTATTGGTTTTAAAAGTTCGCTTATTGAATAATTATTATATCCTCCACTTTGATAAGATTCTTCAGGTCCTCCTATTGTAATTGCACATAAAAATTCTTTTCCATTTAATGCTGTTCCATTTGGTCCAAATGCCCAACCATATTCTAAAACAATATCTTGCCATTTTTTTAAAATATGGGGTGTGCTATACCAATAGAATGGAAATTGAAATACAATTCGATCATGTTTTAATAAAAGATCTTGTTCCTTGTGTTTATCTATATTTTCATCAGGGTAAATTTCATTTAAGTTGTGTAGTGTTATTTCATTATATTTTTTTAACTCCTCTGCTAAACTTTTATTTACTCGAGAGTTAGAATAATTTAAATGGCTTAATATTACTAAAGTTTTCATAGTTGGTCTCCTTTTATCTATTTATGAATAAGTTTATTACAATAATTTTTAGTATTAATCTTTTATATATTTATTATATTTTTTTATAAAATTCCTTTTTATGAGTAGTTAAAAATATATAAACAAAAGAAGAAATTATTATTATTTATCGTAACTTTTATATATAAAAGTTTAGGAGGTTTTTATGGAAAATATTGATTTTAATAATATTGAATTTATCATTATTATTCAATGTTCAATTGCAAAAAGAAGATGCAGTGGATTTTACTGCGTTCAATCATTTTATGATAAGAAAGGCACATTTCTAGATTATCCAAAAGATAAAAATATAATGTACCTTTCAATGGAGTGTGGTGGCTGCTGCGGAAAAGGTGTTTCTAGTTTAATAGGACATTTTAATAGAAAAATGATAGAGTTTTATAAAATTCCTAAAGATAAAACTGTAATTCACTTAGCTTCTTGTATGACAAATGATCAACATCATTATGATAGATGTCCTCACATTGAATATATTAAAGATATTATTGTTAGAAAGTACGGTTTTAAAAATGTTGTAGAAGGGACTTATATATCAGCTAAATCAACAAATTTAAGAGATAAAGAAATATATAATAAGTATTAGGCTTATTTAGAAATACTCTTTAATTCATCTAAATATATTTCACCTAATTTTTGGTATATTTTTAGAGCTTCAATAACTTTCATTCCTTTATCGTTAGTTATATAGTATTGAACGTTTAGTGGATAACCTAGGGATTTTTCTTTAGATACAAGTTTATATTCCAATAATTCATTCAATTGTTCTAAAAGTATTTTTTGGCTAATTCCTTTAATGTCTTTTTGTAATTGTGAAAGTGAAGGATTTTTTCGATAATAAATCTGCCACATAATAACGGTTTTCCATTTGCCTCTTAGAATATCATGAATAAATTCTAAAGGGCATGTGTATTCTTTTCTTAGTTTCATGAATATTCTCCTTTTAGTTTATTTATTATTCTACTACATGCAAAAAAAAATTAAAAGTACCCACAAAAAAGTAAGTACTATTCACTTTTTAAAAAGTAAATTATAATGAAGTATTACTTTATTTATAGGAGGTTATTTTTATGAAAAAAGCTTTATTAATTATTGATTTACAAAATGATTATTTTTCGCAAGGTAAATTTCCCCTTTGGAATACAGAAGTAACTTTAAACAATATTCTAGAAGCTATAAAAATATGTAAAGATAAAAATTATCCAATAGTTCATATTCAACATATTGCTGATCCTAATTTAGGCTTAGCACCATTTTTCATTAAAGATTCAGAGGGAGTTCAAATAGTTCCTGAAATATTAGAAGCTGCACCTAACGCTCCTATAGTTATAAAAACATATGCTGATGGCTTTGTAAAAACTAATTTAAATGAAGTTCTAGAAAAGTTAGATGTGGATGAGCTTTTAGTTTGTGGAATGATGACACAAAATTGTGTTACTCATACATCTATTTCAAACAAAAAAACTAAAAATTATAAAACATCTATTTTAATGGATGCATGTACATCTGTATCAGAGCCAATTCATTTAATTGGTTTAGCTGCTACTTTAACTTGGGATATTTCTTTAATTTCATATAAGGATATCTAATTTATGACTGAAAAAAACTTAAGAGTTTTAATTTTATTTATTTTATCTAATGTTTTATGGGGAATTGCATTTTTTTCTCCTTTTTTACCAATGAAGGTGCATGAAAAAATTATTGTAGGTGTTCTTTGTGCTACAATTGGTGAAATAGCCTTTTGGATTTTTGTATGGGTTGCAGGAAAAGAAGTAGCTTTAAAATATCGGCAATATTTTTCTTTTAAATATTATAAAAATAAATTCTTAAAACGCTAAGTATTAGAAATTTGAACTGCACCCTATCAAGTAGACAATAAAAAAGTATCTCAAGCGGTCTTAGTTCTGTATTTTACGGGACTAAGACCTTTTAATTAGATTAGCTTGTATCTCTTCCCACTCTCTAAGCAACTTATAAAAAGTTGTCTTTTTAAGATTTAGCATCTCCATAGCTCTAGTACCTGTGATTTCTCTAGTTTTCCAACTATTGTAAATCTCTTTCCAGTTCTCTGGAAAAGGTATAGGTTTACGCCCTTTATACTTTCCTAACTCCTTTGCGATCAATATTCCCTCCCTTTGACGCTCTAAAAGATTAGTCCTTTCAAACTCATTTATAGCAGCTATCATAGTTAACATTAGCTTTCCAGTAGGTGTAGATGTATCGATGTTCTCTTTAAATGACACTAAATGTACCTTTTTTTTGGCTAAAAGGTCAGTTATATGTAAAAGGTCCTTAGTAGATCTAGCTAATCTAGAGAAATCATGGACATATACAGTATCCCCTTCTCTAACAAACTCTAGCATGTTTTTAAGCTCAGGTCTCCCCTCGATATCCTTACCTGATACTTTTTCAATATACAGTTTTTCCACCTTGGCCTCTTCCATCCTCACTAATTGACGACTTTCATTTTGGTCCACAGTGGAGACTCTCACATATCCAACTTTCATACTTCCTCCGATAATTAAAATTCTCCATATATTATACAATATCGTTCGTTTAAAGTAAATAACAATCATATGTTCATAAAATACGTTCGAAAATTATTTTTAAGGCTTTGTAATTTTAATTTTAAGGCGTTCGTTTAGGTTGTACCTTTTAGGATATAGAAAAAATTAAAAATAAAGAAAAGTGAGAAATATGAAGTTATAGGAGATTTTGTTTAAAAATCCTAAATTCTTAAATAAACACATGGATATAATCATAAAAAACCACCAAAAATATGTATTTGTTAATGGTATAATAAAAGACTCTTGCTGTTTGCAGTCAGATTTTCTATATCCACAATAAATAAAAAAATACGCCGGAAATACGCCGGAAATACGCCGGAAAAAATATTTATAATTAATAAAACCCTTAATTATAAAGAGATTTCAATAAAAAAATACGCCGGAAATATGCCGACGTAAATTAAATGTTACTTTTTAAAGTTTCTAATATTTCACTAATATGTTCTAATTTTTTTATTTTTTCATCATCTTTAGAAAATTTTAATTTATAATGAGTTCCTTTTCCGTTACCAAATTTTTCAATATACTTTTTATCTAAAAGTAGATTAAAAGTGTCTGTAGCCTCATGTTTGGAAATATCTAAAAATTCTCTGGCCTCTTTATTAGTAATTTTTTCATTCTGAAGAATATAAGAAAGAATAGATTTCTCTTTTAAAGACAAATTCGAATCTTTCTCTAAAATATTAGTTTTCCAAAATCTAAAAATAAACCTAGAGTCTTTCTCCTCAATTTCAGGATATTTATATGCCTCTTTTTTTACAGCACTTAAAATTTTAGGAACACCACTTCCAGCTCTTTCACAAAGATTTATAAATCTAAAAATCTCTTGAATAATATTATTTCGAGGTTTTGAATGTTCTCCTTTGAAGAAGTCACTTTTGCTTATTCTTAATTCTCCTGGATTTTGAAACTCATAGTAATTAGAATATTTAATTATTTTAACGGCTTCTTCTATTTTAAAGTCTGCATGTATTATAGAATTAACAAAAGCCTCTCTTAAAGCTATATGAACATCTCCTAGCTCCCTTCTAGTAAAGCCATCTTTCTCAGTTTCAAAAGGATTACCTAATGATGCATATAGTTTATTTATAACTAAAAAGAAAAAATTATATAAATTCCCCTCACCCCAAGTTCCATCATATACAACTCTTTCACTCCATCTTTCATCAGATAAATTACTTTTATCAATATATTCTAAATGAAAGTGTGGTAAAGCCTCTTTAATTGATTCCATCTTTCCAAAAACTAAAAGGCCGCCTAATGTTGGTTCTAATTTTGAAGTTGTTCTATTAACTCTTAAAGCCCCTAGTTTTTTTAATAGATCCTCATTAGACATTCCAACAAAAGGGTGATTGGGCTTAAGGTTTGTAAATCTATTTTTATAAGAAGTGATTGTTAGTAAATCTAAATCTTCTATTGAAAATCCATTAACTAAAGTATTATCTAATGAATCATCACTAGAATCTCTAACCATAATTTTCACTTCATTTTCAGAGCATTTGTAATCACCTTCATGGTTTCTCTTATATGATTGATATAAGTTCCCATTTAAATATATTGGCTTTTCTGTATAATGTGCTCGTGGTACTTCAATCATTATAATTATTTTTCCATCGATATTTTCAGTATAAACATGACTATTTGTAATTAAATTTTTACTAACTCTTGTTGGATTATTTAGTGTATCAAACATATCCTTTTTTATTTTATCAGGATCATTTACACCGACAGGAATAAAGTCACCATCTTTTTCTTCGATACCTAAAAAAAGTATTCCACCATCTGTGTTAGCAAAAGCACTATATGTATTTAAAGCTTCCTTTGGAAAGCTATTTTTAGCAAGTTTACATTCAAATTTATCTGACTCTTTAAGTTCGATTAGTATATCTTTTATTTTATTTTCCAAATTTATCTCCTTTATTGATTTAAAATACTTTCAATATATTATACTATAAAATAATACAAATCTTAAGAATAAAAATATACCAATAAGGAGTCCCGTCAGGAAAACAAAGAGCTAATTTTATTTTAAAACTCTTTTTTCATATCTTCCCACTCTCTAAGTAACTTATAAAAAGTTGTCTTTTTAAGATTTAGTATCTCCATAGCCCTAGTTTCTGTGATTTCTCTAGTTTTCCAACTGTTGTAAATATCTTTCCAGTTCTCTGGAAAAGGTATTGGTTTTAGCCCTTTATACTTTCCTAACTCCTTTGCTATCAATATTCCCTCCCTTTACTGCTATTTTGTTAGGACATTCCCATTTTTTAGTAAGTAGAGTTAGGTATCTCTTTTTTTATTTCACTCATAGTCAATAAAGTTTCAATATTTTTGACTGAACAAAACTATTAATTTTATTGGTCAAAGAACTCCGAATTCTCTTTAATTTAATTAAGAAAATTCCTTTTTATGAGTAGTTAAAAATATATAAACAAAAGAAGAAATTATTATTTATCGTAACTTTTATATATAAAAGTTTAGGAGGTTTTTATGGAAAATATTGATTTTAATAATATTGAATTTATCATTATGATAGATGTCCTCACATTGAATATATTAAAGATATCATTGTTAGAAAGTACGGTTTTAAAAATGTTGTAGAAGGGACTTATATATCAGCTAAATCAACAAATTTAAGAGATAAAGAAATATATAATAAGTATTAGGCTTATTTAGAAATACTCTTTAATTCATCTAAATATATTTCACCTAATTTTTGGTATATTTTTAGAGCTTCAATAACTTTCATTCCTTTATCGTTAGTTATATAGTATTGAACGTTTAGTGGATAACCTAGGGATTTTTCTTTAGATACAAGTTTATATTCCAATAGTTCATTCAATTTAGTTTATTTATTATTCTACTACATGCAAAAAAAATTTAAAGTACCCACAAAAAAGTAAGTACTATTCACTTTTTAAAAAGTAAATTATAATGAAGTATTACTTTATTTATAGGAGGTTATTTTTATGAAAAAAGCTTTATTAATTATTGATTTACAAAATGATTATTTTCCACAAGGTAAATTTCCCCTTTGGAATACAGAAGTTACTTTAAACAATATTCTAGAAGCTATAAAAATATGTAAAGATAAAAATTATCCAATAGTTCATATTCAGCATATTGCTGATCCTAATTTAGGCTTAGCACCATTTTTCATTAAAGATTCAGAGGGAGTTCAAATAGTTCCTGAAATATTAGAGGCTGCACCTAACGCTCCTATAGTTATAAAAACATATGCTGATGGCTTTGTAAAAACTAATTTAAATGAAGTTCTAGAAAAGTTAGATGTGGATGAGCTTTTAGTTTGTGGAATGATGACACAAAATTGTGTTACTCATACATCTATTTCAAACAAAAAAACTAAAAATTATAAAACATCTATTTTAATGGATGCATGCACATCTGTATCAGAGCCAATTCATTTAATTGGTTTAGCTGCTACTTTAACTTGGGATATTTCTTTAATTTCATATAAGGATATCTAATTTTTCCTTAAAAAAATTTAAGAATTTTAACTTTGTTAATTTTAGGACATATTATAATTTTATACAAAAAAGGTAAAGAGCCTCTGGGGGGAAGAGGCTCTTTTGGGGGGGATTAAATTATTTTACTATTTTCTTAACACTTTTTATAACATTTAGACAACAGATTATTTAAAAAAGTTTTAATTTTTTTTATTTATTAAGATTTTTTTAGAAAAAGGGGTCTGAAATCATCCATTATTTCTTTTACAGATTTTATAGAATCTATTTTCCACACATCTTTTCCAGCAAAAAATATTCCTTCATTTAAATCTCCGTCATGTCCTCTTCTTAGTCTTTCGTTTACACAAAAAGTGTGAGTACAGTGTTTTAGACAAGAGTCACACGCTGTAGGTTTTATATCATCTGAATCATTTTTTAATCTTTTTATGAAAGGAGAGATAATAGCATTAGCAGGAAGTCCAGCAGAACTCATTATTGTAACAACATCTCCTTCTTTTGCATCAACATACATCTGTTTAAATTTTTCATTTACTTCACACTCTTCAGAAGCGATGAATCTGCTTCCCATTTGAATACCGTCAGCTCCTAAGCTCAGCATTCTTTCAGCATCTTTAGGTGTGATAACTCCTCCAGCTCCGAAAACAGGTATTGTTACAGCGTCTTTAACTGCTCTTATAATATCCCAAGAATCAAGCTCTGTTCCAAGGTGACCTCCAGCATTTCCACCTTCAACAATTATTGCATCAGCTCCAAGTTTTTGAGCTAATTTAGCCAGTTTAGGTGAAGAAACTATTGGGAAAACTTTTACATCTGTTCCTTTAACCATTTCATAGATATCTCTTGAAAAACCTGCTCCAGTAATTATAATATCTACTCCAGCTTCAATAGATGTTTTAACTGCCTCTGCAAAGTCAGTAACTGCAAACATTATATTAACAGCTAAGGCTCCACCTTCATTGACAATAAGTTTTTTAGCTTTTTTTATCTCTTCTTTTAATTCCTCCATTGTAAGGGCACTTCCAGCGATACAGCCAACTCCACCTTCATTTGCTACTGCAGCAGCTAGATTACTCATAGAAGCCTTTATTGCCATTCCTCCTTGGATAATAGGAAGCTTTAATTCTAGATTTCCGATCTTCATAATTTCCTCCAAAACTTAAAATGTTAGATGATATTTGTTAGATATCTGTAGATATCTATTTCTTGATTGTAAAACATTCTGAGTATTTAAGCAACTTATTTTTTTATTTGTTCACTTTGTCTATAAAAAATTATAATAACGCTAAGAAATATTTAGATATTTATTTTACTTGCTTTTTTTATAGATATATTGTATTTTAAAGTAAAAATTATAATTGAAAGGATTTATAATGTTTCTAACTCCAGAAGAAAAAATTAGTTATTTAAGAAAAAAATATGATATTACTCAAAGTGAATTGAGTAGTGTAGAGATAAAAAGACAATTTATCGGAATGATAGAAATTGGAAAAAGAAGTTTAACAAAAAATACCGCTGAAATTATTTCTAAAAATTTTAATGAAATTTTAAAAAAAAGAAAAATTGAAGAAAAAATAACAACTGCCTATTTACTTGAAACAAAGGAAGAACAAGCTTTAAAAAAATTATATAAAATATTAGAAAATCAAAATATGAAAAATGATATAGAAATAGAGATTTGTTTTTTAGAATTAGAAGACTTAAAAAGAAAAGAGTTAAGTTTTTTGTTAGGTAAGTTTTATTTTGACTTAAAAGAGATTGAGTTATCAAAAAAGTATTTTGAGATAGCTTTATATCTATATAAACCACTTGAAAATATAGAGATTCTTTTATATTTAAGTAGAATCTATTATTATCTAAATCAGTTTAAAGAAACAGTAGATTTAATAAAAAATTATATATTTTCTTTAATAAAAAATCCTACAGAAGACAATTTAAAAATTTTATATAACTATGGATATTCTTTATATAAAATTGATGAGATAGAAAGTTCAATTGAAATATTAAAAAAACTTTTAAAACTCTGTAAAACTGAAGATTTAAGCTTTAAAGTTAAAAATATGCTAGCAGTTATTTATTATTTAAAATTGAATAAGCATAAATTAGCTTTAAAAATATATAAAGAAATTTTTGAAAATTCAAATCAAGAAAATAGGTTAGTTATTTATGGTAATTATTTAGAAATGTGGTTATCCCTAAAAAAAGAGATAGAGATAGAAAAAGTTATAGAAGAGATAGAGATTTTTTTGAAAAATTATCAAACATCTCCTGATCATCTTTTTAAAATATATGTTCTAATTGGAAAATGCTATGCTGAGTTAAACTTAGAAAAAGAAGCTAACGCTTATTATGTAAAAGCTTTAAATATCTCAGATAATAAACTTACACCAATTGAAAATAAGTACGATATTTTATTGAGGATGCTAAACTTTAATAATCTAAAAGAAGGGGAATTAGATAGTATAATTAAAAATTTCTTCATATTATTCGAAGAAAAGCAAGACTATAAAATAGCGATTAACTTTATTAAAAAGGTAAAATCAGAAACAAAAAAGTTACAAATTTTAGAAAAATTAAATTAATTTATACAGATCCATTTTGATAGGAATTTATTAAAATGGACTTTTTTATATATTTAAATTTTTAAAAAAGCAACAAAAATTGTTGACAATTTTATAAAAAGTGATAATATCTATTGTAAATAGAAAACAAAAAAATAAATGGGGAGGTTATTTATGTTTAAAGGAAAAAAAATAAGACTAAGAGCTTATAGATCAAATGAGGTTGAAAGAGTTTTAGAGTTAATTGAAGAGGAGGGACTAAGAGATACATTATCTGTTGCAACTATTTTTCCACAGTCTTATGAGGCTCAAAAAAGTTTTATGGATAAAAATTCAATTTCTAAAGGGGAACTTTTTAATTTTGCAATTGAATCTCTTGAAACTAAGGAGTACGTAGGTGGATGTGGAATAAATGATTTAGATCGAAAAAATAGTGTTGCTACAATTGGAATATGGATTGGAAAAGAATATCAAAATAAAGGGTTTGGATCAGATGCTCTTAGAGTTCTTTGTAAATTTATATTTGATGAAATGAATGTCCATAAAATAAAATTACATTATTTTGAATTTAATAAAAATGCAAAAAGATGTTATGAGACTGTTGGTTTTAAAGAGGAGGGAATCAATAGAAAAGAGATTTTTAGATATGGAAAATATTATGATACTCTTAATATGGGGTTATTTAGAGATGAATTAAAGTAGTGTAGTTAGGTATTGAAAAAATTAAAAAGCGGAGGACAAAAAGTGAGTGCTAAACTAAAAATAATTATAACAATGATAACTTTTGGTACCTTAGGGCCGTTCATTAAAAATATAAGTCTTGCTTCTAGTGAAATAGCTTTATATAGAGCAGTGATAGCTCTAATTATTTTGACTGTCTTTATTATTTTTAATAGAAATTCTTCAAAAATTAAAAGCATTAAGAGCAATCTTTGGAAACTATTTTTTTCTGGAGCAGCAATGGGATTCAACTGGATATTACTCTTTGAAGCTTATAACTATACCAGTATTGCTTTAGCAACTCTTTGCTATTATTTTGCTCCTGTTATTGTAGTTATAGGTAGTACTTTCCTATTTCGAGAAAAACTTACTTTTAAACAAGCGATCTGTTTCATTGGATCAACAGCTGGACTTGTTTTGATAATTGGAGTTAGCAGTGGTGGAACAAGGGACATGACTGGAATTCTATTAGGTTTAGGAGCAGCAGCACTCTATGCAACAGTGATTTTACTGAATAAATCTATAAAAGATGTTGATGGAATAACTAGAACTGTATTTCAACTTGCAGCAGCTGTTGTAGTTTTGTCTCCATATGTTTTTGGAACAGAGGGATTTCATATCCAGGAACTCAATAGTTTTGGATTAATCAATCTCCTTGCTGTGGGAATACTACATACTGGAATAGTCTACGTTTTATATTTTTCATCACTCTCAGAACTAAGTGGGCAAGAAGTATCTGTACTTAGCTATTTAGATCCACTTTTTGCAATTTTAATATCAATTTTATGGATGGGAGAATCTATAACTCAAACTCAATTACTAGGTGGAGCATTGATTCTTATGTTTACTCTTATTAATGAGGTTAAAAGTATATATAAGGAGAGTTATTCATGAAAATAAAAGCATACACGCTAAATTCCTTTGCAAAATCATTAAATGGAGGTAACCCTGCAGCAGTTGTTCTCGATGCAGATAATCTATTAGAAGAACAAATGAAAAAATATAGGTGTTGGAAAATACACTCAAGAAACTAAGGCGGGAATACTAAAGGTTGAGGTTAGGGAGGATCTATCAATTATGATGGATCAAAATTTACCAACATATTTTGAAGTTGTAGATAAGGAAAAAATAGCTAAAACATTAAATATAGATATAGATTCATTTGTAGAAAATCTCCCAATACAAATAGTTTCAACTGGGCTTAGAGATATCATAATTCCTCTTAAAAATAAAGAGGTGTTAGAATCTATAAAACCAAATTTTAATAGTATTGCAAAACTAAGCAAAGAATATAATGTAGTTGGGTATCATATATTTACCTTAGAGTCATTAGATGATGAGATAATACATTGTAGAAATTTAGCTCCGCTTTACGGTATAGATGAAGAGTCAGCAACTGGAACCTCTAATGGTGCTCTATCTTGTTATCTATTTAAAAATAATAAAATAATAGGAGTTAAAGTAGGAGGAAGCACTTTAAACTTAGAAGAGATCGAGGTTGAAATTTAAATAAAGATACAAAAAAGGGAAAAAGCCTCTGGGGGGAAGAGGCTCTTTTTGGGGGGATTAAATTATTTTACTATTTTCTTAACACTTTTTATAATATTTAGACAACAGGTTATTTAAAAAAGTTTTAATATTTACAAAATTTTTTTTTAATTAAAAATTGACACAATTCTGTAACAAATATTTGATATCCTTGTTGTATAAAGAAAAATAAAAAGGAGTGGTTTTAAATGAAAAAAATATTATTAGTTGGAGCTTTTGTAATATCGGCAGTATCTTTTGCTAACTCAAACAATTCACAAGGATTTATGCATGGGACTATGAATAAAGGAATGATGATGAATGGTGGTGGAGTAGCTAATTGTAAAATGATGAATGGTTCTGCAGGTATGGGAATGATGGGAATGAATATGACACCAGAATTAAGAAAAGAGATGCAAAATGATATGATAAAAATGCAAGAAAAGCAATTAGAAATCAATAAAATCATGAATACATCTAATCCTGATATGAAAAAAGTGGAAAAGTTAAATAATGAAATTTATCAAATAAAAGCAAATCATATGACTAAAATGCAACAAAATATGATGAAAACAAATTAATTTAAATATTTAGTATGAAGGAAGGCGAGGAAAATTCTCGTCTTTTTTTTATATTATTTACAATAGTTGAAAAAACACTTACATAAAAAAAACTCCAAGTTAAGCAATTTGATATTACTTTAACTTGAAGATTTTAATAAAGATTTATAATTTGACCCCATTATTCCCCCAGTAACTTATTTTATAGTTTTTATTAAAACTCTCTATTTTTTCCGATACTTGTGCTATATGTTACCTCTTTTTCAGTTTTGTCACTGTTTATTTTTATTGCCTTTGAATTATTTTCAAACTCATCAAACTCTCTATTTTTACCTATACTTGAATCTTTAGAGTAAGTATATTTTACTTCTTTTTCTGGAAAAGAGTTAGCGAAAGACATCGCTGAGATTACAAAAGTTCCTAATAATAATATTTTTTTCATTTAACATCACTCCTATTTATTTGCTTGTTTTATTTCTATACACTAATGATATCAAATGTTTGTGTCCAAAATATGTCGAAATTAAATTATTATTTCTACCTTGTGTTATTGACGAAAATTGTATATGTTGATATAGTTTATATATTAAAGATATTTTAGAAAGGAGAAGTTATATGGATGAGAAAAGATTTCAGGAGCTTCTCAATAAAGAAGAGTTAACTCTTGAAGAGAAAAAAGAGTTAGAAGCTTTTTTAAAAGAAATGAAAAAATGTAGTTTTAAAGGTTGAAGTAATTGATGAAAGGGTCTTTCAAAAATATATATTTAAGCACTGAGTGTAGTGCAAATTAAATTAAAAGGAATGTGAAATATGAAAAAAATATTGAAGTATATGTACATAGTTAATTATCCAACATTTGAAGAGGAGCTATGTTTACTAGAGATGAGAGCTGTTTTTGGAAAGGAGCCTCAGGAAAAAATGCTATTTTCCAATGTGGAGTTTAACCCATCTAACAGTCCTTTTATAAAAACTCGTTTAGATGTTCTTTATGAAAAAGATAGTTTTGAAGAGCTATTATCAGAGATAAGTAAAGATAAAAATCTGTATGATAACTTTAAGTTAGAGTATGTAAGATTAAATAAAAATAACATTCCATACGAAGAAAGATTGGGTTTAATAAAAGAGATTTCTATGAATATTCAAGGTGTTCACAATTTTAAAAATCCTCAGTTTAGTTTTGGAATTACTAAAGTGGAAGGAAAGTGGCTTTTTGGAATTGATAATAAAAATAATTATAAATGGCATAGTCACGATAATAAACCATGTTCTTATTCTAACTCATTAAGTGTTAAAGTGGCAAAGGCAGTTGTAAATATAGCTAATAATGGTTTAAAAGAAAAAACTATTATAGATCCATGTTGTGGAGTAGGAACTACTTTAGTAGAAGGGTTAGATGCTGGTTATATAATAGATGGTTATGAAATAAATAAAAGTATTGCAAAAAATGCTAATATTAATTTAGAGTTTTATGGTTTCAAACCAGTAGTTGTAAATGATGATATGCATAATATAAAAAAAGAGTATGACAGTTCAATAGTTGACATTCCTTATGGAATTTTTAGTCATACTTCTCAAGAGGATCAAAGAAAAATAATTGAAACAGCTAGAAGAATCTCAAATAAAATGGTGATGATCTCTTTTGAGGATCATGATGCAATGATAGAGAAAGAGGGGTTTGAAATAGTTGACAGATGTGTTGTTACAAAGGGAAGATTTAAAAGGTATATAGTAGTTGCAAAAAAAAGATGATATAAAAAAAGGAAATTAGATAAAAAAAAGAATGAATATATAAGAAGTTTGCCCTGACTTCTTAAAAAAAACCTCTTAGAGAGAAATAACTTACCTCTCAAATCGTTATCAAATTTTTGAAATCCAAAATGAAAAAGAAGAGTTCTAAAGACTCTTCTTTTTTATTTCTAAATTTTGTTTAAAGCAATCCTAATATTCCCCAGTAAGGGACACAAATAACTAATAGGAAAATTATACTCAGTATCATTTTTAATAGATAGATTTTAACAAACTCTTTTAAACTCATAACACCATAGCTAAACATCATTAAAGGTAAAACGTATTCATAAGGAAAGATAATCTGTTCTAAACCAACAGCATAAGAGTTTAAGATAACAGTAGGTGAAATTCCATTTTGAATAGCAGCCTCTACTAAAGGTTGTGTTAATGCACTAGCAGCAGCAAGTGGAGTCAATAAAAAGTTAACTATAACACCTATTAACCAACTTATAGAAACTATTGCGAAACTACTTCCTGTTAAATATGTTGTCAATATTTTACCTATAAAAGCTCCAGTTCCAGTGGCCATAGAGACAGCTCCAATAGTCATAGCTCCAGTCATTAGAATTATCATAGGCATATTTACACTTTTTAAATCCTTGTCTTCAGCTACATTGATTCCAGGAAGATAAAAACAGAAAGCCCCAATGGCAAATACCCATCCAGCAGATATTTTGTGAATGCTACTAGTACATAAAATTGCAACCATAATTGCTAACACAAATATTACTTTTTTTTCACTTACACTCATTTTTCCAAGTTTTGAATGTTCTTTATCGAAATATTCTTTTGTTTTAAAGTGATTTTCCTTTTTAAAAATACTAGCATTTCCTTTGTAAAAAAATAGAATTGCTACTATATAAACAGTTGATAAAAGGAATGTCATTATTCCCATTTCTTTCATATATTCTACCCAACTTAGATGGACATTAAGATTTCTTGCGATTGAATATGAGATTAAATTTATTCCATCTACAATTGTCCAAGGAGTTAAAGCCATAAATGAACTTCCAGCCATTATAGCAATAGCTTCTTTTGAATTTTTCTTTAAATTTAAAGCTGTTATTATTCCATAAGCTAAAGGTAAAAATAAAGTTGTTCTAGCAGCAGTACTAGGTATAATTATACATAATATTAATCCAACAATTAGAAATCCAAATAGTATTCCTTTGTAAGTTCCACCAGCGGTTTTTATGGCTGTTATAGCCATTCTTTTCATTAAGCCAGTTCTTTCAAAAACACTAGATATAACCATTCCTCCTATAAATAACCAAGGCATCTCTGTTGTCCAAGGGGAAAATGCTTGGGCAGGAGTAGCTAAACCAAAGCTAATATAAACTATTGGTAAAACTAAAGCTGGTGCAGCTAAAGGCATTAGCTCAAAAGCCCAAATCATAATAATTAAAATTGTAATCATGAAAAAGGTTCTTATATTAGTTGTATAGCTTTCATTAATTTGCATAAACATTGGAGTAAACATCATCATTATAGAAATAATCCATTTTATCAATTTCTTTTTATCAAAGCTTCTTTCAGTTACTTCGGTGTTTAGTTGTGCAATATTTTCCATAGAAACCTCCTATAAAAAAGGCTACCTTAATAATTTAAGGTAACCTTCTTAAAATTAAAATTACTGTTCTAAGAATTCCTCTACCTCATCAATTGAATGTGATCCTATTAATCTTCCTTTTAACTCTCCGTTTCTGTATAATATTAAAGTTGGAATTGATTTAATCTTATTCTCTTCTAAGTATGGTTTTTCTTTGTCAGCATCTAAGTGATATTGCTCAAATTTTCCTTCAAATTCAGGCAATAACTCTTCTAGTATAGGTTGTAAGTCTCTACAGTTTTTACATCTTTCAGCTCCTACAAATATAAGGATATCTTTTCCTTGTGTAACCTTTTCCTTTAATTTTGTAGATGTTGTTCCAGGGAATAACTTTTCATTGATATCAAATAGTTTTGGTTTTTTCTCTACTTCATCTCCAGCCGCAACACAAGCACTAATAGCATCAGCTTTAACATATGGTGTAACACCCTCTACTTTAATTTTGAAAGCTCCACCACTTGGAGCAGCTCCAGGAACTCTAAAGTTAGAAACATCTAATTTTTCTATAGGTGTTTCAACTGGTTTTTCCAGTTGAGGAATCCATTCGTAAGGAACTCTGTATGATCTATAGATCATATTCATATTCATAATCTCTTTATCCCATCTTGGATTTATATATTCCCATACAATTTCAAAATCAGGTGTTACTTCGATTAGTCTTCCGTTAGATCCCTCTGTTATAAGTGTATTCCCATTTGGTAATCTTTGAGCTCCACTTATAAATGGACTATAGAATCTTGAAGCATCTAGTGGCATTACAAATCCAGCTTCTTTTGGTGTATATTGCCATACAATTTCTAACGTAACTGGATCTATTTCTAAAACTCTAGAAAAATCTCTTCTTGCATTTTTTTCTCCAAATCTAGATACAGGATTTGGTGCTCCATATCCTGCCCATCCACCATTATCAAATACAAGAATATTTCCTTCTCCAGGTAGTCCTTTTGGAATCATATGAGCATGGTGTTGTCCTATGATACATCCTAAATGTCTCAACTCAGGAGTATTATAATCAGGTCCTAATTTCCAAACTACTTTTCCAGTTTCTTTGCTTATAATAGCAATTATATTTGTTTCTCGAGCATCCCAAATTATATTATCAGGATGGAATCTCTCATCTCCTGCATCGTAAAATTTATTTGGACCTAAAACTGACATTGAGTTTATATGCATCCAGTCTCCAACTTTTTCAGGATGTGTAGCTCTTAGATTTGGATCTCTAAATAAAACATTTTTAGCTTCTTCAGAAAAACCATACTCATCAAAGTGTTCGCTACAAATCCATTTCCAAGTTATTTTATTATTCTCATCAACTTCATAAATAATATCATCATGTAAAAGTTTATCTGAAATTTTAGGATTTCTAACATTTATATGACCTAGAATTAAAGTTTTTCCTCCACCTAATTTAGGTTCCATTCCTGGTACATAATAACCTACTGGATTTCCTTCTCTTTGGTAATCATGGTGTTGCCTTGCCATCCATCTAGGAGTTTCTCCTTCGTCCTCTATATATTCTAACTCATCAAATTTCCAAACAATATTTCCATCCCAATCTAATTCAACTAAATCTGTTTGATCTTGCATTCCAAACTTAGGACTTCTTTCTCCTCTACTTCCTAGTATATGTCCGTTAGGGAAAATTTTATTTGGAAAACCTTGTAACCCTTCCCATAGACGAATTTCACGTCCGTTCATATCAATTAACATTGCTCCTAAACCAATTAAATTAAATACTGTGTAACCACTCCATGCTTTTTCTGGATTATAAATCGTTGCTCCTGTTGGATAAATCGTTGGATGACCCATTTTGTAACCTCCCTATTTTATGTTTATTTTATTTGTTTATTACTAACTCTGGACTATCTATATTTTCTTTGTTAAAAAATTTAGCTAAGTGTTTATTTTTTCTAATATCAACATATATAAAATCATCTATATTATTTTCTCTTAACTCTTTTTCTTTTTCAGAAAGGTATTTCAATCCATCGCTATCTAAAGAGTTCCAAAATCCAATGGCTACATTTTTATCTTTAATTCTGTTTATATAAATATTCATCTCCTCCAAATATTTTTCAGCAGCTACAGCAGCTACAGCTCCATCTGCAGCAGCAGTTATAACCTGCTTTAAATATTTCTCTCTCACATCTCCAGCTACAAAAACTCCAGAGATTGATGAATTTAATAAACTGTCACATTCAATATGACCTCTTTTATCAAGTTTTAATTCTGTTTCTTCTAAAAATTCAGTGTTAGGAATCATTCCAACAAAGAAAAACACACCTTTGCAAGGAATATCTGTCATATCTCCTGTTTTTAAATTTTTAACTTTTACTTTTTCTACAGATTCATCTCCTATGATTTCATCAAGAGTGGAATTCCAGATAAACTCTATTTTAGGATTTTTAAAAGCTTCCTCTGCACTTAATCTGTTGCAATCTAATATTCCTTCATCATGAAGAACTATGATTTTTACTTTTGAAGCATATTTAGATATAAACATCCCTTCTTCAATAGCTTGATCACCACTTCCTACAACAACAACTTCTTGATTTGAAAAAAATTCAGCATCACAAGTAGCGCAGTACGCCACACCTCTACCTTTAAAATCAATTTCTCCAGGAATTCCTAAAACTCTTGGTCTAGTTCCAGTTGCAAAAATTACACTTCTAGCTAGATACTCTTTTCTTCTGCTTTTTAAAATTTTTATTTCTCCATCTAACTCAACAGTTCTTATGCTATCTCTTACAATTGTAGCTCCTAAATTTTCTGCGTGCTTAGACATAACTTCTCCTAGTTTTTCCCCTGAAGTTTTAGGGATTCCAGGATAATTAACTATCTCTGTAGTCTTTGAAGCCATTCCTCCAATAGTTCCTTTTTCTAAAATTAAAGTTTTCATTTTGGCTCTAGCTCCATATACTCCAGCAGCTAGTCCAGCTGGTCCTGCACCAACAATTATTAAATCGTAAATTTTATCCATGCTATCCTCCAACCTTAAAATATACTAGTATTTTTTTAATGAAAATATAAATATATAGTAAAAAAATTATTTGTACTATTATTAATAAATATATTTTTATAAACTAAAAAAAAGTTTATACTTCATAACTAAACACCGTTAAAGGTAGATCATAGCTTATATTTATTTGAGGTTTATTCATTTGAAATGTGCTAAAATGTTTTCTTTTGATACTTTTAATATGATTTTAACTTGAAAAGAATTATTTATATTCAGGAGTTTAATTTAAAAATATATTTTTGTCAATTTTTAAATAAGATTAATAAATGACTTTTTAAAGCTCAAATAAGAATCGTTTATTTGAAATGGTTTTAAAAAATCCAATTTGGAGAACTTTCTAAAAATACAAATATATTAATATACTTGTATTTTATGTTTAGTTTTTAATCTTTAATTTTTCAAAAAAAATTCTCACTTAATTTTAAGTGAGAGTTATTATAATAAAAATATTTATTTTGAATGCTTTTTTATAAAATTATATACAGCTCCAATTAAATTAGAATCATTCTCAAAAAGAGCTTTTTGGATAAATGGCATTTCTACTTTATCTTCTAGAGATTCATAAAAAGTTTTCAAATGACTATTTAAATTTTCAAAAAAAATAGGATTTGAGCTGATCCCTCCGCTGATAATAAAAGTTTCGCTATCAAAGGCACATTGTAAATTATATATGCCTCTTGATAAATTTAAATAATAATTTTGAAGAAGATTTTCAATTTCAGGATAATCAGTTAATTTGAGATTAAAAAGTTTAACTCCATCTAAATCCTCAATATTTGTTAAATATCTAGCTTTTTCAACTAAGGAAATTGTTGAACAAAGTGAGCTCCAAGTTTTATTTCCTTCTAAAAGCATATATCCAAATTCTCCACTTTGGAAAGTTTTTCCACGAATAAGTTTTTCGTTTTGTATAACAGCACCACCAACTCCGGATCCCAAAACAAGAGAGATGATATTTTTAAAATCTTTTCCATTTCCTAACCAGAATTCAGCTAAAGCAGAGCAATTACCATCATTTTCAATCTCTACAGGAAGATTGAAAGTTTCTTCAAAAATTTTTTTGATTTGAAAGTTGTGTATATATGGAATTGCACTGATCCCACCAATAACTCCAGTTAAAGAGTTTACAGCACCGGGTGAACTAATTGAAACTCCTTTTGGATTAAAATTTTTCATAGAATATAAAATTATATTCATTCTATTTAAAAGTGTTTCAAATGAATCATTCGGAGTAGGGAAACTTCCTTTGGATAAGATTTCTCCTAAAGAGTTAAGTATACCATATTTGACACTAGAACCACCTAGATCAAAAGCAATAATATTTTTCATAATACCCCCTTTATAATTTCGTAAACGTTTTCGGTAAATGTATAAAAAAAATTCTCTTTAAGAGAATATTTTTTTTGTAGATTGCCTTTTTATTAGTTTTGGCTTAAAAACAAGATTAACTGATTCTTCATTATTTTCTATCATAGAAAATAATATATCTACAGCTTTAGCTCCCATAGTTTGAAAATCTTGATATATTGTTGTTAAACCAGGAGATAAATACGCTCCGATTTCAAATCCATCGTAACCAACTAAAGAAATATCTTGGGGAATCTTAAGTCCTTTTTCTTCAATAGCTTTCATAGCACCAATTGCCATTAAATCACTAGATGCAATTATAGCCGTTGGAATATTTTTTTCATTTAAAAGTTCTTGAGTTGCTCGATAACCACTTTTTGATCTAAAATTTCCTGTCTTAACAAACTCTTGTTTATACAACTTTAAAGAATTCATTCTTTTATAAAAGGCATTGAATCTATCTTTTGAACATTCTATAAAATCTGGACCTTTAATAAAAGCAATATCTTTATGTCCTAATTGGAAAAGATGGTCTAAAATAGTATTTACTCCATACTCGTTATCTGAACCGATATAAGATATATTTTTACCAGAAACTCTTTTTTCTAAAATAACAGTGGGAACTTCAATGTTTCTTAATAACTCAGTATTTTCATCAGTATCTTCTAGGCCAATGAAAATAGCTCCTTCAACTTGTCTTTCAGAGCAAATATCAATATATTTTTTTTTGTCTTTCAAGTCACTATCTACAGAGAAAATTATGAGATCATAATTTTTAGCTTTAATTTTATCTAAAATAACTTCCACATACTTAAAACCTGTATTTTCCTCATTGCTAATGTGTTCTCTAGAAAGAAAAAAAATTCCAATAGTATTACTTTTTTTATTGACTAATCTAGCAGCGATGCTATTTTTTTTATATCCAATCTCTTTAGCCACAGCGTTAACTTTCTCTTTTAAACTTTGGCTGATATCGTGTTTATCATTTAAAGCACGAGAAACTGTAGAAGGAGCTATATTTAATCTTTTTGCAATCTCTTTTATACTTGGCTTCATAATCTTCCTCCTGTACTTAAAGTTATAATATGAAACGTTATTATTGTCAAGTTAAAACTTAATAGCGCATCATATCAGAACTAAAAAAACTATAAATAAATATTTTGTATTGACTTTTCAAATTAAATATAGTAATATCCAATTACGTAAACGTTTCCGTAATTAAAAATGAAAAAATTTTAATTATGGCAGATTTGTAAAAAATAAAAAAATGAAGAGGTGTAAATAATGGTAAAAATTTTATTAGCATGTAGTGCTGGAATGTCAACAAGTTTAATGGTAAAAAAAATGAAAAAAGTGGCAATGGAAAATGGATTAGATGTAGAGATATCTGCAGTTCCAGAATCTCAAGCTCAAGATCATTTTGAAAATTTAAATATTTTGCTTTTAGGTCCTCAAGTTAGACATTTAGAAGGGAAGATGAAAGAGATGTCTCAAGGGAAATTTCCTGTTATGACAATAGATACACAAAAATATGGGATGATGGATGGCTTAGGAGTTTTAAAAGATGCTATAAGGGCTATGAAAGCTTTTAAAAAATAATAAAGATAAATTTAGAAAATAACTTTTAATGGGAGGATGATTTGTGAGTTTGTTTAAAAGTATAATGGGGACTTTTGAAAAAGTGATGATGCCTTTAGCGAGTAAATTAGGTGCTAATAGATATTTAAATGTAATTAGAGATGCATTTATGCTATCTTTTCCTTTAACGATATTTGGTTCGATGTTTGTAGTTTTGGCTAATTTGCCATTTTTAGATAAGGTTTTTAGTATAGATTCTTTGAATACCTTTAGAGAAGCTATAAATCCAGCTATGCAAGGAACGCTATTTATAGCAACGTTGTTTGTAGTTATTGGTTTGGGATATAATTTATCTAAATCTTACGGAGTGGATGCTTTGTTTGGAGCTGCACTGGCTTTATCGGCATTTTTAATTTTAACTCCATTTACTTTAGAACATGGAAGTGGAGCAATAGCTGGTGTAATACCTTTAGAAAGATTAGGTGCAAAAGGTATGTTTGTTGGAATGTTTACAGGAATATTTGCAACTGAAATATATCGAAAAGTTATTCAAAAAGGCTGGATTATAAAAATGCCTGAGGGTGTTCCACCGGCAGTTAGTAAATCATTCTCAGCATTAATACCGGTATTTATAACGCTTACAGTTTTTGTATTAATAAGAGTTGGGTTTACACTGACATCTTTTGGAAATATCCATGACTTTATTTATACAGTTGTTCAAAAACCATTAGTTGCTTTAGGAAGTGGAGTGGTAACAACTTTAATAGCGATACTTTTTATTCAGGTTTTATGGTTCTTTGGATTACATGGACAAATTATAGTAAATAGTGTATTAGATCCAATTTGGAATACACTTTCTCTTGAAAATTTAGAAGCATTTCAAAAAGGGATGGAATTACCTCATATAATAACAAAGCAATTCATCGAAACATTTACCGTTGGAATTGGTGGAACTGGAATGACTTTAGGAGTGGTACTTTGTCTTTTAATGTTTACAAAGAGCAAGCAGTTAAAAGAGGTTGGGAAGTTGTCAGGACCAGCAGGTATATTTAATGTAAATGAACCACTAATCTTTGGGCTACCTATAGTTATGAACCCGATAATTCTAATACCTTGGGTGATATCTCCAATTGTAGTTGTAGCTTTTAGTTATTTTGTAATGAGATTTGGAATAGTTCCACCTCCAACTGGAGTTGCAGTTCCATGGACAGTACCTATATTCTTTAGTGGAATTTTAGCAACAAATTCTATTTTAGGAGGAATTTTACAACTTGTAAACTTATGTATAGTAACAGCAATTTGGTTTCCGTTTATAAAAGTTTTAGATAAACAATACTGTTTAAATGAAAATAGTTTTAGTGACGACTTAGAGATGGATTTAAAAGCTGAATTTGATAATTTATAGTGGGAGGAAAAAATATGTATAAATTTCCAGAGGGATTTTTCTGGGGAGCTGCTACTTCAGGAGTTCAAAGTGAAGGAAGTACTAATCAAATTAATCAATCAATATGGAATTATTGGTTTGAAAAAGATCCTAAGAGATTTTGTGGTGAGATTGGGCCAGATATAGTTTGTGATACATATAATAAATTTAAAGAAGACGTTACCTTAATGAAGGATATAAACTTTAACTCTTTTCGAACGTCAATTCAATGGGCTAGGCTTATAAAAAATTTAGAAACTGGAGAAGTTTGTGAAGATGCTGTTAGATTCTATAATGAATATATTGATGAACTTTTAAAAAATGGAGTAGAGCCAATAATTAATTTATATCACTTTGATATGCCAAGTGAGTTACAAGAGAAATTTGGTGGTTTTGAAAGTAAAAAAGTTGTGGATCTATTTGTGCTCTTTGCTCAAAAAGCCTTTGAACTATTTGGAGATAGAGTTAAATATTGGACAACTTTTAATGAACCTATAGTACCAGTTGAAGGAGGATATCTTTACGATTTTCACTATCCTAATAAAAAAGATCCAAAGTTAGCAACTCAAGTAGCTTATAATATTATATTAGCTCATGCTAAAGTTGTTAATCTATATAAAAAAATGGAGATTTCTGGTAAGATTGGAGTAATTTTAAATTTAACTCCATCTTATGCAAGGAGTAATAACGAAGAGGATTTGAAAGCCTCATATATGGCTGACTTATTTTTTAATAGAAGTTTTTTAGATCCGATGTTAAAAGGAGAATTTCCACAAGATCTTTGTGAAATTTTAAGAGAGCATAATTTAACTCCTGAAGTAACAATTGATGAATTAAAAAAGATAAAAATCGCTAAAGTTGATTTTCTAGGAGTGAACTACTATGTTCCAAGAAGAGTTAAAGCTAAAGAGGTGAAAGATGAAAAGTTTAATAATCCTGAATATTATTTTGATTACTATATAAATCCAGAAGGAAGATTTAATCCATATAGAGACAATAATGAGATCTATCCTGTGGCTCTTTATGATATAGCTAAAAATGTTCAAGAAAACTATGGAAATATTCCATGGTATTTAGCGGAAATTGGAATAGCTATGGATTTAAATTCAGAGGGAGAGGTAAAAGAGGATGGTCTAATTGATGATACTTTTAGAACTGATTTAATGAAAGAACACTTTGTGCAACTTCATAGAGCTATTGAAGAAGGGAGTAATTGTTTTGGAGTTCATCAGTGGACATTTATAGATTGTTGGTCGTGGTTAAACTCTTTTAAAAGAAGATATGGTTTTTATAGATTAGATTTAAAAACAGGGGAAAGAATAAAAAAGAAGCACGGGCAATGGTTTGCAGAATTAGCAAAAAATAATTATTTTGAATAAAAAAGATAGACCAAGTAAAAAGTAAATAACCTTTTGAAAGGTCCTTTTTATAAAGATCTCCAAGATAAATGAAATTAGAAACTTGGAGATCTTTTGTATTTAAAAGTTATTCGTAAATAACTTCAACTATAATATCTTGTTCATAATCTCCAAATGTTTTCCCGAAAATATTTATTCCGCCAGGATTTTTTGAATCCTTTGGGGAGGAGATTCTGAAATTTAAATCATCTTTAAAATTTTCTTTTAAAGTTTCTAAATTTGTGTTAGAAACTTTATTTTTGTTTATATAGGTTCCTAAATGATTGATAGAAATTGTAACTAATAAGCCGTACTCTGTTCCCATATTCCACCATTCGGGAGTAAGGGTACCTTTTCGATCGCCGAAATCTCCAGGAGATTCATAGATACCAATTAAATTGTTGTTTAAATGAAAATATATATCTGAAATAAAATCATTTTTATAAAATGGGAATTCAGAACAAAGTTCTAGACTAATTTTTAGCTCTTTAATATTTTTTTTTGAAAAAAGATAACTAGGTATATTATATTCAACCCATCCTTCTCTAAACCAAACGATGCCAGCTTCGTATCGCTCAGGAGAACTAAAATATTTGGGGTTGTCAGGAAGACCTATGATTTTATCTTTATTTGCAACACCACAACAGGGTTCTACAGAATATTTATTAAAACTTCCTACTGGAATTGAAAGTTTTTCTGAAGATATTTGTTCAAAGATATCTTTAAAATCTATATTTAATGAATTTTTTGTTATAGCACAAATTTTTTGATTTCCTCTTTTTCCAGGGAAACTATTAGCAGCAACTAGTCCAGCCTCCTCTAATTGCATTATATGCCTTGTAACGATAACTTGAGAAAGATTTAAAATGTTTGAAATTTCTGTTATATTAGAACTTTTTTTGAAAAGTATTTCTAAGATCTCTAATCTAGTTTTTGAAGCTAACGCTTGAAACAGTTTTATATAATTTTCTTTTACCATTTTCCCTCCTTTAATAATCTTTTTTTAATTATATAACTTTTTAGTTTATTAATCAAACTTTTTTTTATTGAAAAAATAAAAAAAAGTTTGATTTTTTAGAAAAAAGTATGTATTATAATCTTAAAGTTTAAAAAATAAACAAAATTAAAATAACTTTTTAGTTATACAAAGGAGGATAAAGTGTTTTGTAAAGAATATCCAAGGCCTAATTTAGTTAGAAAAAATTGGGAAAATTTAAATGGTATTTGGGATTTTGAATTTGATGATCTTAAGATAGGTTTAAAAGAGAAGTGGCATAAACATAAGGAGTTTACAAAAAAAATAAATGTACCCTTTGTTTTTCAAAGTGAATTAAGTGGCATAAATGATTCTAAGTTTCATGATGTAGTGTGGTATAAAAGAAAATTTAAAATAGATTCAAGTTGGAAAGATAAAGAGATTATAATAAATTTTGAAGCAGTGGATTATATTGCAAAAATCTATATAAATGGTGAATTTGTTGGAGAACATCAAGGAGGTCATGTAGGTTTTTCTCTGAATATAACAGATTATTTAAATTGGAATGAAGAGGAGATTGTGGTATACGTGTTTGATCCATCAATAGATCAAACAATACCTAGAGGAAAGCAATTTTGGAAAGAGCAAAGTGAAGGTATTTGGTATACAAGAAGTACAGGAATTTGGCAGACAGTATGGCTAGAAGCTGTAAATTCAAAAAGAATCGAACTAGTTCAGACTACTCCAAATTTAGATAAAGGGAGTGTAGAGTTTTTAATAGAGACTACAGATTTTAAAAATGAAAATTTAGATGTGGAACTAGAGATAACATTTAAGGGTGAAGTAATATCAAAAGATATTTTTAATTTGAATAAGATATTTATAAAAAGAGAGATAGATATATTTAATCAAGATATATTTAGAGGTCCATATCATCATAGTGGATGGTGTTGGACTCCTGAAACACCTAATCTTTTTAATTATAAAATAATTTTGTCTCAGAATAAAATTAAATTAGATGAGGTAGAAGGATATTTTGGAATGAGAAAAGTACATATTGATAATGGAAAAGTTTATTTAAATAACAGACCATATTATCAAAAGTTAGTTTTAGACCAAGGATATTGGCCAAAATCTCTTATGACAGCTCCAACAGATGAAGATTTAAAAAAAGATATATTACTATCAAAAGAGATGGGATTTAATGGCTGTAGAAAACATCAAAAAGTAGAAAGTCAAAGATTCTTGTATTGGGCAGATGTTTTAGGATTTTTAGTTTGGGGAGAGATGCCAAGTTGTATAGAGTACAACTATGATTCTGTTAAAAATATAACGAATGAATGGTTAGAAGTTTTAAAAAGAGATTATAATCATCCATCTGTAGTGGCTTGGGTTCCTTTAAATGAAAGCTGGGGAGTTCCTAGGATTGGTTTTGACAAAAAAGAACAAGATCACTCATTATCTCTTTATTATATGCTTCACTCTTTAGATAGTACACGTTTAGTTATTTCTAATGATGGATGGGAATTAACAAAAAGTGATATCTGTGCTGTACATAACTATAATCATGGAAATAAGTCTGAAAGTAAAAAGTATAATAAATTTATTGAAGATATAAAAACAAAAAAGAACATTTTAATGTCAGAACCAGCTGGAAAAAGAATATATGCTAAAGGGTTTAAACATGAAGGAGAACCAATTTTATTAACAGAGTTTGGAGGAATAGCCTATGACACAACAAAGTCATCGGGATGGGGATATTCTGTTGCAACAAGTGAAGAGGAGTTTATAGAAGATTACGAAAGAGTTTTAAGTGCTGTAGAAAAATCTGAAATTGTTGTAGGATTTTGTTATACACAACTTTGTGATGTTGAACAAGAAATAAATGGGCTGCTAACTTATGATAGGCAACCAAAATGCAGTTTAGAAGTTATTAAAAGTATAAATGAAAAAATTGATTTAACAAACTATATTGAAGACTAAATAGGAGGAAGTTATGAAAAAATTATATAAAGCATCAATTCTTTGTTTAGGAGCAATGACTATATTATCAGCATGTGGAAAAGATAACGGTTCTACACCTAAGGAAAATGAGCAAGTGAAATTGTGGGTGCCTTTTAGTGGTCCTGATGGTGTTCAAATGGAAAAAATAGTGAAAGAGTATAATCAATCAAAAGGAAAAGATGTTATAAATTTTCAAATAGTTCCTCAATCGGAATATTATAAAACGTTAGATTTAAATTTAGCTACAGAAAAAAACGGACCAGATATGATGGTAGTTCATGGGGATATGATGCTTGGGTATGTTAACAAGGGTCTTTTAAAAGAGTTAGATGGATTTTTAAAAGAAAATAATATAGTGAAAGAGAGTTATAACGAAAATGCATGGGATAATGCAAATAAGAAAGAGAAGCAATATGGAGTTCCTTTTGATACGCATCCCCTTCTTTTTTACTACAATAAAGATATGTTTACAAAAGCAGGTTTAGATCCAGAAAAATATCCTAAAACAAAGCAGGAGTTTTTACAATATGCTCAAGTTTTAACAAATGTTGAAAATAAAGAGTATGGATTTGTTGTACCAACACTATGGCCACAACAGTTTATTTTTCCGACAATTGTTTATCAAAATGGAGGAGAATTTTTAAAAGATGGGAAGCCAAATTTTGACACACCAGAAATACTAAAGTCATTAGAGTTTCTAAAGGATTTAATTTATACTTATAAAGTTTCTCCTACAAATGTTCAACAAGATGGAGAAGTAACTCTATTTTTACAAGGGAAAAATGCAATGCATTTTAATGGACCTTGGATGGAGCAGCAGTGGAAAGATGCAGGGCTAAATTATGGAGTAGCAGAGGTTCCTATGTTAGGTGATGAAAAACAGGCCGTTTATGCTAATTCACATAACTTTACAGTTCCTTCGTATGTTAAAAGTGAAGATAAAATGTCTATAATCGCAGATTTCTTAAAGTACTTAGAGGATAATTCTTTACCTTGGGCTAATTCAGGACAAGCTCCAGTGGCTAAAAAAATGCAAGATACATTAAAAGGTATGCCTCAACAAAGTGTTATTCTAAGTGAGTTAGATTATGTACAGTACTCTCCAGAGGTTGAAAATTGGGGAAGTATTTCAAGTTCTCTTTGGGAAGAGGTTAATATGTCTCTTTTAAATCAAAAAGATAGTAAAAAAGCTTTAGAGGATGCAACAAAAAAAGCTATTCAGTTTACAAATTAAAAAAGGAGTAAAAAAATGAATAGAAAGAAATTAGATCAATTAACTTCAAGTTTATTTATAATACCTTATATGATAGCTTTTATTATCTTTGGAATGGGTCCTATGATATATGGAATATGGGTTAGTTTTCATGACTGGAATCTTTTATCAAAAAATCATAAATTTGTTGGATTAAAAAACTATATAGATATTTTTGATAAGCAAAACTATTTAAATGAATATTTTTTCAATGGTTTATCAAATACGTTTAAATTTGTTTTGTTAAGTGTACCAGCATTAGTTATATTTAGTTTGTTACTAGCTTTATTATTAAAAAATTTAAATCAGAAGGAACAAAACTTTTTTAGAACGATATATTTTGCTCCGTATGTTTTATCAGTATCGGTAATATCTGTTATATGGGTTTGGCTTTTAGATACAAATAGTGGATTTTTTAATCAAATATTAAATAAAACTTTTAATTTAAATTTTATCCCATGGTTAACTGAAGTACCATGGGCTTGGATATCAATAGTACTAGCTACATTGTGGTGGACAATAGGATTTAATATGGTTATTTTTATAAATGGATTGAACCAAGTTCCAGATGATGTATATGAAGCTAGTTCTATAGATGGAGCAAATAAATTAAAGCAATTTTTTCATATAACACTACCGAGTATAAAACCTGCTATGGTTTTCACTATTTTAACATCAACAATAGCTTCTTTTAACGTTTATGGACAGCCATATATGATGACTAAGGGTGGACCTGGAAATTCTACAAAAACTTTACTTATGTATATAGTAGATGAAGCTTTTAATAATAGAAATTTTGGAAAATCATCAGCTATGTCAATAATGTTAGCTATGATAATTCTTTTTGTTGTTATGGTGTCTAAAAGATTCAATAAATAGAAGGAGGATGAAAGTTGAATAAATCTATATATAGATCATTATTAATAATATTAGCTATAATAATTAGTATTTTATTTGTTTTCCCTATGTTTTGGATGGTTATGACATCTTTTAAAACTGATACTGAGGCATTGGTTTCTGGATTGACAATTTTACCTAAAAAATTTACATTGGAAAATTATATATACTCTTTTAAAATATCAGGATTGGGAGTATCTGTGGGAAGATGGGTTTTAAACTCTCTTTTTGTAAGTACTTTTGGAACAGTTCTTATAGTTATCTTAGATTCTTTAGCAGCTTATGGGTTGGCAAGATTAGATATACCTGGGAAAAAATGGATAACATCGATTATTTTTGGAACTCTTATGATCCCAGGAATAATAGCATTCTTACCATTATATCTAGAATTTAACTACTTAGGATTTTTAGATTCTTATAAAGCTTTGATACTTCCTTATACAGCAAATGCTTTTGGAGTATTTTTAATATATCAATTTTTGAAAGATTTTCCAAAAGAATTAGAAGAAGCAGCTTATATAGAGGGAGCAAATAAATTTCAAGTATTTTTTAAAGTTATTTTACCTAATATAAAGCCAATTTTATGGACTTTAGGAATATTTTCTTTTACTGGAATATATAATGACTTCTTATGGCCTTTAGTTTCTATAAGCTCACCTCAACTTAGAACAATAACTTCTGGATTGGCAATAGTTCAACAAGGATTGGTTATAAAATTTGGAAAACTAATGGCTATATCAACGATAGCAACAATACCGAGTTTAATAATATTCTTTATTGGACAAAAACATTTTGTTAAAGGAATGGTAAATTCTGGAATGAAATAAAAGGAGAGGGAAAGTGAAAATAGAGAAAGTAAAGTTTTCAGAAACTAAGGATAAAAAGACTGTTTATTCTTATAAGTTGATAAATTCAAAGATTGAGATAGAAATATTAAATTATGGTGGAATTATAAAATCTATAAATTTTCCAGATAGAAATGGAAAAAAAGAAAATATAGTTTTATCCTATGATAATTTAGAAAGCTATACAAAGGATGTAACATATTTTGGGTGTATAACAGGAAGAGTTGCAGGAAGAATAAAAAATGGGATTTTGAAGATAAATGAAGAGAATTATCAATTGGAGTTAAATAATAATAAGAATAATCTTCATGGAGGATTTAATGCTTTAAATAATAAGGTATGGGATGTTGTATCTGAAGAGATAGGAAATGATTTCTTAAAAATTGTAATGTGTTATAGAAGCCCTCACATGGAAAATAATTTCCCAGCAAATGTAGAGTTTACTGTTAGTTATACTTTGAGAGAATCTACATTAGAGATAGATTATATAGGTGTTCCTGATAGAGAGACCTATATAAATTTAACAAATCATACATATTTTAATTTGAGTGGAGATGCAAAAAGAGATATTTTGGATCAAAAGATATTTATTTTTGCAAATGAATATATAAGTGTAGATGAGGAAATAATACCCGTAGAAATCTTACCTGTTATGGATAGTGTATTTGATTTGACAAAGGGAAGAAAGTTTAAAGAAATATTTAACTCTCAAGAAAATCAAATTAAAATTGTAGGAAATGGAATTGATCATGGCTTTATTTTAGATAAAAAGCATATAAAAAAATGTAGATGTGAGGATATAGAAAGTGGTAGAATTTTAGAGATTGAGACAGATCAGCCTGTTGTAGTATTATATACTGGAAATTACCTTGAAAATACAGACGTTCTAGCTAGCGATATAAAACCTCATAAATATTATGGATTTTGTTTAGAAACTCAAGATTATCCAGATATTAAAAATTTAATAGAAGAAAAAATGGAAATATATAATTCAAGTAATCCTTATATTCAAAAAACTAAATATAGCTTTAAAATTAACTAGGAAAGAGAATAAATCTGCCGTATAAGTTGATAACTTAATTTAAATAGGAGGTAACTTTATGAAAAAATTTTTACTGAGTATGTTTCTGCTTCTTGGGATGACGTCTTTTGCTTTAGAGTTGACAAGTAGTGGAATAAAAGATGGAGTTATTGAAAAAAAATACGGAACTTATGGAAAAGATCAGTATCGTGGAATGCCAACTCTTTCAATGCCTTTTGAATGGAAAAATGCACCTGCAGGAACAAAGCAATTTGCTCTAGTTATTGAGGATTTTGATGCTGTAGAAGCAGTTGGAGTTATCTGGTTACACTGGTTAACTTTAATTCCAGGAGATGCTAATGCTTTACCTGAAAATGCCAGTGCTACAGATCCAAAATTAGTTCAAGGTGAAAATAGCTGGTGGTCTTTAATTGGTGGTAGTTTACCAAAAGATGAAGTGGCAAGATATGGAGGACCTGTTCCACCTAATAAAACACATACTTATACAATAACACTATATGCTTTAGATAAAGAGATGGATCTAAAAAAAGGATTCTATTTAAATGAGTTATATGACGCTATAGATGGTCATGTTTTAGAAAAAACAGTTTTAAAAGCTAAATATATAAAAGAGTAACATAACTAAAAAAGCTGAGTTCTACGAACTCAGCTTATATTTTTTACTTGTCTAATAATGGCTTTGGTAAAGGTTTTGTTGGAGCTTCAACTGGCTCAGGAGTAGCTACTACAACCTCCTCAACAACTGCCTCTTGAACTACAACTTCTTCTTGAGGTTGAGTGCTTGAACATCCAACTAAGAATAAGCTAAAGAAAATGCTTCCTAATACTAATTTTTTCATATTAAAATCCCTCCTCATAATAAATTTGAAATCTCTTTCATTCCTTAATTATAGCACGTTTTCATTAAATTGTCTTCTGTTTTCATAACCAAGAATTGAATTTTTTTATAAAATGTTTTTTTGCAAAAATTATAGTAAAAAAATAACCAATAAGTATTAAAATAACCCAAAAGAAGTATGAAATAGGCATAGGTATAAATCCTAAAGTTCCGTTAATTTTAGAATATGGAACAAATACAGAAAAAATCATTATAGTAGAAGTTAAAAAGATAACTTTAATATTAGCATTTGATTCAATAAAAGGGATTTTTTTAGTTCTTATTAGATGTATTATTAAAGTTTGAGATAGAATACTTTCTATAAACCATCCAGTGTGGAAAAACCCTTGAGTTTCAAGAGAGTTAGCCTTGAAAATATAAAACATAACTAGAAAAGTTGCAATGTCAAATATTGAACTTAAAGGACCTATATACATCATAAACTTTCCTACACTTTCAGCACTCCAATTTTTAGGCTTTAAAACATCCTCTTTATCTACATTATCCCAAGGAATAGAGATTTGAGATATATCATATAGAAGATTTTGAAAAAGTATCTGTATTGGGAGCATTGGTAAAAATGGTAAAAAAGCACTGGCTAAAACAACACTAAAAACATTTCCAAAGTTAGAAGAAGCAGTCATTTTAAGGTATTTTATCATATTGGTAAAAATTTTTCTTCCAATAATAACTCCTTCTAAAAGAACAGATAACTCTTTTTCTAAAAGAATTATTTGAGCAGATTCTTTAGCTATATCCATTCCGTTTTCAACAGAGATTCCAACATCACATTGGCGAAGAGCAGGAGCATCATTTATACCATCTCCCATATAACCTACAGTATTCCCCATCTCTTTTAAAAGTCTAACAACACGAGCTTTATCTAAAGGGGATAATTTAGAAAAAATAGTTGTGTTCTTTAAGATTTTTTTAAGTTCTAAATCGTCAATAGATTCAATGTATCCTCCATCAACAGCACCTTTAACATCTAGTCCAATATCTTTGCAAATTTTTTGGGTAACTAATTCGTTATCTCCAGTTAAAATTTTAATTTCTACTCCATATTCATTTAATGACTTTAACGTTTCACCAACACCCTCTTTAGCAGGATCTAAAAATCCAAGCATACCAACAAAAGTTAGAGAATTTTCATCTTTATTACTAAAGTTTAGCTCTCTATCTCGAGGAAGTATTTTTTTACCAATTCCAATAACTCTCATACCATCTTCGTTTAATTGATTAACTAAAGATTTTATTTTCTCTTCAATCTCATCTTTTATCTCTAAAGTTTCACCATTAATCTCTACAAAATTTGAAATATAGAGCATCTCCTCAATAGCTCCTTTTGTAATCATAGTTCTTTCTCCAGAAAGATCCTCTACAATTACAGACATTCTTCTACGTTCAAAATCAAATGGAAGCTCATCTATTTTTTTATATTCATTTTTTATTGTGTAGTGTTCCTCTTCAAACTCTAAAATAGCCCTATCCATAAGGTTTTTAAGCCCTGTTTGAAAAAAACTATTTAAATAAGCGAGATATAATACATTATCATCATCTACACCATTATAATTAAGATATTTAACAACAGTAACTTTATCTTGAGTTAACGTACCTGTTTTGTCAGTACATAGGATATTCATAGCTCCAAAATTATGTATTGAATCTAATTTCTTAACAATAGTTTTTTTCTTAGAAAGTTCAATAGCACCTTTAGTTAAGTTTCCAGTTACAATCATAGGTAGCATTTCAGGAGTTAATCCAATAGCAACTGATAAACTAAAAAGCATAGATTCAAACCAAGCACCCTTTAAATACCCATTTATAAGAAAAACAATAGGAACCATAAAGAGCATAAATTTAATAAGAAGTTTAGAAACATCATCAATTCCTTTTTCAAAACTAGTTTCACTAGGAGGAGTTTTTAAGCTTTCACTAATTGTATTTAAAAAAGTATGTTTTCCTGTTCCAAGAACAACTCCTAGAGCAGTTCCACTTAAAACATTAGTTCCCATTAAAACAATGTTAGATAGTTCTGAAATAAAAGCAGTTTTTACAAGTAAACTAGGGTATTTCTCCACAGGATTAGATTCACCAGTAAGTACAGATTGACTTATAAAAAGGTCTTTACTAGATATAATTCTAATATCTCCAGGGACAATATCTCCAGCTGTTAATTTTACAATATCTCCTGGAACAAGTGATTTTATATCAATCTCAGTAGAGATTCCATCTCTTATAACAGTTACTTTTGTAACAATAAGATTTTTTAATTTTTCAGCAGTTTTACTAGAACGATATTCTTGGATAAATTTTATAAAGCTACTTATTAAAATCATAGTTAAAATAAGAATTATAGAGATCCAAGAACGCTCTGTTTCGTTGGCAAAAATGACATCTGTGAAAAGGGATACAAAAGCTAAAAGTCCAAGTATAAAGTTAAAAGGGTTTAAAAAAGCTAATAAAAGCTGGATATACCAGGGTTTAACTTTTTCTTTTGTAATTTCATTAAAACCAAAGGTCTCTAAACGCCTATTAGCTTCATCATTTTTTATTCCATCTAAAGAGGACTCTAAGGTCAGATATATAGTTTTTATATCTGCTTCTGAAAAAAGCTTAAGAGTTCCCTTTATATTAGATTCACTATTATCAAAGTTTTCATACATATTATACTCTCCTGTAACAAAATTTAAATAAAATAGACTTGTTACAAGTATTCTACGTTAAGGAGTTTTGTATCCTTTAAAAAATTAAAAAGGTTTTAAAGAAAAAATTTGTATATATAGGTATAATTGGGAAAAAGGAGAGTGTTTCACTATGGAGAACAAGAAAAAACTAGATGAATTAAAAGATGAAGCAAAGGAGAGCTTGAAAAAGGAGGAACCTCCTAAAAAAGAGGAAGTAGATGATTTTTGGGATAGATTTAAAAAGTTAGAAAAAATTTATAAAGATAACTTTGATAGATTAATAGCAGCTGAGCTTTTAGATGTAAAGATGTTATTGTTTGAAATTGAAGAAAAGCATAAAGAAAAAGAGAAAGAGGAACAAGATAAAAAGTAATAAAAGTATTGAGGGGAGCTATTAATAAGCTCCTTTTTATAATTTCATTAGAATAGTAATTGTTTACATGATACAATATAGAAATTAATAGGTATCTTAGAGAAATAAGGGTATTAATGGAGGCAAAATGAAAAATAAAAATTATAATATAATATTAGAATACATAAAGGATAAAATTGAAAAAAACACTTTAAAACCTGGAGGAAAAATAGAAACAGAAAGAGATTTAGCAGAAAAATTAAATCTCAGTAGAGCTACAGTAAGAGAGACTTTAAAAGTTTTGACAGCTATGGGAATAACAACGTGCATTCAAGGAAGTGGTTACTATTTAAAAGATGATTTTACAGATTCTTTTTTTGAAAACTTTAATCTGTTCTTTCTTTTAACAGGAAAAAAAGTTATTGAATTAATAGATTTTAGAGAAGGAGTAGAGGTTAAAGCTTTTGAACTAGCTTTAAAAAATATAACAAGAGAAGAGTTAGAAGATATAGGAAGAATAATTGAAAAGTTAAAAAATGTAGCCTCAGAAGAGGAAAGCTCTATTTTAGATGCAGAGTTTCATAGAGCTATAGTAGAAGCTAGTCACAATATATTTTTTATAAGTTTATATAACTCTTCTAGATCAACTTTAGAAAGTTTTATTAAGAATATAAGAAAAAGTATTTTAAGTACCTCAAAGGATAAAGATATACTCCTAAAACAACACAGGGTAATATATCAAGCTTTGGTTGAGAAAAATTTAGAGCAAGGAAGCCAGATGATAAAAGAACATTTTTTGTTGATGAAAAAAAATATTTTTTAAGCATCAGATAAAGCTTTTTTTTCACAAAAATCTTTATAATCTCTTAAAACTTCAGCATACCCCCGAGCAACATATCCGATTAAAGTAGCATCATCAATCCATCCAACTCCAGGGATGAGATCAGAAACGGCATCAATAGGAACAACTACATATATAATAGCAGCACTTAGAATAACTAGATATTTTTTATCTAATTTATATTTTTTGTTTTTAGTATCTTTTACAAGATTTACAATAAGAAGAAAGTCTTGGGCACTTGCTCCAAGATTCATGGCTTTTTTTAAAGCTGATTTTAGGTCTTCAGAACTAATTTTTCTTCCTTGGAATTTTTTAAAGAATTTTATAATTAATTTATTCATGACATCTCTCCAATATGAAAATAATATTATTCTATAGTATAGTGTGTTTTTCAAATTAATTCAAGAGGATATTTTTTCTTTTCTTTGAATAAAAAGATAAAAATAATTGAGGAGGACGCAATGAAGAGTAGTGAAAAATTTAGTTTAACAAGTGATAGTATTGTAGATGGATATATAAAAGATGATTTTGGAAAGCATGGTGAATCTTGGATAGATGATATGCCTTCTAAATCTATAGAGTTAAAGTGGGAAAATGTACCTGTGGGAACAGAGAGTTTTTTAGTTGTTATGCAAGATTATGATGCTATTCCAGTAGCTGGATTTTCATGGATTCATTGGATAGCGGTAGTTCCTAAAAATTATAAAGAGTTAAAAGAGGGAGCAAGTAGAACAGATAAAAATATAATTCAAGGAATAAATAGTTGGGCATCTAAACTAAAAGGATTACCAAAAGAGAAAGCTACATTTTATGGAGGACCTACTCCACCAGATAAAGATCACTTATATGAGGTGAAAATATATGCTATAGATAAAAAATTAGATTTGAAAAATGGATTTTATTTAAATGAAGCATATAAAAAGATAAAAGGACATATTTTAGGAGAAGCTGAAATAGAAGGTATGTATAAATCTTAAAAAATGTGTTAAAAAAGACCGAAATGATTACTATATAAAAATTATATTTTGAAAAAGTGCTACCTAATAGTATAATTGATATCATGAATAATAATATCCTAGGGAGGTAAACACTATGAAAAAAGCGTTTTTATTTTTACTAGCACTTTCTACATTGAGTTATTCAGCACCGAAAACATCATATAGAACTGGAGTTGCCTTCGCATTAGGAGACTACTTCAATACTCCGGCTAAAAAAGTCTTAGAAGCGGGACAAGTGATTCAACTAGAGGATAATATATTTGCTCAAAGAGTAAAATATCAGACCTATAGCGACTTTGGTGGTCAGATTTTTAAAGAACAGATATTTATATTAAAAAAGATAGATTCTACATATAAGTTTGTGGAAAAGTTAAATGTAGGAGAGATAGATATATAAAAAGAGGGTCTAATCGTATGATTAGACCTTTTTTATTTTAAAAATAAAAAATTATAAATTAATTATAATAATGATATAATATATCATATTAATATAAAATGGAGAAATAATTTTAATGGAGATGTTATTAAAGATAAAAAATATTGTTGAAAATTGTATGGGAGATTCAGAAGCAGCCTGTAAAAGTAGTTGTCCAATGAATACAGATGCCAAAAATTATGTTAGATTAATTGGAGAGGGAAAAGGAGAAGAAGCAATAAAAGTTATAAGAGAAACACTTTTTCTTCCAGGAACATTAGGAAGAATATGTGCTCATCCTTGTGAACAAAATTGTAGAAGAGGAAAAGAGGGATTACCAATAGCAATTGCCTCTTTAAAAAGATACGCTGCAGATAATTTTGATAAAGAGGAAAACTGGGATGTATCATTAAAAGAGAAAAATGGCAAAAAAGTAGCTGTTATAGGTGCAGGTCCTGCTGGAGCTCAAGGAGCAATAGATCTAGCAAAAGAGGGGTATGAGGTTACTTTGTATGAAAAATCCTCTCATTTTGGCGGGAGTATGAGAACTAGAATTTCTGAGTCCAAACTTCCAAGGTACGTTATAGATAGAGAATACTCTTTGTTAGAAAAATTAAAAATTAATATTAAACTGTCAACTGAAATTGGGAAAGATATATCTTTTGAAAAATTAAAAGAAAACTTTGATGCAATTTTAGTTGCAATAGGGGAAAAATCAGAAAATATATCTGATTTTGATGAGTTAACAATGCAATTAAATGGAGATAAAATGATCTTTGTGGCAGGAAATTGTGCTAGCTCACGTATTGTTGTAGAGGCTATGGCTCAAGGGCGAAGAGCAGCTAAATCAATAGATAGGTTTTTAAAGGGAGAAGATCTAAAAAAAGAGAGAACTTTAGAAGCGGAAGGGGGATATAAGACAAAATTATATCTTCCAACAGAGTATCTACCTAAGGGATGGGATGATCCTGAAAAAAATGAGAGAGTAATTTCTAAAAATACAGCTTTTGAAAATAGAGGTTTTACTAAAGAGGAGGCTATAAAAGAAGCAAATAGATGTTTACAATGTGAATGTAAATTATGTATGAAAGAGTGTACTATGCTAAATGATTATACAGATTGTCCTAAAACTTTGTTCACAGAGTATGATAAAAAAGGATACAACAAAATAGATCCTAAAATAGCTTATTCTTGTAATATGTGTGATCAATGTACTTTAAAATGTCCTAAAAGTTTAGATTTAAAATCGTGTTTTAGTGAAATAAGAAGTAAATATGTTAAAGATAATGGTGGAAAATCTCCAATGAAGGGACATAAAGCTGTTGAAATACATCAGTATTTAGGGTTTTCAAAATTATTTAATACTTTAAAAAAAGCCTCTAACAGAAAGGAAACAAAATATATATTTTTTCCAGGGTGTTCTTTGCCCTCTTATAGTTCAACTGCTGTAAAAAATATAATGGAACATTTAAAAAATAGACTAGGAGGAGAGGTTGGATCTTTATTAAAATGTTGTGGAAAACCATCTAAGGCTATAGGACAAGATGATTTATTTGAAAGAAGATTTAAGTCTGTTCAAAGGGAATTAGATAAAGTAGAAGCTAAGACCATTATAGTTGCATGCCAATCTTGTTATGGCATATTTAAAAAGAACACAAAATATAATGTGATATCTCTTTGGGAACTACTTCCAGAGATTGGATTACCAGATGATCAAATTGGTATAGGAAAAGATTCAGATGTTAAGTTTAATATCCATGATTCGTGTCCAACTAGAAAAGAAAAAAGAATTCATGATGGAATTAGATGGATTATGGATCAGTTAGGGTATGAGATAGAGGAGTTAGAGAACTCTAAAGAAAAAACAAGGTGTTGTGGTTTTGGGGGAATGGTAGCACCTGCTGCTCTAGAAGTAGCTAAAAAAGTTATGGATAAAAGAGCATCAGAAACAACAACAGGTTATATGGTAACATATTGTGCAGCTTGTAGAGAATCTATGGAAAATGGTGGAGCAGATGCTCTACATATAGTTGATTTGATATTTGGTGATAAATATGAAAAAGCAAAAGCTAAAAAAAGAAATAAAGGACCTATGAAACAATGGTTAACAAGATATAAATCAAAGCTAGAACTTAATAAAGAGGAGAGTTAGATGAAGCAAAAAAGAAAACTATTAAAAATAGCTATAGTATGTGTTTTAATAATCCTTGTATTTATAGTTATGAAATCAGGAGCTTTGGAGTATTTAAGAAGTAGAGAAAAATTAGAGGTACTGATTAAGGAACTAGGGGTATGGGGACCAGTTATATACATGGTTTTATATGCTATTGTAACAACAACGTGTATATCTGTTTTACCTCTAACTTTAGCAGGGGGAATTATCTTTGGACCTGTAATGGGAATTTTGTACACAGCTATTGGAGCAGGTTTAGGTTTATCTTTGTCATTTTTAATAGCAAGATATGTTGCTAGAAAATTTGTTGAAGAGAGATTTGGAAAAACAGAAGTTTTTAAAAAGATAGATGAAGGAGTTAAGAAAGAGGGGTGGTTTATTCTTGCCATTACAAGACTATTGCCAATATTTCCCTTTGGAATCCAAAACTACGTTTATGGATTAACTTCAATAAGTTTTATTAAATACTCTTTATTATCAACAATATTTATATTGCCAGGAACATCAGTATTTGTATTATTAGCTGGAGCAGTGGCTTCAGGAGATATGGAAAAAGCTGTTAAAATGTCAATAATAGCATCTCTTATATTTTTGGCTTTAACTATAATAGCAAAATTAATAGCAAGAAAAAATTCGAAATACTAGGAGGATTATTAATATGGGAAAAAAAATAAAACTATTTACACTTTCACTGTTAGTTCTTAGTGCACTAGCAGGTTGTAAAAAAGAGGAAAATAAAGATGTCAATATCTATATGTGGGGAGGATCAAAAGAGATCAATAAGTTTATGGATGATGTAGTGACTCCTAAAGTTTTAGAGAAAGATGGAATAAATCTAAAAAGGGTTCCTATTGTAGATATAAAAGATGTTGTTAATAAATTGATAATAGAAAAACAAGCGGGAAAGAAAAATGGTGTTATAGATATTTTATGGGTTAATGGTGAAAATTTTAAAGCATTAAAGGATGCTAAAGTTTTAGAAGAAAATATCTTAGCAAAAGTTGAAAATAAAGATTTATTAAAAGAGAGTACAACTGTTAAAGATTTTGGAGAAACTATAAATGGATTGGAAGTCCCATTTGGGGAAGCTCAATTTAATTTTATATACAATACAAAAAATGGAAAAATACCTTTTACTGGATGGGAAACTCTAACAGAGTATGTTAAAAAGAATCCTGGAAAATTTACATATCCAAATGCAAATAATTTTACAGGAAGCGCTTTTGTAAGAAATATAGTTATTGATATGTTAGGTTATGATAATATTCAAAAGATGACTCCTGAGGAGTTTAAACAAAATCTTAATTTAGTTTGGAATTATTTAAATGAGATAGAGCCATATTTATGGAGAAAAGGAGAAACTTATCCTGAATCAGAAGGGAAGTTAGATCTTTTATACTCAACAGGAGAAGTTAACGTAACAATGGGATACACAATAAATAAAGTTAATTCTAAAATAGAATCAAAAGAGTATCCAGATACATCTCAAAGTTTTTTATTGAATAAAGGAACGTTATTTAATAATCACTATTTAGCAATACCTAAAAATGCTCAAAATAAAAGTGGAGCTTTAATAGTTATAAATGAGTTAATTTCACCAGAGATGCAGTTATTAAAACAAGAACCAAAAAATTGGGGTGATTTTAATATTTTAGATATGAGAAAATTGACTCCAGAGACTGTTAAAAAATTCTTTGATTTAAATAAAAGTGGGAAAATTCCATCACCAGAAGAACTTCAAGAAAAAAGAGTTATGGAATTAACTCCAGATAAATTGAAAGTTATTGAAGAGGGATGGATAGAGAACGTTGGAAAAAATTAAAAAATTTATATATATAATACCGTTCTTTTTATATATAACATTTTTCTTTCTTTATGGTTTATACTACGTTTTTATGACCTCTTTTGGATATAATAGAATTTTAACTAAATCATATTTTACTTTAGAATATTATAGAGAAGTTATTTATTCTAAAGAGTTTTATGAGAGCTTAATCTATACAATAAAAATAAATAGTATAGCTTCTATTTTTGCTTTTATATTGACAATAGGAGTTCTATTTTTGGTTTTTATAAGTAAAAGAAGGGGCTATTTTCATACAAAGTTTTTTCAAAGAGTAATTGAAGCTCCAGTATTTGTTCCATATTTAGTGAGTGCATACGGAGTACTCTTACTTCTTATGAGAAGAGGTATATTAAATAAGATTTTATTTAAAATAGGGATCATATCCTCTATAGATGATTTTGTAATATTAACAAATGATAGATATGGAGTTGGCATAATATTAACATATGTTTGGAAGGCATTACCTTTTATGACTATGATGACTCTTCCTATAGTTTTTAGAATTGATAAGAAGTGGGATTCTTTAGGGAAAATATATAATTTAAGTGATATAACTTTTTTTAAAAAAATAGTTTTCCCTCTAGTTTTTCCAACTCTAAGTATAAGCTTTTTCATAGTTTTAACATATCTTTTTGCATCTTTTGAAACGCCTTATATTTTAGGTGTTACTCATCCGAGAGTTTTGTCTGTATTAGTATTTGATACATATACAAAGGGAAGTTTAGATATGAGGGGAAAGATAATGGTTATGAATATTTTAATCTCATCTATAAGTTTGCTCTTTGGTGGAGTAATGTGTTTAGTTTTAAAGTTTTTTACAAAATTTGAAGAAAGAGAGTGGTAAAATGAAAAGGATATTTTTATGGATAACATATTTTTTTATCTCTTTAATATTTTTACTACCATTTATTGGGATATTTTTTAATAGCATGAATTTTAAAATGTGGGGATACGTTTTGAAATCTAAAGCAACTTACAGCAGTTTATTAACAACATTTTTAGTAGTTTTAATGACTATGTTTATAAACTTTATAATAGGAACACCTGTAGCTGCCTTTATGGCTAGAGAAAATTTTAAAGGGAAAATTTTTATAGAACTTTTAATAATTTTACCGTTGATAATTCCTACAATGGTAAGTACAATGGGAATACAGTTTGCATTTATAAAATTAGGATTAATAGAAACAACTCTAGGAGTGGCTATAGTACACAGTGTTACAACAATTCCGTACTATATTCAAAGTATGAGATCAGGATATGTGACCTTAAATAGAGACTATATAAATTTAGGTAAAATTTTAGGTGCTAATTTCATAGAGAGATTTTTTAAAATTACTTTACCAATGATATATCCATCATTTTTAGTTGGAATGTCTTTAGTTATAATTGTTTCGTTGGCTCAATATTTAGTGACTTTTATAATAGGAGGAGGACAAATTATGACCCTTCCAATTCTAATGATGCCGTATTTAGTTGATGGAGGAGTTACTAATGGAACAGTTTATAGTGTAATATATGTTGTATTTACATATTTTTTAGTTTTTTTAATAAATCAGTTAGTAAAAAAAATTTATAAAAGGAGAGAATATTAGATGATAGAGATAAAAGAAGTCTCTAAATCCTTTTCTGCATTTTCTTTAAAAAATATAAATATCTCTATAAAAGAGGGAGAATTTATAGGAGTACTAGGACAATCAGGATCTGGAAAAACCACTCTTTTAAATATAGTATCAGGACTAGACAAAGAGTTTCAAGGAGAGATATTAATAGATGGAAAAAGTCCGAGTAGGATGATAAAGGATGGGAAGATTGCAATGGTTTTTCAAAAGGATCTTCTTCTTCCTCATTTAAATGTTTGGGAAAATATAGCTTTTGGATTGAAGATAAAAAAAATATCTAAAGATGAAATTGAAAAAAGAGTTAGAGAAGTTTTACTAGAAATGGATTTAGTGGGAAAAGAGAAAAGGTTTCCAAATGAACTAAGTGGAGGAGAGAAGCAAAGAGTTTCAATAGCAAGAGCAATAGTTACAAGGCCAAAACTTTTACTAATGGATGAACCTTTTTCTGCACTAGATTTCAATTTGAGAGATAAAATGCAAAAGATGGTAAAAAAACTTCACGAAAGATTAAAAGTTACAATTATATTTGTAACTCATGATAGAGAGGAAGCTTTTTATCTCTCTACTAGAATAGGAGTTATGTTTAAGGGAGAGCTTTTAGATTATGGAACACCTAAAGATCTATATAATGAGCCAAAAAATGTTTATACAGCTAAATTACTAGGTGTGGAAAATATATTTTTAAAAGAGAAGTTTGAAAGTATATTTAAATGTAAAATAAAACATTGTAAGTTTGTAGCACTTAGAGGAAAAAGTATTAAAATAGTTAAGGATTCTAATTTAAAAGGAAAAGTAGAAGAGATAACTTATAAAATGGGTGGTCACTGGGTAGTTGTATCTTTAGGAGACGAAAAAATAACCTTAGTAGAGGAAAATGAAGTTTTATATGAAAAAGGAGATGAGATCTCTTTAAGTTATAATGACAATGAGAAAATTTTAATAGGAGAGCAAAGTAGATGCTAGATACACATTGTAGAAAATATATTCAACCTTTAATTGGTTTAGGAGCAGATATAGCTATAAAACTTGGATTAGATGCTAATAGAGTTACAATAATAGCTATGCTAGTTGGAGTTTTAAGTGGAATTTTAACAGCATTAGACTTAAATATAGCTGGAATTTTAATGCTATGGATTTCAGGGTATTTAGATGCAGTGGATGGGACTATAGCTAGAAAGACAAAATCCTCATCACCTTTTGGAACAGTAATGGATATAACATTTGATAGAATAGTTGAAGGATCTGTTATAATAGGTGTTGCTTATAAATATTCCCAGTTTAGTTTTATATCTCTTGTATTAGCTGTTAGTATAATAATATCAATGACAATATTTCTAACAACAGGACCATTAGCTGAAAATAAAGGAGAGAAAACATTTTATTATCAAGCGGGATTAGCCGAAAGAACTGAGGGATTTGTAATGCTTAGTTTAATGATACTTTTAAGAGAGAGAGCAGAAGTTGTTATAAATATATTTTCTGGAGTAGTTTTATTTACCGCTGGGCAAAGATTTATAGAAGCTAAAAAAATATTATCAAAAGACCTATAATCTATACATAGAAAAAAACTTTTCAGAATGCCCTCTATATGCTATTATATAATAGTAGGGGGTGGTATAATGCATACAACAGCTGCAAATATTTTAAAAATTTTATCTCAGAGTGAAATGTCTGTAGATGATATGCAGTTGTATTTAGAAGTAGAGAAAAGCTCAATAATGAAAGCAATCTTACAACTTAATGAGTTTTTAGAATCGATCAACTTACCAATAATAAAGAGGAACGACAGCTTATGTTCTTTAAATCTTTCAAATCAACAGATGAAAACACTATTTAACAATTTTAACACTTTAACATCAGTAGAAAAAGTAGATTATCTATTTATTAAATTTATAGCAACGGGATTTTTAAATTTAGAAAAAGAAAAAGAGAATCTAGATATATCTAGAAGTACAATTTTAAGAGCTTTTAAAACAGTAAAAGAGACATTTGCAAAAAATGGATCAACTTATGAGTATATCCATGGAAAGGGATTAGTTTTAACTCATCTCAGTAGTTTAGATAAAACAGCTTTTTGCAAAAAATTAATGATATTCTTTATAGAGGAGGATATTTTAGTTCCAAGCAGAAGAAATTTATTAAATAGTATAAAAAAGTTTGATACAAAAGAAAGAGTAGAAAAATTGTATCCTATTTTAAGTAATTCAGAGATGTCTGTTAATTATTTTGTATTGGCATTTATACATGTTTTAGAAGTTTGTGTAGATATATTTGGAGGGTTTGATTTTAAAGTAGAATCTATTAAAGAGATGGATAAGTTTATAAAAATAAAAAATTCTGTTGAAAAGTGTGGAAAAGAATTAAGCGAAGAGTATAAAAAACAATTGGTTTACTTTTTATATTCATTCTCTTTAGATCAAGGGCGTTTAGATGGAACTTTAATAAATATAAGTTCTAAATTTATAAGTGATTTAAAAGACTATTTCAAGTTGAAAATTAATAATAAAGATCTTTATAAACTACTTTTTAATAAGGTTTATCTTTCGTTTTTTAAATTAGAAAATAATATTTTAAAGATATCTAATATAAAAAGAGATAGATCCTATATGAAAATTTTAGAAAAATTAGATATATTTTTAGCAGAAAATTCATATAAAATATACTTAGCAGATAAATATGTGATAGCATTTGTTTTAAAAACAATTATTATCGAGGAGAATATTTCAGAAATAAAAAATGTTTTATTACTTCTTCATGATGCTGCAATAAATCGGAAAAGTGCTTTTAATATATCCTTAAAAAGGTATATTCCAGCGGTAAATTTTGATGTAGAACCGATATTGTTCTATCAAAAAAATGTGGCTAAATTAAAAAAAGATTATGACATAATAATAGCAGACAGCAAAATATCATATGAGTCAATTTTAATAGATTCATATAACAATATTAAAATCTATGAAATTTTAGAAAATCATGCATTAAATGTAGGATTGAATAAGAAATAAAATGTATAAAAAATAATAGAAGAAATAGCAAGTCTTTTTTTGTGAGAAAAGAGTCACTATTTCTTTTTTTTATTTTTATTTTTCAAATGTCATATCTAAATGAGGAATTCCATCTTCAGAATAAACTGCAGAAACTGGTTTAAATCCAAGCTCTTTATAAAAATCTTTAAGATATTCTTGAGCACCAATAGTAATTTTATTTGTGTTTAAATTTTTTAAAACGCAGTTTATCCCCTCTGTTACAATAGCTCTTGCATAACCCTTTCCTCTAGCGTCTTTAGCAACTAAAACTCTGCCTAAAGAAGCATTGTCGTAGGATACTCCAGGCTGAAGAACTCTAAGATATGCTTTAATTTTATCGTTTTCTTTTATCATCACATGAAAAGAGGTTTTATCTTTGTCATCAATATCGTTATAGACACACTTTTGTTCTACAACAAAAATTTCAGATCTTAATTTTAAAATATCGTAAAGCTCCTCAAGTGTCAATTCATTAAATTTTTTACATAAAATCATATAAACCTCCTTTAGAAAAAACTATAAAAAATATAACGTTAAATAAGTATACAATAAAAATATAAAAAAATTCAATAAAAAATAAAAAAATCATGTAAAAAAATAAGGTATTTATGTATAAAAAAACAATATCTATAATTTATATAGTAATATAAGTTATAGATATTATAAAAAATTATAGAAATAAGGAGATAAATAGATGAAAAAAATAAAAGGAATAATTTTATTAATTGCTTTATCTTTTACAGGGTGTGCTTCCACAATGTATGAAGGGCAACAGCAAACTAGGGGAAACAGTTTAGATATGAACTTAGTAGCAAATACAATACTTGCTACAGCTCTTTATAATAGCTCTAATAACAGCAGTCCATTTACAGATTTTAATTCTAAAAATAAAACTATAACAGAAACTCATAAAACAGGAATGTCTACATCTAATACTGTAGGAACAAGTAAAACAGAAACATATACTCAACCTTATGGTAGTAATGGAATAATGACAACTACAACAAGAAATTCTAACACTGTAACTCACTCAAACTCTGTTGAAAAAACAACAACAAAAAGTAGATCTTTTGGATTTTAATTTGACAAAAAATTAACTTCAATGTATTATCTAAATATGATATCAAAATTAGATAAAGAAAAGGAGTTAATTAAATGTTAGATTTATTTAAAATATTTTTTAAACTAGGATGCACAGCTTTTGGAGGACCAGTAGCTCACATATCTATGGTAGAAAGGGAGGTTGTAGAAAAAAGAAAAATAATTTCTAAAGAGGATTTTTTAGATTTTATAGGAAGTGTAAATTTAATACCTGGACCAAATTCAACGCAAATAGTTATGCTTACAGGGTTGCGTTATAAAGGATTTTGGGGTATGATAGTTGCAGGTTTGTCATTCATATTTCCTGCAGCTTTTATAACTCTATTACTAGCAGTTATATATAGTTATTCAAAAGATATTATATATATAAAGCCTATTTTTGATTATGTAAAATTTGGAGTATTTCCAATAATTATATTTTCTTTAATAAATATGTATAATAAAATAAAAAAAAATAATGATCAAGTAATAGTTTTACTACTTTCATGTTTTTTAAATTTTTTCTTAGAAAAAGAGATTTTTATTATTTTCTCTATGGGAATTTTAGCTACAGTTTATACATTGTATCTAAATAAAAATCGTTTAAATGTAGTTATTTTGCCACTATGGGCTATAATCTTTGAAAAGTTTTTTAAAATAGGAGCCACTTTATTTGGAGGGGGATATATGCTTATTGCTTATATTTCTGATCTTTTTGTTCAAAGTGGAATATTAACAGAAACACAACTTTTAGATGCAATAGCTTTTGGGCAATTTACTCCAGGACCTATATTGACAACAGCAACATTTATAGGATATGAAATCGGTGGAGTAGTAGGATCTATATGGGCAACAATAGGGATATTTTTGCCATCCTTTATCTTTATATATTTCTTAGGAAGTATAGTGAGTAAAGTAAGAAATAATCTCATAGCTTCAAAGTTTTTAAACTTTGTCAATGCATCTAGTTTGGGAGTTATGGTATCTGTGATACTACTTATGGGGAAGGACTTAATGAAAGATTTAAAAGGAGTCCCTTTAGTTATAATTAATTTGCTTTTAATTAAATTTAAAATGGATAGTTATTGTTTGATTATCATATCATTGATATATGGCTATCTAATATGGAGGATATAGTGGAAAAGAAGGTACAAGAGAAGTATTTAAGAAAAATATTTTTAGGATTTATAAATATTCATATTTTAAGACATGCTAGTAAAAAACCATTTTTTGGATCTTGGCTTATGGAGCATTTGGAAAAACATGGATATAAAGTTAGTCCAGGAATGATCTATCCGATGCTACACAAAATGGAAGAAGAAAAGGTTTTAAAAACAGAGAAAATAAAAGAGGATGACGGTAAAATAAGAATATATTATAGTATAACTGAAACAGGAAAAGAGATTTTAGAAGAAGCTGAAAAGCAAGTTTTAGAATTAACTAAAAAAATAAAAAAATAAAAAAAAGTTGACATTTAAAAAAAATTAATATAGAATCTATAAAAATTAGAAAAAGGAGGGAGCACTCATGAACAGATTCAAAAACTTATTAACTATAATTATAATAATATGCTTTTGGGTTTGGATTTGATGAGTTGTATCTCAGAAAATATTCAAGCCTTATTTTGTTTAAAAAATAATGGCTTGAGCAATGCTAAGATGTTTTAAGAGCTTAAGTCTATGGATTTAAGCTCTTTTTTTTATAGTTTTTACAATGAGGGAGGTTAGGTATGAGAAGTGATGTTGTAACAAAGGGGTTAGGTAGAGCACCACATAGAGCTTTATTTTATTCTATGGGATTGACGCAGAGGGAGATAGACCTACCTAAAATAGGAATAGTTAATTCTTACAATGAGATAGTTCCAGGACATATACAGCTAAAAGAGTTAGTAGAAGAGGTTAAAGCTGGAATCTATATGAATGGAGGAGTTCCTATGGAGTTTAACACTATAGCTATATGTGATGGCATAGCTATGGGACATGAAGGTATGAACAACTCACTTCCAACAAGAGAGATAATAGCAGATTCAATAGAGGCAACAGCATATGCAATGCCATTTGATGCATTAGTTTTCATGCCAAGTTGTGATAAAGTTGTCCCAGGAATGTTAATGGCAGCTGTGAGACTGAATCTACCATCTATTTTTATAAGTGGCGGACCTATGCTAGCTGGAAAATTTCAAGGAAAAAAAATTGGAATATCAGATCTATTTGAATATGTTGGAAAAGTCCAAAATAAAGAGATGACACTAGAGGAGTTAAAAAAAGCTGAATATGAAGTTTGTAAAACTTGCGGTTCATGTTCAGGGATGTATACTGCTAATACGATGAACTGTTTAACAGAAGCTTTAGGAATAGCTCTTCCAGGAAATGGAACAGTACCTAGTGTTTATTCTGAAAGAAAAAGATTGGCAAAAGAGTCTGGGATCCAGATTATGGAACTTTTGAAAAAAGGAGTGAAAGCAAGAGACATAATAAATAGTTCTAGTTTATATAACTCAGTTGTTGTAGACATGGCTTTGGGAGGATCTACTAACACAGCTCTTCATCTTCCTGCAATAGCTTATGAGTGTGGAGAAAAATTGACTTTAGATACTTTTGATGAAGTTTCAAATAAAACAAAACAGATAGTAAAACTATCTCCAGCAAGTTCATACTTTATAGAGGATTTTTATGAAGCAGGAGGAGTAAGTGCTGTTTTAAAAGTTTTAAAAGAGAATAAACTTTTAAAATCAAATCCCACTGTGGCTTTAAAAGATATTTTAGATATAGCAGAAAAAGGGGAAGTTTTCAATAAAGAGATAATTCGAGATTTTAACAATCCTTATTTTAATACAGGAGGATTATCTGTTTTAAAAGGAAACTTGGCTGCAAAGGGAGCAATTGTAAAATCAGGAGCAGTCCATCCAAGTATGCTAGTTCATAAAGGAAAGGCAAAAGTATTTAACTGTGAAGAAAAAGCCACTGAAGCTATATTAGGTGGTAATATTGAAAAAGGTGATGTAGTTGTGATCTCATATGAAGGACCAAAAGGAGGGCCAGGAATGCGAGAGATGCTATCACCAACAGGAGCTTTAGTAGGGATGGGACTAGATATGTACTGCGCTTTAGTAACTGATGGAAGATTTTCAGGGGGATCTAGAGGAGCTGCCATAGGGCATGTATCTCCAGAGGCTTTAGATAAAGGTGTGATAGCTTATGTACAAGATGGAGATTATATAGAGATAGATATTCCAAATAAAAAAATAGAACTGTTAGTTTCAAGTGAAGAGTTAGAAAAAAGAAAAGAGACAACTACTCTTTTAGAAAAAGAAGTAAAAAATAGAATGTTAAAAAAATATATGAAGCTAGTTTCAGATTCATCAGAGGGAGCAGTTATGAGATAGGAGGAGAGTATGAAGGAGATAACAGGAGCTAAAATAGTTTTAGAAACACTTAAATATTTAGGAGTTAAGGATATCTTTGGTTATCCAGGGGGAGCAGTAATTCCTATATATGATGCACTATACGACTTTAAAGATATAAGACATTATATGGCAAGACATGAGCAAGGTGCTGTTCATAGTGCAGATGGTTATGCAAGAACTAAGATGGTTCCTGGAGTTTGTTTGGCTACATCTGGCCCAGGGGCGACAAATCTAGTTACAGGCATAATGACAGCTCATATGGATTCAGTTCCTATGTTAGTTATAACAGGTCAAGTTAGTACCTCTTTTTTAGGAAAGGATTCATTTCAAGAAAGTGATATTATTGGTATAACATCTCCAATAACTAAAAATAACTATTTAGTTAGAGATATTAATGAATTGCCTGAGATACTAAAGGAGGCCTATAGTTTAGCAAGTCATGGAAGACCTGGACCAGTATTGGTAGATATTCCTAAAAATATTCAAGAACAAAAATTAGATTATATAGTTTTTCAAGAACTTTTAAAAAAAGAGATAAAAGAGATAAAAAAATTCAAACCTCTATATGAAGAAAAGGATATTTTAGAGGTTGAGAAGTATTTGAATAGTTCTGAAAAACCTGTACTTGTAGTTGGAGGGGGAGTATTAAATGGAGATTGTGTTGAAGAGATAAAGCTTCTTTCTAAGAGATTAAAGCTTCCAGTAGTTTCCACACTTATGGGACTTGGAATTTTTAATAAAAAAGATAAGGGTTATTTAGGTATGATTGGTATGCATGGTCTTTTAGAAGCCAATAGAGCAGTTGATGAAGCAGATCTTCTAATATGTGTTGGAATGCGATTTGACGACAGAATTGTAGGAGATAAAAATAGATTTTCTCCTAATTCAAAAAAAATTCATATAGAGATAGACAGAGCTGAAGTAAATAAAAATATCGTTGTAGATCTACCTATTGTAGGTAATGCAAAAGATGTTTTAAAAAATATTTTATCACTGGATTTAAAAAATAGCTTTGAATTTTGGAGAGATTCATTTAAAAGAACTAAAAGCACTGAAGAAAAAAGTTTAAATCAAATTGCAGCTCTAAATGTTTTAAATGAAATTCTAGACGATGACTATATAGTTGTAACTGATGTTGGGCAGCACCAAATGTTTACAGCTCAACATTTAGATATAAAAAAACCATTTCAATTTTGTACTTCAGGAGGAGCTGGAACTATGGGTTATGGGCTTCCAGCTGCTATAGGAGCACAAGTGGCAAATCCTAATAAGAAAGTTATAGTTATTGTGGGAGATGGTGGGTTTCAAATGAATCAACAAGAACTGATTCTACTAGCTCAATACAATCTACCTGTGAAAATATTGATTTTTAATAATGGAGCTTTGGGAATGGTTAAACAGTGGCAGGAACTTTTTAATAATAAAAGATATTCAAGTGTAATTTTAGATATAAATCCAGATTTTGTAAAATTAGGAAATGCTCACTTTGTAGAGGGTGAAAAAATAGATAACTTACAAAATTTAAATAGATTAAAGGAGATTTTAGAAAATGATAAACCATATCTGTTAGATATTCAGATGTCATTTGAACATAATGTATATCCTATAATACCAGCTGGAAAATCTTATGAACATACTATTGGAGGTGTATAGAAAGTGGAAGCTAAGAGAATACTTTTAGTTATGAAAAATAAACCAGGAGTTTTAAATAAAATATCTGGGTTATTTCAAAAAAGAGGTATAAATATAGAAAATATAACAGCTGGAGAGGGACATCCAGAAGATACAGTAAGAATGACTATAACTGGATTTTGGGATGATTACACTTTAAATCAAGTTATAGTACAAGCTGAAAAACTATTTGATGTGGAGTTTATAAAGTCATTTTCCAAAGAAAGTGTTTTAAGAGAACTTGTTTTAGTAAAAGTTAAAGTAGATTCTAAAAGCAGGCAAGAGCTTCTTCAAATTTTAGATATATATAGAGGTTCTGTTGTAGATGTGGGTCTTGAGAGTTTAATAATTGAGATAACAGGAGATATTGGAAAAATAGATGGTTTTTTAAAATTAGTTAGAAATTTTAATATTTTGGAGATTGCAAGAACAGGGGTTTCAGCAATGACTAGAGGCTTAGAAGTTTAAAAAATAAAAATAGAGATTAGAGGAGGAGTTGTTATGAGTTTACAAGGAAAAAAGGTTGTTGTATTTGGATATGGGTCTCAAGGGCATGCACATGCTTTAAATTTAAAAGATTGTGGTTACAATGTAAGTGTGGCGTTAAGAGAGGATAGTAAAAGTTGGGATAAAGCAGAAAAGGATGGATTTGAAGTTTTAAATTTAAAAGATGGTGCTAAAGTTGCGGATGTAGCAATGCTTTTAGTTCCAGATGAAAATCAACCAGCTCTTTACAATGAATATTTAAAGAAAAATTTAAAAGATGGTGCCTTTTTAGGTTTTGCTCATGGATTTAATATTCATTACTCTCAAGTAGCACCAAGAAAAGATTTAAATGTCTTTATGGTAGCTCCAAAATCACCAGGCCATAAAGTAAGAGAGAAATTTTTAGAAAAAGAGGGAGTTCCAGCTCTTATCTCAGTATACCAAGATCCATCAAATGAAACACTTCAATTAGCTAAAGATTGGGCTAAGGGCGTTTGTTTAAATTTAGGAGTTCTAGAAACTACTTTTAAAGATGAAACAGAAACAGATCTATTTGGAGAGCAAGCTGTTTTATGTGGAGGATTAGTAGAACTTATGAAAGCGGGTTACGAAACGCTTTTAAAAGCAGGGTATGATGAAAAGTTAGCGTATTTTGAATGTGTTCATGAGATGAAATTAATTGTCGATTTAATCTATTCCAAGGGATTTGCAGCTATGAGGGAGTCAATCTCAAATACTGCTGAGTATGGAGACTATACAACTGGAAAAAAGATTATAACAAAAGAGAGTAGAGAGAATATGAAAGAAGTTTTAGAAGATATTCAAAATGGAAAATTTGCTAAAGATTTTATTTTAGAAGGTCAAGCAGGATATCCAATTTTAAAAACTATGAGAAATAGATGTAGAGAGGAAAAAATTGAAATTGTTGGAAACGAGCTAAGAGAGATGATGTTTAAAAATAGATAAAAAATATAAAAATAATCACAGGACTAATTCTGTGATTTTTTATTATTTACAAAATAAAGACCTATAATCATATGATTAAAAAAAGAAGGAAAACCATTTTTAAAGAGTAGACTATATATAATATTTATTCAAAGGAGGTTTTACATGGAAAATTATAATAATGGCGGCTGTACTAAACAAATTGATGAAAAAACAAAAATTTTAGAAAAAGCTATAACTAAAGAAAATACCATATTCTATACAACATTTTTAATTATTTTTGTCATTTTATCAATAATTGGTTGGGATAAAATTACTTTTGAAAAAGTAACTACAGAGCTTCTTGATTCTATAATTACAAACTTTGGATTTCTATATTTAATCATTGTACTTTTAATAGCACTAGTTTGTTTATTTCTATGCTGTAGTAGCTATGGAAATATTAAACTTGGAAAAGATAATTCTAAGCCTGAATACTCAAATCTTTCTTGGTTTTCAATGCTATTTTCTGCAGGAATGGGAGTTGGATTGGTATTCTTTGGAGTAGCTGAACCGATGACTCACTATGTATATCCAGTTGGTGGAATGGAGGGTGGAACTAAAGAAGCCATAGATTTTGCATTTAAAACATCATTTTTTCACTGGGGTATTCATCCATGGGCAATATATAGTTTTTTAGCTTTAGCCATGGCATACTTCCAATTTAGAAAAGGAGAAAAAGGACTTGTAAGTTCTCTTTTTTCACCTATTTTAAAAGGGAGATTTTATGAAAAAAAAGTTAAAAATATAATAGATATAATCGCAATTTTAGCTACAATTACTGGAGTTGCAACAACTTTAGGATTAGGAGCATTGCAGATAAATAGTGGATTAAACTATCTTTTTAATATACCAAATAGTATACTCAGTCAAATAGTTATAATAACTGTTGTAACTATCATTTTTATAGCATCAGCTTTAGGTTCACTAGATAAAGGAATAAAAATATTGTCTAATATAAATGTTTTAATCTCTGTTGTACTACTGTTGATGGTTATTATCCTAGGTCCTACAATATCTATATTCAATGTTTTTTCTGAAAACTTAGGAAACTACTTAAATAATTTTTTAAAAATTAGTTTAAAAACAAATAGTTTTGGTGATAATAAATGGATGTCAGCATGGACAATATTTTATTGGTCTAATTGGGTTGCATGGACACCTTTTGTTGGAACTTTCATAGCTAGAATATCAAAAGGAAGAACTATAAGAGAGTTTGTAATTGGAGTAGTTATAATTCCATCTGTTGTTTCTTTTATTTGGTTCTCAGCTTTTGGAACTTTAGGAGTAACTTTAGGAAAAGAGTTTGCAACAGTAGCTGTAGAAAATACAGAGACAGCATTATTTTTAGTTTTTGGTCAATATAAATTTGGAGCTTTAATGAGTGGAATAGCCATATTGTTGTTAGGATCATTTTTTATAACTTCAGCAGATTCTGCTACATATGTTTTAGGGATGATGAGTTCTGATGGGGACTTGAATCCTCCAAGTTACAAAAAGTTAATATGGGGAGTTACGCAATCACTTTTAGCCATAGCTCTAATATTTGCAGGTGGACTAAACATGCTTAAGACGGCTTCTATTATAATTGCTTTTCCACTACTAATACTATTTCCAATAATGATATTTACAATGTTTTACTCTTTAAAAAGAGATATGTATATTAAAAAACAAATAGCTTTAAGAAATGAACTTAGAAAAATGTCTTTAGAGGAGATTAGTGATCTTTCAGATGCAATTAAGGGTTTAAAGAAATGAATTAAAAACAGCAGATAATTTCTGCTGTTTTTTTATATCTATTACTTTCTAATCTCTTTTGGAAAGTTTGTTATAACTCTAGTTACACCCATATCTTTTAACAGATTAAAATCTTTTGTAGTGTTAACTGTCCAAACATTAATATCAATGCCCTTGGAATTTAAATAGTCTACGTCTTTTTTATTTAAAAAACTTTTTCCAGGATGATATGCATCTATTTTAAAACCTAAATTTTCAATATACAAATCTAGATTTACAAGAGCACATTCTAAAAGAATTCCAACTTTAATAGAGTTATCTAACTCTTTTAAATTTTTTAAAAGGTTATGACTAAAAGATGAAACAATTATATTTTTTGTGGGATATTTCTTTATAATATCCAAAACTTTTTTTTCAGTTCCTCTTTCAATAGAGTGTTCCTCTTTTAATTCAATATTTATAAGTTTATCATCTGGAATGATATTTAAAGTCTCTTCTAAAGTTGGGATTTTTTCTCCTTTAAAATTGTCATTAAACCAACTTCCAACATCTAACTTTTTTAACTCTTCTAAAGTATGATCTCTTAAATATCCATTACCGTTACTTGTTCTTTCTAAAGTCCAATCATGAAATACAACAATTTCACCATCTTTAGTTTGTTGAACATCAAACTCGAAACCATCACATCCGTCAACTAAAGCTTTTTTAAATGCTGCAATTGTATTTTCTGGAGCTGTACCTGAAGCTCCTCTATGTGCTAAAATTTCCATCTTTCCTCCTTGAACCTTTTCTATAAAATTAAATTTCTTTACAAAATTTATAAATCACTTTTTTTAATAGATATAAATGTGTCATAGTACGCAACTTGACCTCCTATGTCAGAGGAAAAACTATTTGTTAAAAAGTTTGGATTTCCTTGTTTTTTACTCCACTGCATAAATATGTATGCTTCATCTTTTTTTAAATTTTTATCTATTTTAACTTCAGACTCTATACTGCCATTTGGAGAAGAAACAGTAACTATATCCCCCTCCTTAAGACTTCCTAAATTTTCTTTAGAAATATATATTTTAGAGATATCGTTAACATCTCCAACATGCTGATTGAATAAAGAATTTTTACAGTGAGGAGTCACAAGTCTAATTGGAAACTCTTTAGTTCCTTTAGTTGCTTTTATAAAAATAGGCATAGATTCAGCTCCATCTTTTAAAGCAGTTTCACTATAAATTTCTATTTTACCTGATGGAGTTTTAAACTTTTTATCTTTCCAAGCTATATATCCTTTTTGTATATTGATATCCTCTTTCTTTAGATCTTCAATTGTTATATTTAAAGGCTCTAAGACCCTATTTAAATACTCAGCTTTAGAAACTTGAGGATACTCTTTTAAATTTAAAATTTTAGCTAACTCTTTAAAAAACTCAAACTCATCTATTCTATAATCTAAAGGATCTACAACTTTTTCATTATACATTAAAGATGGCATAAGCATAGATGAGTATATAATATCTTCACTTTCAAGAGTATTTGTAACAGGAATAATAAGATCGCTACTTTTAGCAGTATCAGTTAAAAACATATCAAAACAAACTTTAAAAGGAATAGAGTTGTAAGCCTCTAAAGTTTTATTTAAATTTGGAAGTTGATTTAACGGATTTGCTTTGCTAATAAAAATAGCTTGAATATCATTTTCTTTTACAAAATTACTAAAATTAGTAATTGGAAACTCTCGAGAGTTTTTAGCAAAACTTGAGCTATTATAAGGATCTCTATTTAAAATATCAGGATAAATTTTGCTTGAATAGAAAACTCCAGCACCGTTTTTTCCAATGTTTCCTGTTATACTCATTAAAGCATCAATAGCTCGCACACTATTTCCACCATTTACATATCTTTGTAATCCATATCCTATAAAGGTCATAATATTTCCAAGAGATATATAGTTATAAAATTCAGTTAATTCATCAAAGCTAACTCCACAATCATCTAAAAGTTCAGTTAAATTAAGAGTCTTGATATATTCTTCAAATTTATGGAATCCGATAATATTATTTTGAGAAAACCCACGATCAATAAGATTTTTTTCAAAGGCTAATTTACAAAGAGCTAAAGCTAACGCTCCATCACTTCCACCTTTTACATTGATATGAAGATCACTTATACTAGAAGTTTCATTTTCTCTAAAATCTATAGTTATAATTTTTATTCCCAACTTTTTCATCTCAAGTAATTTTTTATATAGATGTACAGATGTAATCGCAGGATTTCTTGACCAAAGTATAATAACATTAGAATTTTTCATATCATCTAAATCGCTAGTTTTTCTTCCACCAAAATCATAGTCATGGGCAGCACATCCAGCAGACCAACAAGTTCCACCGCTTGCAGTTGAAATTCCGCCTAAAAAATTAAAAAATATATCATGAATTCCTTTTAAAAGTCCCCCAGCTCCAGACTCGCTATAATGAATAATTGAATTTGTAGAACTAGTTTCTTTGATAGTTTTTAATCTATCTTTTATAAGAATTAAGGCTTCTTCAAATGTGATCTCTTTAAATCCCTCTCCTACTTTTAAAAGAGGATTTAAAATTCTATTTTCATCATAAAGACGATTTAAATGCTTTAAACCTTTAGAACATAAAAAACCATCAGTTAAATTATTTTCTTTGCTTCCCTCTAATTTTATAACTTTATTATCTTTTTTATATACATTAATTTTACATACATCAAAGCAATCAAGAGAACAGCTATTCTTAAATATTTCCACTAAAAACCCTCCTAAAAAATAAATTAATTATATCATATTTTTAAAAAAAATGTTATGATGAAAGGATGAGAAAAAATTAAGGAGGAACATGTGAAACAACAGGAATTAACACTACACAATGGTGACATTAAAAAACTACTTATAAAATATTCTATTCCTGCAATAATTAGTATGCTAGTAAGTGCCCTATATAATGTGGTTGATAGAATTTTTATAGGAAATATGGAGGAAGTTGGAGCTTTAGCAATTACAGGAGTAGGAATAACAATGCCTATTGTTACAATTGTTTTAGCCTTTTCAATGTTAATTGGAATAGGAGCAACTGCAAATATCTCAATAAAGCTTGGAGAGCAAAAAAGAGATAGCGCTGAAAAAATAATGGGAAATATAATTACCCTATCTTTAATTTTAGGATTAGTTATAACGGTTTTAGGAACAATTTATAGAGATCCTATTTTAAAAGCTTTTGGAGCAAGTGAAAGTACATTAAAATATGCAAAAGAGTATATAACAATTATTTTATATGGAACAGTTTTTAATATAATGGGATACGCATTAAATAGTACAATTAGAGCTGATGGTAATCCTAAAATTTGTTCAGGAATAATGGTATTTAGTTGTTTTGTTAATATCATTTTAGATCCTATATTTATATTTACATTTAATTTAGGAATTCAAGGTGCAGCTTATGCAACTGTTCTTTCTCAAGTTATGACTGCCTTACTGTCATATTTATACTATATGAGTAAGAGATCTGATTTAAAAATAAAAAGAAAGAATTTAATGTTAAATAAAGATATTGTAAAATTGATATTTGCAATAGGAATATCACCATTTACAATGCAGCTAGCTACAAGTATGGTGCAAATTGTAAATAATAACGCTTTGAAAACTCATGGTGGAGACTTGGCTATTGGAGCTATGGCTACAGTTAATGCAATAGCATTACTTTTCTTTATGCCTGTGTTTGGAATATCTCAAGGAGCACAACCTATTATAGGTTATAACTTTGGAGCTAAACAATATGGAAGAATGGAAGAAGCGTATAAAATAGCAACTTGGGCAGGAGTAGCAATATTTGCAGTAGCGCTATTTTTAGTAGAGGTTTTCCCAGGAACAATAATTGGACTATTTAATAAAAATCCAGATATAATGGCAATCTCTATTCATGGAATTAGAATCTATTTAATGGCAATGCCTGCAATAGCTTTAGGAATGGCAGGAAGTAATTACTTCTTAGCAATTGGTGAAGGAAAAGCTGCAATGTTTTTAAGTTTATTAAGACAAGTTATACTTTTAATTCCATTGATTACAATATTTTCAAAGAGCTATGGTCTAACAGGTGTTTGGTTAGCGCAACCTATATGTGATATAATAGCTGCTATTGTAACTGTTATCATGGTTGGAAAAAATCTAAATAAATATAATAACTCACAATTTTCATTGTTTAAAATTAGAATTTATGAATAAGAAATAAAATAAAAAAACTTAAAGGGACCTATTTTTCTGTAAAAAGAAAAATAGGTCCTTTTTTAAGAACCTATTTTTCAACACACACACACACTTTATTATACATTATAAGGAAACAATGTACTGGTTGTAGTATATATCAGATTAATAACTTTAACAAATATAATAATTATATGATATGGATATATGAAAAATAATATAGTTATTTAAAAAAGGAAAAATATTTAAATATAAGTATAATACATTAAATTCATTACAAAAGAGGGGTTATATGAAAGAGGAAAATAATGTTGTAAAAAAAATTATTATGGGATTAATTTTGATTTTAATTTTAGTTTTAGGTTTTATAGTGTTTCCATGGAATATTTAATGGGATAATCTAAAAAATAAATTATAAAACTATTGACAAAAATCAGAAAATATAATATTTAATAAGTGAGAGGAAAAAACCTCTCTTATAAATTTAAAGGAGAATGAAATGGCTAACGGGAGAATGAACTTTGATCAATTTGAGGATGATGAAATGAATTACATTCCAAGAGAATTCACAAAAGGAGGAAGTAAAGAGGATAGTAAAAAGAAAATTCCAAAAATGAAGAAAGAATTTAAGGAAAAAACTAAAACTAAAGTGGTGAATGACAAGAAAAAGCTATATGAATTTATAAGTGAATAAAACAAAATTATAGATTATAACAGCTGGCAAAGCCAGCTTTTTTATATTAAAAAAGGAGGATGAAATTATGTATAGTTCAGTTGAGATTTCAACAAAAAATAGTTTTCTAAGAAAAGTTTTTATGCAGATGTTTTTAGGGCTTTTAATCACAGGGGGTGTTTCTTGGTATGTTGTTCAAAGTCAACCACTGATATCTTTTGTTGCTAACTATATGACTTTCATAATAGTAGCAGAATTATTATTAGTTCTTGGTTTAAACTTTGGAATAAATAAAATAAGTAGTGGTACAGCTAAGCTTCTTTTTGTGGCTTATTCTGCAATGAACGGTCTTGTATTATCTGTTGTTATGTTGATATATAGTCCTTACTCAATACTTTATGTGTTAGGGGTCACATCTTTAATATTTGTAGGAATGACAATTTATGGATTAAAAACTAAAGAGGATCTATCATCATATGATGGTTTCTTCAAAGGTGGACTTATAACTTTAGTTATTGTCTCTCTCCTAAACTTATTTTTAAAAATATCAATTCTTGGTTGGTTTATATCAGTATGTGCAGTAGTTTTATTCACAGCATTAATAGCTTATGATATAAATAGAATTGTAAAGATATTCCAAGATAACAATTTAACAGAGGAAGACTATAATAAATTTTCAACAATTGGAGCTTTAATGCTTTACCTTGACTTTGTTAACCTGTTCCTAAATCTATTAAGATTATTTGGTAGAAGAAACAATTAATTGTAACAAATAAAAAATGGACTAAAAATAGTCCATTTTTTAATTTTCAATCCAATTTGTTTCTGCTATTATCTCTTGAATAAGATCATGCCCCATATTTGGGTGGATAGTCTCTTCGTGAGATATTGTAACAATTGACATCGCCATAGCGAACTTAACAGTTTCCTTTATAGGAAGATCATTCATATAACCAAATCCTAGTCCTGCAACAAAAGAATCTCCTGCTCCAGTAACATTTCTAACTGTAACTCCAGTAGCTTTTAATGTTCCGCTCTCTTTACCATTAGTATAGTAAATTCCATCGGCATCTAAACTTATAAATACATTTTTTATTCCTAAAGATAAGAAATGATTTCCAACTTTTTCTAAATCCTCTCTAGTGTTGATTTTAATACCAGATAAAACCTCTGCTTCAACTCTATTTGGCTTTATTGTGTGGAAATGCTTTATAAGATGTTTTACTTTATCAGCTTTTGTAGAAGATATAGGATCTAATATAAAGTTTGTTTTTCCTTCGAACTTAGTTAATAGGTACTCTAAGTTAATAGGATCATCAGCATCTAAGAATGTAAATGCAGCATTCTCTATCATAGGTGCTTTTGAGTCTATAAAATCAGTTGTCATAGCACTTATACTATCTAGGTCTGCTACTGCTGAAACCATTTCTCCACTCTCATCTAAAACAGCCATGTAAGTTGGTGTACTTCTTCCTTCTAAAACTAAAGAGTTTCTCATATCATATCCAATTTTTAAAGAGTGAGTCAACATTGAACGTCCAATCTCGTCATCTCCTATAATAGATATAAATTTAGTTTTAACTCCAACTCTAGCCATATTTTCAGCTATGTTTCTTGAAACTCCTCCAAAAGAGATCTTTATCTTTCCTGGAATAGAATCGCAGGCCTTATATGATGAATTACAAAAACCAAACATATCGACAACAGAAGCTCCAAAAACTAGTATATACTTTTGTCCGCTTAGACAATCTTGCATTACAATTTCCTCCTAAACATTAAAAAAATAAATAAATATATTTTAACAGATTTTTTACAAAAGTCAAAGATTAAAATTGAACAATTAAAGTTATCTTTATTTATTTCTTTTTTTATGAATAAATGTTATAATAAACAATTGAAGAAAAAGTATAGATTAAAGGAGAATATGTGAATAATTTTAATGTTTTAAATGTTAATAAAAATATAATAGAACTATTGAGTAAAAAGGGTATAAAAGAACCTACTGACATACAAAAAGAAGCTATCCCAGCAGCTTTAAATGGAAAAGATATAATAGCCCAAGCTGCTACAGGAAGTGGTAAAACTTTAGCCTTTATAATTCCTATTATACAAAATTTGAACAGTAATGTAAAAACTCCTCAAAGTTTAATTGTAACTCCAACTAGAGAGTTAGCAATACAAATAGCTGAAGAGTGTGATAAAATTAATTTTGACAATAAAAAAATAATGCTTGCATATGGTGGAAGAGAGATTGCAGGACAAATAGAAAGTTTAAAATCTGGAGTTGATGTTGTTATAGGAACTCCTGGAAGATTAGTAGATTTAATAGAAAGAAAAGCCATTGATCTATCAAAGATCAAAACTTTAGTTTTAGATGAGGTAGACCAAATTTTAATGATGGGATTTAGAAATGAGATTGATAAAATTATAGAAGTTTGCAGTAGAAAAAGGCAAACGCTTTGTTTCTCTGCAACAATAGATTCAACAGTAAAAAAAGTAGCCTATAGAATAACTAAAGAGCCTTTAAATATTGTTATTGAAAGTAAAGAAAATAAATTAGCTAATATAAATCAACATCTTATTAAAACATCAGATAGAAGAAAGTTAGACACTCTTTGTTCTTTATTAAATGATACAAATCCATTTATGGGAATTATCTTCTGTAGAACTAAGGTTAGAGTTGATAGTTTAGAGGAAGAGCTATCAGCTAGAGGATATTCTTGTCAAAAATTACACAGTGATATTCCTCAAGCAAAAAGAGAGAAAATAATGAAAGCCTTTAAAGATGTTGAGTTCCAATTTTTAGTTGCAACAGATGTTGCAGCAAGAGGGGTAGATATAACAGGAGTTACACATATATTTAACTATGATATAACAGAGGATGTTGAAAGTTATATCCATAGAATAGGTAGAACTGGTAGAGCTGGAGAAAAAGGAGAATCTTATCTTTTTGTTACAGAAAGAAATGAAGATATGTTAAAAGATATAGAGAACACAATTGGTTTTACTATTCCTGAAATTGAAATAGAATTTGCTCAAGGTGTTATGTCAACACTAGAACTACCTAAAAAGAAGTATAATAAGAAAATAAACGCAAGAACAAAAAATATAGAAGAGCAAAAAAAGCGTTATAGAAGATAGAAAAGAAACAAAAAGAAGGGGGATGCACATAAAATGGAAAGAATTCAAAAACAGATGGCATTTTTATTTGAAATTGATAAAGTTAAAGATATCTTTAGACAATCACTTATTGTAAATGGAAAAAGAGAGGAAAATGATGCAGAACATAGTTGGCACATGGCTCTAGTTGCTTTAACAATAAAAGAGTATTTTCAAGGAGAAGTAGATCTAGAGAAGTCTTTAAAGATGATACTAATACATGATTTAGTTGAAATTTATGCAGGAGATACCCCAGCTTTTGGAGAGGTTAGACCTGATAAGAAAGAGGAGGAGATAAAAGCTGCTGTAAAACTTTTCTCTCTCCTACCAGACGATCAAAAAGATGAGTTTTTAAATCTTTGGTTAGAGTTTGAAGAGTGCCAAAGCAATGAGGCTAAATTTGCTAATGTGTGTGATAGATACCAAGGGTTTATGCAAAATTTAACTTCAGATGGTCATACTTGGAAAAAATTTAATGCTCCTATGGAAAGAGTTTTAAAAAGAGCAGAAGTTATAAAAATATACGTTCCTGAACTGTATGAAAAAGTTATGCTACCTGAATTTTTAAAGTATCAGGAGAGAGGAATAATTAAGTAAAAAAACACCAATAGAGTGTTGATTTTTCTCTATTCATATGCTATTATAAAAAGTATCAATTAATGGGTAAGGTAGAGTGACCGAGTGGCTAAGGAGCACGCCTGGAACGCGTGTAGAGCGTAAGCTTCGTGGGTTCAAGTCCCACCTCTATCGCCAATTTTGAATAAAAAATTAAAAAAAATCTTCATAAAGTATTGACATTTAAGGGTTTACTGAGTATAATCGGTTTAAAGATACCATAAATAAAGGGTTTTCAAGTTTTTGGTTTCTTGTATACTATATTTTATAATAGTTCAAGGAGGGTAACAATGACTAAAAAAGAGTTTATCGATTTATTTGCAAAAACAGGTGAATACACTAAAAAAGATGCAGAGAAGGCAGTTAAGTTATTTTTAGATTTAGTTGAACAAAAGCTAGTTGAAGGTGAACCAGTATCATTTATAGGTTGGGGAAAGTTCGAAGTAGTTACTAGAGCAGCCAGACACGTAAGAAACCCACAAACAGGTAAGAAAATGAAGTTAAAAGAGAAAAAAGTTGTTAAATTTAGAGTTGGAAAAACTTTAGAGGAAAAAATAGTATAGTTACAAAATGCTTCGAATACAATTCTTTTGAAGAATATCATTCGGAGCTTTTTTATTTAAAAAGAGGTGTAAAGTGAAAGTCATTATAAACAACATCAATGTCTCTATTGAAAAAGATCAAAACCTTGAACTAGAAAAAGAGATAATTAAAAGAGGAATAAAAGCTGATAATATAGAAAAAATTGAATATTCAAAAAGATCAATAGATAGTAGAAAAAAAACAGATATAAAGTTTGTTTACAATATAGAAGTTACATTAAAAAAAGATGTAGATGTTTCATCGTTAACTAATGTAAATTTAGCAAAAGAGATAGAAGAACCTACTTATAAAGCAAAAGATGGAATAGAAAGAGTTGCTGTAATAGGTGCTGGACCAGCTGGACTTTTTGCAGCTCTTAGACTTTGTGAACTTGGAATAAAACCCATAGTTTATGAACGTGGAGAAAAAGTTGACGATAGAGATAAAACTATTAATGAATTTATAAAGTTTAGTATGCTTAATCCTAATTCCAATATCCAATTTGGAGAGGGAGGAGCTGGAACATATTCAGATGGTAAACTAAACACAAGAGTTAAAAGTGGATATATGAATAAAATATTTTTAGAGTTAGTTGCCAATGGTGCCCAAGAGCAGATTCTTTGGGATTATAAACCGCATGTTGGAACTGATGTTTTAAAAGTAGTTGTTAAAAACTTAAGAGAAAAGATTATAGAGTTAGGTGGAGAGTTTTATTTTAATACTCTTATAAAAGATGTAGTTATTTTAAATGGAAAAGTCATGGGAATTAAAATCCAAAATGTGAAATCACCTATTGAGGTTGAAGAAACTATTTTATATGATCATGTGATTTTAGCTATTGGACACTCTTCTAGAGATACTTATAGAATGCTTCATAAAAATGGTGTATTCATGGAAAATAAACCTTTTGCTATTGGAGCTAGAATAGAGCATCCAAGAGTGGATATTGATTCTATGCAATATGGGAAAATGGCAGACCACCCAAATTTAGAAGCTGCAACGTACAGTTTAACTTATAATAATAGAGATGAAGAAAGAGGGATATTCTCTTTCTGTATGTGTCCAGGTGGAGTTATTGTAAATGCTGCCTCACAAGAGGGAGGAACCTTAGTTAATGGAATGAGTTATTCTCAAAGAGATGGTAGATTCTCAAACTCTGCTTTAGTTGTTGGAGTTAAAGCCAATGAATTTGGAGATGAGCTTTTCTCTGGAATGGAATACCAAGATCAACTTGAAAAGAAAACTTATGATATAATTGGAAATTATGGAGCACTATATCAAAATACTCTGGATTTCTTAAAGGGTAAAACTACTAATAGAAAAATCGAATCTAGCTATGAGATGGAATTAAAAAGTTATGATTTAAATAACCTTTTCCCAGAAGTAATATCTAAAAATATGAAAATGGCTATGGGATATTGGGAAAAAACTCAAAGAAACTTTATAAGTGCTCATGCTAATTTAATTGGTCCTGAGACTAGAACTTCCGCTCCTGTAAAAGTTACAAGAAATGAGTTTGGAGAATCTATAAATACAAAAGGTCTTTATCCAATAGGAGAGGGAGCTGGATATGCAGGTGGAATCATAAGTGCTGCTATAGATGGATTTAAAATAGTGGATTTAGCTTTTACAACTGTAGAATAAAAAGATTATATATTGTAATCTTTACTCAAAAGGTATATAATTAAAGGTAGATTATATTTTAATTTTAGAATTGGAGAATAAATAATGAAAATATCAAAAAAAGACGCATTAGAGTGGTTTAGTCATTTATCATCACTTTCTGGAGATAAAACAGAAGTGTTTAAAAGATTTAGCCCAATTATAGATTCAACTATTAGACAGATTGAACTAGCAGTTAATAAAAAACATCAAGAGATGAAAGATGAGATTGCTGATCTAAAAAATTTAAAAGGAAGAACATTCTTTGTTGGAGATCAACAGAAATTCCCTAAAGGATGTGTATCATGTTTATTTGGTGACGGTCTTGGTGGAATAAGAAAAACTCACCAGTGTAATTTACTATGTAAGTTCTGTTACTACCATGACAATATAGATAATCAAGAGCCTATCCCTGATGGAATGTGGGAGATAGGAGAGACTCTTTATTATGAAGAGGATATAGACCTATTATTATCTATACAGAAAAAACCAAGTGGAATAGCTTATGTTTATTTAGAGCCGTTCTTAGATATTGAAAAATATTATGGAATTATAAAAAAGCTAAGTGAAGCTGGAATTTATCAGCATATGTATACGAATGGTTCTTTATGTACAAGAGAGAACTTACAAAAACTTGGTGAAGCTGGATTAAATGAATTAAGATTTAATTTAGGTGCTGTTAAATGTAGTGATAAAGTTATTGAAAATATGGCAATAGCAAAAGAGTACATTCCAATGGTTGGAATAGAGACTCCAATGACTCCAGAATTTTATGAAGAGTTCCAGGAAAAGAAGGAAAAGATTCTAGCAACAGGTATAGACTTTATAAACTGTGCTGAACTTCACTTTGGAGAGGACAATATAAATAACTATGTTGGAGAGAGAATGTATATGGCTAGAAGAGGATATATATCTCCACTTTGGTCAAGAGAGATTACATTTAAACTTATGAAACAAGCTTGTGATGAGAATTGGCCACTAGTTGTTCACGATTGTTCAAATCATACAAAATACTCAAGAGAGTTAAACAAAAACTCTAAACAAGGACAACCTTTTGGTGCAACTACATATGTAAGTGAATTTGATAGATTTTTACCACATCTGTTCCTAGCTGTTTTAGAGGATGAAAACTTTGAGTTCATAGATGAAATGGATCTACCAGAAAATCTAAAGTTAGAGAATTGTTTAGATGAGATAGATTTCCTTATAGTTGATGATGAAGATGAGATGTATGAGGATTTCTTTGTTGAAGAGGATGAGGAAGAAGAGGAGTAGTATATTACAGTTTCAAAATAATTTTTCAATTAGGAGGATTATATGAGAAATAGGTTAAATACAAGTTATGGAATTTTAGGAGTATGTATTTTTCTTGGCCTTTGGATTTTAGGTTACACTTTAGGAGAGAGTTTTATAAAAGCAAAAACAATGGACAGAGTTGTAACTGTAAAAGGATTAGCTGAAAAAGAGGTTATGGCTGATGTGGTTCTATGGCCAATTGATTTCAAAGTTGCTGGAAATGAGCTTTCAGAAATCTACTCTAATTTAGAAAGAGATAATGGTAGAATTATTGAATTCTTAAAAGAGAACGGAATAGAAAGCAGTGAGATAACTATTTCAGCACCTACTATTGAAGACAAGATGTTATATCAATATGATAATAATGTTGCTGCTTTTAGATATGTAGCAACTCAAACAGTAACTGTTTATTCAACTAAAGTGGATAAGGTATATACTTTAACGAATAAAATTGGTGAACTTGTTAAAGAAAATATAGCTCTAGGAAATTCAAATCAATATGGAACTACAACTGATTATATCTATACAAAACTTAATGATCTAAAACCTGAGATGATAGAGATGGCTACTAAAAATGCTAGAGAGGTTGCTGAAAAATTCGCAAAAGATTCTAATAGTTCTTTAGGAAAAATTAAATCTGCAAATCAAGGACAGTTTACTATAACTAACAGAGATCAACATAATCCACAGATTAAAAATGTAAGAGTTGTTAGTACAATCGAATACTACCTAGTTGATTAAAAAATATACTATATTATATAAAAAGGAGACTTTAATAGAGTCTCCTTTTTATTTACTAATTTTATTATATAAGTTCCATTCCTTTTTTAACTTTAGTTATAACTTCATCATCTACAAAAACTTTAGCTAAAGCTAATCCAAACTCAACAGATTTTCCAGCTCCTGGAGAAGTTATTAAATTTTTATCAACTACAACATCTAAATGCATATAGTTATCGCTTCCCATTTCCTCTTTAACAGATGTGTGGCAAGTAAATTTATAATCTCCAATTAATCCATTTATTCCTAAAGTTGTTGGTCCACCACAGATAGCTCCAACAAACTTATCGTTACTATTTAAATATTCCTTAACAATCTCAACAACTCTTGAATCGCTTCTTAAGTTAACATATCCAGGGAATCCACCAGGTATAACAACCATTACTCCCTCTCCTACGTTAATATCAGAAATATTTATATCAGCAATAACCTTTACTTTTTGAGCTGACTCAACTTCTAAAGTGTTTTCCATAGTAGATACAGTAACCACATTAAGTCCTGCTCTTCTTAAAACGTCTACTGGTGACATTGCTTCAATCAGTTCAAATCCATTAGCTAACATAACAAAAATTTTCTTGTTCATAAAACACCTCCGAAAAATAATTAACTTAATTATAGCAGAAACATTAAAAAAACTCCAGGTTATATGATATAATCATAATATAAATGAAAAAAGGAATGATAACATGAAGGTAAATTATGAATTAGAAATGCAAAAAGAGCTAGATAAAATTGGGCTTAATAGCGGAAAAAAACTTTTGATACACTCATGTTGTGCACCATGCAGTTGTGCTATACTTGAGTATTTAAAAACATATTTAAATATTGATATATATTTTTATAATCCAAATATAACAGAGAAAGAGGAGTACATCACTAGATTAAATGAACAATTTACATTTAATGATGCTATGGAATTTGGAATGACTATAATAGAAGGTGAATATAGTCCAGGTAAAGATTTTATAGAAAAAATTAAAGGCTTTGAAAAAGAAAAAGAGGGCGGAGCTAGATGTTATAGATGCTATAAACTAAGAATGGATGCTACTGCTAAAAAAGCCAAAGAGTTGGGATATGAATATTTTTCAACTGTTTTAAGTATAAGTCCTATGAAAAATGCTCAGTGGATAAATGAGATTGGGATTGAACTTGAAGAAAAATATGGAGTTAAGTTTTTAAGAGGAGATTTTAAAAAGAAAAGCAGGTACTTAAGAAGCGTAAATCTATCTAAAGAACATGAATTATATAGACAAGATTACTGTGGATGTATATATTCTAAACTTGAGAGAATGGAAAAAGAGAAAGAGAAGGAAAAAGAAAATGGAGAAACACAATAACAGAAGATTTTATTCTTTAAATGATTTTTTTAAAGATGAATTTAATGATAAGGTATTTAAGGTATCTTTAGATGGAGGATTTACTTGTCCTAATAGAGATGGAAAAGTTGCTCATGGAGGATGTATATTTTGTAGTGATGCTGGAAGCGGAGATTTTGCAGGAAATAGAAAAAAAACAATAACTGAGCAGATAGATGAGCAACTTGAATTTTTAAAAGATAAAGTTAAAGATAAAAAAGTTATAGCTTATTTTCAAAACTTTACAAATACATATGGAGATGTAGAGTATCTTAGAAAGATATATTATGAAGCTTTAAATCACCCAAAAGTTTTAGGGTTGGCTATTGGAACAAGACCAGATTGTATAGAAGATGATGTTTTAGAACTTTTAAAAGAGATAAATGAAAACCATTTTTTCTGGATAGAATTAGGACTTCAAACTGTAGATGATAAGGTAGCTAAGATTATAAATAGAGGTTATCCATTATCAACTTACATTGATACTTCTAAGAAATTAAGAGATAACAAAATTAAATTTGTTACACATATGATTGTTGGATTACCTACGGAGGAGAGAGAGGATATTTTAAAAACAGCTGAGTGTATAGTTAACTCTGGTGCTTGGGGAATAAAAATTCATTCTCTTCATATTATAAAAGATACTCCATTAGAAAGATTATTTAAAGATAAAAGATTTAAGGTTTTTACATTAGAAGAGTATGTTGATATTGTAGTTACGATATTAAAAACTTTACCTAAAAAAATGGTTGTTCACAGAATAACAGGTGATGGAAAAAAAGATGAGGTTATAGAACCTAAATGGAGTCTAAATAAGAGGAAAGTTTTAAACGAAATTGAAAAAGAATTAAAGAAAAGAGAAAATGAAGAATAAATTTGGAGGGTTGATACTATGGGAGGAACACTTATAAAACTAAAGGAGTTTCAAGAAAGTTTTACTAAAAACGAAAAAAAGATATCATATTATTTATTAGAGAACATCGATGAAATAAAAGTTTTAAATACATATGACTTAGCTGTTAAATGTGATGTTAGTCAGGCATCTATTGTAAGATTTGCTAAAAAGCTAGGTTTTAAAGGATTTCCAGAATTTAAAATAGCCTTAGCTGGAGATTTGGCTATGAAGAATAATGAAAAAGAGATTCAAATAATTTATGATGAGATCAGAGTAGATGACACTACAGAAGTTCTTGCTAAAAAAGTTGTTTATGAAAATATAAAGAGTGTGGAGGATACATATAAAGTTTTGAATTTTCAAGAGATTGAAAAAGCAGTTGAATCTATAGAAAAAGCTGATAGAATTTTTCTTTTAGGTGCTGGATTTTCAGGAATAATTGCAAGAGATTTTCAATATAAACTTTGGGAGTTAGGAAAAAATGTTATATTTGAAACAGATCAACATATTCAACTTACAAATGCTTCTACTGCTAAAAAAGGAGATTTAGTTTTTGTAATATCTTACAGTGGACAAACACTAGATATATATCAAACAATTTTAGAGTTTAAAGAAAGAGGTGTAACTGTTATAACATTAACTAAATTTGCAACAAACCCTATAAAAGATATAGGAAATATAGCTTTAAGTACGATTGTTGAAAAAAGTAATTTAAGATCAACATCTCTTTCATCAAGAATGGCACAATTAACTGTTATTGATATCCTTTATGTTAAATTAATTCAAAGAGACAGAGAGAAGGCAAATAAATTTATTGGGGACGCTGTAGAGAGTGTAAAAAAATACAAAATGTAAATATAATTCATTTTGTTAAAACATTAAAGAAAAAAAGTTTCTAAAAAGATTGACATTTATTAAAATAAATGGTAACTTTATTATAGAATATGTTAACAAATCAAGGGAGTGATTTTAAATGAGAGTGATTATAACTGAGAAAAATATAGGGGACTGGGCAGCGGTTTATGTTGCAAAAAGAATTTTAGATGCAAAACCTACAGCAGAAAAACCATTTGTTTTAGGATTGCCTACTGGGGGAACACCTTTAGCTATGTATAAAAGATTAATTCAATTTTATAAAGATGGAATCATATCTTTTGAAAATGTAATTACATTTAACATGGATGAATATGTTGGATTATCTCCAGCTAATGATCAAAGTTACCACTACTATATGTACGAAAACTTCTTCAAACATATTGATATGAAAGAAGAAAATATAAATATATTAAACGGATTAGCAACTGATTATAAAAAAGAGTGTGAAGACTATGAAGCTAAAATTAAATCAGTTGGAGGAATAGATCTTTTCTTAGGTGGAATTGGACCAGATGGACATATCGCTTTTAATGAGCCTGGATCTTCATTAAGTTCAAGAACTAGAGATAAAGAATTAACAATGGATACAATAATTGCAAATGCTAGATTCTTTGGTGGAGATATAGATAGAGTTCCTAAGTTATCTTTAACTGTTGGAGTTGGAACTATTCTTGATGCAAAAGAAGTTTTAATAATGGTTAACGGACATAACAAAGCAAGAGCTTTACACCATGCAGTTGAGGAAGGTGTAAATCATATGTGGACTATCAGTGCACTTCAATTACATCCAAAAGGAATCATAGTTTCTGATGAAGCTGCTTGTACAGAGTTAAAAGTTGGAACTTACAGATACTTTAAGGATATTGAAAAGAGTAATTTAGATACAGATTTATTAATAGAAGAGTTATATAAAAGTTGTGGAAAATAGGGAGATGAATTAATAATGAAGGCTATTGTAAATGGAGAGTTATTTATAGGGAACAAATTTTATACTGGAAAAGTTTTAATAATAGATGGAGAGAGAATAATAGATATTATTCCTCAAGAAGAGTTAACATCAACTTATGGTAATATTGAAACTATTGATGCTGAAAATGGATATGTAACTCCAGGATTTATAGATTTACAACTAAATGGTTGTGGAGGAGTTTTATTTAATGACGATATCTCTTTAAAAACTTTAGAAACAATGCATAAAACTAACTTAAAATATGGATGTACATCTTTCACTCCAACACTTATTACAACTGGAGATGAAAATATCGAAAAAGCTATTGAGTTAGTAAAAGGTATTGAAAATAAAGGTAAATATGGAGTTGTTGGATTACATATTGAAGGTCCATATATCTCTTTACAAAAGAAAGGAATTCATAATCCTAAATTTATAAGAAAAGCTGACGAAGCTATGATAGATAAAATGGTTGAAGCTGGAAAAGAAAATGTAAGAATAGTTACATTAGCTCCAGAGAATACTGATAAAAATACAATTTCGAAACTAAATGCAGCTGGAATTCATGTGGCAGTAGGGCATTCTAATGCAACTTATGAGCAAGTGAAAGAAAAAGAAGGTTTCGGAATAACTCTTGCAACTCATCTTTATAATGGAATGTCTTCTTTCAACCATAGAGAACCTGGAGTTGTTGGTGCTGTATTTGATAGTGATATTAAAGCGGGAGTAATTGCTGATGGATTCCACTGTCACTACTCAGCTATAAAATCAGCTATTAAAATTATGGGAGAAAGATTATACTTAGTTACTGATGCTGTTGCACCAGTTGGAACTGATATGGAATATTTCTACTTTGAAGGAAATAAAGTTTTCTATAAAGATGGAAAATGTTTCGGTGAAGATGGAACTTTAGGAGGTTCTGCTTTAACTATGGATGCTGGAGTTAGAAACTTAGTAAAATATTGTGATATAACTTTAGAAGAAGCAGTTAGAATGGCAACACTATATCCAGCTAAAGCTGTAAATATAGATAATGAATACGGAAAGTTACAACCAGGATACTTTGCAGATGTTGTATTTTTAGATAAACATTTAAGACTTAAGAAAGTTATTGCAAAGGGAGAGTTGGTATAGTTTTACACGAGGTAGAGAAATCTACCTCGTTTTTTATATAAATTATAAAAAAGAAAAAATAATTTTTACCGAATAAACTTATACACATATATTGAGTTATACTAAAAATGACTCTTTTAAAAGGAGGGTAAAAATTATGAAAAGAAATTGGATTTTGAAAGGAATTTTTCTAGGGAGTGTATTTTTTATATCTATACTTTTAATAAAACCTATAGGAATATCCACACAATTTAGTGTTGTATCTGGAATGATTCAAACGGCACTTCAAGAGGACATTGTTTACAAAGAGGGAGCAAATTTTTATAGTTTAATTGATTATTATAATCAAGATGGAATAGCTACAAGTATAGTGAATCCTTATAACTTTGGAATTATTTTTGTTGTAGGTGTTTTCCTAGGTGGTATGTTGGGAAAAATATTTTTTAGAAAAAATGAGGAGTTTATAGAAAAAGAGAGTTTATTAGAAAAGGATAATATTTCTAGAGTAAAACTTTTCTTCGGTGGAGTACTTTTACTTTTTGGTGCTAGAATGGCAGGTGGATGTACAAGTGGTCATATGATGAGTGGAGTTATGCAACTTGCTTTAAGTAGTATTATTTTTACAATAGTATTATTTCCGATTGCAATTATTGTAGCTAAAAGGAGTGGTGAGTAATATGAAAAATTTATTCTTTGATAATGTTCCGCTTTTAGGTTTGTTACTAGGAATTTTATTTGGATTGGGATTATATTATGCAGGTGCTACTAATAGAGTTGTCATATCTAACATGTTAAAACTTAAAGATTTAACTCTTATGAAAATAATAATTTTTGCAATAGGATTTAGTATGTTTTTACTTTATATTAGTGTATCTTTAAAAATAATTCCTATGGATCACTTTAGTATTAAACCTATGAATATTGGTGTTATTTTTGGAAGTGCAATTTTAGCTATTGGATTTGGAATGGTTGGACTTTGTCCTGGAACTGCCGTTGCAAGTTTTGGTGCAGGATATTTAAAAAGTATCTATGTTATTTTAGGTGGAATTATCGGTGCTTTTCTTTTTACATTTGCATATCCCATATTAAAAAGTATCGGACTTTTTGAAAATGTTCTTGGAGGTAAAACCACTATACTTTATTTGTCTGAAAAATATGGTTTTATTTTCCATGGAACACCTTGGATTGGAGTTTTTATAGGATTAATTTTGATAGCTATCTCTATAGTGATTCCATACTCTTTAACAGAAAAAAGATAAATAATATTTTTCATTTAAAAAGAGACAGAGTTTTTAATACTCTGTCTCTTTTATAATTTTAGGAAGTATATCTAAAATATCTGTAGGTGTTACACAGTAGTGAGTAGCTGAAAAATATTCTCCTGCTTTTCCATGGAAAAAAGTTCCTAAAATAGTTGCATCTAATGGAGAATACTTTTGACTTATGAAGCTTCCAATTATTCCACTTAAAACATCCCCCATTCCTCCAGTTGCCATAACACTATCTCCAGTTGTATTTATAAAAATATTCTCTTTGTCCCCCACTAAAGTTCTGTGATCTTTTAGCAATAATATACAGTTGTATTTTTGTATAAACTCTTTTGCTACTACCTCTCTATTTTTTTTAATATATTCAATATCTAAATTTGTTAATCTTGAAAACTCTCCATAGTGAGGAGTTAAAATTGTAGGATCTTGTCTATCTTTTAAAAGATCAATATTATTATTTTTAGATAGTATAGTTAACCCATCAGCATCTACCACAATTGGATTTTTATATGTTAAAAATAATTCTTTTAATAGATGCTCATTTTTAGGAGTTACTCCAAATCCACTTCCTATAACTATTGATGAAAATTTATCTAAATTTTCTAAGATGTTTATTTCATCTAAATTGATCAACATCACTTCATTTAACTTTACAGAAAAAATATTAAATGTATCTCGATAACTTCCTAAAGATGTAAGTCCAGAACCAGATTTTACAGAACCCATACTTGAAAAAAAACCTGCTCCTACCATCCCTCTACTACCACATAAAATTAAAGTATGCCCAAAATCACCTTTATATGATTCTGGATTTCTAGGTCTATATATTCCCTTTACATATTCTAAATCTATAAAATTCATAAAAAACCTCCTAAAATTATCAAAAATAATAATTATTTTTAATACCTTAAAAATAAACTACATATAATGTTAATTATATGTAGTACTCTTACGAAAATAACTGTTATTTTCGTTAAAATTATTTTTAATATTGTGTAATTATATAATTAATACTGCAATTAAGTTAATCATCCATAGATTGTACAGGTATTTTATCAAGCACCTTTTTTTCAATTAATGATTTAGCATTTATATAAACCTCTGTAACTTTAGTGTCTGAATGCCCTAAAAAGTCTCTAATCTCAATTAAATCTGCTCCGTTTAATGAAAGTTCCGTTGCAATAGCATGACGAATATTATGGGGACTAATCTCTTTGTTTATAACTTGTCCCATTTCTTGGACTACATTATAAAGTGCTCTATATGAAAGAGGTCTATTTTTTTCAAAAGAACTGCAAAATAAATATCTTTCATCTAACTCCTCTTCATCTATTCCATAGACATTAATTAAATAATTTTTATAGTCATCAATCTTATTTATTAAAAAATTATGTAATGGTTTATATTGTTCTCTTCCACTTTTAGTTTTTTCCAACTTCACAAAATATTCACCATTTCTTTTTAGTATATGTTTAAATTGTAAAGAGAGAAGTTCTTGGCTTCTCATTCCTGTATAAAATAGAGTATGAAGAATAACTGTGTTTCTATATTCTTTCTCTCCATTTATTTTATAATTTTTTAAAATCTCTTTTATATCATCAAAAGACACTTTTAATATGTTATCTAAATTTCTTGATGTTTTAAAAAGTCCAATATATTTAAAAGGATTATCATACCCATTTTTTTCTAACTCTTTGTAAAGAGATTTTAAAGATGAGATAACTTTGTTCACAGAAGTTTTCTTCATTTCTCTTTCGTTTATAAGATGAGAAAGATAGTCCTCTATATCACTTTTTTCTATTCCTGTCATAAGTTCAATTATCTCATCTCCCTCTATAGGAGAATCTCCATCATAAACATAAGTTAAGAAATCTTTTAAATAGAAAAAATAATCTTTCATAGTTTTAGGAGATTTATATATTTCAAATATACTTTTCTTTTCCTCTTTATTTTTTCTCTTTCTACGCTGGGTACTTATTTCATGTTTTTCTTTAATAGCTATCTCGTTCAATGTTCCTCCTAAAAAGTCCTATCATTTTATTTATGGAAAATTAGTGGAGATTAGATTACATCATCTCTTTCTATCTCTCTAACTTCACACGGTACCATATCTTCTAAAGTCAATTTTCCAAAAGTCTCTCTTTTAAGATATATAACTTCATTTCCAACAGCTTTCAACATTTTTTTAACCTGATGGAATTTTCCCTCTTTTATATTCAGAAGAATCTCTTTTGAATTTATCATTTCAGCTTTAGCCTGTTGAGTAATATATCCACCAATATCAACACCTTCTTCTAACTGCTTAAGTTCTCCCTCTCCTATCTCATCTCTTAGTATAACTCTATAAATTTTATCCACATGTTTTTTTGGAGAAGTAACTTCATGAGCCAGTTTTCCATCATTGGTAAAAAGAAGTAAACCTTCAGTATCTTTGTCTAATCTACCAACAGGAAATAAATCTTTTTTATTTACCCACTCTGGCAAAAGTTCCATTACTGTTTTTTCCTTTTTATCTTCAGTAGCAGTAATGTATCCGTCTATTTTATATAGTTTATAATATCTAAATTCCTTATATATAACTCTTCTACCTTTATATTCTACCACTGTATTTTTCTCGTCTATGTTTTTGTTGTTATCTTTACAAATATATCCATCTATAGTTATTTCAGCAGAAGATATTAATTTTTTTACCTCGCTTCTACTTCCAATTCCACACTCTACTAAAAATTTATCTAATCTCAATTTTAATCCTCCTAAATAGTAATAATATAATTATAGTTCTTCTAAAATATAAAATCAAGTTTTTATAAATTTAATTATTTTTCCCAATGTATAAAAAGTATATGTATAGTATAGAAATGCTTTTTTATAATAAATTACAAATTATATAAAATAATAATTTTTTTCAATTTTTAGTTGTTGAAATAATAAAATCTATGCTATAATAAGTAGCAAATATTTTAATTCTTATTTTCAGGAGGAGATACACAATGGTTGATTTTAAAAAAATTGATGCTATGATAGAGCACATCGAAGAGGGCACTATTCCAGAAGGTAAGAGTTTCAATGAATTTGCAGTAGACTTTTACCTTGAAACTAAAACTCTAACTTTATCTAAATATTTAAGATTAAAAGACAAGAGTTCTAAGTTACCTAAAATTATGAATACTAAAAAAGCTGGAGAAGTTATTTTTGAAACAGAAAAAAATGATGAGATGAGATCTTTTTTATCTAGAAAAGGTTTTAAAATAATTCCAGAACTTAATTATACAGCAGTTATGCTTCTTAGAAAAGTAGATCTTTTTACAAATTGGCAAAAGCTAGTTTTCTTCTTTGAAGGAGGAAGAACTGTACAAGAGATAAATAGCTCTTTAAAAAAGGAGCTGTTACCTATGGAAATTGAAAAATTAGAAAAATTTATAAAAGAGGAACTTCGTTTAAACGATCAAGAACTTAACTGGTTTTTAGGAAAAATGGAGAAAGTCGAAAAAGATAAAGCTCTATACAGAGCAATTAGAAAACTTACTAAATAGGGAGAACAAAAATATGAAAAAATTATTATGTGGATTTTTATTACTTTCATCTTTAGCTTTTGCATCAGATGTTTCTAAAAAAGAGGCAAACGCATTAAAAGATAGATTGAAGATGTATACTACTGGATACCAAAAAAGAGCTTTTTCTATGAAAAATCATTTAGGAAAAAGAGAGATTGTTATAGATTCTAAATTAAGAGATCTACCTCAAACTTCAAGAACTGCTTTTGGTGATATTAAATATAATAGATCTTCTGACTGGGAAATGAATAGAGAAAAAAGAGGTATTCAATATTTCTCAGTTCCTGGAACAACTAGAAGAAAAGCTGTACAAAAGATAGATGGAAAATATGTTGTATTCTTCTACAACGCTATTGGAAAAAATGATAACATGGTAGAGGATACTTTAGAGGATGTAAAAAAAGCATTAGAGAGAAACTAATTCTTTCTATAATATATAAGAAAAGACACAGGTTTTAATATCTGTGTCTTTTTTATTAGTTATTATTAGTCTATAAAACTTCTAAGTAGTTCAATCTCTTGTTTCCAAATAGTTTCATCTATAGTTTCCATTACAATTGGAATATTTCTAAATCTATCATCATTCATAAATCTTTTAAAGAAATCTATACCTAAAGTTCCCTCTCCTATACTGTGATGTCTATCTTTTTTACTTCCTACTCCAAACATAGAATCATTTAAATGAACTCCCTTTAGATATTTAAATCCAACAATGTTTTCAAAAGCATCCATAGTTGCATTATATTCCTCCTCTGTTGAAAGAGCATATCCCGCTGCTACTGTATGACACGTATCTAAACAAACACCTATTCTACTTTTATCTTCAATAAGATTTATTATATCTCTTAAATGCTCAAACTTATATCCCATATTTGATCCTTGTCCAGCTGTATTCTCTAAAACAACTATAACATTTGGAACCTCTTTATGTGCTTTATTTATTGAATCAGCTATAAGTCTAATACACTCCTCTTCACTTACTTCTTTCAAGTGACTTCCTGGATGAGTGTTTAGATATATAAGTCCCAACTGATTCACTCTTTCCATCTCATCTAAAAATGCATTTAATGATTTCTCTCTCTTTTCTTCATCAGGACTTCCTAAATTTATAAGATATCCATCATGTGGTAAAATCTGCTCTGGAGTAAACTTATATCTTCTCATAGCATCTTTAAATTCTAAAATTTCATCCTCTGTATATGGTTTAGCATCCCATCTTCTCTGGTTTTTAACAAACATTCCAAATCCATTTGCATCTATAGCCATTGCATTTTTAAAAGCATTAGCTACTCCACCTTGTATAGATACATGAGCACCTAAATATGTATTTTTAATTTTCTCTTCTCTTGTCATATATACACCTCTATATAAATTACTTAATAATTCTCTTATCCATTATAGTATATCACAAAGTATACTTTTTGAATAGAGATTTGAAACTTTAAAATAGTTTGTGGAAATAGATTGAAATAGTAGGGATATCGTTATAAAATAAAGTATAATAATTTTCAGGAGGAGCTATGATTAAAGTACTATCATGTGTAAAAGAAAAAGAGAATTGGATTATAGAAGTAGAATCACATAATCTATATATAGATGGAAAAGGTGGTCAAATAGGAGATCAGGGATATATAGGAAATATAAAATTTTTATCTGTTATAGATGATAATAAGATTGTAGTAGAAAACGAGATTATACCAGGAGAGTATACATACTCTATAAATGAAGAGAGAGTTTTCGATATTGGAGTACAACATACAGCTCAGCATCTTTTCTCAGCTATAGCATATAATGACTATGGATTAAATACTGTTGGATTTAGAATGACTGAAACCTATACAACAGTGGATTTAGATTCTAAAGATTTAGATGAAAACTTCGTAGACGAATTAGAAAGAAAAATTAATGGTGCTATAGGAGAGGGAAGAGCTATTTTAGAAAAAATAATGACTAGAGATGAAGCTAACTCTATTGATACCTTTAGAAAAAAAATAAGTGATAAAGTTACTGGTGATGTTAGAATTATAACTATAGATAATATGGATACAAGTGCTTGTGCTGGATACCATGTTTCTAACATATCAGAGATCAGACTTTTTAAAATTATAAGTTTTGAGAAAATCAAAGGAAATTACACTAGATTTTATTTTTTAAGTGGAGAGAGAGCTATCGAAGATTTTGTTAAGAAAAATAAAACAATTAAAGAATTAGATAGAATATTTAGTTGTAGAGATAATGAGATAATTTCTATGGTAGAAAAATTTAATAACGAAAAGAAAGAAGTTGAAAGTAGATTTAAAGAGTTAAATTTAAAATATTGTAATTTCTTATCTAGAGACCTATTAAGTTCAGCTATTGAAAAGGATGGTAGAAAATATATAGTATATAAAGATGATAAGGATACAATAATAAACTTAAATAAAATTATACCAGGTGATTATATTTTTATAGGTATTTGGGAAGATGCTGGAGTAATATCTAGTAAAACTATTGATTGTGGTGAACTATTAAAAGAGTTCTCTAAAGTACTAAGCATAAAAGGTGGAGGAAAAGGAGAGAGAGCTAACTTTAAAGGAGAGGTTTCAGTAGCGGAGATTACAAATATATTGTAAAAGTCTGAAATATCTGTTATAATGGAAATTAGGTATTTATTAGTAACAATGGAGGAAATATGTCAAATAAAATAAATTTACTTAATTTAAACGAACAAGAGCTTACAGACTTTATAGTTTCTTTAGGAATGAAGAAATTTTACGGAAAACAAATTTTTACATGGTTAAACCAAAAAATAGTAAGAGATATTAACGATATGACAAATATATCATTAAAGGATAGAGAATTACTTTCTGAGAAAGCTTACATCCCTTTCTTAAACCTATTAAAACATCAAGTTTCTAAAATTGATAAAACTGAAAAGTTTTTATTTAAATTAGAAGATGGAAATACAATTGAAAGTGTTATATTAAGACATAAAGATAGAACTACTCTTTGCATTTCATCTCAAGTTGGATGTGCTGTTAAGTGTGGATTCTGTGCTACAGGTCTTGGTGGATTTACAAGAAACTTAGATGTACATGAGATCACAAACCAATTCTATACAATAGAAAGAAGATTATTAAAGCAAGGTTTACAAATTAATAACATTGTATTTATGGGTATGGGAGAACCAATGCTTAACATTGATAATGTTATAAAAGCTATTGATATTTTATCAAGTGAAAAGGGAGTTAACGTTTCTAAGAGAAGAATCACAATTTCTACTTCTGGAATTATCCCTGGAATTGAGAAATTATTAGAAGAGAGAATTCCAGTGGAGTTAGCTATATCTTTACATAGTGCTATTGATGAAAAGAGAAGCGAGTTAATGCCTATTAACACAAAATATCCATTAGAGGATTTATTCCCAATATTACAAGAGTATCAAAGACAAACAAAAAGAAGAATAACTTTTGAGTATATCTTAATCAATGACTTTAATGTTTCTGATAATGATATTGCTTATTTAGCTGATTTTGTACACAACTTTGACCATATATTAAATCTTATTCCATGTAACCCAGTGGATGGAAAAGATTACCAAAGACCTTCACAAAAGAAAATTGATAAAATCTTCAACTATTTAAAAGATTTTAGAAAAGTAAATGTTACTGTAAGAGGGGAAAAAGGAACTGATATTGACGGTGCTTGTGGACAGTTAAGACAAAAAAATCTAAAATAATTAAAAATGGAGATATTTTATGAAATGGAAAATTCTTAAGTATGTTGCCATATTTATTATATCTTTAGGTATTGTTGGAGGGATTGGTGCTGGTCTTTTAGTTAATAAATACTATAAGGAGCTACCTAATGTTTCAGAGTTAGTTGAAAATTATAGTCCTCCTGTTCCTACTACAATTTATGATAGAAATGGACAAGTAATTGACGTTATTTCAAAAGAAACAAGAGAACCTGTGGATATAGAACATATACCACAAAATTTACAAAATGCTTTTATAGCCATAGAGGATAGACAGTTTTTGACACACTATGGAATTGATCCATTTAGAATTTTAGGTTCTGCTATAGTTAACTTAAAATCTGGAAGAGCAGCTCAGGGTGGAAGTACAATAACTCAGCAATTAGCTAGAAATGCTTTTCTATCTCATGAAAAAAAATTCTCTAGAAAAATAAAAGAGATTATAATCACATTTGAAATTGAAAGAAAATATACAAAAGATGAGATTATGGAGAAATACCTAAATGAAATCTATTTTGGTTCAGGATCTTATGGAGTTAAAACAGCAGCTTATAACTTTTTTAGAAAAGATGTTAAAAATGTAAATTTAGCTGAATCTGCTCTTTTAGCAGGAATACCAAATAGGCCAAATATGTATAATCCAAGAACGAACTTAGAAAGATCTTTAGTTAGACAAAAGTTAATATTAAAACAAATGCTTAAATTTGGCTTAATAACTGAAGCTGAATATAATGAAGCTTTAAATCATAAATTTGTAAATGAATCTAAAGCTTCATCTCAAGATTATAAAGATAAGAATACTACAATTGTTTATGGAGCACTTGATAAAAAAATTGAGTTTAACGCTCCAGATTTTACAGATTTAGTTGAAAAGTTTTTATTTGAAAATTTCGAAGAAAAGCAGATTTATAATGATGGTTTAACTGTTGAAACTACTTTAGATCTAAATATTCAAAAAGTAGCTAAAGATAAGTTTGAAAACTATCCTCGTTTAAAAAATGATAAAAAGCTTCAAGGAGCTATGGTGACAATAGATGCTAAAAATGGAGAGGTTATAAGTATTATAGGTGGTAAAAACTTTAAAACTGGTAATTTCAACAGAGCTGTTCAAGCTAAGCGTCAAGTTGGATCATCTTTTAAACCATTTATTTATTATACAGCTTTAGAAAAAGGATTTGAAGAAAATCTAGTAGTTGAAGATTCAAGAATTGTATTTGGAACATGGGCTCCTAGAAACTTTGGAGAGAGATACTATAATGGTATGACATTAATGCAAGGTTTTGATAAATCTCAAAATATAGTTTCTATAAAACTTTTAAATAAAGTTGGAATTCCAGCTCTTATGGATACAATGAAAAAGATAGATGCTGGATTTGTAGTTCCTAATAACTTAACTGCTGCACTTGGAACAACAGAGGGAACTCCTCTTCAAGTTGCACAATCATATGCTGTATTTGCCAATGGAGGATACTCTGTAAAACCATTTTTTGTAATGAAAGTTACAGATAAATTTGGTAATATACTATACGATGGTAAACCTCAAATAGAACAGAAATTTAATAGTGCAGATATTGCTCTTATGACTAATATGATGAAAAACTCTGTTAAGCAGGGGACAAGTAAAAGTGCTCAAGTAAAAATAAATAATATTCCTATTGAGCAGGGAGGAAAAACTGGTACTACAAATAACTCTAGAACAGTTTGGTACTCTGGTATGACACCTGACTACGTTACAACAATATATGTTGGATATGATAATAACGATCCTTTATATAAAGCAACAGGAGGAGGAGTCGCAGCACCTCTTTGGAAAAATTTCTATCAAGAAATTATAGAAAAAGGTTATTACACTCCTACAACATTTACATTCTTAGATAATCATGTTAAAAATGGTGATTTAGCTTATCAAGAGTTAGATCCTTTATCAGGATTACTAAGTGGAGGTCCTTCTGATAAAACTTTCTTATTAAGAAGAGGAAGAATTGCAGTGGAGAGAGATGGAAAATACAGCAATGGAATTGCTGGTGTTTTAGGTTACTATGTACCTACTCAAGAAACAACTTCTAAAAATGAAGCTGTGTCTTCAGATGAAGTTACTGGTCCTGCACCACAACAAGTAGCTCAACCACCTCAACAAAACCAACAAAAAAATACTCCTCAACAAAAGAAAGAGGAGAAAAAAGGCTTCTTCCAAAGACTATTTAATTTCTAAATACATAAAAGGAGAGAGAAACTTAAGTTCTCTCTCCTTTTTTTATAAGAATAATTCTTGAAGTTTTTTTGCAACTCCATTTTCTGCATTAGTTTTTATTACTTCATTTTCTGGAAGTAAAGCTTTTAATCTAGGACTTCCATTTCCCATAATAAATCCTTTTCCAACAGATGATAACATCTCTAAGTCGTTTAATCCATCACCAAATGCAATTGTTTCCTTAAGGTCTATTCCTTCCTCTTTTAAAACCTCTTCTATTGCACTAGCCTTAGAAACTCCTTCTCTCATTACTTCTAAACATGAGCCTAATGAAAGTGTGATATTAAGACCCTCATGGAATTTTTTTCTTAATTTTTGCTCTAACTCAGAGATATGCTCTTCATCATCACAAATAAAGAAAAATTTAGTAATATCTTTTCCAACTAAAGATTGGAAAGGAGCTATAACATGATGAAATCCTGATTCTTTGTGAAAAACCATAGCTTCCTCTAAAGGAGTTTCAGCAATCCACTCTTCATCTAAGTATACATTTTTATGTAATTTTTCATTGTAGTTATAATTTAATAACTCCTTGGCTAAATTAGCTGGTATATTGTGAGAAATTATCTCTTTGTTATTATAATCATGTACTTTAGCACCATTTGAAGTTATAAGAAAACTATCTAATCCTAGCATATCTTTAAATGTCATTGCATCATTATGATGTCTTCCAGTTGCTATTATGAATTTCACTCCAGAATTTACAACTTTTTTAATAGTTTCTTTTGTTTCTTCAGATATAGTGTGATGCTCATTTAATAGTGTCCCATCTAAATCACATATAATTGCTTTGTATTTCATTTGTTCTCCTTAAACTTTTCTAGAAGTAATATTTTGCACCTACTCCTACTAAATATAAAACTCCATCTTCAACAATAGGTGAGTCCGAAATCTCACTTGAGAATTTCTCTACACCTAAAAATGCCATAAGAGCTACATTATCAGTTAATCTATAATCTGCTGCTAAATTAAGACCAATTGAATATGCTGCATCAGCTTTATAAGCTCTATCAATTTTACTATTTCTTCTAGCTTCATCTGAAGTTACACCGAAATAATAATCTGTATAATCTCCTGAATAACCCTTTACATGGATAGATGGTACTATTGTAAGTTTATCATCTACTTTATAAGCTTTAAACGCACTTATCTTTCCCTCTCCTCCATGCTCTCCAACTTGCGCTAACAGTCCAGTTCTAACTCCGTAGAATCCAGTATCAGCATCTAATCTAATTCCAAACATAGCTTGGAACTTTCTATCATCAATATTATCGTATCCTTTTGCTAAGTCTGCACCATCTACTGCAAATCCAGCCAATGGATCAATAAATAGTGAAGCTGCAAATGCATCATCTTTATAGAATTGATATCCTACTGTTATTCCTTTTACATATAAATCATAGTAGTTAATATCTAATAATGGCATTGGATAAGCTTTATCGTCAGCACCTTTATAAATACTATCAGAAACCCCTATTCCTGCCCCAATTCCAAATTTATTTTCACTTGCAGATGTAGCCGAATCAGCTAAAGCTATAGCTGAAACTGTTAATGCTAATAACCCCATTAATATTTTTTTCATATTAATCCTCCCTAAGTTACTTTTTCCCATAACTTTTTTCTTCTCTTTTAACTTTTATAAAGTTATACTTACCTGAAACTTTTCTTTTAAAATTAAAAAGATTATTTGTTGGGAATATCCCAATTCTTCTTATTTCAAATAGATCATCAGAAAAAACAATGCTTCCAGAATCAGTTGCTACAGCAAATCGATAACCTGTCTCTTGAGGTATTTTTTTAACCTCCTCATTTAAACTACCATATGGATATGCAAATGATAATAGCTCTTTTCCAATAATCTTTTCTATATTATTTTTAGAATTAGATATCTCTTTTTCTGCCATATCTATTTTTAGTTCAGCAAGTCTAGGATGAGAAGATGTGTGTCCTCCAAACTCTATCCCGTATTTTTGCATCTCTAATAGCTCATCTTGATTCATAAGAGTAAATCTTTTTTCAGGATTTCCTGGATTGTCTACATCCCATTTATTATAATCTATTCCATCTAATATGTATATAATACCTTTAAAATCATATTTTTTCAAGATAGGAAAAGCATTTTCATAGTTATCTTTATAACCATCATCAAACGTAAGCATAATCCATTTCTTATCTTTATCAAATCTGTTTTTATACCCATTATTTAGCATATCTTTAAATGTAACAGTTTCGTATCCTTTCTTTTTTAGATATTTCATCTGCTCTTCAAATTGTTCTACAGTTACATAAGTTCCGTGAACTCCCTTTTCACTTTCATCTTTTATAACTCTATGATACATAATAACAGGCATTTCATACTTTCTCTTCTTTACAATCTCTCTTTGATATACTTTCTCAATATTCTCTACAATATTATCTAAAGAAAACTCTTCAATTACTTTTTCCCTTAAGCTTTTAAGTTCATCTTTATTCATATTGAACCCTTTATCAATTTCAGGAATCACATCTGTCCATCTAAAAAGAGGAGTTTGATTTAAAGAGATATCTCCAAAGTTAGATTTTAGAGCTGTTTTTAATCTGTCATTAGTTACAATTCCAACAGATTCAGCTTCTCCAATTGCCAAAACTGGAACTTCACAAAGTATTGCTTCAACTGCTACTCTTCCCGCTCCTATAACAATAGATGACTCTCTTATTTTTTCAGAAACATTATTCACATATCCTAAGAACTCAACATTTCCTGTAAATTTTTTAAATCTTTGTGGTACCTCTTTTCCTCCTATAACTTGGATTTTAAAATCCTTTCTTCTATGTAATATATCAAGTAAGTTATATGTTACATCTCCTTTAGGTCCAGAAAGTCTTCCAATTATAGAGATAACCTTTTCATTTTTATCAACATTATCTAATACACTTTTTTGATACTCTTTTGTATTGATCATATTTCTAAGGACAGTTATATTTTCAGGTTTTACCTTTAAATCATTAACCACATGATCTCTTATATTCTCACAAACACTTAAAGAGTAATCTCCAAATGCTTTAACTAACTTTCTGCTTAGGTGTACTGGTTGTCTCCCATGTATCGTTGTTACAAGTGGGATTTTTGCTATTCTACAAGCTATAGCACAACTCCAAGAAGATGCTCTTGAATGAGCATGAACAACTTGGATATCTTTTTCTCTGATTATTTTTAAAAGTTTTCTAACTTGACTAACTCTATCTTTAAGTTTTCTCTTATTAAACTCTATTTTCTCATATTGTGCGTTTGTAGGTTTAGTTAAAGTATCTGAAACTATATAAACCTTATTCCCTCTCCTAATAAGTTCATCACTTAGAACTGTTCCGTACACCTCAGCACCAGTTACTTCTAACTGCGAAAGTGCCATAAGTATATTCATTATTAAATCCTCCTACTACTTTAAATTTTCTGGATTTAATACTTCTAACTCTTCAATTACAAAGATTCCATCTTTTCTAATTAAAACATCATCAAACCAAATCTCTCCACCACCAAAATCTGGTCTTTGAATTAGAACTAAATCCCAATGTATAGCTGATTTATTTCCATTATCAGCTAACTTATATGCTTGTCCTGGAGTAAAATGAATACTTCCAGCTATTTTCTCATCAAACAATGTATCTTTCATAGGTTTTAAGATATATGGATTTACACCAATAGCAAACTCACCTATATGTCTTGCACCGTCATCTGTATTTAAAATTTCATTTAATCTTTCTGTATTGTTAGATGTTGCCTCTACAATTTTTCCATTTTCAAATCTAAAACAAACATTTTCAAATGTAGTCCCTTGATATACAGAAGGAGTATTATAAGTTATAACTCCATTTATAGAGTCTCTAACTGGAGCTGAGTAAACCTCTCCATCTGGTATATTTCTAAGTCCGCAACATTTTACTGATGGAATATCTTTTATTGAAAATGATAGATCTGTTCCAGGACCAACAATTCTTACTTTGTCTGTTCTATCTAAAAGAGCTGTTAATGAATCCATTGCTCTACTCATTTTAGAGTAATCTAAATTACAAACATTGAAGTAGAAATCTTCAAAAGACTCTAAAGATGTATTTGCAAGTTGAGCCATTGAATTATTCGGATATCTAAGTACAACCCATTTAGTGTTATTTACTCTTTCTGCTAGGTGTACAGGTTTCATAAAGTGATCTGTATATATCTTCATTTTAGCTGAATCTATGTCTGATAATTCTGAAGCATTTTCAGAACCTCTAATAGCAATGTAAGCATCCATGTCTTTCATTCTTTCTAACTCATATTTTGCCATTAACTCTGCTTGTGTTTGGTCCATTCCTTTTAAAAGTTCTCTCGTAACGCTTTGATCTTTTATTGTTACAAAAGGATGCCCTCCAGCAGCATATACTTCTTTTACTAAAGCTTTAACTAAGTTTTTAGAATCCTCTCCTATAGACTCAATTAAAACTTTTTCTCCTTTTTCTACTCTACATGAGTAAGTAACTAAATTTTTTGCTAGTATTTCAATTCTTTGATCCACGGTAACCTCCATTTAATCACATATTATATTCTATAATTATACAATGAAAAGCTAGAAATATACAGTTAATTTTTTAAAAAATGATATAATAGGTATATACAAGTAGGAGGGATTATATGAAACTATTTTTTTCCCCTAGCAAGGGGATGAATTATAAAAATTGTAAGTACAATATAGAGAATCTAGAATTAGATCAAAATTTTAAGGATAAAGCAGATTACTTAGTATCTGTTTTAAAAAGTTTCTCAAAAGAGGAGACTGGTAAGAAATTGAAAATCAAAGATAAAATACTCGATGATGTTTATGATCTTTATCAGAATTTTTATGAGAAAAAGGAGAGAGAAGCTATCTGTCTTTATGATGGCGTTAGTTATAAACAAATCCATGTGGAAAATTTTTCAGAAAAAAAATTTGAGTATATGAAAGAAAATGTATTTATATTTTCAGCCCTATACGGGGTTATGAATGCTACAACTTTGATAAGACCTTATCGTCTTGATATGACAAACAAAATACTACCTATTTCACCTTACGAATTTTGGAAAAATGAAGTTGAAAACTATTTATCTAAATTCAAAGATGATATCTTTATCAATCTAGCTTCTAATGAATTTTCAAAAATATTAAATAAAAAACTTTTTAACATTATAGATATAGAGTTTAGACAACTTGATAGAGATAAAGTTAAAAATATCAGTACAGAAGCCAAAAAAGCTAGAGGATCTCTATTGAATTATATTATAGTAAATGAAATTCATAACCTTGAAGACATTAAAAAATTTGATCTTTTAGATTACAGTTTCTCTCAAGAATTTTCCTCAGAAAAAAGCATGTTTTTTATAAAAAAAATAGGTTAGATTTTTCTAACCTATTTATCCTTTGTTTCAATTAAATCAGCTGCTATTTTAGCAGAACCATAAATAGTTGGAAGCCCACTTCCTGGATGTGTTCCTCCTCCAACTAAAAATAGATTTTTATATCCTTCAAGCTCATTGTGAGGTCTAAACCACAGCATTTGCATAACATCATGGGATAAATTAAAAACTGCTCCTTTATATACATCATAATCTATTTCCCAATTGTTTGGAGTTATCACTTTTAACTCTTCAATATGATCTCTAATACCTTTAAACTCACCTATTTTTTCTAATTTATCTAAAACAAGCTGAGTAAAATCATCTTTTTCTATTTCCCAATCTATATTTGATTTATTATTAGCAACTGGAACTAAAACATATACAGAAGATTTACCTTTAGGTGCCAATGTACTATCAGTTACAGATGGATTTTGAACATAAAAAGAAAAATCTCCTCCCACATCTTTATTTTCAGATATCTTTTTAACATTTTTTCTATAGTCCTTTGCAAAAATAACACTATGATGAGGTATGTTTTTATAAATTTTGTCGACTCCTAAATACAACATAAATGTTGAACATGAATACCTTTTGTTTTCTAAATTTTTATTTGAATATTTTTTTCTTAAATTTTCAGGTACAAGATTTTTCATAGCTGTTGCAAAATCTGCATTTATAACTATGTAATCTCCCTCTATTTTTTCATTATTTTCTAAAATTATACCTTTTGCTACTTTTTTATTATCGAATAAAATCTCTTTCACAGAAGTATTTAAAACAACTTTACCTCCTCTTTTTTCTATAAGTTCTTTCATTAATTTAGAAGCTTGGTTTAAACCACCTTCAATATGAAAAATTCCATATTTATGTTCTAGATATGAGATAATAGAAAATGTTCCTGGAGCAATCCAAGGTGACATTCCTATATATTTAGCTTGAAAAGTAAATGCCAGTTTTAATTCATTCTCCTTATAGTAACTACCTAAAACATCATATATAGATTTATGGGCATCTAAATATGGTAATGCTCTTAAAAAGTTAGGTTTTAAATAATCACTTAAAGATAAATACGGTACTTTTAAACAAGGCTCTAGTTTAGAGAATTTTTTTTCCTCATCTCTTATATAATCATCATAGGCTTTTGAACTATATGGAAAAATCTTTTCCATCTCTCCATACATAAGGAATTTTTTACTGTGAGAGTATGGATTAAAATCATCTAATCCATAAAACTTTAACCTGTACATAGGATTTATCTCTATTAAATTTAGATGTTCATCTAGTCTTTCTCCAGATTCTATAAATATATCTTCCAGTATTTTAGGCATTAAAAAAAATGTTGGCCCTAAGTCAAAAGTATACTCTCCTAATTTAAAAGATGAATTTCGTCCCCCAACATATGGTTTTTTTTCATATATAGTAACATCGTAACCTTTACTTGATAAAAGTAACCCTGTGGCTAATCCTCCAGGACCCGCTCCAATAATTATAACTTTTTTATTTTTCATCTTTCACCTCCCGCTAAAACTTATTAAAGTATAAGTTTATATACTATTTGTATACTATTTAAACTCAACTTTCTTTTTAAAAAAGATTTTTTTATGATATAATTTTTTAGAAGTTTTTGTACTATAGGAGGTTTTACAACATGTTTGTGGAAGAAAGAAAACAAAAAATTTTAAATATATTAAAACAAAAAGAAAAAGTATCTGTGAATGAATTAAGCGATCTTTTTTCTATTAGTAAAGTTATTATTAGAAAAGATTTATGTCAAATGGAGGAGGAAAATCTTTTAACTAGAACCCATGGAGGCGCTATTTTAAAAAGAAAAATTGTGGACAATATTATTTTGAAAGATATTGCTAAAGATGATTTAGAAGAAAAAACTCTTTTGGCTGAAAAAGTGGTTTCATTAATTCAGGAGGGAGATATTGTTTTTTTAGATGACTCAACTATTACTATTATTGTAGCTGCTCTTTTACAAAAGAAAAAGATAAAAATATCTGTTATAAGCAATATGCTTGAAATTCAAAAAATATTATCTGAAAATAAAAATATCGAGATTATATCTTTAGGTGGTATTTACAATTCTAGAACTGATTCTTTTATTGGAGAGATGGCAAGGGAAAATTTAGAATTATTTAATCCAAATAAAGTTTTCATTGAAATTGGTGGTATAAATGTAGATAAAATGCAATTAAGCACTGGTTCAATTGATGAAGGGAAATTTAAAAGTACTGCTTTAAAAGTTGGACAAGAATGTTACATTATAACTCAAAGTAAAAAATTCTATCAAGATTCTATTTTTAACTTCTCTAAGATTAAAGAGGGAATGACTATAATTACAGATAATAATATTCTTAAAGATTTTGAAGATAAACTTATTGAAAATAATGTTAAAATAATAAAATAAAAAAGACTGAATTCAGTCTTTTTTATTTTAGGTTAATTATTTCTCCATCTGAAATTTCAATAACTCTATCACACATTAAAGCTATTTCTGGATTATGCGTTACAACTAAGAAGGTTGTTTCATACTTTTTATTAATCTCTCTTAATAAATCATAAATTTGTTTACTAGTTTTTGAATCTAAATTACCTGTAGGTTCATCGGCTAAAACTATCTGTGGTTTATTTAAAAGAGCTCTTGCTATAGCAACTCTTTGCTGTTGACCACCAGAAATACTTTGTGCATCTCTATATGCAATTTCTTCCAAGTCCATATACCTTAAAATTTTTAGCGCTTCATCTTTTTTGTTATAAGAGTAATTTGACTTTTCTATCCAACTTGGGATTAATATATTTTCTAAAACATTAAATTGAGATAGTAAAAAATGGAATTGAAAAATAAATCCAATATTTTTATTTCTAAAAGTTGCTCTCTCTTTTGAAAGATAATTAGATATATTTTCTCCAGAAAAATATATTTCACCTTTCGTTGGTGTATCAAGGGCACCTATTATATTTAGCAGGGTACTTTTCCCACTTCCACTCTGACCAATTATAGCTATAAATTCTCCTCTATTTATCTTTAAATTTATATTTTTTAAAACCATATCTTTTCCATTATAAGATTTAAACACATTTTTTAATTCTAATATTGGGATATTATTCACCTTTTATCACCTCAATAGGATCTAATTTCATAGATTTTTTTCCAGGAATATATGCAGCTATAACTCCTGATATAGTTGAGAAAAGCAAAATTCTTAAAATTAATATTGCTCTAAGTTCTATTATGAAACTAGGTTTTGCTCCCCATTCAAATATTTTTATTAAAAATAAACCAATTATACATCCCAAAAGAGCTCCTAAAAATCCAACAATAGCTCCTTGAAATAAAAAAATAAATCCTATTGAAAAATCTGTAGCACCAATAGCTTTTAATATTCCGATCTCTTTCGTTTTTTGAACTACAGTTATATATAAAACGCTTGCTATACTTAAAGTGGTTGATAATAAAATCACTCCTTGGATAACTGTGGTAGATACTGTTTGAGATCTCAAAGCATTTAAAAGCTGTTTTCCATCCTTCATCCAAGAAGTTACTTTTAAATCAGGAAAGTTCTTCTCTATATCTAAAGCTATACTTTCTCCTAAAAAAATATTATTTAATTGAATGTTAATTCTATTTACATATCCTTTTTTATTAAAAATTCTTTGAGCTCTTTGTATATCCATATAAACTAATCCATTATTAAATTGCTGATTTTCTAAATCAAAAATTCCATTTATTCTAAATTTTTCTTTATCTCCTGTTGGTAAAGTTATGTTCATTATGTCTTTAGGAGAGAGATTAAAATCCTCGCTTATTCTTTTACCTATAAGAATTTTATCTGAATCAACAGATTTATCTCCTAGGTATATTTTTTCTTTTACTTTAAACATCGAATCTCCAACATTTAAATCAACACCTCTAATTTGTAAAGCTACTGATTTTCCTTGTCTTTCATATAAAACATTCCCTTCTAAAGTTGGAACTATATTTTTGATCTCTTTTTTTGATTTTAGTAAATCTATTAAATTTTCGTAGTTAGATATTTTATCTCTTTCATTACTAAAGTTTCCATAGTTATATATGTTTTCTTTTTTTATAAGAGAGTCTCTAGTATTTCCGTCTTCGATTACAATATGAGGAATATTTCCAAGAACTGTATCTATTATGCTATTTTGAAGAGAAACAATTAAAGATGAAATAAAAACTTGAACAGCTACTCCCGTGGCTATTGCTGTTAGAAGAAAAAGAGTTTGACCTTTAGATTTAGCTAAAAAGTTATACGCTATTTTAATTTCATATCTCATACCTTATCTTTTCTCCCTCTTTTAAATTTTTAGGATTTAAAAGAATTATATTCTCTCCCAATTCTAAATTATTTGTTATAACATATCCATCTAAAACTTTGACTCCTTCTACTTTTTTTTCGAAAGATTTTCCATCTTTCTCAGTCATAATATAATATTGGTTATCTTTTATTATTAAGTAATCTTTAGGTACATGTATTCCATTTTTAATCTCTTTTCCATTAACTTCAACATTCACAGTACTTCCATATATAAATTTTTCTAAATTTTCATTCATACTTCCTTTTATTTTAACTGTTCCATTTTTTTCATTAACACTATTGCTTATAAAAAATATCTCTCCTGAACTTTTAATATCGTTATCTCCATAAGAGTAGATATTTATTTTGTCGCCATTTTTTATCTTTTCAAAATACTTTTCATCTAACTCTATTTCTACAATTTTATTACCAATAGAAGATATTAAAAATAAAGATGTATACGGAGCTACTGTTTCTCCTAAATCAACATATTTTTCTCTAATATATGAATCGTATGGAGTTGTAACAAAATATTTTTTTAGTTGTTCTTTTTCAAATTCTAACTCTTCATTTTTACTTTTTAAATTTGTTAAAATTAATTTTCTATTTGGACCATTTTTTATAGAGTTTAAATCATTAAGTGCATTTTTTGCTTTAACCTCTTTTTCAGCCAAATTATTTCTTTTTTCATTTAACTCTAAAACATTTATATATCCATTGCTATATAGTTTGGAATACTTTTCAAATTCATTTAATGCATTCTTATATTCAATATTTGAGTTAAAAAAAAGTTGATTAGCATTTGATAATAATACTGTTTCAAGTTTTTCTAATTCAGTTTGCATATTTAATAGCTCAGCTTCTTTTTGTCTTACATTTGCTTCTATGTCTTTTGAATTAAATTTAATAAGTAAATCTCCTTTTTTTGTAAACTCTCCTTCTTTAAAATAAATTTTTTCAATTGTTCCATTTATTTCGCTAGAAAGCGTTGAATTTTCAATTCCAGTGATTACTCCTGAAACTAAGATTTTCTCAACAAAATCCTTTTTTATAACTTTAATAGCTTCAACTTTTTTTCTTTGAAAAAACAATATATATACACCTATTAAAATAAGAATAATTACAAAAATAAAAATCCAAATTTTTTTCTTTTTCATAAGTACTCCTTTAGATTAATAAAATCCTCCTAATAATAAGATTTAATCTTTTATTAGGAGGATTTTTTAGTTAATCTTCTTTTTTATCGTTTTCTGTTTTTTCATCTTTTTTACAACAATTTAGCTTCTGTAATTTTTCTTTTGCTAAATCTTTTCCACCTATTCCAAAAGCTATTGCAAAAGCTACCGCTAAAGCTCCAACTGTAAATCCGAAAGCTAAGTTTATAATTTCATTTGCTATTCCCATTTGTCTAAGTCCCATAGCACCTACAAAAACTATAATAGCTATTTTTGCTATATTAGCAATTTGCTCTTTATTATCTAGCTCTGTATTTTTAATTATTTTAGCTACATAATTGGCTATTATAATTCCAATTGCTATAACAATAACTCCTAGTAAAATATCTCCTAAAAGAAGTGTTAGTTTTAAGCTTAAATCTTGTAAAGATCCAAAATTTAATATTTCTATTGATTGAATAATAGCAAAATATATTATCAAAATTTTTGAACATTTTCCAACTAATTTTGAATAATTATTCTCTACAGTTTTTAATCCAGCCTTTTCAAGATATGAATCAAACTTTAATCCAATCAATAAATTAGTAATAATATTTTCTATAATTCTTCCGAAATAAAGAGCAATTAATAAAACTAATGCTACTCCAACAACATTAGGTACATAGTTAAATAAAATATTTAACATGCTTATAACTGGAGATATTATCACATCTAATCCTAAATAATTTAAAGAAGCTGAAAATACTGGAATTAAAACTAAGATGTATACTATATTAGCTATTATACTTGATAATTTTCCTTCAAATAACACTCTTCCATCAACACTTAATTTATCATCTAATTTAAAAGAATCTAAAACGCCTTTTAAAATATCTCTTAATTTAGAAGCAATAAACCATCCAACTATTAAAACTAAAACTGCTGCAACTAAACTTGGAATATAATTTAAAAATTTAGTTAACATATCAGTTATAGGTATTAATATTTTATCTAACTTTAACGCTGCTAAAACTCCTGGTAATATAAGTATAAAAACAACTAAAGAGATTATTTCGCTAAATACTTTTGATAAAGATACACTATTTTCTTTAGAGTGAATCTTTTCATCTATTTTTAGTTTAATGAAAAATAATTCTGAAAACTTTTGAGACAATTTTGCTAAAACAATTGCAATTATTAGCAATATAATTCCACCTAAAACATTAGGAATATAAGAGAATATTGGATCAAGAAGATTTAATATTGGATTTACTAATCTACTAAATCCTAATTTTTCCATTATTATTCCAATAATAAATATTACAAAAATATAGTATATAAATTTGAGTAATATTTTTATTGCAGAAGTACTTGTGCCACCTTCTTTGCCTGTGATTTCGTGTTCTAAATTAGAGAATAATTTTGTTTTTGTTAATATATGTTCTAGTTTACTCACAATAACTGAAGCCAGTGCTAACCCCACCAATAAAATAATAATTGATGCAATAATGTTAAGAGTAACATTATTTAAAATTAAAAGCTTAATTTCTTCCATTTTACCACCCTCCGATTTCTATTATTTTGTTTATAATCAAGTAAATTATAAATAACGCTATTAAACTCATAATTGGGAAAATCATAATTAATCTCACCTCATTAATGTTTTATTTTATAACTTTTTTTACTATCATTTTTTTGATTTTCTTTTTTTAATGTTTACTTTTTTAGGTTTTTTATGGTATTACTTTAATATAAGGAGGTGTATTTATTTATGAATTTTTTTTATAAGAAATTTTATCTTTTTGTTTTTTTATTATTTATGATTATCGGATGTTCAAATACTAATTATAAATGGCAATCAACTCAAACAGCTATTTCTAATTCATATAAACTTCAAACCGGTGATATTATTGTTAAAGATAAACTTATTACTGATCCAATGTCATGGTTAGGGCATAGTTCTGTTATGATAAGCGATACTCATATTGGAGATTTTCCGATGCCAGGAAGTGAATATTATACTATTAGCGTTAATGCTTGGTTAAATGAACCTAATAGAGAAGTTATTGTTTTAAGATACCCATATTTTAATCAAAAATTTAAAGAAGCTTTTTTAAAAAATGTAGAAAAATATGGTCATGGAAAATATAAAACATCTTTTTTTAAACAAAAGGATAGTGATTTTTATTGTTCTAAATTTGTTTGGTTTTTATATTATAAAACTGCAAAAGATTTAGGATATACATTAGATTTAGATTCTAACAAAGGAATTATTGTTTTTCCATATAACTTTTTAAATTCTCCTCATTTAAAGCAAGTTAATTTATAATTTACTTTAATTTATTGACCTCTTTTTTTAAAAGGTGTATAATTATAAGAAGTTTTATTTAATAAAAGGAGAAGTTAATGGATAGGCAAGTTACAATTGAATCAGTTAAACTAATGGAGAAACTGAAAAAAATATTTCCTAAGGATGGTTATTGTCTTATTAGTTTACAAGAAAAATTTTACATCTGGAAAAATCATATGAATATATCTAAGGAAAAACCTATAGAGGAATACGATAGTGGAGTTAGAACAAGTGATTTATTAAATCCTAGTGAGAAAATTTTTTTTGAAAATCTATATGGAAATATTAAGCCTGAAAATCTTATCAGATTTAATTTAAAACCAAAATTTGTTGAAAATAATGATGAGATTATGAGTAAAACATTAATTTTAGGTGAAGATTTTATTAATAATAAAAATCAAAGAGTTTTAAAATTTACATTTTTAAATTTTAGAGATTATACTTCTGAAGAATTAAAGATAAAAAAACTTTCTGAAAATGATTTTATAGATTCTTTAGTTAGTAGTTTTCATCCCTCAATAGAAACTGAAATAGAAGATTCTAAATCAAATTATTATTTATTTGAAACTGAAAAAATTGTAGTTCCAGGTATAATAATATTAGTTTCTTCTATATTATATATGGTATAAATTTTTTAAAGGATTTATTTTATATTTGGGTATATAACATATATAAATATATTTTGGAGGTTTTATTATGTATTACAGAGAATATTTTTTCTATTTAAAAGAGAGACTGCCAGAAAAATGCTATGAGGTGCTTAAAGAGTGTTATAAAACACAGAAAAATGATATAGAAAATAATTTTAATTTATTACAAAATTCTAAAGAAGAAACTAAAACTATAGATATTTTACTTCCTATAAAAGACACTTTTTATCCAATGGATTATGAAATACTTTTGAGAGAAGAACTAATTATAAAAGCTGAATCTAGAGAAAATCGTTATAAATTAGATCGATTTGGTATTTATCTTTTACACTATATAAATTTAAAGTAATGGAGGCACACATGAAAGATGCAAAGAACTTTGCAGAAACATTATATCTTTTAATGGAGGATTTTGAATACACTATTGCGGAGCTAGAAGATGATATTTTCTCACTTTTGCGTGATGATTTTCAATTAACATTAACAGAAGAGGATAACCATTGTTATTTTCTTTTAGAAAGCCCTAATTTAGATCAAAATATTAAATTAAATGTTGAAAGAGCAGAATACGATGGTGAAGAGTTCTTTCTTGTGTCATCTGTAAAAGTAGCATAAAAAAGAGAGTAACTATACTCTCTTTTTTATATATTCTAATTTTAAAAGAATTTTTTCAATCTCTTTATCATCTAAACTTTCAAACTTTAAAAGTTCATTATATGGATTCCCTTTTAATTTTAAAACTCTTGCAAAAGCTGGTTCTGTTTTCATTCCTGCTTTTTTTAATCTTATTATTTCTTTTTTAAAGCTCTTATTAGCAATTTTTAAAATTCTTTCCTCTACAATCATATGCTTATATCCATTAGTTAAAATTGAATCTAATTGAGATGCATAAATTTCAATTTCTATATCTTTAACAAAAAAATTAATTACTAATACATGGTTATCTATAAAAGTATCTTTCAAATTAAAATTTTTAAACTTTGAAAACTTTTTTATTACAATCTCTTTAAACTCTTTTAAATTTTGGTGATTAATTTTGCAAACTATATCTAAATCACTTTTATCTATATCAATACCAATGGGAATTGTTCCAACTAAAATAGGATAAAACTCTTTTAAAGCATTAAAAATATTTATTTCTTTTAATATCATATAACTTTTTTGTTGTTTTGAATTTCCATTTTTTAAATATTCTATATTTTTAAAATTTTTTTGCATAGCACTCCTTTTTTGTTTATTTATAGACTTTAAATATCTATTTTAAAACATTAATCATTTTTTTGTTTACTATAAAAAAACATATTTGACATTTTTATTCATTTATAGTACCATAATATTGAGACCGAATTTGATTGAATAGATCTATATACCCCCCAAAAATCTATTTTAATCTTTTTTATTTTTAACACTCCCCCGTGTTAATAAAAAACTCCTTTTCCCCAAAAGGAGTTTTTTTTATTCTAATTTTATCATAAAAAAGGAAATAAAAAAAATTTAAGAATAATACTTTTGAAGTTATAAAATTAGGAGGTTTTATATATGAAAAAATTACTTTTAAGCTTAACGGTTTTATTATCAGTTACAGCACTTGCTAATTCTAAAGAGGATATGATTGAAATGGGGCTAATGAATAAATATCCTGCTTTAACAGATGGAAAAACAACTATAAATGTTCATGAATATGATGTTGATTTAGATCATCATAAAATTGAGTTAAAAATTGAATTAAAAGGTGATGCTTCAAAAACTGAATATGATAAATTAGATAAAGCTAAATTAGAAGAATTAGCTTCTGAAATGGCAAAATATACACAAACTGAATCTGGAAAAAATCTACCAGTTTCTCTTGAAATAGAAGTAGATAGAGATATGCTTCCAGATGAAATTCTTTATAAGAATACTTTCTAAAAACTAAAAAGGCAACTTCCAATGTCCCATCATTGAAGTTGCCTTTTTTTTAAAATCTAATACCCCCGTATTTATATATATAATATCACATTTTTCAACTAATTTCAAGTTTTTTGTTCATTTTTTGTAAGTTTTCACTCAAAATCATCTATTAAAAAATTCTTTTTTATCCTATCTGATATTTGATCAAAATAAATAGACTTATCTATATAATGATCTATAAATTCTTCATTTAAAATATTATAATTTTCTAATCCTTCGATTAAATCTGAACGATTTATAATCAATTTATCTTTAAAAATTTCATTGATATATTTTTTTATATCTTTTGCAGAAAATATAGATATATATCTATCAAAAAATAGATGAAGACTATTTTTCGTATAATTTTCATAAGTTTCTAAAGCATCTGCATGATTTTTTATATAGTTTATATTATCGACATACTTTTTAAACTCATCAATTGGAATTACAGATCCTGAGATATAAAATATACTGTCTATATAAACTAGATATGGCTGTATCTTATAAATTGTTTTTAACTTTTCGTCTATTAAGTTACTCATTTCTCTCCTCCTTTTTATCCCACATCTGTTAGTATATACTACTAAAAAGTTTCTCTATTTCTTTTTTTTGACTAAAATTTTATAAAAAAAAGTAATGGCACAAATGCCATTACTTTTGATATACTATCCTATTAAAGGTTGATATATATTTGAAAGTTTTTCTCCTAAAAATCTTTCTCCAACCTCTTTAAATTTATTAACATCTCCTGTTATAAAGTAATCTATACTTATCTTTTCTTTTCTACTCTTTTTTACACCTTTTTTTAAAGCTAACCTATTTAATTCAAATAATACATGCATAGCTGTTTCTTCTGCTGGATCTACTATTTTTTTATCTACTACTTTCTCAATTTCCTCTCTTATTAATGGATAATGAGTACAGCCTAAAATTAAAGTATCTATCTCATCAGGAAGTTGATTTATATATGACTTTAAAATCTCTGTATTTTTCTCACTACTTTCCCAGCCTTTTTCAATCATTGGACACAATAAATCACATCCTTTTTGAAAAACATCATACTTTGGATTTAACCCCTTTATTGCTTTTTCATAAACTCCACTTTTAGCTGTTAAAGGAGTTGATATAACTCCTATTTTTTTGTTTTTACTCTGCTTAATAGCCATTGTTGCTCCTGGTTGAACCACTCCAACTATTGGCACACTTGTAAATCGTTCTCTCAAAGTCTCTAAAGCTGCTGCTGTTGCAGTATTACAAGCTATAACTATTATATTAACTTGGTTATCAATTAGAAACTCCCCAATTTTTAAACATAACTCTTGTATCTCTTCTATACTTTTATTTCCGTAAGGAGAATTTATACTATCACCATAGTAAATTACATCTGCAAAGTCTATTTTTTCTTTTATTTTTTTTAAAACACTTAATCCGCCAACGCCAGAATCAAAAACACCTATTTTCACTTTGCCCTCCTTTTTTCTAGATTAAATTATTTTATTTTCCAAATATGTTTATAAAAACGGTTATTAAAGAAGCATTTGTAAAATCTATAAACAATGCTCCAACTAATGGTAAAACAAAGAACGCTGTAGGAGAAGGTCCATTTGCTGCTGTAAATGATTCCATATTAGCCATTGCATTTGGTGTTGCTCCCATTCCAAATCCACAGTGCCCTGAAGCCATAACAGCTGCATCATAATCTTTCCCCATAATTCTAAATGTTACAAAATAAGCATATAATGCCATTACAACTGTTTGAACTAATAAAATTACAACTAATGGAATTGCTAACGCTGCTAATTCCCATAACTTCATTGACATTAACGCCATTGCTAAGAACAGTTGTAAAGAGATGTTTCCAACTACATTTATTGTGTGTAAAGGTAATTCTGTATCTTTATTATCTATAACGTTTCTTATAATAGCTGCAACTAACATTGGACCAATATATGCTGGTAAAACTACTCCAACCTTTTTAGAAAGAGGTATTAATAGCCCTCCAATACCCATAGAAATAACTATATAAACAATTGCATGGAATAAATTTTCTTCTGTTATTTGTTCTTTTACAACGTCTTTTGAATCCTCTTCTGGAATTAAAAACTCCTCTTCTTTATGTCCAACTAGTCCATAACGTTGCATTAATCTTTTTGCAACTGGTCCACCTATCATACATCCTGCAACTAATCCAAATGTTGCTGAGGCTATAGCAACTGACATAGCTCCTGTGGCTCCTGCTGCTTCAAGAACTGGTCCAAACGCTCCAGACGTTCCATGTCCACCAGTTAGTGGAACTGATCCTGCTGCAATTCCTAGTAATGGATTTAGACCAAAGAATTTAGCTAAAGTTACTCCTACAAAATTTTGTATAATAACTAGCAAACTTGCTACACACAAAAATATAAATACCTGTATTCCACCCTTTTTTAATAATTTTAAACTTGCTAAAAATCCAATTGTTGTAAAGAATGCTATCATTAAAAGGTCTTTTAATGCGCCATCAAATGAGAATGTAAATGTTTGTGATAATCTACCAATTAATGTAAATACCGAAAATATTACTCCACCAATTACTGGAGCTGGAATAAAAAACTTTTCAAAAAAATTAACTTTTTTCTTAATCCATCTTCCAAGTAATAATAAAACAACTGCTACTGCTAAAGTTTCTGCCATATTAAATTGATATTCAAACATAAAATCCCTCCTATATATTTTTGTACTTCATCTTGGCACAAGTATACTTCTCAAAAAGCACATTTTCAAATATATAAATAATATATATTTTATGATTTATATATATACACATTTTATAAACTGTCTTCGATAGAGCTTTTGTATCAATTTATAGTTTCTTTTTAAGAAATATTTTTTTAAAATAAATACAAATTGAAATTAAATTTTACACTAAAAAATTTTTAAAGGATATTTATACTTTTAACAGAACAATAACTGTAGAAGATAGTTTTAATTTCAAGGAGGGATTTTTTATGCAAGAGTTTAATAAAAAAATTTTTACCTATCTTTTAGTAACAGGAATTCTATTTAGTTTAGTTGGAATTTTTGGAATTTTTAGTCCTACTATATTTTCAATATATCTTGTTGATATTTTGGCTGCATTTTTCTTAGTTAGTGGAGTTAAAAATTTTACTAAAGGATTTCAATTTAGAAAGGTACCAAACTTTCATTGGGGGCTTTATATTTTCATAGGTGTTTTAGAAGTTATTATCTCTATTTCACTATTTAGTACTCCTTTTGCAAGTCAAATATATATGATTATATATGCTGGTATTTTTATGGTATTTAAAGGAATTTTCATAGTATTAAATATTTTATTTAATAGAAAAATATTTCCAAGTTTAGTTGACTTTAGTTTAGGTTCTGGAATTATAGATTTGTTATTTGGTATTCTTTTAGTAGCATTACCATTTTTCTCACAACAATTTATATTCCTATGTATAGCTTGGTATATATTATTTAGTGGAGCAAATCTTATACTATCTGCTTTCTACTTTAAAAGATCACAGTAATAAATTTTTTCAACCAAATATAATAAAAGAGGGTAGAACTTATATTCTACCCTCTTTGTTATTTTCTAACTATTATTTTTTCTTTTTCTCCATCCAACTCTATTGTTTTTCCAAATTCCAAAGTTAGCATTGGAGTACAATGACCAGATTTTAAATTATAGCATACTGGTTTTTTCAAAGTTTTAAAATGATTATCAAAAACATCCTTTAAAGACATGTCGTCATCACTAGATTTTTCACAATTAGCAAAATCTCCTAAAATAACTCCTGAAACTTTATTAAAAATATCTAAATTCTTTAACTGCCACAGCATTCTATCAATTTTATATGTTGACTCTCCAATATCCTCTAAAAACAAGATCTTATTGTTGTAATCTATATCATATTCTGTTCCCAAACTAGATACTAATACAGCTAAATTTCCTCCTACTAACTGTCCTATTCCTTTTAAATTATTATAAAAATATATCTTTTCATCAAAGTTTTTTACTTCATAGTTATCATCGCTATCCATAACTTTAAGAAAATCATTTAAAGTTTCTAGATTATACTCTTTTGAAAAGTTGCTTACTGCCATTGGTCCATGATATGTTTGAAGTTCACATTTTTTTAAAAAAGCCATATGTAACGATGTAATATCACTATATCCTATAAAAGGTTTTGGATTTTTCTTAATATTTTCATAATCAAGAAGAGAAAGTATTCTAATACCTCCATATCCTCCTCGAACACACATTATAGCATCTACACTTTCATCTTTAAAAAACTCATTGATATCATTTGCTCTTTCATCATCTGTTCCAGCAAAAGAATACCAAACTTCTTCAACACTTTTTCCAACCTTTATATTAAATCCTAACTCTTTTAAGTTTCTAATAGCATCTTTTAACTTTTCTTTATTTACACTGCTTGCAGGAGCTACTAAACCTATTGTATCTCCTTTTTTTAGTTTTTTCATAGCATCACCTTTTAACTAAACATAAGATTACAAATCCATACTGCTGCTAAGATTCCAGCTATGTCAGCTAAAAGTCCTGCAACAACAGCATGTCTTGTTTTTCTAATACTAACAGCTCCAAAATATACTGCTAAAACATAAAACGTTGTTTCTGTAGACCCCATCATAACTGACGCCATTCTTCCTATCATTGAATCTGGACCATGAGTTATAAAAATATCATTTAAAATTCCTGTTGATCCTCCACCTGAAAGAGGTCTCATTATAGCCATTGGTAAAACCTCTCCTGGCATACCTATAAACTCTAAAATAGGATTAATATATTTTATTATTACATCAATAGCTCCTGAACTTCTAAAAACTCCAATAGCCACTAACATAGCAACTAAAAATGGAATAATTCTAATTGCTGTTGAAAACCCCTCTTTTGCTCCATCACAAAATACCTCATACACTTTGACTTTTTTCACAAAATAAGCATAAGAAACTATAAATAATATAATCACAGGAATTGCATACAGTGATATTTTTTCCATTATTAATGTAAACATTATTTATCTCCTCCTGTACTATCTGATTTTAAAATCGTTTCTCTTTTAAAAGTTGGTAATTTTTGTAAAACTTTACATGATATAACTGCAACTACGGTTGATATAGCCGTCGCTATAATTGTAGGAGCAATTATTTCAGTTACATTAGCAGAGTTTGCTGCTGCTCTATAAGCTATTACACTTGAAGAGATAAGAGTAACTGATGATGTATTTATTGCTAAAAATAATACCATTGCATTTGTAGCTTCCTCTTTGTTATCATTTAGCTCTTGTAACTCTTGCATCGCTTTTATTCCTAAAGGTGTTGCTGCATTCCCAAGTCCAAAAAAGTTTGCAGCTACATTGGCAACAATACTTCCAACTGCTGGGTGATCCTCTGGAATTTCAGGAAATAATCTTTTCATTATTGGTCTTAGACCTCTCCCTAAAGCTCTTACTAATCCAGCCTCTTCTGCAACTTTCATCAACCCTAACCAAAAGGACATTATTCCAATAAGTCCAATTGCTATCTCTACTGCTGTTTTTGATGATGATATAACAGAATCTGTTACTGCTTGTACATTTCCTGTAAACATAGAAATGATAATTCCAATTAATATAAGTCCTAACCATATCGCGTTTATCATAGTTATCCCTCCCTCTTATTCTTTTTCTGTAATTTTATTTGATAAATAAAATAATACAACAACTATTATAATATTTACAGAGGAAAGTGCGGCTCCCTCTAAAAGTTTTTTATCTGAAAAAAGTGAGTAGTTTACTAAAGCAATTGTTGGAAAATCTCTTCCCAATTGCATAGAATATGATATTGTAAACTCCCCTAAAATTATTGCAAATATTTGCAAATAAGTTCCTAAAAATATATTTTTTAAAATTGGACACTCTACTAATAAAAATGTTTTTAAAGGAGATAGTGCGTCAATCTTAGCTAAATCTAATATATCTTTTGGAAACTCTCTCACATATTGATACATAAATGAGTATGCCACTGGAACTGTAACTAAAAAATATCCTATAACTAAAAGTATCCACAATTTTATATCATAAAGTATATTTATATATATCAAAGCTATACCTAAAAATGCACTTGAAAATCCCATAGTTGAAAATACAATAGCGCTAGTTACTTTAGTAAAATTTTTAAGTAATAAATAGGTAAATATAATCACAAATATAGGTGTTATCGATGCTAGAAGCAATGAGTTTCTAATTCCTTGTAACACTGGATAATAAATATTAAAATCCTCTGAAAAAAGTCTATAAAAACCTTCTAAAGAAAACTTCCCAATATAATAGTTATAAAAGCCATAAAATATCCCCATCAAAACAACTGAACACTCTAAAACTAAATAAACAACAGAGAAGATAGATGTCATTAAAGATACTTTTTTCTCTCTATATTCATCCCTTAATTCATAAGGGGGATAGATATCTCCCATTAGATTTAAGACAATTAAAAAGAAAAATTGAATCATACCTAAAACAAGTGCTTTTGAAAAATTTGCATCTCTTAAAAGTGTATTAGCTATTTCAACCTCTAAATTAGAGTATCTAATACCTCCTAATGCAAGAACTATTCCAAAAGAAGCAAAAGTATATATAAAAACTAAAAACATTCCTCTAAAAACTTGTGGAAACATTAATGGTAATTTAATCTTAAAAAAAATTCCAATTTCATTTAAACCATCTATTTTTCCCGCCTCAATAATATTTTTAGGAATATTTCTCATACCTTCACTTAAATACTTTATCATGATCGGACTATTATAAAAAATATTTGCACATATTATAGCTTTTAAAGTGTATAAAATACTAAAGTGCTTAAAAATTGGTAAATTAAATATTAGTGTAAATGCAACTACTGTAGATATTGTAGGAAAGAAAAATGGAATAAATATCAATCCCTCTAACATCTTAGTAAAGAAGTTTTTCTTATAACTCATATAATACGCAGGTATTATAGCTATTATTGTAGAAAAAATAACTGATAATATACCTTGAGTAAATGAAATCTTAAAAAGTTGAAAATATTCGTAAAATTCTAAACTTCTGATTTCTTCAAAATGAAAAAAATCCTTTATAAAAAATATTAGAGGGATTACCCATAGAATAAGATATATATAACTATAGGCTCTATTCTTTTTCATTATTTTTTCAATACCTCAATTAGTTGCTTTTTCCAATTTTCCATATTTTTATTTACATACTCAGCATCTAATCTAACTATTTTATTTGTTGTTGGTACATATTTATAATCTTCTGGAAGTTTATAATTTATAACAGGAAACATATAATTTTTTTCAAGAGCTAACTTTTGAAATTCTGGTTCTAAAACAAAATTTAAAAACTCTTCTGCTGATTTTTTAATTTCTTTTTTATTTACTAAGGCAGCTCCTTCTAAATATACATATCCTCCCTCTTCTGGGATGTAACTTTTATACTTGTTTTCGTTTCCATCTTGATAGAAATATATAGAACTTGATGCGTACCCACTCATTATAGCTCCCTCTCCAACTGAGAATTTAGCAAAAGAATCAGACCATCCAGAAGAAACAGTTAAAATACTTGGTTTTAAACTTTCCCAGAATTTTAACCAGTCCTCTCCATAAACTCCTATAGTCCAAAGCATAAATGCTTCACCTGTAAAACTTCTTGGATCTTGAACCAGTAGTTCTTTTGGATAATTTTTTAATTCTTCAAAAGTTTTTAAATCTTTATTTATCTTATCGTAGTTATAATTTAATGCTAACATTCCATAATCAATTGGAGTTACAGACCACTCTTTATCTATAACAAACTCTTCTTTTGCTATATTTCCAGCTGTTATTGGTTTATAATTTTTTATAAGACCATCTTTTTTCGCTTCTAAATAATTGATATCTGTTAACCCTACAACTACATCTGCTTTTGGATTTCTTTTTTCTAATTTCATTCTAGGTATAACTCCATCTATGGGAATATACTTTATACTTGTTCCTGTTTTCTCTTTAAACATCTCTCCAGCTGAAGTTTCTATCCACTTCATTGACTCTGGACCATAAATTACAATCTCTTCCCCAAATGACACTAAACTCATTAAAAATAATCCTGTTAAAACTGTTTTCTTCATTTCATCCCCTCTTTAATAGTTAATTTTTATAGTTTAATTTCTAAAAACTCACCAGATATATTGTAATTTTCTATCTCATCTAATCTTGAAAGATGATTTTTTATAATTTCAATATACTCATCTAATTGAGCTTGGTTTATTCCTCCAGTTTTATAATCTACTACAAGAATTTTTCCATTGCTACTTGGTGTTGGTTTTTTTATCATAATTCTATCTATTCTTTTTAATTGTCCTTCATCATATATTTCATATTCTGGGTATATAAAATCCCACTCTTCTGAGAAAATAATAGGGTTATCTTGGAAGAATTTTTTAAAACTATCTCCATCAAGGATATTTTTCAATCTTTCCTCTCCTATTATAGATGCATATTTTGAATAAGTTCTTATTCTCGCTTCTTTATGTTCATCTAAACTATTATTTATAATAAACTCTAAATAATAGTGAATGGCATTTCCTACTCTTCTCTTTTCCTCAGTTACTATATCTACTAATAGAGCTCTATTAGGTTGTTCACACTCATCAACACCTTTTTCAATAAAATCTATTGAATTTAAAAGTTCTATATTTTTTAGTCTTTCTGCATTCTCATTTTTTTCAGTTCTACTAATTTTACCACACTTTACATGAAATAGTCCATCTATTGAGTTCTTTAAATATTTATTTTCATTTTCACCCATAACTAAAAATAGATTTTTTTTAGCTCTAGTTAATGCAACATAAATATTATTTATCTCTTCTTGCTCCTGTTTTATTTCTAACTCTTTTAAAAAATTATATTCATCTCCTAAATAATTTAAAACTTTTTCATATTTTTTATCTACAAATATAAAATTTTCTATTTCAATAAATGGTGATTTAAAATCTATATGAAATTGTACTCCACTTTCTAACCCTTTTCTTTGTCCTTGGTGAAAATAATAAACTGTTTCAAACTCTAATCCTTTTGATTTATGTATACTTAAAAGAGTTATCGCTTTTTCCTCTTCTAAAGACACCTGTTTAAACTTAGGATTTTCTTTTTCATCTATCAACGTATTATAAAAATCAAATATATTTTCGTATTCCTTAGACATTTCAAAAAATTGAAAGATATTTTTTAGATCTGATTTTCCAGAAAAAATTTGACCTATATTAAACTCCTCTACAATATCTAAAACAAAATTTCTATTTACTAATCCTTTATCAACTATCTTTTTTACTCTATTTAAAACATTTAAAAGGGTATCAAAATTATTTTCTAAAATAACCTCTTCTTTTAGAAAAAGATATTTCTCTACTGTCTCTTTATTTTCTAAAATATTCTTAAGTTCAATATTTCCTATTTTAACAACATCACTTCTTAAAAATTCAAGAAAAGAAAATATATCTCTATTGACAATAAATTTTAAAAATTTAAATATTGGATTAACTGCTCTATGAAAAATTATAGAATCACTAGAATCTATAACAAATGGAATTTTTCTATCACTTAAAGCTGTTGCAATCTCATTTAACTGTTTATTGCTTCTTGCAATAATTCCAATTCCTCCATAGTTCCCTTGGAAATTATTCTCTATTGAATCAACCATAGTTTCTACCATGTTTTCTTCTTCTTCAACTTCGTCTTCTTCTAGTTCTTGTTTTCTTATGACTTCAAAATATCCAAGTTCATCACTCTTTCCGTCTACAGGAGTAAATTCCCATTTATAAGAATGGTTTTCTAAATTTGCTATCTCTTCATATGTTTCAGCTACTCCATTAAAAACCCCATTTGTAAAATCAACTATATTTTTACAACTACGGTAAGAAACACTCATTGTCTCCTCTTTTACTCCAATTATATTTGGTAAATTTTCAAAAAGAGATTTCTCTCCCCCTCTCCAACCATATATACTTTGCTTTTCATCACCTACACAAATAAGATTTTCACAGCTATTTATAAGTCCTTTTAGAATTCTCCATTGAAGAACACTTGTATCTTGAAATTCATCTATAAATACTGTTTTAAATTCACTATCAAATATATCTTTGAAATATTGAGTTATACATCCATCTTTTATAAGATTTATATCCTCTTTATCTATATACTGAAACATATAGCTACTTATATCCAAGTGTGTAAATCGCTTTTCAGTAAATTTTATATCATCATATATCGAATATAGGTTTTCAATAAAATATAATATCTCTTTTTCAAAAGTTAAGATTTCTCTATTAAAAACTTCTTTTGATATCTCTTCTTTTAACTGTATAAAAGCCTTTTGTAGAATTTCAATTTCACAATCTAGATCAACTTTAGATGTTGTTTTTACTCTACGTCCATCCCAACACTTATCACTTTTAATAATCTCATTCCAATTATCAATAGCATAATCTATATGATTTGATTTATCCTTTTCTAAAATCCATTTTATAACTTTATTCATATAATCAGATAGATCTTTTCCATCTTTTTTCTTCTCTTTTATAGATAAAAATGCATCTGTAAGATGTTTAATTAACTTATCAATAGTTATATCTCCATTTTGCTCATTTTTACTATTTAAACTTTGAGATTGACCTATTAATATAAGTTTCCATCTATTATCAATTAGCTTTTTTAATATATCTAAATAATTTTCTATGTTACGTTCTGTTCTATTTTGTAAAAAAATCTTAAATCGATCAAATTCATTTTTATTTTCTACAATTTTTTCAAAACACTTTAATAAAATCTCTGTATTTTCCGTGTCGTCTATAATTTCATACGAAAATATATTTAAATATGGAGCTATAACATTTTTAAATATATTATTTATAAAACCATCTATTGTTGATATTTTAAGTCTATCTTTATTATCTAAAACTTCATAATAAACTTTTCTAATATTTTCAAAAGAAAGATCTATCTCAGGATATAGTTTCTTTAAATTTTCATATAAGCTAGATTCTGTATCTCTATACATCTCCTCTAAAAATAGAATTACCCTCTCTTGAATTTCAGAAGTAGCCTTCTTTGTAAAAGTCATTACTAAAATATTTTTATAATTTTCCCCTTTTAAAAGAGCAGCTAAATATTCTAAAGATAGTCTATATGTTTTACCTGTTCCAGCACTTGCTTTTAAAACTATCCCTTTCATCTAAAACTCCCTCCTACAGATATTTTCATATTCACAATATAAACATCCACTTTTTTTCTCACTTAATGAATATATAGAACTTTTAAAAAACTCTATTAGTCTTTCTTTTAAAAGCTCTTTAGTTAATTTTATTTTATCTTGATTCTCCATATTACCTTCAAAAGCATTGTATATAGATTTTAATGCATTAGTTTCATCTCCGTATAGCATAATAGTATAAAAATCTAACTGATTATCTATTTTATTTCCCGTTTTAAAATCTATAATATGATTATTTGTTGTTGTTTCAATAACTAGGTCAACTCTACCATTTAAGGTAACTTCTACATCCCCTTTTAAAAAAGGCTCTTTTTTACTATTTTTTTCACTTTCTATACGTTTAACTTTCTTTTCAATATACATATTCTCTATCTCTTTATAAAATTTTAGAACATTTCTTGTAAAACGAGGTATCAATATCTGAATAAAATAATTATCTAAATAAATTGGTATTCTTTTTCTGTTGGCATAAAAACTTTTATATAACAACTCCTCAACTTCTTCAGAAGTAATTGAATAATCCGATACATTTAATATTTTTTTCCACATTTTATCTGTTAGTTTTTCAAATACCTCATGGACGTAAGTTCCTAAAAATTTAAGTGATATCCCTAAAGAATCCTCTTTTTCAAATGAGTTTAAACCACAAACTTTATTTAAATAAAATCGATATTCACACTTCATTAAAATATCATAGTCATAAGGCCCTAAATTTAACTGTCTATTTTTAAAATCATCTCTATTTTTAAATAGCTCACTTTGCACAAAACTTTGTATCTCAGCAGATCTAAACTCTTTTAATTTTTCTAAAATATCTTCACTATAAACTGTTTTTTCAAGCTTTTGTATTTTATATCTATTTAGAACTTCAGAAAGTATTGGTGATATTCCCTCACCGCTATTTTCATTTTTTATATAAATAATTGTATTAAACCTGTTTTTTAAAATATTTTGATAAAATCGATATTTCTCCTCTTTTCTTTCCTTTTCGTAATATGGAAATCCATTATCTTTTTTTTGTTTCTCTGTCAAATAAAGAGTATCTCTTTTTGTTCTTGGAAGATACCTTGTACTCAAGTTTATAAAAATTGATTCTCTTGATGGTATAACTTTACAATTTTCCATTGGTTTTATAAGATATTTTCCATCACTATTATCATTTCTTATAATCTCAACATTATTAAAGTATTGAAGTAAAAACTTCAATATATCTCCACCATTTTTAAAACAACTTTTTATCTCTTTTTCTTCTAACATTATCTCTGTAGTTTTTGCATAGCCCATATATTCTTGTAGTTTATCGTAAAAATCCACATAGATCTTTTCTCTAAACAGTTCTAAAGATAACAATTCATTAAAGTAAGTAATAAACTTATCTATATTTTCAATTTTAGATACTTTTATAATATCTTCATAAATCTGAGATATTTTCTCGTTACTTTCTTGACCAATATATTTATAATCCCAATCTATTTGATTATAAATATACTCCATATCCTCTTTTGATATATTATAATACTCTTGCATCTCTAAATTTTTAATTCCATTTAAAAATTTTTTAATAGGAATAAGATTATCCATTCTAGGTTCCATAGCTCCTATAAGTTCACTTTGAGCATTTAAAAATTTAAAAAATTTTGTATCATTTAAAGTATAAAAACTTCCTCTCATAAAGTTGTTTGGAAAAATTTTAGAATATTCATTTGTCTCAGCTTCTGGAGAAAATATATTAGTCATATGATTTTTCATCTTCATAATATCTAAAAGATTTCCCACTAATTCTAATTCATCTTGAACCTCTAATATAGAAATATCTACTTTTTGAGTTTTTGGAAGATATACATCTTTTAATTCTAATTTTTCTTCATCAAAAACCCCTATATCTCCCTGAATACGAATAACAACTTCAATAAACTCCTCTAATTTTGAAATTATATGTTTATCTAAAGGAGTAAAATTAACTATATCAACAAAAACTATTTTCTTATATTTCTTAAATGTTGAAAGGTCTAGATATCTTATATCCTCAACCCAATCTTTTGGAATATAACCTCTCTCTTTTAAAAAAATATCATACTTTGATTTAAACCTTGTAAAGATATCAAAATATTTTTTTTGCCACTCTTCTAATACTATTTCATCGCTGCATAAACTTCTATTTAAATCAGTGTAATATTTAAAAAATTTATCTGAAAACTCAATTGATTCAAAATAATTATTTATATTTATCTCTGAGAACTCTTTTTTCATATAATTATATAAACTTACAAACCTCTTAGCTTCGCTTAAAATTATTTTATCAGTACTAAAAGCTATACTTTTAAATTCATCTATTGTTAAGTAAAGAGGATCTGGTTCAAAAATATTTCTCTTACTCTCTTTTCTCTGACTATTTTTTAAGGGATAATCAGAGAATACGTACACAACAGAGGGATCTTTTTTCAATCCCTGAATTAAAGACCCCCCATAGCTTATATATTCAAATTTCATTAAATCCTCCTATTTTTTAATAGGTGTTGCACACTCTACAGCTGCACCTTTTAATATTTCAATTCCATGAACTAATGCGTCTATTACAAAATTTAAATTTTCAGTAGCTCCTTTTGGACTTCCTGGAAGATTTAAGATTATACTTCCTTTTCTTATTCCACATCTTGCTCTACTTAACATAGCTTTTGGTGTTATTTCAAAAGATTTAGCTCTCATATATTCAGCTACTCCTTGAGCCTCTCTCTCAATTACTGCAAGAGTAGCTTCTGGAGTTACATCTCTTTTAGAAAATCCAGTTCCTCCATTGGTAACTATTAAATCAGCTATATCCTCATCTGCCAATTTTTTTAACTCTTCACAAATCTCTTCGTAAGTATCAGGAAGCATATTGTAGTAAACCGTTTCGTAACTTAAATGTTTTTCAAATATCTCTTTCAACTTTTGACCAGTTACGTCTACTCTCTCTCCTCTTGATCCTTTGTCACTTAGTGTTACTATAGCTACTCTTATCATAACTCCTCCTTATAATATTGGTGCCATCAATTTTGATATAGATTCAAGCACTCTATCTTTTTTACCTCTATTTTTATAATCCTCTAAAGTTACTTTTTTAGAGTTTAATATATCATTTTCAATTCTATTTTCTAGTTCAGTTATATTGTTTCCTAAGATTAAAAGACTTATTTCAAAATTTTGATACATACTTCTATAATCAAAATTTGCTGTTCCTATAAAAGCAATCTCCCCATCTATAACAACTAATTTACTATGTATAAATCCATACTTATACTTATATATCTCAGCTCCAAGTTCTATTAACTCTCCATAAAAATACTGATTAGCCCAATATACAAAAGCATGATCACCTACGCTTGGAATAATAATTTTAACTTTTATGCCTGATACTAAAGCTACTTTTAAAGCATCTAAAATCGGTTCATCAGGTATAAAATAAGGTGTTTCTATATGAATACTTTTTTCTGCTTTTACGATAAGGCTCAAAAACGTATCTTTTATAGTATGAAATTCATAGTTTGGCCCTGAACTTACAACTTGAATCGGAGTTACATTGTGATCATTCTTATCAAAAGTTATTGTTTGAAATATATCTGTGGTATCCTTTTTTAAAAATTTCCAACTTCTTTCAAACTCATGAAGATAATCTATTATAGCTTCTCCTTTTAAAGAGAATCCTATATCTTGCCAATTTCCTAAACGTCCTTTTCCTACATAGTCTTTACCTATATTTAATCCGCCAGAAAAACATATTTTATTATCGATAAGAGCAATTTTTCTATGATCTCTATAGTTTGCTCTTAGATTTCCAACTTTTACAAAAGGAAAGTACGAAGGAAAGAAAACTTCAAACATTATTCCTGATTCTCTCAATTGTTTAATTCTTTTTTTTGAGACTCCTCTTGTTCCTGCCCCATCAACAATTATTTTTATTTCTATCCCTTCTTTAACTTTTTCTAAAAGTAAATCATATATAGGTTTTCCAACCTCGTCATCATCAAATATATAATACTCCATATATATAGATTTTTTTGAATTTTTTATAGCCAGAGTTAAACTTTCAAAATAATACTTAGCTTCAGGATAAAATGTAAAACTATTGTTATGTGTCATCTTACCTAAAAGAACACCATCTAAATATCTGCTTAATCCTATCCATTTTTTAATACTAACCATAGATTTTTTATTTAAATTTTTTAAATAATCATGACTATTTTTAAGGTAATATTTTGATAAAGCTCTACGTTTTTTAAAGCTAATACCAAAAAATAGATACATTATAAATCCAAAATAAGATGTTAACAATAATATTGTTATCCAAAACAACGTAAAAACAGGTCTTCTTCTTTCAAAAAATATAACGATACATGCAAATACAATATTAACAAAACCTAAGTAGTCCTTTAATGCTATGAATATCTCTTTCATTTAGTCACCTCTAACTTTTTTAGAAAAAAAGAAGAGTCGAAACTCTTCTTTTTATTTGAATTTTAAATCCAACTCTCTAAAATTATCTTCTAAACCTTTTCCATTAGAAAACTCTTTTTTTATTTTTTTTATAAACATCCCCATTTCATCAGCACTTCCAACTATTCTATTAAATATACCTAAGTATTCAGTTATAATTGGATTATCTACATCGTAAGGATATCTCATTAAATGATCAATCTCACTCCAAGCTTCTTCAAAAACTGTTCTTACTTGAATTTCAACAAGTACTTCATCTTGCTTTGTAACTGGAACTCCTATTAAGTAGTGTATCGATCTATAACCGTGATCTCTAACTATAATCTCACAATCTAAATCTTGAATTGTATTTTTGAGATCTTGGATATTATAATCCCCTCGTCTAATATTTATTTGAGGAGTTTCTTTTGTATCCCATAATTTTGTTATTTCACAATGAATTCCACGCCAGTCATCTTTAAATAAATGTAGCACACGTATTCCAATAAGATCAGTTATAATCTCCTTGTAATTCTCTACATTTATTCCACGATCTGCGTATTTTCTACCTTTTCTTATGATTTTTTCAATAAGATGTGTTGCTCTTTTTACTCTTCTTCTAACTGAGTGAACTCCTTCACTATCAATTAATTTAGATACTATGTGTTCAGCTTCTTTTTCTAAATAAGGAACTAATTTTATATAGTCAGCATAAATTTTCATAAGCTCATCCCAGTTAAGACCAGTTGAGTGAAAATACTCCTCTGTTATACAGAAAGCTTTAAAAAATTCTTCTCTGTCTATTGTATTATCTAATATCAAATTAAACACCTCTTTATTATTTTCTAGGTATCTTCTCTAATGAAATTTCACAAGTTTTTCTATAAGCTACTGCTTCAGTAGTTTTTATCTCTCTTTTTTCTACTGATGTAAGTGTAACTATTTTCTCTCTAATATTAAAGTCATTTCCTTTAATAATGTGAATTCTTTCAACAGATATTCTATCTCCTTCAATTAACTGAACTTTATCTAAGTTACATCTAAAGTTTACCCAACTTTGAAGTGTTGGAGTTTTATCAATAAGATTTAATAAAGCAAGAGAATACAAAGAGTTTTCTTCTTGTAATAACTTCTCTTTTTTTATTTCCTCTAATCCTAAAATCTCTTTTTCTAATAAATCTAACTTCATAATTTCTATTCTATTCTCAAAAGATACCTTCCCTGTAACCAATTTTCCAGTTAGCTGGATAAGATGTCCCATAAAGATCTCTTTTAAAAATCTTATATTGAACATAAATCTTTTGATATTACTGCATTGATATATCTTGTAATAGTAATTATTTATTACTGTATTAAAAGATCCATCCTCTTTTAAATCAATCTCTAAACCTAATTTAAACTCTCTGTTTTTTAGTTCTAAATATTTTTTTCTGTTTATTTCAACTATTCTACTATGACAGTCTTTTATATGTAGTTCCTCAACTTTTAAATCGGTAACCCCAAAAGTTTTTATTAGGTTTTGATTTTTCATATCTTTTATCGTAGAAAATTCAATTGGTAACCTATCCAATTTTAAAGAGCTATACCTTATTTCTAAGGCACTCTCTAGAATCATAAAATCTTCATTCTTAACATCTAATACTTTTGGATCTCTTATTTCATCTTGTTTCTCTTCTTCTGTTGAAATATCTGTATTTTCTTCAGATTCTGTTCTAATCTCTAAAATCTCTGTAGTCTCTTCATTAACTACTTCCTCTTTTAAAAATACTTCATCTACTATTTCATCAGAATTTTCTGAAGTTACCGAAAGAGCTTTTTTCCAATATATGCCTCTTTTAATTCAGATTCATCCATTGAGTTTGAACATAAATATCCTTTTAGTTCTTTAAAAAACTCCTCTTCACTATGCGGCAGAAGTTTTACTCCTAGCTCATTTAATCTTTCAATTGTTTTTGTTTTTAAAACATTTGAATTACTTACAGCGTAAATAACATCTTTAGTATTTACATCTGTTAATACAGCCTCTAGCATATCTATAAAATCTGAGTTATTTAAGTCTAATCCTAAAATTAGCGTTGGATAATTTTCTATATCCTCTTTAATACCTCTAAAAAAGTTTTTGTAGAAATCTAAAACTTTTAACTTTCTAAAGTCTTGGATAGAAACAAAAATCTTCTCGTGTCTATTCACATCCCCAAGGATTTTGTAATGCTTAACCTCTCCATTCGATGCCATTGCCAACTCTTCATCTGTCGGTAGTATTTTAACTACTTTGTTTGAATTTATATCATCTAAAACTATATCATAATCTGTTGAAAAAACAGCATTAATCTTATTACTTTCAGAGAAAATATTTAGTACCTCTGCAGTTTCTCTGTTTGTTTCGTACAAATTTTTGATTTTTTTCAATAATGAACTTCTACTGCTAACAACTCCATCTAAGTAAACTTGGCTAACTTGAAATAAAGAATTTTCATCTCTTATATAACCTTTTATATTTTCTTTCATATCTTTCATTAACAGTTTTGCTAACTCTCTTCTTGTTGGATATCCAGCGTTTCTTACTAAAAAATCACCTAAAAAAAGATTAATTTTATCTGTATCATTAAATTTATTGAAAAAACTCATAGTAACACCTCTCTTTCTTTAAAAAATAAAACACTTTGGCAATATAAGTATATCTTAATTTTATCTATTTAACAAGTATATTATTAAAAAAAAGTAAAAAAAAGCCTGTAAATAATAGTTTATTACTTACAGGTCATAAAATTCTATTTAATTATGAAAGAACTTGCGATAACTTTTCCATCCTCAGTATATAAAACTGCTCCTTGTCCTGGAGTAACAGCTCTTACGTTATCCTCTGTAAATAAAATCTCTATTGTATCTTTATCCACTACTTTTACTTTACATGGATGTAATTTATCTCTAGAACGAGCTTTTACAAAACAATCCATTCCATCTAACTCTTTTACATCCTCTACTAAAAATAGGTTCAGTTGATTTGCAATTAGAGTATTCTTCATAAGATCTTCGTTACTTCCAACAATGACTCTGTTATTTTTTCTGTCTAACTCTATAACATAAAGTGGGTTTGCTGATGCTATTCCCAATCCTTTTCTTTGTCCTATTGTGTAGAATGCTAATCCATTGTGTTTTCCTAAAACTTTCCCTTTTAGATTAACAATTTGTCCTGGCTTTCCAATTTTTCCACCAGTTTTTTCCATTAAAAACTCTTTTAACTTTCCATCTTCAACAAAACATATCTCTTGAGAATCTTTTTTTGCATAAACTCTTACACCTAAATCTTTAGCTAATTCTCTAACAGATGGCTTCTCCATTTTTCCAATAGGAAAAATGATATATTTTAAATTCTCTTTTTTTATTTGCGATAAGAAATAAACTTGATCTTTATTCATATCATCACCAATAGCTAATGTACCATCAATGATATTTGCATAGTGACCAGTTGCTAGTGCTTCTGCTCCTAACTCTTTTGCAAACTCGATAAGTTTTCCAAATTTTATTTTTCTGTTACAAACCATACACGGATTTGGAGTTCTTCCTGAGCTATATTCATCTACGAAATAGTCAATAACTTCTTTCCCAAAATCCTCTGTTACATCTAAAAGATAGTGTTCGATACCTAAATCATCACATATTCTTTTAGCATCCTTATCCTCTTCTCCACAAGTTTTCATTGTTACACCAAAAATTTTGTAACCTTGTTTTTTTAAAAGGTAAGCCACTGTAGACGAATCTACTCCTCCACTCATAGCCACTGCTATAACCTTGTTTTCGTTTTCTTTATTAAACTCTAAGTTCATAAATATTACCATCCTTAATAAAATATTCTATTATTATTTGTAGAAGGCAAATATAATAGTTGCAATTCCAAAGATTAGAATTATAAGCCCTGAAAGTTTGCTTAGTTTTAAAAGAATATCCATAGTTACTTTCTTTTTAAAATGATATATTAAAAAGATTGTTGTAAACCAAAGTGATGCTCCTCCAATTCCAATTCCAGTTCCTAACTCTAATACTGTCATCTCTCTAATAGGACTATCTAATATCCCAAGTAACGTGTAAATCCCTGCTATTACAAGAATTGATGAGATATTAAATATTGCTAATAAAAAAGTTTCAAAATAATCTTGAACTAAAGTAAAGTTGTCGTCTTCAACCTCTTTAACTTTTGGTTTTCCAAAAAACTTTTTACTTCCTACGAAGATTAAAAATACACTTATCAATACTTTTAGCGGAGTTTCAAATTTAATAACATAACTTTCAACTCTACTTATAAATAGAAATGATATGATTCCATAGATTATATCTACAGTTACCATTCCTAGCGCTGATACATACGCTTTTTTCTCTCCCTCGATCATGGCCTTTTCCATACAATAAATGCCAACTGGTCCAAAGGGAAGTGATAATATTAAACCTGTTATAATCCCTTTCAAAAAAATCATGATTTTTCTCCTCAAAAGTGTATTTCTATAAATGTTTTTTCATTTATCAATTCTAGCATAATTCTACTGAAATAGAAAGCAATTTCCTTTAATTGGGAGCTTACAGGTTTAGTTCTTTTAATTTAGCTTTAACTATATCAAAAAATAATTTTCTATCCTTTTCATTATCTCTTATATCCATATTATCTATATTTATCTTTAAAACAACTGATCCATTATACTCATCAAAAAAATTAGAATATTCTTCATTTAAAGAGTTCCAGTATTCCTTTTCCACTCCAAGTTCAAAATCTCTTCCTCTTTCATGTATTTTTCTTACAGCATTGTCAACACTCGTTTCTAAATAAATAATTAATAAAGGATTAGTTCTAGCTGATATCAGTTTTTCCCAAAAAGATTGATACAGTGAAAATTCATCCTCTGTCATAAATCCATTTCTTAAATGCATCTTAGCAAATAAATAATCACCATAGATACTTCTATCCATTATACAACCATTGAATTTAGAAGCTTCCTCTATAATCTCTATTCTTTTATTTAAAAAGTACATTTGACTCAATAAAGAGTATCTCTCTTTATTTGAATAGAATTTGTCTAAAAAAGGGTTATCTATATAAGGTTCTTGAAAAAACTCTATAGATAATTCTTTAGCTAATAACTCTCCTAAAGTTGTTTTTCCAGCTCCAACAACTCCTTCTATACAGATAACATTTTTCATAATTTTATCCTAACACTCCTTTTTGAAGGAATCTTTTTAAATTACTTGTTACCATTCCAATAGCAACTTTGTTTTCTCCACCTCTTGGAATTATAACATCTGCATATCTCTTGCTTGGCTCACAAAACTCTAAATACATTGGTTTTACAGTTTTTAAATATTGATTTTTAACAGATTCAAAACTTCTTCCTCTCTCTGTCATATCTCTTTCAATTCTTCTTAAAATCATCTCATCTGCATCTGTATCTACGAATATTTTAACATCGAAAAGTTCTCTAATTTCAGGCACTGCAAAAATAAGAATTCCTTCAACTATTATTATTTTTGATGGATGAATTTTTACGCATCCCTCTTTTCTAGAGTGTGTTGTAAAATCATATATTGGTCTATCTATTGATTCTCCATTTACAAGCTTTGTTAAATGCTCTTTTAATAAATCAAACTCTATTGAATTTGGATGGTCAAAGTTAACAGCTGCTTTTTCTTCTAATGTTAAGTTAGTTAGCTCTTTATAATAAGCATCTTGCTCAACTAGTACTGCATCTTCTGATTTGAAAGCCTTTACTAAATTATGTGCTACTGTAGTTTTTCCGCTTCCACTTCCTCCAGCTACTCCGATCAATATGCAATTTTTCATTTTTTGTTTTCCTCCTTAAGTGTTACTGCTTACATTTTTTTATATCTTGTATATTATAGCACACTTTTTAAAAAAAAATAAATTATAATATAAATATAGACTATATATTTTTTTTGATGTATACTTTACGATATAGTTGTTTTTAAAGGAGAAGATTTTTTATGAGTATGACTGAAAAAGAGATTGACCTTCAGATGAAAAAAGCATTGGAAAAGGTTCCCTTTGAAATAAAAAAAATTAAATTTGTGCTGTCTTTATTAAAGATTGCGAAACGAGTTAAAAGAATTTTTAAATTTTAGGAGGAAGATATGACAGAAGAGTTAATGAAAAAAATAGATAGAATAAACGAGGAATTTGAAAAAAGAGATTTCTTTATAAAAGAGGATATTCTTGAACTTTTCGAGCAAAGAGAAGATTTAAGAGACAAATTAGATGCTATTAAGTTTAAAAAAATAGAGTTTTTTACTGTTGAAGATGAGAATTGTGTTGGATTTACTTTAGAAGACGTTCAAGTTAACTTCTTTATCGAGTTTGGAGAGGATGAAGAGGGTGAGTGGTACGAAGCTACTGCTGAAATAATCTCTTTCTAATAGTAAAACCTAATGAAAGAAAAATAAAACCAAGGATTAATTTTCCTTGGTTTTTTTTATATTATCTATTGCTGCTAAAAATTGATCCATAGTTATTCCATATCTATTTAATTTAGATAGAAACTGCTTTGCATTAGAATATCCTATTCTTAACTCTGTTCCAAGCTTTTCTCTTAACTCCTTAGACTCAGTAAATCCTGAAAGTTTATGGTCCATTAAAATCTCCATAGTAAATATAGCTTCTGTATTTTGTACTACTTCGCATTTTGCATTTTCTAAAGCTTTTATAATTGCTTCTGGATTTGCATTTTCGACACCAATATCTCCATCTTTAGTTCCTTCTCTTCTGCTTATATAAGCTTGTTTTGCTTCTGGAAAAAATTTTAAAATATATTTTCTTAACTCTTCACCAACAAAATCTGGATCAGTCAAAACTATTATTCCTTTATTTTCATAAGCAACTCTTAATTTTTCTATATTTCCTTTTTTTCTAATAGCAAAACCATTAGTTTGTATAATCTCAGCATCTACTGCTGCTTTTACTGCAGATATATCGTCTCTTCCTTCAACTACGATAACTTCTTTAATTGTCTTTTTCATAAATTTATATCCTCTCAAACTTTAAACATGAATTTTATATTTAATTGTAACATTTTTTTATAGGTAATACTATTTTTTTATTTTTATATGATTATAGGTCTTTTCACTTGTGATTAAATTATTTAATTATAAGTTGACACACCTTCCCTTTATATGCTAGAATGTTGCAAAAGTAAATATATTCATTCGTATAAGTTGCAAATATGGTGCAGCGTCTCTACAACTAACCGTAAATTAGTTTCTATGAAAAAGATAAAAGGGATTAGTCTACCTTCTGTTTTTTTATAGAGTAAGATTGTCTCTTTTTTTATTATATTTTGGAGGTTTTTATGAAGAAAAATAGCATCATTATTCTTGACTTTGGTTCTCAGTATAACCAGTTAATAGCAAGAAGAGTAAGAGAAATGGGAGTTTACGCTGAGGTTGTTCCTTATTTCGAACCGTTAGAAGATATTTTAGCTAGAGAGCCTAAAGGTATTATCCTTTCTGGTGGACCTGCTTCAGTTTATTTAGATGGATCACCAACAATTGAAAAGGCATTATATGAGCAAGGAATTCCAGTTTTAGGAATCTGCTACGGAATGCAATTAACTTCTCAATTATTAGGTGGAACTGTTGAAAGAGCTGATAAGCAAGAGTTTGGAAAAGCTGAGCTTATTATTGACGAATTAGAAAGTCCATTATTCAAAGATGTTCCTAACTTAAACCAAGTTTGGATGAGTCATGGAGACCACGTAACAGTATTACCAGAAGGATTTAAGCAAATCGCTCACACAGATTCTTGTATAGCTGCTTCTGCTAATGTTGAAAAAAATATCTACTGTATCCAATACCACGCTGAGGTTACTCACTCTGAGTATGGAGCAAAGATGTTAGAGAACTTCGTATTCGGAGTTGCTAAATGTGAAAAGAACTGGTCAATGGGTAACTACATTGAAGAAACAGTTAAATCTATAAAAGAAACTGTAGGAGATAAGAAAGTTTTACTTGGACTTTCTGGAGGAGTTGACTCTTCTGTTGCTGCTGCATTAATACACAAAGCTATTGGAGATCAATTAATCTGTATTTTCGTTGATACAGGACTTCTTAGAAAAGACGAAGCTAAAAACGTAATGGAAATCTACGGAGAGAACTTCCACATGAATATTAAATGTGTTGATGCTGAAGAGAGATTCCTAAGCAAATTAGCTGGAGTATCTGATCCTGAAGCTAAGAGAAAAATAATCGGAAAAGAGTTCGTTGAAGTATTCAATGATGAGGCATCTAAATTAACTGATGTTAAATTCCTTGCTCAAGGAACAATCTATCCAGACGTAATAGAGTCTCAATCTGTAAAAGGGCCTTCTGCTACAATTAAATCTCACCACAACGTTGGAGGACTTCCTGAGGATATGCAATTTGAATTGTTAGAACCTTTAAGAGAGTTATTCAAAGATGAGGTTAGAGCTGTTGGAAGAGAGTTAGGAATTCCTGCTCACATGGTTGACAGACACCCATTCCCAGGTCCAGGACTTGGAATCAGAATCTTAGGAGAAGTTGATAAAGAGAAAGCTGATATTTTAAGAGAAGCTGACGATATCTTTATTAAAGAGTTAAGAGCTGCTGATTTATATAAAGAGGTTAGCCAAGCTTTCGTTGTACTTTTACCTGTTAAATCAGTTGGAGTTATGGGAGACGAAAGAACTTATGAGTACACTGCTGTTTTAAGATCAGCTAACACTATTGACTTTATGACTGCTACATGGTCTAGATTACCATATGAGTTCTTAGATAAAGTTTCTAATAGAATCATAAATGAGGTTAAGGGAATCAACAGATTAACTTACGATATCTCATCTAAGCCACCTGCTACAATAGAATGGGAGTAGGATTATAATACAAAACACCTTGATTACAAATAGTTTTCAAGGTGTTTTTTTAGTTGCTCTTAAAGTATCTCTATTTTATTTTTTATAACATAAATTATTCCATCAACAGATATTAAAGTTACTACTTTATCCATTTCTGACAATTGTTGATATTTTTCATTTTTCTCTAAGTCACCTTTTATTTTTTCACTTAGTTGATCTAATGTTATATCTATTAAAATTGCTCTTAAATCCTCTATTATATTTTCTTTTTTTAAAATTTTATTATATATTTCTAATATATTTTTTAATTGCTTATTTATTTTAATTATATTTTTTAAGAAATTATAAATATTAGCGTATTCACCTCTTTTTAAACTAGGCTTTAATATTCCAGTAAACACATTATAATTTTCATCATTAAAATATTTTTTATAATCATTAGATTTGCTTAAAATGTTAAAATTATTTTTCCTTAAATAACCAAAAGGACAATTTTTAAATCTATAACGATTATTTCTAAAAAAACATGTTAATTTATATTGATTATATTCACAAAACATGTTAATTCCCCCTCTTTTATTTTGAATACTAATAATTTATATACCCAATTTTTTTTTAAAATCAAATTTACTTTAGTTTCAAACAACTTATTTTTCTACTTTATTACTAAACATATAGTAATAGATTTAGAAAATGAATATAAAATAGAACCTTTTATCCAAAAGGAAACTAAGAAATGTGTTAGTTATAAAAACTTTGAAAAGTTAAGAAAAAATATATCTAATATGGATTTAAAACAAATATCTCAAGTTGAAAAAGAGATTGATCTATTCGAAAAATATATTAAAGAATTGAAGAAATCTTTAGCTGATAGAAGTTTAGATTTTGATAATAAAAATAATATTAAGTTAATTGGATAGGTAATTATTAAATACAATTTTAAATTTATAAATTATAATTAGGAGGATTGCTATGTCTACTATGATAACGGTTGAAGAAGTTGCTAAACTTTGCAATGTTGGAAATGGTAAAGCTTATCAAATAATTAGAGAAGTTAATAAGGAAATGAAAGAAAAAGGCTATCTAATAATTAGAGGTAGAGTTAATAAACTTTATTTGTTAGAGAGATTTGGAATAGAGAAAGGAGATTAATTATGCCTGCAACTAAGGATAAGAACGGGACTTGGGTGTCCCGTTTCTATTATGTAGATTATCAAGGAAATAGATTAAGAACTTTTAAGAGAGGTTTTAAAACTAAAAGGGATGCTCTTGAATATGAAAGAGAGTTTTTATCTAAGTATAAATTTGAAGTTACTATGACATTTAAAAGCCTATATGAACTTTATATAGATGATTTAAGTCATAGATTAAGAGAACATACTATCATAAACAAAAAATATATAATTGAAATGAAAATTCTACCATTTTTTAAAAATATGAAACTTAATGATATTACTCCAGTTATAGTTAGAAAATGGCAAAACGAACTTTTAAAAGCTATAAACCCAAGCAGTGGAAATCCATATAGTCAAACCTATATTAAAACTATTCACAATCAACTTACAGCTATTTTTAACTATGCTATTAAGTTTCATTCATTACAAGAAAACCCTTGCCATAAAGCTGGAAGTATTGGAAAGAAACATGCTGAGGAAATGAATATCTGGACTCCAGAAGAATTTAAATTATTTATTGAAACTCTTAAGGATCACCCCGCTGCTTATGTAGGATTTAATATTTTGTTCTGGTGTGGTCTTAGAGTTGGAGAGCTCCTAGCTCTTGAAATAAAAGATATTGATTTTGAAAATGAAACTTTAAATATTAATAAGTCTTATCAGAGATTAAATAAAGAGGATGTAATTACTGAGCCTAAGACTCCTAAGAGTAAAAGAATCATCGAAATGCCTTCTCAGTTAATTCCTGTACTAAAGGATTATCTCAAGACACTTTATAAACCAAAACCTAGTACAAGATTGATTCCTCATACTAAATATATTTTTGAACATGCTATGAAAAAATATTCAGAAATTGCTGGAGTAAAAAAAATAAGGATACATGATCTTAGACATTCACATGCATCCTTACTTATTCATTTAGGTGTTAATCCTCTTACTATTGCTAGAAGATTGGGGCACGAAAAGGTTGAAACAACCTTAAATACTTACTCTCATCTATTTCCTAATAGCAATAAGGAGATGATGGAGCTGCTGAAAAGGATATAAGGGACTTTAATAAAAAGTTCCTTATATTTAATTTATACCTTTTAAACTATTTCAATCAATTTGTTAAAAATTTCTACTGTTTTTTCAATATCTCCCATTGCTGTATGTCTATTTTCAAAAGAAATATTAAAATATTTAATAGCATCATCCAATGAATTAATTTGTTCATTTTTAAATTTTCCTGCTATAGTTAAAAATCTGAAAATACTTGCCGTATCTAACGATCTATAAGAAATAAATTCTTCATAATTTTTTCCAACTTTATTATATAACTCTTTTATAAATCTAATATCAAAGTTAACATTGTGTCCACAAATAACGGCTTTTTCTTCTTTAAAATTTTTAATAATAAAGTCATTAATTTTTTTTACTGCTTCTTCTTTTTTTATTCCAGCTTTTTTTACTACTTCTAAATTTAATTGATTAATTTCCATAGCTTTTTCTGTCACATTATAGCTTTCTTCTTTTATGAAAAATTCTAATCTGTCTACCACTAATTTATCGTTCCAACAAATCAATGCTACACTTAATAAACTATTTTCTTTTTCGTTAATTCCGCCTGTTTCTGTATCAATAAATAATAATTTCATTTTTTTTAACCTCCGATTTTAAGACTATTTTATAATATAATCCAACTAAAGTTTCATTACCACATAACGAGTAATATTTTTTATACTTTATATGAAATGTTAACCAACTAATAAACATCATCAATAAAAAAATTCCTGTAGGTATTTTCATTTTAACTTCAGTTAAATAATCATCTTTAAAAACCAACAAACAAAAATTAATAAAGAAAATAAATGATAAAGATCTATATAATGTGTATTTTGCTAAGAATGTTGAACTTAAAGATTTTATATTTTCATTATCCTCATAAAATTTACTTATTTTATAAATACTATACCACTCTTTTTTTAAAGAAGTTTTTTTTTCTTTATTAATTTTTTCTATTATTTCCTCAATCATAAATTGATTTTCAGGAAAATATTTGGGAGCTTTAAAATAAAAAATATATCTTAAGTAATCTCTTAAAAATTTAGCTACGGGCCATTTTTCTTCTTCTACAATTTTTCTAGAAAAACATAGAAAACATTTAATTATACCGCCACTTTCTTTACATTCATATTTTTTTAATATCCACTTATCAAATAAACTTGAAAAAAAATCATAAAATATTTGTGAAGCAATTTTAATAACATTTCCAACTAAATATAAGCATATACATATTCCTAAAAATAACCACCCTTTTTCAACTTTATGATCTTTCATAAAATCAAACAGTTTCTTTAAACTGATTGATAATTCTAAATCAAAGGTGTAGCATAGCATAACTGTAAATAACGTACCTGGTAAAATTAAGCCCAGTGTGTCATATGACCAATATTTTATTTTTTCAAGCCATTTTTCCATTTGATCCCCCTCATATAAAAAGACTATCATGTTAAAATGGATAGTCTTTTTTATGTTTTATTTTATTTTTTTAATATTTTTATATTTATTTAGTATCATATTTTTATCCCTAAGAAAGATTATATTATAACTTTTTCTTAATGTCAATTCGCTACTATATATCAACTTACTTTTATTTTTTCAAATGCGATTTTATAATATATTGCAATATAGCCTACTGTGAACATAAGCTCTTGCTCAGTATAATTGTGTTTTGAATTTTTTTGAACATAACCTATTATACTGTTGGCTTTTTGATGAACTTCTTCTGACATTTGGTATGTATTTCTTTTTGCATTCAAAACTTTTAATCCTGATGCTAAAACAGAACTCATATACGGTGTTCCAGTTTCAGTATCACAAAGATCAGCACAATGACTTTCCATATTTTTTAGTTCTGAGCTATAACTTCTTAAAAAACATACCAACTGTTCTTTGCTATAACTCTCTAATTTTTTAATAATTTCAGTATAATTTTTTCTTAATTTTTTCAAGTTGACTCCTTGCTTTTTCCAAGCATACAAAATAAGATAAAAAACTATTTCAATAGTACCATGTTGTAAATATTTTAGTTTTTTATTTGAATTCAAATACCTCCTAGATTAATTTTTAAATAAAATAATCTAGAATATTTCGCTTATTTTTTTAATGCTTGTAAGCAAAAATTAACTAAAAAGTAAATTTTTATCTTTACTTTTTCTGCTTTTTATGTAATAATTATTACATAAAATTTGCACGAAAAAAGAGAGTAAAATCGCTGGGGAGCATTTTATTACTCATGAAGGAAATATCCTAGTAGAAGTATCTTAGTTGGCGCTAAGATACTTTTTTTATTTTATTGTAAAATTATGATAACATATTTTTTTTTAAAAATCTAGTTTTTTTATTTTTAAAACTGTTTTATTTGCCTTTTTTTGCCTCTTTAAACATTTTTTAGTATTGGAGTATACATGTGTCACACCTGTGCCTTATTTTTAATTTTGTAAAGCATTTTGCTTTTACAATATTTTAATAAATATTTTTGACTGCACCCAAAATGCACCCATTTTATTAAAAAAACAGTAAAAAATACTTATTTTTAAATTTTTGACCCATTAAAAACCTAATAAAATCAATACATTTAAAAATAAACATTTTTTTCAAAGTTGAGTGGGAGTAGTTTTATATTACTTATAAATATAGAATAAATAAGGCATTCTAAATTCTTTGGACTTAGAATGACCTTTAAAGATTGAAAAGAGCCCTTTAAAGGCTCTTTTTCTTTATTTACTTTTATACACAGAGTATATTTATTTTAATATTTTTAAATTCTATTTTTTATTAAAAAATTGTGTTGTTTTATATTTATTGTTGTATTATTATATTATCAATACTAGTAATTTTGGGAGGGGTTTTTATGGCTTTTAAAGCTAAAGAAATTGAGTTAGCATATCTCACGTTTAAAGAATTAGTTTATTATGAAAATAATGTCTTACTTCATTTAAAAATGCAATTAGCAGATTTCGAGAATAAAAATAATTTTACATCAGAAGAAAGTCGATCATCCTTTTTTTACACTTTAGAAAATCTTTTGAATAATGGTAATACATTTGACAGTTTAATTAATTCTCTTAATTTTAAAAAAGTTATAAAAAAATTAAATGATAATTCTAAAGATTTAGATATTTTAAATATTATTTCTCCATCTGATAAAAATTTATTAAGCGAAGATAAAATACAAAAAATTAACGATATTTTATTAGCAGATGATACTACTTTAACCTTACAGTATAATTATATAATTGATTGTGATATCACTTTACATATTTTATCTATATTATGGATTTTTAAAGTTGGATATAAATTTGATAAAACAGTACAAAGATACTCTTATGGATATAGATTAAATTTTACCAATGATATCTTAGATACAAAACATCCTTTTAAAAGATATATAACACAATATCAAGCTTGGAAAAATAATGGAATAAAAAAAGCTAAAGAAATTACTCTTACTGATAATGAAAATGCTGTTTTAATAAGTTTAGATCTAAAAAGATTTTACTATAGTATAAGTCATGAAATATTGAAGTCAAAAATGGAAAGTATTTTTGAAAATATTTCGGATAATTATCTAACAAAAATAATTCTAAATATAAATAAACAATATGATCTTCTTGTTTCAGAAGATATGAATGAAAACCGAGAAAAACATATTCTTCCCATTGGTTTATATAGTTCTCATATTCTCGCTAATATTTATCTAAAAGAATTGGATGAAAATATCCTAAAATTAAATCCGTCTTATTATGGAAGGTATGTCGACGATCTCTTTATTGTTTTTAAAGAATACGATTCTAGAAAGTTTATATCCAAGAAAAATTATTTAAAAGAAAAACTAGCTCCTCTTATAGAAAAAACTTTTATCGACAATATTGGCTTAGAAAAGTGTTTTAGTCAAGAACTTCTAATTGAAAACACAAAACATAAAACTATATTCTTAACTAATGAAAATAAAAAAGTTGAGATACTAAAAATTGAAAATAGCTTCTTGGAAAGAGCCAGCACCTTTACATTTTTACCAAATGAAAAAAATATTGAAGATTTATATAGAAAAATTTTCTCTGAAGAACATGAAGATACTAAAAGCAAAAAGTATGATGTTTCTGTTTACTTAGCAAAAATTTTAACTATTTTTTCAGGAATAAATAAAAATGAAAATATTTCTCATATTAAAAAGAATACTAAAGATTTACTTGATTTCTTTGGAGAAGAAAATATTATCAAATATTCTGTTTACTTTGAAAAAATTTTTATTTTTTTAGTAATGATAGAAGACACAAAAGAAATTGAAAATTTCTATAAAAAAATCAATACTTATCTAAGTAAATTAGCTCAAAATGAAACCCCTAATAAACCTCATATTAATTATATTCATTTAAAAGAATACCTAAATAATTCTTTCTTTTTTGCTCTAAGTCTTAACCCAAAACTTTTAAAAAATTTTACTTTTGAATTTAAATCTATTTTTAAAGATGATGACTTAGAAGAAACTTTATTTAAAATTTTTAATTCAAATATGTTAAAACAAAAAATGATACATTATCCTCTTCTAAGTTATCTTCCTTTAACTAAAGAAATTTATTTAAATTTTAATTTTTTTGAAGCTAGGTACTTTGATTTTGAAAAAAATCCTGATAATTTTGAAAATTTTAATCTCTGCGATCAAAAATTAAAATTATCTCCTCGTTTTATTCACTTAGATGAATTAAATATATTTTATATCAAAAGACATATCCTTAATCATGATAAAAATTTTGATTATTTAGATATTAGTAAAGAAAAATTCACTCTTAATTTTAAAAGAAAAAACCAAGAAAAAGAAATTGAAGTATTTAAAAATAATATCTGTGATGTAGAATATAATAATCTTCACTTATATAAAGTTAAATCTAATGATAAAAAAGAACTTAAAGAAGTAACTATAGGGATTGCAAGTTTGCTTATTGATGATCAAAAAGTGTTTAATGTTCTTGATGGAAATTACAATCTATCGTTTAATAAAAAAGAGCGTATTATGGATATTCTTAATTTGAGCAAAAAACATAACGTTAACATTTTAATTTTTCCTGAAGTATCTATCCCTTTTCAATGGTTAAAATTTATTAATGAGTTCTCGAGAAAAAATCAAATTTTGATTACTGGCGGCCTTGAGCATATCCATTGTCCTAGTATAAAATACAAGGATTCGTACAAAAAATATGCTTATAATTATTTATTTACAACATTGCCTTTTTCAACTAGTAGTTACAAATCTTCATTTATAAAAATCAGACTAAAAAACCACTACGCTCCAGGTGAAAAAGATTTTATCGAAGGCAAAAACTTTTCGATTCCTAAACCTTTTCCAATAAAGTATGATATTTTTTCATGGGAAGGTATTCACTTTTCAAATTTTAATTGTTTTGAATTATCTGATATTGAAGGAAGAAGTAAATTAAAAAATTATATTGATTTATTAATAGCCTCTGTTTTTAATAGAGATCTTCATTACTTTAAAAATATTTTAGAATCCACTTGTAGAGATTTACATGTCTATGTTGCTCAAAGTAATACTTCTATTTATGGTGATTGTGAAATCATGCAACCTACAAAAAAAGAAAGTATGATTTTAGGATGTCTAAAAGGAGGAATTAATGATAATCTTTTAGTTGACAAAATTGATATCCAAAAATTACGAGAATTTCAACTTTTAAACAATACCTTGCAGAAAAGTAATAATAAATTCAAAGTAACACCTCCAGGAATTGATCCTGATATAGTAACGGTCAGAAATAATAACTCTTTAGATCTTTTTTTCAAAGAAAATTTATCAAATCCTAAGATAGAATTATTAAAAGAATTATTATCCAATAATCTTCTGATTACAAATGATTTTGATAAATTGTCCAATTCTATTTCAAAGATTTTAAAACTAGACTTGAAAAAAACCAAAGATATTATAAAAAAAGAATAAAATTAATATAATCCCCTCAAGGTAGAGAGATAGTAAAAAAGAGACGTATAAAGCCTTAAGGGGATTATACTGTCTTAATTATCTTTAAAATATTTATATTAAAGAAATATTTTATCCAAACTCTAGCATTGCTAAAAAAATTCCATATTTTAAAACTACTAAAAATCTAAGTTTTTTATTATTTAATTTTATATTTTTAATTTTTCAATTACAAGTATTATCTTGCTAAGATTTTCTTTTAAATTGCTATCCAACAAATTCAAACTCTTTATTTCTCAAAATACAACTTAAATTGTGTACATTTTTAAGATACGTTTTAAAAATTGTATCAAAAAACAACTATTTTTCTTCCTAAATTATAGAAAAACCCTTTTTTTTATGCTAAAATATTTATAACACTTACCGGGGGAGGGAATAATAAATTATGTTAAAAAAAATTAAAACTATTTCTGAAAATCTTTCTAATAGCGAAATTCCTAAAGTTTTTGATCATTTTGGAAAAAAGATACTTCCTTTTTATAGAAGAGAAGTAAGTACTCGAACAACTCATGGGGGAACTTGGGATATAGAGGAAGAATTTATCATTGGAATCACAAATCATGGTTGGGCAAAATATGACTATATTCTTAATTGCTCATCAGAAGCAGAAGTTAAGAATCATCTTTCTGAAGAGATTATGACACCTTTAACTTATGAAAATATACTATTTTATTGTAATACAATACCTGAGCTTAAAGAGAAGATCCAAGAGTGTGGTATTTAAACAAAAAAAGAGAAGAAAAATCTTCTCTTTTTTTAGTTTTTATCACTCTATTTTCCACCTTAAAACTACTTTGTAATACAATGTTTTCAAGGCTTTATATGAACATCTATAACTTGTTATATGACATTTTTCCACCCTCCTACTACTAATTAGGGTAATTTCAAACGAACGCCTTAAAACTCATATTAGAGTGTCATTTTTATGTACTTTTGTCTATAAAATAGTAATTGACCATTATCATACTTAAATTACAATACTTTGATATAAATACTCTATTTTTTAAGCACTTTAAGGCTTTTTTTACAACTATTGCATTATAATAAACCTTTATTTTTCAGCTCATTAATCCCAATATAAGGGTTTTTATACCTATTGTCATACTTGCTTTTACCACCACAAGATATAGCAACAGTTGGACATAGATTTGCGCATGCTAAGCAATCTTCGCAGTTTTTACCCCAAGCAGGTTTCCCATCAACTAGTTCTATATTTTCAACAGGACAAACATCTTTACATATTCCACAACTTATACATCTTTCATCATTCAGTTTAAACTTTTTAGAAACTGTTTTTAATCCAAGTCTCCAAAACTTATAAATCAATAGAAATATTGGATATAAAAAGATATTACTATTCGCTGAAGATTTTTTTCCTTTTAATATATCATCACAAATTATTTTCATCTTACCTTTAGATGATTCAATATCAATTTTAGCTTTATCTTCTGACATAGCCTTAAATAGTTTTAAATAGTTATCTGGCATATGGCAGTACTCAGAGTAGTCTAACACTCTTCCTTTCTCTGATAAAATATTATTAACTTGATTAAATGGTATTCCATAACCACTTCCACCACAAGTTGCAACTGCAAATAAATAATCTACTTTTTCAATTTCAACTTTTTTTAAAAACTCTTCCACTATTTTCGGAATTCCCATTGCATACACTGGAAATAAAAAACCTATCTCTCCATTTAATATTACTTTTTCATCTTTTACTGCTGATATATTCACTAAATTGTACGAACAATTTTCTTTTAAATATTTTCCTAAATATAATGTATTCCCTGTTCCTGAAAAATAATATATTGTCTTCATCTTCACTCCTATTTTCATCTCTTTTTACTTAGTATACCTTATGTAGTTATAGATAACAAGATTAGAAATAGTTCTATCTCAATCAAATTTGCTTATTACTATAATTAATGTTAAAATCTATTTTAAGAAATAGACATTTTTTCATATAAGAGGTGAAATAAATTTATGACTAATGAAATAAAAATTGCTACTTTTTTAAAAGTTGCCAAAATATTAAATGAAAATAATATCACTTGGGCTGTTGGAGCCTCTCTATTATTATACCTTAAAGGGATTACTGATAAATTTAATGATATTGATCTTATGGTAGCTGAAAATGATATTGAAAAAACTAAAAATATATTTTTATCTCTTGGAAAAGAATATGCTAAGAATCCTAATCTTCAATATAAATCTAAATGCTTTTTAGAATTTAATGTTGATGGTATAGATTTTGATATTATCAGTGGATTTGTTATAGTAAACAATAACTGCGACCACTATTTTCCACTTGAAAAAAACAGTATTGCAGAATACTTTTGTTTAGAAAACATCTCTATTCCTTTACAATCAGTAAATGACTGGCTTACTTACTATAGCTTAATGAATAGAAAAGAAAAAGTGGAAATGATTAAGAATTATCTTAATAAAAACATTAAAGAATTAAAATAAAAGTACCCTTGAAGATAAAAATTCTTCAAGGGTACTTTCTTTATTTTTTATAGAAGCTAATAGGACTACTTAAATAAACTGGATTTTCTAATTTATCTACAGTTAGATATCCTGCTGGAGCATTTATTATGCTTGGAATTCTATTTACAATAGTTGCACAAGTATGTTCAACTGTTGCTGGTTTTTTTACATAAAACTCTGTATCTGGTTCACCTATAATTTTCCAATCACACATATCTCCATCTTCGGGACCATAAACTTTTCCAATACATTGAGTCTCTATTACTGGTCCTTGGAATGTTTCAGTTGTTACAACAGCACTCATTCCTATACACATTCCAACCTCTATTGTTTTATCTAAAGTTTTTGAATAGATCTCTTTTTCATGGAAGTATGGAACACATTTTTGAGTTTGACTCTTAATAGTCCATCCCATTAAATTACAAAGAGCTTCATTGGAATTCCAAACATAGCTTGGCTCTAAAGATTCTGGATGAGCTAAACTTTTTTCAAACTCCTCTTTTGTAAATCCAACTCCATGAGCTTTAGCCAAAGCTAAACCATAATCTTCAACATTATAACTAACAGCCCCTGTTATTTTCTTTATATCGTGAACTCCACTTGCAACTAACGCTACCATATTTATCCAATAAAGATCTTGCATTCCTGAACCAGTTATCGTACATCCATTCTCCTTAGCTAATACATCTAATCTATTAGTTAAAGCTGATGCCGTTGTCCAAGGGTATATAGCCTCTTCACAAGTTGTTACCACATTTATTCCTCTTAACAGACATTTTTCAAACTGCTCATAGCAATCCTTTATAAAGCTAAAAGTTGTTACTATCGCTATGTTTGGATCTGTTTCATCTAAAACCTTATCAGCATCGTTACTTATTTTTACACCTAATTTAAATCCTAATCCAGCATATTCACCAACATCTACTCCTTTTAAAGCTGGATTTGAGTCTATTGCACCTACAATTTCAGCACCTTTCTCATATAAATATCTCAAAATATACTTAGACATCTTACCACAACCATACTGAACTACTCTAATTTTTTCATTTTTCATAACAACTCACCTCTTAAATTTTTGTATAAGTATATATACCCACATGTTACTATAAAGATCTCATAAATCCTTTAAATTTCAATAAAAGAAAATAGACAAGAGCACTCTTTTATGATATTATTCTTTAAACTTTTAAAAATATTATTTATCAAGGGGGAGTTAAATGAATAGTTTATTAAAAAATCTTGATGTATTGATGAATCGAAAATCTGTTAGAGCTTACAGTGATAAGAAAATTCCTGAAGAGATTAAAAACGCAATTATTGAATCAACTCTAAGAGCTCCAACTGCTGGAAATATGATGATGTACTCCATTATTGAAGTTACAGATGAAAATTTAAAAAATAGATTAGTTGAAACTTGTGATAACCAACCTATGATTGGTAAAGCTCCATATCTTTTACTATTTTTAGCAGATTTTCAAAGATGGATGGACTATTTAGAAGCTTCTGGAGTAGATGAGTATAATAAAGAAAACAATCTTGAGATGTACCACCCTGGTGAAGGAGATCTACTACTTGCTATTAACGATGCTCTGATTGCTGCACAAACAGCTGTTACTTCTGCTGAAATGTTAGGTATTGGAAGTTGTTATATTGGAGATATTATGGAAAATTTTGAAATTCATAAAGATATGTTTAATCTTCCAAAATATACTTTCCCAATTACTCTTATCTGTTTTGGATATCCAACTGAACAACAAAAAAATCGACCTCAACCTCTTAGATACCCTAAAGAAATGATTGTTTTTGAAAATAGCTATAGACATATTGAAAGTGAAGAGTTTAAAGCTATGGAAATTGAAAGAAATAAAATTTCAAAACCTAATTTCCTTCTTGGATGTCACAACGAAGCTATCCACATGTATAAAAGAAAAATAACTTCTAGCTTTATGAAAGAGATGAATAGATCTGTAAAAGCTGCTATAGATTCATGGACTAAATAAAAAATAAAAAGCTCCTTAATTGATTTAGGAGCTTTTACTTTTTTTATTGTCCATCTATTAAATTCTCTGTATTAAAACCTAGTGCTTTGGCTTTTTGGATCATCTCATTATAAATATTTAAAGGAATAGTTTTTTCTCTTGATAAAAACCATAAATATTTGAATGACGAACTTGTTACTATAGCATAGTTGTAATTATCACTTATCCACGCTATATTATATTGTGCTCCAATTATAGGAAACGAGTTAGGATATACTTTCAAAAAGTTTGGAACATCTGTTTGCTTAGCTGTTGCATGAAATATACTCTCTTTATTTTTAGAATCTATCCCTCTATTAACAACAGATATTTTTCCATTTCTTTCCAATGTATAGTTTGCTGTTACTTCTTTTAATCCTTTTTCAAAACTATGATCAAATCTCTTTATCTCATACCATCTTCCTAAATATTTTTCTATTGAAAATTTGGAATTCTCCTCTATTTTTGGAGAGTTTGAGCAACTTATAAATAAAGTTGAAAACAATAAGACTAATATTTTTTTTAACATCATATAATACACCTCCATATTATAGATATACTTATTTATATTGCATTTCCTGATTTACAAAATAAAAAAATATTTTATCAAGCTTTCTATAAATTAACTAAAAGACTAGTTTACTAATTACTCTAAGTATAGATAATCTTTGAATGAACTGACTTCTTCCAAATCTTTATAAATTTGATCCTTATTTTTCTCATAAATACTAGTTAAAATAATATTACACAACTCCATTGGAACCATATAAGAATTAAAAAAACTATCATTATCTACTGCAACTTTAAATATAATATCACTATTCATACTAATCTCTGAAAATAATTCGCTTGTCACTAAGATCAACTTAGCACCTTTTTTTCTTACTAATTTAGAAATTTGAACCTCATCTGTTAAATATCTAGGAAAAGTAAATAGCAATACACTATCCTCACCTTTTAAATGTATTAAACTTTCTAAAAGACCAATTCCACTCTCTTGCAGAAGCTCTACATTTATACCAATCCTTTTCATATGCCAAGATATAAACTGAGCGACTCCTCTACTACATCCCATACCAACTATAAATACTTTTTTAGTCGAAAGTAAAACACTTACCGCTTCCTCTACTTTATTTGAATCTATTTGTAAAAGAAAAGATTCTATATTTTTTAGATCTGATTTTATTACTTTATTTACAATGTCATTTCCACTTTGAAAATTATTCCATTTTTCTAAAATTTTATTTTGAGGTTTTTTAAATGAATTTATCTGAATCTTTAAATATGTCTTCAAATCAGAAAACCCTTTAAAACCTATATTCTTTGAAAATCTTACAATTGAAGCATCACTGGTATTTAAAACTTTTCCTAAATCTAATGCTGACATATCCGAAACTTTTTCAGGATTTGATATTATGTACTCGGCTATTTTTTTTTCTCCTTTTGTTAAAGATTTAGTGGATAAATTTATTATTTTTTCCAAAACATCTCCTCCCTGCGATAATTTAATATACTATGATTATACTATATAATAATTAATAAAAAAAGGAGGTAGTACCTCCTTTTTTTATATTACTTCAGCTATTTCTTCCTCAATATCTACATTTTCTTCCTCTAATTCTTGATAAAACAAAGGAATCTCTTTTTGATTTTCTTTTAAAATATATCTTTTTTTATAATCTTCAAAAAGTTTGAAAAATGTTCCACTTAAAAGTAAAAGTGTTGCAACATTTATAAATGTTGGAACTGCTGTTGTAAAATCTGCAAACAACCATACAGTACTACCTGGCATTCCTATTGTTACAGCTGCTAAAACCATTAGAAATCCAGGTAATGGGTAAAATATTCTATAAAACTTAAGGATAAAGTTTTTTAGTTTAACATTTTTTTTCATTAAATGTCTTAAAATTATTTCATAATAAGCATACCAACCTGATGAAGTTGTAACTCCAAATATAAATATTCCACTTGCTATAAAAACTTTACTAAAACTTCCCATTCCTACTTCAAATGCCGATAATGTTAAAGTTGCACCTGTAAGCCCTGTTGACCATTGTCCTGTTATTATTATTACAAGAGATGTTATACTACAAACAACCATTGTATCAACAAAAACCTCAAATGCTCCCCATAATCCTTGTCTTATTGGATGATTTGTTTGAGCTGAAGCATGAATCATAGGAGAACTTCCCCATCCTGCTTCATTACTAAATACTGATCTAGCCATTCCTACTCTCATAACCTGAATAAAGCTTGCACCTATAAATCCTCCAAGAGCAGCATTACCTGTAAATGCACTTTTAAATATTAAAGAAAACACAGATGGTAAAAGCGATATATTTTTAATGATTATAAACATTCCTGCAAATATATAGAAAAAACACATAACTGGAACTATTTTAGCTGCTAATTTTCCCAAATTTTTTATCCCACCGATTATAAGTATATAATTACAAACAACATAAATTAAACTAGCTTGTAATATAGTTACTCCAAATGCAGAGCTAACAGCTTCAGACACAGTATAATTTTGAACTGTTATAAAGAATGTCGAAAAAATCCCTCCTCCGAATATTACTGCAAATATCCACCACCATTTATAACCCTTTTCTTTTCCTAATCCCTTTTCCATATAATAAGTTGGTCCACCATAATGATTATCCTCTTCATCTTTTTCTCTATAATAAACTCCTAGCGATACTTCACACATTTTTAATATCATTCCAACAAAAGATGCTACCCATAACCAAAATAATGCTCCTGGGCCACCTGTTGCCATAGCTGTTGCAACCCCCCCTATATTTCCAACACCTACAGATCCACCAATGGCTGTTGCAACTGCCTCAAAAGGAGTTATTAATCCGTGAGCTCCTTTCTCTGCTTTATTTCCTTGTTTTATAACTTTAAATATTGTCTCTCCCAAAATATGCTTTATATGAACTATTTGAAAAAATTTTGTTTTATAAGTAAAATAAAATCCTGTTCCTAATATTGTAATAATAAGTGGTAATCCCCATAAAAAACTAACAATCCATTCAAATATTTCTAACATTTTCTCCCCATCTCCTTTTAGTAACTTTTTTCTACTAATAATTTAAAAATCTTTACCATATCTTTGTTTCCTCTTGCTACCATCATTTCAGGATGCCACTGGATTCCCAAGCAAAATTTATGATCTATTTTTTCTATTGCTTCAACTACTCCATCACTAGATTTAGCAATAATTTTAAATCCTTTTCCTAAGTTTTTAACTGCTTGATGATGAAAAGAATTTGTTCTAATAGACTCACCATATAATTTTTCTAAAGTACTATTTTTTTCAATAAAGACATTATGAACTTCTAACTCAGGATAAAGATCTTGTCTATGCTTTAAAACTTCATCTTTAAAGTAAGATAAATCTTGATATAATGTTCCTCCGAAATATATATTTAAAAGTTGATGACCTCTACAGATGCCCAATATTGGTTTTTCGGTCTTCAAAAATTCTTCTAATATTTTTATTTCGTTATCGTCTCTTTCAGGTGAGATAACTCCCATTTTTTCTTTAAAATCTTCTCCATAATAAATTGGATTTATATCTGGTCCACCTGACAAAATTAATCCATCCAATAATTTTAGTTGTTCTTTAATTACTTCAATATTACCTGTTGTAGGAATTATTATTGGTATTCCTCCCCCCTCTATAACTCCTTTTGTATAATCAATACTAACTGTTGTTCTATGATAATTTCTAAGTCCGTTTTCTTTTTCATGTGATGATGTAATTCCTATTATTGGTTTTCTCATAACTGCTTTGTATCATAAATACATAAAAGTATTTATTTATACACCCTCCTTTTTCTTAAAATTTATTGTTTGATATTCTCTAAATTCAAACTTTTTGTAGCGTTACTACTTTTTACCTCATCTTTGTAGTTTTGTCAAATTTTTTATATAAAATAATAAAAGAGTAGCAACTCATGAATGTTAGCTGCTACTCTTTTAACTTAATAATTCTATAAAATAAAAAAAAGATGTATTTCTACATCTTTTAAAGACCTTAATGGCGGGAGTGACGAGGGTCGAACTCGCGACCTCATGCGTGACAGGCATGCGCTCTAACCAACTGAGCTACACCCCCATTAATGGTACCCCGTAGGGGAATCGAACCCCTGTTTATAGAGTGAAAATCTATTGTCCTTACCACTGAACGAACGGGGCAAGTATTGGTGCGTCATACTGGGCTCGAACCAGTGACAACACGATTAAAAGTCGTGTGCTCTACCATCTGAGCTAATGACGCATATTTGGTGGCGGGGGCTGGATTCGAACCAACGACCTTCGGGTTATGAGCCCGACGAGCTGCCAACTGCTCTACCCCGCGAAATGGTGCCTGGGGCCGGAATCGAACCGGCACGCTATCAGATAGCTCAGGATTTTAAGTCCTGTGCGTCTACCTATTCCGCCACCCAGGCGTTCAGTTAAGAAATTTGACTTCTTCCTGACGACTTAATTATCATACCAACTTTTCCAAAAAAAGTCAACTACTTTTTTATTTGTTTTCTTTTTTTTACCAATAATGATATAATAAAACAAAAGTAATTTAAATTTTTTTAAGGATGGTTTCTATGATAAACAACAATTTTTTTCAAAACAAGAGAAAAAGAGCTCTTTTCTTTGCCAATATAATATTAATTTTATTTATATCTTTTCATTTATTTCAAATGGACTCTACTGATGAAGAGTTAATGACTTTTATTTTATTTTTAATCGGAGATATCGCTCTTTTAATATACCAAATAATCTCTATAATAAAAGGCCGAAACAAGCAATAAAAAGTGCTTTTATAGCACTTTTTTTATTGCTTAGATTTTTCTAAAACTTTAGCTATATTTTTATAAACCTCTCTTGTTGCTTTTATATCTTCTAAAGCGTCATGAGCATTTTCTAAAGAAACATTGAAATATTTACACCAAGTTTCTAACTTATTATTTTCTAAAATTGGTAAAATTTGCATAACTTGAAGAGATTTAACTAAATTAAGAGTACATACATTTAATTTAAAATCTATAAAACTTCCCATATATTTATTATTTAATCTATTATAAAAGTTATAAAGCATTCTAAAATCAAATGGATAATTGTGGCAAATCATAATTAATTTATCATTTTTATCATACTTATCTACATATTTTGCAAAAATATTTTCTAATTCTTTTAATGCTTCTTTCGGTTCCTGTTCTTTATTAAGCTCTTCTAATGTCAATCCAATAGTTTTTAAAGCACTTTCTGAAATTTCCGCTCCTTTATGGGGTTTACATCTAATATTAAACCACTCTACAACCTCGTTATCTATCTCAATAGCACCTGCTATTTGAACTACTGCAGAGTTATCCGTTAATCCTGTCGTCTCTGTATCTAAATATAATAATTTCATAAGATACCTCCTATTTCCCTTTAGTAAATTAATAATACTCCATCATTTTTAAAATTACAACGCTATTTTTAAATCTTTTTTATTTTTTTTATAAATTTAAAACTTTTTTATAAAATCCCTGGTCTAAATTGTATAAAAGTGTTAAAAGTAAAAAATAATTTAATCCCCCCCAAGATAAGAACCTCTCTCCCCCCCAGAGGTTCTTATTATTTTTTGCAAATATAATCTAATAGTAATATAATTAAAAAAATAGAATTTTTAATTTTTAAAATGGAGGTAATTTAAATGAATGAAAAATGGGATAAATTAGCTAACATTATAAAAAATAGCAATAACATTGTTTTCTTTGGCGGAGCTGGAACTTCAACAGAAAGTGGAATTCCTGATTTTAGAGGGAAAGATGGTCTTTATAGTAGAAAATATAAAGGATATGATCCTGAAGAGATATTACATATTGATTTCTTTTTAAAAAATAGAAAGCTTTTTAATGAATTTTTAGAAGAAAAAATGAATTTTAAAGATATCAAACCCAATAAAGGGCATAGAGCTTTGGTTAAATTAGAAGAGATAGGAAAATTAAAAGCTGTTATAACACAGAATATTGATAATTTACATCAAGATGCTGGATCTATAAATGTTTTAGAACTTCACGGTAATATTTCATATTTTTATTGTTTATCTTGTGGAAAAAAAGAGTCTCAAAATTTTAGATGTGACTGCGGCGGTATTACTCGTCCACCTGTAACTCTTTATGGAGAAAATTTAGATGAAGAAGTAACAAACTTAGCTATTAATGCCATAAAAAAAGCTGATACTTTAATTGTAGCTGGAACTAGCTTAACTGTATATCCCGCCGCTTACTATCTACAGTATTTTAAAGGAAAAAATTTAATAATTATAAATGCTGATGAAACTAAGTACGATCAGTATGCGACTTTAGTAATTAGAGATAGTTTTGCACAAGTTATGGACTATGTAGTTAATAAAATATAATTTTTTTAACCAAAGGTAGGTATTTTTTATTTAAAAACCTACCTTTTTAAATTATCTTTTATTTTTTCTCTTGTTTTAACTCCTCTACTCGTTTTTTTCCCCAGCTATAAAGCATATCAATTATAGGAATTAAAGTTTTTCCTAATTCCGTTAATGAGTATTCAACTTTCGGTGGAACTTGTGGATAAACTCTTCTTTGAATTATTCCATCTTCCTCCAACTCTCTTAGTTGATTCGTTAACATCTTATGAGATATTTTATTAAATAATCTTTGTAGCTCACTAAATCTATGAGTTCCCTCATGACCTAAATGCCAAAGAATTACTACTTTCCATTTCCCACTTATTATAGATAAAGTTAATTCTTTTTCACAATTAAACTCATTATTTTCAATTTTCTTTTTTATCTCTTTTCTTAAGTTATCACTCATTAAAATCCTCCAATTGAAACTTTTTTTATAATCATAGTTACAAAAAAGTAACTATATTACTAAATAGTGCATTCTTTACTAAAAAAAGTATTACTACTATAATGATAATATAATTTTTCACATAATACAAATTTTATACAATTGGAGGTTTACATTTTATGAAAAAAAAAGTTTTATTTATTATTCCGCCTGAGCGTTTTAACGAAGAGGAATTAAATATTCCAAAAAATGTTTTAACAGATAATGGAATTGAGGTTGTAGTATCTAGTACAAGAATTGGTGAAATTACTGGTGATTATGAAGGAATAGCCATTTCTACAAATATTTTTTCTGATTTAAATATTAACGACTTTGATATAATCTCTGTTATTGGTGGTTCTGGAACTATTGACTATCTATGGGAAAATAAATCTTTAATAAAGTATTTAAATGAAGCTCATAAAAAGAATATTCTTATATCTGGAATATGTGCAGGAGCTGTTAGTATAGCTGAAACGAATCTACTTGCTAATAGAAGTGCAACATGTTATCCTGTTGATATTATGATTAATAAATTAATTAAACATCATGCGAATTATTTAGATAAAAATGTTGTTGTTCATGAGGATATAATTACTAGCAATGGTCCTGATGGTGCAAAAGATTTTGGTTTAGCATTATTAAATCTTTATTTATAATTAAATTAAAAAGGAGTATATTTATGATCAAAGTAGTTGCAAAGTTTTTTGTAAATCAAAACAAAATAGAGGAATTTCTTAAATTATCTAAAGAACTTATTGAAAATACTCGAAAAGAAAATGGATGTATTAAGTATGAGCTTTTTGAAGACAATACTAAAAGTACTATTTTTTCAATAATTGAAGAATGGGAAAATATTGAAGTTTTAGAATCTCATTTTGCTTCTGAACATTTTATTAAAATCATACCTCAGTTAGAGATTCTTGTTACGCAACAAATAGAAGTAAATATTTATAAGCAAATTATTTAAGATAACTCTTATAAAAATAAAACCTCTAAGCTATATATCCTTAGAGGTTCTGTTTTTATTTTAAAACTATTCTTTTTGTTTCTAATCTATTGTGCATTCCATAATTTTCACTTCTTTTTTTGGCATCTTTTTTATAATAACACTCACCATGAATAAGCTGTAAAATATGAAGCGAATCTAATCCACCTAATTCCATACTACCTCTACAAGATCCACAATATGAAATTATATGATCTTGAGTAGCATCCCTTACTCTTCTATCAACGATTTTCTTATATAAATCTGAATTTATACAACCAAGCATCCCTCCTACACCACAGCATCTTGTATTTTCTCTTATATTTGCCATCTCTTCAATTTTATATCCAAGTTGTGATAATATCCATCTTATACTGTCGTGATGTGATGTAACCTCTCTTGTAGGACATGAGTCATGGATATTAAATATAACATCTGACACCTCTCCAATTCCTTTTTGTGATTTAGGTATCCCTATTATTTCCCTCATTAAATCCCAATATGAAATAACTTTTCTTCCTGAATATTTTTCATATGTTAAATAACATGATGGACAAAGAGTTACAATTACATCAGCATCAATATCATCTATCTCTTTTTGTACTCTAGAGTATCTCTCTTCAAATAATTTTGTTTCTCCTATAATTTCAGTTGGTCTAGCACAACATTGAAGTATTATTCCTACATTCTCCTCTCCTAAAGTTTCTTTCATATGTTCATATGTTTTTTCAACTAATTCTGGAAATGATGCTGGAACAGTACATCCAGGAATTAATACATATTTACTTTGTTTTTTCCCAGGAATAGTCACTGAATATTTTTTGCTGCATTCTAGTTCTTGACCATCATCTAATCCTATATGTCCGTCTAAAGGAGATATATCTCCATTTGCTTTTACATACTCTTTTCTCATCTCTATAAAGTTTTCTCTTATTTCAAAACTATTAGGACATTTTATAGTACATTGTTTACATTCATTACATGAATATGCAATGTTCATATCCATATTTTCATATCCATTTTCTAAATAATTTTTAAATAACTCCTTTGGACATGTTGTATATTCAGGCATCATCATACACTCTTTCATACAAAGTTTACATTCACATTGTAAGCATCTATTAGCTTCTTCTAAAGCAACTTTATGTGTAAAAGTTTTTTCAACTTCTAAAAATGTTTTTATTCTTTCTTTAGGATCTAACTGCTCACCTTTTCTTCTTTTTATTTTACTATCTAAATCCCAACTTTCTGGAAGATATTCTATCGGTAAATAAAGCTTAGTTTCACTTTTTCCACCCTCTAAAGCTATATCTCTTCCTGACCAAATATCCTCATTATTTAAAAATCTTATAATTGATTTAGCTGCTCTTCTTCCCTCTGCCATAGCTTGAACAACTATACTTGAAGAAGCACAATCTCCTGCATAAAAAACTTTTGGATTCTTTTTACTTTGTAAACTCTCTTTACAAAATTCAAATTTTTCTCCATTATTTATGCTTAAATCTATATTTTGTCCTATTGCAAAAATTAAACTGTCTATTTCTAATTTTTCTATATTTTCCTCATTAAATTTCGGATTAAATTTTCCCTCTTCATCAAAAATAGATTCACACTTTTTTATAGAAATCTCTTTAACTCTTCCATTTTTATCAACAAAAATCTCCTCTATTCCCGAGCTTGGAATAAATTTTACTCCTTCTTCTAATGCTGCTTCTACCTCATGTTTAGATGCCGTTAATGTATTAAGATCTTTTTCTAAAAACATTACATATGAATTTTTAGAATTTTTTAATCTCAAAGCAGATCTTGCGCAATCCATAGCAACATCTCCTCCACCAACTGTTAGAATATTTCCTCTGATATCTTTTGAATCCTTTGTTAATGATACCTCTTCTAAAAACTTTACAGCTGATAATATACCTTTAGCATCAAAGTTATTTAAAGATTTATCTATTCTACCAATTTGCTTTCCAATAGATATTAAAATAGCATCGTATTCTTTTTCTAAAATTTCAAAACTTATATCTTTTCCAATTTCTACATTAAATTTTATTTTTCCCCCAAGTTTATTTATTAAACTAAATTCACTTTCTACTATCTCTCTTGGAAGTCTATACTCAGGAATACCATATCTCAACATTCCACCGCAAAAAGAATTTTTTTCAAATATAGTGACTTCATGTCCTTCTTTTAAAAGTGTTATTGCTCCTTGAGCTCCAGCAGGTCCAAATCCAATAACTGCGATCTTTTTTCCTGTTGATTCCTTTTTTGATAAATCCCACATTTTAGGATCATCAAAATTATCTGCTATATATCTTTTTAATCCTGCTATAGATATTGCTTCATCTTCTTCTCCTCTTCTACAAGCCTTTTCACAAGGATGAGCACAAACTCTTCCTAAAACTCTTGGTATAAAAAGTTCTTCTCTTATAACTTTTATAGCCTCTTCTCCCTTATTTTCTCTGATAAGAGCTATATATTTTTTAGCATCCGTATTCATTGGACATGCTGTAGTACAAGCTGACTTTTCCTCTCCCATACAGTTATCCACAATATATTTCATATTTTCTATAATTTCTTTTTTCAACATCTTTTATACCTCTTTTAAATTTTGAACTTTTGATCTTTTCCCAAAAAACTCTTTAAAATCTACTGCAAATATAAATACTCCTAATATTATAACTAATCCACAAATAGCTAAATATGGTGTTATTTCTGTTCCTAAAATTAAACTACTAAAAGCAATTGCCCAAAATGCAGCTGTACTATTTAAAGCTGTTCCCATTGAAGCACCAATATAATTTACTGCTTTATACCATGATAAATAAGTTATTGCTCCTAATATTGCAATTCCTGGGAAATATATTAATTCATTGTTTGTTGCTAATTGCCCTACCACTTTATACCCATCTACCATAGGCATTATTATTGCTCCATATGCAACAAATGATGTTAAATATCTCAGTGTTAAAAATTGTTCTGGAGAGGCTTTTATATGATCTTCATTCTTTATTTTTTTCATAGCATATCCAATTATAACTCCTTCTGAAGCCCATCCTAAAACTGCTAGTAATGTAAACGCCATCCCTTTATAAAACTCTGGATACATATTTAAATCTACTTTTGAATATCCAAGGGCCGCAGACCCTATTAAACTTACTGTTATTCCAATAATAGCTCTTTTTGAAAGTTTTTCTTTAAGTATAAAATATGATAATATCGCTCCTACTCCTGGATATATAACTGATAAACTTGATGCATAGGCTGGCGCTGCGTATTTAATTCCTATTACATATCCACTCATTCCTATTGGAGCTCCAACTAATGCTGCTAAAAATGTTACTTTTCCCTTTTTTGTTTTCAAAAGTTTTAAAGTATCTATAAGTTGTTTATTAAAAAGAGCTACTAGCACTAACCAGAAAAAACAAAAAGCATCATGTAAAAATGCTGAAACTAAAGTACTTGAAGATGATGTTTTTAAAATTGTACTCTCTCCTACAAGTCCCATTAATACAGTATCAAGTCCCCATGCAAATCCAACTAATCCCCCAAAAAATAATCCTTTTTTCAAATTTCCTTCCATAAAATCCTCCTCAAGTTTTTTCAATAATGCTAGTATATTAAAAAAATAACGTAACGTCAATATTTTTTTGACGTTACGTTAAAATTGATTTAAAATAAATTTTATATGATTAATTTATAATCTTTTTTGTAATTTTATGAAATCTTTATAAAAGCTTTTGTTATTAAAACAACTTTCCGCTCTCTTTTACAAAATATTCTAAATTTATTTTCTACGTAAATTTCATTTTCGTAGTTTAACTCTTTCTCTTTTAAATATTTTTCCATTTTTTGAAAAACTTCAATTTGTTTATTTAAGCCATCTCTAGAATAAGCAACCACATATTTGCCATCCTGCAATATATAATCACCACTTTTATGAGAGTAAAGTTCTAAAGTGTATTCATCACTCTCTTTTAATAATAATTTCTTAAAATCTCCACAATAAGTTTTTTCATCCATTATGTCATAATTTTCTAAATTCCAAACACTTTCAACATCTGGGTCCTCATAAATTTTATTCATCTCTTTAACTGAAAAGTATCTTCTTAAAGGCATCTCTTCAATGGCTATATAAACATTTTCCATATCTAATTTTTCTATTATATCCATCTCTTCTAAAATTTTTTCATTTTGCCATTTTAAATAATTTATTGTCTTTTCATTTTCTTCAACTCTAGATTTTAAAAATATATTTTTTTGATTGCAACATTTATTTCCCAAAAGACCCTCTATCTCTTTTAAACTAAACCCTCTATTTTTAAGCTCATTTAAATATATAAGTTTATTTATTTCCTCTTTAGAATAAAGTCTATTTCCTCTTCCTTCTTGAGTCGATTTTATTAATCCAATCTCTTCATAATATCTCAAAGTTCTTGTTGTTAAATCCATACTTTTTACAATATCTCTTATTGAGATATATTCCTTCATTTAATAACCTCCTTATAGAAAATTTAAATTTATATCCTCAATATTATATCAAAAAATCAAGCATAGAAAAAGATCTCGTACTAATTATTATTAACATCTTTTAAGAATTTTGTTATTTATCTTGTAGTTTGTTATAATTATGAACTCTTACGTTATAAATAAAAAGCTGCTAAAGAATCTCTCTAGCAGCTTTTTTATATAGCAACTCAATCTCTTCATACTTTTAACTCAATTTTCCAACAGTTACACCAATTACTTCATCATAAAATAGTGCTAAAAAGCTCAATTTAGTTATATGCTCAGAGTTGGCAATGGATACATCTTTTAATGGTAAAAAATTATCATAAATAGAATTTTGTAAGTCATTGTCACGTAAAACTAAACTTAGAGGATTTACTTCTGATAAAGATTCATGCTCTTTTTTACTTGAACCGAACCCTAAAAACTCCTCTTTCAATTCTTCTAAAGTCATAATATCACCAGTTATTATTCCACCACCAGTGATAAAGGACAATCTCAATCTTGGAATTGTAACTCCTGTTGCAGTATTTTCCAATAATGATTTTTCTAAATTAAATTTACTTAATATATTAAGTTTTTTTATAAGTTCTTTTTTATCCATAAATCTCAACCTCCAATACAGTTGCTATAATAACTGTATTATATTCTTTTAATTTTTATTGTCAACTACTATTCTTTTTTCAAATTTTTTCTTAAATATTTTTTATTTTTTTAAAAGAAATCTAATTTTTTTTTGTATTTATATTTAAAAAGTATTGTTTGAATTTTTAAGGAGGAGGAGCTTGCAATGTCCAATCAACTTCAAAATTTTATTAATTATTTAGCTATTACTAAAAATATCAGTTCAGCTGACAAAGTTATTATTTTACAAAAAGATATCTACTATACTAGAACTTTAATTTTAAAATCAAATCACACACCTATTGAGAAAATACAAAAGTTTATTATTGAAAAAACGGATACTTATTATGATGATTCAGATAAAAAACATTTATTACAAACTTATAAAGATATGGAATTACTGCCCCTATATTCTCATCTGCATAATCTGCATAATTACTTAATTATGAAAAGAAATGGAATACTTTATAAAGAGTGCGGTAAAAATTTAACTGATTATATTTTAAAAGATATTCTTTTTGAAATATATTAATTTAGGAGGGGTATTATGAAAAAATTATTGTTTACTTTAACTTTCATCTCTTTATTAGCAGGATGTAATACTGATAGCAACAATGCTCAAAAAGCAATTAATGATTCTGCAAGTCCATATAAAGAATATTCTATAAACGATACTAAAGTAGCAAATACTGTAGAAGAAAACATCTTAAAAGCAGAAGCTGAAAAATATGGCTTTGATTTGAAAACTTCTTCAGCACATATGATTAGCTTTAAAAAGATAGGAAGTTATGGATCAGGAGATATTAGAATTATTGCATTCTTAAATTCAAAAGGTATTGAAGCTGCCCAAGATAAGGGGTATATAAATATAAATAGATTTGTTGCATATACTTGTAAATTTGAGTATAGTTATAAAACTGAGAAATACATATGGACATCTGATTATCCATATGCATCTACTAGTACTTTATTTTAAAGATAAAATGGATGAACTTATTGTTCATCCATTTTTTAATCTCTAAATTGACATTCTAATAAATGATCGTTTACTATTCCCACAGCTTGAAGATATGAGTAAACAGTTGTACTCCCTAAGAACTTAAATCCTCTTTTTTTCAGATCTTTCGCTATCATATCTGATAGATCTGTTTTTGCTGGAACTTCACTTAAGCTTGACCAATTATTTTTTATTATTTTTTTTTCTGTAAAAGACCATATATATTCATTAAAAGATCCAAATTCTTTTTGAACTTTTAAAAACTCTTTTGCATTACTTATAGATGACTCTATCTTTTTTCTATACCTTACTATTCCAGGATTTTCCAACATTTTTAATATTTTATTTTCATCATATAAGGCCACTATATTTGGATTAAAGTTATCATACTCCACCCTATAATTTTCTCTTTTTTTTAATATTGTTATCCAACTTAACCCTGATTGAGCTGATTCTAAAACTAAAAATTCAAAATGAATTCTATCATCATAAACAGGCTTTCCCCACTCTTCATCATGATATTTTCTGTATAAATCGCTACTTTCACACCAAGGACATCTTATCATATAATCACCCACCAAGTTTTTATCACATAATATCATTTATATTTCTTCATTTCAATTTAATATTTTCTTAATTCATTGCTTCTTAAGTAGTTTTATGTTAGTATTTTCATAATTAGATTAATCTTTTAAGAAAGGAGCTATGCTCATGTTACTTTGGTTTATTATAGGGATCATTTTTTTAATTGTTGAAATCTTAACATTTGGACTTATATCTATTTGGTTCGCACTAGGGGCTTTTTTAACAATGATTTTTTATGAAGCTTCTTTAGAAAATCAGTTTTATATTTTCGTCGGTGCCTCTTTACTTTTTTTATTTTTAATCCGAAAGCTTGCTTTAAAACATTTTAAAGGAAATAGCAAGGAATTAAATCGTATTAAAGGAAAAGTTGTAAAAATCGAAAAAATTGAAATTCGTGGAAGCAATAATTTCTATACTGTATATTTAGATGGGAAAATCTGGGAAGGTATATCTAAATCTAACTTCAGCGTTGGAGATGAAGCTATTGTCGAAAAAATTATGGGAAACAAATTAGTTTTAGCTAAAAAATATTAGGAGGGATTATATGTTATTTTTATTTATTTTAATACTTATTGCTGTATTTTTAATTGGAACACATATTAGAATCGTTGCTCAATCACAAGCTTTCGTTGTAGAAAGATTAGGAGCATATTTAGCTACTTGGGATGTTGGTTTAAATGTTTTAATTCCATTCGTCGATAGAATTGCTAAAAGAGTATCTTTAAAAGAACAAGTTATTGATTTTCCACCACAACCTGTTATTACAAAGGATAATGTTACTATGCAAATAGACTCTGTTGTCTATTTCCAAATTACCGACCCTAAATTATATACTTATGGTGTTGAAAATCCTTTAAATGCCATTGAAAATTTAACAGCAACAACTTTAAGAAATTTAATTGGAGAGTTAGAACTTGATGCTACTCTAACATCAAGAGATACAATCAATACTAAAATGAGAGTTATTTTAGATGAAGCTACCGATCCTTGGGGAATAAAGATAAATAGAGTAGAACTTAAAAATATCATTCCTCCTGCTGAAATTCAAGATGCTATGGAAAAACAGATGAAGGCAGAAAGAGAGAGAAGAGAGTCAATTCTTAGGGCTGAGGGACAAAAAAAATCTGCTATATTAGTTGCTGAAGGAGAAAAGGAGGCTACTATCCTAAGAGCTGAAGCTAAAAAAGAAGCTGCAATTAAAGAAGCTGAAGGAGAGGCTGAAGCTATTCTTAGTATCCAAAAAGCTAATGCTGAAGCTATTAAACTTATTAAAGAAGCTGCTCCTGATAAAAGTGTTCTTATGATAAAAGGAATGGAAGCTTTTGAAAAAGTTGCAAATGGTCAAGCTACAAAAATCATTATTCCTAGTGAATTACAAAATATAGTTACTTTAAGTGAACTTTTCAAAGAGTCACAAAAATAATTAATTATTATATTGCATGTGTAACAATTTATATATCACTTAAAAATATATTTTAAGAATTTTTATTTCAAAAAAATATTGTGTTTTTTTAAAAATTACGTTAAAATTATACCAACAACTTGGCTATTTACGATAAAATAAGTTGGATTTAGTTTTTATACTATATCGCATGTATATTTTACGTAGCGTTAATTTTTTTCAATATTAAAGATTTAAAATTTCAAAGCTAAGTTGAAAAGAGAGTAAGTTGGATTTAGTTCTTATACTATATCGCATGTGTACTCTCTTTTTTTATAAAAAAAACTGAGAATTTATCTCAGTTTTATTTTTTCTTTATTTCAAAAATTAACATGTGAGTATCTTCTAAAGAGTTAATTTCGATATTTTCATCTCCCATTATTGCTTCATATTTATCCGCAATTAAATCTGATATTTTTGTCTTTCCCTGAAAAAATGCTATATAATAACCATATCCTTTATTTGGAGAAAATTTTATTTTTCTATTTTTTTCTAAATATAAAGCATATATATTTACACTCTGATTTATCTTTATAGGAGCTTCTTTCTCACCAGAGGCTATTAATAAAAGTTTATTAACTCTATCTTCCCATTTAAAATCAACTTGTCCATACTTTGGTTCATAACCATTTTTATCAGGAATTATCCAAATTTGCACTAATCTGGTTTCTATATTCTCCTTATTAAACTCTGAATGGGACACCCCTTTTCCTGCACTCATATACTGAACTGATCCTTTTTCAACTTTTTTTTCTTCATTATGGATGTTGTCTTTATGAGTTATCGCTCCTTCTAATATATATGTTAATATCTCCATATCTTTATGTGAATGAGTTTCAAATCCTGTGTGAGGAGCTATAATATCGTCATTTATAACTCTAAGAGGTCCAACTCCTAAATTATGAGAATCGTAGTACTCACCAAAAGAGAAATGATGCAGAGAATACAACCAGTCAAATTTGCTTTCTCCCATATGACTTTTTAATTTTTTTATTAACATTTTTTACCCCCTTACAACTACTCATGCTTTTGTAAAGTTTATTCTAAAAAGTATGCTTCTATCCTTTTTCTAAATTATTGAGCTTTTTTTTATATAACTTGATGAATCTGTATGTATATAAAGTAATCTTCCATCTTTTATTTTATTTATAACTTTATCAGATATATCTTTAGGTATTGCAGGGCATCCCAAACTTCTATCTAATTTTTTTGCACCTGGTTTGGGTTTTGCATATTGTGATCCATGAACTACTATTGCTCTTTCTTTAGCTTTATCATTTATTCCTTTTTCTAATCCATCTATCCTCAACGAATATCCATATTCACCATTATACGTATTTTCAGTTCTATAAAATCCAGGTGAACTTTTAAAAGAATTTACAACATTTGAAAACTCTCTCGGTATACTTTCTCCACTATTTTTTCCATGCATAACATATGTTGAAAATAGTGTCTTTTTATTTTTCAAATCAATTACAAAAAACCTCTCTTTAATCGAAGATTTTGTAAAATCTATTATTGTTATAATATCCTCTTTTACATCTTTTAATTTTTTCATCCCTGATATAGCATTAGAAAAAGTAGTAAATTCCATTTTATTTCTTAGATTTAACTCCTGATACAATTTTTCTATTGAACTATTTGGTGAAAAAGAAAATTTATCATTAGTAACACTCCTATTTTTTACCTTTATATTCTCGATTGAAAGAGATGGATTCAAATTTAATTTTTCATTAATCGAATAACTTCCCATTGAAGCCATAGCAGAACTAGCTAAAGTAAACAAAATAAATATTGTACTCTTGATCATAAATACTCCTTATTATTTTCTATTATCTTAAATTATATATTAGTGTATATAATTAGTAAAGTTTTTTTTCTTTTTTACAGGAAAGTTTAATCAACTATTGTATTAAAAGTTAAGCCCACAATTTAAGTGAAGGAGTTTAAATTTTATGGATCAACTAATTCAAAAAACTATAATCACTATTACATCTATCGTTATTACAACTGTAGTCGGTCAACTTTTTAATGTAGAACCTATTGGTCTTTTTTATACAGCAATAACTTGTGTTATTATAACTCATGTAGATTTTGATAAACTAATTGAAAATGCTAAAAATAGAGGCTTTGGTACTCTAATCGGAGGAGTTATTGGTATTATCTTTTCGTATATTCCATTTCCATTAATATTAAAAGTTATTATTGGAGAATTTATCATCATTTTCTTTTGTGAGAAAAAATTAAATATACCCTCTGCTATCGCTTCTGTAGTTTTTCTAATTATTGTCTATAGAATTACCTCTGAAGCTCCATACTTATATGGATTCAAAAGAGTTCTAGACACATTTATTGGAATTATTATAACCGTGGTTATTACATATATCTTTAAAAAATTAAACATTTTAAAATAATAAAAGCCACTTTAGAGTATTTTTAATATATTTTACTCTCAGTGGCTTTTTTATTATCTTCTATTATTTTATATCTTTTATAGCTGCATTTGGAATGAATACCTCTTTACCATTAAATACAACTATTCCATTAAACTTAACTTTTTTTCCATCTGTTTCATAGTAATTTTTATTTTCATGGAATGTGTACTGCTTTCCATTTTTACTTAATTTGAATACAGGTTGGAATTTATTTGTTGAATCTATATCTAACTCTATTCCCATATCTTTAATTTTTTTACCAGATACAAATAACTCATCTGTTGCTTTATCTAAATCTAAATTCATAGCTTTTGCAATATACAAAGCTATATCAGAATTATTAACAGTTCCTGTTAACTGATTTGCATGGTTAGATGTGTAAACATAAAGAGGTACATCCTCTCCCGTATGCCCATTTGTTGTCCAACCTAAATGAGCTCTTTCACTCATAGCTTTTCCTAAAATTGTCTCTATCTCAGATGTTTTTTGAGTTTTTTCAATCATATTTAACTCTTCTGTTGTTAAGTCTAATCCTAACATCTCTTTAGCTAAACTTTTTGTATTAGCTTTATCTTTAGATATTTTTTCAGCTGTTAGAACCTCTGTAAATTTAGCTTTTTTCATATCTTTTGTAAATACATCTACTGGTAGCTCTGGATAATTTTTAGATGTTTTTAAGTTTCCTATAGATAATCCACCAGTTCCATGATCTGTTACTGCTACTACTAAAGTATCACTATTTTTCTTTGCATAGTCTAATGCTACTCCTACAGCTTTATCAAAAGCTGCATACTCTGATGTAATGGCAATTGGATTATTTGCATGTCCAGCCCAATCAACTTTAGATCCCTCTACCATTAAGAAAAATCCATCTTTATCTTTTGATAAAAGTTCAATAGCTTTCTCTGTCATCTCTGCTAAAGATGGAGTTGTTGCTTTATCACGATCTAAATCATAAGGTATATCTTTTTCAGCAAATAGCCCCCATACGAAATCTTTATTTAAACTTTTCATCTCATCTAAAGTTTGAACAATATTATAACCATTAGCTTGTAATGACTCTAACATGTCCTCTCCATCAGTACGCTTTTTAGAATTTGCTTCTATTGCATTATCCTTTTTAAGATAACTTCTTCCCCCTCCAAAAACTACATTTAGATTTTGATGAACTTGTTGCTCTCCTATTACAGAGTAGTTATTTCTATGTATTGAGTGTGTTGTAAAATCTGCTGGAGTAGCGTGTAAAACTTCAGAAGTTGCAACAATTCCAACAGCTTTCCCCTCTAACTTAGCTGCTTCTAAAACAGAAGCTGCTGGTGCTAACTCATCTCCTACCTCTGGAACTCTTGCTCCATTTAAAGTTGCTGCCTTAGGTTTTACCCCTATTAGTTTATCTTGTGTTTTCCATCCTGTTGCAAGAGCTGTTCCTGCTGGTGCTGAATCTGCTATAAAAGTATCTGAGTTATAAGTTTTTACCATTCCTGATGCCATCTCATCAATATTTAAACTTTCACCATTATTATATACTGCTCTAGCTAAAGTTGAAACTGTTGAACTTGATCCATCTGGAATTAAAAAGATTACATTTTTAGCAAATCCTGGCTTTACATCTTTTAATTGTACCCCTTGTGTCACTGCTGTCATTGTTAAAAATGCTGTTAGTGTAACTAACTTAATCTTCATTTTACTCATCTTTACTCCCCCTTAGTTTTTATTTTCTAAAATCAGTCTAACATATAGATGTTAAATAAGTATAAAATTTTCGTAAAAGTTTTGTTAATAATATCTAATCTCTTTTTTTAAAAACATTAAGTCCAAAACTGATTCCACTTCATAAAGTTTTCCTTCTCCTCTATTTAATACATCCACTCTTAAGCTTACACCTTTACATTCAACAAAATATCTTATTACATTTCCTAGTATAGAAAAATCTTTTACTACCCCTTTTTTTATTATGAAATTATCTAAGTTATAATTTCTTTCTATTTCTCTTATATAGATAGCCTCTGGTCTTATAGCTATATTCCCAAATATTTCATTTCCAAATATTCTTTTTGTTTCCTCATCTTTTAAAATATTATAGTTTCCAATAAATTGAGCCATAAAAACTGTCTTTGGATTTGTATATATCTCTTCTGGAGTTCCCACTTGAACTATATTTCCCTTATCCATTATAAAAACTCTATCTGAAATTGTAAGAGCTTCCTCTTGATCATGAGTCACAAAAATTGTTGTAACATTAGTTTCTTTTTGAATCTCTTTTAATTGTTCTCTTAAAGATTTTCTAACTTTAGCATCTAAAGCTGATAGTGGTTCATCTAAAAGCAGTATCTTAGGTTCTGTTGCTAAAGATCTAGCTATAGCAACCCTTTGCTTTTGCCCACCTGAAAGTTGAGCTGGATAAAAATCCCTTTTCTCTTCTAAATGAACTAATTTTAACATCTCATCAACTTTTTTTTCTATATAAGCCTTTTTCATCTTTTTCATCTCTAAACCAAAAGCTATATTTTCAAATACTGTCATATTTGGAAAAAGAGCGTAGTTTTGAAAAACCATTCCTATGCCACGATCTTTAGCTGATTTATCTGTTACATTTTCTCCATCAATATAAATATCTCCATTATTAACATCATTTAGTCCTGCAATACACCTCAACAATGTTGATTTTCCACAACCAGATGGCCCTAATAATGTTACAAACTCACCTTTTTTTATATTAAAGTTTATATCCTTAAAAACTTTAGTTTTATCATATCTTTTCTCTAAATTTTTTCCAACTATAAAGTTCATAATATTTATCTCCTATTATTTTTTTCCCCTATATAAAAAGCTGATCCTGTCAACATTAGAAGTATCATAAAGTATACTACTACTAAAGCACTTGAATAATGTCCACTATATCCAGATTTTATGCTATTTATGTACATCTGAACAGTCTGAAATTTTCCTCCAACTAGCATATTTACTAATAAAAACTCTCCAAATAACATAGAAAAAGTTAGCAACATTGAAACACTTAATCCCTTTGATATATTAGGAACTATCACTTTAAAAAAAGCTACTTTTGTGCTGGCCCCTAATATATTAGCACTTTCAACTAACTCTTTTATATTTAATCCATCTAAACTATTTTTTATCCCTCTATAAACAAATGGATAAGCTAAGACAAAATATACTCCCACTAAAATATAAGTTGTTCCTACTAATCTAAAAGGTTCATTTGAATATAATTTTATAAGTCCTACAACTGATACTGCCCCAGGAACAGCAAAACAAATTAATACCAATAACTCCATCATTTTTTCTATTTTTTTAAAATAATAAGTTGTCACAAACACCGTTGGGACAAGCACTATTCCTATAAAAAACAGAGAGATTAAACAAATCCAAAAGCTTTTTCCCACAGCATTTAAAAACATTTCATTTTGAAAAATCTCTAAATACCATTTTAATGTCAATCCTTGTGGTAATAAAGTATTTGTCCATTTTGTACTTAACGAATACACCAATGTCCCTAATATTGGTAAAAATAGTGCAGTTAATATAGTTGTTACAATCCACATATGAATTTTATTTTTCATATTTTCCTCTTTTCTTTTTTAGCATCACTTCATTTATTATTACAACAAAAATCAATATTCCCCCTAGTATTATTGACATTGCACTAGCTATGCCTGGTTCATAAGCTACTTCTCCAGCTATATAGCTAGTAATTCTTATTGTCATTACATTATATGTTCCATTTGTTAAAGCTAACGTACATGCATAAGCTCCCATTGCATTGGCAAACATTATTAACATTGTTCCTAAAATTTCCTTTAACATAACTGGAATTCCAACTCTTTTCCAAAATGTAAAAGTACTTCCCCCCATTATATTAACCATTTCTTGCCATTGCGGATCTACTCTATCAAATACTGGATATAATAAAAGCAATCCTAGTGGCAACTGAAAATATATGTACATAAGCATCAAACCAGTTTTTGAATAAACATCAAACCCATCTATTAGTCCAATATTTTTCAGTAAAATTGTCATTACACCATTACTTCCAAGAAGAATTATGAAAGCAAAAGCAAGTGGTATTCCACTAAAATTTGAAAGCATATTTATAAATAGTAATATATTCTTTTTCGAACTATTTTTTAATCTGTTTAAGGAGTATGCTCCTTGAAGAGATATTAATAGTCCCATAAAAGTTGAAACTACAGCAAGTTCTATTGAATTAAAAATAGACTGCTTTATAAATTTACTTTTTAATATATATTCATAGTTCTCTAAAGTAATCTCATTAAATTCATTTAAAAAGCTTCCTATGAAAACTGAGATAAAAGGACTTATTAAAAACATTCCTATTAATATTATAAAGGGAATAAGTATTAAAAATCCTTTCTCATGTTCTTTTAATCCTCTTTTCGGTATACTTATTTTTTTGGATTTCTCAAGTTTTAAAATATTTTCCAAGGCTTCCTCCAATCTCAACTTACTCCTAAAATATCACAACATATTTTCTTTATATCTTTTTGATCTATTTTTTTCTCTTTATAATCTTTAGATATATCTCCTAAAATCCAAAGAGGAACTTCTCTTTCAAGTTTGTTATCTCCTCCGTGATTTCCCTTTTCATCCATTCCATGATCAGAAGTTATTATAATCTCATATCCAGCCTCTTGCCACATAGGTATATAGTGTGAGAAGTAGTAATTTAATTTGTGAACTCTATTTTCATACTTTTTTGAAAGTCCGCCATATTTATGACCTGCATCATCAATATTCATTGTATGTAAAAGTAAAAAGTCTGGATTTTTATCTTTTATAAGCTTATTAGTTAAAGAGAATAGATGAGAATCTGGATAGCTATCTTCCCAATAAAATCTTCCATAGTTTATATTTTTTTCTAAATCTTCAACTTCAATATCCTCTTCTGTATTGAAAGGTCCGTTATACAGTTCGTGTACCCAATGGTATGCAACTGCTGCTGTTTTTAAATTAGCTTTTTTTGCCAAAGAAAATATACTTTCCTCTTTAGACATTCTATTTATTTGATTATTTATTATTCCACTTTCTATTGGAGTCTTCCCTGTTAAAATAGTTTCATAAAGTGGCCTTGAAAGACTTGGAAGCTCACTTAATAAAGAAAATTTTTCTCCCATCTTAGCAGATTCTAACGCTTTTAAATATCCCATTTTATGACTTACATGATCTCCCATACCATCGATTAAAACTAAAATTAACTTCTTCATTATTCCTCCTACTTTCTATTTACTAAAACTTCCTCTTGCCAAACTCTTCCTAAATTTTTTGAAGTTTTGTCCCAAGCCTCATGATTTTCAATAGCTCTTGCATTTTTATACTGCTCATCTGGAATCATTTTTTCCTTTATCTCTTTTGGTAAATCCACTTTTCTAATTGGCCTTGCATTTCCTTTAGCTAAGTTTATTTGTCCTTCATCACTAAATATATACTCTCTTGTTAATTTTGCTGCATTTGGATTCTTTGCCCATTTATTTATTATTGTCGTATACCCACTTATAAGAGATCCATCTGAAGGAATTAAAACTTCAAATCTATCTTTATCAATTGAATCTCTATAGCTCAAACCATTAAAGTCCCAAATCAATCCAACTTCAACCTCACCTTTTTCTAAATTTTGAATATTTGGTGCTGCTGCTGATACTCTTCCCTCTTTTGCTAAATTAGTAAAATACTTTATTGCTGGTTCAATATTATTTTCATTTCCACCTAATGCATAAGCTACTGCTAAAACTGCACTTGAAGCTTGAGCTGCCGTTCCTACATCTCCTGGACTTACTTTAAATTTACTATTTTTTAAAGCTTCCCAAGATCTAGGTATATCTTTTTCTGGAACTTTATCTTTGTCTACTATAAAGGCTATTGTTCCTGTATATGCTAACATCCAATGTCCTTCTTTATCTTTAGCCCACTCTGGCACCTCTTCCCAATAACTTGTTTTGTATGGTTGAGTAACCCCTTGTTTCACAGCTATATTTGCAAATCCTGCTCCTATATCACCAATATCTGCTGTGGCATTTTTTCCCTCATTTTTAAATTTTGCAATCTCTTGAGCACTACTCATATCAGTATCGCTATGTTTTATATTATATTTTTCTTTTATTTGACTCCAAGTATCTTTCCAATTTGCCCAGTTATCAGGCATTCCTACAGATATTACTTCTCCTTCTTTTTGTGCTTTCTCTTGAATTTCTTGTAAAGTTTCCCCATATGTTAATACTGTTGATAAGAACGTTGCTAATAATATAATTTTCTTCATTATTCCTCCTCAAATCTTAATCTACTTTAAATATATCACCTTCTTGTTAAGATAACATAAATTATCAGTAAATTAATTGTAAAAACTATTTTTAAACTTCAAATGAAATTTTAAATAAAAAAGTGTCAGAAACATTTTCTGACACTTCATTTAAAAATATTTATATTATTTTTTACATTGCACTTTTATATATCTCAATAATCTCCTCTAAAGTAGCTTGTTTAGGATTCGTAAATCCACATGCATCTTTCAAAGCATTTGTTGCTAAAATAGTAAAGTCTTCCTCTTTAGCTCCTAACTCTTTTATTCCTTTTGGAATTCCAATATCATTTGATAATTTTACAATCTCCTCTATTGCTAAATCAGCTGAATTGTTTTCATTTAAAATATGAGGATTTATTCCTAACAATACTGCAACTTTTCTTAATTTTTCTTTTGATACTTCAGCATTATATCTAACTACATGAGGTAGTAAAATTGCATTGCATACACCATGAGGTAAATCATAGAATCCTCCTAATTGGTGAGCCATTGCATGAACATATCCCAATGAAGCATTATTAAAAGCCATTCCTGCTAAATACTCTGCATAAGCCATATTATCTCTTGCTTTAATATCTTTTCCATTGAATACAGCATCTCTTAAGTTTTTAGAAATCAGTTCTATAGCTTTTTCAGCACATGCATCTGTTACTGGAGTTGCAATTGTTGAAACATAAGCTTCTATTGCATGTGTTAAAGCATCCATTCCTGTTGCTGCTGTTAAGCTCTTTGGCATATCTAGCATTAGTTCTGGGTCATTTACAGCTATTATTGGAGTTACATTTTTATCTACTATAGCCATTTTTACATGTCTATCTTCATCTGTTATTATACAAAATCTTGTCATCTCTGAAGCTGTTCCAGCTGTTGTGTTTATTGACATTAGAGGAAGTTGAGGATGTGCAGATCTATCTACTCCTTCATAATCCTTTATATCTCCACCATTAGCAGCTACTAAAGCTATTCCTTTTGCTGCATCATGAGGTGATCCACCACCAAAAGATATTACAAAATCACAATTATTTTCTTTTAAAATTTTTAATCCATCATTAACATTTGTCACTGTTGGATTTGGTTTTGTTTCATCGAAGATTATATACTCTACTTTGCTATCATCTAATACATTTGTTAACTTTTTAACTAGTCCAATATTTACTAATATTTTATCTGTTACTATTAAAGATTTTTTTAAACCTCTTGAGTTAATTTCTTTTCCTAGATTTTTAATACATCCCTCTCCCATATAAGAAATTGATGGCATAAAAAAAGCGTGTGACATAATGACCTCCTATAAAATGTATAATTATTAGTGCACACTAATAATAGCTCTTTTTGTACTAAAAATCAATACTTTTTTAGTTTTTGTTGTTTTGAATTGGTATTCAAGTGATTTTTTTCACTCTTTCTAAATTTATCCTTTATCTCAAATCACTTTTCTAAAACTGGTTTTTCAAATTATTATATATATGATTTATAATTATTATAGGTTTATTTTTTATTTTTTCAAAAGGTTTTACATATCTTTTGCAGTATATTTATTTAGAATATATTGCTTTATAAAAAAATATATAGTATATATTATATTAAGTAAGTACTTTGGGGGTGTTTTTATGGATTTAAAAAAAATTCTAATTAAAGATTTAATGAGAAAAAAAGAAAAAGAGGGGATAGTTCTTAAGGAAAATTCTCACATAGAAAGTCTAAGATTACAAAATAAATAAATAAAAATTATTCTTAGAATAAGCAAGTAGCTATGGAAATCACAGTCAATCAAATCAGTTGACCTGTGGTTTCCTTTTATTTTTTTGATTTTTATGGTATAATAACTTAGTAATATTTTTTACAAGAGGTGAGGTTTATTGAAATTAATATTTAAATTTGTTGCGCTATTTTTTATTTTAACAATCTGTGTATTTTCTAAAGAAGATGCTTCAACAGATAAAATAAAAAATTACGTAAAAAAACATACTAATACAGAAAAAACTGCTACTAACATATATAAAAGTATTATTGAAAACTCTAAAAAACACGATGTTGAACCAGAGCTTATTGCTGCTATAATAAAAGTAGAAAGTGATTTTAATCATAGTACTATTTCTACTGCCGGTGCAAGAGGTCTAATGCAACTAATGCCTAAAACAGCAAAACTTATGAAAGTTAATCCTTATGATATGAACTCAAATATTAAAGGTGGTACAAAATATATAGCTTGGTGTTTAGAACAGCAAAATAATAATTTGAAATTAGCTTTAGCTGCGTATAATGCTGGAATTGGAAATGTAAAAAAATATAAAGGAATTCCTCCATTTAAAGAAACACAAAATTACGTTAAAAGAGTAATGAAAGAATACAACTATTTAAAAGCATAAAAAAAGGTCTATACGACCTTTTTTTATTTTATTCTTTTTAAATTTTCTTCTGGTAAATTTTTTCCAAATAAAATAGGTACTTTTTCAACATCTACAACACTTGTATCTATGCCATACCATTTTTGAGGAGAAACTGTGAATTTTTTTATAAATAACTGAGTGGAAATTATAAAACTATCCCATGCTGAGAAATCATTTTCTAAAGCTAATACCTCTTCTATTATTATAAATTTAAAGTTTCCAATACCTTTAAGGTTTTCATAATCTATCATATAGTTTCTTGGTTTAAATACGACCTCTCCTGATTTTATTAAATCACGAATGACTTGAAACATAAGTGTATTTATTCCCTGAGATACTCTAAATCCTAGATTAAAGTCTATTACAAAAATTCTATTCTCTTCTATTTTGTTAAAAATATACTCTCTTGTATAAGGATCGTCTGTTACATTTATATTTATAAACCAATAGTTATCTGCTTTTTTAGGTTCATTATTAAATATTGAATAGATAACCTTTGGTTCTACTTGATTCCATAATTTAGATTTTGTTAAATAAACTACATTCCCTGCATAAAGAGGTAGCTCACTGTCTGTTTTTAATATATTAAAATTCTCTTTATAATCAGTTAAATTAACAAACTTAAGATATCTTTTCTTAATTTCAAAGCTATACTGCCATACATACATTACAAATGCCAATGCCGCTGTAATTATCAATGTTACATATCCACCACTTAATATTTTAAAACTATTTGCGTATAAAAATGATAGTTCTATAGTTCCAAAAACTAGTAAGACAACAATCCATAATTTTTTTTGATTTTTTACAAATCTTATATACTGAGATAAAAGTAGTGTTGTCATAAGCATTGTTATTGTTATAGATAGCCCATATGCCGCTTGCATATTTTGTGATTGTTTAAAAATAAATATTATTCCTACACATCCAATACATAGAGCTTTATTTACCGTTCCTATATAAACTTGTCCCTTTTCCTTTGTTGGATATCTTATAGCTAATTTAGGAAAAATATTTAACTTTATCGCTTCAGATATTAAAGTAAATGATCCAGATATTAGAGCTTGGCTGGCTATAATAGCAGCTAGCGTCGCTATTATTACCCCTGGTATAATAAACCATCTAGGCATTATTAAGAAAAATGGACTATTTACAAATGTATGTCCCTCTCTTGAAAGTAGATATGCTCCCTGTCCAAAGTAGCTTAATAACAAAGTTATTTTTACAAAAATCCAACTATAATATATGTTTACTCTTCCACAGTGACCAAGATCTGAGTATAGTGCTTCAGCCCCTGTTGTACATAGAAACACAGCTCCTAATATATATGGGACATTTCCACTAACTAAAAGTTTAAAGGCATAGTATGGATTTATTCCCTCTAGTATTCTTGGGTTTTGTACCAACTGAACGATTCCAAAAAAACCAATCATAGAAAACCATATAAACATAATAGGACCAAAAATTTTACCTATTTTCTCTGTTCCAAATTTTTGCACAGAAAATAGTAATAGAATAATTACTAAAACTATAGTTACTGTTGTACCCTCTTTTAAAAATACAATTAAATTTAATCCTTCAATAGCTGAACTTACTGATATTGGAGGAGTTAATATTCCATCAGCTAAAATTGCTGCGACACCAATTATTGCTGGAACTATTAACCATTTAAAATATCTTTTTACAAGAGCATAAAGAGCTAAAATTCCTCCCTCACCATTATTGTCAGCCTGCAAAGTTAAAACAACATACTTTATTGTAGTTTGTAGTGTCAGCGTCCAAAATACTAAAGAAACTCCTCCTAATATTAACTCTCTTGTAGCTACATTGTTATTAGTGTATAAAATAGCTTGCATAACATAAAGAGGGGAGGTTCCTATGTCACCATAAACTATTCCAAGAGCTACAAGTAAGGATCCTATTGTTATATTTTTATTTTTAAACATCTCTCTCCTCCATTCTCTTTTTTAATTTTATTCGCTATTTTTTACTATTTCATTTAAAAAATTATAAAAAAATAAAACTTCACCCTTAAATTAGGTGAAGTTTTTAATTTTAATTTTCTACATAAGCTTTTTTAAAGTAATATCCTCCTAAAGGTGATTTTACCCATCCTTTTACTTTTGGATTAGCTGCAACAACACTTGTATAATAATAAAGTGGAATTATTGGCATATCATCCATTAAAATATTTTCAGCTTTATGAAGCAATGCTGTTCTCTTTTCTGGATCATTCTCCTTTTGAGCTTCCTTAATTAAATTATCATACTCTGGATTAGAATATCCCGATACATTGTTTCCTCCTCCAGTTACCCAAAGGTCTAAGAAGTTCATCGGATCATTATAATCAGCTATCCAACCATGTCTTGCAATATCATAATTTTTATTATTTCTAGTTGTTTGGAATACTGCCCACTCCTCATTTTTTAAATCTACATCTACACCTAGATTTTTCTTCCACATATCTTGAACTGCTTGAGCCACCATTGCATGTCCATCCCCTGTATTAAATGTAAATGTTAATTTTGGTATAGATTCTGGTGTTGTGTAACCAGCCTCAGCCATTAATTTTTTAGCTAATTCAACATCTCCCTCTCCAGGAAGATATGTACTATTTTTTGTAAAGTCATTTCCATCTGTGGCAACTATTCCCTCAGGAACAAAACTTCTGGCTGGGAGCTGTCCAGCTTTTGTAACCTCTTCAACAATAAGTTTTTTATTCAAACCTAAAGCAAGTGCTTTTCTCACTTTTGGATTTCCTAAAAACTTTACTACTTCTGGATTGCTATTGTTTCCAGACACATTTACAACATAAAAATATGTTCCTAAGTATGGATATATTTTTCCCTCTCCACTAGCTAAAAGTGATGGTATCTCACTAGCTGGTGGAGCATCAATTATGTCAACTTCTCCAGCTTTAAATGCATTTAAATATGTTTTATCATCTACAATTATATCCAATCTAAGCTCATCTAATTTTACATCATCTTTTCCCCAATAATTTTCATTTGGAACCAATAATATATTCTCTTTTGGACTCCATGATTTAATTTTAAATGGTCCATTTCCTATGTAAGTTTTAGCATCTATAGCCCATGCTGGGTTATCTTTTACAACATCTTCTCTAAGTGGAAAATATGATGGAAGAGATGTTAAAGATAAAAAATATGGTGTTGCATTTTCTAAAGTTACCTCTAATGTTTTATCATCTAATGCTTTTACTCCAACTTCCTCTTCTGTAACCTCTCCATTATAAAACTTTTCACCATTTTTTATGTAGAACAACATATATGCGTACTCCATTCCTGTATCAGGTGTTAATCCTCTTTTCCACGAATAAACAAAGTCTTGTGCTTTTACTGGTTTTCCATCAGACCATTTTCCATTTTCTTTCAATTTAAAAGTATACACCTTTCCATCAGGAGATACTTCAACACTTTCTGCTGCTGCTGGAACTAACTTTCCGTCATCTCCCTCCATGAAAAGCCCTTCAAATATGTTAGATGCAACAATTGAACCATCTACTGCTGTATTTAACTGCGGATCTATTGTTCTTGGATCAGTTGCTAAATTATATGATATTGAATTTTTCTTACTCTCTGTTGAAGCCTGTGTTTTTTTCTCTTCATCTTTCCCACCACATGCAACTAAAAATAAAACTGCTGATGCTATTGCTAAACTTTTTCCATTTAATCTCCCGAACATAAACTCCTCCTTTTAGATATTAGTATATAAATGACATGCAACTTTGTGATTTTCTCTTACCTCTATTAATTTGGGTTCTATCTCTTCACATTTTTCAAATGCTTTTGGACATCTGCTTTTAAATCTACAACCATCCTTTGGATTTATTGGAGTTGGTATATCTCCTTCTAAAATTATTCTTTCTTTTTTTAAAGATATATCTGGATCTGGAATTGGAATTGCTGATAATAATGCCTCTGTATAAGGATGTAGTGGAGTTTTATATATACTATCACTCGTTGAAAGTTCTACTAATTTTCCTAAATACATTATTCCTACCCTATCAGAAATATGTTTTACCATAGATAAATCATGAGCTATAAAAAGATAAGTCAATCCTAATTTTTTTTGTAACTCTTCTAGAGTATTTATTATTTGAGCTTGAATAGAAACATCTAAGGCAGATATCGGTTCATCACAAACTATAAATTCTGGATCACAAGCCAAAGCTCTAGCTATTCCAACTCTTTGTCTTTGACCTCCTGAAAATTCATGAGGATATCTACTTATATGAGACGGGTTTAATCCTACTAACTCTAAAATTTCCAAAACTTTTTTATCTCTCTCATTTTCCTTGTATAAATTGTGAATCTCCATAGGCTCTTTTATTATATCTCCAATAGTTTGTCTTGGATTTAAAGAGGCATATGGATCTTGAAATATCATTTGAATTTTTCTTCTAAACCCTTTCATCTCTTGAAAATTTAAATCGGTTATATTTTTATTATTATATATAATAGTTCCTGACGAGGGTTCATATAGTTTTACTACAGTTCTTCCAAAAGTTGTTTTTCCACATCCTGATTCTCCTACAAGTCCTAGAGTTTCTCCTTTTTTTATTTCTAAGCTTACATCATCAACTGCATGAAGTATTTTTTTATTTTTAGTGAATATACTTTTTTTTAAGTTAAAATATTTGCATAGATTTTTTATCTCTAGTAAATTTTCTTCCATATTTCCTCCCTATTTTATATTAACTTTAGGTGCGTCCTTATGATTTAACCAACAAGCTGACTTATGATTATCATCAATTTGAAAAAATGGTGGCATATTATCCTTGCACATCTTCATTGCAAAATCACATCTTTGATAAAAAGGACATCCTTTTGGAGGATTTAAAAGATCTGGTGGTGTTCCCATTATTGGTTTTAGTGGTTCTTTTCCTAATCTTTCTGGGTTTGGTACACTTTTTAAAAGTCCTGCTGTGTAAGGATGCTTCGTATTATAAAATATATCTCTTGTAAATCCTTGTTCTACAATTACTCCTCCGTACATCACATTTACACGATCACACATCTCTGCTACCACGCCTAAATCATGAGTTATTAAAATTATTGATGTATTTATTGTTTGTTTTATCTTTCTCATTAAATCTAAAATTTGTGCTTGAATTGTTACATCTAAAGCTGTTGTTGGTTCATCTGCTATAAGTAGCTCTGGATTGCAAGCTAGTGCCATAGCAATCATAACTCTTTGTCTCATCCCACCTGAAAACTCATGTGGGTACTGATTCATTCTAGCTCTTCCCATGGGAATCCCCACCGCATCTAAAAGTTCCACAGCTTTTTCAAAAGCCTCGCTATTACTCATCCCTTTATGAACAATAAGTGTTTCCATTATCTGCTTTCCTATAGGAATTAAAAGATTTAACGATGTCATAGGATCTTGAAATATCATTGACATTGTATTTCCTCTAATTTTATTCATCTGTTTTTCATTTATATTATCAATTCTTTGCCCCTTAAAAATTATTTCACCCTCTTTTATTTTTCCATTCTCTTCAAGAAGTTTCATTATACTCATCATAGTAATACTTTTTCCACTTCCTGATTCCCCTACTACTCCTAAAACCTCTCCTTTTAAAAGGTCAAAGGTAACTCCCCTAACTGACTGAACCTCTCCATGATGTGTGTCAAAAGATGTTCTTAAATTTTTTACTTCTAATAACTTTTCCATAACTACCCCCTTACCTTAGGATCTAATGCATCTCTTAATCCATCCCCTAATAGATTAAATGCCAATATTGTTAAACATATTGCTAAAGTTGGAAATACTAATTGATACGGATATAATCTAAATCCACCTAATGCATCATTTGCTAATGTTCCCCAAGAAGCTGCTGGTGGAGTAATTCCTAAACCTATAAAACTTAAAAATGCTTCTGTAAAAATTGCTGATGGTATTTGTAAAGTTAGTGTAACTATTATTGAACTCATGCTATTTGGCAAAAGATGTTTAAAAAGTATTCTTCTATTTGAAGCACCTAAAGTTCTTGCTGCTAAAATATATTCCTGCTGCTTTAGTTGTAATATCTCTCCCCTAACAATTCTTGCCATTCCAATCCAATATGACAAAGCTAGCGCTAAGACTATATTAAAAAAACCTCCTTTTTCAAAAGTAACCATTATTAAAATCACATAAATTGTCATTGGAACAGAGTATATAATATCAACAATTCTCATCATTATCATATCCACTCTTCCACCAAAATATCCTGAAATTCCACCATATAAAATTCCGATTATTAGGTTTAAAAAAGATGCTATAAATGCAATTGCTAAAGAATAACGTGCCCCATACATAACTCTCACAAAAATATCTCTTCCTAATTGATCTGTTCCAAACCAATGAGCTGCATTTGGAAATCTATTTGTCATACTTAAATTTGTTTCAAATATACTATATTTCGAAAATATAGGAACAACAACTGCTAGTGTTGTTATTATTACAATAAATATCAACCCTAATATAGAAAGTTTATTTTGTTTTAATTTTCTCCATGCATCTTCAGCAAAAGTAAAACTTTTTCTGTGAATCTCTTCTTTTACTTTTTCATTTTCTTTTACAAAGGTAAAATCTAACTCTATATTTTCAGGATTACTATATTTAACTGCTTTTGGCGCAAACGTTTGTTCTCTAAAGTTAGCAAAATCTACTTCTATATTTCTGTAAACCATAGTTCCTCCTTATTTATCTAACTTAATTCTTGGGTCAATAACTACATAAAGCAAGTCCACAATCAAATTACAAATCATTAAAAATGCACTATAAAATATAGTAACTCCTAAAATAACAGTATAGTCTCTATTTGTTATTGTTGTTACAAATTCACTTCCTAAACCTGGAATTGCAAATATTTTTTCTATTACAAAACTTCCTGTCAAAATACCTGTTACTAAAGGACCCAAATAAGTCACTATTGGAATAAGAGTATTTCTTAAGGCATGTTTCATTATTATTCTTCCCCTACTTAACCCCTTAGCTCTTGCTGTTCTTATATAATCTGATTTCATAACCTCTATTAATTTAGATCTTGTCAATCTTGCTATGAAAGCAATTGAATAACCAGATAAAGCTATACTTGGTAAAATATATGATTGCCAACTTTTAAGACCTACAATTGGAAAAATTTTTAATTTTACTCCAAAAATATACATTAGAAAAACTCCTATAACAAAACTTGGAATAGTTACCCCAAAAGTTGAAAGTAACATACACATAGAATCTGGCCATTTATTAAAATTTAATGCTGCTAAAATTCCCAAAGATATACCTATAATTAAAGATAATACCACCGCTACTAAACCTAATTTTGCTGACGTTGGAAAAGAATATCCAATAATCCAGTTTACTGTTCGTCCCTCCCTTTTCATACTAGGTCCTAAGTCACCTTTAGAAAGATCTTTTATATATCCTATATATTGTTCTCCAAGAGGCTTATCTAAACCAAATTTTTCCTCCAATTTCATCTTAATTTTTGGAGGAATATTTTTTTCTCCATCAAAAGGACCTCCAGGCATAAGTCGCATTAAGAAAAAGGTTAACGTGATAACTAAAAAAAGTGTGCAAAGTGTTGTGAAAACTCTTTTTAAAATGTATAAAAACATTTTTATCATCCCCCTATTGAAATTTTAAAAAGATTATACATGTTTATTTCAAAATTTGCAAATATTTTTTTATTTTTTTATTTTTTAAAATTTTATTTCAAATTTATTTTTTATAAACCAAGAAGGAATAAGAATCTATTTTTAGTAAATTTATTTAACAAGATTTAGGAGGTTTTTTAATGAAAAAAATTTTAATGGTTGTAACATCTCATAGTTCTCTTGGAGATACTGATAAGAAAACTGGAATATGGCTATCTGAATTTACTGAGCCTTATTTTGCTCTTATTGAAAACGGTATTGACGTAGTTGTTGCTTCTATTCATGGTGGCGTTGCTCCTATAGATCCTAATAGTCTTCATAAAGAAGCTCTTGACGAGAGTACTGAAAAATATTTTAACTCTGACAAAAAAGTTTTAGATTACACCCTTCCTATTAAAGACATTGATTTTAAAGATTTCGACGGAATTTTCTATCCAGGTGGGCACGGACCTATGTGGGATTTATCTAGTGATGAAAAAAATGCTGAACTTGTTTCAAATTTTTATAATAATGGTAAAATTGTGGCTGCTGTTTGTCACGGTCCTGCTGCATTGTTAAAAGGAAAAACTCTTTCTGGAGAATCTATTTTAAAAAATAAAAAAGTTACTGGCTTTTCTAACGAGGAGGAAAAAACTGTAGGTTTAGATAAGGTTGTTCCATTTCTTTTAGAGGATAAACTTCAGGAGTTAAGTGGGCACTATGAAAAAAGTGATGTTTTATTTGCTCCTTATACTGTCCAAGATGGAATTATATTAACTGGAGAAAATCCAGCTTCAGCTCTTCCTTTAGTTAAAGAGGTTTTAAAACTTTTAAAATAATATATTAAAATAAAAAGACAGCATTTTAAATCGCTGTCTTTTGTTTTGATAAATTTCTTTTTAACATTATAACTGTAATAATAGAACTTATTGTATCTGAAATAGGCTGTGCTAACCATATTCCACGTAATCCTAAAAGCTTTGAACATATCGTTATCAAAGGAATTAATAAAATAACTTGTCTCAGTAAACTTAAAAACATTGCCATTTTTCCCTTTCCAACTGCTAAAAAATAATTACTTCCAGCCATTGCCAATCCAATTGCCGGCATTGCTATTAAATATATTCTCATTCCTTCAACAGACATTTTAATTATTGTAGGATCACTGTTAAACATTTTAATTATTGTTATTGGAAAACTTTCTATAAAAAATAAAATTATAAGAAATATTAAAGTTCCAACTCCCATAGATATTTTTAAAGCTTCTTTCATTCTATGGAACTGTTTTGCACCATAGTTATACCCAATAATAGGCTGAGCTCCTTGAGATATTCCATACACAGGCATAAAACAAAGTAATGCCACAGCGTTAACTGTCGTCATCGCTCCAATAGCTAAATCCCCACCATAAGTTTTTAAAGCATTATTATTTATAACTTGAACCATACTTGTTGCTAATTGCATTACAAATGGTGATATTCCAATCGATAAAATCAATTTTATAATATTTAAATCTAAAGAAAAATACTTTTTTCTTATCTTTAACTCTGACCTTTCACTTTTAAAATATAAATACGATAAAACTAGTGTTACAATTTGAGAAAGTATCGTTGCATAAGCAGCTCCTTTTACTCCTAAATTTAATACAAATATAAATATTGGATCTAAAATAATATTTACTAAACAACTAAAAACCATAATAGCCGAACAAATTTTGGGACTCCCATCAGCTCTGATAATATTATTTAGAGCATATCCCATTATATTAAATACCGTTCCACATAAAATAATACTAATATAATCCTTAGCATATTTAAATGTTATATCACTAGCACCAAATATTTTTAATATGGGATCGATAAAAAATATTCCTAAAATTGTTATCCCTATTCCTAGAATTATAGATAATGTTATTATATGTCCTACTATTTTTTCTGCATCTTTTTTTCTGTCCTCTCCCAATTTTATAGATATATTTGCTGTAGCACCTATTCCTATTAACATTGAGAAAGCTAAAACTATATTAGCTAATGGCAAAGTAACTCCTACTCCTGTTATAGCTAACGTTCCAACTTCTGGCATATTTCCTATATAGATTCTATCAACTACATTATATAGGGCACTTACTAACATACTTATTATTGCTGGTACAGAATATTTAAGTAACAGGCTTTTTATATTTCCATCTTTTAAAGTCATATTTTTTTCACTCATATTTTTATCTTCTAAGATTACACTCCTTTATTTTTTTAGTCCTAATAATGAGCTTACACCTTTTATTAAAAATAGTCAAGAAAAAAAATGACTGATCAGTCATGAGGCTTTTTATTTATTTTTCTATTTTCATATCTCCATCTTTTATAAAACCTTTTCTCCTCATAAAAATATATATTAAATAAGTCACTAAAGCTGGACATAATATATATATAACAATTATTAAAATAATTGTTTCTAATCCTCCTCTTCCTATTTTTGTCATTGTTATATAACTTTCTAATACTCCAACTAATCCACTTGTTCCCATTCCAGCTCCAGCCGAACTATTTTCTATTTTAAAAACTATAGTTACTAAAGGGCTTAATATAATTGACGCTAATATTTGTGGAATCCATATTCGCCAACTTTTCACAATATTGGAAAATTGAAGCATAGAAGTTCCAAGGCCTTGGGCTATTACCCCTCCCCATCCATTATCTTTATAACTTGTAACTGCAAAGCCTATCATCTGAGTACAACATCCTAAAGTTGCTGCACCAGCTGCTATTCCTTCTAATTTCAACATCATGGCTATTGCTGCACTACTAATAGGAAGAGTTAAAGCCATTCCCATAAAAACAGATATCACTATTCCCATTAAAACTGGATGTAATTCTGTTGATTCCATTATCAAAAATCCTATTCCTGTCATTATTTTTCCTAAAATTGGACCAATCGTTGTTCCTACTAAACCTCCTATTAAAATAGTTATTGCTGGAGTAAGTACAATATCTATTTTAGTTTCTTTCGAAATCGCCTTTCCGAACTCAGTTGCTATCAAAGAGGTTATATACGCTCCAACTGGTCCACCTAGAGAATAACCAATCATACCTGTAAAAGTTGATGAAAATAAAACTAAAGGTGGTGCTTTCAATCCATAAGCAATGGCTACTCCTATTCCGGCACCAGTTATATCCCTTGAAATAGGCCAAATAATATCTGTTAAAAATTTAATATTTAATTGTTGACCAATCATATTTAAAATTGAACCTGTTATTAAAGTTGAAAACATACCTAAAGCCATAGCACTTAGGGCTTCTACAAAATATTTTTTTCCAGATAATTCAATATCTTTTTTTCTTAAAAATTTACGTATCTTCATAATTTATTATTATAGCATAACAACTCTAAAAATGTCACTTTTTAACCATAACAGAACTTTTCACCTGTTTTAATTACTTATATTTCTATTTATTTGACACCTCATAATGCTAGTGATAGAATAAAATTATCACTTTAATATAAGGAGGAAACTAATGAGTAATCACACTAGAACAGATCAGAACAAAATGGGAATGATGGCACTTGCATTGATGATTTTCACTTCAGTTTATGGATTTGCCAACATAGCGCTTTCTTTCTTTAATATGGGATATTCTGCTATTCCATATTTTCTTTTATCCGCAGTTTTATATTTCGTTCCATTCTCTTTAATAATTGCAGAGATGGCACAAGCTTTTAGAAATGACCATGGTGGTATCTATACCTGGATGGAGAAATCCGTTGGTATAAAATGGGCATTCACAGGAATTTTTATGTGGTGGATATCCTACGTTGTATGGATGGTTGGAAAGGCCACTAATATGTGGATTCCATTATCCTTTGGTATCTTTGGTAAAAATATCTTCACTGATGCCAACGTTATGGCATGGACAGGTTTAAAATCTTCTCAATTTTTCGGAATTATTGGAATTGTATTCATGATTTATACTACTTATGTTGCCATTAAAGGTATTAAGGGTATTTCTAAAGTTGCATCAATTGGTGGTATAGCCGTTATTGCACTTAACATTCTTCTTTTTATTGGTGGAGTTATTGTACTTATTACGAAGGGATTAACTCTTGGTGAAACTAACTTTAATTTATTTCAATCTCCTAATCCTAACTTTGGAACTCCTGTAGCAGCTTTAGGATTCTTAGTTTACTCTATTTTTGCATTTGGTGGAATGGAAGCATCTGGTGGATTAGTTGACAATGTAAAAGATAAAAAATCATATATTGGTGGACTTACTTTTGCAGGAGCAATTATCTCTATTGGATATGCTATTGGAGTATTTTTAGTAGGAACTTTTACAAACTGGTCTGATATTATGGCTGCTAAAGATATCAACGGCGAAGCTCTTGTAAATTATGCCACTGTAACTTATGTTATTGTTGGTCAATTGGGATATACTCTTGGAAAAGTATTTAATATGAGTCATCCTGAAGTTTTACAAGTTATTTTCTCCAGATTTGCTGGATTTGGTATGTTCTTTGCATATGTTGGAGCTTTCTTTACTTTAGTTTATGCTCCATTGAAGCAGATGATTGATGGTACTCCAGAAGAGCTATGGCCTTATGGAATTGGAAAGGATGATGAAGTTACTAAAACTCCTAAAAAAGCTTTAACAATGCAAGCTATCTTTGTAATAGTTATGATTGCCCTTGTTGCTTTTGGTGGTTCAGGAGCATCTAAATTCTTTGCTACTTTACAAGGAATGACAAATATTGCTATGACTCTTCCTTATATATTTATTTCATACGCTTATATAAGATTTTTAAACAACGATAGTATTGAAAAACCATTTAGAGTTTTATCTAAAAATAAAAGTTTTGGTGTCTTTGCTGGTTGGATTGTTACTTTAGTGGTAGCATTTGGTAATATCTTTTCAGTAATGGATTTAAATGGCTCAGATGTAGGTATTTTTGGTATAAATATTCCAGGAGTTTATGATGAATTTATAATTGGACCTGTTATATTTTCTATAATATCATATTTAATTGTTCATCATTACGAAAAAAGAAAAAAATAATTATGTAATAAAAAAAATCTTAGTTCTATTAAATATAGAACTAAGATTTTTTAATTTTGAAAAATGTTTCTAGTTTATTAAAATAGTTTCTTCTTATAGTATGCATCAGCTTGATATATAGCTGCCACTGGATTATGACACAACACTCTATCTTTTACTGCAAATACAGTAACCGGTGCTTCTGAATGCTTAATAAATAATGTATCATGTCCTACACAAAGACCAAATAAAATATTTAAATCTGTTTTCTCTTCATTTAAATGTAAAGCTTGACCTATCGGATTACACATTATATCATTTTTTACATATGTTTCTTTTTCCTCTTGAGGGATTCCTAAGAATCCTTTTAAAATAGCTCCATTTTTACAAATTACAGAAACTACCTTTAATCCATGATGTTCTAATATTTTTACAAATGTTTTAGCCTCCTCATGTAATCCTGTACAAAAAGCTAATCCTATACGTTCATAACCACATTTTTTAGCAAAAGCTATAGTTTCTTGAACACGAGTCCAATTTGTATTTCCTTCAGCTTCAACAAGTGCTGACTGAACTGCAATTGTTAAGTCGTCTCCCACGTGTAGCTCCTTTGCTTTATTTTGCATTTCCTCATTTCTACTAGGACAAAATACCTTTGGCATCTTTTCTTGATCCTTTGATAAACAACCTCTTGTCATACATTTTGCACAAATACTCATTTTTTCTCTCCTAACTCATTGTTTTTTTATTTTTAATATTTATAAAACTCCTAAATAGTTCATTCCATTATAAACACTTATTAATATTATTCCAACAACCATACAAAGGTATATTTTATCTACTCCCTTTAAAGATAGTTTTTTTGAAATTATAGGTCCAACAGTACCTCCTAAGATTCCTCCTGCTACCATCATAACAAAAGCTAACCAAACAAATTCTGGCATACCTTTAAATAAAGTTTGAATAACACTTATTCCTTGAGAGAATAATATTATATAGATCGAGTTTATAGCTGCCTCTTTAGAATTAAGTCCAAAGAATAGATATAAAACCATAAGATTAATTGGTCCTCCTCCTATTCCTAAAAATGATGATAATGCTCCTAGAAAAAATCCAATAATTAATGATACAACTTCACTTTCTATATCAAAAGGTTTTATTTTTGACTTCTGAATTGTAAATATAAGAACTCCAACAGTTACAACTGCTAATACAAAAGATTGTACAGCTCCTGCCATATTTGGATCTCCACTAGCCACTTTAACCCAATCAAAAAGTTGCTTTCCTAAAAGTCCTCCTACTGACGCTCCAATAGCTAAACATGTTCCTCTTTTCTTTTCTGGCTTTATTCCCGCCTTACTATTACGATATAATGTCATACTTGTCATTCCAAGTACTGTACATCCTGACAAAAAGCTAATTGCTGATACATTCATTGTCCCCATTGCATCAAGAACTGGCTTAATAATAACTCCTCCACCGATACCACTTATAGCACCTAAAATCGATGCTCCTAAACAAACTAAAAAATAAAACATTTCCATTCTTTTTACTCTCCCTCGTGTTTCATTATTTTTATAACTTATTTTATATATTTATAACATAATTAGTCAATGATATGTTTTTGTATTATTTTTTTTGTTCACAATTTAATCTTTTAATGTTTTTTTAATTCGCTTTTTAATTATTTTTATTCTAATTTCTATTTTAAAATATTTTTTCACATACTAGTATATTTATAATAATATATTTATTGCCAAAAAACAACATTTTATCTTAATTTTAAACTTATATTTTTTAAATAATAAAAAAAAGTGACATATAATTTATATATCACTTCATTGTTTTTCTCCAAAAATAGCTCTTCTATTTTTTTAGCTACTGAATATTGAAAAGAAAAGAATAGGCTACTATTTATAAAACAAAAAAAACAGATACTTTTTCAGCACCTGTTTTTTTGTTTTATTTAACTTGTGAGTAGTCAAATAAATTATTAAAAGTTCAGTTAATTTATTGTACCGAAAAAATGTCTATTTGTACAAAAATTAACTGATTACTTTTTTATCTGAACTTGATCAAACAAAAAGTTTTTTCGAAAAACTTATTCACTTAGATATTTTATAACGAATAATACCAAACTATAAATTCATTTTTAGTTTCTTTAATTTTTACTTGTTTTGACATTAAAAGTCTATTCAAGATTTTTTTTATCTCCTCTGGATCTTCTTCTAATTTAGCTAAGACACCTTCTCCTTCAGCAGTTTTATCTGTACTGAAAAATTCCACCAAAAATTCTTCTGCATCTGTAAAAGAATCCATATTTCTAGTATATCTTAGAATTTCATCTCTTTTCACATTAGGATTTTCTTTAAAAATGTCTTCTATAAACTTTTCCAAACAATCAATCTTATAACTTAAAACTGAACTTTTTAAAGTTTCATAAAACTTGTCAGATTTTTCTTTAGTCCAATGCTTATAAAAAATTTCTCTAATTTTTTCCATATATTTTCTCTCCCATAAAACGATTTTTAAACTTTTTCTAATTTAAATACTAAACTTTTATTTGTATAAAATACTCTTCCCATGACTATTATAACACTTTTTAGCACTTTAGTTTAAAAATATTGTATTTCTATATATAACTATACTTAATTTTCTATTTTATAATTAGGTCCAATTATATTTTCTGTTAAAATCAATAGATTTTTGGCACCTATATTTTTATTTTCTTCAATTAAAATCCCTTGTTTTCTTTTTAAAAAAGGTTTATTTCTATCAATTCCTTTTGGAAGATTTAAAACTCCCTTTATTTTTCCAAAATAAACTTCATTTTCATATTCAGAATCCAAAGGATTCATATCTTCTGCTCCTATTAATGCATAATTATTAGGATTCTCTTCATAAGAAAGATTATTTTTAAAATATAGATTATAACCTGGATAAACTTTCTCTACAACAAGATTATCCCGCTTATTTGGAGAATGTATTTTATCACTATATAAAATGTTTTGCTCTGAATTTATAAAAGAATTATTTTCTATAAGTATATTATTAGGTGTCCACTGACTAATTATTTTATTTTGAGATTCTTCTCCATTTTTCGTATCAATAACTCCCGTAGCTGATACAAGTCCTCCTGTGGCATTACCTTTTCCTCTAAGTCCTTCTATATAATTATTTCTTATAACGTGACCTTTATCATAAAATCTTATGCCCCGTGTGCCTTCTTTTTCCATTCCTAAAATAACATTATCTTCTACAACATTATCTCTTCCTTGTCTTAAAGTTATTCCTGCAATACTAGAAATAACAGTATTTCCCTTTAGTAAGGTATTCGAAGATTTTACTGAAATCAATTCAGGTTCAGCATCCATATTTATAAAAAGATTGTATAAAATTTCAATTTCAGAATTTCTATGTAATGCTGTTTTTCCTGTTCCTGTTCTTATAGCTTCCCAACCATTAGCCTCATTTTTTAAAATAGAATCTTCTGATTTATGATTTTTAAATATATTCTGTGCTATGATATGCTTATCTTGTTTTTTCAAATTTTTATTTATTACAATAATTTGTCCTCTCTTTGTTTTTCCTTCAAAATAATTATTTAAAATTTTATTTTTTGAACCTTTTAAAGTTATCCAGTCACTTTCTTTTTCATCATGTATATTGAAGTTTATAAAAGAATTGTTAACAATTTTATTTTCATTTCCTAAGAGGCATATAATTCCCGATGAATTTGCAGGTCCTCCTTTTACAAAAATAAAATCTGAAAAAACATTGCAATCTCCAGATATAAGAATTTGAACTTTTCCAGAAAAAATTACTTGACCTGGATTTTCTGCTGAAATTTTTATATTATTTTGTTTAATTTTAATAATCCCTAGATCTTTATATTCTCCATTAGGTATGACCAATTTTTCACCGTTTTTTAATTTTTTTAATCTCTCTAACAAATCTTGTGTTTTTTGTTCTTTTAAATTAGATAACGAAACTTTTTGTTTTTCAATTACTTTTACAGGTTTATAATTTTCTCCTTCCCATTGGGCAAAAGAAAAAATACTCTTCGTAAAAAAAAGCATTGAAACAAAAATGGTACTTTTTTTCATTAACAACTCCTTTAATTATAAGTTATAAAAATAAGTTTACACTTATTTATATAAATAGTCAATATTTTTATGACTAACCAGTCATCAGTTTAGCAAATAATTTTATACTGTAATATATCATCAAAATAGCTTTCTCTAATAATTTCATATTATTAAAGAAAGCTATTTTTAATTATTTACATTAATTCAAATGGGTGAAAAATATTTATCAAAGAGTACTCCTCATTTTTATTATCTAATTTTGAAATATAATATATTTCAAGAAAACTTTTAAAATTGGTCAATTTATTTTCATTTTCAAAATTTATTATTTTTTCAAAATAAACTTTATTTTTAAATGCAGCTCCTTCCACATACAAAGAGACTCCTTTCCTTTTATAAATCTTATCACTTTTTATAGATTTAGAAGCCACAATAACTTCTTGATAAAAATTGTAATTTTCTTCATCTGTTTTCAAAATAATAAAAGTATCACTCAGATTATAGTAAAGATCTATATTTTTTAGAACTTTTCTTATATGAGTTTCAATATCATTATTATCTTTTATCTCTCCTTTTGAACTTCCTAAAATAAAAAATTCTACGTCTTCTATTTCTAAAGCTTTATTTAAACTGTTCATTGCATGATTTAATGTATTTTCTAATCTATTTAAATTAAGTTTTATATTTTTTAAATTTTTAATCTCTTTTTCAATTATACTTTTTTGAAATGTAATTGATTTTAAAATATTCTCTAAATTATTTCCTTCATATAAAATTTCCTTTATTTTTTCTAAAGAAAACCCTAAAGATTTGCATCTTTTTATAAAATCTATTTGTAAAAATTGATCTATAGAATAATATCTATACTTTGTCTCTTCATCAACATAAATAGGTTTCAAAAGTCCCTCTTTATCATAATGGCGTAGAGCTTGTATAGAAATTTTTGTTAATTTCGATGTCTCTCCTATTGAAAATATCATATTTTCCTCCAATTTTTTTTGACTCTATTGTTACAATAGAGTATATACTATTCCTTAGTAAAGGAGGAAGTAAAATGTTAAAAAAATTTATCAATTATGCTGTACCATCTGTTTTTGCTATGTTTGTATCATCACTTTATGTAATTATTGATGGAATTTTTGTTGGTCAAGGAGTAGGAAATTTAGCTCTTGCTGCTGTTAATTTAGTTGTGCCTGTATCAATTTTCTTTTTTGGAATAGCTACAATGTTCGCTGTTGGAGGAGGTACTCTTATCTCTGAAAATTTCGGAAAAAAGAATATAGCGAAAGGAATTCATATCTTTAGAGAAGCTTTTATTGTTCTTTTAATACTAAGTTTTTTTCTAAGTTTTATATTTGTTGTTTTTTCAAAAAAGATAGTTGTTCTCTTAGGAGCTAAGGGAAATATTTTAGAAGAGGCTAATATTTATTTAAAATATTATGTTATGTTTTGTATTCCAAATATCTTAGGAATATCTTTAAGCAGCTTTATAAGAAATGATGGTAACCCTAAACTTGCTATGACTGCTACTATCTCAGGAGCTTTTTTAAATATAATTTTAGATTATATATTTATTTTTATTTTTAAATGGGGAATAAAAGGAGCAGCAATAGCTACTGGACTTGGACAGATTTTAACTGTCTTAATTATATTACTTCATTTTATATTAAAAAAAGGGTATTTATCTTTTGGAAACACCAAGCTTCACAAAGAAAATATTTTAAGATTTATTACTCTTGGATTTCCATCATTTTTTATGGAAATTACTTTTTCTATAATGGTATTTTGTATGAATATAGCAATCTCTAAAATTGGGAACAATAGTCAATTAGCTTCATTTGGAATAATTAACTACTTAACGACTATAATTTACATGCTTCTACTTGGATTATCTTTCGGTGTACAACCTTTATTCAGTTTTAATCATGGAGCAAAAAATCATGAAAATGTTTTTAAATTTTATAAATTTACAATTGTATCCTCTATAATTATTAATTTTCTCTATTTTATAGTCTCTTATTTTGGAGGATACGATATCATTAGATTATTTACTAAAGATTCAAACATTTTAAATGAAACATACATAGGACTTACTCTTTTTAATCTTTCATTTTTTGTTATAGGAATAAATGTTATTCAATCTGGATACTATCAAGCTATAAATAATCCTAAAAATTCTAATATTATATCTTTTTTAAGATCATTTATATTTTTTCCAATAACTATTTTTATAAGTAGTCATTTTTGGGGATTAAATGGAGTCTGGTTAAGTCCACTATTTTCTGAAACTTTTTGTTTTATTACTTGGAATTGTTTATTTAACAAAAATTTAGGTTCTATATTATCAAATTATTTTATAAAATCTTTATCTAAAGAGAAGTAAAGTTTAAAACTTTACTTCTCTTTTTAATTGCTAATTATTTAATTCTTTTTCAAGCATAATATCTAATATAACTTTATCAGTAGTCTGCATTCCTAATTTTGAAACTCGACCCAAATTTTTTATAGTATTTTCTGGAGTAGATGCACAAATTCCATTGCTTGAAGGAATTACCACATCTGAATAAGCTAGATATGCACTCATCACTGCCGCATTACTCGCTGTTGCAAGTTTTAATGAACACCCTATTTTTCCACCATCACATATCATTCCTGTAAGATTTGCAATCATATTAATAATTGTTTTTCCCATTTGTTCTATACTTCCATCCATAAGATAAACCATTGCACTTGAAGCACTAGTAGCCGCTGCAACACCACATCCACATGTCGCAGAAAGTTTTCCTGAAAATTGTTTAATATAAACATTTAAAGTATGTGCTATAGCCAAAGCTTTCAAAAGTTTAATTTTTTCAGATTTCACATATTTTGCAAACTCAACAACAGGTATTATAGTTGTTAATCCATGATTTCCACTTCCCGCACTACTCATAGCAGAATATGGACATCCTGACATTCTGCTTTCTGATGCACTCGCAACTTTGACCATTATTCTGCTAAAAAGAGTATCTCCTAAAATATCATTTTTTGTAAGTTTTTCTAAACTATGCGCTATTCCAAGTCCATCCTTATTCTGTTCTGATAATCCAAAATCTGCCAAAGCAGTATTCATTAATACTCCATCATACATAAATGAAAGCTCATCTTCTGTACAACTTTCAATAAGATTAACTATTTCTTCTATTTTTAAATTTGACAATCTCTTATGTAATTTATTCTCTAAAGCAGTTATTTCTTTTTCTTCACTTAATAAAACACCATTTTTTTCTATTAAAAAAATATTGTCATGAGAATTTTTAATTATGCATCTTCCAGTTTCTTTAGTAGTTTTAATAAAAGCTTCAATATAAAGTGCCTCTTTTGATCTATCAATAGTAATAGTAACTACTTTTTTTTCAACTAACTCCATTGCTTTTTTACTTATTTCATCTGTTATTTTATTAAAAAGTTGAAGTTTATCTTCTGGATTTGAAAGTAGCGCTCCTAAAGCAGCTGCATAATTTAATCCTACATGTTGAAAACCAGGTATTCCTACAGCCATTCCATTTTTATATATGCTAGGATTAACAGCAACTTCAATTTTTTCAATAGTTCCATCTATTATTTCAGTAACTGCAGCAGTTGATAAAGCTACTGCCACAGGTTCTGTACAACCTAGGGCTGGTATAACCTCTTGGTGTAAAAGCTCAAGTAATTCAATTTTATTCATTAATCTCTAACCCCTATAAAACGTCATCTAAATTCAATGTGATTTCTTCGCCTTTTAAAAAACAAGGAATTCCAAGTCCACCTTTAATTTTTACTTCCTCATATATAGGATTAGCTTCTCTAAGACTTAAATATTCCTTTAAAGCTGTAAAATTTGATGATATATCTCTAAAATCAAAATTTATTTTTTTCTCTTTAAGTTTACATACAGCGTAAATTGTATCTGGACATAAATGACTACCTATAACTATTATTTTCATAAAACTCTCCTTTTATACTTTAGTTTTTATTTTAAACTGTTAAAATCTCTTCTTTATTTTCCTCAATCCACTTTTCTCCCTCTACAACTCTAGAAACCATCATAGAAGCAATTGTATCTCCAGCTGCATTTAGACAAGTTGCCATTGGATCAACTAAAAATCCTAGTGTAGCAACAATTGGAAACGCTTCAGGTGGAAATCCAAATAGACTCACTATTAACATTTCACCAACTAATCCCCCTCCTGGAGCTCCAGATAATACAAATGCACTAAGTATTGATACAACTAATGCCATAAGATATGTTTCTACTCCTGCAAATTCAAGATCGAATATTCCAAATAAAAAACTTATTTTTAAAATAGATGAAATTACTGATCCATCCATATGCATTGTTGCTCCCATAGGTAACACAATTTCATATACATCTTTTGGAACACCTATGTTTTTACATGCTGCCATATTTGTTGGTAATGTGGCAACTGAGCTTTGTGTAGCAAATGCTGTAAGAGCTGGTGTCAGTATATACTTTGACATTCTACTTACTCCCTCTTTTCCTCCAGAAATATAAGCATATAATGGAAATGCTAATACAGCATATAAGATACAAGTTGGATAGTATATTAACATCGCTCTTCCATAATCACCTAATAATTTAGGTCCAAACTCGCCAATTAAACTTGCAAAATATGCTCCTAAACCAATTGGAGCTAATTTCATAATTAATTCAACAAGTTTCATTATAATATTGTTCATATTATTTAATAGTTTTCCAACTGGACTTTCCTCTCCACCACAAACAGATACACTAAATCCAAATCCAATAGAAGCAATAATAATAGGTAACATATTTTTACGACTAAATAACCCACTAAAATCATTAACCGTTAAAGAGTTTACTATTAAATTTGCTGCACTACTAGGAGTCCCCATATTCCCAGAATTTAAAACAATTTTTGCTCCGACTGCAGGTGGAAAAATATTAACAACCACAAATATTAAAATAGCTGCTACTATACCAGTTCCTATAAAAATAGCCATTAAACTTCCTAAAATTTTTCCAAGTCTTTTCATATTTAACATATTTCCAACTGCTGTTGAAATTGATATAAAAACCATTGGAACAACAATTGTAAACATTAAATTTAGAAAAATATCCCCAATTGGTGAAAGAATCATAGCCTTTTCTCCTAAAATAACGCCTACAATACTACCTACAATAATTCCCAATAAAAGTAAAATTGAACTTCCATAATTTCCCCAAAATTTTGATCTTTCCATTTTTAACTACCTCCCTCAGTTTATAATTTGTCAACCGCTTTTTTCAATTGTTCTAATGCCTGTTTTAAAACACTTTTTGGACAAGCAACATTTAATCTCATAAATCCATTTAACTCTTTATCAAATGCTGTTCCACTATTTAAACCAAGTTTTGCTTTTTCAATCATAAATTTCTCTAATTCTGTACTACTCAGATTTAAAGCTCTACAATCTAACCACATTAAATATGTTGCATCAGGAGCATAAGTTTTAATTTTTGGAATATTTTTCTTACAATATTCAACTACAAAATCAAAGTTACTGCTAATATAAGGTAACAATTGATTTAACCACTCCTCTCCTTCGTTGTAAGCTACTTCCATAGCAATAGATGAAAAAGAGTTATTACGATGAATATCTTTTGAGAACCACCATTTGTCAAACTCATCTTTCAACTTATTATTTGGAAAAACAATAGTGCAAGCTTGTAGTCCTGCTAAATTAAATGTTTTTGTTGCTGAAAAACAAGTTACCACTGTTTTTTTAGCTAAATCACTCACTGTTGCTGTTGGAATAAATTTCTTGTTATGAAAAATTAGATCCGAATGTATCTCATCACTTATTAATAAAACATCATTCTCTGCACAAAGATTTACAATCTTTTCAATCTCCTCTTTTTTCCATACTATACCTAATGGATTGTGGGGATTACAAAATAAAAACATAGATACTTTTTTTATCTTATTTTCAAAATCCTCCCAATCAACAGACCATTTCCCATCTTTTTCTACAAGACGATTTATTAATACACGATTACCTGAATTTTCAACTATTTCATAAAATTCTCCATAAATTGGTGGTTGAATTAAAATGCTACTTCCACTTTTACACCAAATTTCAGCCATCACTGTCATAGCAGGAACCACTCCCACAGAAAATGAGCATAATGATTTATTAATTTCCCATCCATTTCTTCGCTTTTGCCAATCACATCCAGCTTTAAAATAGCTATCTGGTCTTGAAACATACCCAAATATCCCTTCTTCAGCTTTAGTTTTTAAAGCATCTATAATTGGTTGAGCAGTTTTAAAATCCATATCTGCTATCCAAAGTGGTATTAAATCATCTGTTCCAAATTTTTTTATTCGTTCATCATATTTTGCACATCTAGTATTTGCTCTAGAAATTACTTCATCAAAATTATATTTCATCTTCTAGTTTTCAACTCCTTTTGTAGTTTGTGACCAGATATTAACATAAAATAATATAGTTGTAAAATTGAATATATCGATATATAATATAGAAAAAAATTGTATTTTAGAACACCAATTACAATTGTACGGAGTTAATATGAATAATACTGATGTAATAGCTTTTTCAGAAGTTGTTAAACAAGGAAGTTTTTCTAAAGCTGCAGAAAAACTTTTTATTACTCAATCTGCTTTAAGTTCAAAAATTAAAAATCTTGAAGAGGAACTTGATTGTAAACTTTTTTATAGAAAAAAAGGTGTAAGATATGTTGAACTTACCAAAGCTGGAAAAGATTTCTTAAATTTAATTGATCGATGGAATAAGCTTTGGTTTGAGATGTCTAATATTAAATCTACAGTGTCTGATATTTCTTTTGTAGTTTCTGCATTGAATAGCATTAGCACTTCTCTTCTTCCACAAGTTTTTCTAAATTTTTTAGAAAGAAATAGTAAAGTTTTTTTAAAAACAGAGGATTTATCTAGTTATGCCTCTTACGATGCCATTGAAAATAGAACTGTCGATTTTGCTATTGTAGTTGATCAAAGATACTCTTTAAATGTTTCTTGTAATCCATTATTCTCAGAAAAAATGGTAATAATCTCTGGAAATAACTCTAATTTTTCTGATAATATTGATTTATCAGAACTAAATCCTTCTAAATTTATCTATTGTCCTTGGTTTTTAGAATTTGAACAATGGTGCCAAATTTATTTTGGAAAAAACTTCAAACCTTATATTCAAATTCAAATAGTACACCAAATAGATTTTATGCTCACAAATAAAGATTGTTGGTGTATTGTACCAAATACCGTTGCTCAAATGCTTGCAAAAAAATCAAATATAAAAATTCATGAAATAAACTTTAGTATTCCCAAAAGAAAAATATTTTATTTACATACTGTTGAGAATAGACATGAAAATTATCTCATTTCTGAATTAATTTATTGTCTAAAGCAAGAGCTTATTGAGTTGGAAAAAAATAAAGTTTTAAAGTGCGATTTTCAATATATTGAAAATGATTTTGGATTGATATAAAAAATTAAAAAAGTTAGGTGAATTATGGAAAACGATAAGTTAAAAAAGATTTGTATTATCACTGGAGGAGCTGGTGGCATTGGTTACCATCTTTCAGAAGGATTTTTAAAAAAAGGATATAAAGTAATTGTTTTAGATATTAATAAACACAAAGAGCTATCAAAAGGTATCGACTTTCTTAAAGTGGATTTAAGATTTGAAGATGATATAAAACATGCTTTTTCTCAAATTATTGAAAAATATGGAACTGCTCACATACTCATAAATAATGGAGCTATTTCAAATTTTAGTAAAAGTATCGAAGATATCTCTATCAATGAATTTGATGATGTTATAAATGTCAATCTTCGTGGAAGTTTTATTTGTTGTAAAGAGTTTATAAAAGTAAATAAAGGACAAAACTATGGCCGGATAATAAATATATCCTCTACTCGATGGAATCAAAATGAAGCCAACTGGGAAGCTTATGGTGCTTCAAAAGGTGGATTAATCTCTATGAGTAACACTCTTGCTATCTCTCTTTCTAGAACACCTATTACTGTTAACGCAATAAGTCCTGGATGGATACAAGTAGATAATTATGATGATTTAACAGAAGCCGATCACTCTCAACATCCTTCAGGCAGAGTGGGTATTCCTCGAGATATCCTTAATGCTTGTTTATTTTTAGCTAATCCTGAAAATGATTTTATTAATGCTACAAATTTAGTCATTGATGGTGGCATAACTAAAAAAATGATTTATGAATAGTAAATAATTTATAAATAAAAAAGTAGAGGGCAACCATCACAAATCCCTCTACTTAACTACTAAATCACCTTCTAATAACTTTAAAACTTTCAATCATTTTCTTAAAAAACTTTTTAAATCTCTTAAAAGTAAAACAGTTTACTGACTTTAAATCTATTACCTCATATAATAGTTAGAAAAACAACTTCATGATTTGTTAAAATTAATTAAAATACTATTTTTCTTCATTTTTTAAAAATTAAAACATCTTTGAAACTGTGTGATGGCTATTTTACTACTTTAAAATTAAATATTAAATCCTTTTCTACCTTCTAACTATTATTATAACTTTTAGACGTTTATTTCTTAAATAAAAGTTTGAAAAATTTATTTTTTTGAAGCAATCAAAATTATTTAATATCTATTGTGCTTCTTTGAAAAAAGTTATATAATATTCTATAGTCTTAAAAATTCTATATTGATAAAATATACCTAGGAGAAAATAAATGGAAATAATTATAAAAGATTTAAAAAATGAGTTATCTTATAAAACTAGATTAGAAGCTTTAGATAAAATTAAAGATTATGATTTAAATGATGAACAGTATTTTCATATAAAAGCACTTGTTATTAGATTAGCTTTAACTGATAGAGTATTTGCTGTAAAACATGCCGCTTTTTTACTTTGTCAAAAAAATAAACTAAAAAAAAATAATGAACCTATTAACTTAGGAAAAAAGAATACTGGTTATTCTCCTAATGACGTTAGAAAAATGTTTTTAAAAATTAAAAAACAAACTGGAATGCAAGCTTTAGATTTAGAGCTTTTTAAAGAGTACTTTCAAACTATCGCTCCTCAAATGTATGATGTTATGTCTTCTGAGCATATGTATTTTGATAACTGGATAAGAGGTATTTATAAATATTTATCTAAATAATTATAAATTAAAATTACCCCCTACTTTAATATAAGTAAGGGGTAATTTTATATGTTTATTTTAAGTCTAATTAATTTTAATTAATAGAAATTTACTATCTATTTTAGCTTTTATTTCATTATGTTACTTTTTTAATAATTTTTAATTTTTTTCATCTAAAATTAATTTATAAATAACTCCTGCAATGATAGCACCTGCTAATGGAGCCACCCAGAATATCCATAGCTGATTAAGTGCTTCTCCTCCTGCAATAAGTGCAACTGCTGTACTTCTAGCAGGATTTACAGATGTATTAGTAACTGGAATACTAATTAAATGGATTAAAGTTAATCCCAATCCAATAGCTATTGGAGCAAATCCTTTTGGAGCCTTTTCAGATGTTGATCCTAATATTATAAATAAAAACATAGCTGTTAATACTACTTCTGTTAATACTCCAGAAGCTAATGAGTACCCATTTGGAGAAAGAGCTCCAACACCATTCAATGCAAATCCGTTATCTAAAATAAAAGTTGAAGAACCTGAAGCTATTGCAAGTAATACTAATCCCCCAATAAATCCTCCTACAACTTGAGCTAATATATATGGAATAACCTCTTTTTTATCAAACTTCCCAGCTGTAAATAATCCTATTGTAACAGCAGGATTTAAATGACATCCTGATATATGTCCTATTGCAAATGCCATAGTTAAAACTGTTAATCCAAAAGCTAAAGCCACTCCAGTAAACCCAATTCCTAGCTCTGGATATCCTGCCGCTAAAACAGCACTTCCACACCCTCCTAAAACTAACCAAAAAGTTCCTAAAAACTCTGCAAATAATTTTCTAAACATTATTTTTATACCTCCTAATTTATAACAATTTTTTAACAAAAAATATTATATCAAAGTTTATACAAAGTTAACAATGTAATTTTTTTTTAATACCTGTGCCCTTTTACATCGTTTTTTTATTTTACACAATGTACTGAAAATACTGATCTATTAATATAATTTCTTTAAACTACATTGTAATACTATTCTAGAAACAACATCTAGAAACAACATTAAAATAAATTAGTATAGGGAAAATTTAAAATAAAAGAAAATTTGGCAGATGAAATATTTAATCCTTTAACTAGATTTTTTATAGAAGTGAATAACAATTATGAACGTCAATCATTTTTTTATTATATCAGTCACAACATTAGAAAAATGTTTTTAAAAATTATAAATTTAAACTCCCCCCTACTTAATATAAGTAAGAGGGAGTTTAATATATTTATTTTAAGTCTAATTAATTTCAATTAATAGAAATTTACTGTCTGTTTTAGCTTTTATTTCATACAGAACATTAGGAGGAATTACTATAATTTGATCCTCTTTTAAAATCTCTTTCTGATTATTAATAGCAATATCTAGCTCTCCATATAAATTTAAAATAAGTAGTTCACCTTCAGTTTTATTGTGCTCAATCTCTTCATTTTTAGATATAGCAAACATTAATGATGTTAGATTTTCTAAATTTAAAACTCTTTTACTCACAATTCCACCTTTAAATCCAATCACTATATCTTTCATTAAAAGTTCTTTTGAATACTCTAAATTTATAAACCCGCCTATATCTTCATGTTTTTTTACTATTATCAATAACATTTTAGCCTTTTTTAAAGCTTTTAAAGCGTGAGGAATATTTGCAGGCATTAATATCATCTCACCTTTTTTTACTTTGTGAGCTATTTTGTTTATAGAAATTTCAAACTCTCCATCCAAAACATAAACTAAAGCGTCTGCTGGAGCACTATGTTCACTTAACATCTCTTCTTTATCAAAAGCAAAAACAGCTGAATTCAAAGAATTTTTTAAAGCAATCATCATACTATTTATTGTTTTCTCTCCATAAGGAACTAAATCTTCTAAATTTATAACTTTATTAAATTCCATATTTCTTATTGCATTCATTTTATTTCACCTCAATTTTTCATTAAATAAAAATTAAAACTATCTAAAATGAATTTTACCTCAATATGAAAATAAAATATGTATCATATGTTACTCTTTTTAAAAATCTTCCTCTTCAACTTCAAGAAAATTTTCAATCTCTTTTAATCCAACAAATATATTTTCTTCACTAATATCATCATCAGTTGAAACAATTAAAGTTGGAAACACTTTAACAGAATACTCTTCTGCAAGCGATTTATTTTGTTCAACATCTACATATTTAACATTTTCAAAGTCTTTTAAAATCTCAATAACCTCTTCAGATTCTTTTGAATTTTTTTTATAAAAAAGTATCATTTCTAAACCTCCTAATTAATATGGTTGTAGAAATATACTAAAAAAATATTAAAATCCTTCAAAAATATAATATATTCTAAACTATTTTAGCCTCTCTTTTCATATCATCTTTTAAAGACTTTAATAAATAAAATACCAAAATAAAAGTCTTCAATGTCTTTTTTCATAAAAAATACTTGTTTTTACTATTTTTTTAACAATAGTCCATTTTTTTGACTCTCTTATTTTAATTTTAAGCGTCTTATTTCATTTTGGACTCATAAGTACAAACACCCCTGTAAAATCCATTTAAACTGCATTAAATGTCTCACAGAGGTGTCTAAAATTAATGTATTACAATGTATTACGTTTTGTATTACATATCTTTTAAAATCTCTAATAATATTGATTTCTTTTCTTCTTCTTTGACTGATAATCCCATTGCTTTTATAGTAGCTTCTAATTTTATCTTTAACATTTTTCCCATTTGACTATGAGTTTCTACCAAAGGTATAATTAAACTTTCTCCATTTGATATAACTTCAATTACTTCACTTACATTTTCTCTTTCCAATTCTTTTGTAACTAAAAACTTTTCTAATCTTTCTTTAAAGTCTTCTATATCATTTAAATTCGACCAATTCTCAAAACTAAAACCTTTGATTTTAGTTGTCAAATCTAATAAAAATATTTTATCATTTTTATAAATATATTTCTTTAACCAAGTTTTTATACCATTATCAAAAACTTTAGTTTGTTCTTGCCACTTTTCTAAAGCTTCTTTTAAATTTTGTCCTGTTTTTAAAATATTTAAAATTATTTCGTGAATCTGTAATTCAATTCTTATTTTTTCATCTTCTAAGTACTTCATATCCTCTGAAATAATTTTTACAATTTCTTTTAAATCTTTAGTCTTTGCTCTTCTTGATAATTCTTCAAATAAAAATTCATATGCATTCTTATCTTGGAATAAAATATTAAATATCTTCGATAAAACTTTACAGTTTTTTAATGATAAATTATTTAAAAATCTATTTAATGAATAAAAATATGTTTTAAATCCTTCTACAATTCCAATCTCTATCTCTGAATTTTCAGAATAATAAACTCCTAGTAACTCTTTTAAATTTTCTAAATATTCCTCTTCAACAGCGGTCTTTTTAACATAACTTAAATAATAGTTTTCTGGATTTTTTTCTAACTTTTCAATTATATCATTACTTAATAATTGCTTTCTTTTAGTTGTTTTATCTACTATAGCTATACATTTTTTATTCTTTATTAATACAATACCTAAAAATAAAGTAAAAATCCCAGCTCTTAATCCATAACCTTTTACTTTAGTTGTATAATCTTCATATAAGTTCCTTATAGAATAATTTTCTAACTTTATTTTTTCTAAAATTTCTCTCTCTAAAATTTCCCATTTAGAATCTAGAATTATATCCCCTAAATTTAAAGAACATATTTTTTTCAAAACTGTTCTTGCTACAGAGTTAATAGCTCCTGTATTTTTATAAAACTCTTTTGATTCTAAGTTTTTATCATTTTTTATTAACATCTCCAATAAAGTTAACCTTACTTTTTTCATAGGAGTACTTATTTTTTCTTTGTTCATTAATTCATAATTTATTTCAATATAATTCCTATACTTATCAATTAAATAATCATAGGTTACATTTAATATTTTTTTATCAACAAATATTTTATTTTCAGAAATAATTTCAATTTCCTTTATAGAAAAATATTCTTTTAACTCTAAATTTATAATTGAAATCAATTCATTTTTATATAATAAATATTCCTCTTTAAGAGATAGATTTGTGGAGCATTTCTCATCTAGAACTAAACAATCTATTGCTTCTAATTCTTTTAACAAATAACCTATTTTAAGTTTTTTGTCATTTTTATTAACAACTAAAATAATATCTTTATTTTTTAAAATATTTTTAATAGAATCAAAATTGAATGCTTTAGTTATATTAGTCAAATAAACTATAATCCCATCCGAATATTCTTTTATTTTATCTAAATAATCTACTTGAGTAACATCTAGATAAATCTGTTTAAAATATCTTGTTATATCTTTTTCATAATTATATTTTACTGGATAATAGTAATCTAATTCTAAATATTTATTTAAAGATGTTGTATAACTTATAGAATGCAATTTATTTTGGATATATTCTTTAATTTCATTTTCTATATTTATTTCAGCATCTTCAACTATCTTGTAATAATTCTTGTTTCTTTTATAAGAAATAATGTTTTTTTCTTGAAGACTTTTTAATAATAAATCCATTTCATTTTCATTTAAATCAAGAGCTAATTTCAGTATCTCTTTGTTTGGTTGGATATCAGAGAATCTATTATAAATTTCTATAATTCCTAAAGTTTTTAGAAACCTCACTTCTTCAGTATCACTAATTAAATTTAAAGCTCTTTTTGTATTAAAAAAGCTTTTATATTCTGTAGTTTCATGATTCAGAAACTTAAAATTTTCTTCAAAATAATCATAAATTTTATCTAATCCTATTAAAAATCTATCTTCTAATATACTTTCTAAGCCTTTTTCATCATTCGAACTTAAAAAAGCAAACATTGTTCTTTCATTTTGAGCAACTTTTTGTGATAATTCTGGTAATATATATGCTGATAAATAATTTAAAGGATAAAATTCATCTATAGTTTTATCTATATCTTGAAATATGAATTTACTTTCTGATAAATTAGTCTTATATTTATCAAATTTTTCTTTGTTTAATTCTCGATATTCTTTAAATTTATCATTTTTATATATAACTTGAGATAAAATACTTAAAGATGTCACTTTATCATAAAATAAATGCTCTTTTTTAAATCTTCCAGATACTTTTTCCCATTCGTATATATTATCTTGTTTATTTAATTTATTTGTATATTGAAATATATCTTTGTGAGTTATTAAAAACATAATAGAGTTATTGTCACTGTTACAGTATTCTGCCATATCTTGAATCTCTTTAACATCAACTTTATTTATATTAGTTTCTAAATATCTTCCAAACTCATCAAATACATACACTACTCCTAAATAGTTTGTTTTTTCTAACACTTCTTTTTCAAAATTTTGAATTAATTTAACTATATCAAAACTAGATTCATAATTGATAAACTCTTCTCCATAAAAAATCTCTTTGTATACTTCTTTAAAGAGTTCTATATAGAATGGTTTATTTTTTTCTAATTGATTTTTAAACTCTTCTAAACCTATATTTTTTTCTGATAAAATTTGTGAAAGTTTCTCTATTATATTAGGATATTCTTTATCCCAATCTTGTATTTTTTTTAGAATTATTTCGCTTTCTAAATTTAAACTTATATCTAATTTTTCTTTTTTTATAGAATCAAGAATTCCATGTAAAATTGCCTTTTCATAACTTTTAAATCTATCTCTTGCAAAAACTACTAAATATTTTTTATCTTTTAGTTTTTCATATGTTTTCTTTAATTGAAACCGTTTTTCGGCTCTATTTAAAAAAACATCAATTTCTCCTTGATTTTCAACTGATAATAAATTTAATAAAACTGACATGAAAAATGATTTTCCACTTCCATATGCTCCAGATAAAATATATGACCCATTTTTTTTCCCTAATATAGATTCACTTATTTTAGCTAACAGTTTTATATTTTTTTCAGTAGGTATATATGCATTTATTTTTTCATTTTTTTTGTAATCATTTTCAATATTTACTGAAAACCCAACTTTTGTTATCTGTATTCCTTTGTTCATTGAAGTAGCTCACTTTCTAAAATTTTTTTAATTATATCTTTTTCTAAGTATTTTTTTATATCAAGAGTTATATTTTGCAGTCCTGCTGCTCTATCTACATGAATTTCATCTTGTAGTTCTAACTCTTGAACTATTTTTTCAAAATCTAGATAGCTAATTCTTATAATTTTATTTACATAATCATATGCATCTATTACTGAAAGTTGATTTATTAAACCTTGATTTTTGATTTTTTTAAAAAGTAAGTAATAAATTAAATAATCAGAGATACTTTCTCTATTTACATTTATAAACTTATAAACTCCACCAGCTTGTTTTAAATAATTTAGCTTTACAAAAGGGGAAACCATATTTTCTTCAGGATTATTTAAAGTTTTCTCATCTTTTAAATAAGTTTTAATAAAAACATTTATTGTATCTTCTAAAGTTTTTTTAGAATATTTTATTCTATTTTCAATACAAAAAAGCTCTGCTTTTTTTTCCAAACTTTCTTTTGAAAAACTATTATTTTCTTGATTTTTAAAAACCAAATCCCATATTAATACTTTTTCATTTTTTTTAGTTAAAATATTAGAATGTAACAACCATAAACTATTTAAGTTCTCTAAATATGGATCTAATTGGAATATAATCTTTGAGTTTTCACTTAATTCTAAATCATCTCCATTTTTTTCTATAATTCCTAAAATATCTATCCAATATTTTATTGATTCAACCATTTTGCTTCCGACACCTAAAGTATCTATTGCTACTGATAAATTATTTTTTGAAAAAAATGACTTATCTATTTTTTTATTTATATCTTTTTCATAAACCTTATAAAATAATTTATTTATCCAATTTTCTCTTATATAAAAAGAACTATGACCACTTATTATAACTTTCATTTTTACCTCTTTTTTATCTTTAATGCTGACGCAATTAAACAACCTGAATCAAATTTATCTATACATTTTAAACAATTCACACATTTCTTATCATCAATTATATATTTTCCATTACTTACATAAATAGCTCCTGTTGGACAAGCAGAATTACATCCCTGACAATATAAACAACTATTAAATTTATTAAATTGTTTTTGAATTTTATTAAATATGTATTTATCCTTACTTTTCATTATAGTTACTTTAACTTCATTATCATCATCTTTATACATCACTTTAAATAATGGATTATTTTTTCTATCTAAAATAATAAGCTCAGACATTCTATTTTTCCCCATAATTTTTAAAGTTCCAAATGGTTTAAAAAGTTGTACAAAATCTTCATTAACTGATTTGTTAAGAATAAATGTTTTTGAATTTTTTTCATTTACACATTCTTTAGATTCAACTAATATATCTGTACTTTTTTCTAATCCCTCTCCACCTTGTCTAGCTTTCCATTTTCCATCTTTTACATAATCTTCATAATCGATTTTCCCTATTTTTTTAGAAAAATCAACTAAAAATCTATACCATTTATCATACTCTTCCGAATTATAAATTGATGATAATAACTCTGACCAAGTTCCATTATTTGGACAAACCCAACAACCTACTCTTGCAAATCCTTGTCTATAAGAATCATTAAAATCTAAATTTTCAGATAATATATATAACCAAACATCTAAATCAGTCCAATCAATAATTGGAGATGCTACTATCTGTTTTAGAATTTTTGGACTTTGGGATACTTTTTTGTATTTTGATCTTGAGGCTGACTCCCCTCTTCTTAATCCTAAAAACGTTAATATATTTTCATCAAAATTTGCCAATGTTGTTCCCATAGGTCCTGTTTTAAAAATTGAGCAGCACCATGTTTTTACTCTACTTGGCGGGCCAATTTCTTCACACATTTCAAAAAAATTATTTTCCTCATTTCTCTCTTCAAAAAAAGGTGTAAAAGGATTATCTTCTTGAAATCTTTTTACATATTCATATGATTTAGGTAATTCTAAAGTTGTATCTCCAAATATATGTAAAATACTTGGATTATTTAATGCTAACCTAACTAAATGTGAAACTACTGTTGAATCTTTTCCTCCAGAAAAAGAAACTAAAGTTATTCTATCTTTATATTTTTCAAAAGTTTCAACTATAAAAGGTATTGCCCCAATAAATTGCCCCTCATTGTCTTTTGCTTCACTTTTTACAAGATAATTAAATCTATTTTTATTAGCTATTATAAAAGCTTCAAATATTTCTTTTTCTTTTTTTATATGTTCTTCAGTTATTGAAAATGATAAAATATTTTTTCTAACATTCTCTAACTCATCTTGTTTCATACTCTTGAATTTAGATGTCGGGACTACATCAATCATTTTCCCATCTACAATATATCTATTTTGTTTTGTTGCCCATACTGATTTTCCTAAAAAATTATTATCTAATTTTTGTGAAAATAAATTTATTAAAAGCCATTTTTCTTGTAAAAATACTGGCCTTAAATCCTTTGCTACTTCTAAGAAATCATTATTTTCTTCTAATATTAAAGGAATATTTTTTTCAAAGTCCCAATACATTTTTAAATCTTCATTTTTCATATTATTTCCTCTATTTCTATCTATCGCTTAATTGATGAAGTTCTCTTAATAAAGTATCTTTTATAGTGTTGTACCTTTCTTCTAAAACTCTTCTATAATATTCATCCAAATTCTCATTACACTTTTGATTTAAATTTCTATTTATCATTTGTCCTATTCTAGACATATCTTGAACATCACTCATATATTTATCAAACCCCATATCTCTTATTTTTCTATTAGCTTCTTTACTTATTAAAGTTCTATTTAATATACTATTTAATATATGTGTTTTATCATTTCTTATTTTAGAACTTAATTCTCCATATTTAGTTCCTGTTCCTAAAGGAATTAAATGATGATCTTCTAATTCTTTTGAACTTTCAGTTATTTCAAATGTTTTTAATTTTTCTGAATGGTTTCCAGGCAATAAATCATAAGGCTCTAGACTTAATATATAACCTAATAGATTTCTACTAACAGGACTCGGAGTTTTTGAATCGTTTAATAAAGTTTCTAAATCAGAATAACTTTCTACATTTAAAACCTTATCTATATTATCTTCTATTAATTCTTTTACTTTTAGATCATCTAATTTATTTAAGTTTATCCATTTATGAAGAGTTTTTAAATCTTCTACAGATCTTATATTTTGTCTTTCCCTAAATCTTCCTATAAATATCGATGTCCAATACCAATATTCAATCTTATCCCAAACTCTTTTATCTTTCCAATTATCATCATCAGATAAAATATATGCAATCGGTAATAACATTAGTTCAAATGATATGTTTCCTAATTTTATAACCCCTAGTCTATAGTTGGCAAATGCTAACGCTCTTAATAAAGATTTGATTGTCTTAGGGGTCAAACTATTAATCTGGTCCGTTGTCATTTCAAACATTTTATCTCTTTTTATATGATCTAACTTTAAGTTTAATGGATCTTCTACATGAGAAAAAATTGACATTAAGTTTAAATATTGATTTTTAAATCTTTTATTTAGTTCATCCTGACCTTCTATTACTCCAATATTTAATCCATTCCAAATAGTGTTTTCTTGAGGTAAAATATTCTTAGGAATATTAATTCCTTCTTCTACAAGTTTTTTTATTCTTTGAGTTAAAGATTCTAATTTTGAATCCTTAGCAGCTTTCGCTACAATCAAATCATAATTATCTAATGGTGTCCCACCTTTATTAATTGTTTCAAAAATTGCTATTCCTCTACTGATCTCATTTTTTTCTATCTCAATTACTGAAATCTCCTGCTCTATCAATTTATCTAGAAAATTAGTAATTTTTGTTTTCCACTCAGCTGCCAAGGCTGATTTTAGATTACTTTTCCTCTCATCAAATTCATCTAAAACCTCTTCGTCGTTCAATTCTGGATCGATATCCTTAAAATAATATTTTATTTGCTTTATTTTTTCTTCTTCTTCATATTCATCAATTTCATCTACTATTTCATCAGCTCTTTTATTGGCTATTTTTTCTACAACTTTATTTTGTAAATTTTTCCCTTCATTTAGACCAAATAAAGGTATTAATTTTTCTTCACTACAAAGATTTGCAAACTCATTAACTTTAGCTGCTTCACTTACTTTTTGAAAACTATATTTTGGATGATACCATATAGTTTTAGTTGATATTTTATTTGTTGTTTTGTCATTTATTTTATAATCTTGTATAAAATCGATGATTTCACTCGGAGTATATTTCCTCAAATTTTCACAACTAAAATCTAAGTTTTCATATCCAAAAATATCTTGATTTTCAGAATCTCCACTCTGAACCTTTAAAAACCATCTATTTCTTATTTTTCCATAAGTACTAGAATATTTCTTTTCCCACTCCCCTTTATTTTCTTCGTTAAATTTAAAAAGATCTGTAAATATGGCTTTTAAAGTCGACATTCTTTGTTGTCCATCTAATAAATATAAACACTCATCTTTAGCCTCTTCTACTTCATCTGAATAACATAGTTTTCTATAATTAAAATCACTTGAAGTACCTTTTAATAATAGAATACTACTTATTGGTAGTTCAACTAAAAATGTTGCAAGTAGTTCTTTTTGTTGTTTAGAATCCCATACAAATTCTCTTTGAAAATTTGGAAGAATAAGCTTTTTTTCCTCTTCTTCTTGAAATATTTCCCTTAGTTTTTTTACTTTCAATTACTTATCCCCCTAAATTATACGATTATTTTCATGACCTCGTTTATTTCTCTCTCTTCTCTTTCCTCATCAAACATATTCTCTAAAAAATTTTCTGGACTTTCTAAAAAATCCTCAAAGTTTCTTATATATCCTTCTCCATCTTTTGTTAATATCTCTTTTAACTTTTCTATTCCTAAACTGGCACAATTATTAAATATATCTACTATTCTTTTATTGTCTAATATATCTTCAATACTATTATTTAAAGATAATGCTACTGAATATATTAAATGGTAATATTCACTAAAATCAACTGGTGATAAAGGTCTAAATTCTTTTTTTACTAAACTATGTTTTTCAATTTTTAGAGGTTGATTTGAATATAAATTAAATCCTATTAATGCTGCTAACACATATATATCTTTTTTTGTATCAAAGAAACCATCTCCTCTTTGATTTAATAACTCATTATATATATTATCAAATTCCTTTTCGTAACCAAATCCATTTAGTTCATTACTCACTTCTCTTCTTTTTCTTATCTCTTCTTGAAATAGTTCATTCATATTAAATCTCCTCTTTTATTCTTGTAACATCATATCTTTTGTCTATTCCTGTTCTTCTTTCATTTTCTAATGTATATATCTTCCCTATTTTATCTTTAACAACATTTTCTATTGTAGAATTCCATTGTCCTGATGAAACCATTACAATGACCTGCTCCGATAAAATTGGTAACATTTTAGTAAAGTCCAATCTATAGTCATTATCTAAATCACCATATGGAGCATCTAACACTAAAGGGTATATTCCACCATCACAATCTAACTCAGACTTATTTTTTTCTTTATTTAATTCCTTTGCGTAATAAACTAATCCTCCAATAAAGCTTAAAGCTTTATTTTTTGCTTCTCCCTTTGACGTTCCAGCTTCTTTCCCATCTGTATCAAAAACTTTGAATTCAAAATTTTCTGTCAATTCAACACTATATCTCTTTTTATTTATTCGAGAATAAACCTCTTCTATTTTATGCTTTAATCCTTCTCTTCCTTGAGCTTCTTTATATTTTTTCAAAGTTTCAAGATTTAACATTATTTTTTCTGCAAAATCTCTTTTTATTCTTGCTCTTTTATTTTTTGTATCTCTTTTCTCAGCCTCTACTTTTTCAATTCTAACTGAAGTTAATTCTTTTTCAATTCTTTCTATCTCTAATTCTAAAGCTCCTATTTTTTTATGAAGATTATTTTTTATCTCATCCTTATTCGTAATTGTTGTTTTTATATTTTGCAACTCAACTTGAAGATCATAATTAGATTCTTTTAATAAAACATCTAACTCATCTTCAATACTATCTATTTTATTTTGAATCTTATTATTTTCTAATTTTATCGAATTTATAATTTCTAGAAAATTCTTTTGTTCTCTATTTTTTAACATAAAATATACTTCACTTACTTTTTCTCTATTCTCTTTTGTTGCAGCATTTTCTAATTTTGCTACTATTTTAGCATAGTTATCCGTATGACTAGCTAATGATGCTCCGCATATACACTCTTTTAGATTTAGTAATTCTTCTAAAAATTCTTTCTCATATCTTGACGGTATTTCTCCTTTCTCTTTTTTTCTTTCAATTACTCTAAAACCATTTTTTAATATTTGAGATGAAATAATCTCAACACCTTTTAATGATAAAAATTGTTCATATCTCTTTTGAATTAGCTCTTTCGAATTTTCTTGTTGTTTTTTATCAGCTTGTAAAAACTCAACTCTTTTTTTATTTTTTTCATCTTCCTGACTTATCATCATGAGCTCATTTACTTTATTATTTAACTCTTCTTTTTCTATATCTATAACTTCAATTTCTTTTATTATTTCTGCTTTTGTATCTAATTTACTTTTATATTCATTCTCTATTGCGCTAACTTTTTTTTCTAAATCCACAATATTTTTATTAGAACTATTGCTTTCAGAATATTCTTTCTCTAGCTCTTTGTAAACTTTTGATGTATCTAAAACAGCATTTTCTAAACTTTTTATTCCTAATACTCTGTTTATAGATTCTTCGATTGCTTCTATACTTTCTTTTTTTGCTTTCTTTTGATTCTCTTTTTCTGGAGCTATTTTTTCTAATCTTTCTCCATCAACAAAAAAATTAATTTCTTTCGGTAATAAACGATTTATTATCTCCTGACAATGTATAGCTGAATTCTCACTTGTTATTTTCCCATCTCTAGATTCTATATCCAATCTTACACCTTTAAATATATCGTTCTCAAAACTTATTTCTCTTGTTATTTTGTATTCTTGCTCTATACTATTTTCTGACACTTTTCCAACTATATTTAAAATTACTTTAGCTGACACTTTATTTTTATTTTCATCTAAATATTTTTTATTTACAAAACTACTCGCTCCAAATTTTTTAGGATCTGCTGATGTTAAATCTAAATTCCCTCCATATAATCCCCATTTAATAGCTTCTAAAAGAGTTGTTTTTCCAGAACCATTCTCAGCTTTTAAAAGCGTTATATTTTTTTCTCCACTACAAAACTCTAATTTTACTTTTCCATAATATGGTCTAAAATTTTCTAAGATTATACTTTTAAATATCATTAGTCGCTCCACTCCATTGAATATTGTCCGATTATCTCTTTAATTTCTTTTACTGTCACAGCACTTTCTTTTTTAATTAATCTATCTGGATTATTCTCTAATTTGATTATTGCAATTATTGTATTTTGCTCATTTTTACTTAAGCTTGCAAAGAATTCTTGTCCTTTTGATTTTGCACTCATTCTATCCTCTCCTCATATTCCATAAAACTCTTTTATTTTTTTTAATTCATTTTCATTTCTATTTTTATTTAAAGCTAACGAATTATATTCTTGAAGTCTTTTTAATTCACCTTCGACTAATTTTTTTTCATAGTTAAAATTAGAGTCCTGTATAGGTTCATAATTTTCATAGCTTCTAGGAACTATTAAAAAATCATGTATTTCTGCTATATCTTTACCACTGGCTTTTCTTAATATTCTTCCTCTTCTTTGAACATATTCTCTATAATTCCCTGTACTTCCCAAAATATAAGCTCTTTCTATTGACGGAATATTTATTCCCTCATCTAAACATTTTATAGCTACAACTGCATTTATATCTTTTTTAACAAATTTTCCAATTACCTCTTCTCTCTCCTCTTTAGATTCCTGAGATGTAAATTTCATAAGTTTAAAATTTAATTTTTTCGATATGATATCCATTGTTTTATCTATAAACTTTTGTTCGGTATCCTCATACTCACTTTTACTTTTTCCAGCTCCAACATATATAAGATTATTAAAACTATCTTCATCAATAATTTCTAACAATTTATCTATTTTATTGCTCGTTAAATTTAATAATCTAGCTCTTTTAAATAAAAGCATCTCTAAAGGAGTTGACTCTTTTTTCTTATCCTTTATATTTGAAGATTTAGAAAAACTCATTGAAGATATTTTTTTACTCAGCTCTATATATTCTCTCTCTTCATCCTCTGTTAAAGTTACAAAATAAGGATAATATTTGTAATTTGTTAAAAATTCACCTTTTATAGCATCTTCTAAAGAAAATTGAAAAACAACATTTCCTAAATATTTTTCTATAATTTCATTTCCTTTTTGATCTCCTTGTCTATCTGGTGTAGCTGATAATCCAAGCCTCAGAGATATTTTTTTTAATTCTTCTTTTTCTAAAAACTCTTCAAAACTAGAACTTCCAATATTATGACATTCATCTACTACGATCATAATCTCCTTTTTGATTCTTCTTACTGCTCTCAAAAAAGAGATATTTTGTAATGTCTTATTTGTCACAACTGCAACTACAACATCTTCTTGATTTTCATTTAGTAAAAATAGTTTTCTATTTATTTCATCTTTCCAATTTTTATTTTCTGAATTACAAATTATAGATTTTATTCCAAATTCTTTAATTTCCTCTGACCACTGTCTTACTAAATATGTTTGAGGACAAACTACTATAAAAAACATTCTTTTTTCTTTAGATATTTCTGTCATTATATTCAAAGCTGTTAATGTTTTTCCACTTCCAGTCGCCATTTCTAATATTCCTTTAAAATTATTATTTTTCCAATTTTTAAAAGCTTCACTTTGATACTCTCTAACTATTAACCACTCTGGTTTAGATAAACCTTTTAATAAGTTTTTTTTATATTTTTTATTTAAAATTACTTTTATTTCTTCATCTGTTGGAGCTTTTGAAATTATATTTTTTTTGATTGCTTCGCTTAAATCAATTACTTCGATTTTATTTGTTTCATTAGCCCAAAGTTTTTCAAAATCCTTCTCTTTATTTTCTACTCTTTCCAAATCTTTTTTTCCATCTAACGATGAATAAACATCTATCGATTCAAAATTTCTACTCATTCCTCCAATAGTTTCATTAACTGATCCTGAAAAAGCTATCTTATTATTTTTTATATCTCTAAATATCCCAAACTTCTCATGATAAATTCCAAAATGATTTTTTTGATAAGCTATCTTTAATTGAAGTATATTTTTACTAAGTAACCAAGAAAATATCTTTGTAATATCTTCTTCTTTTCCAGAATAAAATTTTTCCAATTCTTTTTCTATTTTCAAATTAATTACTTCTATATCATCTAATTTTTTTATAGTTTCCAAATCTTTTTCAGATAATTTAGGAGACGTTACAACTCTCATTAAACCATTATTTTTTATAAGATTTTCTACTCCTTCTAACAATAAGCATAAACTATCACTTGTAAAATATCCTACAGCTCTATCATAAGAAATTGAATTTTTTAAACATTTTTCAAAAAAATCACAATAAATATCATCATTATCACTTCTATACGATGTTTTTAAATCTAATATTTCAAACATTTCTATTTTTCCCTTTCTTTATTAGAATAATATATCTGCAATAGTTTTATCTAATTCTACTTTTAAATCGCTATCTTGTACTTCTTTATCTTCAATAACTTTTAAATTTTTAATCTTTAAATTATTCTTACTCTCATGTATCTTTTTTATTAAAGGATATAATTCTGAATAATTATTTTTTATAATTTGATATTGACTTTTATTTACTTCTAAATTATTTTCAATATATTTTCCTAAAGTAAATATCTTTTTTCTTAACCATTCACTTATATTTCCATCTTTCTTAGACAAATCATAAAGCTCATACCAATCATTTGCACTATAATTTTCTAAATCATTAAATGTTATTTCCTCTTCTAATAAATTTACTTCTAGTGGAATTTCATTAATTTTTTTATTTAAGGAGTTATCTACTTTTTGAACCTTATCTTTATACATATCCTCTATAAGTTTTTCATAAAATAATTCTATTTTTTCCAAACTCATATCTGTTAATGGTAACTTTAATTTTAATCTTGTCATTATATTTGAAAAATCTCTTTCTTGAGATGGTTTTAAGATTTTTCTTTTTTTACCCTCTATATAAATTTCTTTAAAATCAGATTCTGTGAAATTTCTTAATAATGGAATTAAATCATTTTTATTTTCTAAAAATTTTTCATAATCACTCCATTTACCAACTAATCTAAGCTCCTTTTTATTTTCTTGTATTTCATTTTCTTTTAAATCTATTTTAATTTCTTCTAATACATCTTCTTTTTCTTTTATTACTTCTTTTTGTTCAACTTTATTAAATAGAGTTTTATGGTATCCTTCCATAAATTTTATGTATAATTCATTTATTTTATCAGTATTTAATTTTGATAATGGAGTTCCCCATTTTAACCAAGTTATTACAGTTAAAATTTGTCTCTCATCAAATGTATTAAAAATATTTTTTTCTTTCCCTAAAGAAACAATTTTTCTAAAATCATTTTCTGAAAAAGTAGATAAATATTCACTTAACCTATCTTTATTTTTTAAATACTCATTGTAATCTGTACAACTCCATGTACTAGACCTTTCAATTGAATCTACCATTACTTTTTCTTTCTCTAAATTACTTTTACCTTCTTGCATCTTTAATAACTCTTTTGACACTCTTGCTTTTTCTATTTTTTCTTCAGTTATTTTTTTCTCTAAATTTTCTATCTTTATTTTTAACTCTTGGCATTTTAACCCTAACATCTCTTTTTTTAACAGCTCTTTTTCTAATTCCTTCTTCTCTTCACACAACGAAACTATCTCTTTTGATAGTTTTTCTTTTTCTTCTTTTTCCACTTCATTAACTTTTTTTAATTCTTTTAATTCTTTTTCTAAAACATTTTTTTCTTCTCCTACTTTTAACACTTCTTCTGATAATTTTTTCTTTTCTACTTTATCTTTAGTTGATTTTTCCGTTAAATCTTCTAATGTTAATTTAAGTTCTTGGTATCTTAACTCTAACGTTGCTTTTTTTAACAGCTCTTTTTCTAATTCTTTCTTCTCTTCACACAACGAAACTATCTCTTTTGATAGTTTTTCTTTTTCTTCTTTTTCCACTTCATTAACTTTTTTTAATTCTTTTAACTCTTTTTCTAAAACATTTTTTTCTTCTCCTACTTTTAACACTTCTTCTGATAATTTTTTCTTTTCTACTTTATCTTTAGTTGATTTTTCCGTTAAATCTTCTAATGTTAATTTAAGTTCTTGGTATCTTAACTCTAACGTTGCTTTTTTTAACAGCTCTTTTTCTAATTCTTTCTTCTCTTCACACAACGAAACTATCTCTTTTGATAGTTTTTCTTTTTCTTTTTTTTCCACTTCATTAACTTTTTTTAATTCTTTTAACTCTTTTTCTAAAACATTTTTTTCTTCTCCTACTTTTAACACTTCTTCTGATAATTTTTTCTTTTCTACTTTATCTTTAGTTGATTTTTCCGTTAAATCTTCTAATGTTAATTTAAGTTCTTGGTATCTTAACTCTAACGTTGCTTTTTTTAACAACTCTTTTTCTAATTCTTTCTTCTCTTCACACAACGAAACTATCTCTTTTGATAGTTTTTCTTTTTCTTCTTTTTCCACTTCATTAACTTTTTTTAATTCTTTTAACTCTTTTTCTAAAACATTTTTTTCTTCTCCTACTTTTAACACTTCTTCTAATAATTTTTTCTTTTCTACTTTATCTTTAGTTGATTTTTCCGTTAAATCTTCTAATGTTAATTTAAGTTCTTGGTATCTTAACTCTAACGTTGCTTTTTTTAACAGCTCTTTTTCTAATTCTTTCTTCTCTTCACACAACGAAACTATCTCTTTTGATAGTTTTTCTTTTTCTTCTTTTTCCACTTCATTAACTTTTTTTAATTCTTTTAACTCTTTTTCTAAAACATTTTTTTCTTCTCCTACTTTTAACACTTCTTCTGATAATTTTTTCTTTTCTACTTTATCTTTAGTTGATTTTTCCGTTAAATCTTCTAATGTTAATTTAAGTTCTTGGCATCTTAAATCTAACGTTGCTTTTTTTAATAGCTCTTTTTCTAATTCTTTCTTCTCTTCACATAATAATTTTTTTTCATTTTCTAATTCTCTTTGGATAATTTTAATTTTTATTAATTCATCTTTTTGATTCTCATTTTCAATTTTCAAATTTTTCATATCTTTATCTTTCATTTGAATTTTTTCTTTTAAACTTTCAAAATTCTTTAACTCTTCTTGTAAAATCTCATTATTTTTTAATATACGAGCAAGTTCATTTTTTAAAAAATTACATTTTTCTATTGATTCATCTAAATCTTCTTCCAACTTTTTATCTCGAAACAACTCTTTCAATATTTTCATAGCCTCTCCTAAAATATACTTTCTAAAACCTCTGTTAGTTTGTATAAATCCTCTTCATCATTAAAATATCCAACTGATAATCTTAAAGTTCCGTTTTTATCGGTCTCCATATGTTTATGGGCTAAAGGAGCACAGTGAAGACCTCTTCTCGTTATTATTCCCCCATCATTAAAAATATTTTCTAATTCTTGTGGGGTATAATCATTAGCTTCTATTGAGATAACTCCAACATTATTTTCTCTATCTGATAAAATTTTCAAATCATATGAATATTCTTCTAAAAGATCATATAAATCTCTTATGTTTTTCTGCTTTTTATTTTTTATATTTTCTATCCCAATTTTCAAAAGTTCATCAGTTGATATCTTAAGACCAATTATCCCTAATATATTTGGACTTCCCGCTTCAAATCTCTCTGGAAGCTCCTCTGGCATGTCTTCATCTTCAGAATTAATTCCTGTACCACCATATAATAGTGGTTTTAGATGAACATTTTTATTATAGATATATCCTCCTATTCCTGACGGCCCATATAAATTTTTGTGTCCTGCAAAAACTATAAAATCTGAAGAAATAGAGATTTCTGAAAAATCTAAAACTCCTCCAGTTTGCGTTGCATCTAAAATTGTTATAGCATCATATTTTTTTCCCTCTTCAAATATATCTTTTACTGGTAAAATATTTCCAAAAACATTTGATGCATGATTACATATTATTAAATCTGGTTTTTTTGACATAAATTGAAGTTTCATATTTTCAAAATCTAAATCAAATCTATGAAATTTTAAAACTTTTATATCTATATTTTTCTCTTTTATAACTCTTTTTAAAACTCTATAGACTGAATTGTGTTCAAAAGGTGATATGTAAACTGTTTTTATATTAGTATAATCTAATCCCAATATAATTTCGTTTAATGAAAATGTAGCAGATGAATTTAGTATTACTTCATTTTTAGTCTTAAATATTGTTTTTATATTTTTTATCAAATTCTCTTTTATAGATTTTGCATCTTTACTTTTTTCTGAGTTATTTCGTGAAAAATTAACTCCATACTTTTCATAAATATTCATAGTATCCTCATAAAAATTTTTAAATTTAGGATAAGATGTTGATGCATTGTCAAAATAAGTTATATTTTTCATTATTTTCTCCCAATAAAGACAAAAAAGGACTAATTTTTGATAAAAATTAGTCCTTTAATCTTTTTTATATTTTTTCTAAACTTTTCTATTTAATTTTTATCATCTTTAAAACACTATTTTTAGCACTATTATAGCACTAAATGATAAAAATTAATACCTAAAATTTTTTATTTTTTTATTCTTTTTAAAATTCTATCTTTTAAATCAATATCTTTCTCTATCTTTTTATTAGTAAGTCTTTCTAAAGCAGATAGATTTCCATAACGACAGATATCATTCATCTCGCTTTCTGTAAGAGTACTTGTTGTTTTTGACATCAACTCTTGAAAACGTCTTTTATTAGATATAAATTCTTCTATGCAACTTTCCTCTTTCGTAGAGAACAGATTATAAAAATCACTTACATAATCTTTAGGAGCAACATATGGATTTTCATTTGGAATAAACATAATTCTCATGTTAGATCCTCTAGTTACATGATGTAAAGTTTTATCTGGTGCTTCCCAAACTGCAAAAGCTTGTTTTTCAAAAAGAATATCTGACTCTAAAATCGATACTCCATATACAATTTTTCCACCGTGTAAGTCTATATATTTTGCAACAGTTTCAAAAGAATCATTAATATTGTATTTTCTTATTTGAATATTATGATCTAATTTACGAGTTAAAAAAACATAATTTTTAGAATGGATAAATTGTTCTAATTCATTGTAAATAACTTCTGGACAGTTTAATTTTGAGTGAGATTTCATTATTGCCTCCAAAAAAATCAAATATTTTTTGATTTTACTTATATTATACCCCGTATAAGAAACATTTACAACAAATGATTGAATTTAAAACTTTTTTAACACAAACTCTTCTTTGAATCCATCTTAGTTGCTAAATATAAAAACGGTGTATCCATAGCTGCAACTATCCATTTTAATATATATGTGCTTAAAAATATCTCAAACATAACTTCAAAAGAGAAAATTCCAGTAAAAGCTAAAGTTGTAAATAAAATATTATCCACTAGTTGACTTACCATAGTACTTCCATTGTTTCTAACCCATAGATGTTTTGGAAACTTCTCTTTTAAAACCTTATATAAATATATGTCCACATGTTGAGATATTGCATAAGACACAAGTCCTACTATCATAAATCTTGGAAATAATCCAAAGATTGATTTTAGATTACTATGCATTTCTAATCCGTCAGCTTCTGGAGTAAACATAAGAGCAAAGTTTATCATAAATGCTATAACTATATTAGTAAAAAATCCTATCCAAATAGCTTTCTTAGCCTCTTTTTCTCCATATTTTTCAGAAAGTATATCCGTAACTAAAAATGCACTGGCATAAGGTATATTTCCTAGTGAAGCATGCAGACCAAAAAGTTTAACTAAAACCATTACCTCAACACTTGCTATAAACATAGATATTGGAATCCAAATAAAAAGTCCCGTTTTTCCAAAACATTTATAAGCACCTAAAACTATTATAAAACTTAAAAATAGTTTTATTATCCATAACATCTCATTTTGTAGTAACATTCCATTCATCATCATATTAATACCCCTTTAACACTATTTCATTATCTTTTTTATTTTCAGGAAAAACTCTATTAAAGAAAAGCTCAAAAAATCTTTTCTCATCTACCTCTGTATTTATAAATACATTTGGTGTTTTTCTATAAAAATCTCCAATATCTATAAGTGTTTGCCCAATAGCTCTTCCATTTTCAACACATTCTAAGTGAGTTAAAACTCCATTACATAGATTTGGTTCTATAAAATAAGCTACTGCTAAAGGATCGTTTATAACACACCCCAAAGTTCTTTCTTGCATCCAATGAAAGTCAACATAAAATCCTGTTATATTATAAATAAAATCAGCTATTTCATTTTTCATCAGCTTTAAATACTCTCTATAGTTCGGCGTTAAAACTATTTTTCTAGTTACATCTAGCGGAATAAGTTCTATTGGCTTATCTATGTTTTCAAAAACAATATTTACTGATTCTGGATCTACCCAGTAGTTAAATTCAGCTACTTGTGAACAATTCCCATTAGTTCTAAAAGCACCTCCCATGGAAACAATTCTTTCAGCTCTTTTTAAAATATCTTTTTCTCTCTCCACAGCCTTTGCTAAATTTGTCATTGGACCTAATGCTATTATAGATATGTCATCACTGTCTTTTAAAGTTTCAATAAGATAATCCACAGCTCCTAATTTAATGGTATCTTTTGGAATATTAACTTCTGGTAAAATATCTCCAACTCCATCATCTCCATGAGTATCTTGAGCTGTTACTAACTCTCTTTTAATCGGATTATTATCTCCTAAGTAAATAGGAATATCCTCTCTTTTTAGCAACTTTAAAACTCGATAAGCATTAACTCCTCCAATTTCCACTGGAACATTTCCAGCACAAATAGTAATTCCAATAACATCTAGCTCTGGTGATTTCAGTGCTAAAATAAGTGCCAGTGAATCGTCAATTCCTGGATCACAATCAATAATTATTCTTTTCATAACCTCTCCCTTTTTGGGCTCCATGCAAATAAAAAAGGCTAGAATAAACCTAGCCCTTTTGCTGGTTTTTTTTACAGATGGATCTCCCAAACATCTTTTTTTATAAATTTAATTCTCAAAAAGTATATCATCTCTTTTAGAATTTTTCAACTAAATATAGTTACAGCTTTATAATATAAAATTTTACTCCATTTACTACAACTGTATCCTCTTTTTTTCTATTAATTTTATCAAATTTACTATGAGTATATCTTCTCGCTAATTTAGCTGGATAATCTTTTGAAGTTTTAATAGATATTAACTCAATTGTGCTCAGAAGCTCAACTCTGTCACTTGATACTAAATAATCATCTGTACCATGTGAAAATAAAACTCCTTTATAATAACCATCTGGCTTTATCATTTTAAAATTAAAATTCTTTCCTGTTTGTTTTACTATATATTGCCCTAAAGCAGATATTTTTTCCTTCATTTTTACCTCTTTTATATTTTTATTCTACTTTTATTTTTAAAAGCATTTTTTTATGTCCTGATCCACATGGAACTGTACATTTCCCTGTATAATCTCCAACTTTAGTAGGTTTTATCTCCACTGATTCTGGCTTTCCTGGAGATGCTTCTAGATTAAATCCTAGCTCTTTTGACCCAAGTCCATGATCGCCATCTTTACTTACTAAAGTTAATTTTACAGGTTCATCTTTTTTTAAAACAATCTCTTTTGGCTCATATCCCCAATCATAAGCTACAATTTGAATCTCTTTTCCTAAAAGTGTTGCTGATAAAAGTGTACATAGTCCTAAAATTTTAAATATCTTCATTTTTTACCTCCTAAACTTAAAATAAGTTAAAAGGTATTACCATCTAAATCTCTTTTTTCATTTTTTCGCAAAATGTTTTTGCTTTTAAACTGCTTTCATCTATATCTAACTCTATTTTTTTTATAGAGTTATCCTCTTCAGATAAGTGAGTTAAAATAAAATATCCTAACCCCCTATTTTGATATTTTGGACAAATAAAAAGTTTTTTAACTTTAAATGTTCCACAATTATCTTGCTCTTTTAAAAATATTGCACCAATAATCTCTTTTTCTAAAAAAATAACTTTTCCAACACTATTTTCTGCTATATTTTTAAAATCTTCATATGTTTCTTTTATTAAACTTCTTCTAAATGCATTTCTATTTATGTTCCAAAGAATATTTAAATCTCCTGCTTTAAACTCTTTAATTTCTATCATTTTCTCTCTCCTTTAAATATTTTTTAGTTTCCTCTGCGGTTTACCAAAATAATATCCTTGACCGTAGCTAACACCTATTTTTTTTAAAAATTCAAATTGCTCTTTTTCTTCTATCCCTTCTGCTACAACTTTAAGCTTTAAACTTTTTATCATATTATTCAAACCTAAATAAACATTTTTTCCTCTTTCACTGTCGTCATTAATACTTGAAATTAAAGACTTATCAAACTTAACGACATCTATTGGAAGAGTTGTAAGTAAACCTACTGTTGAATATCCCGCTGTAAAGTCATCAATAGATATATAAATTCCCATTTTTCTAAATTTATTTAATTTTTCTACAACATCCTCTACATCCTCTAAAAATGTACTCTCTGTTATCTCTATTTCAAGATTGTCTCCGCTTAAAGAATATTTTCCTAACAAATCAAATATATACTTTACAACATCTTTTCTCTTTAAAGTCTCAATAGACATATTAAAAGACATTCTAAAATCTTTCTCTATTAATTTCTCTGTAAGAAGTTCTTTAGTCTTTTTTATAGCCTCTTCTGCTATTTTATAGTCAATTTTATAAATTAAACCCAAAGTTTCACTTATAGGAATAAATTCATCTGGATATATCTGACCTAATAATTTATTCTCCCATCTTGTCAAAGCCTCTGCACCTATTATTCTACCATTTTTCAAATCATATTTTTCTTGAAATACTGGATAAAACTCTGTATCAATAGATATATTCATCATATTTTCTATTATTTTTTTTCTTTTATTTATTTTTATAAAGTCATATGTAGCTTCCTCTGACCAATTCTTTTTCATTTTCTTTGCTGAATACATTGCAAGATCTGCATACTTAAAAGCATAACTCATAGAGTCCTTCTCTCTTTTTATATAATATCCCAGGCTAAATGATATATTATATTTTTTCATCAATTCTGAATTTTTAAAAAGAGTTTCTAATTTTTTTATTTTAAATTTTATGTTCACTGAATAACAAGAGAATATATAAAACTCATCTCCTGAAATTCTAAAGATATAATCATTTTTAAAAGAGTCTTTTAAAAGTTTTCCAACTTCCACTAAAACTTGGTCTCCGTAGTCATGTCCATATGTATCATTTAAAGTTTTAAAATTATTTAGGTCCAAAAGAAGAGTACATCCTGACAAATTACTATTCTTTTTGCAAAACTCATTAAAAAGCCTTCTACTATAAAGACCTGTTAATTCATCTTTCAATAGTTCATTATTTTTCTTCTTATGTATTATAACTTTAAAACTTTGGTAAGCTACTAGTATAAGTAAAATCAAACAGCTTGAAATGACTAAACTGATTAATTTTTTATGTTTTTCTTGTTCATGTAATATCTCTTTTTTTCTATTTAAATCCGATATCTTTAAAATGTCTTTTAAATCAACCATTTCCAATATAGCTTTATTTAAAATATCCCTTAAAACTACCTTATCTTTAGCCAAGGCAAGATTTATTGGCACACTTTCAAATATTTTAATATTATATTTTATTTTATCATAAATATCTGAATTTAATGATAGTATTGCTGTTAATCTATTATTTTTTAAATCTGCAATCATTCTATCTCTATTTGAATAAACTTTAATACTATCTTTTAAATAGTGATCTTTAGCAACACTTTCTTCTATAGAATTTTTTATAACACCAATTTTTCTTTTCTTTAAAGAGTTTTTTAAATTTTCTATTTGATAAACATTTAAATCATATATTTTTTTAGTAAATATAAACTTTTTTTCCCTTTCTGCTGTTTTAGAAAGAGTGAGTATATTTACCTCTCCATTATTAAAACTTTCATAGACATTTGTCCATTCTAATTTTTTTAAACTCTCCTCTTGAACTATATTAATACCTAACTTTTTAAATAAACAATTTAATAAACTTGGTAAAACTCCAACATATTTTTTATCTTTAAAAGAATAACTACTTACATTTTCAATATTTCCATAAGCTATTTTTAAAGGACTTAAATTTTCTAAGTAATATTTCTCTTCCGCTGTTAAGGAGTTTAAAAATTTATTTTTAAAGACAAACTCTCTACGTGCTTTTAACCAATCATCTATTCTTTTGTTATATTTTTCCTCTAATGCTTTATCTATTATATCTTTTAATTTTTCATGCTCTTTTCTTATTGCTATTGATGTTTCTGGAAGTCTACTTATATTTAATTTATTAGACTCTCCAACTGCGTTTAAGTTTGTATCTGCTATATATTTTACATTTTGTGTATTCACATCATCAACACGTATTATTTTCATATTATAAAGTTCATTTTTTCTTTTATATCTTTCTAAAAACTTTTCATAAATTGTATTTTTAGTTACATATACCTCTACTTTATTTAAATCTTCTGGTGCATTTAGATTTTTATCTTTAGATATTACAACTAGCTCTTCATCTAAAATTTTATTTGAAAAAACTGCAAACTTTTCTCTATTTTCAGTTTTAGTTAAAAAATTTATTATGTCTATATTATGATTTTTAAACTCATCATAAATTGTATTCCAATTTCCTTTTTTTATTTCTATATTAAGTTGTAAATAATCCCTCAATAATTCCTCTATAATATCATTTAACGATTCATTTCCTATTTTATCATCAGCAAAATAATCATTTTTTATTCCTAATATTAATTTTTTTTCTCTTATCTTTTCAAGATATTTTTTCTCGCTTTGATTTTTAGGAATATATATGTCCATTGAGACTATAAATTTAAAAATTAAAAAGAAAACTAACAGTATTCTTTTTATAATCATGTATCCCCCTTAAAAATTATAAGATTTTTTCTAAAAATTTTTCAAGTTCATTTTTTATTTCAGAAATAGAAAAAAATCTTGCTCTTTTTAGTATCTCTATCCCATCATAATAAATAATTAAAACAGGTGTTATAAAAACTAAGAATTCTCCTGCCACTTCAGGATTCTTTTTTATATCTATTGGAAAAAATTTAGAATTTTTATACTCTTTAGAAAGCTCCTCTAACCTAGGGAGCATAACACCATCAACTCAGCAACTTTTCGTTTCATCATAGATATATACAAATCCAAATTTCTCATTTTTCATATCTTTATAGTTCATATTCCCCTCCCTATAAATGATTTAATAGTTTTTTCTTTAAATTATATCTTGATTTCCATTTTTTTTCTAGAAAAAACTAAAAATTCCTTTCTATTTTTTATTTTTTGGTTTTACTTGTCTTTTACCTGTTTTTTATTTTACCTTTACACTCATGCTTTATAATACTATTAAATTTAAAAACGGGGTGATTTTATGACATTTAATAAAAAAATATTGGGTTCATTAGTTTTAACAACACTTTTAACTAGTTGTGGTTCTTCTGAAAAACCTGTATCTAAAGAAAATAAAACAAAGGAGATCACAGTTTATACTGCTTTAGAAAATGAGCAAATTCCTGAGTATCTTCAATCTTTTAAAGAGCAATACCCTAACATAAAACTTAATATTGTTAGAGAATCAACAGGTGTTATCGTTTCAAGAGTTTTAGCTGAAAAAGATAATCCACAAGCTGATGTTATCTGGGGAACTGCTGCTACTGGTCTTTTAGTTTTAGATGAAGCTAATCTTTTAAAAGAATATTCTCCAAAAGATATTGAAAAAATAAATCCAAAATTTAAAGATAACACAGGTAAAGATCCTAAATGGGTTGGAAACAATGCTTGGATGACAGCTATTTCAGTTAATACTATTGAAATGAAAAAACTAGGACTAGAGGAACCTAAAAATTTCTCAGATCTTTTAAAACCTGAATATAAAGGTTTAATCTCTATGCCTAACCCAGCTTCTTCTGGAACTGGATTTCTAACAGTCTCTGCTTTAGTTCAACTTTTAGGAGAGGAAAAAGCTTGGGAATATATGGCTAGCTTAGATAATAATATGGGTGTTTATACTCACTCAGGATCTAAACCTGCTAAAACAGCTGCATCTGGAGAGTATCCAATTGGAATATCTTATGGATATCCTGGAATAAAAATAAAAAATGATGGAGCTCCTATAAATGTTTATTTCCCTAGTGAAGGTTCTGGTTGGGATTCTGAAGCTAATGCTTTAATAAATAAAAAGAATATCAAAGATGAAGCTAAGGTATTTTTAGATTGGGCTATCTCTGAAGATGCTATGAAAATGTACGCTAAATCTTATGCTATTGTTTCTAGAGATATCAATGTTGCTCCACCAAAGGGATTTCCTGAAAATCCTATCACTCAACTAATTGCTAATGATTTCTCTTGGGCTGCTGCTAACAAAGAGCGTATTTTGACTACTTGGGAAACAAAATTTGGTTCTAAAACTGAGAAAAAATAATATCTTTTTTATAAAGCTACAGAGAAATCTGTAGCTTTTTATTTTTTACAATTTCTTAACCTTTGTTTTACTCTTAGTTTACTTGGTTTTAATTTGTTTTTAACTTAGATGATGTAATATATCTTTAGATGATGAAAACGAGGAGGAGTTAATGAGTTATTTAAAGATAAAAAATGTTGAAAAAACTTTTGGTAAGTTTAAAGCATTGAACAATATAAATTTTGAAATAGAAAGAGGAGAGTTTATCTGTTTTTTAGGTCCATCTGGTTGTGGTAAAACAACACTTCTTAGAATTATTGCTGGACTTGAAAATGTCGATAGTGGTGAAATTTTTTTAAAGGATGAAAACATTACAAAAAAGCATCCAGCTAAGAGAAATATGTCAATCGTTTTCCAATCTTATGCTCTTTTTCCAAATTTAACAGTTGGAGAAAATATTGCTTACGGAATGAAAAATAAAAAAATACCAAAGGATATAATTCAAAAGAAAATAGATGAGTCACTTGAGCTTGTTGGTTTAAGAGGTCAAGAGAATAAATATCCAAATGAACTTTCAGGAGGTCAGCAGCAAAGAGTTGCACTTGCTAGAGCAATCTCTTACTCGCCAGATATTCTTTTGTTAGATGAGCCTCTTTCAGCTCTTGATGCTAAAGTAAGAGAAAAACTTAGAAATGATATAAAAAATCTTCAAAAAAAACTTGGAATTACAACTATAATGGTTACTCATGATCAAGAGGAAGCTCTTTCAATGTCAGATAGAATAATCGTTATGGATAATGCTAAAGTTGTTCAAGTAGGAACACCTCAAGATATTTATGAGAAGCCAGCTAACAATTTCATTGGAGATTTTATTGGAAAAGTTAATAAGTTTGAAATCAATGGAACAAAAGTTATGGCTAGACCAGAGGATATCTCTCTTGCTGATGAGCAAACAGATAACTTCTTTATGGGAACATTAGAGTCTTGGGAGTATATGGGATCGTACTATAGATTAAAAGTTAATAAAAAGAACTACATTATTGAAGTTGATATCTGTAGAAATAAAATTGCTCATATTCCATTAAAAAAAGATCAACACATCTTTCTTAAAGTTGAAAGAACTTTAGGAGGAGGAGTTGAATGGAGCTAGTTTTTAAAAAAACTGAAAAACTTCTTTCAGAAAAAGTTAGAGATATTATCGTTTGGGGAATTGCAATCTTTTTCGTTGTTACTCTTCTTTTTCCACTTATCTCTTTAAGTATAAAAGCAACAGAGGACAATGCTGGAAACTTCATTGGTCTACAAAATTTTATTCAATATCTTACTAGCCCTGGAGTAGTATCCTCATTTTTCAATACAGTTAAAATAGCAACTTTAACTATGGTTATAACTTTAATTTTGGGATTTGGTTACTCTTATGGAATGGCTAGAAGCAATATAAAGGGAAAAGGTATTTTAAAATTTTTAATTCTTCTACCTATATTTGCTCCAACTATGCTACATGGTATCTCACTAGTTTATCTATTTGGAAGAATGGGAGTTATAACTACTGGATTCTTCGGTAGATTTCCTAATCTTGCAACAGATATAAATCTATACGGTTCAACTGGTATTGTAATTAGTGAAGTTATATATACTTTACCTCAAGCTTACTTAATTATCTCTATGGCACTACAAAATAGTGACTATAGACTCTATGAAGCTGCTAAAACTCTTGGAACAAGTAAAGTAAAGCAATTTTTTACAATAACTCTTCCATCTTGTAAATATGCTGTTTTTTCCACAGCTACAGTTTCTTTTATTCTTGCATTCACTGACTTCGGAGCACCTAAAGTTGTTGGTGGAAACTATAATGTTTTAGCTACAGATATTTATAAGCAAGTTATTGGACAACAAAATTTAGGAAGAGGTGCAGTTGTTAGCATTCTTCTGCTTATTCCTGCAGTAATCTCATTTTTCTTTGAAAAATCTTTAGAGAAAAAACAAAGAGATACCTTTAATGCAAAATCTATGAACTATCGAATTGAAAATTCAACTGGTAGAGATATTTTCTTCTACAGTTTCTGTTGGTTTATTGGTCTTGGTATATTAGGACTTTTTATTACAGCAGGTGTCGCTTCTTTTGTTAAGATGTGGCCATATAACTTTGAACTTACTTTAAATAACTATAAATTCTTTGACTTTAATGGTGGAGCTTTCCATTTTTATAAAAACTCAATAACTATAGCAATATTATCATCTATCTTTGGAACTATTATTGCATATCTTGGAGCATATATATGTTTAAAAACTGAGAGTTTAACTAAGCTTAGAAATGTTATTAAGTTTTTCGCAATAGTACCTTTAGCCCTTCCAGGAATGGTTTTAGGTTTAGGATATATCTTTTTCTTCAATATGAACTACATTAGAATTCCACTAATTGGTTGGGTAAATAATCCATTCAATAGTTTATATGGAACTCTTTGGATTTTAGTTCTTGTAAACATTGTTCACTTTTTCTCAGTTGCCTTTATGACAGCGTCAACATCTTTGAAAAAGTTAGATAAAGAGTTTGAAATTGTATCTCTATCTATGGGTGTTCCTTGGTATAAAACATTTTTCAATGTAACTCTACCACTTACTAAACACACTATTGGAGAGATATTCATATATTACTTTGTAAACTGTATGACTACAGTTTCAGCAGCTGTTTTCCTATATACTTCAAAAACAACTCTTGCATCTATTGCAATGGTTAACCTTGATGAAGTTGGAGATCAAGCTAAAGCAGCAGCAATGGGAATTTTAATTGTTGGAACAAATCTTTTAGTAAAAACAATTTATGAAATAATTAAAAAAAGAAATTTTGGGAGGAATAAATAATGAGAAAAGAGATTAAGGCAGTTATATTTGATTGGGCAGGTACTACAGTAGATTATGGATGTTTCGCACCACTTGATGTTTTTGTTCAAGTTTTTAAAGAGATTGGTATTGAGATTACTTATGAAGAAGCTAGAAAACCTATGGGAATGTTAAAAATAGATCACATAAAAGCACTATTAAAGATGGAAAGAATACACTCTTTATGGTTAGAAAAATTTAATAGAGATTACACTATGGAGGATATTAACTCTTTATACGAAAGATTTGAAAAAGTTTTATTCGCTTCTTTAGAAAACTTTTCTGAACCTGTTCCTGGAATGTTGGATCTTCAAAAAGAGTTAAGAGAGAGAGGATTAAAAATTGGAAGCACAACTGGATATACAAAAGAGATGTTAGATATTGTTGCTCCAAAAGCTAAAGCTTTTGGATACTGTCCAGATTTTAGAATCACATCAACTGAAGTTCCTGCTGGTAGACCATATCCATATATGATTTATCAAAATATGATTACCTTAGCAATTCCAAATAGGAACTCTATTATAAAAATTGGAGATACAACTGTTGATATGAAAGAGGGTAAAAATGCTGGTGTTTGGACTGTTGGTATCTTAAAGGGTGGAAGTGAACTTGGTCTTTCACAAAAAGAGGTTGAAACTATGGACCATGCTCAGTTAAAAAAATTAATGGATGCAACTGCAAAGAGATTATACTCTGCTGGAGCTGACTATGTTGTTGAGCAAGTTGGTGATTTACCACATATAATTGATGTTATAAATGCTAGAATGAATTCTGAAGAGGTTATTTAAAATGAATAAAATTACATCTGAAGGGGATGTGAATACCTCTTCAAATCGTAAAAATTGGCAAGATAAAAATATAAACTATGAAACTAGTTGTGTTCTTAGAGATGATGAAGATATCTTTCTTCATCAATCTCTTTCAACTCCTTGTTTAAATGTTTTAAAAAAATCTAAGGGTATCTACCTAGAAGATATCTCTGGAAAAATCTATATGGATTTTCATGGAAATAATGTACACCAAGTTGGATTTGGAAATGAAGACGTTAAAAATGCCATTATTAATGAGATGGAAGAACTTCCATTTTCTCCTAGAAGATATACAAATAACTCTGCTATAATTTTAGCTCAAAAGCTTTCTGATAAAACAAATGGTGTTTTAAATAAAGTTCTATTTTCACCAGGAGCAACCTCTTCTATTGGAATAGCAATGAAACTAGCTAGACTTGTAACTAGAAAAGATGGTTTTCTATCTTTTTGGGACTCTTTCCATGGAGCTTCAATAGATGCTATCTCTTTAGGAGGAACTGCTCATTTTAGAAATGGTATTGGAAGTCTTCTAACTGGGTGCGAGCATTTAATCCCTTATAATAGCTATAGACCCATTTTTGATGAAGATACTTTTTTAACTATTTTAGATTATACTTTAGAAAAGCATGGAGATATTGCAGCTTTTTTTATGGAAACTATTAGAAATACTGAAGTGGAGATTCCATCATATAAACTTATGAAAGGAATAAGAGATATCTGTACTAAACACAATACCCTTTTAGTTTTAGATGAAACTGCAATTGCTATGGGAAGAACTGGAAAATTCTTCGCCTTTGAACACTATGGTATTGACCCTGATATTGTTGTCATTGGAAAAGGACTTGGCGGTGGAATATTTCCAATCTCTGCTCTTTTAACAAAAGATGAATTTAATATTGGTCAATATACATCTTTAGGACACTATACTCATGAGAAATCCTCTGTTGGATGTGCTGCTGCTAATGCTGCCATAGATTTTATTGATAACAATAATATTTTAGAAAAAACATCTAATATGGAGAAATTTATTTTAGATAGATTAAATATATTAAGAAATAAATATGAAATTATCGGTGATGTAAGAGCTATTGGACTACTCTTTGCAATTGAACTTGTAAGAGATAGAAAAACAAAAGAAAAAGCTGAATCTGAAGCTGATAAAATTCTTTATAATTGCCTTGATTTAGGTCTTAGTTTCAAAGTTTCTAGTGGAATATTAACACTATCACCACCACTTATTATTGAAAAACATGAACTTGAAAAAGCTCTTGAAATTCTTGAAAAAAGCATAAAAATTGAAAATATAAAACTATTTGGAGGAAACAACAATGAATAACAATAACTTAACAGATAAACCATATATTCTTTTAACACCTGGGCCACTTACAACATCTTCTGGAGTTAAATCAGCTATGCTTAAAGATTGGTGTACTTGGGATAACGAGTATAACTCTTTAGTTCAAGATATGAGAAAAAGAGTTTTAGATGTTGCTGAAGCTGGAGATGACTATACTATGATTCCTATGCAAGGAAGTGGAACTTTCTCTGTTGAGGCTGTTTTGACTAGTGTTATTGGAGAGAATGAAAAAGTTTTAATTCTTTCAAACGGTGCATATGGAGATAGAATGAAAACTATTTGTGATACAGCAAAAGTTAAAAATACTATCTATAAAATTGAACAAACTGAAACTTATGATCTATCTCATTTAGAATCTATTTTAAAGGAAGATAAAGAGATTACTCATGTTGCTGTTGTTCACTGTGAAACTACATCAGGAATTTTAAATCCAATTAAAGAGATTGGAGTAATTGTTAAAAACCACAATAAAACTTTTATAGTTGATGCTATGTCTAGTTTTGGGGGAATTCATTTTAGCATTCCTGAGTACCAAATTGATTTTTTAATTAGTTCATCTAACAAATGTATCCAAGGAGTTCCTGGTTTTGGATTTATTATAGCTAGAAAATCTGAACTTTTAAAATGTGAAGGAAAGGCTCGTTCTCACTCTTTAGATATATTTGATCAATGGAAAGTTATGGAAAATGGAAATGGAAAATGGAGATTCACTTCTCCTACCCATGTTGTAAGAGCTTTTTATCAAGCCCTTTTAGAATTAGAAGCTGAAGGTGGAGTTAAAGCTAGAGAAAAAAGATACACAGAAAACCAAGATAAACTTGTTAAAGGTATGGACACTCTTGGATTTAAAGCTATTATCACTTTAGAAAAACAATCTCCTATTATAACTACATTCTATGCTCCAAATCATCCTGATTATAAGTTTGAAAATTTTTATTCAAAACTTAAAGAGCAAGGATTTGTTATATATCCTGGTAAATTAACAAAAGAGGAGAGTTTTAGAATTGGTAATATTGGAGAGGTTTATCCTACAGATATTGATACTTTAATCAACTCTATCAAAAACTCTATGTTTTGGAGATAATATATGTTAATGGAAGAGCGTAGGCAACTTATCTTAGATGAAATAAATATTAAAAATATAGTTTATGTTAAAGAGCTTGCAAAAAGATATAGTGTGACTATGGAAACTATCAGAAAAGATTTAGAAGATATTATAAATGAAAATAGTGATATTAGAAAAGTTTATGGAGGAGCCTTAAAAAGCTCCTCTAACATAGTTGATGAAAGTTATAGTTTAAGAAATGAACTTTTTTTTAACGAGAAGAATATTTTAGCTAAAAAAGGTGTTTCCCTTATTAATGATGGTGATTCAATCTTTTTAGATACTGGAACTACAATTTCTAAAATGATTCCTTATTTAAAAAGTAAAAAAAATCTTAAAATTGTTACTGTTTCTCTCTCTGTTATCAATGAGTTTGTAAATTTTTTCAGTAGTATTGACCATACTCACTCTATATTTCTAATTGGTGGAAAGGTTAAACTAAATCTTTTATCAACATCTGGAGTCAAAACATCTCTAGATATTAGTAACTATTTTTTTGATAAAGCATTTTTAACCTTAGATGGTTTATCTTTAAAAAATGGTGTTACTTCACACAATCACGATGAAGCATTAGTTACTAAAACTGCTTTAAAACACTCTTTAGAAAATATTTTTTTAGTTACAGATGAAAAGTTCGATACTTCTAAATTTTATAAAGTTTGTGACTTAAATCAAGTTAACTTCATTGTATCAGTAAATCCAGAGAATAATTTTTTAAAAAATTTAGTTAAAAATTTTAATATAAATCTCTATTAATATGTTATAATTTTTTTATTAAATAACGGAGGTAGACTATTATGAAAAAAACACTGTTTATACTTAAAAATTGTGATAGTTGTGATGTAGTTAAAAGTTTATTCAATAATAGACATGATTTAGCTATCTATGATTTAACTGAAGCTAAAGAGTTAGCACAAAAACTTGATGTTACTACTGCTCCTACTTTAGTAGTTGAAGATTGGGAAAGTGTTACGAACTACGTTGGAATTGAAAAAATTAAAGAATACTTAAGTGATGAACCTACACCAAATTATCCTTGTGTTTGTTCTGAATAGTTTTACTGATTAAGGGGGATTTTATGATTGAATTTAAAAACGCATTAAAAAATGGAGATTTAGAAAAATTAAAAGCCAAATTAGAATCTGGAATTGATGTTAATGATAGAAGTGGTGAGTACAGATATCCTATACATAAAGCTGTTTTATTAAAAGATATTGATATTGTTAAACTATTTTTAGATTATAATGCAGATATTAATATCCAAGAACCACTACAAGGTAATACACCTATTAATCTTGCTATTTTTAATAAAGATTTACAAATGGTAAATTTTTTAAAAGAAAATGGTGCCAATTTAGATATTAAAAATAGTTGGGGAATGACATCTTTAGAATACGCTATATACCTTAAAAATAATATGAATTTTGATGATATAGATAATATTATTGAAACTTTAAAATAAAAAAAGAGCATTTAAATTTTTAAATGCTCTTTTTTTTGTCCTTCATATATGCTTAACTCTCCACTAAATAGATAAGCCATTGCACAAGCTATAAAAAGATAACCTGCCATATTATAACCAAATATCTCTATTCCTATTAAAAATGAGGCTAAAAATGTATTTGTAGAAGATGCGAATACAGCACAATATCCAATTGCTGCTAAAAACTCCACAGGAATACCAAACCAACCTCCTAATACTCCTCCTAAACATGCTCCTATAGCAAAAATTGGTGTAACCTCTCCCCCTTGGAATCCTATTCCTAAAGTGAATACAGTAAAGAACATCTTTAATATCCAGTCATATGAATATAACTGCTCCTTTGAAAAAGCTATATCAATTAGATTAGTTCCTAGTCCACTATATCTCCCTCCATAAACTAACCAGATTAAAAAACCTAATATTATTCCTCCGAAAAATATTTTTTTTATAGGATCTAAACCAATCATATATCTATTCTTCTTAAATTTTTTTAAGAAAAAAGCAAAACAATAACCTGCAACTGCAAAAATAAATGTTGCCATTAAAAATAAAGTTATATTTCTTATATCATTTTTAGGAAACTTTTCTACTAAAAAATGAAAATGTTTCATCTCAAAATATTCAGATACACCAAAAGCTGTATAGGCTGCTAAAAATGCAGGAAACAAAGCTTTATATTCTACAATTCCCATATTTAAAATTTCTAAAGAAAAAATAGTTGCTGCAAAAGGAGTTCCAAAAAGTCCTGAAAATCCTGCTGAAATTCCTGTTGAAATCAAAATTTTCTTTAGATCATTTATATTCAATTTAATTTTTCTTTCAATATATATTGTTATTGTATTTGCTACTGTTGCTCCAATTTGCACTGCTACTCCTTCTCTACCAGCTGAACCTCCAAAAAGATGTGTAGCCCATGTTGACACAATTGAAAACGGAATTAATCTTTTAGGAATAATCACATTTTCCATATGTGCCGCTTCAAATACATATCCCATTCCCTTTAAAGAACCTTTTCCATATTTTTTATATAAAAATATCATTAAAACTCCTACAAAAGGTAAAAAAATAATTAGTTTATTAAAATATTCCACACGCAAATTTGCTGCTAATATCAATCCTTTTGAAAAAAATACATCTATTAATCCTACAATTAATCCTGTTAAAATTGAAAATACTGAAAAAAATAGAGCTCTCACTATTCTGTCTTTCATATACTCCTCCTCTCTATTTGCTTTCAGTTACATTCACATCTAAAATATTAAATGGAACATTTACTCCTTCCTTGTTAAAAACCTCTAATATGTATGCCATTAGCTCTCCTCTAACTTTATAGTAACCTTTTGTTGGTGTCCATACCATAAATAAAATATTTATGCTAGAATCTCCATATTCCATCGTATGGATAAAATTTTCTCTATCTTTACTTAATCCTTCATAAGTATTAGCTATATTTTCCAATATAGCTAATACTTTTTTCATATCTGAATCATAAGATACAGATAACATTAATTTTATACGTCTAAAAAGATTTGCATCATAATTTATAATATTACCACTAATCATTACATTATTTGGGATGATTATTCTTCTACCATCTAAACTAGTTATGTATGTTGAGAAAACCTCTATTTTAGCTACTTCACCCATTACACCATTTATCTTTATAAAGTTTCCTATACTAAAAGGTCTTGTAAAAAATAGAACTACTCCTCCTGCTAAATTTGATAGAAATTCTTTTAGTGATATACCTACACCTAATCCGATAGCACTAATCATAGTAGCTATTGAAGCTTCACTAAATCCAAAAGCTAATAATCCAATTAAGAAAAATGTAACATTTAATCCTAGCTTTGTAACAGACTTAGTAAATTGTTTTGTATTTATATCTTGATTTACAACTGGAATTTTATCAATGTATTTATCTACTTTTTTTGTAAAATATGATCCTAAATATAAAATAATTACAAATACAAATACTCTTATTAAAAACTCAATCGCATCGTGGCCTAAAGTTTGTAGTAAAGGCTCTCCTGAACTATTTTTAATTTGTAATAAACTATTAAGTGTTTCCATAATTAACTCCTCCCAAAACATACTTCCTATGTAATTTATATTATAGATTTATCAAAAATATCCTTTAATTTTTTTTAATTTTAAAGGAAATTCTTTTTTTTTTTGTAGAAATATCACAGATACATTAACTATACATAGGAGGTATTTTTTATGGAAAAATGGAGATGTAAAGTTTGCGATTGGATTTATGACCCTGCTACAGGAGATCCTGATAATGGAGTTGCTGCAGGTACAACTTGGGAAGAAGTTCCTGAAGAATGGGTTTGCCCTATCTGTGGAGCTGGAAAAGACGAATTTGAAAAAGAATAACTTTTTTTTACTGGGGTAATTTTCAATACCTCAGTTTTTTTTACTGTTAAATATATAAAGAAATTTTTTAGGAGGTTATTTATGTCTATGTTTTGTTTTCAGTGTCAAGAAACTGCAATGAATAAGGGATGTACTGTTAGAGGAGTTTGTGGTAAAACTTCTGAAACTGCAAATCTACAAGATTTATTAATTCATACAGCTAAAACTGTTTCTGCTTATGTTGAACTTTTAAATGATAAAATTCCTATAACTGATGACTTACACCGATGGATTGTAAATGCTCTTTTCATAACTATTACTAATGCTAACTTCCATGATGATGCTATTATAAGAGAGATTGAAACAGGAGAAATGTATAGAGCTGCTTTAGAAATCGAACTCTTAAATCATAAAATTTCTGTTCCTGAAAAATATGCAAAATATGTTAATTGTCCGACTGATTTAAGTTCTGATGACACTCTTTTAGACTATGCTGAAAAAGTTGGTGTTTTAAGAACTGAAAATGAAGATGTTCGTTCTTTAAGAGAAACTATAATTTATGGTTTAAAAGGAATGTGTGCTTATGTTGAGCATGCTTTTAATTTAGGTTATGAGGATATTTCCATATATAAATTTATCGAGGAAACACTCGCTAATGTTGATGATGATTCTTTATCTAGTGAAGAACTAGTTCAAATGGTTTTAAATGTTGGTAAAGTTGGTGTTGATGCAATGGCTCTTTTAGACAAAGCTAATACAATGTCATATGGCCATCCTGAAATAACTAAAATTAATATTGGAGTTAGAAATAAACCTGGAATCTTAATATCTGGACACGATTTAAAAGATTTAGAAATGCTTTTAGAGCAAACTAAAGGTACTGGTGTTGATGTTTATACTCACTCAGAAATGCTTCCTGGTCATGCATATCCATTCTTTAAAAAATACGATAACCTTGTAGGTAACTATGGCGGTTCTTGGTGGCATCAAACAAAAGAGTTTGTTGATTTTAATGGTCCTATTCTATTTACAAGTAACTGTTTAGTGCCTCCTAGAGGAACTTTAGCTGAATATCTTGAAAGAGTTTATACTACAAACTCTGCTGGAATGGAAGGATGTGAACATATTCTTGCTGATGAGAAAGGTTATAAAGACTTCAGAGAAATTATTGAAAAGGCAAAAGCATGCAAGCCACCTGTTGAAATTGAACATGGTGAAATCATAGCTGGTTTTGCTCACAATCAAGTTCTAGCTTTAGCTGATAAAATCGTTGATGCTGTTAAATCTGGAGCAATAAAAAAATTCTATGTTATGGGTGGTTGTGATGCTAGAATGCAAGATAGAAAATACTACACTGAATTTGCTTTAGCTCTACCTAAAGATACTGTAATTTTAACTGCTGGTTGTGCTAAGTATAGATATAATAAATTAGACTTAGGAGATATTGATGGTATTCCAAGAGTTTTAGATGCTGGACAATGTAATGATTGCTATTCTCTAGCTGTAATTGCATTAAAATTAAAAGAAGCTTTTGGATTAAATAATGTAAATGATCTTCCAATTGTATTTAATATTGCATGGTATGAACAAAAAGCTGTTTTAGTTCTTTTGTCTTTACTATATCTTGGATTTAAAAATATTCATGTTGGACCGACTATTCCTGCGTTTTTGAGTCCTAATGTTCTTCAAGTTCTAATTGATAACTTTAATTTAGGAACTATTAGTAGTGTAGAAGAAGATCTAAAAAATTTTTAATAAAAGAAAAGGCAAACAATTTAGTTTGCCTTTTTTAATATTTTTTTCATTTCTTTTATCTCTTCATCTTGACTTAAAATAATTTTCTGAGACATTTTTATTAATTCTTGATTTTTACCATATTTTAAATATTCTTTTGCCATACTAACAGCACCTTCATGGTGAATAATCATATTTCTCAAATAATTTTTTGTTATTTCCTCTGAATTATTACCATGATCACTATAAGGCTTCATATTTTTCATCATTTTTATCATTATCTTCTTCATTTTATCTAAAAATTGAGCATTATCATTTCCTCTTAGTTCTCCAGTCTCAAGTAATTTTTGCATAAATTCAACCTCTTTTTCTTGAGCATGGATTATTCTATTTGCTAAGTTTTTAACTTCTAAATTTTGTGTATATTTTACAACTCCAATGCTTGTTATAATTGCTGCCTCATGATGTGGTATCATATATATTACAAAGTTATTTCCTACATCTTTTGTTAAGAATATCTGTGAGCTATTTGACATCATTAAACTATGTGCATATTCATCATACTCTTTAAATCCTCTCAAATTTTGTGGAATAATATCTTTTAAAGGAGTGAGTACTGTGTAGATTTTGCTATCTGACTTTATTTCATAATTAGACATTTTATGACTATGATTTTCATTTAAATCACTTCCTGGTGAATTTAAAGAAACTGTTGAAAAAAGTGCTGCTATTCCTACCATTATATTTATATTTTTAAAATCCATTTTTTCTAACCCTCCTTGTACTAAAGTATGTAACATATTATTATATCAAACTGTCTAAATTCCTTTTTAATTTAAAGGATTTTCTTAATTAGTTTGTAAAAGTAAAATATATAAGACATTTTACATCTTAAGGAGGATTTTATGTACGAAACTTTAAAAAATTTAGATCCTGTTTTACAAGCTCTTTTAGCAACATTATTTACATATTTTGTTACGATGCTTGGAGCAGGTATGGTATTTTTTTTTAAAACTATAAATCAAAAAGTTTTAAATGGAATGCTTGGATTCGCTTCTGGTGTCATGATTGCAGCTTCCTTTTGGTCCTTATTAAATCCTGCAATTGAAATGGCTGAAAATATTGGATTACCTGGTTGGAAACCTGCAGTTATTGGATTTCTTGGAGGTGGAATTTTCCTTTGGTGTATTGATAAATTTTTGCCACATTTGCATCAAAATCAACACATATCCAATGCTGAAGGTATTTCAACAAAATGGAAAAGAAGCGTTCTTTTGGTTCTAGCTATAACTCTTCACAATATTCCTGAAGGATTGGCTGTCGGAGTTGCTTTTGGTGCTCTAGCTGTCACTGGACCTGAATCTTCCTCTACATTAGTTTCTGCAATTGCTTTAGCAATTGGTATAGGGCTTCAAAATTTCCCAGAGGGAGCTGCTGTTTCTATACCTTTAAGAAGAGATGGAATGAGTAGAAGAAAAGCTTTTTTTTATGGACAAGCTTCTGGTATTGTAGAACCAATTTCTGGAGTAATTGGGGCTATCTTTGTTATAAAAATGACTTTTTTACTTCCCTATGCTTTAGCATTTGCTGCTGGAGCTATGATATACGTAGTTGCTGAAGAGCTTATTCCAACAGCTAAAGAGATTAGACATGATGACTCTGGAACTATTGGCGTTATGCTCGGTTTTGCTGTTATGATGTTTTTAGATGTTGCTTTAGGATAATAATAATAAAATGGAGCTATTCTTTAGCTCCATTTTTATTTTTTTCAACCTTCATTATTATTACTGTTACCTTATTTGTATATTTTGATAATTCATTGTAATCTTTTTCCACTTGAACCCAATCTGGATTTGGTCTTTCTATTTCTTTTGCTATTTTTGAACTTAAATATTCCATTCGTTCAAGTTCTCTATCTGGTATCTCTTTTTTTATAGCTTTCATTATCTCTTTTTCATCTAAACTATTACTTGAAGTATCTTCATCTAGGACCATATCTGACATTAACTCATTGTTTATTTCTTCTTCGAAATCAGGCTCAGTTTTATCTAAGCCACCCTCTTTTAAAGTTTTCATCATATTTACAGCTAACTTGTTTGTGTACATAGAAAGTTCATTATATAGCTGCTCAACTTTAACCCAATCTGGATTTGGTTTTTGTACTTCTGCATCAACTAAATCTCCTATTTCATTCATTTTATTCATCTCTTCCGAATTTTCATCAATACTTCCCATTACATTTTGTATAAGTTCTTCATTTGCTATATTTGATATTGATATATTATCTACAGTTGGACCTTTTGTATTCGTTGTATTTGTAGTTGGTGTGTTATCTGTAGAAAAAGATGTTACCGATAAAATAATTGCTAAAATAATTATAATAATTTTCATCTTTTTATCTCCTTTATATTTTATTAATTATTTGTATATGATTATACTACCAAAAGAGAGATTAATTTCTTTTGAATTTTAAATTTTTTCCATTATTATATTTAAGGTATTCAAAAAATAAATATGACAAAAGTATAAAAAATATGGTATTAATTTATTAACAATTCTAGGAGAGTGATTTTATGATAAACAATTTAAATAACCATCGTAACTATCTTCATACAATACCAGAGATTGCTTTAAAAGAGTTTAAAACTGCAGCATATATTCGAAAAATTTTAGATGAAGAGAAAGTGGAATATCATAATGTTGGTACGAGTACAATCGCTTTTATCCCAGGAGAAAGTGAGTCTTGTATCGCTTTTAGAGCTGATATTGATGCTCTTCCTTTAGAAGAAGAAAGTAATAATCCTTTTAAATCTAAAATTCCAGGAATGATGCATGCGTGTGGACACGATGGTCATACTTCTATTCTTTTAACTTTTATTCAAGAGATTAAAAAACTAATGCTTCATGGAACAACATTAAATAAATCTTTACTTTTTATATTTCAAGCTGGAGAAGAGGGAGCAGGAGGGGCACGTTTTATAATAGCTGATGATTTTTATAAATCTAAGCAAATTGAAGCAATTTTTGCCTTACATGTTTATCCTGAAATAAATGTAGGAGAATTTGCTGTAAAAACAGGGTATGTTTCTCTTCAAAATATAAACTTAGATATCACTTTAACTGGAAAAGGATGTCACGGCGCTCAACCTCATAAAGGAACAGACTGTATTTTAGTTGGAGCTAAATTAGTTGAAGCTTATCAATCAATTAAATCTAGAAATATCCCTTCATATGAGCACTTTTTATTAACAATAGGATCTTTTCATGCAGGAACAGTAAGAAATATAATTCCAGGCAGCCTAAGTATGTTAGGAACTATAAGACTTGAGAATACCTCTTTAATTCCATTTATTCAAGAAAGGATAGAGCACATTAATAAAGGATTTGAAATCGCTTTTGATGTTAAGATAGAGATGACTTTTCAACCTTTTTACCCACCTATATTTAATAATGCCTCTCTTTTTGAAAAAGCTTTAAATGTATTAAAAAACAAAAAAGTTTTTACAGATATTTCACTAAGTGGATCTGAAGATTTTTCTTTTTATTCCAAAAATGGAACCCCTGGACTTTTTGTTTTAATTGGTACTCGAGATGAAGAAAAAGGTCATGTTTGCGCACTTCATAATAATAGATTTGACTTTGATAATGAAGCTCTTGTACATGGTGTTGAATTTTTTAAAGATTTATTAAAAGAATATAAAGTTATTTAACACTTTATTAAAGGAATTATTAAACTTTTTCTTAATAATAGAAATATAATTTATTATAAACTATATTCAGGAGGTTTTTTATGAAAAAATATTTTTTAATAGGATCTTTTATTATTTCCGCTTTTACTTTTGCTGCATCTCATGATAGTCATCAAAATCATTCTCAACAAAATATGATGAATGATAATAATATGCCTATGATGCAATCCCAAGAAAACTGCCCTAAATGTAATATGATGCAAAACATGTCACAAATGCCTGGATGGAAAGCTGATAAAAAAATGATGAAAAGTAATATGATGTATGCTACTCCTGAAATGCAAAAAAATATGATTGATATTGAACAGAAAGAATTAGATATAAAAAAAGCTATGCTAGATGATAAAGTAGATTGGAACAAAGTGGAAAAACTTAATAAAGAAATTGGTGAAATTAGAGCTAAAATGCAAACAGAAATGATGAAAAAAAATTACGATATGATGAAAAATCCTCCTGTTGCAGAACCTACTAAACAACAATAAAATTTTAAAAGAGAGCCTAATAGGCTCTCTTAGTTTTCATATAACCACTCTATTAATCTTTCATAATTTTCCTCTGCATCTTTTATTCCTAGATTATATAAAGATTTGATTTTATTTAAGTCTTTTTCTAATCTATCAACTACAACAATTTTACTTGGTCTAAATACAAAAACATCACCTTTTTTCTCAAGTTCTCGTATTTCTTTTAATGTTTTGTTATAAACTAAATGTCTTTTTATTAAAGCATCAGCTACTTTAGGATATTTTCTATAATATAACTTTATTAATGGATGAAGTTTTAATGGTTCTTTTTTATAGCTTTCATCCTCTGTTAAAATAATTACATTTTTACTATTACCATCTAATATTGATTGCATTATAGGAATAGGTGAAGCAATACCTCCATCTAAATAAATTTTATCATTTATAACTGTTTCTTTTGAAAAAAAAGGAAGACTTCCAGATGCTATTAATGACTCAAGTAAATCATCTGTTCTTTTAAAATCTTTCTTACTAAAAAATTCAGTTTTTCCCTTTATACAATTAAACGCTCCAACTTTAAACTCTAAATCACAACTATGAAAAGTTTCAAAATCAAAAGGAGATAACTCATAAGTCATTTTTTTATAAGCAAAATCTATATTTATATAACTCCCCTTTTTTATTAAATACTTGTACCCCATATATCTTTCGTCATTTAAATATTTTAAAATTATATCTATATTTCTTCGTTTTTGCCTAGAAGCGTAAGAAGCTGAATAAATTGCTCCCGCTGAAACTCCAATAGTATATTTAAAATATAATTTTTTCGATAAAAAATAATCTAAAATTCCTGAAGTATAGGCTCCTCTTAGTCCTCCACCTTCTAAAACTAATCCTATATTATTCATAAAATTAAATCCTCCTAACATTAAACTTTCTTCATGTAATATTCTACTTTTTTTTTAGAGGATTTCTTTCTTTAATATTATTTTAAATCTTTTAACGCCTTCTCAAAAGTCTTTTTTTCTAAAACTTCACTTATTAAAAGTTTATCAAAAAAATCTATTTTTATAATATTTTCATCATGTATTTCGTCACTTATAATATAATCATAATTATTTTTATAAAATTCAACTCTATTTTTATACATTAAACTTGTTTGGAAATTAAACTCTATATGTGGTAAAATTTTTTTCAATCCACTTTGAAAAAATGATTTTTCTACCAAAGCTAACTCATTAAAAACAATTAAAACTTTTTTTATTTCCAATATTTTTTTGGTAATAATAATATCTCTTATTATATTTACAATTAAATATTTGTCATAATAATAAACTTCCGCATTAAATTTCTTTAAAATTAAATTCAATACATTTAAAACTTTTCTTTTATTAGTATTGAAATTAACTCTATTTATTTTTAAAATTTTATTTTCATATTTAAAAAGAGCAATATATATTTTAAAATATAAAACTTCCTCTAATTCTCTTTCTAAATTATCTATATTCAAATATTTTTTTAGTTCGTTTATTATTAAATCTGCTTTTTCTTTTAAATTGTATTCTAAAGAATCATTAAAAACATAACTTCTTAAACAACAAGCCATCTGATTTTTATACTCTAAATTAAAATCATCTCCTACTTCTGTTACTATATTTAAAATATCATAAAATATGTTGTCACAATTAATCTCTTTACTATATTTCTTAAAACCATTAAAAATTTTTACACAAGGTTCTAATGAAGCCAAAAATGCCATAAAAGGATATGTTGATACAATATTTAATTTTTCCAAAATAATATTTATTTTATGAATTCTTTCATCTATATTGACGTCTCTAATCTCTTCTATTAGATCTTTTAAAGGTGATGACAAGTAACTATTTTCTATAAAATATTTCATTAACTTTTTACAAAAATATCCTTTTTCTTTCTCACCTATAGTTTTTAATTTTAACCCTTTTCCACATACATAATCATAATTTGATCCATTTTTATCAAGAGTTTCTTTAACTCTTTTAAAACATCTTAATATTGTACTCCTTGAAATATCTAATACTTCTTTTTCTTTTTCTAAATTAAGAAATCCTTTATATATGAATTTTAAATATAAGTAATCTATTTTTTCATCTGCAGTTAAAAATTTCATTTTTGAATACAAGTACTCTAACTCTTTTTTTTGAAGCTTTAATACATATTCTTCTTTAACTTTTTTTATTGTATTCAAATTTAGAGTTCCTAAAAATTCATTCAATTGATTAATGCTTTTTTGAACAGCACTTTTTTCTACATCTACATAATGAAGTATATCCTCTATACTCATTTTTGATTGACTTAAAAGTTTTAAAATATTTGTTACTGTTGTATTCATTATTCTCCTTTCTTAAATTGATTTTAACCATTAATTATACTATTTTTGTAATACTTATGACACTTATAACTTTATTTTATTTTTTTTAAATTTTTTTATACATATACTTTCTAATATTCTTTGACTTTTAAGCTTTTTTCTTTTAAAATTAACTAATTGGACATAAATATGAAATTCAAGGGAGGAATAATGAACATTTTTTTAAAAGATAATGATTTGAAAATCTTAAGATACATTATTTATAACAATAACTGTACTATTAAAAAAATTACTGAATTTATTAATTTGAGTGATGTCTATGTTCGACAATCTATAAAAAAAATAAATACTTATTTAAAATTAAATTATAACTTTGAAATTATAAAAACTGGTAAATATTTCCAATTTCCTTCTGATAAAAAATATATTTTCTTTGAAGATTTTTCACAAAACTTAACAACTAGTTATCTCTCAACAAAAAAAATTAGAATTGATTATATTCTTATGAATTTAATTTTTCAAAATAAAGTTAAGATAACTGAAATAGCTAAAATATTTAATGTTACTAGATTAACTATAAGCAACGATTTAAAAGAAGTTAAAGCTATTCTAAAAACTTATGATTTAATTTTAGAAAGTAAACAATGGGAAGGAATATCTTTAAATTCTAATAGTGATCGTTTTTGTTTCTTTTCAATAGAATATATTACAAAAATACTCTTTGAACAATCTTTAACTCTTGATATAAATAATCAATACTCTAATATTACAAACCCTAATTTATTTGAATACTTTAATTGTTTTGTTGATTTAAAAACACAAAAAAATATGATTTTCTTTTTAAAAACATTGGTTAAAACTCTTAATTTAAATTCTGATATTTTTAGTTTTCAAAGTTTTTATGCCGCCTTAATTTTTTCCCATATTCATAATACTTATAAATTACCAAGCAATTTTTATAATAAGAGAAAACGATTAAAAAAAGATGTAGATAAATATTTCTATATTTTTAAAAATTTTGAAAATTTTGATCTTGTTAATAAATTAAACTTAGAGTTTTTGGCTATTTTATTAGTTGGAAATACTGTTAATGCTCTTAAAACACATAAATTTTTCCATCCGTATATTTTTGATATTATTTTAAAATTAGAAAATTTATTTAAAATTAATTTTTCTGATGAAGATAAATTAACTTTAAAAAATATGTTAAAAACATATCTCTTTAAAAAGAAGTATGAACTTTTACATTTTTCTCTTCCAACTAAAAGTTTATCAAATGATGATTTAAATTTTATATCAAAAGTTGATTTTTTAATAAACAAAGAAAAAAATGCTATTTATTACAATGATATTATTACTTTCTCATTTTTTCTAAAAACATTAAAAAGAAAATATATGTATCAATATGGAAAAGAAAAAAATATTCTTCTTGTTGATTCTAGCTATAATTTATGGGTTAGTGAAAATTTAAAAAGTTTTATTACTTTAAACTATGGTGTTAAAAATATAACTTTAATCAATATTTTTCAAAATATTAACTGGGAAATCACTGTTCCTAAGTATGATGCTGTTTTTTTTATTAATTTAAAAAAGCCAACTAATATTGCGTCTTTTTCTACTTGCTATGAAATCTCTTATTTTGGAAACAATCATTTCTTTTTAGAAGAATATATAAATTTTGGAGGTAAAATATGATAAAAAAATTTATAAGTTATTATAAACCTTATAAAAAACTGTTTTTTTTAGATCTATTAGCTGCCATAACTGTTTCTATGTGTGATTTAATATATCCAATGTTAAGTAGAATTGCTGTAAACGATTATATTCCTAATAGACATTATAAAAATATTCTTATTTTGGCTGTTATTCTTTTTGTTATATATTTAGTTAAACTTTTGTGTAACTACTTTATGAATTATTGGGGACATGTTGTTGGTGTTAGAATGCAAGGTGATATGAGGAAAGATGTCTATACAAAACTTCAAAATTTTCCCATAAAATATTTTGATAATACCCAAACAGGTAGTATTATGTCTAGAATTGTTAATGATTTACAAGAAGTTTCTGAGCTTGCTCACCACGGTCCTGAAGATCTTTTTATTTCTATTATAATGATTTTAGGGTCATTCATTCTTCTTTTAAATATAAATATTCCTTTAACTCTTATTGTTTTTTCAGTAATTCCATTCATTGTATGGTTTACAATTAATCGAAGGCAACGAATGTCTGATGCATTTTTAGAAACACGTGAAAAAATAGGTACGATTAATTCAACTTTACAAAATAGTATCAGTGGAATTAGAGTTTCTAAAGCTTTTGTCAATAAAGAAGATGAATTAGAAAAATTTAAAAAAAGCAACATTGAATTTAAAAAAGCTCGTGAAGGAGCCTATAAAGTTATGGCTGAATATGTTTCTGGTATGACATTTCTTACAGATATGTTAGATTACCTTGTATTAATTTTTGGTGCTATATTTACTTATCAAGGAAAAATCAACTTTGGAGATTTTTTAGCTTATCTTTTATATATCAGAATTTTCAGTCAACCTATAAAAAGACTTGTAGGGTTTGTTGAACAATATCAAAATGGGATGAGTGGTTTTAAACGTTTTAAAGAAATGCTTGATGAAGATACAGAAAAAGATTCAATAGATGCTAAAGAAATTAAAGGTATTAAAGGAGATATTAAATTTGAAAATGTGTATTTTAGTCATGATAAAAAAATTATTTTAAAAGATTTTTCTCTCAATATAAAAGCGGGTGAAACTTTAGCTCTTGTTGGACCTTCAGGTGGAGGTAAAACAACAATATGTAATTTAATTCCAAGATTTTATGATATTGATAGCGGTGATATTAAAATTGATTCACAAAGCATATATCATTTTAAAATTGATTCACTGAGGAAAAATATTGGTATAGTTCAACAAGATCCATTTCTTTTTACTGGAAGTATTAAAGAGAATTTAACTATTGGAAAACCAGATGCTACTGATGAAGAAATTATAGAAGCTGCTAAAAAAGCTAATATTCATGATTTTATAGAAACATTACCTGCGGGGTATAATACTGAGGTTGGTGAAAGAGGAGTTAAACTTTCTGGTGGTCAAAAACAAAGAATTGCTATAGGTAGAATTTTTCTAAAAAATCCTCCTATTCTGATTTTAGATGAAGCTACTTCTGCCTTAGATAATATAACTGAACAACTTATTCAAGAATCTTTAGATGAGCTTTCTAAAAATCGTACTACGATAGTCGTAGCTCATAGATTATCTACTATTAAAAATGCCGATACAATTGTTGTTATAACTGATGATGGTATTATTGAAAAAGGAACTCATGATGAATTAGCTGCTCAAAAAGGATTCTATTACAATTTACATTTAGGAATTTTACAATAACTTATTTAGGAGAATTTATGAAAAATACTATTTACAAATTTTTTACTTTATTTTTAATTTTAAACTTATTCTTTACTACTTCTTTTAGTAAAGAAAACAATATTATCATTGTAGCCCAAGGTTCTAAACCAAAATCTTTAGACCCACATACTTTTAACGAATTCCCTACTTTGGGAATAACAGAACATATTTTTAATACTCTTGTTACTTTAAATGATCAAGGAATTCCAGTCCCTGAACTAGCAAAAGATTTTACTTATCTATCACCCACAGAAATTTTATTTACAATTAGAGATAATGTTAAATTTCATAATGGAGAAATTTTAAATACTGATGATGTTATATTTAGTTTAGAAAGAATGATGGAAAAACCTGGAAGCAGAGTTATACTAAAAGATATTAAGAATATCACAAAAACTAAAGATAATAAAGTTTTAATAACTTTATATGAACCTTCAGCTCCTTTTTTAGCTAACTTAACTCTTCCTATTGCTGCTATTATGAATAAAAAATATATAGTAGAAGGAAATAATGTTGCTTTAAATCCAGTGGGAACTGGTCCTTACATGGTTACAAATTGGGGTGATGGGGATAAAATAGTTATGAAAAGTTTTAATGATTACTTTAAGGGAAAACCTAAAAATGATGGTCTGATTTTTAAAATTATAACTGAAAACACTAGTCGTTTAGCTGCTTTAGAAACTGGAGAAGTTGATATTATCTATGCTGTTTCTCCCATTGACTTTCAAATTGTTGAAAAGGATCCTAATTTAAATCTTTTACATAAAACCACTACAACTACAGAGCTTATGGTTTTAAATGTAAAAAAACCAGGTTTAGATAATAAAAATATTAGAAAAGCTATACATCTAGCCATTGACAAATCTGGTATTTTAGAAGCAATCTTTTTAAATAAAGGCTCTATTGCGACTTCACCAATAAATCCAAACATCTTTGGAAGTTATCAGAATTTACCTCTTTTAAATAGAAATTTAAAGGAGGCAAAAGAAATCGTAGCTAATGAAACAAAAAATAAAAAATTAGCCCCCTTAAAAATTTGGACAAGTGAAAATATTATAAGAGTTCAAATAGCACAAATTATACAGGCTAATTTAAAAGAGATTGGTATTGAATCTAATATTGAGATCGTAGAATGGGGAACTTTTTTAAAAAAGACTTCTGAAGGAGCTCATGATATTCTTTTAACAACATGGATTTTAGGAGTTAGCGATATTGACACTGTTGTGACTACACTTTTTCATTCAAATTCTATAGGCGCAGAAGGAAATCGTTCTTTTTATAGCAATAAAAAATTAGATGACCTTATAGATTTAGCTAGGTCTACAACTGACTCTAAAAAACGAAAATTTTATTATCAAGAGATTCAAGAATTAATTTTAGAAGAAAATCCTATAATTCCTATAGTTTACAAAATTGATGGGATTGGAATTAGTAAAAAAATTCAAAATTTTGAATATAATAAAGCCAGTATGAGAAACTATTATGAAAATATGAAAAAAGTAGATGTTAAATAACATCTACTTTTTTGTTATCATCTCAATTAAATCTTTAACAGTATATTGTAAATACTGCCCTTTTAAATAATCCATCTTTACGTCTTCATATACATATTTTTTTACTTCTTTTGGTCTTTCAACAAAAATCTCACCACAAACTTCATATTCTTCTGTTAGAGGAACAATGAATGGAACTTTAAACTCTTCAACTTCCATTAATGGCTTTAAAAATTTTTCTCCTCTAGCTTTAGTTATAATTGTCATATCAAAATTTGGATTTAGTTCACAAAATTTTTTTAAAACAGTTACATTTAACTGAAAATCCATGCACCAAGGTTCTCCTGAAACTAAAAAATTTATTTTTCTCTCAATATTTTTTACTGTTTCTATTTCTTCTTCGCTCATTATAATTCTTGAATAATTTTTAGGTATTCTATCTCTTTCACTTTTTATTCCAGTTCCCATAAATGCGTCAAAGTTCATTCCTGCTGAATAAAGTGTTTTCATATCCATTTACTTCACCTCATAAACTTTTTTTACTATTTATTTAGTAATTTACAATTTTTATATTCATTTTTTTGTCCTAATCTATAAGTACATGTTCCTGATAAAATTTTACATTTTATAGACATATAATCCTCTATCATTACTCCTATTGAATTTTTACACTCTAACGTTGGATATTGCTCAATAATCTCTTTTTTTTCCTCTTCTGTTATAAAATATTTTTCCATTTATCTTCTCCTACCTTTTCATTTTATAATATTTATCTCTTAATAAGAAATAGAATGCACCACTTAAAATATAAGCTATTGACATATAGTTTATAGTATTTCTACCTAAATATTTTAAACCTAATCCCACTAAAAGTCCACCTGTTATAAAAGAAAGAATATTCATTGCATAATATTTCATCTTCCATGTAATCTCTCGATTTCCTCTTAAATAATGACCTATTACAACTCCAAGATCTGTAACTGTTCCTGTCATGTGGGTAGTTCTTATAACCATACCTCTATAACGTATAAATAATCCATTTTGCAAACCTAAAGAAAAAGCAAGGATAAAAACAAATAGAACTTCAGTATAAAGATACATCTCTAAAAATTTAAGAAGCACTCCTATAAATATAAAAGTATCTCCATATCTTTTTCTAAGCTCAAAATCTCTTCCTGATCCTATAATAACTCCTGAAACTATTGCTCCACTAAAAAATGAGATTACTAATCCTATCATTATCTTTAAATGCGGTATATTATAATAAGCTAAATCTGTAGAGATTCTTGTAACACTTCCTGTTATATGGCTAGCTGTTAAAGAAAACTGCAATATTGCAAAAGCATTCATTCCTCCACCTAAAAAAGCTAATAAACTTATCCATAAAAACAGTTTTTTATTAATTTGTTCCATCTCTACCTTCTTCTTAGTACTTTATTTTGAATACTGCTTTTTTTAATTCTTTTGGTTTATCATCTTTTGAAATTAACGGCATATGAGGTTCATCAGGAAATACTATTAAAAAGTTATCTTTATTCATATTTAATCTATACTCCTCTTCACCTTCTAAAACTTGGAAATCACTCTCTTCATTATACTCTGTCTTTTCTTTTAAAGAGTTCTTTAATGAATATCCAATTCCTTCTTCTCCATCAATCACCACATGAATATCTATATATTTTTTATGTCCTTCAAAAAAGCATTCGTTTAATACCTTAGTTTTACACTCTTGTAAGTTAAAAAATACATTGTCTCCATCAATTTCATTTTTACCTATTGCCCCAGTTTTGTAGCTTCCGTTTTCAATAGCCTCTATCGCCATATCTAAGCCCTTAGAGATTCCTTTATAAAACTTCAATTCATTAATTTGTCCAAAGATCATTTCTAATCCCCCTTATTTTTTATTATCATCTTTAATGATATTCTAAACCCCTTCATAAAGTCAAGCTATAATTTAATTTAGATTGATTTTTTTTGATAATTCTTTTATAATATAGTGTGAAGAAATATATTTAGAGGAGGATATTGTGTTACAAAAATTTAAAAGAAACTTTTCAATTATAGCACATATAGATCACGGTAAATCAACTGTAGCTGATAGACTACTTCAAGCTACTGGTACTGTTACTGAAAGAGAAATGAAAGAACAACTTCTTGATTCAATGGAATTAGAAAGAGAAAAGGGAATTACTATAAAAGCTCAAGCTGTTACTTTAAAGTATACTGCTAATGATGGAAATGAGTATGAATTAAATCTTATTGATACTCCTGGACACGTTGACTTTATATATGAAGTTTCACGTTCACTATCTGCTTGTGAAGGAGCACTTTTAGTTGTAGACGCTGCTCAAGGAGTTGAGGCTCAAACTCTTGCTAATGTTTATTTAGCTCTTGAAAATAATCTTGAGATTGTTCCTGTTATTAATAAAATCGACTTACCTGCAGCAGATGTAGATAAGGTTAAAAACGAAATTGAGGATATTATTGGATTACCTGCTGATGATGCCGTTTTAGTTTCTGCTAAAGCTGGTATTGGAATCGCTGAGCTTTTAGAAGCTATTGTTGAAAGAGTTCCTGCTCCAACGTTTGATGAAGATGCGCCTCTTAAAGCTATGATTTTTGACTCTTTATTTGATGATTATCGTGGAGTTATAACTTATGTTAAAGTTCTTGATGGTTCTATCAAAAAAGGAGATAAAATTAAAATTTGGTCTACTGGAAAAGAGTTTGATGTACTTGAGTGTGGAATCTTTGCTCCAACAAAAAAAGAGCAACCTGAATTAAGTTCTGGATCAGTTGGATACATCATTACTGGAATAAAAACAATTCAAGATACACAGGTTGGAGATACTATAACTCATGCTAAAAGACCTTGTGCTGAGCCATTAGAAGGGTTTAGACCTGCTCAATCAATGGTTTTTGCAGGATTATATCCTATTTCTACAGATGACTATGAAGATTTAAGAGAAGCTTTAGAAAAACTTCAATTAAATGACGCTTCTTTAACATTTATTCCAGAAACATCACTTGCTTTAGGATTTGGATTTAGATGTGGATTCCTTGGATTACTACATATGGAAATTATAGTTGAAAGACTTAGAAGAGAGTATGACATTGATCTAATCTCTACTTCTCCGTCAGTTGAGTATAGAATAACTTTAGAAGGAAAAGAAACTTATGTTATAGATAACCCTTGTGATTTCCCTGAAGGTGGAAGAGCTAAGTTCTGTGTAGAAGAGCCTTATATAAAAGGAAGTATTCTTACTCCAAAAGATTACGTTGGAAATGTTATGGAACTTTGTCAAGAAAAAAGAGGAACATACATTGATATGAAGTACATAGATGATAATAGAACAATGGTAATTTATGAGTTGCCTCTTGCGGAAATTGTTATCGACTTCTATGATAAATTAAAATCAAGAACTAAAGGATATGCTTCATTTGAATATGAGATGATTGGATATAAAGAATCTTCTCTTGTTAAAGTAGATATTCTTGTTTCTGGAAATGTTGTTGATGCGTTCTCGTTTATAGCTCACACTGATCATGCAGCTTCAAGAGGAAGAGCTATTTGTGAAAAACTAAAAGAGATTATTCCTAGACAACAATTTGAAGTTCCTATTCAAGCTGCATTAGGTGCCAAAATAATAGCTAGAGAAACTATTAAAGCTTACAGAAAGAACGTTCTTGCTAAATGTTATGGTGGAGACATCTCTAGAAAGAAAAAGCTTTTAGAAAAGCAAAAAGAAGGAAAGAAAAGAATGAAACAAATTGGAAACGTTGAAATTCCACAAGAGGCATTCGTATCTGTCCTTAAACTTAATGATTAATAATTTTTTAGGTGAGCAATATAGCTCACCTTTTATTTTAAGGAGGGGTTTTTTATTTTATGAAAAAATTACACTTTATTTTGAAAAGAATTTTTCCAGACATTCTAAGTATTCTAATTTTTCTATCTGGATCACTTATTATGTTTTCAAATTCATCTAAACTAGATTTAAGATATATTAAATTTATTTATTCCATCCTTCCAGGAGATGTTATAACTTTGTCTCATCTTTCCTCTAATATAATTGGAACTTTTTTACTTATATTAGCCTATGGAATCTATCGAAGGTTAGATAGCGCATACTATCTCTCTGTCATCGCCTTTATTTTTGCTATATTTTTTAGTTTTTTCAAAGGCTTTAACTACTTAGAAGCAGCTTTTTTTAGTTTTATTCTTATTTTATTGATTCCATCTAAAGATAGATTTTATAGAAAATCATCTATTTTAAAAGATAAACTTTCTATAAGTTGGGTTCTTTTTACATTATTTGTTATTTTGCTAAGTATATTTTTTGGATTTTATTCCTTTAAAACTGTTGAATATCAAAAAGAAGTATGGTGGCATATTGCTTTAAATAGACACTACACTATTTTTTTAAGAAATAGTTTTATCTCACTATCTATATTTTGTCTTTTCTTAGTTTTTAACTTTTTTAATACTGTTTTAAGTGTTGAAAAAGTTCCAAGCTCTAAAGTTATAAACGAAATAAAAAAAATAATTAAAACCAGTGATAATAGTTACTCATCTTTAGCTTTACTTCCTGACAAATCAATTATTTTTGATAAAAGTAAAAGTTCATATATTATGTATGGAAATACTTCTGGAAATCTAATATCTATGGGAGACCCTATTGGTGATAAAAAACATTTTCGTGAGATTATACAAGACTTTTATAGAATAGGAAAACAAAGTGGAAAAAATATAGCTTTTTATGAAATTTCTAAAGATCATCTTTCTGAATATTTAGAATTAGGTCTTAAAATAATTAAAATAGGAGAAGAAGCTATTGTTGATTTAAAACAATACGATATTTCTACACCTTTATATAAAAAAATAAGATATACATTTAATAAATTTGAAAAATTAAACTTTACATTTACAGTTGTTGACTCTATAGATGGCCTAGAATCTCAACTAAAAAAAGTTTCAGATAATTGGTTGAAAAATAAAAAAGCTAAGGAGAAGGGATTTTCTTTAGGGAACTTTAATTTAGATTATCTTAAAAATTTTAAAATAGCTCTTTTGTATAATGAAAATAACGAGTTAATTGCCTTTTCTAACTTATTAACAACTGATACTAAAAATGAAATAGCTATTGATTTAATGAGATATGTTGATTCTGCACCATCAGGAACTATGGAATATCTATTTATTAAAATAATAAATTGGTCAAAGGAGAATGAATATAACTACTTTAGTTTAGGAATGGCTCCACTAGCTGGTATCTATGGTGGTGATTTAGCTCCTTTATGGAATAGATTAAGTGTATTTCTATTTAATCATGGTGGTAACTTTTATAATTTTGAGGGTTTAAAACAATTTAAAGATAAATTTGCTCCCCACTGGGAATCAAAATATCTTGCTTATTCAGGACACTTTAATTTAGCTTCTTTACTTAAAGATATCGCTCTTTTAATATCAGGAGGATTACTTGGTATTTTTAGTAAAAAATAATACTATATGAAAAAAAGGAGAGATTATTAATCTCTCCTTTTGAAATCTTAGTTAGCTTTTTCAGCGTAAACTGAAACTTGCTTCTTGTCTCTTCCTAATCTCTCGAACTTTACGTATCCATCGATTAATGCGAATAGAGTATGATCTTTTCCACATCCCATGTTGTTTCCAGCGTGGAATTTGTTTCCTCTTTGTCTAACGATGATGTTTCCAGCTTTTACAACCTCTCCATCATACTTCTTAACTCCAAGGTAATTTGGATTAGAATCTCTTCCGTTCTTAACAGAACCTTGTCCTTTTTTCTTCGCAAATAATTGTATATTTAATGTAAATAGCATCTAAATTTCCTCCTTCTCTACAAGCTTTATGTGTTTAGGATAACCCTTAGATAGTTCTTTCAACATTAATACCATTGTATCTAATAATACATGAACCTCTTTTTCTTTATTTGAAAAATCCATTCCCCTCATATCAACGTCTAAGTACCCATCGGAGTCAATTTCAAATTTTGGTGTAATATCCAAAATCTCTTGCAATCCTCCTAACGGGAATTGCATTGCCATGGAAATTGCAGCACAAACAATATCTTGCCCGTACTCAGCATATTCAGCATGACCATTGGCTCTGTATCTAACTACTTTACCATTTTTTTTAACTATTTCAATCTTTGTCATAAATTAATTATGCATTGATTGCAGTAACTTTGATCTCAGTGAAAAGTTGTCTGTGACCTTTCTTTCTGTGATATCCAGTCTTTGGCTTGTATTTGAAGTTAACAACTTTAGCTCCTTTACCTTGAGCAACAACCTCTGCAACTACTTTAGCACCTTCAACAACAGGAGTTCCAACTTTAACCTCTCCATTGTTTGATACTAAAAGAACCTCTGTTAATTCTACAGTTGTGTTAACCTCAGCATTTAGTTTTTCAACTCTTAATACTTCACCTACTGCAACTTTGTACTGTTTTCCTCCAGTTTTTATAACTGCGTACATTCTAACACCTCCAAAAGTATAAAGATCGCTAGATTCGGTTGCTGACGACCTTATCCAAGCTTAATCTACTGTTTATCATATCATTTTTTTCATATTTTGTCAACTTATTTATTTCAACCACTCTTGTGATACTGGGGATCCATTTCTAAAAATTGTAATTTTTTCTAATTCACCTTTAGATGTATAATTTCTCCATTCTCCGTTAGGAAGTCCTCCTGCAAGTCTTCCTTTTTCTCTTATTTGACCATTATCCCAATATGCTACCCATTCTCCATTTCCACCTTTAAAGTCTTCTTGATGTAATATTTTACCTGCATTATCATACCAAGTTGCAGGTCCTGAGACTCTTCCACCTGAATACGATATTCTAGAACGAATATTTCCTGTGTTTCTATAGTAACTTTCTTGTAATCCGTTTCTAACTCCATCTACATACATCTCTTTTAATCCAACTCTTCCAGCTTCTGAATACCAAGTTTTATAACCATTTAACTTACCATTTTTATACTCTTCTGTATAATGTTTATGAACTCCTACAACAGCAGCAAAAGTTCCTGTAAATGGTACTGTAGAGCTTCCATTATACGCTATTTTGTTTCTAACTTGTTTCTTTCCTATATTAACCTGATCAATACCATTTAATGTTATTTCAGTTACTGCACTTTCTGCTAAGGCCACATTTTGTCCTGTATGAATTATATCAGTTTGCGGTATAAATTCTCCTTCTGACATAGTCGATATACTCACATCATAAGCTTGTTTTGTCACTGTAGGCAACAGGATACGATCCTCTTCACTCATTTTCTTTTCTAAAGGTGTACATCCTATTAAACTCAATAATATAATTCCTACTACTATTTTCATCTTTTTCATACTCATACTTCTCCTAATAAGATTTTATATAAAAAATAAAGTCAAGGAATTTTCACAAAATTTCTTGACTCAGTTGTTTCTTATTGATAGGCATTAAATAAGCCGGGTTTTGTATTTGTCAATCATTTATCTAGAACTATAATTGCTTATAGCTTCAAGCAACTTACCCTGAGAGAGGACGAGCAACCCCTATTTCTCTCCTATTTAGTCTTGCTCCAAAGGGGGTTTACCTAGCTTCTTTAGTCTCCTAAAGAACTGGTGGTCTCTTACACCACCTTTTCACCCTTACTGTATAAAACAGCGGTCTATTTTCTGTGGCACTTTCCTTAAAGTTTCCTTTAGTAGCCGTTAGCTACCCTTTTGCTCTGCGGAGCCCGGACTTTCCTCTTACTAATGCAAGCGATTAACTCTAATACCTATCATTTTTTAACTTATATTTTCTTTTTTTTTGTTTTACCTGTATTATTCTAATAGATAATACTAAAAATGTCAATAAAATTCCTAAAAATACCTTAGTGCCTAGGGTCATTTGTTCTAAATCTTTACTATCCTCTTGAGAATCAGATACTGTTATAAAAACTTCTTGAAGACCTTCAACTAAATTTATTGCCACAAGTCCCTCATCTTTTTCCCCTACATACTCTTCAACATTTGTTAATAAAAGAGATAAATCTGAAGAAATATCCTCTGGATTTAGATCTTGAGAAATTTTTAATTGAACCTTCAACACTCCATTTTCACTATCATTATTTTTTATTAAATTTATTATTACTGCTTTTTCCTGCTCTTCTGCTTCAAAACCTTCATTTTCTTCTAAAGTATTTAAATATAATTTATTTCCTGTTTTATCTTGAAAGTTTTCTATAGCTTCTGCTATCTTTTCCTTTGTGTCTCCAGTAAAAACATTTCTATAATCATTTAGTTTTCCAAGGACCAAAGTAGAAAATATTATCGTTCCTATTACCACTTGTTTTAGCATCCGTTGTTCTCCTTACATTTTTTCAAATACTGGACCGTCATTATAAATTGTGATGGTTATTTCAAACTCTTTTCTTATTAAGTTTTCTAATAAATTTGAAAAAATCCATTCGCTTTCAAAATGACCTATATCAATTAAGTTAAAGTTCTCTTCTCGTGCATCCATAGCCTCATGATATTTTATGTCTCCTGTAATTAGAACCTGTGCTCCTAATTTTTTAGCTTTTCTCCAATAAGATACCCCTGCACCAGTAACTATTGCTACCTTTTTTATCTCTTTATCATCATCTGATTTCACTACATTTATACTGTGCAGTTTTAGTTTTTCTTTCAATATTTCTGATATTTTTTCCAATTTTAAAGGTTCATCTAGCTTATATATTCTTCCAATTCCATACTCTCTACCATTTTGTTCTAAAGGATTTAGTATTTTTCCTAATTTTAATCCTAATATATTTTCACCTAAAAAATCATTTAATCCAGATTTTCCAGAATCTAAATTTGTATGCATAGAATATACTGAAATACCATTTTCAATTAACTTTATTACTTTTCGTCCTATTAAAGTATCACTTGATACATTTTTTAATGGCTTAAAAATTAGAGGATGGTGAGTTATAATCAAATTAGCTCCTATTTCTATGGCCTTATCTATAACTTTTTCTGTTAAATCTAAAGATAATAAAATTCCATTAATTTTAGAATCTCTTTTTCCAATTTGTAAACCTACATTATCCCATTCCTCAGCTAAAAACATTGGAAATTTATCTTCTAAAAAGTTTATTAATTTGCTTAATTTCATATTTTTAAACTTCTTCCTCCTCCTAAAGATATTTTTGTTAATGCTTCTTCAAAAAGTATTTCTCCCTCTCCTCTTTTTAAATCTAATTCATTTTCAATTTCAAAAAGTGATTCTCTTTTTTCTCCTATTAACCCATAGTATCTTTTTAAAATTTCCTCTTCCATTTGAGATAATTTTTTAGGAACAGATGTAAAATCTAGTTTTTCAACTTCATTTATTTTCTCTTCAATAATTTCTGATTTTTCATCTAAAGGAATTTCATCGTCTTCTTCTAACTCTGCTACTATTTCATGCTCTAGTAACTCCTCTTTTCTTTTAGAAAAATACCCTTTATACATGTATTTCTCTGTTTCAACTTTTTCATCAATGAATAATATCATTTCTCTTCTTACCCATAACTTTATGTATTCTAATACATCTCCATTCGATGGTCTATACTCTTCTAAAGCTTTTATAACTCCTATATTTCCTTCTTGAATTAAATCTAAGTAATCAATTCCTGCAATTAAATAATCAAAAGCGATATTAGCAACCTCTCTTAAATTACCTTCTACTAATTTATGAACACTTTCTTCTTCATCTAAAGTTTCTAAAAGATTACTTATCTCTTCTTTTGAAAGAGGCTGAATATAAGATATCTCTTCTAAATATTCACCTACAATTCCTTCTACAACATAGCTATTATCCTCAACTTTTTCTTCTTTTCTTATATCTATATTTTCAAACTCTAATTTTAAAGCTGAATTTTGCTTTAAAAATTTTATAAAGTCTTTATCCTCAATACAGTTTTTTAATATTTCTTTTTCAAATTCTCTTATTTTCATTTTTATCCCCTTTTTTTAATATAAATAATATAAAATGGGGGTTTTAACTACCCCCATATTGTCTTATACTTTAAAATCTTCTAGTTTTTTTCTTCTGCTTGGATGTCTTAACTTTCTAAGTGCTTTTACCTCTATTTGTCTAATTCTTTCCCTTGTTACTTTAAAGATTTTTCCTACTTCTTCTAGAGTTTTAGGTGCACCATCATTTAATCCATATCTAAAGATTAAAACTTGTTCTTCTCTACTACTTAAAGTTTTTAACACATCATTTAATTGCTCTCTAAGTAAAGTTCTATTTGTTAACTCATAAGGATTTTGCATTTTATTGTCTTCTACGAAATCTCCTAATTCACTATCTTCTTCACTTCCAACTGGAGTTTCTAATGATATTGGATCTTGATTCATCTCTTGAATACTTTTTATTTTTTCAACTTCCATCCCTAATCTATCTGCTAAAACTTCTGGAGTAGCGTCTTTTCCTGTTTCTTGAAGGTAAATTCTAGCTTCTTTTTTAATTTTATTAATTGTTTCTATCATATGAACTGGAATACGTATAGTTCTTCCTTGATCTGCTATTGCTCTTGTTATAGCTTGTCTTATCCACCATGTTGCGTAAGTAGAAAATTTATATCCTTTACTATACTCAAACTTTTCAACAGCTTTCATTAATCCTATATTTCCTTCTTGAATTAAATCTAATAGTTTTAATCCTCTGTTTGTATGCTTTTTAGCAATACTTACAACTAGTCTTAAGTTAGCTTCTATAAGTTGTTGTTGAGAATATTCATCTCCTTCTAATGCCGCTTTAGCATAACCTAACTCTTCTTCATGAGTTAATAGAGGAATTTGTCCAATTTCTCTCAAATACATTTTAATTGGCTCGTCTACTTCCATCTCTCCTGTAATACTAAACAAATCATCATTTACTAAGTCATCTTCACTAACTTCTTCTATATCATCTGGATTAAAATCAAATTCCTCTGAATAATCTGCTGCTTTTTCTTCTTCCTCTTCTTCTTCATCTAATTCAACAACAGGTCTTTTTACTATTGGAGTTATAACTTTTTTTAAATCTTTTCTTCCTTCGTCTTTTCTCTTAATATTTTCCTGTTTCTTAATTTCTTCTTGGGAAATTATTTTAATTCCCTGTTCTGTCATTCCATTTATTAAAAACTCTATTCTTTCTGGTGGAAAATCTGAACTTAATTGGCTATTAATCTCTTCATAGCTTATTACTTTATTTTCCATTGCCTTTCTTAATAAAGCTAAAACCTTTTCATTTTTTATAAACTCCTTCATTAGTTGAAGCCTCCTCTATTGAATAAATTATCTTTCAAAATTTTAAGCATTGATATTTTTAAACTCACTATACAATGCACGAAGGTCATTGAACTCAATATGTTGTTTCAATTTATCCTCTATTTTTTTTAGCTTAATATGTTTTAATAAGTTACTTCTTTCTTTTAACGCTTCTTTTAATTCTAATATAAACCACGACATAAAAATAATCTGGAATCCCTTCTCAATATCTAATTTATTTGAAAAATCATCTATAGAAAGTAAGGATATATTTACCAACTCCTTTTCTTCATCTTGTGTCAGATTTCCTGTTAAAATTATATCTTTTATTATATTTGTACTTTTTTCTGCATTTTCTTGTAGAAATTCTATGTATTGAAATATTTTTTTTCCTAAACTACTTACAATCTCTTTATTTTTAAAGTCTATAAAATATTCATTATGAGAAAGAATTAATGCTAATGTTAATTTTTCTAGATTATATAGTCCTTTTTCGTCTAAATCCTTACTTTCCTCTTTTTTTTCGTAAGTATTTTTTATTCTTTTTTTATTATTATTTGTTATTAAAATTGTTTTTAGTATTTCTAAATCTATATTTAATGATTTACTCAACTTATCAATATATAAACTTTTTTCTAAATCACTATCTAAACATTGAAAAAACCCTTTAAACCTATTTATAAAGTTTTGTTTTGACATATGATCTTCTAAACTATACTCTGATGAATATCTTAAATATAAATAATCAAAAGCTTCTAAAGATTCTTTAACAACTTTTAAAAATGCATCTTTACCATATTTTTTTAAATAATCGTCTGGATCTTTAGCATCTTTATATGATAAAACTCTAATATTAAATCCTTCAGATTTTAATATTAAAATTGATCTTTCTGTAGCTTTTTGTCCTGCTTCATCCATATCAAAAGATAATATAACATTATTTGTATATTTTTTTAAAAGCTGAGCTTGCTCTTCTGTTAAAGCAGTTCCTAAAGGAGCTAAGGCTACATCAAAACCATATGAATGAGCTGATAAAACATCCATATAACCTTCCATTAATATAGAATAGTTTTTCTTTTTAATATTACTTCCTTTTTGAATGAAACCATAAAGATTTCTTCCTTTTGTAAAAATAGGAGTTTCTTGAGAATTGATATATTTGGGAATCTCTTTACTATCTTCTAATGATCTACCTCCAAAAGCTATAACCTTACCAGCTATTGAGTATATTGGAAATATTACTCTATTTCTAAAGGTATCATATATACCTTTTTCACTCTCTTTAGCTAATCCTAAAATAAATATTTTCTCTTTTTCAAACCCCTTTGTTATTAAATAATCATAAAGTCCTGTCCATATATTTGGCGCATAACCAATTTCATTTTCTTTTATTAATTTTGGGTTTATTTTTCTTTTTGATAAATATTCTAAAGCATCTCTAGCTGTATTTTTGAATATCTCATTTTTATAATAATTATGAGCTTCTTCCATAATATCATAATACTCTTTATTTTCATTAATTTTACTATTTCCTACTTTTGTTATTGGAATATTATATTTTTTTGCTAATTCTTCAACTGCTTCAACAAAAGATATTTTTTTATATTCTGAATAGAATTTAATAGGATTTCCACCAGCACCACAAACAAAACATTTACAAATATTTTTGTTTGGACTAACTACAAATGATGGATGATTATCTTGATGAAATGGACATAAACCTTTATAATTAGCTCCTGCCTTTTTCAAATCAACAAACTCTCCTACAACTTCTTCAATATGTAATTGTTGTAACAATAAATCAATATCTTCTGATTTATATTTCATTAATATTCTCCTAATCTCTTAGATTTTTAAGTAAAAAATATTTAAGAGCAAACCGCTCTATCCTAAATTATATTATATTTCTAGTAAATATGCAATTTTTTTTTAAAAATAAAAAGAAGGATTTAAAAAATCCTTCTTTCAAATTTTTAATTTTCTGTATTTTGAGTACTTAACTCAATCTCTTTCAAAGCTTCTTGCGCTTTTGTATTAACATAATCAGCTTTTACTTGGTTTTCAAACTCTTCAAAATTAGCTTTTTTCTCATCTACTTGAGAGTCTTTTCTATAAATTATAAAATCTTTTTGTTCCTTTATAAATCCTACTTCTCCTAATTTAGAATCATATATAGATTTAGCTAACTCTTCATTATATCCTAATCCAGGTACATATCCCTCTTCTGTTATTCCATCTATTTTTTCAGAGAAAACAATATCTTTATCATTTTTTAAATCTTCAAATGTTATTGTTTTATTGTTTAAATCCTTTACTATTTCAGAAACCTGAGCATCTTTTGCATTTAATGTCTCTTCTGAAGGTTCAGGAATTATTAGAATATGACTAGCTGTAACTGTTTCATTCTTATTATCTTTAGATTCAACAAAAATTATATGATATCCAAATTGAGTTTTTACAACTTCTGGATAAACTTCACCAGCTACTCCTGTAAATGCCGCATCTTCAAAAGGCTTTACCATATCTCCTTTTTTAAATGTTCCTAATGCACCACCATTTGGTCCACTTGGTCCTTCAGAATATTTTTTAGCCATCTCTGCAAAATTTTCCTTATTTACTTTTTTTAATAACTCTTCTGCTCTAACTTTTGCTTTTGCATCATCTTCTTCAGTTGGTTGAACTTTTAAAATTGCTATATTTGCATCAGCACTTTTTAAAGTATCATAATTTATTTGATTTTCTTGGAAAAAATCTTTTAAATCATTTTGAGTATAAGTAATTTCTGATTTTAACTTACTATAAAGTTCTTTTACTGCATTTGCAACCTGAAGATCTAATGGTAAAGCTTCATTTACTTTTACTCCTTTAGCTTCTGCAGCTTTTAAAAGTTTTATCTCTGACTCAATTGAAGATTTTGCTAACTCTTTTGCTTGAGTTAAATCTCCTTTTGTCATAGTCAATGCATTTAATACTCTCTTTGCATATTCTACATTATTAACTTTAACCCCATCAAATTCAAAAGCTTCTTTTTCTACATAAGCATCAAAATTTTTATCTAAATCTTGAAGTTTCATTTTAGCTCTAGCTTCTGTCATATCTTCTGCATATACTTCTGCTCCCTTTTGAGTTTTCAAAGCTTGTTCAATTTGAGCCTTTACTTCTTCTAAAGGTTTTCCTTGAAACATTGTATACTTATAGTCTGAATAGTATTCGTTAATCTCTTCAGGAGTAATATTTACATTTCCAGTTATAGCTTCTGAAACTTTCTGGAGTATCAAATTTTCCTTTATCTCTTTTTCTAAAGTCTTTGTTGTATATCCTTGACTTAGAAGTGCATTTTTGAACTGCTCCTTATCTGGAAAAGCTGCTTTTATTTGATCCATCTGAGCATCAACTTCTGAATTAGAAACTTTAATTTTCAATTTATCTGCCATCTCTAACAAAAGATTTTTATTTATAAGTTCATTAAAAGCAATTGTATTCATTAACTCTGGATCTATATTAGCTCCTAAATATCTTTTATAATTTTCTGACATTATAGCCATTGATCTATGAGCTTCTACCATAGTAACTTTTTTACCGTTCAATTTAAATGCCAATTGTGAATTAGATGAAGTATTCTTAAACGACATCGCATAACCGGCTATTAAACTTATGAAAAAGAATATTGTTACTACCCAAATTACAGGTTTCATGTTTCTTCTAAACTTTCTAATTGCCATACTTAAACCCTCCGAAAAATTTTGTAAGATTATTATTTTGTATCTAAACCATATTTTCTGATTTTCTCATAAAGAGTTGTTCTTCCAATTCCTAAAAGCTTAGAAGTCTCTTGCTTATTCCATCTTGTCTTTTGTAAAGCCATTGCTATTACAACTTTTTCAACTTCATCTAAAGCATAAATTTCTTGCTCTAATATATTTTTTAAAGGTCCTACTCCGATAACAGTTTTATTTTCAACTGTATCAGATTTCATTTTTATTTCTAATGGTAAATCTTCAACATCAATATTTCTATCGTTACATAAAATTACCATTCTTTCTATCATATTTTTTAACTCTCTTATATTTCCAGGGTATGAATATTCCATCAGATATTTCATAGCATCTCCAGAAATAACAGGTATTTCTCTTCTTAAATCTTTTACAATTTTATTTAAGAAATAGTTAGCTAACATTGGAATATCATCTTTTCTATCTCTTAAAGGTGGAACCTCAATAGGGAAAGCTGTTAATCTGTGGTATAAATCTTTTCTGAATTTTCCTTTTTCAGTTTCTTCTTTTAGATCTTTGTTTGTTGAAACTATAAATCTTACATCGACTCTTCTTGATTTATTTCCTCCAACTCTTCTAAACTCTCCATACTCAATAACTCTTAAAACTTTAGATTGAGCCTTTAAATCCATTGCTGATATTTCATCAAGAAATACAGTTCCTCCATCTGCCTCTTCTAAAATTCCTTTTTTACTTGTTGTAGCACCTAAGAAAGCACCTCTCTCATAACCAAAAAGTTCTCTTTCAATTAAATCTTCTGGTAATGAAGCACAAGATATTGTAATATAGTTTTCTTTTCTTCTATCACTCTTTTTGAATATCTCTTTAGCAATTAATTCTTTTCCTACTCCATTTTCTCCTGTTATTAAAACAGTTAAATCACTTTCAGCTACTTTTTCTATTAAATTTTTTACTTCTTTTACTCTTGCAGACTGACCTATAATTTCATTTTCGTCTTCTGTATCAGAAAGCTTTTCTTCTAACTTTCTTTTCTCTTTTACTATCTCTAAGTTTCTTAGAGCTGGTATCATTATTCTATTCATCTCTTTAACATCTACTGGTTTTAATAAATAGTTATAAATATCAGCTTCCTTCATCTCTTGAATTAAAGTCTCATTCTCTTCATCTAATAATCCAATAACTACAAAATCTTTACCTATACCATTTAATTTTCTTTTTGCTTCTGAGAAATTAAACCAAGTTAAGTACTCATCTAATAAAACTACATCAAAGTCACTCTCTCTTAACATATCTAACGCATCTAATAAATTATTAAATGTTATTATTTCATAAACTTCTGATAAAGCTTTTCTTACTTGTTTTAAAGTTTCTTTTCTTTCTGAAACTACTAATATTGATTTTTTCATCCCTTTCCTCCTACTTTCTATTTTCGTTAACAATGTATTATAATTGATATTTTGTTATTTTTCAAGACTTTTTTTAAAAATTCTGTTCTAGATTATTTCAAAGAGTTTCACTCTAAACATTAGTTCTAGTTTTTCTCATTTTTTCCTTTTTAATTTTAATATATTTTATAATTTATGTTTGTTTTTTTATATATATTATTTCAACATAGATTTTAAAAACAGATTATAAAACATCTCTATTTCTCTAGAAATATCAATTGTTGAATATTTTTCAACCATTCTCTTATAGCTTTCTTCATCTACTACTTCAATTCCTGTTTGTGTTATTAAGTAAAGTAAAAGCGTTGTTAAAGATGCACTCAACATAGTTCTTATCTTTTCTATTTCACTTCTATATTCTTCTTTTATATGTTCTCTATTAACAGTTAAAAATTCACTAAATATAATATCTCTTTTCATATAATCATCATGAGTTAAGCCAATCTCTCCATTTTCATATATTTTAGCAAATAAAAATAAATTATATCTATCATCTTTTAATGTTAGTCTTCTTCTAACAATCATTTTTAATTTCTCTTCAAAAGATACATCTAAATCTCCAACTTCTTTTAAAAACTCTTTTCTACTTATTACAGAGTTATCCATAATTTCTAATAGTAGCTCTTCTTTACTTTTAAAATAATAATAAAACCCACCCTTTGCCATTCCTAAAACATTAGCTATATCTTCTATTTTTGTGTTTCTAATTCCATTAGCTGCAAATAAAATAGTTGCAGTTCTTTTTATACGATCTCTTTTCGTCACAATCTCACGTCCTTAGTTTTTATTAAAATTTAAAAATATTAAATATATCATTAGCTGTTGCAAATATAATTAAACCAAATAACATTATCATTCCTATAGTGTGAACTCTCTCTTCTAATTTCTTGTCAACTTTTATTCCAACTAACTCTAAAATTACAAATATTATTCTTCCTCCATCTAAAGCTGGAAAAGGAAGTAAATTAAATATTCCTACATTTATTGATAAAATAGCTAATAACCAAATTAAAATTCCTGAACTTCCACTTCTGCTTGCATCTCCAACTACTTTTACAATACCTACAGGACCACTTATATCTTTAGCTTTTACCTTTCCTGTTATAAGCATTTTTACTCCACCTAATGTATCTTCAAAAACTCCTATAAAAATTTTAAATGATTGCTTAACTCCGTCTATTAGTCCATATTTTTCAAACTTATATTCTGGAATTATTCCCATCATTGGAGCCTTATCATCACTTATTTTTGTTAAAGGTACTAAAAGATTAAGTTCTTTTCCTTCTCTTTCAATAACTACATTCAATTTTTCTCTCTCTTTAGAATCTTTTGATATTGTTTCTCCTATTTGAGACCATGTAGATATTTTTGTTCCATCAATCTCTTTTATAATATCTTTTTCTTTTAAAACAGTTGATGCTTTAGCTTCTTTAATCACATTTCCAATTACTGGATTGGTATTTTGAATCGCTTTTCCACTTGTGAAAGTTATTCCTAAAATTACTAATAAAGCAAGCATGAAATTCATAAAAACTCCTGCGAATAAAACTATAAATCTTGCAAAAGGAGATTTACTATTAAATCCATTTTCAACTTTACTTCCAACTTCCATTCCATCAATATTTACAAATCCTCCAATTGGTATAACTCTTATAGAATATAAAGTTCTTCCATTGTAGTAAGAGTATAACTCCGGTCCCATACCAATTGCAAATTCTGAAACAGGCATTTTAAAAAATCTAGCTGCTAGAAAATGTCCTAACTCGTGTATAAAAATTATTACTCCTAGTAATAACAACGCTATTATTATATCCATTATTCCTCCTGTTATAAAACTTTACTTACAAGCTCAAATATTTCATCTGAAATCTCTTCTATTGTTTTCAATCTATTTTTTTCAACACATTTTATTTCTGACCAAGAGTACTTTTTAGATATTTCACAGGCATTTTCATGTGATTTTTTTAAATATTCAATATTTTTTTCATGGATATCTTTTTTATCTTCACCAGTTATTTTATTTTTTCTTTGCGCCATTAATTCTTGAGCAGTTTCTGTTGGCATATTTAAAAATATTACTAAATCCGGTCTTGGGATTTCCATTTTATCATACTCTAAATCTTCTAACCAATCTAGATATTTTTCTTTTTCTTTTTTATCATTTATTTTTGATGCTTGATGTACCATATTTGAAGTTGTATATCTGTCTGTTACAATAATTCCGCCCTCATTATAAAAATTTCCCCAATCTGTTTTATATGAGGCATATCTATCTATAGCATACATTGTCGATGCTGGATATGGATTTACTTTTTCTGCATCTTTTCCAAATTCTCCTGCTAAATACATCTTAACTGGTTCACATGCTGGACTATTATAATTAGGAAAAGATATTTTTTTGATTTTTTTGATTTTTTCACATAGTCTTTCATACAAAATAGCCGTTTGAGTCTCTTTCCCGCTTGAATCTGTTCCTTCTATTACTATTAATCGCCCTTTTTTAATCTTCTCCATAATTATCATATACCCACTTTCTTGTCTCTTTATCTACTTTTTTTATTGTCTCTAAATTATCTGCTTCTTCTATAGAGTGCTGCTCCATAGCTTTCTTTATTATTTCATATATTTGTAAAAATTTTATCTTCCCTTTTAAAAATAACTCCACAGCTACTTCATTAGCAGAGTTAAATACACATGGCATTGTTTTTCCAGTCTTACCAGCATAAAATGCTAACTCAACCCCTTTAAAAACATTGTTATTAATTTGATCAAAACTTAATTCTTTTAATTTTTTTAAATTTAATCTCTCTAATTCACAACTACCTTCTCTATTAGGATATGTAAACGCATACTGAATTGGAAGTTTCATATCTGGTACTCCTATTTGAGCAATTATAGAGTTATCTACAAACTCCACCATCGAATGAACTATACTCTGTGGATGAACCAGTACTTCTATATTGTCATAGTCTATTCCAAAAAGCATATGTGCTTCAATAACTTCTAGCCCCTTATTAATCAAAGTTGATGAATCTATAGTTATCTTTCTTCCCATAGACCAGTTTGGATGTTTTAATGCTTGCTCTACAGTCACCTCTTTTAAATCTTCTAATGTTTTTCCTCTAAATGTTCCACCACTAGCTGTTATAATTAGCGTTTTTATCTCTTTATAATTGCTACCTTGTATACTTTGAAATAAAGCTGAATGCTCACTATCAACTGGTATAATTTCTGCTTTTGGATATTTTTTTAAAAGATTATTTATATATTCTCCTGCTGCTACCATTGTTTCTTTATTAGCTAGTGCTACTCTTTTTTCTTTTTTTATAGCTTCTACTGTTGCTTCAATCCCGATAGCTCCACTAATTGCAGTCAATACAATATCGGCTTCCTCTAGTCCTCCCATAGTTTTTAAGCCATCATCACCAAAATAAACAACCTTCTCTGGATATAAATTTTTTAAAATATCTGCCTTATCTTTACTACCTATACAAATATATTTAGGATCAAATTTTTCAATTTGTTCTTTTAACAATTCAAAATTTGAATAACCTGATATTCCTAACACTTGGAACTCTTCTTGTTTTGCACCTATAACCTTTAACGCATTTGTTCCAATACTCCCAGTAGATCCCAAAATAGTTATCTTCTTCATTTCCCTCTCCTTAATTTACATATATTTTCTCTAAAAAAATGGTAGCTTTTTAAGCTACCTTCTTCTAAATAAATTTTAATAAATAATATACAACTGGAACTACAAATAACATACTATCAAAACGATCTAGTATGCCACCGTGTTCACCTAATAACTTTCCTGAATCCTTTATTTTAAACTCTCTTTTAAACATCGATTCACCTAAGTCACCAATTTGCGCAACAATACTAATTAAAAATCCAAACAACAGTACTATAAATATATTTACTTCAGTTCCAAAAATATTAAAATATTTGTTGATTAAATAGATGGCTACCATTGTAAAAACTGTTCCTCCAATAGATCCTTCTATGGATTTTTTAGGACTTATAGAACTAAAACCTTTTTTGAATATTTTTCTTCCAATTCCCATTCCAACAAAATATGCAAAAGAATCACAAACCCAAACTAATATTTGAATTGTTAATAACCATTTCCCTCCGTTTGGAAGATAATTCATTAGCAATAGGTGCGTAAATAACCCTGAAACATAAACTACACCTAACAGTGTTACTCCAATATCTCTGCTTGAATTTTCTACTTTATTTTGTAAAACCTTCTTTCCTATCAATGCTATCACTAACAATGTAATTGGCATAAATATCAAAGTAGAGTTATCTACATCTGCAAAGTATACTATATTTGGTATTGATAAACCTGCAATATATCCTAAATTTATATCAGGTTTTTTTCCACCAATTTCTGCCATTTTATAAAACTCAAAAAGCCCTACTAAAATAACAAAGTTTACAAATAGTAATAGTAAAAATCCACCCTTCAATAATACCATCATTAAAAGTGGAATTCCTATTAAAGCTACTAATATTCTATTTAACATCTATTTTACTCCTCCAAAACGCCTATCTCTTTTTTGATAACTTTCTATAGCCTTCATTAATTCATCTCTATTAAAATCTGGCCAATAGGTATCTGTTACATATATCTCAGAATAGGCTATCTGCCACAATAAAAAATTAGAAATTCTCATTTCTCCACTTGTTCTTATTAGTAACTCTGGATCAGGTAACTGATTGTATAGATATTTTTCTATAATCTCCTCTGTTATCTCTTTTTCATCATTTTTTATAATCTCTTTTATAGCATCTATTAGCTCAGCCCTTCCTCCATAGTTAAAAGCTATATTCAATGTTATTCCAGTATTTCCTTTTGTTACATTTTCAAGCTTTTCAATTTCATTTAAAAGATCCTTACTAATACCCTCTTTTCTTCCAGATACTATAAATCTAACATTATTTTTCATTAATAATTTTTTTTCATTTTTTAAATAAGTTTTAAATAAAAACATTAAAGTGTCTACTTCTTCCTTTGCTCTTTTCCAATTCTCTGTTGAAAAAGCATAAACTGTTAAGTATTTAACACCTAATTCACCACAAGAGGTTAATATTTTTCTCAAAGTATCTGCTCCTGCTTTATGTCCGTAAGTTCTAGGCATACCTTTCTCTTTTGCCCAACGACCATTTCCATCCATAATTATCGCTATATGATTTGGTATATCTAATTTCATTTTTTTCTCCTCTCGATAAATCACTAAATTTTACCATATTTAGAACATTTTTTCCATAAAAAAAATGATCTCTAAGTGAACAAAAGAGGTAGTTTTTATGCTACCTCCTTTTACTTTTGATATAAATTATGACTTTTTATGAACTCTGCTATCACTTTTGGCACCATGTTATCTATAGATACTCCATTCATTATTGATTCTCTAACTCTTGTTGAAGAGTAATTTAAAAATGGATTTTTAACTTGCAAAAGATTTGGATCTTTTAAAAGTGTAGTATATCCTTCTCGCTGTAGAACAACAACTTTTGATAATTTTAAAATTTCTTGGTATTTTTTCCATTTATGAAAATATGCTCCTGAATCTTCTCCAATAATTTCAAAATATTCATTATTAGGATATTTTTTTATAATTTTTAAAAGAGTATCATAAGTAAATGAAAGTTTATTAGATTTAACTTCTAAATCTAAAACCTCTATTTTAGGATCTAATTTAAATGCAAGTTTGCACATCTCAAGCCTCAATTCCCCACTTACCATTAATTTTTCTCTATGTGATGGAATACCTACAGGTATAATAAGAAGTTTGTCTAATTTTAAATAATCTATAATAAATTTTGCCATATATATATGTCCGTTATGTATAGGATTAAAGCTCCCACCATATATCCCAATTTTCATTTTATCCTATCTCCGCAATAGCTTCGATTAAGCACTCTGTTGTTGTACTTTCTAAAATACTCTCTCTTATCTTTTTATCTCTAAATATTCTAGAGAGTGATGATAGTAATTCTAAATATTTTTTGCTTTCACCTTTAGGTACTCCTACTAATATAACTATTTTTACTTTTTCACCATCTAATGAATTAAAATCAATGGGATTTTTTAAAAGTGCAACTGATACAACTATATCCTTTACTACTTCAGTTCTAGCATGAGGTATCGCAACGCCCATACCAATTCCTGTAGTTCCTACATTTTCTCTTTGCAAAACCTCTTTATAAAAAATATCTCTATCTACAATCAAATTACTATTTTCACTCATATTAAACACTAATTTTTTTAATATCTCATCTTTTGATACAGATTTATTATCTAGAATGTTAATCATTTTTACATTAAAATAATTTAACACTTGTTGCCCCCTTTTAAAGCTTTATACTATTCAAAATTTCATTTTTAACTTGATCGTTGCTTTTTTCTTTCTTTTCTTTTATCCCTTGCAATAAAATACTTTTGTATTTTTTTTCATTTTTATAAGAATAACTTTCTAAAACTTTTTTATATGCTATTAATTCTAATACTTCTGGAACTTCATCTACTTCTTCCTCTAATTCTATTGCGCATTCTAATCCATTTAAATCATATCTCTGTTTTGTAAAATAACTAATTACAAGATATCCTATTTCATCAATCCAACCTAATGTATTTACAATCTCTCTTATAGCTAATGCCATTAAAGGTTTATTAAAATCTATATTATCCATTAATGCTAAATTAAATAAAGTTTTAAAAAATTCCTCTTTATCTTTTAAAGCTAATTCCTTACCATATTTTTTAGAGAATTCTAAATCACCCTTTATAACTAACTTCACAAAATTTTCTTTTAACTTATCTATTGATACATTTGATAATCGATCAATTTTTTTCTCTTTAACTCTTTCAACTTTATTACTTTCTTTTTCTAAAGTTTCATAAAAAATAATATCATCTTTACAAAATACCATAGCTGGGATTGTTAAATTTGCACATTTTCTTTTTATTACACCTTCACTATCTATTGTCAAATAGGCTCTTTTATCAAGAATTTCTGCACTTTCAATTACTTTTGCAACTCTTTCTTGTATCTTATTTATCATATATTTCACCAATTCCTTTTAAACTATTGTCATCTAACATTGTAAACTCTATTTTAAGAACGAATAAATTATCTATTTCTATATCTTTTGGAAGTTTCACTAAATCTTTTTCTGTTGTTATTATAAAATCTGCATCCATAGCTTTAGCTCTTTTTTTTATAGTATCAAAGTCTTTCTCTTTAAAATCATGATGATCCATAAAATCAACTCTCTCAATATACTCTGGATTTAAAGAGATTACTGTTTTTTCAAAATTAAGTGGATTTGCAAGTCCAGAAAAAAGAAGAACTCTTTTTCCCGCAACCCAAAATAAAGGTTTTGCATTTCCTTTTATATCACATAAAGATGTTACTCCATGCTTTGCAACTGAAACAGGTTTTTTAAACTTTACTTTTAAAAATCTTTTTAGTGTTTCTAAATCGCTCTCAGATACTAAGTCTGATTTTGTTATTATAAATTCACTTGCTCTCTCTCCACCTTTTTGAAAGTCCTCTCTCAAAGTTCCTTTAGGTAATAAAGCACCCCACCCAAAAGGGTTTGTTGCATCAATCAAAACAATATCTCTATTTCTTTTTAATTTTCTATGCTGAAATCCATCATCTAATATTATAGTATCCACACCAAATTTTTCTACTGCTAATTTACACGCTTCATACCTATCTCTTCCCACAATTACTGGTACTTTCAAATTTAAAGCATGAATATATGGTTCATCACCACTCTCTTTTGATGTTACTAGAATTTTTTTTCCATCACTTACTATTAATGGATCTACTTTTCTTTTTCCTCTATATCCTCTTGATACTATAGCAACTTTTTTTCCCATTTTTAAAAGTTTTTTTGCAAAGAATTGAACTGCTGGAGTTTTTCCAGTACCTCCAACAGTTATATTTCCTATACATAAAATATCAACATCTGGTATCTCATTTATTTTAAGATACCTTTTATCGTAAAGCCAATTTCGTATTGAGGTTATTAAAAAATATATATACGATAAAAGTTTCATTTTTTCCTCTCTTTACTAAATTTTTACTTGAACTAATTTAGAAATTCCAATTTTTTTATTCATTGTTACTCCATATAGAGAATCTGAAGCTTTCATTGTTTCTTTATTATGTGTTATTAAAATAAATTGAGATCTATCTGTAAATTCTTTTAATTTACCAATTAATTTTCTTGTATTTTTTTCATCAAGAGCTGCTTCAATCTCATCTAAAAATGTAAATGGGCTAGGTTTATACATAAATATCGCCATTATAAAAGCTATTGCAACCATAGATTTCTCTCCACCAGATAGTAGTGAAAGTGCTTGTCTTTTTTTATTTTTATATTTTACTGATATTTCAACTCCGCAGTTTAAAAAATCTTCTCCATTATGTAAAGATAATTTTCCTTCAGAGTTATCTAATGTCTCTATACACATCTCATTAAAGTTTTTATTTATTTCTTCATAAGCTTCATAGAATTTTTCTTCTATTGTTTCGTCAATCTCTTTTATTAAAAGAGATAAGCTCTTTTCTCCTTTTACTAAATCTTCTCTCTGAAGATCAATAAATTTATATTTATTATCTAATTCTTTGAATTCTTCAATTGAAAGTAAATTTACAGATTCAAAACCTTTTAATCTTAACTCCAACTCTCTTACTTTTGTTCTAGCAAGTTTTATTTCATCTTCATTTAAAAGCGATAATGAAACTTCTGAAAGTTCCTCTAACTGAATTAAAATTTCCTCTACTTCTTTTGATATTCTTTCCTTTCTCTCAATCTCTCTATTTAAAATCTCTCTTTCTTTAAATAAAGTAGATTCTATTTCTCTAGAGTTTTTCATTAAGGTTTTAGAGTTCTCTTCTAATAAATGATCTTCTTTTTTCATCTCTTTTAGTTCTTGATTTTCATTTTCAAATTTTATATTTTTATTTTTTATATCTTCTGCTATAGTATGAGCCTTTTCTTCTAATTTTTCAAGTTCTTTTTTTATTTCTAATAAAATATTTGAAACTTTTTCCTTTTTTTCTTTAAATTCTTTTTGTTCAAATATTTCTTTTTCTTTTTCTTTTTCAATTTGAACAAACCTATCTTTACTGTTTAAATATAATATTCTTATATCTGAGAATTGATTTTTCAAATTATTTATCTCTTCATTTAAATTTTGAATAGCTAAATTTTCACTATCTAATTCATTTTTTAATTCTAGTACAATTTTTTCAGTTATTTCTTTTTCACTTTGTGAACTTTCAACTCTTTTAGCGTATTCTTTACTATAATTTTCTTCTTCTTGTATTTCAATATCAACGACTCTTTTTTCTTTCTCTAATTTTTCACCTTTAGATTTTAAATCTAAATATAACTCTTCTGCTAATTTAGTTTGTTTTCTTAAAGAATCCTCTAAGGCGTCTATTCCACCTATTTCATCCTCATATTTCTCTAATTTTTTACTCATAATTTGAACTTTATCGTTCCACTCTTTTAGCTTATTAGACATATCTTTTATATTATCTTCTAATACTTTTATCTCTTTTTTTCTTTCAAATATTTGACTTACAATAGAGTTTGAGTTCTCTCCACCTGTTATTCTACCTCTAGAACTAAGTAGCTCTCCAGAAAGTGTAACTATGTTTCCATTATAACTATTTTCTTTTAAAATTTTTAAAGCTACATCAGTTCCATTTACAACTAAAATATTTCCAAGTAGCATATCTAATATTTTAGAATATTTTTTTTCAACTGATACTAAATCTGAGGCTCTTCCTATAACACCATCTTTTTTAGGAACCTCTTTCATAGAACCTACTTTAATTGTATCTAATGCTAAAAATGAAGCTCTTCCTGCTTTTTTTTCCTTTAAAACTTCTATCCCTTTTTTAGCTACGTCACTTGTAGACACAACTATATCTTGTAAATTTCCAGGTATAGCTGCCTCAATAGCTTTTTGATATTCTTCTGGAACTGTTAATAGTGATATTACTGCTCCTTCAACTCCTGGTATTTTAGCATTTAGAACTTCTTTTACTCCTTTATAGAATCCCTCATTACTTTCTTGAACTCTATAGAGACCTTGTAATTTAGCAGCTGCTCTTTTCTCTTCAAATTCAGCATTTCTTATTAGTTCTGCTGCTTTATTCATATCTCTACTTAATTCAGTAATCTCTTGTTCTAATTTTATTTGTCTTTCTTCTGTTTCTTTTAATTCTTTTGCTTTTAGTTCTTTGTTTTTTAAAGCTTTTTCTAGCTCTTTTAAATTTTCATCTATTTTAATATGAAAAGTTTCCTTTTCTTCCTTTAGAGATGAAATTTTAAATTCGCTTCCCTTCATTCTTCTTGTAGAACTTTCTATTTCATTTAAAAGTTTTAATTTTTCAACTTCTAAATCCATTATTTTTCTTTTTTTTAATTCAATTCCTATCTCTTTATCTCTTTTTAATGTCTCTTTTTCTTCTATACTTTTTTCAAAAACCTTATTTTTTCCCTCTATCTCTAAAACTCTTTTTTTAACTCTTTCTTCTTCTTCTTTTAATTTTATTAGGATCTCTTTTTTAGAATCAAATACCTTTTCTAAAGATACTTTTTCTTCCTCTTTTTGTTTTAACTCTCTTAAATAAGATGTGATTCTTTCCTTTGTCCTAATCTCTTCTTTTTCTAACATTTCTATTTCAGATTTTAAAGTAGTGTTATTTTCTGAGAAATTTTCTATTTTTGAATATAAATCTTTTCGTCTATTTTCGATATTATTTAACTCTAATTCTGTTTTTTTCAACTCTTCTTCTAAAGAATTAGTTATTACTGCTAATCTTTCTTTTTCTTTTTCTCCCGATTTTAAAATTTCTTCTTTTAAATTCAAATCAAAAGTTAAAACTCCTTTTTGTAAGAGATTTTTTTCATCTTTAATAGATAAATATTCAATTGCCTTTTTAGATTGCTTTTCTACTCTAGATCTATTTTCACCGATTTCACTTAATACAAGCTCTATTTTTTCCAGCTCATTTTGAACCTTCTCTAATCTTTTTTCAGATTCTAATTTTTTTTGTTGAAACTTTTTTACTCCTGCTGCTTCTTCTATTATACTTTTAATCTCTTTATTAGATGAAGATATTATTCTTTCAACTTTACCTTGCCCTATAACTGAGTATGCACTTTTACCTACTCCTGTATCTAAAAATAGTTCTCCTATATCTTTCAATCTCACTTTTTTATCATTTATTAAATAATCATTATCTCCATTTTGAGACATTTTTCTTGTTATTTTTATACTTTCTGCTTCAATTGGAAAAAAATTATCTCTATTATCTATAAAAAGTGATACTTCTGCATAATTTGCTGGCTTTTTTCCCTCTCCTCCAGAAAATATAATATCTTTGCTTTCTTTTGCTCTTATATTTTTATATGACTGTTCACCTAAAACCCATAATATTCCATCTAATATATTTGATTTACCACTTCCATTTGGTCCAACAATAGAGGTTATTCCTCCATCAAAATCTATTCTTATTCTTTCACCAAAGGATTTAAATCCGTAAATTTCTACACCTTTTAAATACATTCTCTCTCCCTAATAACTTTTGTCTTAAAAAAAGCTAACCCATTTAGGTTAGCCTATATTTAATATTTTATCAATTCCATTTTTTAAAGCTTCTAAGGCTTTTGCTCTATGGCTAATTTGATTTTTTATTTCAGGCATTTCAGCAAATGTTTTATCGTACTCTGGTAAATAGAAATGAGGATCGTATCCGAAACCTTCTTTTCCTCTGGCTTCATCTATAATTATCCCTTCTATTTCACCTCTAAATGAGTGATACTCTCCATTTGGTTTTCCTAAAGTTATCACAGTTACAAACTTTGCTTTTCTATTATCTATCCCTTGTAAGTTCTCTATTAGCTTTTTATTATTTGCTAAATCGTTCCCATCTTCTCCAGCGTATCTAGCAGAGTAAACTCCAGGTTCGCCATTTAAAGCCTCAACACAAAGGCCAGAGTCATCTGAAATTGTGATCATATTTGTAAACTTTGCTATCTCTAATGCCTTCTTTTTTGAGTTTTCTTCAAAAGTATTTCCATCTTCTATAACCTCAGGAATTTCTATTCCATCTTTTATAGAAAGTATTTCAAAATCTAATCCAGATAAAATTTTTGACATTTCATCTATTTTTTTCTTATTTCCTGTGGCCAAAAATATTTTCATTACTTAGAAAACTCCTCCTCTATCTCTTTTCTTTGAATATCTATTAACTCATAAATTCCCTTTTCAGCTAAATCTAATAATTCATTTAACTCTTTTCTCGAGAATGTCGCTTCTTCTCCAGTTCCTTGAATCTCTACAAACTCTCCTTTATCATTCATAATTACATTCATATCTACTTCTGCTTCTGAATCTTCAGTATACATTAAATCAAGTACTGGAGTTCCTTTTACAGTTCCTACAGATATTGCTGCAATATTAGCTATAATAGGATTTTCTGCTAATAGTCCTTTTTCCATAAGTCTTCTCATTGCCATTTCTAAAGCTATAAATCCACCTGTTATTGATGTAGTTCTTGTTCCACCATCTGCTTGAATAACATCACAATCAATAGTTATTGTTCTTTCTCCTAATTTTTCAAGATCAATACAAGCTCTTAAAGCTCTTCCTATAAGTCTTTGAATCTCCATTGTTCTTCCACCTAATTTTCCTTTGGCAGCTTCTCTTTGGTTTCTCTCTCCTGTTGCTCTTGGTAACATTGAATATTCCGCTGTTATCCATCCTTTACCTTGATTTTTTAAAAAAGGTGGTACCTTCTCTACAACAGTTGCAGTACAAATAACTTTTGTATTTCCAACCTCTATTAAAACACATCCCTCAGCATACATAGTGTAGTTTCTCGTAATTTTTACTTCTCTTTTTTCATTTGTTTTTCTTCCGTCTAATCTTATCATTTCTCTTCCTTTCTATATATACTGCTCTAACTCTTCCAGTTTTTGAGTTTCAATTAAATCCACTGTTTCTATTGGTTCTATCTTCCCAAATTGAATTTCATAAAGCTTTCTGTATATTCCGTTATTTTCTAGTAATTTTTGATGAGTTCCAACCTCTTTTATCTCTCCATTCTCCATTACAACAATTTTATCAGCATTTATTATTGTGGACAATCTATGAGCTATAACAAAAGTTGTTCTTCCTTTCATAAGTGTATCTAAAGCTTCCTGAACCAATCTCTCTGATTCAGTATCTAGAGCAGATGTGGCTTCATCTAAAATCATTATACTTGGATTTTGTATAAGTGCTCTAGCTATAGCTATTCTTTGTTTTTGTCCTCCAGATAATAAAACTCCTCTTTCTCCAACTTCTGTTTCAAATTGATTTGGTAATTCCATTATAAAATTATATGCATTTGCCATTTTAGCCGCTTTTATTATCTCTTCTTCAGAAACATTATCTTTTCCAAATCCTATATTTTCTCCTATAGTTCCACTAAATAAAAATGTTTCTTGAGGCACTATCCCTATATGATTTCTATATTTTTGTAATGATATCTCTCTTATATCTATATTATTTATTTTTATACTTCCTGAAGTTATATCATAGTATCTTGGTAATAAATTTACTAAAGTAGTTTTTCCGCTTCCGCTTTTTCCAACTAAAGCTATAACTTCTCCTGCTTTAACATTTAAGTTAAAATTTTTAAGAACCTTCTCATCTCCATCATCATATTTAAAATCTACATCTATAAAATCAATTGTATTTATAGTTTCTGGAACCTCTTTTACTGTATCTCCTATATGGTCTGGTTCTAATTCCACATCTAAAATTTCAATTACTCTATCTGCAGATGGTAAAGCTTCTTGTAGTTCACTATTTCTTTTAATTAATGTTTTTAAAGGTTGCTGCATAAGTCCAATAGCAGTTATAAATGATATTAAATCTCCAGGAGTCATAGTTTCTGCTACTATTATTTGATAACCTCCATATCCTGCAACTAAAAGAATCATTATTGTTGCTAAGACCTCATTAATTGGTGATATTTTAGCTTTAATTTTTGTAGTTTTATAAATTTTATCAAACTCTTCTTGAGTTACATCCATATATTTATCTATAATTTTATCACTTCTATTAAATCCTTTTATAACAGATATACCTGACAAAGCTTCTTGAACAAATGCTGTTACATCTCCAACTGTATCTTGTCTAACCCTACCTGATTTTCTAATTTTTTTAGTATATTTTTTTACCATAGAAAGTATAGCTGGTAAAACTGTTAAAGATATTAACGCTAATATAAAATCAACTTGAAACATTCTAAATAAAAGTGCTATTACAGTTACAAACTCTTTTAACATATCAAATAACATAAATCCTATTCTTCCAAGAGTTGTTGAATCTCCTGAAAGTCTAGCCATTAAATCCCCTAACTTATTTTGTTTAAAATAAGCTATCGGTAACTTTTGTAAATGTGAGAATACATCTATTTTAATATCTCTTCTTATTTTTTCTGTTATATATCCTGATGAAATATCTGCAAAATAGTTTGTTATAACTTTCAAAATAGTAGATGCAAAAATAGCTCCAATAACAATCATCATCATTTTTGCATTTTTTTTCACTAAAACATCATCTATTAAATATTTACTTAACCATGCAGGCACTGCACTCATCAAAGATGTTACAGTAGATAATAATATTACTCCTAACATAGCTGTTTTATATTTCAAACTATATTTTAAGAAAGTTTTTAAAGATTTATTTTTAAAAAACCCCATTATTTTCCTATCTAATTCATTAATTTTTTCCATTTTATTTTCCTTTCAATAAAAATTCAGCATATCTTTTTGTAATATCTACTCCAGAAAGCTTCTCTCTTATTCGTTGAATTTTTTCTTGAACAGAGTCTAAATTTTCTAAAACAGTTTTCATACTTTTTTCTATTTCCACAGAGTTACATCTTTTTTGTAATAACTCTGGAAAAACCTCTTCATTTAAAGTTAAATTTGGTAAAGATACAAAACCAACTTTTAAAATATATTTAGCTATTACATAATTTATAAAACTAGTTTTATAAACTACTATTGTTGGAATACCTAGTAAAGCTAGCTCTAAAGTAACTGTTCCTGATGCAGCTATCGCAATTTTACTCTCTTTAACACTTTTATTTAAAGATATATCATAACAAATTTCTAAATTTTTTAAATCTGCTAAGTTTTCATCTATCCACTTTAAATGCTCTTTTGAAGAAAGTTTTAGAAGATATTTCTCATTTGGATTCTTTTTTACAAGATTCATGAAATCAGGTATTAAAGATTTTATCTCCTGTTTTCTACTACCTGGAAGCAATAAAATTTTGTCTCCAGTTCTATCTATTTTTTTATATCTCTCTGTAAATGGATTTCCATAGTAAATCGCATTTACATTATGTTTTTTATAAAAATCAACTTCCCAAGGAAAAATAACCATAATATGGTCAGCTAATTTTAGTTTATCAATTCTTTTCTCTCCCCAAATCCAAAGTTTTGGAGGAATATAGTAAAAAATTTCAATATCTTTTATCTCTTTTTTTAAAAGTTCTAAAAATTTAAGATTAAATCCTCCATAATCTACCATTATTACTTTTTTGATATTTTGTTCTTTTATAAAATTAAGATATTCTTGAGCTTTCTCTTTTAGGTAGCTATATTTTTTTATAGCTTCTGTAAATCCCATAATAGCTAACTCATCAATATCTTGAATTACATTAACTCCAGCATCTTTAGAGTGCTTTCCAGCAACTCCATAGAACTCCACATTTTTATCTAACTCTTTAGCTTCTCTTACCAAATAGGATAAATGTAAATCTCCAGATACCTCTCCTGTTGAAACAAATATTTTCATATTTTCACTCCAATAATAAAGATATTATTTCTTTCTGCTAACTCAATGCAATTTTTCATATCTAAAAATAACATTTTATTTGCTTCAGCTACTATCCCTTTAGCTTTTATTTCAATTGCTCTATTAATTGTTTCTATTCCTATTGCAGGTATATCTACTCTCATATCTTGCTGAGGTCTTGCCATTTTTATGATTATACAATTCTCTCCTGCATACTCTCCAGCTCTTTCAATAGTTTTATCTGTACCTTCAATACCTTCTAATGCAACAACAGAGGAATCTTTACACACAACTGTCTGTCCAGCATCTATTTCACTTAATGCTTTAGCTGCTTCTATTCCTATTTTTATTGTTTTACTATCATCTGAAGATGGAACATTTTTGGTATAACATTTTTCATTAAACATCATACTTCCTAATAAGTGATTTTGAGGTAAAACTTTTATCTTATTTAGTCTTAAAAAAGATATAACTCCAAATAAAAGAGTCTCGTCTTTTTTATCTGGAAGCTTTTCCATTAATTTCTCACCAAAATAATCTAGTTTCATCTCTTTAAACAGTATTGATTTTTCAACTTTTCCAAGCATAACAACTTCTTTTATTTCATTTAATAATAAATATCTTGTAATCTCTCCAATTTCTCCAATATTAAAATCTCTATAGTTTTTATGCTTTTTTATCTCTTCTTCAATGGTATCAAAAAGTCCTATTAAGTATACCTCTATCCCTCGAGCTTCCGCTTCTTTAAGGAAATATAGAGGTAACTTACCGTTACCTACTATTATTCCAACTTTTTTCATTATCTTGTAATCCCCCTATTACTAGTTTTTATAAATTCTACAAGATATTTTATATTTTTATCATTAGGAAATTCATTTTCAAGTTCAACTAAAGCATCTTTTAAAGGGTTTCCATTTCTGAATATAATTCTATATGCCTTTTTTAAGTTCGAACGGTCTTCCTCAGTAAATCCTTTTCTTCTAAGTCCTACTGTATTCAATCCTCTTATAACAGCTTTATTTCCTTCAGCCATAACAAATGGACAAATATCTTGGTTTATTGCACTTCCTCCACCAGTCATAGAATAAGATCCTATTCTACAAAATTGATGTACTGGAGTCAATCCACCAACTATAGCAAAATCATCTACTGTAACATGACCTGCTAAAGTAACTCCATTTGCTAATATACAATTATTACCAACAATAACGTCGTGAGCAACATGTACATAAGCCATCAATAGATTATTACTTCCAATTCTTGTTTCCCATCTATCATCCGTTCCTCTATGAATTGTTACAAACTCTCTAATACTATTATTATCTCCAATTATAGTTTTTGTTGGTTCACCTTTATACTTTAGATCTTGTGAAGCTTTTCCAATAGAAACAAATGAATAAATTGTATTGTTTTCTCCAATTTCAGTTATTCCTTCAACTACAACATGAGATTGTAATACTGTACCTTTACCAATTTTTACGTCTTTTCCTACTATACAGAAAGGACCTATCTTTACTTCTGGTTCCAGTATTGCTCCATCCTCAACTATAGCAGTGCTATGAATTTCAATCACTATTTTTTCACCCTACTCTCTATTTTTCCATAATAGTAAATGTAAATGATGCCTCTGTAACCACTTTATCATCTACTTTTGCTACTCCTGTAGCTTTAACTATGTTTCTTCTTAATTTATCAACTTGAACTTCATATATTAATTGATCTCCTGGTCTAACTGGAGCTTTAAATTTAACATTCTCTATCGCAGCAAAATAAGGCACTTTTCCCTCTGTATCATCCAGAACTAATACACCTAAACATTGAGCCATTCCCTCAACTATTAAAACTCCTGGCATAATTGGATGTCCTGGAAAATGTCCATTAAAAAACTCCTCATTTACAGTTACGTTTTTTAATCCTCTTATTTTTTGCGCTTCTTTATCCATCTCTAAAACTCTATCAACTAATAAAAACGGATATCTGTGTGGTATTCTTTTCATTATCTCCATAACATCTAACATATTTTTTCCTCCTGCTTTTTAAGTAATTTTGCAAACTCTATATCTAAAGCATGTCCTGCTTTAATAGCTATTATGTGTCCTTTTATAGGTCTATTTAAAACTTTTAAATCTCCTATTAAATCTAATATTTTATGTCTTACAAATTCATCGCTATATCTTAAACCATCTGGATTTAAAACTCCATCTTTTTTTATAACAATAGCATTTTCTAATGTTCCACCCAATGCTAAATTATTTTTTTTCAAATAATCTATTTCATAATCAAATCCAAAAGTTCTAGCATTTGCTATTTCATTTTTATATGAATCTAAATCTACAACAACTTCTAGCATTTGACTTTTTAAAAATGTATGATCAAATTTTATAGTATATGTTATCTTATATCCATCAAATGGTAATGCTATGATATGTTTATCACCGACAGTTAAATTTAGAGGTTCTTTTATTTCAATCTCTTTAACCTCTTCATCTAAATTTATTATACCTGCATTCTCCATAACCTCTAGAAAAACTTTTGCACTCCCATCACCAATTGGAAGTTCATTTCCATCTAACTCTATTATTAAATCTGTAATTCCAGTTACATATAAAGCAGATAAAAAATGTTCAATTGTATAAACTGTTGCTCCAAATTCATTTTTTAAATTTGTTCCTCTTGTTAAATCAAATGTATTTTCTATTGCCATTGTAATTATATTTTTTCCATCTTCTAAATCCACTCTTTTAAAGATTATTCCACCATCTTTAGAAGGAATTAACTTCATTTTTATTTCTTCTCCCTTATGTAAGCCAATTCCATTATATTGAACTTCTTTATTAAGAGTTTTTCTCTTCATAAATTCTCTCTCCTTTTAAATTATGCTTTAGTTAAAAACTTTGTAGCTAAAACTATAGCAATATCCTTTTTCCCATCCACAAATTGAACTCCAATTTTTTTCTCTGAAATTTCAATTACTTTTCCTAATCCAAACTTTGTATGAATTACTTTTTCTCCCATAGCAAACGGTGAATTCGAAATATTTTTCATCTTTTTCAAATCCTCTGCATCTATTATATTTTTAAATCCTGTTATTTTTTTAGTTTCTGACGAAATTCGTGATTTTGGTAACGTTTCACTAGGTTTTTCAACTCTTTCTAAAACTTCTTCTGGCAACTCTTCTATAAATCTTGATTTTATTTTTGTTAAAAACTCACCATATACAAATCTACTTTTTGCATGAGATATATATAATTTTTCCTCTGCTCTTGTTATTGCAACATAGCATAATCTTCTTTCCTCTTCTAATTCTTCTGGATTAAATAAAACTTTTTTAGATCCTGGAAAAATATCATCCTCAACTCCTGTTAAAAATACTACTGGGAATTCTAATCCTTTTGAATTATGGATAGTCATTAGTTTAATATAATCAGCCTCTCCCTCTAACTCATCTGTTGCACTTACTAAAGATATATTTTCTAAATACTCTCTTAAAGTTAAAAAATCTACTGTTTTTTCTAACTCTACTATTGAGTTTTTTAATTCCTCTACGTTTTCAATTCTTCCTTCAGCCTCTACTCCATAAGATGCATTTAAATATGAAAAGTATCCAATTCTTTTTATTAATTCATCAAATACTTCACTTACACTTCCCTCTCTACTTAAATCTATTAAATCATTTAATATTGTGTAAAGTTCATCTAATGCTATCTTTACTCCAGATGTTAACCCAGGTATCTCTGTACCTTTTCCTAAGGCCTCAAACATAGATATTTCCATCTCATTTGAATAATCTCTTATTTTTTCAATGCTTTTATCTCCTATTTTTCTTTTAGGAACATTTATTATTCTATTTAAATTTATCGTATCTTGAGGATTATTAATAACTGTTAAATAAGCTACTATATCTTTAATCTCTGCTCTTTGATAAAATTGCATTCCACCAAATACTTTATATGGAATATTATATTTTAATAATCCTTCTTCAAAAAGTCTTGATTGTGCATTTGTTCTATATAAAATTGTAAATTCTTTATAGTTTTTTCCCATATTTTTTCTTTTTACAATTTCTTCAATTATATAGTTTACCTCTTCACGTCCATCTAAACACTCTTTTACAGTTATTAGTTCACCTTGAGGTTTTTTTGTCCATAAATTTTTATCTCTTGCAGTTTTATTATTTTTTATAACTTCATTTGCTGCAGTTAAGATAGCTGATGTTGAACGATAATTTTCTTCTAATTTAACTACTAGAGCGTCTTTATACTCTTTTTCAAAATCAAGAATATTTTTTATATTAGCTCCTCTAAATCCATATATACTTTGATTCTCATCTCCAACTACACATATATTTCTGTATTTAGAAGCTATTTTTGTTATAATATTATATTGTATATTGTTTGTATCTTGGTATTCATCCACCATTATGTATTGAAATTTTTCTTGTAGTTTTTCTAATACCTCTGGAATTTCTAATAATTTATGAAGATTTACTAAAATATCTGAAAAATCCATACCATTATTTTCTTTTAAAATACTATTATATCTTCTATAACATTCTAAAACTATTTTATAATTAGCATCAAATCTATTTTCTTTTTCATAATCAGAAACAGTTACACCATTCTCTTTTAGTTTCGATATTATAGAAACTACTGCACCCTCAGTTAAAGATTTATCATTGACAACTAATTCTTTCATGATACCTCTCACAACTCTTTTTTGGTCATCTGTATCATAAATTGTAAAATTTGCATTATAACCTAATTTATCTCCATATACTCTTAACAATCTAACTCCAAATGAGTGAAATGTTGAGATCATAGCTTTATGTGCATCATCACCTATTAAAAGTTCAACTCTTTCTCTCATCTCTCTTGCTGCTTTATTAGTAAATGTAACAGCTAAAATTTTATATGGAGAAATTCCTTTTTCATTTATCATATGCGCTATTCTATAAGTTATCGTTCTAGTTTTTCCAGATCCTGCTCCTGCTAAAATTAGAAGTGGTCCTTGGATTTTTTGAGCTGCTTCTCTTTGTTTTTCATTTAATTTATCTAATATACTCATATTTTACTCCTTTAAAATTATACCATATAATTATATGACTATTCAAATAAAATACCCGATTTTCCAATAGTTTTTTTGGATTTTATCGGGTATCATAATCAATTATTTTTTATTCAACTTCTTCTTTTGATCTTTCTGTAAAAAATTTTGTTAAATTAACTAGTATGTAGTAACATGTCACAATAAACATACTATACTTTAATGTTGCTAAAATCAATACGATAAATGGTATTGTCATTTTTTTAGGAACAAATCCAAATACTTTATCTGGGGTTTTAAACGGTATCGTACTAACCATTAAAATAGCAGCTAATAATGTTAATCCTACAAATACCTCTATTGAAAATAAGTTCATTCCAAAGTTTGTTTTTACTACTTCTACAAACAGAAGGTAAGAACATACAACCGATGCTCCTGATGGTATTGGCATTCCACTAAAGTCATCTTTTTCACTTGACGCTGTCGTTACTATATTAAATTTAACTAATCTCATAACTCCACATAATGCATATATAAATGAAATTGGAATCACAAAAGATTTCATCCCGTCAGAACTTTTTAAAACCGAATAAACCAATATTCCTGGTGCTAATCCAAAAGATATTGCATCACAGAAAGAATCAAACTCCTTTCCAAATTCACTAAATGCATCAAGTTTTCTTGCTGTTTTTCCATCTAAACCATCACATACCATAGCTAATATTATAAACCAAATAGCTTTTGAGAAATCCCCCGCAATGGAAGCTGTGATACTTAGATATCCTAAAAACATATTCGCTGCTGTAATTGCATTAGGTGCAATATACTTTCTTTCTACCATTTTTAATCATCTCCCTATTTTTACAAATCTATTTGATTTTATCACATATATAATATAAAATCAATATATCTATGTTTTTCAAAATATTCCAATTGAAAGAGAGTTATATATGAATAAAAACTATTTTTTTAATCTTTTTCCAAAAGAGGATGAATATCTAATCGCATCTATTTGGGAAGATATTTTACTATGCTTAGATATTGATTATCCTGTATATGGAACGGTATTTTTACCACCTCATATTTGGATAAAAATTTCTGAGTTTTTAAAAACAACAAATTTAAATATTTTAACTTTTGGTTTAACAGAAATTAGTGAAAAAAAACTAATTGTTTTTGTTCCTAAAAATTTCGATCTTAACAATGTAGAACCTATTGTAACGCACTTTAAAATTGATTGTTCTAATAAGTTTAAAACCTTACATCATAAAGATTTTTTAGGAACTATTATGAGTTTAGGATTAAAACGAGAAACTTTAGGAGATATTTTAGTAAAGGATAATATCGGTTACTGTGTTTCAACAAAAGAAATTTTTAAAATTATCGAAACCAACCTTAAACAAATAAATAGTATTCCAAGTAAAATAAGTAAGGTTTCTTCTAACGATATTCCTAACATTCAATTTAAAGAATTTACAGATACAGTCTCATCTTTTAGATTAGATTCTATAGTAGCTTCTATTGCTAATATTTCTAGAAGTATTAGCATTGATTTAATTGACTCTGGAGAAGTTTTTATTAACTATAATGTTGAAAAAAGCAAAAACAAACAAGTAGAAATAGGATCTATTATTACAATTAGAAAAAAAGGTAAATTTATTTTAGACAAAAACCTGGGGGAAAATAAAAAGGGAAAGTTTAAAATTCTTATAAAACAATATACTTAGGGAGGTTTTTATGAAAACGGTTAAAACTGTTGACGCAACTGGAATGATTTTATGCCATGATATAACTAAAATTGTTCCTGGAGAATTTAAAGGTGTTGCCTTTAAAAAAGGACACATTATAAAAAAGGAGGACATTCCTGAACTTTTAAAACTTGGAAAAGATAATCTTTATGTATGGGAGCATAAAGAGGGAACACTTCACGAAAATGATGCTGCTATTAGAATAAAAGATCATATTGCTGGCAGCGGACTAGATTTCTCTACTATTAAAGAGGGAAAAATAGACTTTATTGCCAACATGGACGGGCTTTTAAAAATCGATATAACTGAACTCTTCAAAATAAACAGCTTAAGAGAGATTATTGTTTCGACTCTTCATAATAATACACCTATAAAAAAGGGAACTAAGGTTGCAGGCACTAGAGTTATACCTTTAGTTATTGATGAAAATAAAATAATTCAAATGGAAGAGATTGCAAAAAAAGAAATTATTAAAATTTTACCTATAAAACCAAAAAAAATAGCTATTATTACTACTGGAAACGAAGTTTTTTATGGAAGAATTCAGGATAAATTTGGTCCTATTTTAACTAAAAAAGTTGAAGAATACGGCTGCGAAGTTATTTATCATGCTTTTTCATCAGATGATAAAGAGATGATAAAAGAAAAAATACAAGAAGCTTTAAATAGCGATGCTGAATTAATTCTTTGTACTGGCGGTATGTCAGTGGATCCTGATGATAGAACGCCTCTTGCTATTAGAGAAATGGGCGGTGAACTAATAACTTATGGTTCTCCTGTCCTACCTGGTGCTATGCTCCTATTAGCATATCATGGTAAAAAGGCTATTTTAGGGCTACCTGGTTGCGTTATGCATTCCAAAAGAACAGCATTTGATTTAGTTCTCCCTAGAATTTTAGCCGACGAAAGAGTTAACTTTGATGATATTGCTTCGTATGGTCATGGAGGATTATGCTTAGATTGTCCTGTATGTACTTTTCCTCATTGTTCATTTGGAAAATAAATTTTTATTATAAAAAAAACGAGTCTAATCTAAAAATTAAATTTCTAGATTAGACTCTCATTTTTAATAAAATCTAATTATTTGCGAATATTTTTTTTGTTCATTTGAATTCAGTTTCTGAATTTCCCTTTTATCTTCAACTCTATTTGATCCATTTGTAAAATCAGTAATTCCAGCCCATGGCTCTAAACATATGAACTCACTAGAATCAGTACTTGTCCATAAAGTTAAAATCGGTAAATTTTCAAATTTAAACTCTAATCCATGATTAGATTTAGTATGTCTTAAATTTACAACATTATTTTTTAATCCATCTATCACTATTGCATCTTTAGAAAATTTTTCTTTTGATAAAACAAACTTTTCTGTTACGATTAACTCTTCAGATATTTCAGATAAAAAAGAATTGTTAGTTTCATCAATTTTATAAAAACTACACTTCTCTTCTTTGAATTCTAAATAATAATTTTCAAATTTACTGTCTCCATTATAGTTACAATAAAAAGCTGTATGTCCACCTATATGATAATACATTTCAACTATACCATTATTTTTTACTACATAATTATGATGTAATGTATCATTTTCTAATATGTACTCTATTATTAAAGAAAAGTTATAAGGGTATTTTTCTTTTATATATTCATTTGGTTTCAATTGGAACTTTGCTGTTGTCTTTGTTATTTCTAAAGTTTCAAAATCTAAATCTCTAGCAAATCCATGCTTTGTCATTGGCAAAGATACTCTCTCATCTTTGCCTAAAGGATAATCTATTTCACCTTTTAATATATTACCTATAAAAGGAAAAAGATTGGGAGCACTCTTTTTAAAACTTCCGTCAGTTCCTGGCCAAATATATTCAATGTTATTTTCTTTATTAACTACACTTTTTAATTCCGCACCGAACTTATTTATTAAAACAACTAATTTTTCATTCTCAATTTTTATCATGAGATCTCCTCCCCCTACATTGAAATTAGTACTGTACTAAATTTGGAAATTGAGAATCTAGAATTTCATCCATTTGAGCAGTAAATTCAGCATTTTCTTCATTTTTTAAGAACTCTTCTACATCACCTGTAATTTCTATTCTTTCAATAATATCTCCCTGTTTTATTGAATCTACAACCTTTTGATCATCTTCAGATACAACTTCTCCAAAAATTGTATGTTTGTAATTTAACCATGGAGTCTCAACATGTGTAATAAAGAATTGTGATCCATTTGTCTCTGGACCTGCATTAGCCATTGCTAAGATTCCTTTTTTGTCAAATACAACTCCTTCTTTAAACTCATCTATAAATTGATATCCAGGTCCACCTGTTCCTGTTCCTGTAGGATCTCCACCCTGAACCATGAAATCCTCAATTACTCTATGGAATTTTATTCCATTGTAATACTCTCTCATTGCTAAATGAGCAAAGTTTAAAACTGTTACTGGTGCCACTTCTGGGAAAAGTACTAAATTAATATCCCCTCTTGCTGTAACTATTTTAGCATTTAATTTTACTTGTTTCATATTTTTTACCTCCATATTTTTTCCTAAAACAACCCTTGGTTTTGCAAACATCTTTTTTGAAAGAAAAAAGACAATAAATACTGCCAATAAAATTAAAATCTGTTTGAATCCTTTTTCCATTCTTAACTAGTCCTCCATTTTAAAAGCTTCTTTATAAGTTTCTAGAAGTTCTTCTTCTGAAACAACCCCGTAAATTTCATAAGGCCATTTAGATTCTAACTTCTTTTTTAATTGATTGATATCCTTTTCAACTAATAAGTACTTATCCTCTATATTTCTAAGTTTTTCTCTAACTGGTTGCAGTTTATAAATTATATCAAATTGTTCCTCTTCTTGTATAGTATCTTTTAATAAGTTTTCTAATTTTTGTTCTTCTATTGCTAACTTATTGTATTTTTCAACTATTTTATCTTTTCTATCTAAGAGTCTATTTAAATTATATTTAAAAAATCTTTTTACAACTATAGCTCCAGATTTACCTTCAAGTTTTTCTCTTTTTTCTAAATTTTCTTTAACCACGTCTATTGACAGATTATTTTTTTCTCTAATCTCTTCTATCATATTTTCAAAAGCTTCAAACTCTTTACTATCCATCTTATCTATTTTCATTTCTAAAAGTGCTCCATAGATTCTTTCGTACGGAACTAAAACTTTTTCTTCCAACATCTCTACTCCAGATAAATCTCCTATTTCTTTTAATTTATCCAATTGTAAAGATGTTGTTTTTAAAACAGTTAAAATAACTTCTTGAGCATACAGTATAAATTCATCTCTCTTCATTTAATCTCTTTCCTTTCTTTTCATAGATTTTCCAGCTAAAACTCCCATTGAACATGCAGCTTGAATATTATAGCCACCTGTATCTCCATCTATATCTACAATCTCTCCTACTAAATAAAGATTTTTTACTTTTTTCGATTCCATAGTTTTAGAATTAATTTCATCCAAGGCTATACCACCTTTAGTTACCATAGCCATTTCAAAACTTCCTACTTTAGTTATCTCCATTTTGTACGATGTCAAATATCTCACTAAACTTTCTCTTTTTTCTTTTGAAAGTTCCGCTAACTTTAAAGCTTCATCTATTTCAATCTCTTTTAAAACTATTTTTACAAATCTTTCAGGTAAAGAGTATTTTAATAAAAACTTCTTTACATTTTTTTTCCCATCTATATTTGTTTCATCTATTAACTCTCTATTTAAACTTTCATATTCTTTATTAACATAGTTTATTTCTAAATAACTTTCATTTTCAACATACCTTGAATTATCAAGAATTCCTGGCCCACTAAAATTTGTGTGTGTTAGCAACACAGGCCCTCTTTTTTCAACTATTTTTTTATTATCTTTCCAAATTACAATCTCTACATCTTGAAAACTTATTCCTGAAAGATCTTGAAAAACATAGTTTTTTACGTATAGTGGTGTTAATGCAGGTCTAGGAGGTACTATTTTATGGCCTAGCTCTTTTGCAATTATATAGCCGTCTCCAGTTGTGCCTGTTCCTGGATATGATTTCCCTCCTGTAGATAAAACTAAATTTTCACAGAAATAAGTCTCTGAATCTGTTTGAATACAAAATTCCTCTAAGTTTTTTTCAATTTTCTGAATTTTTATATTCTCTATTATTTCAACTTTTAAGTTTAACATCTGTTTTTTTAGCAAATTTAGAACATCTAAAGAACTAAATGTATGAGGAAAATATTTTCCACTTTCCTCTACTAAAGTTAATGGTAATCCATTATCCTTAAAAAAGATTTTTAAAGCATCTGGAGAATACTTATTTAAAGCTTCTTTTAAAAATTTTCCATTTGCTCCATACTTATCTAAAAATTCTTTTGGCTTTCCAGTATGAGTTAAATTACATTTCCCACTACCAGCAACTAAAATCTTATTTCCAATACGTTTATTTTTTTCTAATAAAGCCACTTTAAATCCTCTTTGAGCTGCAGTAATAGCTGCAAAAATACCGCTAGGGCCTCCTCCAACAACTATTAAATCAAATCTATTCATTATCTTGCACCATAATATTGATAATAGTGACACTTTATTCCACCATTATATAACTTTCTATTTTTTGTAGATTTTTTTCCAAAAGCCTTCTCAAAATTTTCATAAGATGTAATTATATAATATGACCACTTAGGGAATCTCATCTGGAATATATCTCCCATAAGACCATACAATCTTTCAACTGCATCTTCGTCTAACAAACGATCTCCATAAGGCGGATTTGATATTATACATCCCTTTTCAGCCATGTTCTCTAATTCTAAAAAGTTCATACATTTAAATTCTATCTCTTCTTCTACTCCAGCTCTTATTGCATTTAATTTAGCAACTTCTACTGTTTCTGCATCTATATCCGAAGCAAAAATTCTCACTTCTTTATCGTAATCCTCTCTTGAAAAAGCTTCGTCTCTTAAATCAACCCAAAGATTTTCAGGTATAATATTCCATTTTTCTGATGCAAAATTTCTATTTACTCCTGGAGCTACATTTCTAGCAATCATAGCTGCTTCAATAGCTATAGTTCCAGTTCCACACATAGGATCTATCAGAGGTCTATCTCCACCCTTCCAACGACTTAACAATACTAAAGCAGCTGCCATTGTTTCTTTTAATGGTGCTTCATTAATTAAATTTCTATATCCTCTCTTATGTAACCCTTCCCCACTTGTATCAATCATAACTAAGAAAATATCATTATGTGCTTGTATTTTAACTCTATAGTGAGCTCCTGTTTCAACAAGTTTTTGTGTTTGATAAGCTACCTTTAATCTTTCAACTATTGCTTTCTTAACTATTTTTTGAATATCTGATTTTGAAAATAACTTACATTTTACAGAACTTACCCAACTTATAGGAAATTCACCATCAATTGATATAATATTTTCCCAAGGTAGCCTCTTAATATTTTCGAACAAATTATCAAATGTTAATGCTTTAAACTCTCCCATTTTTATAAAAACTCTATCTGCACATCTAAGATGTAAGTTAGCTTCTACTATATCTTTTTCATCTCCATCAAATTCTACTCTTCCGTTAAATGTTTCTACATTTTGAAACCCTAGTTCTTTACATTCATCTTTAACAACACTTTCTAATCCCATTGTTGCTGATGCTATTAATCTATATTTTTTATTCATTACTCACTCCTTTTTTTTAAACACTCTAAATATATAAATTTAATTATTACAAATACTGGAACCCCTAAAAACATTCCTAAAGGTCCAAAAAAACTTCCACAAACCATAACAGCTACTATAGTCCAAAAACTACTCATTCCAACTGACTCTTCCATTATTTTAGGACCTATTATAAATCCATCTACTGCTTGACCTATTCCAATCGCCACAAAAAGATATATTACTTTTAAAGGTGCTGCTAATAATATTAAAAAAGTTGCTATTGTCCCTGCAACAATGGATCCCACATATGGTATCATATTTCCTATCCCTACCATAACCCCACTTAATAATGCATACGGAACTTTCGCTATAAATAAAACTAAAAACACAATAAATCCTACTACCGCTGAAGTTATTATTCTTCCTAAAATATATTTCAAAAATACATCATTTACTTTTCTTACAAATTCAACCCCATATTTTGCTCTATTTTTTGTTGTGAAAAGTAAAAAAACATTTTCTAAAAACTCCATAAAATACTCTTTACTATATAATAAATAAAGAGAAATAAAAATACCTATAAAAAAGTTTATCAATCCCATTAAACTTTTTAAAACTCCTGCTCCTAAACCAAATGCTAAATTTTTAAAATTACCTAAATTCGTTCTTGTAAATTTGACTAAATTATTTTCAATCTCTTTTGGATCGAAGAATAGCATATCTTTTGATTTTAAAAATTCAATTAAATGCTCCGCATTAGAACTCAAGCTCGCTAGCATTGTTGGAAATTTTTCAATTAAATCTGTCATGCTATTTATTATATTTGGAACAATTATTAAAAATAATTCAATTATTAATAGAAACACAATCATTAAGCTTATCCCTATTGCCCAAGATCTTTTCATTTTAACTTTATTTTCAAATATTTTTACAAGTGGACTTACTAATACCGCTATGAAAATAGCATATATAAATGGTATTATAGAACTTACCATTTGCCCAACTATAGAATTAAAGGCTTCGTTGTATTGAAAAAATGTTTGAAGTAAAATTAACAAAAATCCTATTATAAAAAAATGTATGTATTCTTTTTTCATATTTTTTTCCTTTCTTAATCCATATTATTTAATAACAAAATCTACATCATCACTTCTCTCATTCGTTTTACCAACAACTTTTATTATTAATCGATCTGGAACTCCTATTATAACTTCTCCTGGTTGCGCTATCCATCCCTGCTTTACATTTAGTTTCAATGGTGAATTTGATGTAGTTACTCTAATTTTTTTATTCTTTATTTTTATATTTACTCCCCCTATATCTGTTGGAACAAAAATATCTTTCTCTTCATTTTGTAAAGGGTAAACATATTTCAACTGATTATTTACATAAACTTCTGCATTTGCTGCATCAGATGCTTTGAATTTAGTAATTTGAATTCCTAAAATAGAAAAGATTGCTATTAAACTAATATAAATTATCGCATCACCTTTTCTAAAATATTTTCTCTCTTTTGCCACAAGTTCACCTACTTAGCTTTTCCTATTTTTTCACCCATATATACTTTTGTTTCAATCCCTCTACTACTATTCTCTAAAATATCTTTATCAAAACTCACTTTATTTTTTTGAAAAAACAATACACAAGAAGAACCTCCGAAGAAGAAGTATCCTTTTTCATCTCCTTTTTTTATAAAAGTATTAGGCTTATAAGTTTGTTTGATTCCCCCAACCATCGTTGCTCCTATCTCGCTTAAAATAATTTCTCCAAACCTTTCTGTCTTGAGAATCGAAATCTCTCTCTTATTCTCACAATAAACTCTAAAATTTTTCTTTATTGCGTAAGGAGATACTGAGTAATAATACCCATCAATAAGTTTTGATTCGCCTATTTCTCCATCTGCTGGGAAATGAAATCTATGATAATCTACTGGAGCTAGCCTTATTATCATTATTGTTCCTCCAATAAATTTTTTAGCTTCTTCTTTGTCCATTAAAAATTCTTCTATTGTAAAATCATCACCCTTTAAAAAAAACTTAGATGTTTCTTGTAAATTTTCAAAAACTAAAATTTTACCATCTGCAGGAGATACTAATATATCTTCTCCATTAGCAATCTCTCTTGCACCCTCTTTTAGCTCTCTTATAAAAAAATCATTAAAAGATGTGAAATCTTCAATTCTTTTTTTAGATTCATCCATATTTATATAATTTGCATCTACGAAAGGCTTTATTTTTGCTATGGATGATTTTTCAGCCATCTTTTTTCCATAATAATCTGTTAAAAATTTTTTTCTAACAACTAAATTCAGAGGGAGTTTTCCTAAAGGATTATAGTATAAAAACTTTAAAAATCCCTCACCAGGTGGATTTTCTGTTTTTATTTCTCCTGTTTTTCTCTCAATATAATTAATTTTATCAAAATTCATACACATACTCCTTTTACATATTAATTTTTTATTGTATAATATCTATAGTAAAACTTATGGAGGTCAAAATGAAAAAAATAGCATTAATCGCTCACGACAACATGAAGCCAGAAATGGTTAGCTTTGCAAAAAAATATGAGCATATCTTAGCAAAATACCCTCTTGTTTCAACTGGTACAACTGGACTTAGAATTATGGAGGCAACTAATCTACAAATTCAACGCTTCAAATCAGGGCCTATAGGTGGTGATCAACAAATTGGTGCTGAAGTAGCTACAGATAATATCGCAGCTATTTTATTTTTTAGAGATCCTTTAACTTCTCAACCACACGAACCTGATATCTCTGCACTTATTAGAGTTGCTGATGTACATAAAGTTCCAATTGCTACAAATTTAGCTTCAGCTGAATTACTTATTATTGGTTTAAATAAATGATTATAATAGGCTGACTTATGTCAGCCTATTTTTAATTGATTTGACTTTTTATTTCTTTAATTAAATTATATTTTAATTCAATTAAATCTTTTGATAAATCTATTTTATATTGGTGTGGATTTTCTAATCTTTTTCTTTCATCAGATATTTTATTCAAGGAATTCAAATAATATTCTCTTGAATTAACTACATTCATCAATTGAGAACTTTCCTCCATTACTACACCATCTTTTACAAATTCACACGTTAGTTTTTTATAAGTATATTCACCTTTTCTCAGTAAACTTGATTTAAACTCATATTTTTCATCTCTTATTACTAAATCTTCTCCTAATAATAATTTTTTCTTGTCTGAATCATTATTTACAAGAGTTATTAAATCAGCATATGCAAAACCATCTTTATCATAAATTCTATAAACCTCTTTAAATCCCGGATTTGAAATTTTTATAACATCCTCTGAAAGCTTTATAACTGGTTTATAATCTATTTCAACGATTTTATAAACTCCTCCAAAACATGGATTTGATTTACTTACTGCAATAGCATCTCCTACACCGAATATATCTACGCATGCTCCCTGTTCTTTTAAAGATTTTATTAAAGATTCATTTAATGAATTTGTTAAAAATATTTTAGCTTTTTTTAAACCAGCAGCATCTAATTCTTTTCTACATTTTTTTGATAAATATGCTAAATCTCCTGAATCAATTCTAATTCCATAGTTTCCTTTATAAGAATCATCTATTCCATTATCTTTAAAACTTTGTATTGCATTCTTTAATCCAATTCCCAATGTATTATAAGTATCTATTAATAATATTAACGAGTTTGCCTTTCTTTCTCTCCTATGTTTTATAAAAGTATCAAAAGCTTTTTTCTCAGCTAATGCACCTACACCAAAAGCTTGAATAAATGAATGAGCCATTGTTCCTACGCTAGGAACTCCGTACTTATATTCTGTAACTAGGTTAGAATGTGATAAACATCCCCCTATTATAGAAGCTTTTGTTCCTGATACTGCACTATCAAATCCATGCGCTCTTCTGCTTCCAAAAGAACTTACAGGAATGGGGTATGCTGCCCTTGTTATTCTTGATGCTTTTGTTGCTATAGCTAGTTGCATATTCATTAAATTTAAAATTGGTGTTTCTAAAATTTTAGCTTGAATCAATGGTGCTTTTATTGAAATTATAGGTTCATTTGGATATACAATTTCTCCGTCTCTCATGGCGTACAAATCACCTGTGAACTTCATCTTCACTAAATATTCCAAAAGATGTTTCTCCTCTATTATTTTAGAAAAATACACTCTTTTTTCTTCTTCACTAGTTTCATTTAAAATCTCAATTAGTTCAATAACTTCTTGAACACCTGATACAACTGCAAATCCACCGTCTTCTGTTTTTCTAAAGTACATATCGAATATAGCTTCTTTTTCCTCCATATGTTCCATTAAAAAAATATCACTTTCTGTATATTGATACCTATCTGAATTAATAACTTTTGCAAAATCTGTTAAAATTCTTTCTCTCCCCATATTGTCCCTCTTTTAAATTATTAGTTTTTAATTTTTCTTAATAATTATATCACTTTTATGATATAATTACCAATAAAAATAGAAAAGGAGTTGCTTTATGAGAGCTGTTGTACAGAGAGTTAAACACGCTAGTGTTACTGTTGATAATCAAATTACCGGAGAAATTAATCAAGGATTTCTTGTACTTTTAGGTGTCACTCATGACGATACTGAAAAGGAAGTTGATTGGTTAGCTAAGAAGATTACTGACTTAAGAGTTTTTAATGATTCTGAAGATAAAATGAATTTAGGATTAAAGGATGTCAATGGAGAACTTTTAATTATATCTCAATTCACTTTATATGGTAATTGTATTAAGGGACGTCGTCCAGCATTTATAGAGGCTGCTAAACCAGATATAGCAAATGAACTGTATGAAAAGTTTTTAAAAAAATGTAAAAACTTAGGATTTAAAACTGAAGCTGGTATTTTTGGAGCTGATATGAAAGTAGAACTTCTAAATGACGGACCTGTAACTTTAATTATCGATACAAAAGATTGTTCAAAATAATCATAATCTAAGGGAGGAGAAATGGATATAAAAGAGATTAAAAAAAATGCAAAGGAAAGAATGAAAGAGTTTTGTATATTATGTTCGGAGTGCAATGGTCGTTGGTGTGCTGGTAAGGTTCCTGGTATGGGTGGAGCTGGCAACGGCGCAAGTTTTCAAAGATCATATGAAAAATTAAAAGAAATCAAGATTGCCATGAGAACTCTACATAATATATCTAATCCTAAACTTAGTTGTAAAATTTTTGGGGAAAATCTATCTTTCCCTGCTTTAGTAGCTCCTATAACTGGAACAAAATTCAATATGGGTGGATATGTTAATGATGAAGAGTATTCTAACGATATTGTTTTAGGAGCAATCGATGCTGGAACAATAGCAATGATTGGAGATACTGGAGATCCAACTTGTTTTGAATCAGGTATTAACGCCATTAAAAAAGGAAATGGAAAAGGAATCGCTATAATTAAACCTAGAGAAAATTCAGAAATTATAAAAAGAATAAAAATTGCTGAAAAAGCTGGAGCTATTGCTGTTGGTGTAGATGTAGATGGCGCTGGATTAATAACTATGAAATTATTTAATCAACCTGTTGGTCCTAAATCTTTACAAGATTTAAAAGAAATTATTTCTTCTACTAATTTACCTTTTATTGTGAAAGGAATTTTGACAGTAGATGAAGCTAAACTTTGTGTAGAAGCCGGAGCTGCAGCTATTGTTGTGTCTAATCATGGCGGTCGTTGCTTAAATGAAACTTTTGCTCCTGCTGAAGTTTTAAAAGACATTTCTGAAGCTGTTGGTAATGATATCTTTATTTTTGCTGATGGGGCTGTTAGAGAGGGTGTAGATATTCTTAAATATTTAGCACTTGGAGCTAATGCAGTTCTAATAGGACGTCCTATTATTTGGGGATCGATAGGCGGTAGACAAGAAGGTGTTAAAGTTACTTTAGACACTTTCAAAAGTCAACTATTTCAAAGTATGATTCTTAGTGGTGCTGATGACGTCGAAAATTTCAAAAATTTTTCTTGCATTTTATATACTAAATAAGTATAATTTAAATATAAAATTTAGGAGGTTTTATCATGGAAAGAAAAGATGCTATTACATTTGGAGGAAGTCCATTAACATTAATTGGAAAAGAGGTTATTGTTGGAGACGTAGCTCCTAACTTTACTGTTACAAAAACTGATTTATCACCTCTTTCATTAAATGATTTAAAAGGGAAAACAGTTGTTATATCAGCTATGCCATCAATTGATACACCTGTTTGTGAAATGCAAACTATAAGATTTAATAAAGAAGCTGCAAAATTAGAAAATGTTGTTATTTTAACAATTTCTATGGATTTACCTTTCGCATTAAATAGATTCTGTGGAGCTAAAGATATTAAAAATGCTATAACTACTTCAGATTATAAAGATAGAGAATTTTCACATAACTATGGTTTATATATAAAAGAGCTTGGATTAACTTCAAGAGCAGTTATTATAATTGATAAAGACGGAAAAATTGCATATACTGAATACTTAAAAGAAATTACAGAAGAGCCTAACTACGACTCTGCTTTAGAAGCATTAAAAAAACTATAATAAAAAATCCCCTTTTTAAAAGGGGATTTTTTATATAAATAATGTTTCAGCTATTTGAATTAATGAAACTATAATTATTCCTACTATAAAATTTAAAGTATAGCTTCTATATTTATTTAATAATACATTCATTCCTTTTGAAACTAAAATAAGTCCTATTCCAGTCCCTACAGCAAAAACTCCCAAAGGCAAAATATTAAAACTTTTAATATATCCTAAAATATTATAATATTCACCTAGAATCATCAACAATAATGATCCTGAAATTCCAGGAATTACCATAGCTCCCGCTGCAACTAAACCACAAAAAAACAACTTAATTCCATAAGAAAAAGTAAATATAGAGTCTGCTGTTCTCACTATCTCTTCTCCTGCAAAAATTTTAGTTATATAGATAAATATTCCTGTAAAAATAACACCACTTAAAAATGCAATCAAATTATCTTTTTTAAAAAACTTTTCTCCTTTTAAAATTACAGGGATTGAAGGTATTATCAATATTAAGAATATAATCGTTGTACCCTTTGGATATAATTCATACATTTTTGATATAACTCCTGCAAAAACTACAATTCCTATTACTGCTCCTAATCCAATTTGAGATAAAAATTTAGCATACTCTATTTTTTTATTCATTGGTGCTGTTAAAAAATTCCCAACTGCTTCTGTCAATTTATCATAGATATTTAATACAACTGCTAATGTTCCTCCTGAAACACCTGGCAAAACATTGGCAATACCTATTATAATTCCTTTTAAAAAATTCTTAAGCATTATTCTCTCCTAATTTTTATTTTATTATTTTAGCTATATCAATAAGTTTTCCTTGTGAATAAACTTCCACTTTCTCTTTAGAAAATTCATTATAAAAAACATCTACAATAGTTCCTTCTCTTTCTTTTAACGAAGGACTATTGTATACATTATTTTTTACACGAACTCCACTATTATAAACTTTTCTTTTATATTTATTTAGAAAATATAAAAGTCGAATTTTATCATCGTCACTTAATTGATTAATTTCATTTTCCTCTATAAATAAATATTTTTTTATAAATTGTGAAATCTCGTATATATTATTAGGTTTATTTTTATTAAACTCTTTCAGAATATCCGTATCAATGTATTTTATAAATCGCAATATATTTTCATCAGTTTCTTCTTGAATAAAATTTATTTTTGTTTGAAAAAAAATTATTCTTAATAAATTTTTTGAAACTCCCATAATTTTTTCATCTAAAGAGATATTCTTAGGATATGCTCCTTCTATTATAATACTTTCCTGAATAAAATTAAATAGTTTTATTAACTCTCTTTTTTCTTCTTCGAAAATAAAATTTATAATTTTATAATTTTCTTTGTTATAAAATATTGTTAAATAGTAAATTTTATTTTTGTTGTAAAAAAAAGGAATTGGTACAGCTTTTTGTATAATAGCATATTCATATACTTTATCCTTTTTTACTGATTTTATTGAATTTTGTTTTATATTCTCATCCAAATTATTTATTATTCTAAAAAATGTTGGATAACTAATCATAGTATTACAAGAATTTAAAGTATTTTTTGCTTTATCGTATAACTTTGTTATAGGTAAGGTATGGTATTCTTTGTACAAAGTCTTTAGGTGACTTAAGGTATCTTCATTTACTTTTTTAAAAGTATTTTTATCTGCTCTTGTTTTTTTTAAAAGTCCTTTTTCTCCTAAATCTTTATATTGACTTACCCATCTTTTTAAAGTGGCATAGGATATTTGGGTTTCTTTTTCTATCTCTCTTAATTTTTTCTCCTTCTTAAAAAAGGGCTCAAGTATCTTATATTTTTTATTTTTTTCATCTACATTCATAGATAGTTTTACCCCCTTTTTAAATCTTTTGTTAAATTATAACACAATTAATGCGTAAAAAAAAGGCTCATTTATTTTGATAATTTTCTTGACTTTTTTTAAAATAAAATGTATTCTTTTAGTGAATTAACTATTTTTATCAATCTTAATGGAGGAATTTTATGAAAATATTTGCTGAAGTTCAAAAAATCGGTAAAGCATTGATGACACCGGTTGCAATTTTACCAGCTGCTGGTATATTTCTTGCTGCTGGTAATAAGTTAGGAATACCTTTAATGGAGCAAGCAGGAGGAATTATTTTTGGTAACTTACCACTTCTATTTGCTGTTGGAGCTGCTATTGGTCTTGTTGGTGGAGACGGTATCGCTGCACTTGCTGCTATCGTAGCGCTTTTAATTATGAATACAACTATGGGAACACTAACAGATGCTGCAAATGGTATCGCTGCTGGAAACCCTGCTTTTGCTGAGGTTTTAGGAATCCCTACACTTCAAACTGGAGTTTTCGGAGGGCTTATCGCAGGTATTATAGCTGCAATTTGTTATAAAAAATTCTATAAAACTGAATTACCTGCATTTTTAGGATTCTTTGCCGGTAAAAGATTAGTTCCAATTATGACTGCTGTTCTTGCTTTCTTAGTTGGTTTAGCTATGCCTTATATTTGGCAACCAGTTCAAGCAGGGCTTGCACAATTATCATATTTAGCTAATGAAACAAATACTAATATCTCTACATTATTATTTGGTATAACTGAAAGAGCATTAATTCCTTTTGGATTACACCATATATTCTATGCACCGTTCTGGTTCCAATTTGGAGAGTATACAAACAACGCTGGTCAAATTGTTAATGGAGACCAAGCTATCTGGTTTGCAATGTTAAAAGATGGAGTACATTCATTCTCATCAGCTACTTATTCTGGTGCTGGTAAATTTATGACTGGTAAATTCCCATTCATGATGTTTGGATTACCTGCTGCTGCACTTGCTATGTATCATGAAGCTAGAACTGAAAATAAAAAGATGGCTGCTGGAATTTTATTCTCTGCTGCTCTTACATCTTTTTTAACAGGAATAACTGAACCTCTAGAATTCTCATTCTTATTCGTTGCTCCTATATTATATGGAATTCACTGTGTATTTGCAGGACTATCATTTATGTTAATGAATATGTTTGGTGTTAGAATTGGTATGACATTCTCTGGTGGAGTTATAGATTACATCATGTTCGGTGTTTTACCTGGTACTGAAGGATTTGAAACTAACTGGCCAATGGTTATAGTTGTAGGAATTGGATTCTCTATTATCTATTATTTCGGATTTAGATTCTTTATTAGAAAGTTTAATTTAGCAACTCCTGGAAGAGAAGTTGGCTCTGATATTGATGATCAGCCTAAAGCTCAAGGTAGTGAATTAGCAACTCTTGTTTTAGCTGCTCTAGGTGGAAAAGAAAACTTAATATCTGTAGATGCTTGTATAACTAGATTAAGACTTGAAGTTAAAGATTCATCTCTTGTTAATGATGCTGAGTTAAAAAGATTAGGAGCATCTGGAGTTTTAAAAGTTGGACAAAATGGAGTTCAAGTAATATTTGGTGCTAAAGCACAATTTATTGCAAATGATATAAAAGCGTTATAATATAAATAGGTGAGAAGCTAAATTAGCTCCTCACCTATATTTTTTATATTCATCAACTCACAAAAATAAGCATCTATTTCTCTCTGAATTTCTTCATTGAAATTTTCAATCTGTTTTTTTACCAAATCAGCTATATAATTTATTTCATTTTCATTAATCGGATAATACATTGGACACTCTTTTAAAGGAGTTGAATAAAACTCTAAATTTTTGCCCTTTTTTTTTCCTATATAATTAAACCAAGAAAAAAAGACTTTCGAGTTTAAATATCCTAAGATATAATGCAAGTTTATATTATCATTTTTTTGTGTTAAATAATATATATCTGCACTCCCATAAAATTCTTTTTCTGTATAGGCAAAATTATTTGTCTTGCATCTTTGTCTAACAACTATTTTAGGCTTTAAAAATATTTCCTCATCTCTAGCCCATTGTAACTCCCACCAATTTATTCTGCTATTAACAACTTCTCTTCTTAAAGATAATTTATTTTTAAACTCTATTAAATAATTAGATATCTCTTCATTTAATTTTGATTTACTATTTAAATACATTATCCAAAATGGTGGTTCTTCAGAAACCCTATATTTCCCAATATCTTTATTTTTATAAAAAGGTTTCAAGTATTTTTTAAACTCCTCTTTGTATTCATCAAAAACAAATACTTTATCCGCTCCACTAACTATTCCTTGATTAACATTTAATAATTCTCCAAGTGTAACATTACTTTTATCTCTTATTTTTTTTATATTCTCTTTCCAAAACGGGGGAATTAAAGTAACTTTTGTATGCTCTTCAGCAAAAATATTCTCTTGTTCAATCAAATATTCTATTCCATCATCATTTATTAACACATCAGAGTTTTTTTTGTTTTTTTGCCAATAAAAAATAATATTATGCTGACCAATAGCATCTTTAAAAATAGAGTAACTATAATTCTCTATTCTAAAAAAGTCTCCTTCTTTTTTTAATTTTTCTCTCAATCCCTCTGCACTATCTGCTTTTAACCAATAATTAGTAGTTAAATAAACAAGAATTCCATTTTCTTTTAAAATATCTATTCCTTTTTCTATAAAAAAATAAAAATAATCCATCTTTGGCTTATAATATTTTTTCCCAAAATTAGTTTCTTTTATAGTTTGAAATATTTCTTTATGATTTTTTTCTCCTAAATATGGTGGATTACCTATAACTATATCATATTTTTCATAAATATCTTCGTATAGTGAATCACATTTTTTTAAGTTTAACTTTCCGCATACTCCATATTTAAAGAAAAGAGCCAAAGCTCTTTTCTCAAAGTTTTTTAATGCATTTAAATCTATATCAAACCCTGTTATCCACTTCTCACTATATTTATATTCTCCATAAATATCTTTAGACATTTTTATTAATTCTTCTAATATTCCTAATAAAAGATTTCCTGAACCACAGGAGATATCTATTATTTTTATATTTAGAAAATTTTCCTTCGGAACCTTTTCTAAATATCTGCCTAAAGCAATCTTTCCCATGGTTATTGCATATTCCTCTGGTGTATATATTTTATAATTATATTCCACTTAACCCCTCCTAAAGAGCCTTAAGTTACCTTCACCCTCTATCAATATAATTCCATCTCTGTATAAGTCTAAAACAGCTAAAAATATATAAACTAAATGGGTTCTATTTTCAGCTCTTCTAAATAGATCAACTACTTCTTTTTCTGAAGAGTATAAAATAACCTTTATCCTATCCATCTCTTCTTTTAGTGAATATCTTTTTTCTACTTCGATCTCTAAAAACTCTTCACTTTTAGGTAAATATTTAACATAACTATTAAACATATCTTGAAGTTTCAGTGTTGTTAAATCAAATTCTTTTGGAATATTTTTAGTTATTTTTCGCCCTTCTTTTCTTGTATAAGATATATTATATTCACATTCTATTTGAGATATCACTTGTGCAACTTCTTTAAATACTTTATAATCTTCAAGTCTTCTTTTTAAATCCTTTTCTTTTTCTTCTTCTTTTTCTATACTTAAAATTGATACCGCTTTTATCTCTAAAAGTTCTGAAGCGATCTCTAAAAATTCAACTTTTATACTCAAATTATCAGTTTGAGCTGTTTCTATAAATTGAAGGTATTCATCTATTATCTGAGATATTTTTATTTCAGATATCCTCATCTTCTTTTTCTCTATTAGATGCAACAAAAGATCTAAAGGCCCTTCAAAATTATCTATTTTTAACACTATCTCCATTTTCTTTTCCCTTAACCTTCTCTCTCCAATTTAAAACATCGTTTTTTATTGTTTCTTTTAATTCTTCCATAGAATTAAATTTTTTTTCCTGTCTTAAAAATTCTATTAAAGAAACATATATTTTTTTCCCATAAATATCTTTATCAAAATCTAATATATGAACTTCTATACTTCTTTCATCTGGTTTCAATGTAGGATTTTTACCTATATTAATAACTGCATGCCACGGATCTTTTTCTCCCTCAATTTTAACTTTACCTCCATATATTCCAAAAGGAGGATATATTTTATTTAATATTTTTAAATTAGCTGTAGGAAAACCCATAATTCTACCAAACTTTCTTCCATGAATAACTTCACCTATAATTAAAAATGGTTGTCCTAAACATCTATTTGCAATATCCAAATTACCTGTTGCCAGCATTTCTCTTATAAATGTAGAACTTATAATTTGCTCTTTAATCCGAACTGGTTCTATTATATTTGTAATAATTCCATAACGCTTTCCCAATTGCTTTAAATTCTCTACTGTTCCTTTACCACCTTTTCCAAAAGAAAAATTGAATCCTACATATATCTCTTTCGTTTTTAATATTTTCGCTAAAACTTTTTCTACGAAGCCCTCTGGAGTCATACTAGAAAATTCTTCTGTAAAGGGTTGTAATATTAAATAATCAACTCCTAAAGATTTTATTACATGTATTTTTTCCTCTAAAGAACTAATTAATTTTGGAGCTTTAACTCGATTTGTAATTTCCATTGGATGATTTAAGAAAGTAAATACAGCTGATTTTCCATTTGTTTCTTTAGCTTTTTTAACCGCTTGAGAAATTAATTCTCTATGCCCCATATGAATTCCATCAAAAGCTCCAATCGCTACATAAATATTTTCAAATCTTTCCTTAGTTAGCAAAATATCTTCTATTATTTTCATAGTACTCCCCTTATACTTCCCTTTCTCTTTCTAAAAGTTCATTATGTATTTCTTCTAATCTTCTAAATCTATTTCTAATTCCAGATTTAGATATTCCTATTATTTCTGCTAACTCTTGTAAAGATGCCTCTGGATTTTCTAATCTTAAAAAAGCTATTTCTTCTAAGACTGGACTTAACTCATTTAGCCCAATTTTACGCCCTATTAAATTTATCATTTTTATTTGTTTCCTAGCTGTATCCAAAGTTTTTGTCTCATTTGCAACTTCCCAATTCATTTCTCTTATAGTTTTATTTTTCAAATCCTTTATCATAGTTGTTTCTTCATAATTATAAAATTCTCTCATAGAACCTATTAAAACTATTATATCCATAATATCTTCAGCATTTCTCATATATACAAGAGGTTTATTTCTTTTTATTGTCTTATAAACTTTTTTTTCCATTTTCATTAAAAGTTCATACAATTCTTCAGCTAACTCTTCACTATCAACAAAAAAATCTAACGCATACTCTTTTTCTGGAGATTTTATATATCCACATCCTAAAAACATACCTCTTATAAAACCTTTTTCTATTTTTTCATTTATCAATTCTTTTTTTGAACTATAATCTCTTAATTTTTCAATAAATTTTTTTATCCCTGGTTGTGATGGTAATGTTATTGCATAACTATTATGTTCTCCAAATTTTTTACTTTTTGAAAATTTTATAAATATCTTTAAATTTGTTAGATTTTTTAACATAGAGTATATTCTTTCTGCTATCTCTTTATTTTCCAATTTTAACTCTATACTATTTTCGTTAATAGCATGTTTTAATAAGAGTATCGCTCTTATCTCGGCGTATTTTTCATCTTCATTCAAGTCGCAACGATGAAGTATTTCATTTTTAACTTTATAAGTATACGACACAATCTCCTCCTACTTTGTTTCAGCCCAATTCTGTCCTATAGAGCTATTTACTTCTAATTTAACTTTAGAGAATTGAATACTTTCTCTCATTATTTTTTCTATTTTTTCTTTATATTCTAAAACCTTTTCTTTTTCCACCTCAAATATCAATTCGTCATGAACTTGAAGTAACATGTGTATATCTTTTTTATCTTTTAATAAATCATATAAATTTATCATAACCTTTTTTAAAACTTCAGCAGCAGTTCCCTGAATTACTGTATTTACAGCCATTCTTTCTGCTTGATTTTTTATAACTCTATTTTTTGAGTTGATTCCTTCTATTATTCTTTTTCTCTTAAAATATGTCTCAACATATCCATGTTCTTCAGCATATTCAATTATCTCTTTTTCTAAATGCTTAACTGCTGGGTACTGTTCAAAATATCTTGTTATATAATCTGAAGCTTCTTTTGGTGTTATTTTTAATTCTTGAGATAATCCAAAAGCTGTCTTACCATATATTATACTAAAGTTTACTGTTTTAGCAGCATCTCTTTGCTCTCTTGTCACTAAAGCATCTTCTGATAAGTCAAAGATTTTTCTAGCTGTTAAACTATGTAAATCTAAATTCTCAGAGTATGCTTCTATTAAATTTGTATCCTGTGATATTTCAGCTAAAACTCTTAATTCTATTTGAGAATAATCTATTCCCAATAAAACAGAACCATCCTTAGCTATAAATCCTGCTCTTATTTTCATTCCCTCTTCAGTTCTCACTGGAATATTTTGAAGATTTGGGTCTGATGATGATAATCTTCCTGTTGCCGTACCTGTTTGATTAAAAGTTGTATGTAATCTATTATTTTCATCAACCATTCTTGGAAGAGGATCCACATAAGTTGATTTTAATTTACTTAATTTTCTAAACTCTAAAATAGATTTAGCTATTTCATACCCTTGTTCAGCTAATTTTTCTAAAACCTCACTGTCAGTTGAAAATCCTGTTTTAGTTTTTTTCACTGGGGGAATATTTAAATTAATAAATAAAACCTCACCTAATTGTTTTGGAGAATTGATATTAAATTCCCCTTCTGCTTCTTCATATATTTTTTTTGTTAACTCATCTATTCTGCTCTCTAGCTCTAAGCTATATTTAGAGAAGTATTCTGGTGATATTTTTATCCCTTCAATCTCCATATCAGCTAATACTCTAATCAAAGGCATCTCTGTTTCTTTTAAAACATTGTATAGATTATTATTTTCCAACTCTTTTACAAGCTCTGGATAAGCAACAAGCATTCCCCTTGTTCTTTTTGTAAGAAACCTTCCATAATCTTCAGTAGATACATCCTCTATTTTTGTTTTTCCAAAAACTTCATTATACTTTTCTACATCATCTTCTATAACATTTCTTAACATTACCTCAATCTCTTCTCTAGTTTGAGATGTTAATAAATGATAAGCTAACATTGTATCAAAATCCATATTTTTTACAAAATATCCATGTCTCAAAAAGTTTTTAAAGCCATATGATATAAATTTATTGTTAGAATTTAAAACTTCTTTAAAAGAATTTTTACTCTCTTCATCTTTTAATGGCAAAAAGTAATCTTTATTTTTTAAAGATACTGCTACGCCTTTTTCTCCCCAATAAATAGCTATTTCACTATCTGAGTTTAACTTTTCTTTTATTTTAACTCCTTCTAATACAAAGAATCCTTTTTCTTCAAGTATTTCAGGTGCTCCTTGAAAACTAAATAATCCTAGTTGCATTCCATTTTGTGAAGCTGGTTGAGCTATAACTTGACTTTGTCCATCTTCTAAATTCATTTTTTTTATTAGAGATTTAAATTCTAATGTTTTAAAAAGTTCTAAAAGTTTTTTATCATCTTTTTTATACTCTAACTCATCTGCCTTCACGCCTAAGTTCAATAGTTCAATAGTTGCTAACTCACGACTTATAAAAGCTAACTCTCTATCTTCAATTAAATTATTTACTAAAGATTTTCCTATTCCAGGAAGCTCAGTCAAAGAATCTATATTCTCATAAATCCCTTCTAAATTTCCATATTTTTCTAGCATCGGGATAGCTTTTTTAGAACCAATTTTTCTTACACCTGGAATTCCATCACTTGTATCTCCAATTAATCCAAATAAATCTGGAATCATTTTTGGTTTTACTCCAAGCTGTTCAATAACATCCTCTTCAGTTGATAGTATTTTCAGTCCTCCACCATCACCTTTTCCTAAAAGAGCGATATTCACATGTGAATCTAAAATCTGAGATAAATCTTTATCCCCTGTTATTATATAAGATTCAATACCTTTAGCTCCTAACTCTTTAGCCAAGCTTCCTAATACATCATCTGCCTCATATCCATCTATCTTAAATTTTTTTATTCCAAAACAATCTAAAAGTTCCTCTATTCTAGGTATTTGAGCTACTAAATCCTCTGGCGCTGCATCTCTTTGAGCTTTATATTCTTTATATATTTCACTTCTTTTTAAAGTGGCTCTTTTTACATCAAAAGCAGCTCCTATATAATCAGGATTTAATTGATTTATAATACTCATAAGAGTATTAACAAATCCATATACCGCTCCTGTTGGTTCATTTTTAGTTCTAAAATTTAAATTTCCATAAAAAGCTCTATACATTATTGCACTCACATCTAATAAAACTGCTTTTTTCATTTTTTTCCCCTTTCTACAATTTACATTTTTCATAATATTATACCATATTCAATACCTTAGTTAAAAAAATTATTTTATAAATAAATATTATTTTTTTTATTTTTCTGTTATAATCTCTGTGTATAAACTAAAATATAGGAGGTATTTATGAATCTAGTCGTATTAATTGGACGTTTAACTAGAGATCCTGAACTTAAATTTGGTCAAAGCGGAAAAGCATACTCAAGATTTAGTTTAGCAGTTGACAGACCTTTTTCTAAAGGAGAAGCTGACTTTATTAACTGTGTTGCTTTTGGAAAAACAGCTGAACTTATCGGTGAATACTTAAGAAAAGGTAGAAAAGTTGCTGTTAATGGTAGACTTCAAATGAATAGATATGAGGTAAACGGAGAAAAAAGAACAAGTTATGACGTACTTGTTGAAAGCATGGAATTTGTTGAAGGAAGAGGAGAAGCATCTGCACCATCTGATTTTGCTCCAACGCCATCTTATTCAGCACCTAAAGTTGCTGAGCAATCTTCTAATGATGACTTTGGTGGATCATCTTTTGATGAAGATGAGTTTCCATTCTAATAATTAAATAATATTTTAAACTACTAGGGGTGCCCTTTGGCTGAGACTTACCCTTAGAACCTGATCTAGTTAATACTAGCGTAGGGAAGTAGTTAATTATCACTTTTATTTTATAATTGTGTATATAAAGCTATTTTCCTATTTTTTGGAAGATAGCTTTTTTTATTTATATAAATTTTTACAGGAGGTTTTTTATGTTTTCAAAAGAGTTATACAAAAGTGCAAAAGAAATTTGGAATAGCTACTACACCCATCCATTTGTAAGAGGAATCGGTGAGGGTTCTCTAGAAAAAGATAAATTTAAATTCTATATTATCCAAGATTATATCTACCTTCTTGATTATGCAAAACTTTTTGCATTAGGTGTTATAAAAAGTAAAAATGAAAGTGATATGAAAAAATTTGCTGCACTTACAGATGGAATTCTAAATTCTGAAATGGGAATACACAGAGTTTATATGAAAAAATTAGGAATTACTGAACTAGATATTGCATCAGAAAAACCAACTCTTGATAATACTTCATATACTAGTTACATGCTCTCGGTAGCTCACTGTGGTGATATAAAAGAAGTGGCTGTTGCTGCTCTTTCTTGTATGTGGAGTTATGAAATGATTGGTTTGAAGTTAAAAGAACTCTATGGTTCTAGCGATGAATTCTATGGTGAATGGATTGAATGTTACTCTTCTTCTAGATACAAAGAGTTAACTAATTGGAATATTGAGCTAGTTGAAAAATATTGCCAAAATATTTCAGCAGAAGAAAAAGAACATTTAAAAACAATTTTTATTAATTGTAGTATTTACGAGTATAAATTTTGGGATATGTCTTATAAGGAGTCTTTTTAACATGAATATGCTTGAAGTAAAAAATTTAACTTTTAAATACGATAATCATAACTTTATTTTAGACAATCTTTCATTTAATATAAAACATAATGAACTAATTAGTATAGTAGGTGGAAGTGGGTGTGGAAAATCAACACTCATAAAAATATTAGCAGGAATTGAAAAAAATTTTAATGGCACTGTTCAGTTAAAAAGTATATCTTATATGCCACAATCAAATACTCTTTTGCCATGGAGAACTATTTTAGAAAATATACTTTTACCAATTGAAATAAAAAAAGGAAATAAAAAGATAGAAAAAGGAAAAGCCATCTCTCTCCTAAAACGTTTTGATTTATTAGAATATTCAGATAGTTATCCTAAAGAGCTTTCTGGAGGAATGAAACAGCGTATCTCGCTTATTCGTACATTAATGAGTGGTGGAGACTTGCTTCTCTTAGACGAACCTTTTTCAGCTTTAGATGCTATAACTAGAGAGGATTTACAAAATTGGCTTTTAAATCTAATATCAACACTTAAAAAAAGTATGATTTTTATCACTCATGATATTGATGAAGCAATCTTTCTATCTCATAGAATTTTTGTTTGTTCAAAAAAACCTCTTTCTAAATTTAAAGAGTTTTTAGTTCCTGAAAATATAACTCTTGAAAAAAAAATACATCTGAGAAAAGAGATTCTTTCTATTATTAAAGGAGATAACTTTTATGAAAAAAATTAATTTTTCTCTAATCTCTCTTTTTTCATTTTTTATACTATGGGAAGTTCTAGGAAGATATATTAATAAAGGTTATATTCTTCCTACTCCTTTAAATATATTAAAAAAAATCTGGATTCTCAAAGAAAGTCTTTTCTTTATACATTTACCAGCTACACTCAATATTGCAGTGATTTCTTTAATATTAACTATTTTATTAGGTCTATTTTTAGCTATCTCTATGGATTTTAGTCATATAGTATACAGTTGTATCCATCCTTTAATTATAACTAGCCAAACTATTCCTATTACTGCTCTAGCTCCTATTTTTATCTTATGGTTTGGTTACTCCATTTGGAGTAAAGTTGTGGTTGCTGTAATTATATCTTTTTTCCCAGTTACAATAACTATATATAACGGTTTACAAAATGTAGAAAAAGATGAGATTAATTATTTTAAAAGTCTTAAAGCAAGTAAAACACAAATTTTTTTAAAGTTAAAATTGCCTAGAGCCCTTCCCAATTTTTTTTCAGCTCTTAAAATGAGTATTCCTCTTGTTTTAATTGGAGCAGCTATTGGAGAATGGTTAGGCGCTACATCTGGTCTTGGATATTTTAGTAAAAGAATGATGTCTCAATTAGATGGTGCTGGAGTTTTTGCACCTATAGTTATTATATCTTTACTTGCTATAACTTTAGTACAAATTATAACTATATTCGAAAATATAATATTACATTGGAGGAGCAAATGAAAAAAATACTTACTGTTTTAATACTTGTTACTTTATTACTAAGTTGCAATTCAAAAAAAGAGGATAATTTAAAAGAAGTTTCTATAATTTTAGATTGGTATCCTAATGCTGTACACTCTTTTCTTTACACAGCTGTTGAAAAAGGATATTTTAAAGATGAAGGAATAAAATTAAACATAATTTACCCCTCTTCACCTAGTGATTCTTTAACTTTGCCTGCTGCAAAAAAAGCTGATATAGGAATCTCTTATTTAAATAGTGTCATTATGGCAAGAGCTAATGAAAACGTTCCTATAAAATCTTTTGGTGCAATACTCCAAAGATCCGTTAATACAGTTATATCTTTAAAAGAAAAAAATATAACTTCTCCAAAAGATTTTCAAAATAAAATTGCAGGTACTAGTGGTGGAGTTCTTTCTGAAACGTATTTAAAATCAATGATGATTTCTCAAAATTTAGATCCTAACTCTCTTAAAATTACTGATGTAGGATTTGAACTTCTAACATCTATGATTACAAATCAAGTTGATTTTACAATTGGAAATATGATTAATCATGAAGTTCCTGTTATTAAAGAGAAAGGTATAGATATAAACTATTTTTTAATTGATAACTTTGGAATTCCTCAAGCATACGAACTTATTTTAGTTGCTAATGATGAACTTTTAAACCAAAATAAAGATACTTATACAAAAGTTCTAAAAGCTATGCAAAAAGGATTTGAAGATGTTAAGAACAATCCTAGTGAATCTTTAAATCTTCTTCTTTCAAAACAAGCTGTTGATCAATTTCCACTAAGTGAAACTGTAGAAAAGGAAAGTTTAGAAATTTTACTACCAATAATGGAAACACCTCAAAATAAATTTTTAACTCAAACTAAGAAAATTTGGGAAAATAATGTTAATTGGTTATACGAAAATGGTATCATTCAAAAAAAACTTCCAGCTGAAAATTTTATATATCAATTTTAAATTTTTTAATATATAATACCCTTTAGAAATAAATTTTTGGAGGGATTATTTTGAAACAAATTCGCTCTCTTTGGAGAGAAAATAGAAGTGAAATTCTATCTATTTTTACTATTGCTTTACCTACTATTGTAGATATGTTTGTGCAAACACTACTTGGATTTTTTGATTTAATTATGGTTGGACGATTAGGTCCAGAAGCTATTGCTTCTGTCGGTTTAGGAACTGCTCCAATTTTAACTGTTATTCCAATATTTTTCGCAATCAGTGTTGGAACTACAGCTATGGTCAGTCGTGCATTTGGAGCTAAAAATTATAATGAAGCTAAAGAGGGGATGAGTCAAAGTTTAATCTTAGGAGTTCCTGCAGCTTTCATCGTTACTTTTATCTTTATTATTTTCGGTAAAAATATCCTTGGAATTATTAGTAAAAACCAACCTATAACAGATGCTTTAAATTATTTAAAAGTTGTTTCTTTAGGAATTCCTTTTTTGTGCTTTAACATTATTTTTTCATATGGATTTAGATCTATTAACAAAGCTAAAATTCCAATGATTAATAATACAATTAGTATTTTTTCAAATATATTACTTAATTATATCTTTATCTTTGTTTTAAATCTTGGAGTTTTTGGTGCTGGAGTAGCTACAACAATATCTAGAGGAATAGTTACTTTAATATTTTCATTCTTAATAATATATAAAAAAAATTATTGTATTGCATTAAGTAAAAAAGATTTTAAAATAAATAAAGAGATTTGTAGACGGCTTTTAAAAGTTGGATTACCCTCTGCTGGAGAACAAGGAATATTTAGAATTGGGATGCTTATTTTTGAAGCTATGGTTATAAACTTAGGAACACTTCAATACGCAGCACATAAAATAGCTTTAACTGCAGAGTCTTTCTCCTTCAATTTAGGACTTGGATTCTCTGTTGCTGGTACTGCTCTTGTTGGACAGCACTTAGGAGCAAAACAGTATCAAGAAGCGAAAAAAGCTGGCTATTTAAACATGTTTTTAGCTATGGGAGTTATGACTGCATTTGGATTTATTTTTATGATTTTTCCAAAATTTGTAATTTCAATGTTTACAAAGGAACAATCTATAGTTCCTATGGCAAGTTCTGCCCTTAGAATCGTATCTATCGCTCAGCCTATTTTAGCGGTTTCAATGGTTTTAAGTGGTGCTTTAAGAGGAGCTGGAGATACTAAATCTGTTCTTTGGATTACATCTATTGGTGTATTTTTAGTTAGAATTCCACTTACATATCTATTCTTATATATATTTAACTTTGGTTTAAATGGTGCTTGGATGGTAATGATTGTAGATTTAACATATCGTGGGTTAGCGTGTTTGTATAGATTTAGACAAGGAAAATGGAGGTATATTGAAGTATAATTATGATAATACAAATTTTTGGAAAAAAGAGCTGTAACGAAACTAAAAAAGTTCAACGATTTTTTAAAGAAAGAGGAATTAAAACTCAATTTATTGATTTACTTGAGAAAGCTCCCTCAAAAAAAGAGTTTGAAAATTTCTTAAAATACTATGATTTAAATGACTTTTTAGATATTGAAGGAAAAGAGTATAAAAAAAGAAACCTAGAATATATGGTTTATGACACAATGGATTTGCTTCTAGAGAGTCCTATTCTTTTTAAAACTCCTATTATTAGATCAGATAAGGGTGTTATTTTAGGATATAATCCCGAAAAATTAAAAAATATATAATAAAAAATCCTCATTAAAGAAACTATCTTCGATGAGGATTTTTTATTACTCATATTTAATTAAGGCTTTTCTATACTTCTCTTTAAACCACTCTCTTAAATCTTGTGGTTCTAATATTTCAACTTCATCTAAAAAAAAACTAAAATATCTTTTTGCTTTTTCATGTGAACATTCTAATATATACTCATCTTTATCGATTTTTATAACTTGTGGTCTATTTGTTTCTATTTCATTAAATATCTTTTTTCCACCTGTTGTTAATTTAATCTTAATATATTGTCCAAAAGATATAAAAGGATCAAAATTATCTTTCATTTTATCTATAAACTCTTTATCTCTTAGCTTAAAAGATGTATTTTTTATATAAATTGATTTTATATATTTAATCTTATAGTTTTTCCATTTTCCTTCTCTCAAATTATAACAAAATAGATAATTCATAACCTCTAGCTTAGAACTTTCAATCAAATATGGTTCAACTTCAATATTTTTTTCATCTCGAAAAACTATCTTGATTGTTCTTTTCTCTTTTATTGAATAATTTATTCTTTCAACTATCTCTTTAAATAAAAAACATTCTCTCTTTTTCTTTCCTAAACTAGCATATTCAATTAAAATTTCTCTAAAGAACTCTGATTCATTTTGAATATTATTTTCCTCTAAAAAATTATAATATCCTTCTAAGTTTTTTTTATTTAAATTAAATTGAATAACTGAAGTTTCTCCTTTATAAGGATAAATAAATTTCTTCTCTTGGTTTTCCTTTATTTTTTCTGCATATATATAATTTAATAACGTATTTTTTTTTATAAAAAATTCCTCAATATCATTTTCTAAAATCTCAACTATTTTTCTAGGTAAAGTCACTCTTATTTTTTTTTCCATATTTCACCCCAATGAAATCGTTATCTAGTGGCTATTATATCATGAAAATAACTATTTTTTTATAAATTTATTTATGATATAGTTATAATATAAATATTCTAGGAGGTTTTACTTTGGATATCGTATATGAAATAAAACAAAGGTATAACAGTTTTTCCCAAAAAGAAAAAGATATCGCTAATTATATACTCAAACATAAAGATAATATTGAAAATATATCAATCACCAACCTTTCAAAAGCAACGGGAGCATCTACCTCTACAATAACTAGATTTTCTAAAAAAATTAATTGCGATAGTTTTGTTCAAATGAAAATTAAGTTAAATACAACTTTTAATAACCCTCTTCCTAAAGAAAATGATCTTTTCTCAGCTGTTCATAACTATTATACAGAGGTAATCGAAAAAACAAACCAATTAATCAATAAAAAACTTATTTTAAAAGTTGTTGAAGAGATAAAAAAAGCTAAAAGAATTTACATATATGGGGTAGGAAGCTCTGGACTTACTGCACATGAATTTATGCAAAGACTTTTAAGAATGGGATTTAACGTTTCTAGTATCACTGATTCTCATATGATGATTATAAATAGTGCTATTGTTTCAGCTGATGATCTTGTTATTGGAATATCTATTTCTGGTGAAACAAAAGAGATTGTGGATTCTTTAAGAGTTTCTCAAAAAAATGGTGCCCATACAATTGGAGTTACAAGTTTTCCTAATAGTTCCATAAAAAAATTTTCCAACGATTTAATTTTGATTTGTGCTTCAGATTTTATTCATAAAAGAGATTTTATTAACACTCAATTCTCAACTATGTATCTTTTTGACCTAATCTCTACAATTCTTTTATCTAACAAGGATTTAAGAAAAAAAATGCAATTAACAATTGAAGCAATTTTAAAATAAACAGCTTAAAAGCTGTTTTTTTGTTGTAATTTTAATATTTATGTGATATATTCATACTATAATTAATGAAAATTATTTTCATATATGTATATTTATATGAAAATAATTTATGCAACAGGAGGTTACTATGTTTAAAAATTTACAAAAAATTGGTAAATCATTCATGCTTCCAATAGCTATTTTACCAGCTGCTGGATTGCTTTTAGGAATTGGAGGAGCTCTTTCAAACGCAAACACTGTCAATGCTTATCCTTTCTTAAATATACCAATTCTACAAGGTATTTTACAAGTTATGTCTGCTTCTGGAGAAGTTATTTTTGCTAATCTAGCTCTTATTATGTGTATTGGACTTGCTATTGGATTAGCTAAAAAAGATAAAGGAACAGCTGGTTTAGCTGGTGCTGTAGCTTTTTTAGTTATGAATGCTTCTATTAAAGGATTAATTACAGCATTTAAACCTGAAGTAGGGTCTATCGACACAGGTGTTGTTGGAGCTATTGTTATAGGTTCTTTAGTAGCTTACCTACATAATAAATATAGCAATATTAAACTGCCTGCTGTTCTTGGTTTCTTTGGTGGATCAAGATTTGTTCCTATTGTTTCTTCTTTTGCAGCAATTGGAATCGGTATAATATTTTTCTTAACATGGCCAACATTCCAAGGATGGCTAACATCTGCTGGAAAGTCGATTGCTAGTTTAGGAATTTTTGGAACTTTCCTTTATGGTTTTCTTTTAAGACTAAGTGGAGCTGTTGGACTACATCACATGATTTATCCTTTATTCTGGTATACTGAGCTTGGTGGAACTGCTCAAGTTGCTGGAAAAACTATTGTTGGAGCTCAGAATATTTTCTTTGCTCAATTAGCTGATCCTAATCATACTGGTCTATTTACTGAGGGAACTAGATTTTTTGCTGGACGTTTTGCTACTATGATGTTTGGTCTTCCAGCTGCTTGTTTAGCTATGTACCATTGTACACCTCTAAATAAAAGAAAACTTGTTGGTGGATTATTTTTAGGAGCTGCAATTACATCTTTTATCACAGGAATTACAGAACCTATCGAATTTATGTTTTTATTTGTTGCTCCTTGGTTATATGGAGTTCATGCATTCTTTGATGGTTTATCTTTTCTTGTAGCTGATTTATTAAATATATCTATTGGAAATACATTCTCTGGAGGTTTAATAGACTTTACTCTTTTTGGTGTTCTACAAGGAAATGAAGCGACTAATTGGATGTATGTTTTAATAATTGGAGCGATTTGGTTTGCTCTGTATTATTTTTCTTTTGTATTCTTAATTAAGCGTTTCAACATTGCAACTCCTGGTAGAGAGGGAGATGATGAAGAGATTAAAATAGTAACTAAAGATTCTCTTTTTGAAACATCTAAAGAAGTTTTAGCTGCTCTTGGTGGAAAAGAAAATATTGATGATGTTGATGCTTGTATAACAAGACTTAGAGTATCTGTTAAAGATGTATCTAAAGTTGACAAAGCTAAATTAAAAAGTCTTGGTGCAACTGGAGTTTTAGAAGTACAAGGTGGGATTCAAGCTATTTTTGGAGCTATGGCTGATCCTATTAAACAAAAAATAAATGAGATTATAGAAAATAACAACTAGGAGGATTTTATGAAAAGAGGTCTTATTGTATCATGTCAAGCACTAGAAAACGAACCTTTACACAGTTCATTTATAATGGGCAGAATGGCTGTTGCTGCTCAAATAGGAGGAGCTGTTGGAATTAGAGCAAATGGAGTAGAAGATATTCTTGAAATAAAAAAAGTAGTTGATTTACCAATCATTGGTATCATAAAAAAAGATTATGAGAATATGGTTTCTTATATTACTCCCACTGAAAAAGAGTTAGAAGCACTTATTGCTACTGATATTGATGTCATTGCTCTTGATGCTACTATAAATGCTGATTTAAATCTTTTAAAGTCTTTAAAAGTTAAATATCCTAACCAAAAATTTATGGCTGATATATCTACTACTGAAGAGGGAGTTCGTGCAGAAAAATTAGGTTTTGATTATATTGGAACAACTTTAGTTGGATACACTGAACAGTCTAAAGGCTTAAATAACTTTGATGTTCTTAAAGAGTTAATATCAAAATGTAAAACTCCTATAATTGCTGAAGGAAATTTTGACACTCCAGAGAAATCAAAATTAGCAATGGAATTAGGATCTTATGCTGTTGTTGTTGGTGGTGCTATCACTAGACCTCAACTTATTACTAAAAAATTTGCTGATGAAGTAAATAAAGTTAAATTTTAATAAAAAAGATAGAGTTTATTCTCTATCTTTTTTATTTACAAAATTAATAAATCTATCTATTGCTTCATTTAAAATTTCTTCATCTTTTACTAAAGAAATTCTTATATAATTATCCATTCCAAAGGCTATTCCAGGAACAACTGCAACTCTTTCCTCTTCTAAAAGACTCTTAGCAAAATCTAAAGAGTTTAATTTTGTAATTCCATCTAAGGATACAAAAATATAGATTGCTCCTTTTGGTTTTATAACAGATATTTGTTTTTCTTTTAACTTTTTATATACACTTTCAGCTCTTTTCTTATAAATTTCAACTTGTGAAGATATATCTTTACACTCTTTTAAAGCTATTAGTGCTCCTTTTTGAGAAATTATACTCGCTGATGTTACTGCATATTGATGTACCTTTACCAAATACTCTCTCATTTTTTTACTTGCTATTATATATCCTATTCTCCAACCAGTTAAAGAATGTGATTTTGAAAAACCATTAATTAAAATAACATTTTCTCTATATCCATCTTGTAAAAAGCTATTATGTTCACCCTCAAATATAATTTCACTATAAACCTCATCGCTTATTATATACAAATGATTCTCTTTAACAAATTTTAATATCTCATCTCTATTTTTTCTAGATATAGTTATACCTGATGGATTTGATGGATAATTTAAAATGATAGCTTTCGTCTGAGGAGTCACATATTTTTTTAAAACATCAACAGTCAATTCAAAATTGTCACTTGATGTATCCATTTTTATTAACTTAGCTCCAGCTAATGTTATTAATGGCTCATACCCTGGATAAACAGGTAAAGGAGTTAAAACCTCATCTCCTGGCATAATTATAGTCTTTATTGCTGTTGATAATCCTTCTGTACTACCAACAGTTATAATTATTTCATCTGGCTCTATATTTAAACTATATCTTTCTTTATAATATCTTCCAATCTCTTCTCTTAACTCAACCATACCACCTAACTGTGGATAACCTAATTTAGCATCTTTCATGTACCCAATAGTTTCATCTATTATTATTTTAGGTTGTGGTAAATCTGGTTCTCCTATTGTTAGATTAATCAGTGGCTTTTCACCCCCTTCATATTCCCTACAAGCTTCTGCTATCTTTCTTATAACAGATATCTCAATTTTATCTAAATTTGGATTTACTTTTAGCATATTTTCTCCTCTAGTTATTTTTTCATTAAAATTTCTGCAATTTGCACTGCATTTGTTGCTGCTCCTTTTCTAATATTATCAGCTACAACCCATAAATTTAATCCTTTTTCTATGCTAAAATCTTTTCTTAAACGCCCCACATAAACTTCATCCGTTCCATTAGCTTGAGTAGCTAATGGGTATCTATTATTTTTCACATCATCTTCAAGCACAATGCCTTTTGTTTCTCTAAATTTTGCTTTTAGTTCTTCTAAGTTCGCTTCTCTTTCTAACTCAACATTTATTGATATAGAATGTCCATTTAAAACTGGTACTCTAACACATGTTGCAGTTATTGGAAGATTTTTTTTATTTAAAATTTTACGAGTTTCATTTATCATTTTTTCTTCCTCTTTAGTATATCCATTCTCTAAAAAAGAATCTATATGTGGTAAACAATTATTAACTATTGGATGAGGATATGTTTTTGGTTCTTCTCCTTTTAATCCTCTTTGTAAATCCTCTATTCCTTTTATTCCACTTCCCGATACAGCTTGGTATGTTGAATACACAACTCTTTTTATACCATATAGCTCATCTATTATTTTTAATGGAACAACTGATTGAATCGTTGAACAATTTGGGTTAGCTATTATACCATTATTTTTAAATATATCCTCTGGATTTACTTCTGGTACTACTAGTGGAACATTTTCGTCCATTCTCCAAGCACTACTATTATCAACTACTATTACACCTTTTTCACTTGCAATTGGAGCAAATTTCTTACTAATATCTCCTCCTGCTGAAAATAGTGCTATATCTATCTCTCTATCAAAACTATTTTCTGTAAGCTCCTCTATCACTAAAGTTTTCCCTTTAAAAATAACCTCTTTTCCAGCTGAACGAGCCGAAGCAAAAAGATATAAATTTTTTATTGGCAAATCTCTCTCCTCTAGAACTTTTAAAAAAGTTCCACCTACCAATCCGCTTGCTCCTACTATTGCTATATTATACATTTTAGTCCCTCCATTATATTGAAAATACTTCTGCTAATTTTTCTACTACTTTTATTGTATCAGATTCTTTTATAATTAACGAGATTGAAATTTCTGATGTAGTACATTGATAAAATGATGAATCAATCTCTGCTAATACTTCAAAAACTTTTGCTGCTACGCCAAAATTACTTATCATTCCTATTCCTACTAAAGATATTTTTACAACTCCTGTTCTTTTTGTAACCTCTATATCTGGAATCTCCTTAGCAATCTCCTCTAATGATCTATTTAAAAAGTGCTCATCTGTCAAAGGACAAGTAAATCCTATACTTCCCTTAACGTTTTCAACTTCATTTTGTGATATCATATCAACATTAACACTATGCTTAGCTAAATTATTAAAAATGATTGCTACATTTTTAGGAATTGCTAAAAAGTTTTCTAAATTTACCATTATAACATTTTTATTTATAGATATTCCTGTTACAGCTTTTTTTTCAATTATTTCACTATTATCACATATATATGTTCCTGTTTCAACTCCTAAAGTTTGTCCAACGTAAATCTTAACACCATATTTTTTCCCTATTTCAACTGCTCTAGTCTCCATTACTCCTGCACCTAAATTTGCCATCTCCATCATCTCCTCGTATGAAATTTTTTCAAGTTTTTTAGCATTTTTATAAACTCTAGGGTCTACACCATATATTCCTGTAACATCTGTATATATCTCGCAATCGCACTTTAATGCTGCAGCTAAGGCAACAGCACTCGTATCAGATCCACCTCTTCCTAATGTTGTTATATCGCCATCTTCATTTACCCCTTGAAATCCAGCAACAATTACAATTTTTCCATCTTTTAAATGCTTTTCTATTCTATCAATTTTTATGCTTTCGATTTTATTTTTAGTATGTGTTCCACCTGTTCTTATCCCTGCTTGAGCACCAGTTAAAGAGATAGCCTTACATCCAATTTCTTTTAATGCCATACTTAAAAGAGAGATTGATTTTTGCTCTCCTGTTGATAATAATGAATCAAGTTCTCTTACATCTGGAGTTTCTGAAATCTCTTTAGCTAATTTTATCAACTCATCTGTTGTTTTTCCCATAGCTGAAACTACAATTACAATTTCATCACCATATTTATAGTTTTTAGATATATCTTTAGCTATATCTTTTATTTTTTCTATTGTTGCAACTGAGCTTCCCCCAAATTTTTTTACTACTCTCATTAGTTCCTCCTTAGATGATTTTAATAATAAAAAAAGCGATAGTCAAAAAAATAACCATCGCTTAAAACTCTCATTTCAACTATGTTAGCTTAAAATAATCCACGATAGCACAACACCAATTTGGTGACAGTTACATAAATATTCTTTATGTACCCAGCTTAAATTTTTTAGTAGAAAAACTTAAACTTCGGCAAATTTTCCTTTTAACAAACATCTTTGATCTACTAATCTCAGTTTATTTACTAATAAAATTTGCAACCTCTATCAAAATATTAATTTAAGGCAGAATATCATATTTTTTTTCAAATGTCAAAAGTTTTTTCTTAAAAGTGCTTCTATTTTAATCGGTAATCCAAAAAGATTTATAAATCCTTCTGCATCTTTTTGATTATAAACACTATCTTTTTCAAAAGTTGAATATTCCTCTGAATATAGTGTAAATGGAGATGTCGTTCCTGCTAAAATAATATTTCCTTTATATAATTTTAGCTTTACTTCCCCCGTCACGAACTCTTGAGTTATGTCTACAAAAGCTGTTATAGCTTTTCTTAAAGTTGTAAACCATTGCCCATTATAGACTAATTTTGAAAAATCATGTGATAGTTTTATTTTTTCTTGATACGTATCTTTATCTAAGCACAATCTTTCTAACTCTTCATGAGCAAAAAATAAAATCGTTCCTCCTGGAGTTTCATAAACTCCTCTTGATTTCATTCCAACCAATCTATTTTCAACCATATCTAAAACACCAATTCCATGATTTCCACCAATTTTATTTAATTGTTTTATAATTTCTACTCCACTCATTTTTTCTCCATTTATTGCAACAGGAACTCCCTTTATAAATTCAATGCTTATGTACTCAGATTTTTCATTTGCTGCTTCTAGAGTCTTAACCCATTGTAAAACATTCTCATAGTTAGGCTCTTTTGAAGGACATTCTAAGTCAAACCCCTCATGACTTACATGAAATAAATTCTCATCTCTACTATAAGGAGATTTTTTATGAAACGGAAGTGTAATTCCATTTTTCTCTAGATATTCAATCTCTTCCTCTCTTGATTTAATATCCCAAATTCTCCAAGGAGCTATTATTTTCAAAGATGGATCCAAAGCTTTTATAGCTAATTCAAATCTTACTTGATCATTTCCCTTACCCGTTGCTCCATGAGCTATATATTTCGTCCCTTCTATATGGGCCACCTCAACTAAAGCTTTTCCAATAACTGGTCTTGCCATTGATGTTCCTAGCAAATATTTATTTTCATAAATAGCACCTGCTTTTAATGTTGGAAATATATATTCTTCTACAAATTCATGAACTTTATCTACCAAATAAAATTTACTTGCACCTGTTAAATATGCTTTTTCTTCAATTGCTTTAAAATCCTCTGTTTGTCCTACGTTTACTGCCACTGCAATAACTTCATAGTCATAATTCTCCTTCAACCATGGAATTATAACTGATGTATCTAATCCTCCTGAATATGCTAAAATAACCTTTTCCTTCATCTCTCTCCTCCTAATTAAAATGTTTTATTATTAATTCATCATAAATACCCTCTGCTTTTATCTCTTCCAAAGCTTTATTTACTTTTTTAATAAGATTTTCATTATTTTTTTCTGCTGCTATTGCATATTTTTCAACTTCACTATCTATTTCTATTATTTTTAAACCTTTATTTTTTGCCACATAACTTTGAGCTGGAGCTGAATCTAATATCATTGCATCAATATTTCCACCTTTTAAAGCCATAATAGAAGATGGTGCTGAATTGTACTGAACTTTGTTAACTCCTTGAATTTTAGATACTATTAAGTCCCCTGTGTATCCAAGTACCACTCCTACTTTTTTATTTTTTAATGAATCCATATTGATTATAGTACCTTCATTTTCTGGAACTATAATAACTTGATTAGCTACAAAGTAATCATTTGAAAAATTTACAAACTTCTCTCTTTCTTTTGTTACTGTCATTCCTGCAATTATTAAATCTATTTTATTTGTTTGAAGTGCTGGCAATAATCCATCAAAAGCTATATTCTTTATTTTTATCTCTTTTCCAATTTTTTCACCAATTTTATTTATTAAATCAATATCAAATCCTATAATCTCCCCATTTTCCATATACTCAAAAGGTGCAAACTCAGCATTTGTTCCAACATATAATACTTCTTTTGATAATACAATTGCTCCCATTAAAATAAATAATAAAATTCCTAATATTTTTTTCATAATATCCTCCTAAATATTTTTTTGTATAAAAAAAGCCAGTGCTTTAAAACACTGACTCAAATAATATAAATCTATAGAATAATAAAAAAATTAAACTATAATAAAATACCTGAGATTGCTTTCTTGGCACACAAAAATTCTATTCTTTTTGTTATAGTTATTATGTGTCCTTAAAACTCTTCTCATAGTCATTTTATTTCCTCCTATTTTTTTATTTGAAATGATAATAGCAAATTTAATCCCTTATTGTCAAACTTTTTTTCAAATTTTATAAAATAAATTGCTGAATTTTTTTAAAAATACTATAATAATACTAAAATAAAAGAAAATAGAGGTATTTTATGAACTTAAACAAATTTTTACTCATTAATCTTTTTAGTAAATTAAAATCAGAATCTCTTTTTTTAATAGCAACTTTTTTTGCTATTATCACAAGTTTTATTATTCTTCCTAAGTTTTCATATATTGATACACATGTATTAATGATTCTTTTTAACCTAATGGTTGTAGTAGAACTTTATAAAAAAGAAAATGTTTTGGATTTTATAGCTATTAACTTTTTAAAAAAATATAATAGTCAAAGAATTATATGTGCTGCATTAATTATTTTAGTTTTTTTCTTTAGCATGTTTCTAACTAATGATGTTGCTCTTATAACTTTTATTCCATTAACTATTATAATTGGAAAGAAATCTAATTTTTCAACTTTAAAAATAATTATTTTAGAAACTATTGCAGCCAACTTAGGAAGTGCACTAACTCCTATGGGGAGTCCTCAAAATATCTATTTATATTCTAAATTTGCTCCAACTCCAATTGAATTTTTTAAAATTACTTTTGGTATATCTACCATTGGCCTTGTTATTTTATTACTTGTTAATTTTTTTACCTCTAAAGAGGAGTTAATTTTTGAACTTGAAACTCCTATATTCAAAAAAAATATCAATGTTTTTGTTTCAACAGCTATATTTTTCTCGGTTTTGTTAAGTATATTCTTTAAACTTCCAATTATTTATATCACAATTTTTAATATTGGGTATTTAACTTATAAAAAAGAAAATATTTTTCAAAAAATAGATTGGATTCTTTTAGCTACTTTTATTAGCTTTTTCATTTTTGTTGGAAACTTATCAAATATTGAATTAATAAGATCCTGGATGTTTAATTTATTATCTGAATCAACACAAGTTTATTTCACAGGAATTATTCTAAGTCAATTTATAAGTAATGTTCCTGCTGCAATTTTAATATCTGAATTTACAACTAAATGGAAACCTCTTTTACTAGGAGTTAATATCGGTGGTCTTGGAACTTTGATTGCTTCTTTAGCTAGTTTAATCTCATATAAACTTTATATTAGTGAATTTCCAGAAGAAAAAAGAAAGTTTTTCATTCTTTTTTCCATTTTAAATTTTTCTATTTTAATTCTTATGGGAAGCTTATTTGCATTCTTTATTTAAATAAAAAAACTAGCCTTAAGGCTAGTTTTTTTTAAAATTCTAATGATTCTCCTTGAGTTGGAAAATAATACTTTATACCATGTATATTATTCTTTAATAGTTCTTTTTTTATATTCTCTCTCGTATTTTCACTCTTTTTTAAACTAGGTTTTATATGAGTTATAACCACATTTAATCCCTTTAATGTTCCCTTACCTGAATATTTTTCTAAAACCTTAAACTCTTCATTTATCCATCTTGGTGATAGATGCCCAAATAGACCTTTATCATCTTTAGAGTTATCAAAGGATGATTCTATCATTATCGCTTTCAGTTTTTTATCTTTTATCAAAGGCCCTAAAACTTTAAAACTCTCCTCTAACCTATTACTTTTTTCCACTTTATCTGGTCCTACATCTCCATAATATACTATAAATTCACCGTTATTTTCCAATAAAAACATTGTTGATTCATAATTGCTATGACTTAACGGAAATGCAGCAACCTTTAAATTTGTACCATTTAGATCTTTAATTTTATTTGGTTCTAATACCTGATATTTATACTGATTTAATTTAAATCCCTCACCTTCATTTGAAAAATTTGGCCAAAGTTTCCAATTAAATACATTGTTTTTTAAAGTTTCAATTGTACTATTCAATCCATAAATATCCTTTGTAGTGTCTTCTGTTGATGATATTACTAATCCTGATATATGATCTAAATGTCCATGAGATATCAGATATCCTTTTATTTTCTCTCTAAAAATATATCCAATATCACTCCACTCTGTATCTTGAGGTATAGTTATATTCTTAAAACTCTCTTTTTCTAATCCTCTTTTTATTCCAGGAAGTACTGTTCCTGCATCTAAAGCTATAAAATTTTCATCATTTTTATCTCTTATAAGATATCCAGAAATATTTCCATCCATTACTCCACCGTCACTTCCCAAAGTAATAATTTGAAACCCTTCAGCATAAGATACTAATGATGAAATAAAAAAAATTGTTGATAATAATTTTTTCACTAAATCCCTCCAAAATATTATTAATAAAAATAGTATAAATTTATTTTAACATTATTAAAGGAAATTTTAAACCTAATAAGAAGAATATATCAAAGAAATTAAAGAGGTGATTTTTATGTCAAAATGTTGTAATAAATCTAAAGTTGAACTTCCTAAAACATGTGTGTGTTCTACTGAAAAAAAAGAAACTCCTCCTGCTCCAGATATATTAGATCCAAATGTTGAAGCTGAAGCAAGTGAAGTTAGAAATGAAGATGATAAGGAAAAATAATAATCAAACAATATAAAAAAGGAGCTTGAAAGCTCCCTTTTTTATATTGTTTTTAAATAGTTAGATGCATTTATTCCCGCTATTGTTCCATCTGAAACAGCTGTTGCTACCTGTCTTATATCTTTACTACAAATATCTCCAGCTGCAAATACTCCTTCAATATTAGTTTTCATTTTACTATCTGTTTTTATATATCCATTTTCTAAATCTATATTTTTATAATTTTCTGTATTAGGAATTGCACCTGCATATACAAATATTCCTGCCCCTTTACATTCAATCTCTTTTTTATTTTTTGTTTTTTCATCTGTTATTTCTATGCTTTCAATTTCATCTTTTCCATTTATTTTTGTTAATCTAGAGTGCAAATATAATTTTACATTCTCTAACTTTTCTAATTTATTTTTAAATTCTGCTATTGTTCCTAATACCTCTTCAAAGTGTATTATTGATAACTCTTTTGCAAATTGTGCCAGATAAATTGCTTCTTTTATAGCACCATCAGCACCTCCAACTACAAATATATTTTTTCCCACATAGTTTTTTCCTTCTTTCCAAGGATTCGAACATATGCCTTTCCCAACTAATTCATTCTCTCCTAAAGCTCCCAATTTTCTTGGTGTTGTTCCATTTGCTAAAACTATTACTCTCGTAAAATATACCTCACCTGATTTTGTTATCACTTTTTTCAATAAATTTTCTGTATCTAAGTTTAAAACTTCTTGTTTTAAAACCTCTATATTATATACTTTTAATTGCTTTTCTAGTTTTTCTTTAAATGATTCACCAGTTTCATAATTATCTACAGATAAATAGTGTGTCACTGAAGAAACTTTTCCAATTGTCCCTCCAATTTCATTTTTTTCTAAAATTATAGGATTGTATCCACGACTTGCAATATATACTGCTGCACTAACTCCTGCAGGTCCACCTCCAATTACTATTGCATCATAGATTTTTTTTGTTTCATTTACCATTTTCAACACTTCCTTATTAGCTGTTTTATAAAAATTTATAATATCTATAATTATTTATATCACTTTTTGAACTTGTAGTCAACTTTTTGTTGTTATAACTTTTTAATAATATAGATCGATTATGTTTATTTCACTAGTACTGTTTACTCTATATGGTATTAACCATGAACTAAAACCTGCGCTTACTATTGTATGAGTTATTCCAAATTTTTTATACCCATGATAATTTTTATACATTTTTTTTACTATTAAATTATAAGGAAAAAATTGTCCCCTATGTGTATGCCCACACAATTCTAAGTCAATCCTATTAACAATAGCTTCCGATATTGAATTTGGGTTATGATCTAATAAAATTATTGGTAAATCAGTATTTACCTTTTTTTTCAAGTATGCTATTTTTTTTCTTTTCTTATTTGTAATATCATCTCTTCCTATAATATTTATTCCCTCAATTTTTAAAATATCATCCCTTAATATTTTTATTCCTAACGATTCTATATATTTTATATTCTCATCTATTCCACCATGATATTCATGATTCCCTAAAATAGCATACATACCATATTTCGGCTCTATTTCTCTAAAGCTAGAAGAAAAATCGGCTTTTATATCTTTACAACTAAAATCTACTAAATCTCCTCCTATTAAAAGAATATCTGGCTCTTCTTCTGCCATTCTTTTTAGTGAGATTTCTATATTATCTTTATTTGTAAGCGCAGATAAATGTACATCTGATATAAATGCTATTCTTATTTTTTTCCCAGTTTTATATTTTTCTAGTTGGATATCATTTTTTATAACTCTCGCTATGGAAAAATTATAATATGCATATATAAAAAATACTGGCAATACTATAAAAGCTATCGTCATTATATTTAAATTACTTAATCTATAAAAATAGTTCACCACACCTAATATAATTAATAAAAAAAATATATAATGAGTTATAAATATATAATTACCTATAAATCTACCTAAAAATATATTTCTTCTAAAAAAAGTTCTTCTAATATAAAATATTGGTAAAATTGCTATTAAAAATATAAAATTTATTAAAAGTAAGTGTTCCATAATTTCTCCTTATAGAAAATGACTAACAAAAGCTTTAAGTCCCATTAAAACTAATATTCCTCCTCCTAAATACTCTGTTTTATAACTTATTAAGTGTCCTATTTTATGACCTAAATATACTCCTATAGAAGCTATTAAAAAAGTTATTATTCCTATTATTTCTATGGAATAATATATATTTAAGTTTGGAACTAAAGAAAATGAAAATCCCACAGCTAAGGCATCGATACTTGTTGCAAATCCCAATAGAAATAGATTTGAAGCCATATCACATTTTCCTTCTACTTCACACTCTTGTTCTTTCCAGCCATCATAAATCATTTTCCCACCAACAAACAATAGTAATATTGTTGTTATTATATAATCATATTGTGATATTTTTTCAGAAAAAACACCACCTATTCTCCATCCTATATACGGCATTAAAGCTTGAAATCCTCCAAATATAAATGCAATTTTAAAGATATTCCTTTTTTTTAGTTTTTTCATTGCTAGTCCCTCTGTTAAAGATACTGCAAAGGCATCCATAGCTAGTCCTATCGATATTAATACTAATGATAATATATCCATTATTTTCCTCCAATAAAATTTTTTCAATTTTTATATTATACATTTTCTTTTATTTTTTCTCAATTCCTTTAATAAAAAAGAAGAGAACTTTTTCTCTTCTTAATTAATTTAAACTATTAAATTTAAAATAGATAACCCACCAATTATCCACAAAGTTAAATTTATTTTTTTTAGTTCTCCTGCCGCTATATGAGTTATAATATATGAGACAAATCCAAAACTTAATCCAATACTAATGCTATAAGTTAACGGCATCATAACTATTGTTATAAAAGCTGGGATAGCTAATTTCATATCTGAAAAGTCTATATTTCCTATAGATTTAAACATAAATACTCCTACTAATACTAGAGCAGGAGCAGATGCATATCCTGGTACTACTCCAACTAAAGGCGTAAATAATAAAGCTAATAAAAATAGTACACTTGTAACAATAGAAGCTAATCCAGTCCTAGCTCCAGCTGAAATCCCTGCAGCTGATTCTGCAAAAGATGTCACTGTACTTGTTCCTAACATTGCTCCTATTAACGTTGACGAAACATCAACTTGAAGCATTCTTTTTAATCCTTTAGCTCCTTCATCACCTTGAACTAGCCCCATATTCTTATAGCAAGCCATCATAAATCCTAATGAATCAAAAAGATCTATAAACATAAATGAAAATATCGAACCTATTAATGAAATTTTTAATGCACCCAATATATTTACTTTCATAAAAATTGGATTTATTGATGGAGGCATAGATATAAAAGATTTTGGAACTTCAACAATCCCTAAAACCATTCCAATAATTGTTGTTATTGCTATGCTTACTAAAATACCCCCTCTTATTTTTTTTATTTCACATATAGCCATTATTGCTAAACCTAAAATACCTAAGACTGTAGGAATTGAAAAGTCTCCCAAGCCAACAAATGTAGCATCATTTGCAACAATTATTCCCATATTTTTTAAACCTATAAATGCTATAAATAATCCTATTCCAGAAGTAGCTGCTGTTGAAACTACACTAGGTATAGCATTAGCTATTTTTTCTCTAATTCCACCTAATGTCATAATTAGAAAAAATAACCCTGATATAAAAACAACACCTAATGCATCTTCCCAAGAAACTCCTTGCCCTAAAACTAAAGTATAAGTAAAAAACGCATTTAATCCCATACCAGGAGCTAGAGCAAATGGTGCATTTGCCCAAAATGCTGCTATTCCAGTTCCAATTGCAGTAGCTAAACATGTAACTGTTATTAGTGCTCCTTTATCCATTCCAGTTGCAGATAAAATTGCAGGATTTACAAATACTATATAAGCCATTGTTAAAAATGTTGTAAGCCCACCTAAAACTTCTGTTTTTATTGAACTCCCTCTTTCCTCAACTTTAAAAATTTTCTCTAATATATCCAATGAACTATTTCTTTTTATTACTATTTTTTCCACTTTGTAACCCTCCAATTATATTATATCTATTACAGGAAATCTATTTGGTAAAATTATATTTGCTTTATTTTTAATCTCTTTAGATTTTCTATTTATCTCTTCAATTAATTTTTTTTCATTTAAAACTAAAATCTCTCTCTCCCTCATTAACCATTTTCCATTACACATTGTGGATTCAACATTTTCACTAGACATTGTATAAACAATATTGGCTATTGGATCATGAAGTGGTAAAGAATGAATTGTATTTGGATTTAAAATTATTAAGTCAGCTTTCTTTCCGGCTTCTAAACTTCCTATTTCATTTTCTAACAATGCACATTTAGCACCATTTATAGTTGCCATTTCCAACACTTGTTCTGCTGGTACAACCTTTGGATCTAATGTTCTACCTTTATGAATCAAGGAAGTTAAATACATCTCTCTCATCATATCCATTCTATTATTTGATGGTGCACCATCTGTTCCAATAGATACACTTAATCCTTTTTCAAGCATCTCTGGTATTCTTGCAAAACCCAGTACAACTTTCATTGCAGCTGCTGGATTATGAGATACCTTTACATCATATAATCTAAATAAATCTATCTCTCTATCTGTTAACCACACTGTATGTACCGCTAATAAATTTGATCCTAATGCTCCTAATTTATGAAGATGTTCAACAGTTGAGTTTCCTCTACTTGATTTTACATAATCATTTTCTGCTGCTATTTCTGCTATATGCATATGAATACCTGTTTTTAACTCATCAGCCATTTTTTTAGTTTTTATTATCAAATCATCTGAATTATTAAAAATAGTTCTCAATCCAAACCATATTTTAATTCTCCCATCTGCTGAATTATTATATTTGTCAAACAATTCTTTTTGTTCTTGAATCTCTTCATCTGCTGTTTTTATCCAATTTGTTGGTAATCCAACTCCCTCATCCATAACTGATTTTGATAAAGCTGCTCTTATTCCTGTATTTTTTACTGCTTCTACCATAGCCTCAACATATTGTCCTCCTGATTCTAAAAAAGTAGTAACTCCTGATTTTATCATTTCTACACAACAAGCAGTTGAAGAAATCAATGAACTTTCATAATCAAAACTACTTTCATATGGCCAAACTCTTTCTCTTAACCAAGTTAATAAATCTACATCATCGGCTATTCCTCTTCCTAATTGTTGGGATAAGTGAACGTGTGTATTAATTAATCCTGGTAATATAATTTTCCCTTTAGCATCTATTACTTCCACACTTTCTAGAATTAACTTTTTGTCAATTTTTCCAATTGCTTTTATTGTATCCCCTTCAATCAAAATTGAACCGTTATTATAAATCTCTCTTCTAGTATTCATAGATACTATATAAGCATTTTTTATTAAAATTTGTTTCACAAAAACCCTCCATTTTTTTAATAAAAAAAGTGTAAACTCTATCTGGGATAGAATTTACACTTAAAACACACTCAAAATAAATTATATTATTTTAAGAAAATTTAGAGTATAAGCTCTCCCCATAGCGTCCATATTTAAGGTTAGGACGTAGAAACTTTTGATCCATATTATCAAAATATATGAGTAAACTTTTTTATTTTTATAATAGCATATTTGTGTTAAAACTTCAATATTCTTGTGAAAAATATATGTTATTTATTTTTTTGATTATATGCTATAATTAAGAACCATATTGATTTTTAAAAGGAGAAACACATGAAAAAATTAAAGTATTTTATTATTAGTTTTGCTCTTTTATTTTTTTTAGGATGCAGTGCTATAATGACATCTATTGGTAATAATAAAATTAATAATTCTATAAATATATACAATTCTCGTGGCATAACTACTGACGGAACATTAGAGCTAATATCTGGATTAGATTATGCTCCTGATTCTCAAATAGGAATATCCCAGTATAAAAAACAATATTCAGATATTACAACTACTAAAAATAATATTTTAAAAAATAAATATTTTTCTCAAAGAGATATAAATGCTCTTAATTTATATATTTTAACCATAGAAGAATTTAAAAAAATAAGCCCTAAAATCCCAGAAATAAAAATAGATTATAACGATTTTAATAAATCTAAAATTAAAATTAAGCAAATTTTTGAAGAGTTTGTTTTAAAGGATGAAAAACTTTATATAAGCCGTAATCAAAAAATACAAAATATAAATTACTATAAAAAAATAAATAAATATATTAATAGTTATGTTATTAACAGTATTATTTTAAATTTAGAGAATGACGTTACTATAAACTTATACATAGGTTCATCTTTTCAAAGTTTTTCTAAATTAGATTATCTTGTCACAAACTCTTTAGCCCATGCTGCTGATATAAATAGAAATAGAAATTTAGGAAATTACATTTTTTTTAAAGGATTTACTTCTTTTAAAGCTGATAAATCAAAAAATTATTATATTGATTTTAACTTTTCAAATATTTATATTCGAACTTTAGAGACTAAAGAGGAAGTTAAAGAGAATAATAAATTATTTATTGCTCGAAAAAAAATTACTATAAGTGGTTATTATAAAATTTATTCACAAAATTCTACTTCTTATAATAAATATTTTGAATTTAATGAAAATTACTCTATTAAGATGAAAGAGAATAACGGAACGACTTTATTTGATGATGAGTACGATATAGTTAAAAATATTTTAGAAAATAAGTTTTCAAATATAATTAAGTTTGATTTAAATAATCTAATAAATAAAAAATAAGAACCAGATTAAATCTGGTTCTTATTTTTTAGTATCTCGGAAGATATACATCTTGGTATTCTTTTCCATTTCTTAATTCACTAAGTTTCAATTGTATTATTTTCTTTAATTCTTTTGAATCAATATTTAATTTCTCCAACTCTAATGAAACATTATCATAATTATTTAAGGAATTTTCTAATACTTGAATAGCTCCTTTTATATTTTTATTTTTCCAGTGATATAATCCAACTGCTATTAACAATAGGTTTATTGATACATGGTTTCTAGTTTTGCACCTAGTTTCCTCTATCCACACCTCTTCTAAAATCTCATGACATTTGAAAAAATCTCTTTGATTTTGAAAAACATCTATAAATTCATAATATCTTTCTTTATTTCTCATTTAATATCTCACCGAAATTACTATATATCCAAGTTTTTAATTTTTCTTTTACTTCTTGTAACATAAACATTTCGTCTAAAGCTAATCCTATAAATTTATCATTAATAACAGCTGTGCTTTTTACAAAATCATAACCTATAATATCTGTAAAGCCTACAATATTAACTTCTTTATCTATTAAAATATCATATACTGGTTTTAAACCATTTATAAAAGTAGCTGCATAAAATCCTTGATTTCCTCTTCCTATAAGACCCACTGTTTTATTTTTTAAATTAACTCTAGAAATAATTTCAATTCCTTTTTTCCAATCTTCATGAGGCTCTCCATAACCATAAGTTGGAATTAAAAAAATAAAAGTGTTATATTTTTTTAAATTCTCTTCAAGTGTTTCTTCTTCTATTTTATATACATCGCAATTCTCATGTAATAAATCTTTTATTAATTTAGCTGTAAATTCAGTTTTTCCTCTAACACTACTATAAAATATTCCTATTTTCAATTATTACACCTCCATCTACACAATACAAGTATAGTATTTTAGTTGTAATTTTTCAATAATTTTATTTAAATTTTTTCACTTTTTTCTTTATTTGTTTTAAATTCACTTAAAACTTCTTTAAAAAGTTCTGAATTATTGATTAAATCATAAGCAGTCCCTGCTAAAATCTTTGCACCCAATACTATAGCTTGATGAGCCTCTATACTTTTTCCTGCACATAAAAATTCATCTGAATGCGATGAGGTTCCTTGAGGTACAAAAGCTATTCTTATACACGAACCTGGAACATGATACATAACATTTCCAAAATCTGTAGATCCTGTTTTTTCTCTAGGAGGAGATAATCTAGGAGCTTTAATCAATTCAGCATTATTCATAAGGATTTGATTAAGTTTTAAAACAGGAATCTTATTATTTAATCTCTTAGTTTCTATAATTTCATAATCTGTCTCTGTCATAAGAGAAGCTCCTTGTACTACTTTTTTAAATCTCTCGATAACATGATCTAAATAAGCTCTATCGTAAGATCTTATACTAAACTTAGCTTCAGCATATTTAGGAACAACATTTGCAGGCCCTCCTGCATTTGTTATCGTATAATGCATCTTTACATCCTCTCTAACATGCTCTCTTAAAAATTCAATTCCTTGAAACAATAATATTAAACCATCTAAAGCACTTCTTCCTTTTTCAGGAGCCAAAGCTGCATGTGCTCTTACTCCATGAAATTTAACAGTAAAATTTGAAAGTGCTAAAGATTTCACATCTGTTGTTGTATCTGGAGCACCATGCATCATTAAAGCTATATCTATATCATTAAAACATCCGTTCTCTAACATTTTTACTTTTGCACCTATTGTTTCTTCTGCTGGTGTACCATATACAACTATTTTATAATTTCTATTTTTTAACTTATTTTTTAAGCTTAGTGCCGCTCCTACTATACTTGGTCCTTGTAAATGATGTGCGCATGCATGTCCCATCCCTTCTAAAGCATCATATTCACATAACAATCCAATAGAAGGTCCATTTTCACCTACTTCATAAATTGCCTTAAATGCTGTTTTAAATCCACCTATTCCAACTTCTACTTTAAAACCATTTTTCTCTAAAATCTCTATTAATTTTTTAGAACTTTTAAATTCCTCTAATCCTATCTCAGGGTTATCAAAAATAAAATCTCCTAAATTTATTAAACTATCTTTTAATTCATCAACATTTTGTAAAACCTCTTGCTTCATAATTTTCTCCTTTAATTAAAACGGACCATACCCAATCCAATTTGCTATTATTATAAGTATTGATCCCGTTACTATCCATATTAAAAATAATTTACCCATATACTTCATCCAATCCTCATAAGAAACATTTGCTATTGCTAAGAATCCCATCAAAGCTGACGATGTTGGAAGAACATAGTTACTAAATCCGTCACCAAAATTAAATGCTAAAACTGCAGTTTGTCTAGTCATTCCAATCATATCTGCTACTGGTAACATTATTGGCATTGTTACTGCTGCTTGCCCACTTCCTGATGTTACTAATCCATTAATAAATAATTGCATTAAAAACATCCCAATAGATTGAAATACGTGTGGTAATGATGCTAACATGTTACCTAAATAATAAACAGCTGTATCTAAAATTTTTCCATCATCTAATATTATAGAAATTGTTCTTGCTATCCCTATTATTAAAGCTCCAAATACCAGTGCTTTAGCTCCACTTACAAACTCTTTTGCTATAGTACTTGGAGAAAATCCATACGCTAACCCTCCTAAAATTGCCATCCATATAAATAAGGCAGCACTTTGATTTAATCCCCAATGCCAAGCTGCTCCTCCATATATTAACAATCCAAATAATCCTACTACAATTGCCAAAACTAAGTAGTGCTTTTTCTCTATTTCTGGCATTGAATTTTCTCCATTTTCAAGATTATTTTCTAATTTTTCTAAATCCCTAACTACACTCAACTCTGGATTTGCTTTTATTTTTTTAGCATAACTCAATATATAAATATTTGTTACAATTAAAAATACAATTAAACAGAATATTCTATATCCCAATCCTGAAAACATTGGCAATCCTGCTAAAGCTTGTGCAACTCCTGTTGTAAATGGATTAAATGTTCCTGTACTAAATCCTATAGCTCCACCTAATGCTACCATAGAAATTCCTACTATAGCATCATATCCCATCGATCTAGCTAAAATTATTGCTACTGGTGCAAATCCTATAAACGTGTTAACTCCCATACTCATACAAGCTATTGCAAATATTGTTGTAAAAGCCGGAATTAAAAGTCCATCTTTATTTGAGAAAACTTTAGTTACTTTACCCGTTAAAGCCTGAAACATTCCTGTTTTTATAATTACATGAAACGCTCCTCCAACTATTAGTACTAAAAATATTATACTACTAGACTTATTTAAAGCATCTACTATTTTAAATGGAATATCTAAAAAACTAACAGGTGTATTTTTTATAAAAGTAAATTGATCTGCCACAATAATTGTTTTTCCTGTTGCAGCATCTTTAATTCTTGGAAAATGCCCCGCTGGAACAACCCAAGTTAATAGTGCAGCAAAAATAATTAATCCAAAAATAATTACATACGTATGAGGAAAACTCATTTTACTTCTACTTTTTTCTTTTTTACTCATTTTACCCTCCAAAAATGTTTTTAAAAAATTATTTTAAATATAAAATGTTTATTAACATTCATAAATATACTATTTTATTTTTTTATAGTCAAGTTTTTTTTGAACCATTTGTACTATTTTTTATTGTTTTTTTCTACATTTTATCTATTTATATATTTTTAAAAATATGTTAAGCTATAAATATAAATATTTTTAAGGAGATTACTATGATTGATTCTTTACAAAAAAGAATTGCTAATAAAAGCTTAACTAAAACTGAAACTATTATTGCAGATTTCTTTTTTAATAATGAAAATAGAATATATTTTTTAACTTCTAGTGATATAGCAAATGAACTACAAATAAGTGATACTTCTGTTATTAGATTTGTAAAATCTTTAGGTTTTAATAATTTTAAGGAATTTAAAGACAGCTTAAAAGAACAAGTAAGTAATAAAATTCTTACTCCATCTGAAAAATTAAGTTTAAATGAAGAAATTTTAAAAACAACTAATTTAATCGAAACTTTTACTAATTCAATTTTTAAAAACATCCAAGAAACAATTAATATTAATTCTTATAAAAAAATTGAAAAAATAATTAATATTCTTTACAAAGCTCATAAAAAATATATTGTTGGTTTTAAAAGTGTTTCTGGAGCAACATCATTTTTTGGATTACGTTTGGGATTTATTTTAAAAAATGTCATTACACATAATTCAAATAATTCTGAACTAATAAAAAATATTGTTGATATTCAAAAAGATGATTGTTTATTTTTAATAGCCCATCCAAAATATTCTAAAACTTATCCTCTTCTAATTGAAATAGCTAAAAAAGCTGGGGCTAAAGTTATTATTGTTACAGATAAATCTACCTCACCTGTTGCTAATAGTGGTGATATAACCATATTTACAGATATAAGAGGAATTAGTTATTTTAATTCAATTATTTCTACTCAAGCGCTACTAGAATTTATTTTAACTTCTATGAGTAAAAATTTAGATGAAGAATCTAAAAAACGTTTAATTTATATTAATGAACTTTTAAATGAAAATAAATAAAAGGATTTTCTTTTTTTTTGAGTAATTTTATTAAATAACTCAAATAATTTTAAGAGGTGATTTTATGTGGAAAAATTTAGGACCACTTGTAGCTTTATATCCTACTCCTGTTGTTGTTGTTGGTATGTTAGATGAATATGAAAAAGTTAACTGGATCAACATCGCACATGTTGGTATTATAGGAAATGACTCTTTAATGCTAAGTATACACAAAAATCATTTTAGTAACGAAATCATAAAAGACAAATATGCAGTTTCTATTAATATGGTTACTGAAAATATGATTGAAGCTAGTGATTTTGTTGGAATTGTTAGTGGACGAAAAGTTGATAAATCAAATGTTTTTGAATACACTATTGGAATAAAAAATGTTCCTATGATAAATTTATCTCCTATTGTTATGGAATGTGAGCTAATTGACAACTACGAAACAAAAGAACACAATCAATATATTTTAAAAGTTCGTCATACTCATATAAAATCTGAAATTCTTGATATCAATGGAAATATTGATTATAATATTTTTAAACCTATTCTTTTTGAAATGTCTACAAAATCTTATTATAAATTAGGAGAGAAAGTTGGAAATTGTTGGAAAATTGGTGAAAACTTTTCAAAATAGAAAAAGCCCAAATGGGCTTTTTTTTATTATTTCTTAAATGTATCTTTTTTTGATTCAAAAGCTTTTAGCATATTTCTAAGTTCTCCATTTACACTATTTGCATGAAATGTTGATCCTGCTAATGAATCAACAGGTAATTCTTCGGCATTTTTTCCAGTATATTTTTTTATCCATTCTTTATCATGTACATTTTGATGTTTATCATTTGCATCAGGTAAATAAAAACCTAATAATTTTCCTTCTGGAGATATAATAGTAATTAATGCTTCATGCTTGTTATATGATTTAACATGAGTTAATCCTGCATAAGCAATTACTTTTCCATTTTTTTCAATTGTTGTAAAATTATAATACCCTAAATTTGGAGCCTCATATATATCCCCTAATTTATCATAAGATATTCCCGTTTTCTCTATCGCTTTTTGAATTTGCGGATTATAATTTTCTATCGAATATTTTGATAAATCTTCTGATTTTGCTTTATAAGCAAAAGTTAATTGTGATAAACAAAAAACAAAAAATAATATTTTTTTCATTTTAACCCTCCCAAGTTTAGTTTAATATGACCTATTATAGCAGATTAAAACCGTATTTGAAATCTATATTTCTAATTATTTTTTTATTAAATTAAAGCTTCTTACAAAACAGTTGAATTATTATTCAAAAAGTTGTAAAATACTAAAATCGAATATGTTCGAATAAAGGAGACAAAAATGGAAAGAATCACAGAAAAATTACATGAAATTGAAAATCAATACTTAGAACTTGAAAATGGTATTATTGATTATAACAATAATGTTATCAAATCACCAGATTTAAAGAAAAAAGGTTCTAAATTTGGAATCTATGAACAAAAAGGAAAAAAAATGATGCTTAGATTAAAAGCTGTTGGTGGAGAGCTTTCTAAAGAAAATTTTAAAGATTTAATTAATATTATGTTTATGCAAAATATTCCTTTTTTACATCTTTCAACTAGACAAAACTATCAACTTCATGAAGTTGATTTTGATAAAGTTAAATCTACTATTGATCTTTGTAATAACAAAGAAATGTATTTTAGAGGTGGAGGTGGAAATACTTTCAGAAGTATCTTAGTTTCTACGTATACCGGAGTTGACAAGAAAAGCAATTTTGATGTTATCCCATATGCTAAAATGATTGAAAATGAAGTTTTCTTTATGGATAAAGCTTTTGATTTTGGTAGAAAATTAAAAATAGGCTTTTCTAATAGTTTGGAAGATGAATTTGTTATGGCTGTCCAAGATATGGGATTTGTTGCTAAAGAGATTAATGGAAAAAAGGGATTTAAAGTTTTTGCCGGTGGAGGAATGGGAAGAGGTAGTAAAATCGGTCATATTTTAATTGAATTTCTTCCTGAAGAAGATTTACTAAAAGCTGTCAAAGCGATGATTGAACTTTTCTATGATCGTGGTGACAGAGCTAACAGAATGCAAGCTAGACTTAGATTTTTAGTTGAAAAAATTGGAATTGATGGATTTAGAAAGCTTTTCTTAGAGTATTTTAATAAAGAATCTGTTGAAAACGGTATTATTGATTTTGTTGATTATTCTAACTTTATTTCAAACTTAACTAAATTTGATTTAGAAAATAATGATAACAACTATAGACAATGGCTTGATTTATGTACTAAAGAAACTAAATTTAAAGATATTGTTTCGTTAGTTCTTTATGTAAAAAATGGAGATTTATCAAAAGAACATGCTCAAAAATTAGTAAATCTTTTAGATAAAATTAATGCTCCTCTTATTAGAGCAACTATAAATCAAAATTTAGTTATACCTATGGTTCATAAGTCTGCTTTACCATATATTTATGATTTTTTAAATAGAGAAATTCCAGAAGTTGTTAGTGAAACATTTTCTATTAGAGGACAAATTAGAGCTTGTGTTGGAGCTAAGGTTTGTATGATTGGAGTTCAAGACTCTGTTGCTGTCGCTGATGCTATCGGAATAGAATTAGACAATCTAGCAAATAAATATCCTCAATATAGAAAAATTATTTTTAAAGAGGCTAAGAATGTTAGAATTTCTGGATGTCCTAGTTCATGTGCTGGAATTCCTGTAGCACCTTTAGGATTTATAGGTTTAAAGAAGAGAATTAATGATGTTTTAACTGATTGCATGCAAGTTTATATGGGTGGAATTTTAACAGAATCTATTCAATCTTTAGCTTTTGAAATTCCAAATCTAATTATACCTATTGATGAAGTTCCTGTTCTTGTTAAAAGACTTTTTGAAGATTATTTAGAAATGCTCCAAGTATACGATCTAACTTTTGCTCAATATATGTACGAAAGAAGATTAGAAGAGTTTTAAGATTAAAAGAAGAGATTCCCTCTTCTTTTAATTTCATTTTTCATAAAAATATTTTTTTATTTATATTTTTAATTGAAATATTTTTTTATTTTTCTTGACTTATATTTTTTTTTATTTTAAAATTACATCAAAAGAAAAAATTATGAGGTGATTATTATGTTAGCAGAGCAATCCAAAAGTAAAAAAATATTTGACAACGGTTTCCAAATTGCCAAAAATGCTGATTTAGCTTCTAAAGTACATGGTAAAGAAAATGTTGTCAATGCAACTTTAGGAATTTTTTATAATGATGATGAAGAAATGCATACTTTAGATATTGTAAATAATGAATATAAAAATTTATCTGTTAAAGAACTTTTTAACTACTCTTCTAGCATAAATGGTGAGGAGTTATTTATTGAAGCTGTAAAACAATATATATTTGGAAAAAACTATTCCCCTGTATTAGATGATAATTTTACTGAAGTTATTGCAACTCCAGGAGGTAGTGGAGCTATTTATAATACTTTTAAAAATTATATTAATCCTGGAGAGATTGTTCTTCTACCCAATTATATGTGGAGCTCATATAAACTTATGAGTAAGGAAGTTGGTGGAGGGTATCAAACATACTCTCTTTTTAATAAGAAGGGAAAGTTTGATCTTGTTAATTTTAAAAATTCAGTAATGGAATTAGGAAAAATACAAAAAAATTTAGTTATAGTTCTAAATAATCCTTGCCATAATCCAACTGGTTATACCTTATCATCTTACGAAATAAAAAACTTAATGGCTATAATTAGAGAAGCTTGTAAAATTTGTAATATCATTTTAATTAATGATATTGCTTATATGGACTTCAATATTAAAAAAAATAATTTTACTGAATTTTATAAAGATTTACCTGAAAACCTTCTTTTAATGATTACTTTTAGTATGTCAAAATCTTTTTGTTGTTATGGTCTTAGAGTTGGAGCTCAAATCGCAATTTCTTCTTCTAAAGAAACAATTAATAATTTTTTAGATGCTAGTTTATACACTTGTAGAAGTGTTTGGTCTAATATTCCCAAAGGAGGAATGACCCTATTTAGCAATATTGTTCTAAATAAAAAGAAATATAAACAGCTTTTATTTGAACAAAATTGTATGAAGAACATTCTAAAAGAAAGAGCTGATATTTTTTTAAGTGAAGCTTCTGCTGTTGGTCTTCTTACACTACCTTATAAAAGTGGTTTTTTTATAACAATTCCCTTTAAGAACGGATTAGAAAAAGAGATTGAAAATAAATTAAAATTTGATAATATTTTTGCCATAATTATTCCTGGAGGAATTAGAATTGCAATTTGCAGTGTTCCAAAGTATAAGATTTATAATCTTGCTCAAAGAATAAAAAAAGCACTCTCTTAAAATTTAATATGAAAATATAAAAAGGGATTTTAAAATCCCTTTTTTAAATGTTTAATTTCTCGATTTTTTTAGTTACTTTAGCTCCTTTTATTCCTATAACAATCAAAGTCAAAATAAAAACTACCACTCCTAAACTATAAATAAAATAGGTATTTTCCACCTTTAACCCCTCTGGAGCCACTAAAAAATAACAAGCTACCATCCCTGTCATAAAAGCTGCAGGTATTCCTGTAATCCAATAATTTTTTCTATTTTCTATAAAGTAGTAAGTACAAGTCCATAGACCTAAAGTTGCCAATAATTGATTTGTCGACGCTACATATTTCCACAAAGTATTAAAACCAAATTGTGATAAAAATCCAGCTAATAAAAATAGTGGAATTGCTACTAATAATCTATTTTTTAAAGATATTTGCTTATAGTTTAAAACTTCTGCAATTGTTACCCTTGCACTTCTAAATGCTGTATCTCCTGTTGTAATTGGTAAGGCTATTAAACCAAATAATGTAAATATTAGTCCATATTTTCCTAAAAGTCCTGTTATCATTTTACTAACTGCTATCATTCCACCACCACTAGCTGCTAAACCTTCAACTCCATTAAAAAAGCCTAAAGATATTGCTGCCCACGTTAAAGCTACAAATCCCTCTAAATACATTGCTGCCATAAATGTTTTTTTACCATCTTTTTCACTTTTCAAACATCTAGCTACTAACACTGATTGTGTTGAATGAAACCCTGATATAGCTCCACAAGATATGACTACAAACATATATGGAAATATAGGTAATTTTCTAGGATGTAAATTCTCTAATGTTACTTCTGGGATTTTAATTCCTTTTATCAACATAGCACCTATTAATAAAAACATCATCAATACCAATGCCCCTCCAAATAATGGATAAATTTTACCAATAATTTTATCAATTGGTAAAAGAGTGGCTATTATATAATAGCCAACTATTAAAATTAACCATATTTTTTTATCTACTCCTGTAAAGGATTGCAATATCTCTGCAGGTCCAGTTATAAAAGCCACACCAACTATAATTAATAAGATAACCAAAAAGTATTTAGTAAATATTTTTGCTCTTTTTCCTAAATATTTACCTATCAATTCTTGCATATTTTCCCCGTCATTTCTCATAGAAATCATTCCTGTATAGTAATCATGAACTGCTCCTGCAAAGATAGTTCCAAATACAATCCATATAAATGAAGAGCTTCCCCACATAGCTCCTGCTACTGCCCCTGTAATAGGACCTAAACCAGCGATATTTAAAAATTGAACCAAAAAGCTTTTTATATAATTCATCTGAACAAAGTCAACTCCATCTGCTTTTGAAAAAGCTGGCGTTTCTCTTTCGTCTATCTCAAAATTTTTCTCTAAATATTTGCCATAACTACAGTATGCAACTATTAAAATAAATACTCCTAAGAAATAACTTTTCATATTTTCCTCCTTTTATTCAACTACTGTTAACCACTTTTCATATTTTTCATTTTGTCCCTCTACTATTCTAAAAAATTCTTCTTGAATTTTTTTTGTAACTTTACCTCTACTGCCAGATCCAATTTTTATATTATCTACTGAATTAACTGGAGTTATTTCTGCTGCAGTTCCAGTTAAAAAAATTTCATCAGCTATATATAAAAACTCTCTCGGTAAAGTTTCATGTTTTACTACCAAACCTAAATCTTTAGCTATTTTTAATACTACATCTCTTGTTATACCTGCCAAAGATGATGATCCCATAGGAGGTGTGAGTAACTCGCCATTTTTTACAATAAATATATTTTCTCCACTTCCTTCACTTATATTTCCTAAATAATCTAATGCTAATCCCTCTTCAAATCCCATCTCTAAAGCTTCCATTTTTATAAGTTGTGAACTTAGATAATTTCCTGAAGCTTTAGCTAGTGAAGGTAATGTATTAGGTGCTGGTCTTCTCCAAGATGAAACGCAAACTTTTATTCCATTATTCAATCCTTCTTCACCTAAATAAGCCCCCCACTCCCAAGCAGCAATAATAGCTTCTACAGGATTAGAAAGAGGATTCACTCCCAGCTGATTATACCCTCTAAAAACCAGAGGTCTTATATAACCACTTTGCAATTTATTTGCTTTTATTGTCTTTAAAATTCCTTTTAGAAATTCCTCTTTTGTGTAAGGAATTTCCATTTTATAGATTTTACAAGAATCAAAAAGTCTATCAATATGTTCTTCCAATCTAAATATAGCTGACTTCCCATTTTGTAATTTATATAATCTTATTCCTTCAAAACATCCTGAACCGTAGTGTAATACATGGGCTAATACATGAACTTTAGCTTCATCATGCTCCTTTAATTCTCCATTAAACCAAATTTTTCCAGTGTTTATCATAATAATTCCTCCCAAAATTTTTATAAATAATAAAAAAAGCTTGAATCAATATAGACTCAAGCTTTAAAATACTTCTTTATTGCTCAAGCCTTAAAATTTATACTAAAATAAGGCTTGAAATGTTAGAGAAAATTTTCTACTAAATTCAAACCATAGAGCTTAATATTATTATCAGTATTAATAAAAATCTATTCTTAAATTTAGTGTTCATTTTTTTCCTCCTTTTGTTTTTTTTATTAAGACAAATATTAAACTATTTTTATTTAGTTGTCAATATTTTTTTGAAAATTTTTTTTCATTTTTTTTATCTTTATGATTTTTTCGTTACTTTTTTAACAAATTTCTTGCTAAAATTTTCTTTCCTTGATACTATTTATTTAGCTCATATATACCTCAAATATGGTGAGGAGTCTCTACAATCAACCTTAAATTGATTACTATGACTTATTAATTATTTTAATAACTAGTTGTGTAGAGTTTTGGGTATACTTTATTTAGGAGGCAACACAAAACTATGAAAAAAATTATTACAAGTTTTTTATTACTATCTTCTCTTTCATTTTCTAAAGAAATTATTTTAGTACAAGGTGCTATGGATATGGAAGTAGATTACTTAGTTAAAAATTTAAAAAATCCTACGAAAGAACATGTTGGTTCTTGGACATTTTGGAAAGGAACTTTTGAAAATCATAAAGTTATTGTTTCTAGGACAGAAGTAGGTTTAGTCAATGCTGCTGCTGCAACTACAATTGGTATTGAAAGATATTCTCCTACCATCATAATAAATCAAGGAACATCTGGTGGACACGATATATCTCTTCATACTGGAGATATAGTACTTGGTTCTGAAATTATAAACATTGGAGCTATGAGAACTGATAGAAAAGAAGAAGGAGTACCTGAAAATATACGTGATTCTATTTTTTTTGATGTTGTTCAAAGATTAAGAGATAATAATGATAACTTAACTACATATAAAACTTTTATAAGTGACCCTTCTTTAATTGAAACTGCTAAAAATACAAGCTATTCTCAAGGAAAACTTTCTTTAGGAACTATTGGATCAGCAGATCAATGGAATCGAGAAATCGAAAGAATTAAATATCTAAATACTACTTTTAAAACAAAAACTGAAGAAATGGAATCAATTGCAGTAGCTCAAACAGCTAAAGCTTACAATATTCCATTTTTAGCAATAAGAATTCTTTCAAATACAGAGATTCATAATGAAGAATTTAATCCTAAAACAGCTCTTTGGTGTCAAGAATTTACTATGAATGTTATAAAAAATATAAAATAAAAGTCGCTTTGCGACTTTTTTTAATTCAATATTATTTAACTTATTTTTTTTGGAATTATTTAAAATTTTTACTTTCTAAATTTTTAAAACTAAATTAAAATTCAACTTCCATATATTTAAAAATATTTTTTTATTTTTATTGACTTTTAAATTTATTTTTCATAAAATAGAGTAAAGAATTTAAATTTAGGAGGAGTTTATGAATCAAGAAATTTTTATTGGTAGAAATAGTGCTATTTTAAATTTTTCAACAAAATATTGTGATACTTCAGAGAGTCTTTTATCTAGTTTAGCTTTTAAAAAAGTTTTATCAAAATATATTAATTTAATTTCTAATAAGAATACTTCTGTTTTTTTATTTTTAAAATCCAATTGTACAGATGATATAAACGAAACTATGATTAAACTTTTTAAACTATTAATTGTTTTAGATAAAAATGAAATTAAAAAATTAGATCCAAATTTAACTCCATTACTTTCTAAAGAAGAATTAATGTTTGAATTTATTGAAGGGCTTTACTCTTACTGGAGAAAATTTGAAAGATATGCAATTATACGTAATAAAAATACTAGTTTAGGTCTCCAGAATATCAATTTCATTGACTCTTTGAATAGTTTTACAAATTTAGTTTTAAAAACTTATAGGTTAGTAGAAGAGAATGTTTTAGGTGAACATCATAGAGTTTACAGACAATTGCATGCTGGTGTTAATGCAGGACTTATTTTAAATAATATCACCTGGAAATGCCCAAAAGAATATTCTTTTTTAGAAAAAATACCCTTTGTAGAATCTATCGTCTTGCAACCTCCGTTTATTACCTATCCTAGAAAAAACACTAGAAAAGGAATATTTTGTGAAAATAAAGAAAACCCTATTGAAAATTTAACTTTAAACTTAGACAATTGGATTTGTTATCCTGCTAAAGTTGGAGAGTTATTAGCATTCGTATACTTTGATATTAATTTCATGGCTCAAGGAGTAACTCTTTGTAATCTATTTGAATTAGCTAAAAAAGAGGAATATATAGATAAAAAACCCGATATTATATATATGTATGGTGTTAAAGATTTTCATAATGATATGAGAACTGAATTTTTTAAAGATATCCATAATGAAATTATGATTGGATATGTAAATTTTAATGAAGGTATTGATTATTTTGGATATATGAAAAAAATGATTTTAACTCTTCATAATTTAAAAATGATTGATAATGGGTATCTTCCTATACACGGAGCTATGGTTAATTTAACTTTTAAAAATGGTTTAGAAAAAAATATTATTATCATGGGAGATAGCGGTGCTGGAAAATCTGAAAGTTTAGAAGCTTTTCGAAAATTGAGTGAAAACTATGTTAAAGATATGAAAATAATTTTTGATGATATGGGGGTTTTAAAACTTGATAATAATGTACTTTCTGCTTCCGGTACTGAAATTGGTGCCTTTATTAGACTCGATGATTTAGATATTGGTTATCCATACAAAGAAATTGATCGAAGTATTTTCATGAATCCTGATAAAATAAACTCTCGTATTATTATTCCTGTTTCAACTCATGCAGATATTATAAAAAAATATCCAATTGATATATTTTTATATGCTAATAACTACGAAGAAGGTGATGAATTAGAATTTTTCAAAAATTCTGCTCAAGCTAAACCTATTTTTATTCAAGGAGCACGTAATGCTAAAGGAACAACTAGTGAAATTGGCCTTGTTACATCATATTTTGCTAATCCTTTTGGTCCTATGCAAAGAAAAAATGAGACCGATATTCTTATAGAAAAATATTTTGATAAAATGTTTAAAGATAATATTTTAGTTGGACAAATACGTACTTGTTTAGGTGTTGAAGGTTTTGAAAAAGAGGGTCCTGAAAAAGCTGCAAAAAAGTTATTTGATCTTATTGTAAAATAAAACTTGCATTTTTGTAATTTTTGAACTATAATTCAAATAAGTTGAGTTTCAATTCATTTTTCTCTGAAATTCACATTGTTCATTGTTTTGGGAGTTATTGCTGGTAACTCCTTTTTATTTCAAAAAAAGGTAGATGATTTTTCATCTACCTTTTTTATATTTTTATCACTTCATCTTTGTCTTCAACCAAATGATAAAGATCGTGATTTAATTTTCCTTCACTTTTTGATACATATACTGCTACAGCACTATCTCCTACAACATTTAATGCTGTTAGGAGCATTTCTAAAGGTCTATTTATTCCTAAAATTATTGCATATGCAGATACTGCAATTTCATTACTATAACCCATTCCTGTTAAAATAGTAAATAAAATTATTGCTCCACTTCCAGGAGCTGCTGGTGTTCCTATCGAAGCTAACAGGGCTAATAATGATATCGTTATTAAATTAAATACCGTTATTTCATAACCTGCAACTCCTGCTATAAAAAGCGTTGCTAAAACTTGCATTATAGCTGTACCATTCATATTAACTGTCATACCCATAGGAAGCACAAATGATGTTGTCACTTCGTCTACTCCCAACTTTTCAATTGTTGTTTTCGTATTTAGTGGTAACGAGGCTGCAGACGATGATGTAGAAAAAGCAAACATTGCTACATTTGAAACCTTTTTCATAAAATGAATTGGATTTAGTCCAGTTGATACCCAAACTATAAAAGAATAACCAAAAACAAGAAATACTAATAAAGTTACTGCAGTTAAAATAAAGTAGATACTTGCAATTTGTAAATAGCTTATTCCATATATTGCAAAAGTTCTCATTAATAAAGAAAATATAGCTATTGGGGCAAACTTATTTATTATAAATGTTAAGAAAATTTGAGACATCTTATTTATTTCTTCTATACCTTTTTTTATTACTGAATTTTTATCATTCATTACATTTAAAATTAATCCTGTAGATATCCCTAAAAATACTGCTACTAAAACATTTCCGTTATTTGATAAGCCTGCTATAATATTTTGTGGTATAGCTTTTATTATAATTAACAATGGATTTGAAGATGTTGCTCCTCCTCCTCCTGTTACTTGATTTATTGTAACCGAAAATAAATCAGCTTTATATGCTATCATACCTACTACTGAAGCATATAAAAGAGCTAAAATTGAACTTAAACCAAACCCTAAAAAAGTTTTCCCTGATATTCTTTTTAAACTTTTTGAATCTTGAATATTTGTTACTGCTATAATTATTGAAGTAAATACCATTGGTATTATTACTATCTGTAATGCATTTATAAATAATTGTCCCACTATAAAAAATATTCCTAAAGATTTATTTCCCTCTGGTCTTGTAATATCTTGAAATAGTATAGAGTTTATTGTGTTCCAAAGTTCTATATTACCACTAGCAACTAACTTTTCTCTTAAAAAAAGAGCTACAATTCCCATAGTAACTCCTAAAATTAAAGCACAGAATATTTTTTTTGTTAAATTATTTTTTTTCATCTTCACACTCCTATTTTTTCTAAAAAAAATAGGAATAGAAACTATAAAATATAGCTACCATTCCTATTTATAAATATATAATAATTAAAAGAAAAGAACATAAAATTAAAAAATGAAAATAATGAAAATATTTTTGATATTAACTTTTTTTTCTTTCTTAACCTTTTTTTAAACATTGTTCCCTCCTATTTTTTACACTTTTGTTATTTTATCACATTTTTTAACTCTTCGCAATATTTTTTATTTTAAAAGGATTTTTTATTTTTTTAAGAATTAATAATAATAGAGGTGATTTTATGGAAGAACATTATAAAGGATTTCTTTCTCAAGTAATAAATAATTTTACAAATGAAGAATTTTTAGTTAACTTAACAAATAGTTTCATTATATTTATTTTTAGGTTTGCCATTGCTTTAATTTTTTTTATGATTGGAAGAAAAATTTTTAAAAACTTTTTATCTCGTTACTATCAAACTCATGCATTTAAAGCTATCGATTCATCTTTTAGAACTTTTTTATCTTCTATAATTGACACTGGTTCTATTGTTATTCTTTTAATAATTTCTTTACTTATTATGGGATTTCAACATACCTCTTTGATTGCATTTTTAGGCAGTATTGGTATAGGTGTTGGATTGGCTTTAAAAGATAATTTATCTAATTTTGTAGGTGGATTAATTATTTTGATTTTTAAAACTTACTCTGTTGACGATGAAGTTGAAGTTATTGGTAACTACGGCTTAATCTCTTCTATTGATGTTTTTTCTACTACAATAACTACTTTTAGCGGTGATATAGTAACTATTCCAAATGGAAATGTCATAAATAATCAAGTTATAAACTATTCAAAAACTCCTAACAGAAGAATGAAAATTGTCATTTCAGTAGCTTATGATACTAATATTGATTTAGTTTTTGAAGTTCTAAATAGTTTAATTAAAAATAATAAAAATATTTTAAAAAATCCTAGTCCATTTATTAATATTGAAAAATATAATAATAGTTCAATTGATATAGCAATAAAAGTTTGGACCAAAAATGAAGTTTATTGGGATACATATTTTGATATTTTGAAAAATATTAAACCTACCCTTGATTCTGTTAATATTACAATACCATTTCCACAAATGGATATACATATTAAACACCAAAACTTATATAATAAAAGCAGTTGATTTAAATCAACTGCTTTTATTTTTTATACGTAGCTACTTTTCTCTAAATAGTTTGAATCATTTCCATAAACAAATATTACAGAACCATTTTTTATCATATCAATAGCTTTTTTAGAAATATCTCTTGGTAATGCAGGACATCCTAAACTTCTTCCTAATCTTCCTTGAGATTGAGCAAATCTTGGATTTGCGTAATCTGCTCCATGTATTACAATATATCTTTCTTTTGCTTTATCATTTATTCCTTTTTCTAATCCATTTAAAACAAGCGAATAACCGTTTCCACCCATATAAGTATTTTCTGTTAGAAAAAATCCTATAGAACTTTTATTAGAACTCATCTTATTTGAAAATGATGTAGCTATATTTCCACCACTATTTTTTCCATGAGATACATGAGAATGAACAAGTAGTTTTTTTCTTTCCATATCTATTACAAAAAATCTTTTTTCTGTTGATGGCTTTGAGTAATCAATAATAGTAAGTAGTTCTTTTTTTCTTCCATCAATTTTATTATAGCCACCTAAAGCTGTTTTAAAAACTTCATAATTTAACTTATCTTTTAACCCAATTTCTTCATATAATTTTCTTTCTTTTGTTTCTTTAGATAGTTCAATCACTTTGTCCGTCTTTGTAGAATTCTTTAATGTAAAACCAAATGATGTTGTTGAAATTGATCCTAAAATAAGACTTAACATTAAATACTTTTTTACCAATACAAAAACCTCCACCTAACTTTTTTTCCTAATAAAACCCATTTTATTCTATCATTTAACATAAAAAAAGTCAAGAATTTAGAATTCTTGACTCTTATTACGTCCTTTATTCAATTACTATAACGATACCTTTATTAGTTTGTGCCCATTCATATACATATTTTGCATGAGAAGTTGCATTTCTTACACACATATGTGATCTTGGAGTAGTTCCTAAAGTTGGACTATATTCTATCATCTCTGTTCTTGGTAAATTTACTGGCACTCCATGAATATATCCTCCTCCCGAAAATCTACTTGCATAAGGAGCATATCCATCTATTTCAGTGTGACTTCCATCTTTTAAATATTCCATTTTTAATTTTTTTCCCTGAACAACAAAAACTCCTAAAGGTGTTGGTAGCTGATAAGGTGGTCTATCAAGACCTGTTGAAGCTGGATTCATACTTCTTATTTTCCAAATATTATCTACTTTTTCTAATGTTGTTATATTTTGATTTTTTCTATCTACTACAACTACTTTAGAAAAATCTTTTGCTTCAATTTCTTTAACATATCTAGCAGGAACAATCCATTCTCCATCCATATCCTCAACTTTTATTTTATAATTTTCTAAATCCCTTGATACTATAGAAACTAATGATCCATCTGGAGCATATCTTTCTGGTCTATCCATTTGTCCTTCTATATATAATGGAATACCCTGATTTCTTCTATTTCCAAATTTATCTTTTACTGATGGTCTTGATCCATCACTATATTTTTCCATAGCTATCTGTCTAGCTACTGGAGGCAATCCATTAATATTTTTATAGTTTTTTAAAGTTCCAAATCTTATATTTTCACCTTGAAAACTATCTAATCTATCTAAATACTTAGATATCTTATTCCATTGAAATTCTCTTGTAATTTTTCCATATTTATAAGTATCATTTAAAGTATGTTTCTTATAAGTTAAATCTTTTTCCAATGTTGCTGCATTACATACTATGAAACTAATAATTGAAAATATTCCTATAATTAAATACCTAAATTTATTTTTCATATTATACCCCTCTGATCATTTTTTATGAAACTATATTTTAGATATACCTAGAAAATCTCTTTTTTCCTACCTCATAAATATAAAACAATACTGGAATCAAAACTAATGTTAATAAAGTTGAAAAAACTAAACCAAATATTACTGATATAGCCATCCCTTTATACATTTCACTTCCTTGACCTATACCTAAAGATAGAGGAATCATTCCAAAAACTGTTGTCATTGTAGTCATAAATATAGGTCTTAATCTTGTTTTACCTGCTTCTAATATAGCTTGATCCAGAGGTAATTCTCTTTCTAGTAAAATTTTAATATAATCTATCAAAACTATTGCATTATTAACAACTATACCAGCTAGCATAATTATTCCAACAAAAACCATCGTATTCGTCTTTTGACCCGTTATTAAAAGCCCACTATATACACCAATTACTGAAAGAGGAACAGTTCCCATCACTATAATAGGAAGTATGTATGATTCAAACTGTGCAGCTAATATAAAATATACTAAAAACATTGCAACCATAAACGCAAATTTAAGTTGATTATTTACCTCAGCCATATTTCTTCCGCTTCCGCCAAAAGAATAAGTTATTGTTTTAGGCAATCCAACCTCATCTAAAATTTCTTTTATATATTTTTGACCTGTTACTAAATCTAATCCATTAGCTGTATTAGCATCTATCGTTATCATTGTTATTTTATCCTCTTTATCAATTCCATATGCTCCCTCTCCTATTTCAAAAGAAGCTATATCTTTTAGTTTTACTACTCCTCCATTTTGAGATTTAATTCTCATCTCTTTTATTTTTTCTGGTGAATTTCTAAATTCTTCAGCAAGTCTTAAACTTACATCAACTTCCTCATTAGCAGTTTTTATCTTTATAGGAGCTCCTCCTAATATTTGATAACTTACTGATAATGTCAAATCGTTAACTTTTACTCCATAGTATTCCATTTTTTTCCTATCCAACAATATTCTCACTTCTGGATTACCATTAACCATTGAGTTATTTATATCTGTAAATCCTGGATTTTTAGACATTTTTTCTGAAATTAATTTTGAAACATATCCTAATTGATTTAAATCGTCTGATTTTAAAATTAGAGAAATATCCCTTCCTGTTCCTCTTCCAAAAGCCATTCTAGGAACTAAGTTTAATTTTACATCAGGTATATGGGATACTTTTTTTCTTGTCTCTCCCATAATCTCTTGTACTTTTTTATTTCTTTCATTTTTTGGTCCTATATCTACTATTATAGATACAGCTTCTTTTCCAACTGAAGAGATATATTTTCTAGTTTGTGAGTCTTTCCCTACAATTTCTTCTAACTCTTTTGCTACTCTATTAGCTTTTTCAATTTCCATTCCACTTGGAAGCTCAGCTATAATACTGTAAATTCCATCGTCGGTTGTAGGCATAAATTCTCCTCCAATATTTTTTGAACCATATCCCACAACTCCTATAAATAACAATAGCATTCCTAAAATAACCATTGCTTTATGTCTTAAAGATATTGATAAAATTTTTGAATAATAATTTTTTATAAACTTTAAAATTTTTCCCTCTTCATGTACCCTTGTTTTTGATTTTAAAATTCTACTTGAAACCATTGGAACAAAAGTTATAGCTATTATTAATGAGGCTAATAAGGAAAATGTTATTGAGTATGCCATATCTTTATATATCTCTTTGGCTCTTCCCTCTCTTATAACTATTGGTATAAATACAGCTATCGTTGTTGCTGTTGAAGCTATTATAGGAATAATGACTTCTGTTGCTCCATTCTCTGAAGCTTCCATTCTATCTTGGCCTAATTCTGTTAAATGTCTAAAAATATTATCTAATACAACTATAGAGTTATCAACTAGCATTCCAACCCCTAATGATAATCCCATTAAAGATATTATATTCAACGTCATACCTTTAGCTCCAAAAAATCCAAAAGTTGCTATTATTGAAACTGGAATAGCTACAGTTACAACTAGTGTCGCTCTCCAATCTCTTAAAAAAATAAATAAAATAATACCAGCTAATACAAGTCCAGTTATAGCGTTATTTTCAACAGTATTTATTGATCGAGTTATATCCACTGCTGAATCTCTATTTATTGTAAAGGAAGCTCCTTTAGGTAAAAGAGGTTCTATTTTTTTTAACTCTTCTTTTGCTACTTTAGAAATTTCAACAGTATTTCCAACATCACTTTTTTCAATGTTTATTATTATATTTTCTATGCCATCTGTTCTTCCATAACTACTCCTATCTTTTATTCCTAATTTAACATCTGCTACGTCTGTTAAATATAAAGTTTCTCCATTTGTATTTTTTAAAACAATTTCTTGTATATCTTCTAATGCTTTAGCTTCTCCTGATACTTTTACTAAATACTCTTTATCTCCTTCTCTTATGTATCCAGAGGGGAAATTTAAACTTGCACTTTTTAATGTACTATACAAATCAGTTATTGAGAGATTATATGCCTCTAATTTTTCAGGGTCTATATTTATACTAATCTCTTTTTCCAATCCACCGAAAATACTAACAGTTCCTACTCCATCAATTCTCTCTAATCTTGGGATAACAACATTATCTGCAAAACTTTTTAAATTTATTAAATCTTCTCCTCTTAGACCTATAAGCATAACTCTATCTCCTGAAGAAGATGTTTTTCTTATTACCGGTTCATCTATATCATCTGGCAAACTATTTCTTATTCTACTTACTGCTGTTACCAAATCATTTACCTTATTATCTATAATAACTCCGTATTCAAATTCAACTGTCAATGCCGATTTTCCCATTGTAGATTTAGTTGTAATTCTCTTAATTCCTTCTACACTAGTAAGACCTTTTTCAATCTCTTTAGTTACTAGCTTCTCCATATCATCTGGTGAAGCTCCTTTCCAACTTACTCGTATAGCTGCCATTGGCATATTATAATTTGGCATAAGTTGTGTTTTCAAATTAACTAATGTTAAAATTCCTAAAATAACCATCGATATTATTATCATCATAGTGACAACAGGACGTTTTATTGAAAATTGTGCTATATTCATCTGTTCCCCCTAGTTTAAAATATTTACTTTATCTCTATCTTCTAATAAAAATTGACCTTCAGTTACAAGATTCATATTAGCGTAAAGTTCATCACTTATTATCTCTTGTTTATCTCCATTAGAATAGCCTCTTTCAACTTTAATTCTCTTAGCTTCACCATTCTCCACTACAAATATATAAGAGTATAACTCTTTTATAACTATTGAATTTTTAGGAACTAAGTATCCTGTTTTACTTCCCGTTTCTACCATTACTTTAGAATACATTCCTTTTTTTATTTTACCTTCCAAATTATCTATTTCTATTTTAATTTGATATTTTTTATTATCTTTATTGGCCACAGGATTTATTTCGTAGACATTTCCAAAATAATTATTTTCAATACCTTCTAAATCTATTTCTGCTTTATTTCCTACAGATAAATTACTTATTTCATGAACTGATACTCCAGTTCTAACAAGAATTTTACTATCATCAACGATTGTTACTAAATCAGTATTTGGCGCTATTTTTTCGTATAATTTTAAATTTAAGTCTGTTATAACTCCATCTAATTTTGCTTTTATCACCAAATCTTCATAATCTTTTTTAGCTGCTAAATATATTGCTTGTGAAGTTTTTAAGTTTCCTTCTCCTTGAAGATAATTAGTTCTTTTTAATAAATACTCATCTTCTGATATCAATTGTTTATCGTAAAGCTGCTTAAATTTTTCATAGTTTTTCTTCTTTATTTCAAAATCTGCTTTATTAGAAATATATGAAGCTTGAGCTTTTAAATATGTCGATTGAACCTCTTGATCTTGTAAAACTAAAACTATTTGACCTTTTTTTACTTTATCTCCATTTTTAAAATTAATTTGTTTTACAGTTCCACCTGTTTTAGTTACAGACTTTACCTCATTTAATGGCTCTGTCACTCCGCTTGATATATTTAGCCTCGTTATTTTTTCTGGTTTTATTTCAGAAATTTTAATATTTTTTCCTAAATTCTCTTTAACTTTTTGTTTTCCCTTATCGCTATTGCACGCTAGTAATATCGTTGAAATTAATATTACCAATAACTTTTTTATCACTTTTTTTCCTCCAGTTTATTATTTTGTATATAAAACTATTTTAACATATTTGGTATTTATTTGCACTTTTTATATCGTAGGAATATTATACTATATTTTTTATATTTTTATCCACTTTTGCTAATCAAATATAACTTTTTTAATATCAATATGTTATAATAAAGTACATATTTTGGGGAGGTAAATTCAATGAATCATATAAATCTTTTAATAAAACCATCATCTAGTCTTTGCAATATAAATTGTGAATATTGTTTTTATAGTGATGTGGCATCCAATCGTTCTCATCATAGTTTTGGATTTATGACTTTAGAAACTTTAGAAAAATTAGTAAAAGAAAGTTTTTTAACAGCTAAATCATCTATAACATTTTCTTTTCAAGGTGGAGAACCAACTTTAATAGGAATTGAATTTTATAAAAAATTTCATAATTTTATAAAAAAGTATAATGTAAATAATATTAGTGTTAGTTTTGCTATGCAAACTAACGGTATTCTTTTAAACAAAGAATGGATTAATCTTTTCAAAAAAGAAAATTATTTACTTGGAATTTCTTTAGACGGACATAAAGATATCCATAATTTTTTCAGAAGAGATAAAATTGGAAAAGGAACATTTGCTGAAACATTTAAAAATATTAAGCTTCTTCAAAAAAATAACATAAATTTTAATATTCTTTGTGTTGTTAATAAAAAAACAGTTGAAAATATAAAAGAAATATATACTTTTTTTAAAAATTCTAAATTTAAATATTTACAATTTATACCTTGTTTAGATAAGCTTGATAATTCTACTGGTGATTATTCTTTAACAGAAAAAGAATATGGATTTTTTTTAGACGAACTCTTTAGCTTTTGGTACACTGATTTAAAAAATAAAAAATACACAAGTATTCGTTTTTTTGATAATTTACTTTCTGTTATCTTAAATAATCAAGCTGAATCTTGTGATATGAATGGACACTGCAGTATAAATACAGTGGTTGAAAGTAATGGTAACATATATCCTTGTGATTTTTATGTTCTAGATGAGCTCTTACTAGGAAATATACATAACATTTCTCTAAAAGAGATTTTAACATGTGATAAAGCGCTTAATTTTGTAAGAAGCTCAATAAAAATCGATGAAAATTGTAAACATTGTAACTATTTTAATCTTTGTAAAAGCGGATGTAGAAGACATAAAAATTTTCAAGATGGAACTTTTAAAAATAGATTTTGCAACTCTTTTAAATATTTCTATTCTAAAAATATAAATAAACTTTTAGAAATTAGTCGTTCTTTTTAATTTTCATACTAAAATACCAAGAGGAGCTTACATGATTAAGTTAAAAAAAATTGAAAAGATTCTATTTTTAGTTTTTATCTTTAGTAATATTTTATTAATTTGTTTAGTTTACCATAAAGAAAAAGAAAATTATAATCAAGCTTTAACTGCTCAAATTGAGGAAAAAAGAAAACTATTTGAGTTAAAAACAAATTTATTGTATTCATCAATTTTAGATCTTAAAAATGATAGTACTTTTTTAGATTATGATTTAAATCCTACACCTTATAATCTTTTAAAAGTTTTTAAAACCCTAAAAATAAAAAATAGTTTTTTTAGCAAATTTGGATATACTATATCTTTTGGAAATAACGATTCAAATACTTTTATAACTCCAGAAGAAACAACCAGTAAAGAGATTTTTTTCAATAATCTAGGTTTATCTCCAAACTCTCTTTCTAATCTTGAAATTAAAGAGAAAGATTCAATAATATATCTACTTAATCTTCCATCTAAGCTTGAACCTTTACAAAAAAGTTTATGGCTAATCAGCATTGATAAAAACATTTTCTTTTCTGATATAAAAACAGATAATATTGATAATTGGAAAATTAAAAAAAATACTTTAAAAAATATAGAGCCGTATAGTTTTAAAAATAATAGTTTTGATTTCAATTTAATATTTTACCCTAACGAAAAAAACATTCTTTCCTTTATCATATTGGACATCCTTAAAATATTATTTTTAAATATTTTTATTTTTATATGTATTTTGAAAATCTTTAAATTTTTTCAAAATCCAATTATATATATTAATCAAAGAAAAAATTTAAAAGATTATATTTTAGGAACAAAGAGTCTAAAAGAAATTGAAAGTTTTACAAGTAAATTTGAAAACTTGTCTTTTCCTATTCGGTTAGTTTTAATAGAAGTTTTAGATTCTGATACTTCTGAGTTTTATGCAGATATTTTTCCACCTATAAAAAAATATCTTATTGATTCACTTAGTAACTCTAATAATTACGAATATGTTGATATTGATTATAAAAGTATTCTTTTTATAGTTTCTAAAGAGACTTTAATTGATATTGATTATGGATTTTCTTTTTTATTAGAAAATATCGAAAAAAAATATAAACTTAAACTCACTGGATCTATATCTAATGAAATTTTAAATATTATCAATATTCCTAGAGAGTATATTAAATGTAAGCGAATATTAAATTATAAATTTTTATATAGTAGCTGTTATATCCTTTTAGAGAGCCTTACAAATAAGAGTATTCCTAGCTTTTTCTATTCTATTGAAATAGAGAATAAATTTTCAAATAGACTATTAAATGGAAACTTTTTAGGCTGTCAAAAAATAATTGATGAAATTTTTGAAGATATTGATTTCAATTTAGATAAAAATAAAGTCAATGAATTTTCATTACTTCTCTCCAATACATTAAATAGAGTTATTTCTCAGCTAAAACATCTTAATCCAAATAATAAGATAGATGTTTATTTAAAAGAAACAAATCTTTTTAATCTAAAAAATTCACTTTTAAAAAACTGTAAAAAAATTTGTGATTTAAAAGAAATGGAAGAAAAATCTAACGAAACTGAAATCAAAAGCAAAATACTCCAATATTTAGAGAATAATTATTCAAAAGATTTTTCTCTTGAGGATTTGTCTGATTACCTAGGCTTCTCTTTTAGATACACGAGTTTACTTTTCAAAAAAAATATGGGAGATAATTTTAAAAACTATTTAAACCTTTTCAGAGTAAATAAATCTAAAGAGATTATTCAAAATGATAAAACTATTAAAATTAAAGAAGTTGCTGAATTAGTTGGCTATAATAGTTCTAATACCTTCATACGAATTTTTAAAAAATACGAAGGTGTCTCTCCTGCAAAATTTTTTTTGGAAAATTTAAAAGACTAATTCTTTTCATAAAAAAAGAGAGAGATAAACTCCCTCTTTTTTTATGATTGAACTCTATCATACGCTCTCTGGTTTATTTCAATAAGCTCTTTTAATCCAAGTTTATTAACTCTTTCAACAAATTGATTATATGACTTATCAAAATCCTCAGCTCCTAAGACCCACTTTTGACTCATCTCATCTAACGCCATTGATATTTGAGAACTTATCTTTTGGACTTTTTTTGCTTCTTCTGGTGTATATTTAAATAATGGAACCTGATCCATTATATAACCATTTGCCATATACATTTCTGACCATTCTGTAGCCTTTTTATCTCCCCAAGCCTTTTCATACTCATAATCTTGACGTGCCCCTATTTTAAATTGTAATCCATTATCTCTTAAAACTTGAAGTGCATTTTTTCCTGGAGCTTTCATTACTTTATCAGTATACTGTTTTTTCCCATCTTGATCTCTTACGAAAGTATCTCCTTCAACTCCCCAGTTATAAAGTTCATACCCTTTATCCGAGAACCAATAGTCCATATATTTTATAGCTGTTATAGGATCTTTAGCACTTGCTGATATTCCCCAACCACCTAGAGATGTTGTTCTCGCATCTGGTGCATAACTTTGTCCTTTATATTCAGGTGGTGCTATTGCTATAAACTCAAATTTTTCATTCTGCTTTTTTAATTCTTCATCATTATTATATCCAGTAGTACTTGCAAACCAGTCAAATGTTACTCCTCCAACGTCATTACGAAGCATATAATCTCTTCCACTAAAACCTCTTGTATAAATTTCAGGATCGATCAATCCCTCTTTATACCACTTTATTACTTCTGGCATAGCTTCTTTAAACCTTTCTTGAGTTGGTCCATATTTTACTATTCCATTATCTAAATAAAACCCATACTGAGCTCCAAATAATCCTACTAACTCTTTTGTTGCAAATTCAATAGTTCTATCAAAATATGGTATTTCATCTGCTTTTCCATTTCCATTTGGATCCTGTTCTTTAAAAGCTTTTAAAACTTTGTAAAAATCATCCATAGTTTTTGGTACATCTAATCCTAGTTTATCTAACCAATCTTTTCTTATAAACAATCCTTGAGATGCCTTCATTGCATACCAATCATAATAGCATGGGATATAATATATTTTTCCATCTGCTGCAACTGCATCCATTTTATATCTTGGATATTTTTCAAAAAAAGCCTTTATGTTTGGAGCATGCTTATCTATTAATTCATTTAAAGGAACCATCCCTCCAGACATCCCTAAATTTTCTATTTTTTCTGGGTATGCATAAGAAATTATATCAGGTAAATTTCCAGATGATACAGCTAGATTAAAAGCTTGTACTTCGTCTGTTAAATTTTTTGATGTTGCACTTTGTAATTTTACATTTGTATCTTTAAATGCTTCTCTAAAAATTAACCAATTTTCGTCAAATACTTTTCCATTTTGAATTGCTAATATTGATAATGTTACAGGTTTTTCTACTATTTTATAATTATTAGTTTCATCAGAAAAACTTTTCATTCCTAATAAAGTTAAAGATAAAATTAACATCATTTTTCTTTTATACATGTCTAATTCCTCCTGTAAATAATTCTTATTTTGAGTATACCTTTTTACAAAATATTTTTTCAATGGTTTTTTTTCTAACTATATGCTTTTTTCCTGTTTTGAATATACGATTTTTTTATATTGAAAATAGAATATTTACTTATAGTACAACTAAATGTATTATAAAATAAAAATAGCTAATCATTTTAAAACTAGTCTTTATTTTTCTATGAAACGAGTCTATTTTTCCTTGTAATACTATATTTATAATACTTTTAATAATAACTATATGGAGGCATCAATGAATTACTCTTTTGAAAAAACAAATAAAAAAATAATTGAAACTTGTGACTTGCTTTGCAAAAATACTTTTATTTTTAATCACAAATGGGATATGGAAGTTTGTAAAACTCCTTTCACTTTTTCTAAGAATATTATTTGGAACAAAATACCTTTTGGTGATCCTGAATGGACTTTTATGCTAAATCGTCATAAATTTTGGATTTATTTAGCTAAAGCTCATATTTTAACTTCTGATGAAAAATATTTAGAGACTTTTAAATTTCAAGTTAACTCTTGGATTGATAGTGTTGATATTTTTAATGAGGAATATAAAAATTGTGCAAGAACGATTGAAATAGGAATTAGATGCTTAAACTGGATAAAATCATTAAACATTTTAAAACAATCATCTGTCGATATAGAATCTATTGAAACAAAAATGGTTAATTCTCTTATTTCTCAAAGTAAAGTTTTAATTGATATTTATGATGATTTTAGAACTCTTAGTAACTGGGGAGTTATGCAAAATTGCGGTTTAATTTCTTTAGCTCTTAATTATAAAGAAAAATACCCTATATTAAATGAATACTTGGATATTGCTCTTAAAAGATTAGAACATCAGTGTAAAATACAAATTTTACCTGATGGCATCCACTGGGAACAATCTCCTATGTATCAAAACGAAGTCTTAAATTGTCTTTTAGATATTTCATTTGATTATAAAAATTTAAACTTAAATATACCTAATTTTATTTTAAATAGTATTAAAAAAATGGCTTATAGCAATGCTTATATGAAAAAACCTACTCATTGTCAACCTATGCAAGGTGATAGTGATGAAACAGATTTAAGAGATATTATTACAAAATCGGCCTATATATTAAACGATGGTTATCTTAAATATTTTGGTTATGAAAATGTTGATTCTGAGTCTATATGGGATATTAAAAAAGATAATATTTCAAAGTATCAAAATATTATAACTAAAATTCCTGATTCTTATTCTAGTGCCCTTAAAGAAAGCGGTAATTTCTATTTACGAGATTCTTTTGAGGAAGATAGTAACTACCTTTGGTTTAGGTGTGGGTCTTTAGGAAGTGGACATGGTCACGGAGAGCATTTACATTTTGATTTAGTTTGTAAAGGTGAAAACTTTATTAGTGATCCTGGTAGATTTACTTATGTTGAAAATAATATAGATCGTGAATTTTTAAGAAGTTGTTTTGCTCACAATACAACTATTGTTGATAATAAACCTTTTAGTGAATTTTATGGAGCTTGGGGAATAACTAAATCTGCTTTAACTCTCAATACTTATCACTCTTTTAATGAAACATTTGATTATATTGAAGGAGGTCATTTAGGATATCTCTCTCTAGAAAATCCTGTTATTGTAAATAGAAAAATTCTTTATTTAAAAAATAATCTATGGATTATTATTGATGAATTTTTAACTGAAGGTTCCCATGAATACTCTCAACTTTTTAATTTCGAGCCTGACAAACATCCAATTGTAAAAAATAATGAAGTATTTATTCCAGGGATTTCTACTAATTTATTTATGTATTGGTCTGATAAAAATTTAAGTTTAAATCTTAAAGAAAGTATTTTTTCTACTGAATACAATAAAAAATCAAGTAATTACCAACTTATATCTAATATAAAAGGCAATGGAAACAAAACTATTTTCACTGTTTTATCTTGTGATAATATTGAAGTTGAGAACATTCAAGTTTTAAGAGGTGATTCTAGCTATGTAGCATCTTGTGAAGCTGCAGCTATTAAAATAACTTTAGATAGTAAAACTTCTTTTACAATTTTTAATGGAATGATAGATATTAACAATCAGAAAAAAAGTTATTTAATTGATAATATATTATTTTATGGAAAAACTGGCTTTATAAAAAAATCTGGCAATGATGAAGTGATTGAAATTATTAAATATTAACTTAAATACCCTCTCTTAGAAATTTCTAAGAGAGGGTATTTTTTAAATCTTTTCTATTGTTATTTTCTCTAATAAATCTTTTACAGTATCTAAATCTATAATTCCTGTCCCTTCTATCATAGCGTTAGAAATTCCACAAGCCATTGATAATTTTAAAGTTTCATTCATCGATTTTCCATTATTTAATCCATACGCAAAACCTGCTATACTAGAATCTCCACTTCCTACAGGATTTTTAACCTTAATTTTAGGTATATTTATTTTAAAAACTTCATCATTTTCATTTATAAATATAGCACCATCTTTTCCTAGAGAAAGCAATAAATTTTTACATCCCTTATTTTTTATTTCCTTAGCACCTTTTAATAACTCATCAAAACTTAATAATTCTCTTCCTAAAAGATTTTCTAACTCTTCTCTATTAGGTTTTATTAAATAAGGTTGCCCTTTAATACCGTTAATTAAAAATTTACCACTTGTATCTAGAAGAACCTTCTTATCTTTTGCTAATTCACAAATTACTTCATATATATCTTCTTGAACTCCTTCAGGCACGCTTCCACTTATACAAATAGTTTCAGATTTATTTATATTTTCTCTAAAAAATTCTAAAAATTTATTTACATCTTCTTGTGATACTTTTTGCCCAGGCTCCAATATTTCTGTTTGAGTATTATTACCTAATATAGCAATACAAGTTCTTGTTTCTGAATTTGTCTTTATAAAACTATCTACAATTCCATCCTCTTGTATTTTCGAACTTATCCATTCTCCACTATTTCCACCTAAAAATCCACTAGCTTCTACTTTTTCACCTAGTAATTGTAACACTCTAGATACATTCAAACCTTTTCCACCAGCTGTTTTATGTGAATTGCCTCTAAATACATTATTAATTTCAAAATTATCAATTTTATATCGTACATCAATTGCAGGATTCAAAGTTATTGTCAATATCATATCTTATCCTTTATTGTCACTTTTACACATTAAAATTTTATCTACTACCACTTTTTTCATAGCTTCTTTTGCTGGAATTAAATATTTTCTAGGATCACTTTCATTTGGATTTTTTAAGAAAAATTCCTTTAAACTTTCTGCAAATGGCATTTTTAACTCTGTTGCTATATTAACTTTACATATTCCTTCTGTTATTGTTTCTCTTACTGAGTTAAAAGGAACTCCAGAAGCTCCATGAAGAACTAAAGGAATATCTACAACTTTTTTAATCTCTTTCAATCTTTCATAATCTAATTTAGGCTCATTTTTATATAACCCATGAGCTGTTCCTATAGCAACTGCTAATGAATTCACTCCTGTTCTTTCTACAAACTCTTTTGCTAATTTAGGATCTGTATAAGAAGATTCTGACTCATCAACTATTAAATCATCCTCTTGTCCTACTAATTTTCCTAATTCAGCTTCTACACTTACATCGTATCTATGAGCAAAATCTACTACTTCTTTTACTATGTTTACATTTTCTTCAAATGGATGATGCGATGCATCAATCATTACAGATTTGCATCCTAAAAGAATAGCTTTTTTTATGCTTTCTATATCTTCGTGGTGATCTAAGTGAAAGGCAATTGGAATGTCATATTTATTACTTGCTGTTTCAATCATATTTATCAAGTATTCAATTCCTGCGTATTTAACTGTACTAGGTGTTGCGGCTAAAATAACTGGTGATTTTAATTCATTTGCTGTATCTACAACTACTTGAATTGTTTCTAAATTATGAATATTAAAAGCTGGTACTGCATACCCTCCTTTTTGTGCATCTAATAACATCTGATGTGTTGAAACTAACATTTTGACTCCCCCTTATAATCGTATATAATTACTCCTTGAACCACTCTATTTACCTCTCCTGTTGGGCATGGATTATCCGGATTAATTCCATAGCTTAAAGATTTATAAAAAGCAAATAGCTGTGCAAAATAGATATACCCAAACATGTTGAATACTTCATCTATATTTTCTCTATTACTATTAAAAGTAAAGTAATAATGAGAATTTTCTTTAGCTTCTTTTGAATTTTTCATATCTAAAGTTACTAATATTTTCTTTTTATTTTCAGTATACATCTCTTTTAATAAATCTAACTCATACTTTCTTGTATACTCATTATTTGATAACATTGTTATAATCATTGTTGTATCATTTATTATTGATTTTGGTCCATGTCTAAAACCAAGTGGAGAATTATAGTGTAAACTTAAATTTCCAGCTGTTAATTCTAAACATTTCAATGCAGACTCTTCTGCAACTCCTTTTAAACATGAGCTTCCTAAATATACAATCCTTGATACATCTAGTTTTATTAATGTGTCAATTAAGGCTTTCATTTGCTCATCATTAATTTCATTCACTGTCGCTTTTATTATATTTTCAATTTTTTCTAAACATTTTAAATTAAATATTAATAATCCTGTTAAAGACATACATGTAAAACTACTTGTCATTGCAAATCCTTTATCATTAGATTCTTCTGGCATTAATAAAACCAATGATTTTAAATCACTTTTTTTATTTTCTGCTAATTTTCCATCTTTATTACAAGTTATAACAATATGACAAATATCTTCTACTATTTCATCTGCTAACTTTACAGTTGCAACACTTTCTGGACTATTTCCTGAACGTGCGCATGAAACTAAAACTACTTTTTCATTCTTTTTTAAATAGTTTTCGGGATTTGAAACAATATCTGTTGTTGCTATAGAAAGTACATTTCCTCCCAAAAATGGAGTTATACTATTTCCTACAAACTCTGAAGTTCCAGCTCCTGTAAAAATAACTTTTCTATCTTCTATATTATTGTTTTTTAAAAATTCTTCAATTTTTAAACTATTTTTTTTAATTACTTCAATTGTTTCTAACCACAATCTCTTTTGTTGCTCAATTTCCTTTAAAGTATAAAACTCTTTCATCTATCTATTCTCCCCCCATAATTTTAATGCATATAGTGCTGATCCATAAACTGGTGTATATTTAGGTTCAATTATTTCTACATTAATGCCATTTACTTTTAAATAATTTTTTAAATCTTTAAATATATATTTAGAAGCTTTAAATACTCCACCAACATAAGAAACTTTTATAGGTTTCTCTAAAAAATCTATTTTTCCTATTATTGATCTTATCATAAGTCCGATTTCTATTGCTGCCTCTTCAAATATTTCTAAACAATATGAATCATTTGCTTCTGCTCCTTTATAAACAATTGTTGAAAGTTGAGCTATTTTTCCTCTATCTAGAGAGTAGTGGTTGTAAATTAAATCAATTAGTTCAAAATCTTCTTTTATATTAAGTTCTTTTTTCATAATTTCATATAATGCTGTTTTAGGATATCTTCCATCTGATTGCTTTGTAAATATTTCTATTCCTTTTTTAGCAATCCAATATGCAGAACCTTCGTCTCCACAAGCATGACCCCAACCACTAGTTCTAGCTTCTTCTCCTAACTCATTTATTCCGTACCCTATTGCTCCTGTTCCTGCAATTATATTTATACCAGGTAAACATCCTAAAGAACCTGCCCAACCAGCTTTCATGTCATTCCCCAATTGAAATTTTATTCTAGACCATGCCTTTTTAGCAACTTCTTCTATTTTTTTTTGATCCTCTTTTATTTCTCCATATCCAGGAATACCTGCAAATATGTATCCTATGTTTTCTTTATCTATATCTAATTTTTCTAATACCTCTTCTACTATTGATACTAATAATTTTTCTAATCCATTAAATCCTATTTGTAAATAATGACCTGTCCCTCTTTGAAAACTTAAAACTTCTTTTTTATTTTCATCTACTACAGAAACTGCTGTTTTTGTGCCTCCGCTATCAATTCCTATAAAAAATACCATACTATACCACCCCGTACTTTTTACTACTGGTATGTACCAGTTAAAGAGATTATAATTCTTTTTCATTATTTTGTCAATTCTTTTTTTAGTTCTCTTTATAATATTATTATTTAAATTTTATAATTAAATATAATTTTTTCAAGACAAATTTACATAACTTTGATATAATTTGAAAAGTTAAATATTTAAGGAGGTATTATAGTGATTGATAAATCTTCTACAACACCCTTATATTTACAATTAGTAAATATAATTCTAGAACAAATTAAAAATGGTACGTACAACGAAGGTGCTAAAATTCCTTCGGAAAGAGAACTATCAGAAACTTTTAATATTAGCAGAGCTACTGTTCGTCAAGCTCTATCAGAACTTGAAAAGCAAAAGGACATCTATAAAATACATGGTAAAGGAAACTTTGTTTCAACTAATAAAATTAATCAAGAATTAAATGGATTTTACTCTTTTAGTGACGAAATGATTAAAATTGGTAAAATACCTGGAAATAAAATTTTAAACTTAATTCTTAAAGAAGCTGGAAATATTATTGCTGCTAAATTAAATATAAAATCAAACGAAAAAATATTTATTCTTAATAGAGTACGTTTAGCTGACGGCGAAGCACTAATGTATGAAACTACATATCTTCCTCATTGGAGATTTAAAGAACTCTATGAAAAAGATATTGAAGAAAATGGATTATATAATCTTATGAAGAATAAATATAATGTTTCTATATCGTATGCTGAAGAATCTTTTTCTCCTTGTATTTTAAGTGAAAGTGATAGTCTATTCTTAAATGCAATTTCAGGAGATTGTGGAATGTTATTAGAACGATATACTTTTGAAAAGAATAATGTTATAGAATATACAAAATCCATTGTAAAAGGAAATAGTTTTAAATATAAAGTTCGTTTAAATAATTTTAATTAATTTTTTGTTTTTAATATTTATTCAAGGATTTATTAGTTTTTATTTGTAAAATTATTTTAATTTAATATTTAAAACTATAAAATTTAAGGAGGATATTAAATGAAAAGTAAGAATATCTATCTAGTTGCTTCTATTGTTGGAATGGCTGGATTTATTTTCGTATATGATTCCGCTAATTTAGGAGGATCTGTTAAATACATCCAGCCACATTTCAATTTACTTTCTAACCAAATTGGAATTCTTGTTGCTATATCTCTTATAGGAAATTTTTTCGGAAGTTTATCAGCAGGTTATTTTGCTGATAAGATTGGACGAAAACTTACAATGATTTACGGTGTAATTATAGGAATTATTGGCCTTTTATTTGCCTCATTAGCTCCTGTTGTAAATATTTTTTATATAGGTCGAATTATCTTTGGTTTTTCAATTGGTCTTATTTTTGTTGCAGCTCCAATGTATATAACTGAAGTAGCTCCAGCTTCTAAAAGAGGACGAGCCGGATCTATAAGACAATTATTGCTAGCATTTGGTCTTATTTTAGGATATAGTATCGGCTTCTTTTTTAATTACTACTTCTCCTTGGAATGGAATATTCGTATAGGATGGCGAATATTAATTTTTATTGAAATAGCTTTATTAATAATTATGCTCATTTCTATGTTAACTTTAGTCGAAAGTCCTCGTTGGTTAATAATTAAAGGTCGTGTTCAAGAAGCTAAAAATAGTCTAGAAGATTTTATCGAATCTAAAGAAAGAGTTGATTTAGTTTTTTCAGAAATGCTCACAAATAATTCTCCAGAAATCCAAGGTAAAAAAATAAAAATTCAAGGTGGTCTTATTTTTGCTTTAGCTCTTTGTGTTATATTCCCTATTTTTAGACAACTTTCAGGAGTTAATGCAATAACTTATTATGCTCAAAAAATATTTACAGAAATTTCAAGTGACACCCCTAATTTAGCTTATTTTCAAAGTATTTTTATAGGTGTTTCGGAGTTATTAGGAGCAATTTTTGTTGTTGCTTTTGCTGACAAAATGGGAAGAAAAGTTCTACTATTGATTGGAGCAGCTGGAATGTTTTTTTCAGAAGCTTTTATTGCCTACTCTCTTTATAAAACTCAAGTAGGAGTAGACCTATCTTATTTTATATATATTTATAATTTTTTCTTTACTATTTCAGCTGGAGCTATGCTAACAGTTTATATTTCAGAAGTTCTTCCTACTGTTATAAGATCAAAAGGAAGTTCTCTTACTGGAATGATTAACTGGATTGCTGATGCCAGTGTTATTTATACATTTCCATTATTAAATGCCAATATATATCTTACTGAAAAATTTCATGGTTCTATACCTTTTATAATTTTCTCTTTGTCTATGCTTTTATTTTTTATAGTGATTCTTTTCTTACCTGAAACAAAAAATAAAACACTTGAAGAGATTGCGGATTATTGGAAAACAAAAGGAGATTGGGAATAATTTAGGGTCTCAAAAGGCCCTTTTTTAATTATACTTTATTTTAATTTTGAAATTTAATTCACAATTATAGTATATGCAACTATTTTTATTTTTTTAAAGGATTTATATAACTATTACGTAATAGTATGGTGTAATAACAGTATATTTTTCAATCTTTTAAGGAGGTTTTTATGAAAATATCAATAATTTTAGATTTTGTATGCCCATATTGTTTTGTTGGAGAAAAGATTTTAGAAAAAGCTTTAAAAGAAAAAAATTTAAATCCTGAGTTTAGATTTTTACCATATGAACTTTCTCCAGAACCAAAGCCTCAACCTATAGTTAATGAAGCTAGTAAAGAATACTTTCAAAAAAATATAGTTAATTGGGCAAAAGATGAAAACATTAATATTAATTTCCCAACTATAAGCCCAAAACCTAGAACAGCATTAGCTTTTGAAGGAATATATGTAGCGGAAAAATATAATAAAGGTATTGAATATGTTAGAGCTGTCTTAGAAGCTTATTGGTTACATAATAAAGATATTGGTAATGTTGAAATATTAATTGAAATTGCTGATAATTTACTTATTCCAAAATTTGAGTTTGCAGACGCTTTATTATCTGGTAAATTTAAAGCAGTTCATAAAAAACTAAATGATGAAGTTTCTGATTTAGATTTTGATGTTGTTCCAACTTTTTATATCAATGAAAAACAATTAGCAAATTTTCCAAGAACTACAAAAGAGTGGCTAGAGATATTAAAATAAAAAAAAGCTATCTTCAATAATGAAGATAGCTTTTTTTAATACATTCTATATCCCATAGATGTTAATTTTTCTCTAATTTTTTCTTGATGATTTTTATCAAAACATTCTAAAACAAAACTTGCCTCTTGTGAAGTTATGCCTAAATTTGGACTATACATAGTTTGATTTATACTTAAAATATTTGCATTCATTTCACATATCGCTGCAACTACTTTTGCCATTTCACCAACTTTATCTGAAAGTTCTATTGAAAAAGCAAATCTTCTTCCCTCTAGTATAAGTGCTTTATTTAATACTCTTTCTACTAGATTTATATCTATATTTCCACCAGATATTACAGCACAAACTTTTTTATTTTCAGCTTTAATTTTTCCTGCTAAAATTGCAGCTACAGTTGTTGCACCAGCTCCTTCAGCAACAACCTTACTTTTTTCCATAAGAAAAAGAATTGCCTTTGCTATTTCATCTTCTGTCACAGTCACAATTTCATCTACACATTCTTGAACTATTTTAAATGGTTCACATCCTGCTTTTCTAACTGCAATTCCATCAGCAATTGTAGGTTTTGTAGATATTTCACAAATTTGTTTCATTGTTACAGCTTCTGCCATAGATGCTGCATGTGCTGCTTCTATTCCAATTACTTTTGCTTCTGGTCTTAATGATTTTATAGCTTTTGCTATTCCACCAATAATTCCTCCTCCACCGATTGGAACTAACACTACATCTACATCAGGTATATCTTCTAAAATCTCTAATCCTATTGTTCCTTGTCCTGCCATTACAAATTTATCATCAAAAGGGTGTAAAAAAGTGGCTCCTGTTTCTTTTTGAATTTCACAAGCTTTTCTATAAGCATCATCATATACTTCACCTTCTAAAATTACTTCAGCACCATATGATTTAGTTGCTGCTATCTTTGCTAAAGGAGCTGTTGCAGGCATTACTATAGTTGCTTTAATTCCTTGAGCAGCAGCTCCTAAAGCTACTCCTTGAGCATGATTTCCTGCTGAAGAAGCTATTACTCCTGCTGCTCTTTCTTCTGGTGAAAGACTTGCGATCTTATTTAAAGCTCCTCTTAATTTAAACGATCCTGTTTTTTGAAGATTTTCTAATTTGAAAAAAACTGAATTTCCAGTCATTTCTTTAAGAGTTGGACACTCAACTACAGGTGTTCTTTTTAATGAGTCTTTTATTGTTTCATTAGCTTTTAATATATCTTCTAATGTAAAATTACAATCCACGGTTTACCCCTCCAAATTTCATTATTATATAACTTTTTACAGCTTTATTATATATTTTTAGAACATTTTTTTCAAGATTTTTTTAATTTTTTTGATTTTTTGTGATTTTGTATATTGTAAATAACAATATTCCTGCACTCATGAATTGAACTGAGGATAGTAGTTTCCCATTAAAAATATAATCAAAGACAATCGACGACACTGGAAAACATAACTCACACATAGTGGCAACATTTGCTTTAATATACCTAAGACCTATATAATATAATAATACTGCTCCACTTCCAGTTGTCAATCCAATTATTATAAAAATCATCCATTGATGAGGTGTTGTTTTTAAAAACCAATTTAAATTTCCATTTACGATAACTATTAATCCCGTTATTATTGAAGTAAAAAGATATCTTGTATATAAAGCGGTTCTAAAAGTAGAATGAGCTAGAATTTTCTTTCCAAATACAGTAGAACTTCCAAAAGAAAAAGCCGCTAAAATAGCATATAAACTTGCTAAGCCCATATTATCCCCAGCCTCAAAGTGAGGCAGTGTAAACTGAAATGTTAATAAATATCCACTCATAATTGCCGCTATTGCCCAAAAGATAAAATTCTTTCCAACTCTTTCACCTAATAAAAGTCTTGCTAATAATATGGCAAATACTGGTTGTAGTTTTTGTAATAAAGTTACTACAGTTAAATGATTAAAATTAACTAAAAATAAAGCTTTAACTATAGATAAAGTTCCTAAAGTTCCTCCAAATAAAGCTATTAAAAAATAAAAGAATAAGTCCTCTTTACTTAAATTTCTTATATTTTTAATTTCTGCTTTTCCAAATAAAATACTCATTCCTATTAGAGGAAGAAGATGTAGTACAAAAACTACATACGCTACATTCAATTGATATAGCCTAGGAGTTAATACTATTCCATCAAATCCCCACATTGTTGCGGCTAAACAAACTAATCCTGCACCTAAATGCTGTTTTTTTATATTAAACACTTTGCCTCCTAGAAAAATAAAGTTGTCTGATTTGTTTCACTTAAAGATTCTATACAATTAAACTCTTTTAATTTATCAACTGTAGTCTGAGATGTTTTTGTTCTTCTTTTAAAATCTTCATAAGATATAAATCTCCCTATTTCTCTTTCTCTGACTATATTTTCCATTACAGATGTTCCTAATCCATTCATTCCCATTAGAGGTATTCTTATTTTTCCATCTTCTATTGTAAATCTATAACCATGAGATTTATATACATCTAAATTTAAAAACTCAAATCCTCTTGCATGCATTTCAATTATTATTTCACAAACTGCTAATTGTGCTTTTTTCTTAACATCTAATTTTGGCTCTTTATTTAACTCTTGTATTTTTTCTCTAACCTTACTTAAATCATTCATTAACTCAAAATCAAAATCCTCAACTTTTCTACTTAAATATGCTGCATAGAAAGCTAATGGATAATGAACTTTAAAGTATGCTATTCTCATAGCCATCATAACATAAGCTACAGCATGGCCTTTAGGAAACATATATTTTATTCTTCTACATGATTCTATATACCATTCTGGAACTCCATGATTTTTCATTAAATCTGAATATTCTTTCCATTGAGCTACATTTTTACTTGGTTGTCCTTTTCTTACAAACTCCATAATTTTAAAAGCAGTACCTTTTTCAATTCCCTGATCTATCAAAAAGTTCATAATGTCATCTCTAACTGAAATTACTTGAGAAAGTGTTGCTTTTCCTTCTCTAACAAATTCTTGGGCATTGTTAAGCCAAACATCTGTTCCATGAGAAAGTCCAGATATTCTAACTAATTCTGCAAATGTTGTTGGCATTGTATCAACCAACATCTGTCTTACAAAACCTGTTCCAAATTCTGGAACTCCATAAGTTCCTACAATAGATCCTATTTCCTCTTGTGTTACCCCAAGAGACTCTGTTCCAGAAAATATTTTTAAAGTTTCTAAATCACCTAAAGGAATATCATAAACATCTACTCCAGTATATTCTTGCAACATTTTTATTGTTGTAGGATCATCATGACCTAATATATCTAACTTTACTAATTGCTCATCCATAACGTGATAGTCATAATGAGTTGTTGTAGAGTCACTATTTTGATCATTTGCAGGTCTTTGAACTGGACAAAATTCGTATATAGAATTTCCTTGAGGAACTACAATCATTCCACCTGGATGCTGGCCTGTTGTTTTTTTGGCTCCTTCACATTTTTGAGCCATTCTCATCACTTCAGCTCTTCCTGACATTATACTATGATCTTCAAAAAACTTTCTAACATAACCTTCCGCATTTTTTTCTGCCAAAGTTGATATTGTTCCAGCTTTAAATACATTTGTTTTACCAAAGAGTTCCTCACAATATCTATGAATTTCAGATTGATACTCTCCTGAGAAATTTAAATCTATATCTGGAACTTTGTCTCCATTAAATCCCATAAATACTTCAAAAGGAATTGAATGTCCATCTTTTTTCATTATTTTTCCACACTTTGGACAATTTTTATCTGGTAAGTCTACTCCTGCCCCTTCTCTTTCTATGAACTCTGAATGTTTACAATTAGAATCTGTACATAAATAATGTGGATATAGAGCATTAACTTCAGTTATACCCATCATATATGCCACTATAGATGATCCTACTGATCCTCTAGATCCTACTAAATATCCATTATCCAAAGATTTTTTTACCAATTTTTGAGCAGATAAATATAAAACTGAGAATCCATTTCCTATAATAGCTTTTAATTCTCTTTCTATTCTAGCCTCTACATTTTCAGGTAACGGATTCCCATATAATTCATATGCTTTCTCATAGGTCATCTCTCTCACAATATTTTCTGCATTGTCTATTTTTGGTGGGTAAAATCCACTAGGAATAGGTTGAACTTTCTCTATCATATTATTTATTAAATTTGTTGCATCTACAACAACTTCTTTAGAAACATCTTCTCCTAAATAACTAAATTCGTTTAATAACTCTTCAGTTGTTCTAAAGTAGAATCCATTATCTACTCTATATTGATTTTCTCTAAATACACTTCCACTTCCATAAAGAAGTATTGATCTAATTTTATGATCCTCTTTTTCTAAATAGTGAACATTAGAAGAGGCTGTAATTATCTTCCCTCTATCTTTTCCTAGTTCATAAAGATATTTATTCATTTTTTCAACATCTTTAAAAGATGATATTGCTCCAGTTTCATCAGTATCTAAAAACTCTGAAAAACCAATTCTTGGTTGAAGCTCAATATAGTCGTAAAAATCTATCAGTCTTTCAATTTTTGGCAAATCATTTCTAAAGTATGCCTCAGATAATTCTCCACTATTAGCAAAATGTATTGAAGTTGGTGCTCCAATAATTAATCCTTCTCTACTTTCGCTTAATACACTCTTTAAAATTCTAGGTTTTTTACTTCCAAAATAATCAATGTGCGCTTGAGAAACTAATTTATATAAATTTTTTAATCCAACTAAATCCTTTACTAAAACCATTACATTTCTTATATCTTGCTTTCTATAATTTAAAGGAAATGCCCCTGTCATATTCAATTGGTTAGTTACTCCAATTTCTAAATATTTTTCTAAAAATATAGCAAACATTGCAGCTGTAGCTTGTGAGTCATCAACAGCTCTATGATGATTTTCTAAGGCTACTTTTAAAAATTTTGTCATAGGCTTTAATCCATATCCTTTTTGATTTGGATATAAATCTCTTGCCATTTGTAATGTATCTATTACCGCTGGATTATAATCAATCCCTAGATATTTTTTAACATCTCTTTTCAAAAATCCCATATCAAAAGGAGCATTATGAGCTACTAAAGTCGCATCTCCTAGGAACTCCATAAATCCTGGTAAAATTTCATCTATTTTTGGCATATTTTCTACTAAAGCATCATTAATGCCTGTAATCTCTTGAATTTTTTTAGGAATTTTTTTACCAGGATTTATAAGTTGTGAGTATCTATCTACAATTCTTCTTCCTTGAAGCTTTACAGCTCCTATTTCAATAATTTCATTTTTATGTGAATTTAGTCCTAGTGTTTCTAAGTCAAATACCACGTATGTTTCTTCATCTATTGAAACATCTTTAGCATTTTGGACCATCGGTTGAGTATCATCTACCATATACATCTCACAACCAAATATTATCTTTATATCTTTCCCTTTTGCAGCTTTATAAGCAAAAGGAAACGCATGAACTACACCATAGTCTGTTATAGCTATAGCTTTATGTCCATATTCTAAAGCTCTTCCTACAATTCCTTTTACATCCTCTACACCGCACATCTCACTCATCTTTGTATGTGTATGTAGTTCTATCATTTTTTCGTCAGCTCTATCTTGTTTTTTAGATTTTGCTTTATCTAACTTATTTAATATGTTTACTAAAATTATTTCCTCATTATTTTCAAAACTATCAATTTGTTTCTTACCACTAATTTTTATAAAATCTCCAACTTTTACATCAAAATCTTCTGGACTATTTAAAAATATTTTAGCTGTTATAGAATCTTCACCATCTGTTATTCTTAAAACTTGAAGAATTTTTCCAGTTCTTAACTCTCTTCCCTCAGTAGCAAAAAGTTCTCCTTCTATTACTGCTATCTCATTTTCTATTAACTCTTTAAATTCAGATATTGGCATACTTGGACTTTTTATATCTTTTTTCTTACTAAAACCACCTCTACCTGTAGGTACTGCTGATTTAATTTCAACTGGTGGATTAGTTGTCTTTTGAATATTTTCATTTTCAATAGTTTTTGAACTTAAAGTTATTATTTTATTTTCTATCTCATTTTCTATTGTTTTTATTTCATTATTAAAATCTCCAGAAATAAAATTAACTTTAAAACCATTAATTCCATAATTTTCTAAAAGTGTTTGCATTTTAATATCTAAATTTGAACTATATAAAGTCTCTACAGCCATCTCATTTTTTAATTCAATATCAACGTTGTCATCTTTTATTGAAATTCTATACAAATATAAAAAAGATTTTGATATAGCATTAGTTCTTTTTAATCTATCTATAACTCTTTCAATTATTTCTAAAAATTGTTCTTTACTAATCTCTTTTTTTTCATATTCTACTTTAAACTCAATATCTAATTCATTTCCAAACTTTTTTTTCAAATTTTCATAAGCCTTATCTAATCCTTTTAAATCTTGAGGTGTAGAAACAACACATATCAAATCCATCTTTTTATTTCTTTCACTGAAAATAATCTCTGTAATCTCTATATTTTCAATCCCCATCTCTTTAAAAATATTCCTCTGAGGTCTTATTCTAATTTCTCTTTTCAATTAATTTTCTCCTAATAATCTATCTAAAATGATTGAAACTGCTGATCTAACAGATAAATGATTATAGTCTGATTTTCCTCTAATTGGTTCTAATATATAATCTGACATATCCATTACTTCATCTATTAATCCCCATCCTGTACCAAATAATATCAAATAAGGTTGATCATCATTTAGCATCTTTTCAGATAATGCTTTATATCCTATTGAGTTTGGAAATATTTTTGCTGATGTTGTTATTATTAAAGGTTTTTTTCCTTCTCTCTCCTCTATCTCAGCTATACTTTTTTCTATTGATTCATATACTCTTGTTCTTCCAAAAGCTTCTTCTCTATCTCTGTTATATCCTGCACCAAAGCCATCTTGCCAATAACCTATTATTCTTTCAGTTAATTTTTTTTGTGCATCTACAGAAACTATTATATGATATTGATTTACATCGTATGTTCTACAAGTTCTTGAAATATCATGTATATCAAAATTAGTTACTGATGTACATACTATATCTCCTCTTTTATTATATACTGGCGAGTGAACTAGTCCTAAATATATTGCTTTTCTCATTATAATCTTACCTACCCTATTCTCTCTAATTTTTTATATTTTTCAATTTTATCTAAATAAACTTGATTTGCATATTTTAAATAATCTATATTTTTATCAGAAAGTTGTTTTACCACTTTTGCAGGAGAACCAATTATTAAATCTCCTTCTTGTGCTTTTAATTTTTCAGTCACTAAGCTTCCTGCTCCTACTATGCAATTCTTAGGAATTTTAGCTCCATTTAATAAAATTGATCCCATACCTATTATCACATTGTCACCAATTTCACAGCCATGTATAACACAATTATGTCCTATAGTTACATTTTTACCTATAATTACTGGATACGGTGTATCTCCATGAACTGTTGTATTATCCTGTATATTTGAATTATTACCTACTGTAATTTTACTCATATCAGCTCTTAAAACAGCTGAAAACCAGATGCTTACATTCTTTCCTGTTTCCACTTCTCCTATTATAGATGCATTTTCTACTATTAAGTTATTTTCACCAATTTTTGGAACTAATTCTCCTAGTTTATATATCATTTTTTTGCTCCTCTTTTATCTCTGTTAAAAGCTTCTTTTCTAATTTTGAAAATTCACGTTTGTTTAAAAGTTCTGGTCTTCTTTTCAAAGTTCTTTTTAAGCTTTGCTTTAGTCTCCACTCATCTATATTTTTATGGTGACCAGACATTAAAACTTCTGGAACTTTTAATCCTTGAAATTCAGCAGGTCTCGTATAATGCGGATAATCTAGTAAACCGTTATAAAAAGAATCGTTTTCATAAGATTCTTTTTTTATAACTCCTGGAACTAATCTAATTATTGCATCAGATATAACCATTGCTGGTAACTCTCCACCAGTTAAAACAAAATCTCCCAATGATATTTCTAAATCAACTTTATTTTCTATAACTCTTTCATCCACCCCTTCATAGTGTCCAGCTATAATTGTTATTTCTTGTTCTTTGGCTAGTTCACAAGCTAAGGCCTGAGTCAATTTAACACCTTGAGGAGAAGTATAAATTATTTTTCCTCTATTTTCTTCTAAAGCTTTCATTATGGGCTCTGGTTTCATAACCATTCCAGCTCCACCACCAAATGGGATATCATCACATTGCTTATGTTTTCCTTCAGCAAAGTCTCTTATATTAACTATATTTATTTCTACCTGCTCTCTTTCCACAGCTCTTTTTATAATACTATGCTCCTTAAAAGAGTTAAAAAACTCTGGAAATAGTGTTAATATATTAATTTTCACAATATTCTCCTTAGTCTTTCTTTTTTTCTCTCATTCCATCGATTAATGAAACAATCATTTGATTTTTTTCAAAATCTATTTTTTTAACAAATATTTCCACGTCTGGAATCATAGTTTCGTATTCTTCATCTTCTATCACATAGATATCATGAGCTGCTGTTTCATAAATATCTACAACTTCTCCTATATTTTCTTCATCCTCTGTTATAACCTTCATCCCAATAACATCATTTGCTAAAAATTCATCATCTTCTATTCCTAAAAGATCTCTTCTTACTTTTATAACTCCATTCTGTATTGAGCTTGCATCTGTTTTATTTGTTAATTCTTCAAATTCAACTATCCATTTTTTATCTATCATACTAGCTACTTTTTTTACAGTTAAAATCTTTATCTCTCCTGATGTCAATTCAACCATAACTTTATTTCCATTTAAAATTTCTAAATCTCCTATATTTGAAGTTACTTTTATTGCTCCCTTCAAATGGTGAGTTCCAGAAACTCTTCCAACTGACAATAGTTCCATTAATTTTCTCCTTTAAATCTATTAGTTAAATTAGTCTACAAACTCAACATTTACGTTCAGTCTATCTTTTACTCCAGCTGCCTGCATTACTCCTCTAATTGCGTTTGCTGTTAATCCATTTTTTCCAATAACTCTTCCCATTTCTCCTTGAGCTACACTTACCTTAAATGTTACTGTATCATCTATTAAGTCATATGTTATTCTTATTCCTTCTTTTGTTTCAACTAATTCACCTATAATATAATTTATTAACAATTCTAATTTTTCCATAAATATCTCCTCCTGTTTTTTTATTAAATTTTAAAGCTCTCCAGACCAAGGGCCTTCCCAAACAATCTCTGCTTTTACCCATTTTCTATTTAAATCTTCTACAATCATTCTAACATCCTCTTTAAAATCTGTTGTTGAAACAATTGTTAAATCTCCTGCATCAGCATCTTTAGTTCTTACAATACCAACACCTTCATAAGCTTCCATTATCTTATTAATAAAATCGATATCTTCACGCTTAGTTTTTATTTTAAATTCATAACTATCCATTTTTACTCCTTTTTAAGCTAAAAGGAGGCTTTCAAAAATTAGGAATTTTCCCTTCTTTTATCCACGCCTCACTTATTAAAAGTTTTATTCTTCTTCAAATATCTCAGCTAACTCTATAAACTGTTCAATCGTTAAGTTTTCTGCTCTTTCCGTTTCTGATATACCTAACTTAGATAACTTTTCTCTTATAAAATCTTTAGAATATCCTAAAGTCGTTAAATTATTTATAATATTTTTTCTTTTATTCGAAAAAGCTGCCTTTACATATTTAAAAAATAAATTTTCTGAAATTTTATTTTCGTATCTTCTGTCTTCATAGAATTTTATTGACATAAACGCTGAATCTACTTTTGGTGGTGGGGTAAAAAACGCTTTTGGTATAGTAAACAAATACTCTGCTTCTCCATAATACTCTACAGCTAGTGTTAATACACTTCTTTCTTTCCCTGATTTTGAGCAAACTCTCTCAGCCACTTCTTTTTGCACCATTATAAACATTTCACTAATTCTATCTCTATTTTCAATAATTTTATTTATAATTGGTGATGTTATATAATAAGGAATATTTGCAACTACTCTTCCTTTTTCTAAAACATTTTTTAAATCTACAGTTAAAACATCCTGCATTATTAAATTAAATTTAGGATTTGATGAGTATTTTTTTGTAAGAATTTTTTCCAAGTCCGTATCGATCTCAATACAAGTAACTTGCTTTGCTCTTTCTAATAACAAAGCTGTCAATGCACCTTCACCTGGTCCAATCTCAATTATATGTTCATCTTCTCTAACTTCTGAAACTTCCATAATCTTATTCAAAACATCATTTTGATCTGTTAAGAAGTTTTGTCCAAATTTTTTCTTGTGTTTAAAGGACATTTTCCCTCCTTTTAATTATTACTTTCTAACTACTTTTCCAATATAAGGAAGGTTTCTATATAGCTCATCATAATCTAAACCATACCCCACTACAAATTCATCTGGTATTTCAAATCCAATATATTCCCCAACCATTTCAACTTTTCTTCTACTTGGTTTATCTAATAAAGAACATACTTTTAAAGATTTTGGTTGTTTTGACATCAAGAACTTTTTTACAGACTCTAATGTTAAACCTGTATCAATTATATCTTCTATAATTAAAACATCTTTTCCTGTCAAATCTTCATCAACATCTTTTAAAATCTTTACTACACCTGTACTGTCAGTTCCACCATGGTAACTAGAGACTTTCATGAAATCCATAGCTAAATCTAGCTCAACACTTTTTAATAAATCAGCCATGAACATGATTGATCCCTTTAGTAAACCTACGCAAATAAGATCTTTTCCTGCATAATCTTTTTCAATCTCTTTTGCAACCTCTTTTATTCTAGCCTGTAAATCTCCTTCAGAAATCATTTTCTCTATTGTGTAATCCATTTTACCCTCCTAAATTTCAAATAATAGTTTACAAAATATTCTATCATTTAAGCTACTATTTATCAAGTAATTATTGATATTTTAGTGCCACTATGATATTATTTTAGGAGTATTTAGAGTATTTTATTATTTAATTTCATAGTACTAATTTAGGAGGAAAAATGAAAAAATATTTAGCATATTTGCTATCATTCATACTTATTATTTTTATTTGTTTTTTTGCTTTTAATATTTTCTTAAAAACATATTTTAATAAAAGTTTTTATTCACTACCAAATCTTGTTGGAATGAATTTAGAACAAGTAAATAAAATAGATTCTATTGATAAAATCAATGTAATTGTTGCTGGAAATGATTTTTCTAACCTACCTGCTGGAACTATATTTAAACAAAATCCAGCTGCTGAAAAAGTTGTTAAAGAAGGAAGAACTGTTAGAGTTTGGTTAAGCAAAGGAAAAGACGATTATACTATGCCTGACTATACTAATAAAAATTTAATTGAGGTCTCTGCTAGACTACAAGAAGAAGGAATCAAAATAAAAAAAGTTTCTTATACATCTTCAAACTTACCCTACAACACTGTTTTAGCTACAACTCCATCTGTTGGACAAAGCACTCAAAAAAATAAAGGAGTCTCTCTTTTATTAAGCAACTCTAATTCTATTGCTTCTGTAGAAGTTCCTGATACCATCGGATTTACTTTTGAAGAAGCAAATAATGAATTAATTTCAAAGGGACTTATTATAGGTGTGGTTAAAGAAAAGGTTGTCCCTGGATTAGAAAAAGGAATTGTTATAGAAACTACACATATCGGAGAAGCTGTTCCTGCTGGAACTATCATTGATATCGTTGTAAGTTATTAATTTAAGGAGCGTGAATTACTATCGAAGGAATTGTTATTAATAAAATTCAAGGTTTTTATAATATTGAAAGTAATGGAAAAGAGTATCTTTGTAAATTAAGAGGAATCTTAAAAAGATCTGACAAAAGAGAAAATTGCACTGTAGGAGATTATGTTGTTTTTGATGCAGACGGCTTTATAACAGAGGTAAAGCCTCGAAAAAATCTTTTAAGAAGACCTTTAGTTGCTAACATAGATTACGGTGTTATACAATTTGCTGCTAAAGATCCAGCTATTGACTATGAAAAAATAAACATTTTAATTTTAAATAGTCTGTATAATAAAATCAAACCTGTATTAATCATTAATAAAATAGATTTATTGACACCTGAAGAATTAAAGGAAATTAAATCTAATTTAGAATATTTATCTAAAATACAGATTCCTGTTTTTTACATATCGACTTATGAAAATATTGGTATAGATCAACTAAGAGACTTTTTAAAGGATAATGTTACAGCCTTTGGTGGTCCATCTGGAGTTGGAAAATCAAGTATTTTGAATCTTTTACAAGACTCGAAAGAACTAAAAACAGGTGAAACAAGTAAAAGATTAAGGGCTGGTAAACATACTACTAGAGATAGTAAACTACTTTCTCTTCCTAGTGGAGGATTCGTTATTGACACACCTGGATTTTCCTCTGTGGAGTTACCTCCTACTGAAAATGCACAAGAATTAATTGATCTTTTTCCTGAGTTTAATTTAAGTGAAGGGTGTAAATTTAATAATTGTGTTCATATTAATGAACCTAACTGTGGTGTAAAAAATGCTGCCGATACTGGTCAAATTCCTAAAGAGAGATATGATTTTTATAAACGTTGTTACGAAAAATCTAAAAATGAAATCTGGAATAAATATAAATAGAGATTGTTCAAATTAGAAAAATTACAAAGGGAGTGAATTTTCAAATGATACAAAAAGAAATCAAAATAGCACCTTCAATACTTTCTGCTGACTTTAGTCAATTAGGAAATGAAGTTATTGCCATTGATCAAGCTGGAGCTGATTATATTCATATAGATGTTATGGATGGTATGTTCGTTCCTAACATTACATTTGGTGCACCTGTTATTAAATCTATTAGAAATAAAACTAAATTAGTTTTTGATGTACACCTTATGATTGAAGCACCTGAAAGATACATTGAAGAGTTTGTTAAAGCTGGAGCTGATATTATTGTTGTTCATGCTGAAGCTACAAAACATCTACATAGAACAATTCAATTGATCAAATCTTTCGGAATAAAAGCTGGAGTTTCTTTAAACCCTGCCACTTCTGTTGACGCTATCAAATATGTTATTGATGAATTAGATATGGTATTAGTTATGTCGGTTAATCCTGGATTTGGAGGTCAAAAATTTATTGAAAGCTCTGTTCAAAAAATTAGAGAAGTTCGTAATTTAAGCAGTACTATTGATATTCAAGTTGATGGTGGAATAACTAATGAGACTATTGGAAAATGTATTGACGCTGGTGCTAATATTTTTGTTGCTGGTTCATACGTTTTCTCTGGAAATTACAAGGAGAGAATCAAATCTTTAAAGGAGAGATAATTATGAATAATATAAATAAAGTAAATGACGTTTTAGAAAATTTTTATAAATTATTTTATGAAACAGAAGATCTAGCGTTAAAAAGAGGAATTAAATGCTTAACTCACACTGAATTACACATTATTGAAGCTATTGGAAAAGAATCATTAAGTATGAATGAACTTTCTGACAGGCTAGGAATAACTATGGGAACTGCAACCGTAGCTATTACAAAATTAAGAGAAAAAGGATTTATTGACAGAGTTAGATCTGATGCTGATAGAAGAAAAGTTTATGTCTCTTTATCAAAAAAAGGAATTGAGGCATTAAATTATCATAATAACTATCATAAAAATATTATTTCAACTATCACAGAAAATATTCCAGAAAAGGATCTGAACCACTTTACAGAAACGTTTGAACTAATTTTAAAAAATTTAAAAGATAAAACAGAGTTTTTCAAACCACATTCTGTAACTGAATTTCCAGTAGGTACTATTGTTTCTATTAACGAAGTAAAAGGAACTCCAATTATTCAAGACTATTTTTCTAATAATGGAATTGAACATTATTCAACTGTTAAAATAGTAGAGTCTGAAGAAAAAGATAAGGTAGCACTTGAAAAAGAAGACGGCTCTGTATTAAAAGTTAATCTTTTGGATGCTAAAAATCTTATTGCAATAAAGGTAGAAGAATAATGTTGTATCTTGACGGAATATCTTTAAATAAAATTAAAGATGAATTAGAAACTACTTTAAAAGGAAAAAGTGTTAATAAGATTGTTCAAACTAGCTCCTTAGCTATAAGTCTTAACTTTGGGAAACAGAGATTTATTCTCTCTTGTTTCCCTTCTCTTTCATTATGCTACCTATCTGATACCAAAGAGGATAATCTTTTAGAGGAAAATAGTTCATTCTCTTTAAATCTAAAAAAATATATAGCGGGTTCAACCTTAATTTCTATTAACCAAATAGGATTTGACAGAATATTAAATTTTACATTCTCAAAATTAAATGAACTTGGTGAAATCAAAGTTTATAATTTATATTTTGAAATGATGGGTAAACACTCAAATCTTATTTTAACTAATAAAGAAAATAAGGTCTTAGATTCTATAAAACGTTTTTCTATTGAAGAAAATCCAAACAGAATACTATTTCCTGGAATTGATTACACAACTCCAGCTCTAGAGAAAAAGAGATCTCCTCTAATGATTACTAAAGAGGAATTTGATAAAGAAAAAGAAGAAAAAACTCTTTTGAAAAATATAGAAGGATTTGGAAAATTTTTAGCTAACTCTCTTTCTTCTTTTGAGAATTTAAAAAATATTCTAAAAGATCAAATTTCACCTAAAATATTTTTTAATGAACATAATGAAATTATCTTAGCAACTGTTTTAAATATTGAACCAAAAGAATATCATTATGTAAAATCCTATAACTCTTTTCAAGAATTAATTAATTTTTATTTAACTTCAGAAAATTTATCTAATACTTTTAAAATTTTAAAAGATAAATTATCAGCTTGCATAAAAAAGGAGATTAAAAAATCTGAAAAAATAATTATCTCTATTAAAAAAGATTTAGTAGAAAAAAAAGATTTTGATCGATATCGAGAACTTGGAGATATTCTAGCAGCTTCTCTATATTCTTTAAAAAAAGGAATGAAAGAGGTTGAACTCTATGATTTTTATAATGATTCTATGTGTAAAATAACTCTAGATCCATTACTTACTCCTCAACTAAATTTAGAGAAAATTTATAAAAAATATAATAAATTAAAAAAGGGTATGGAGTTTAACGAAAAACGATTAATTGAAATTTCTAATAACTTAAAATATTTTTCTAGTGTCGAAACTTTTATTAATAATAGTAATTCTAAAGAAAATCTTAAGCTTATTGAAGAAGAACTTTTAAATGAAGGATACTTAAAAATTTCTTCTAAGAATAAACCTAATAAAAAAAATAACAAAAAACAAATTACTAAATCTTTTACTTTTGGAGAAATTAATATAGATGGTATCTTGGTTAAATATGGAAGAAATAATTTAGAGAATGACGCTTTAGCTACAAAATATTCACATAAAAATGATATCTGGTTCCATTGCAAGGATGTTCCAGGAACCCATGCTATTGTTAGTCACAGTGAAAATTTATCTCAAAAAAACATTTATGATATTGCTGTTTTTTGTGGTCAACAATCTAAGCTTCCTGTAGGAACTAAACTTACTGTTGATTATACTCAGATTAAATATTTAAATAAACCCAAAGGCGCTAAACCTGGATTTGTTACATATAAAATCTTCCAATCAATAGTTGTTACTATATAAAAATAATATTTTAAAAATATTATTTTTATTAAATTATTTATCTATTAATATATTCCAGGAGTGAGCTATGAAACAAAAATTTTTATTCTTATTTTTTGTACTATATATAACTACTTTAGGTTCTACTTCATCTCTTTATAAATCCTTAAAACTGAAGGACAAAATGAACTATGATGTATTTAAACAAGCAATTAAAGGAGCTTCTAAAATCAAAGGAAAAAGTTTTCAATTTTTAACAGTTATTGATTTTACTAAGCCATCTACTGAACCTAGATTTTCTGTTATAGATTTGAAAGAAAAAAAATTATTATACTACACATATGTTTCTCATGGGAAAAATAGTGGTAAAATTTTAGCTACAAAATTTTCAAATGCTCCTAACTCTTTTCAAAGCTCTTTAGGATTTTTTATAACTGACACAAAACCATACGTAGGAAATTACGGTTATTCTCTAAGGTTAAAAGGTCTTGAAAATAGATTTAATTCAAACGCCTATGATAGGGCTATTGTGATTCATGGCGCTGATTATGCATCTAAAAAATATATTGATCAAATGGGGTTTTTAGGTAGAACTCTTGGATGTCCTGCAATCCCAACAGAACTTTCTAAGGAGGTTATTGATCTTCTATCTAATAACTCTATAATTTTTATTGCTGGTAATGATCTAAAATATTTAAAAGAAAGTCGATTTATAAATTAATTAAAAAAAAGGAGAATTATTCTCCTTTTTTTAATACTGATTTATCTCTTTTAACCAATCTTTTTTATCATTTAAAAAATCTTCTATTTGTAGCTCTCCACTTTTATTTAAGCTAAACTCTATAATACCTTCTTTTTCTTCTCCATCTACCTCTAATATAAATTTATGGCTACTACCTTTTAAATTCAATATCACTTTTTTATTTTTTCCTATCTTTTTATCTTTTGTCTCTAAATTTTTAATAATAATATTCTTACTTAATTTTTTATTAGAATATACATTATTTATAATCAACGTATGCTCTTGCCCCGTTAAATATAGGATACCACCTATTAAAGATATAAGCAGAAAAAAAATTGTTATACTTATTTTTTTTCTCATATAGCTTCCCCCTCACACTTTATTGACTCCTCAATTCTTTTTAATTTCTTTTCTCTTTCTCTTCTCCACTCATGCATTACTAAAACTAAAGCTATAATACCATAAGAAACAAACACTCTAAAGTATTCTCCTATTTGAGCTGAACCCATCAACTCCTTTCCTGCAACAGGAGAAATTATAAACATCATATGAAATAAAACTATACCTGTTATTGCATTTGGAATGCTTGCTTTTACAGCTGAAGCTCCTCCAATTAAAAGTGCTGCTATGGAAAACATTCCTATTTGCTCATGACTATTATAAGTATTCATAGTTCCTATATTTTGTAAATATATAATTTGTCCAAATCCAGCTAATACAGTTGATATAACTATAGCTAGAACTCTTGTTCTATCAACATCTATTCCTGCAGCTCTTGCTATTTCTATATTTTGTCCAACAGCTCTCATATCTTGTCCCAACTTTGTTTTTCTAAACCACACTATAAATACACATAATAATATTACTATTAAAAAAGTAGCCATAGGTATTTTTTGTCCAAATATATTTATTTCTAGTAAACCATCTAAACCTCTTCTAATCCCCTGTAAATCTATTGCGTTTCTTATTCCACTTCCTCTTGATAAAATTAATTTTGGATTTGAAATTTTTATTATATTTCCCATTCCATACAAAACAATAAGTTGATATATTCCATTCATAAAAAGACCTAATATCATAGATGTTATCATCTCTTTACCTTTAGCTTTATTTAAAATATTTCCACTAAAATATCCTAATAACATAGCTATAGGAGTTGATAAAATCATTGCTAGAAAAACGCCTTGATAGCCTATAATTCTCCATTCTGTTATAAAAATTAATGCTATTTGTCCTGCCATAGCACCTAAAACAATACCAAAGTTTAGTCCCATTCCAGCTATTATAGGAATCAATAATGAAAGTACTAAAAATAAATTTCTATCTAATCTTAAAATCATCTCTTGTATTAAATATTGAGGGGTTAATTTTGATACAGGTATTATTAAAGATAAAAATATTAATATAAAAATTGGAACAATATTTTTCTCTAAAAAATTTTTTAACTTCTCCATTATCTCCCTCCTACTTTTCTTGTAAGTGCATATAATATCATTCCATTTGAAATAATTACTCTTATTGTCTCTGACATGTCTGTTTTTATAACTCCGCTAATTACAATTGGAGTCATTGTTATAACACCTTGAAATAAAATTGTTCCAACTATAACATTAAATATTGAAGCTTTTTTTACAGAGGCTCCTCCTATTAAAATTGCAGCTATCGCTGGAAATGCCATATAAAATGGTGCTAAATATAGCTGAATAAAGCCAAAGCTTTGTTGATAAACAATTATTCCTATACCAGCTATCATAGTTGACATTATAACTGAATTAGTTCTCGTTTTATCTATATTTACGCCCAATGATCTCGCAAATTTTTCATTAGCTCCAACTGCCTTCATCGCCAAACCATTTTTACTTTTAAAGTATTCTTTTATAAAAAAAGCTAACAACATAAAAAATACAAATTCTCCTATGTAACTAAAACTTCCTGAATTAGAAAAAACCCTTCCTAAAATCTTATTCCAATACCCTTCAACACTAATTGTTGTTCTCAATCCTTCTCCACCATACGCCCAAATCATATCTGGTCTTTTAAATGGTAAAATTAACCACATAATACACATAAATGCAACTGATGAAAATCCAACATAAGTTGCTATCATCATTTCTCCACCCTTAACTCTATTTAAAATTGTTCCATAACCATAACCAAATAATATTGATATTGGAAGCGATATTATAACGGCTCCTAAAAAACCAAAAATTCCTGTTAGTCCTAATTCTATACTTATTACTGCTCCTAGTAACCCTGCCTCTACTCCAAGAGGCATACCAAAATTCAACCCTGTTCCTCCTTGAATCATTGGTATTAAAGATAAAACTAATATTATATTCATCCCAACTCTAATTAATGTATCTTGAAACGCAGTCTTTAGATTTACTCCAACAAAAGGAGCTAATATATAAAGTAACAATAAAAATAAGGCAATTATTATTCTAGGCAAACCTATTCGTCCTATTTTTTTAAATATATTTTCATCCATTGTTTCTATCCCCCTTTACTCCTGTCATTAACTTTCCATAGTTTAACAAATCATCTTCTGGAGATAAAATACCTGCTACTTCTCCCTCAGTTATAATAGCTATTCTATCACACACTGATCTTAACTCCTCTAATTCAGAGGAAGTTAAAATAATTGTCATTCCTCTTTCTCTGTTATATTCTTTTAGTGTTTCAAGAACTATTTTTTTAGCCCCTATATCAATCCCTCTTGTAGGTTCTGATATGAATAAAACCTTGGGATTAATTGTAAATGCTTTGGCTAAACAAACTTTTTGTTGATTTCCTCCACTTAATTCTCCAACTTTTTGTCTTCCATTCATACACTTTATTTCTAATTTTTCTATATAATCTTTTGTATTTTTTTCTATAGCTAATTTATCAATACTTTTCAATAATCCAAAATATTTATTTTTTAAAAATTCATTTTTTATGTAAATAGAAGGATATGCTATATTCATATCAATTTCTTCATCTAATATAAGTCCAACTTCTTTTCTATCCTCTGATACGAAATATATTTCCTTCTCTAATGGTATTCTCGGATCATTTAATTTCATATTTTTTCCATCATAAATAATTTCTCCTCCAGCAGGGTAAAGACCCATTATCCCGTTTGCAATCCCAACTTTTCCTTGGCCAGCCATTCCCCCTAATCCTAATATTTCACCTTTTCTTATTTTTAAATTTATATTTTTAGCCTTTTCCCCCGGCATATCAACCCACATATTTTTAATTTCTAAGATTGTTTCTAAAGAGTTACCTTCTTCAGATTTTTTTAAACTTCTATTGCCGATCTCTCTTCCGATCATTAATTTTGTAATTTCATCTACTGTAGTTTTTTGAGTTTCCACTTCACTCATCATAATACCATCTCTTAAAACTATAACTCTATCTGTTACATCCATAATCTCATCTAATCTATGAGTTATAAAAATAATCGCTATTCCTTCACTTGCTAATCTCTTCATAGTTTTCAACAATATCTCTGCTTCCTTTTCCGTTAAAACTGCTGTAGGTTCATCTAAAACTAATAACTTTACATTTTCTCTTTCTATCTCTCTAGCTATTTCTGTAAATTGCATATGAGCCACTGCCATTTCTTCAACTTTTATCTCCACATCTAAATCAATTCCTAAATGAGATACAGCTATTTTTGCCCTCTCTGTATTTTTTTTAGGATCTATTTGACTAATTCTATTTCCAAAAATTTCCTTTAAATATGATTTCTCTAAACTTTCCCTATTTAAAACTATATTTTCTGAAGCCTTAAATCCTGGAATTAAAGAAAATTCCTGATGAACCATTCCTATTCCGGCATTTAAAGCATCAAAAGAACTTTTAAACTTCACTTTTTTTCCTTGAAAAATCATCTCTCCATTATAACCACCAGTTTCATCAATCACCGACATTCCAAATATTATTTTCATCAACGTAGATTTTCCTGCCCCATTTTCTCCAACAAGTCCTACAATTTCTCCCTCTTTTATTGTAAAATTTATGTCTTTTAAGACTATATTTTCTCCAAAACTTTTAGATACTTTTGACATCTTTAAAAGTTCTTTTTGCATACTATCCCTCCTTAAAAAATATTGACCACTAGACAAATAAGACTAGTGGTCAGTTATTTCAATTATTTTATTGAAAAATATTTCTCTGGCACTTCTAATTCTGTCATTTTTAGATATCCTTTTCCTAGCACATATGTATCTTGATACAATAAATAAAAGTTTTCTTTTTCTATCCCTTTTACATCCACATAGTTGCTACCATTCCACTGAGCTCCTGGAGTGTTTTTAGCTAACACTTCTTTTAATGCATCAAAATCATCTATTTGAGCTTTTCCATCTAAAACTTCCTTAGCTAAATCAACTAAAGATACTGTTACTGAAAAGTTATATGAGTAGGCCCAAGTTCCCATTCTTTGTGCTCCACCTTTTTCATTCACTGTTTTTTCAACTTTTTCTAATATTTTAGGCCAATTACCTTTTTCATCTTCAGAAAATTGTATTCCCAATGCTCCTGGATATCCCATAGTAGGTGATGGTAAATCTGCTTCTATAAAAAATCCACCTTGTTCTGCTACTCTTTTTAATAATGGTTCTGTATGAGCATCATTTGTTGCAAAAAAAGCTGTTTTATCTCCATATTTTTTTATCCAATTTGGAACTTGTTCTAATATATATTGCTGTGCTCCAGCTACTCCCACATCACTTACTGGGTCAGGAGCCGTCATTTCAATAAACTCCATTCCTAAATCATTAGCTGCAACTTTCATTACATTTCTTCTTTTTGAAAGAAGCTCATAACTCATATGTCTTGGAAATGAGATATGCATAAATTTATTAGCTCCCATCTCTTTAGCAGCTTTTACAATCAAATATCCTCTTGCGATACTATCTGGATTTACAACTAAATCAGATACTTCTCCTATCATTTCTGGATCTTCATGTGGAGAATTAGCTAGAAGCAAAATATCTGGTCTTTTTTCTCTAATTCTTCTAAATGCTTCAACAGTTCCAGGTATTGCCTCTCCAACAATTATCGCTTTCATTTTAGGATCATCTGCTAAGCTTACCATTTGAGAAATAGTTGTTTCCATTTCTTGCATAAAATTATCTGGATATGTTACATGTACAATTTCTCCACCTTTATCAGCTGCTCCATAAAGCTTTATAGCTTCTTCTGCTCCCCTTAAACCATCTTCTGACTGTGAAACAGTTCCTGTTATAACTCCTATATGATAAGGAGCTTGAGCTATAGTTATTACTGATAATAAGAAACTCATCAAAACTAAAAAAATTTTTTTCATAATAAATTTATCCCTCCCATTAAATATATTTTTTTACCATTTGAATTAATATATTTTATTATATGCTTTTTTGAAAATATATTTTTATTATGATTGTATTTATTAAATATATAATTATTATTTATATAGTTTGTAATTTTTTTAATATACTATTTTTTTAGTACTTTTGTTCTTTTTATAAAAATGAAAAAATAAAAAAAACTGCATCACTGCAGTTTTTTCTTACACTTTTATTTTGCTAAATCATATATTGCTTGAACATATATTTTTAACCATGTATCTAATTTATCTAATTCTAAATATTCGTTTTTCTGATGCATATTATCCTCTTGATCTTTTAACAGAGCTCCAAATGCCACTCCATTTGTTACTGCTCTTGCATATGTCCCTCCACCAATAGAAACTGGTTCGGCTTCAACATCTCCAGTTATATTTTTATAAATATCCATTAAAGTTGTTACTAAAAAACTATCTTTTGGAACATATAGTGGATTTTTAGCAGATCTTATTGTTACATTTAATTCTTTAGTTTTTGCTCTTTTTTCAACTTGCTCAATAACTTGTTCTTTAGTAAATGTAACTGGATATCTTATATCAAAACCAAACATTATATTTTTCCCTTCACACTCTATTTTACCAATAGTTAATGTCAATACTCCAGATGGTTCATCTTTAAAATCAATCCCTAATGACTTTCCTGAATATTCCATTTTTATGTATTCATTAAAAAATTCAACTAAATTCTTTAATTTTTCATCTTCTATCTTTATTGTTGATAAGAATGAAAATAATGCCGCTATTGCATTATATCCATTAGCTGGTCTTGCTCCATGAGAAGCTTTTCCTAAAGACAATAACTCTATCTTATTATCTTTTTCTGTTAATGATATTTTAAACTCCTTTCCAGCATTAAATTTATCTAAACCTAATAGAATCTCATCCTTCATAGATAAAGGAAAAATTCCTATAGCTGAGTCTGGAACTGAATTAAATGCTACTCCACCTTTTATTGTAAAGCTTAATTCTTCTGCATATTCTTTAGTTAGCATTAAGTGTAATATACCTTTTTCAGCATAAGTTACAGGAAATGATGAATCTGGAGTAAAAGCCATTGCTGGTTGTGGCATTTTTAACTCTCCAAAGTAATGATTCATACATCCCCAACCTGTCTCTTCATTTGCACCAACGATAACCCTAACTTTTCTATTTAATTTTACCCCTGAATCTTTTATAGCTTTTAACGCATATAAAGCTGCTATGGTAGGTCCTTTATCATCTAAAACACCTCTTCCATACATCTTCCCATCAACTATTTTAGCTTCATATGGTGGATAATCCCAACCCTTTCCTTCAGGAACAACATCCACATGACCTAAAATACCTATCATATTTTCATCTGATCCTGCACCAAAATCTATATGCCCTGCATAGTTATCAAAATTTTCAACTTTAAATCCTAATTCTTCCCCTAATTTCAACATATGTTCTAAAGCTTTTGCTGGTCCTTCTCCAAAAGGCATTCCTTCTAACGGCTCCTCTTGAACACTTTTAATTCTTACTGATTCTTGAATTGATTTTACAACATCATCCTTATAGTTTAATACAAACTCTTGTAAATTCAAAATTATTCACCTCTCCCGTTTACATCATTAACATCTATTAACGTATCTCTATACTTAGTATAGAAATATCTTACATACTCATATTCAAATGGACTTCCTGTTCCATAGTATCTAAAATTTTGGTTCTCTTTTCTTGCGTTAATTGCGCCCATTGCTGTCACTCCTGGATTATTAACATCAAATCCAATTGGTTGATCATATGGATTTACTTCTGATACGCTCATTATTCCAACTGCTTTTCCTGTTGTATCTCTTAAATTTGATGGACCAAACCCTGGTAGCACTAAGTATGGACCATTTCCAACTCCATACTTTGCCAAAGTTAATCCAAAATCTTCATATGTTTTTGGTAGTTCTAAAGCTGACGCTACATCAAATAATCCTAAAATACCAATTGTTGAATTTATTCCAAATCTCACAAGAGTTATTGTAGCCTTTCTTCCCTCTAATTGCAAGACTGAATTTACAAATGTATTTATCTCCTGTAAATTTGAGAAAAAATTTGATACGCCTTTTTGAACAAATTTTGGTGCTATAAACTCATATGTATTCACTGCTGGTATTAGCACATATTTATCTAAATAATAATTAAAATAATAAATCCTTCTATTTAAAGGCTCTAATGGATCATAAACTTCTATAAATTTTGTTCCATTTATCTCTTTTTTTTCTACTACCTCGCTTCTTATATCTTCTGCCTTATAATCTATTTGTTGACCAGTTTTTAAGCTTAGGTATTTTTTTTCTTTTAGGTGAGTATGCTTTTCCTCTTGTACTTCATTTCTTGTTAAATTACTAGAATTTTTATTTAAAGAGGAACAACCCATAAAAAAAACACAGCTTAATGCTAAAAATGCTTTTTTATAACTCATTATTAAATACCCCCTTTTGTAAAAATTCTAACATTTTATCCACATTTGTTTGATAAAACATATTACCACAATGTCCGCCATCAGGGTATATTAAACTTCTTTCTTTAAATACTTTTTTTATAAATACTCTATCTTTATTAGATAAAATAAAATCATCCTCATTTGTTACAGCTACGATTTTATTCTCCTTCTCTAAATAACTTCTTATTATATTTAAATCTCCGTATCTTAGCATATCATTAAAAGTTAAATCTCCACCTAATATCTTTAAATAATACGGATATGCTAATTTATTAAGATAATCACTAAAACTCGCAAAATTAATCCCTTTAAAATATGGATACATATTTGAAAATTTTTCAGGAGATGTATTAGAATATACATGTGTTCCATTTATTTGATCTACTATATAGTTCAAATCAATTGAAGTCAAATTAAATGCTAAACCTATTAATCTCTCCATCTCTTTATTTGACAGCTCTTGTTTTTCAAAAATAGAATAAATTCCCTCTTCTGTTATTTGTAAGTCACTTGGAGATATATTTTTTCTTACAACCTCCATAACCTCATCTATGATTTTAACTATATCACCCTTATTTTCTATATTTTTATATAGCATGTTATCTAAAACAGTTGCTGAATAATAAAGATTAACTGATGGATTTATCATATAAACTCGTTTAAAGTTAAAATCTTTTCCTTGAGAATCTAAATATGATAAAACTGCCGAGTGAGTAGCTCCCATACTATATCCCATTAAATATATATCATCTACTTCTAATTTTTCTTCCTTTTTTACTTTATCTAACATATCACCCATAACATTATATAAATCTAATCCATCCTGTATTAAAACTCCAGGCACTCTACTATTAGATACATTCAATATAAAATTTGAGTTAAATACTGATGTCACTGTCAACACATGATATCCTGCATTATAAAATATCTTTTGAAAATTTTTAGTTCTTATAGAGTTATAAGCTGATCCTGTTCCTGATAAAACAAAAATTAACGGTGCTTTTCCTTTTTGTTTACTTAAAGAAAAATTAAACCCTTTATCAAACCACATATTTGGTGGAACTTTATTACTTCTTTCTAATAAAATTTTAAAATCTTTCGTTGGTACTTGATCTGGTACTCCTTCTGTCATAATTTTAGAACTTCCAACAATTGTTGCTACATATGGATTTTTTATTGGAAATTTGTATTCGGCAAAAATTTTCATTGATAAAAATATCATAAATATTACTTTTAAACATGTATTCATTAGAACTTCCCCTCCTTTTAAAAACTTGTTTTAAATAATTTTTTTTAATTCTTCTATTACACCATTTTCGTTATTACTTTTCGCTATAAAATTTGAAATCCTTTTAACTTCTTCATGAGCATTTTCCATGGCAAAACTATATTTTCCCTTTTTTAACATTTCATAATCATTTAAATAATCTCCAAATATCATTGTTTCTTCATATTTTATATTTAATTTTTTTTGAAGTGCTTCTAGAGCTATTCCTTTATTTGATTCTAGATGACTTATATCTAACCAAATCTCTCCAGAAACAACAATCTGCGTGTCCTTTTCATTTTTTATATACGGATATACATTTTTTTCAGTTCCACTTAAATCACAATAAGTTACTTTTATTATTTCATCATCTTTTACTTCTAAAAGATCAGTAACTATCTTTTTCTCTTCATAATATTTTTCTACTTCATTTATAAACTCTTTATTATTAGATTCTATATATGCTGATTTTTTACCACATAAAACTATATTTGTTGTGGGAATCTTCCTTCCAATTTCTACATATTTTTTTATTATATCTTCTGATAAGATTCTTGAATAAATTTCTTTTTCTTTTTCAACAACGTAACTTCCATTTTCTGCAATAAAGACTATTTTATCCATAATTTTTTCAAAATTTTTTCTCAAATTTTGATACTGTCTTCCACTAGCTACAACAAATTTAATATTTTTCTCTTCCATTTTTGAATGTATTTCCCAAAACTCTTCTGAAAACTCCTTTTTATCATTTAAAAATGTTCCATCCATATCTGTAACAACTAATTTTATCATTTTAATTTTATCTCCTATAGTCTTTTAATTATTTTCTAATTTATTTCTTACATCATATAAAATTATTCCCGTAGCCATAGCTACATTTAAAGACTCTGCACTTCCATATATTGGAATTATTACTTTTTCATCGCTTTTCAATATTAATTCTTGGGAAACACCGTCTCCTTCATTTCCAAATATAAATGCATTTTTTTCTTCTAATTTCATCTTAGTATACGGAATTGAATCTTTTTCTAAAGCAGTAACTATTACTTTATACCCCTTCTCTTTTAATGAGTCTATTATTTTATCTTCCTCAACATAATATATATTTATTGATAAAATAGATCCCATGCTACTTCTAACAGTTTTTTCATTATAACAATCTACACTTCCCTTTGTTAAAACTAAGTCCTTAAATCCTGCAGCATCTGCAACTCTTATAATAGTTCCTAAATTACCTGGATCAGATACTTTATTCAATATTATTATATTATTTTCCAGTTCTTTTAATTCTTTAATTCTTGAAGAATAGCAAATTATAACCCCCTGAGAGTTTTCTTGAGAACTTAACTCCTTAAATAATTTCTCATTTAAAATTATTTTTCTACAATCGTGCTTTTCGCTCATTTTAATTATTTCTTGACTTGTCCCTTCTCTAAATATTATCACTTTAGGTAGTTGCTCAAGCTCTAGAAATTTTCTTCCTTCTGCTAGAAAAGCATTTTCTATTTCTCTATATTTTTTTGTTTTTAATTTTTTTAATCTCTTATAAACTTCATTATCTTTACTTGTTATTATATCCAATTTTTTATCTCCTAAAATTTTTGTTATTTTATTTATGATTATACATTATATTTGTTCTATTTTCTAGTTAAATAATACCTGATCTAATTATCCTTGACTATATTAAAAAAATATAATACAATTTTTACTGGTTATAAAATTTATATTTTTAAGGAGGTTTAAGTGAAAAAAATAATAACTTTATTATCTTTGATTTTCTTGTTACTTTCATGTGGTAAAGAAAAACAAAAAAATGAAAATGTTCTTTATCTTTATGGATGGGCGGATTATATTCCTACTAAAATTTATGACGATTTCGAAAAAGAAACAGGTATCAAAGTGGTTGAAGATATTTATTCATCAAATGAAGAAATGTTTGCTAAAATTAAAGCTGGAGGAACTGGGTATGATATCTTAACACCTTCAACAGATTATGCTGAAATTTTAATGAATGATGGTATGATTGAGAAACTTGATAAGTCAAAATTACCATCATTTAATAATATAGATCCTATGGTTCTTGAAAAATTACAATATTTTGATACTAACAATGATTATGCTTTTCCTTTTGCTATGGGAGCTACAACGATTGCCGTTAATACAAAATATGTAAAAGATTTTCCTAAAGATTTTACTATTTACAACAATTCTGCTTATAAAGGAAAAATGACTTTACTAGACGATATGAGAGAGGTAATGACTTCTGCTTTAGGAACATTAGGTTATCCACAAACTACTGAAGATGAGTCTGCTATAAAACAAGCTGCTAATCTTGTAAAAGAATGGAAAAAAAATATTGCTAAATTTGATTCAGAATCTTTTGGTAAAGGTTTTGCTAATGAAGATTTCTGGGTTGTTCAATGTTATCCTGATAATGTTCTTAATGAATTGACTCCTGAGCAATTAAAAACTACTGAATTTATTATTCCTGAAAAAGGTGGAACTGCTTATATTGATTCATTTGTTATTCCTAAAACAGCACCTAATAAAGAAGCTGCATATAAATTTTTAGAATTTATACAAAGACCTGAAAACTATAAACTTATTGCTGAACATTTAAGAGTTCCATCTATAAATGTTCCTGCTAGAGAGCTTATAACAATAGAACCTCTTTATTCTATTGAAGATTTAAGACATACTGAAATTTTAAGAGACATTAAAAATACTCTTGATCTTCAAAGTAAATACTGGCAAGAAATTTTAATAGATTAATTTTTTTAAGCCTAACTTAAAAATTTAAGTTAGGCTTTTTTATTTCTTGTAAGGCTCTTATTTATAGTGTATAATTTTAGAAAAGACTAATTTTAGGAGGATCCCACATGAATTTTAACATTAAAAGAAATGATTTAGTTGAAATTTTCTCTGAATTTATTAATATTTTAAAAGATAACCCAATTAAACCTATTATTTCTGGTTTAAAAATTGAATCAAACAACGGAAAAGTAACTTTTACCGGTACTAATCTTGATGTTAACTATATAAAAACAATTCATTGCAATACAAATGAAAATGGTATTGTTATATTTAAACCAAATTTAGCTTTGGAATATATAAAACTTTTGGATGATGATATAATTACCCTTTCATCTAAAAACGATATTTTATCTATACATTTAGCTGAGTTTACATTACTTTATAACGATAATTTCCCTGAAAATTTAAAGCTCCCTGTAATTGATGAAATTGCTAAAATTTCACCACAAGAACTTTATAAAGGCTTTGAAAAAACAAAATTTTCAGTAGCACCTTCTACTGAAAATTTAGCTATAAATTGTATAAGAGTTTTATTCAAAGAGGATCGTATATCATTTGTGTCAACAGATTCTTATAGATTAACATATTTAAAAACGAACAATAGTGCTTTTATCTCAAAAGATTTTTCTATTCCTCTTGAATCTGTCAATATTTTATGTAAACTTATTAAAGATTTAAATGAAGAGATTACTATAGGTTCAAATGGAGAAAATCTTATTTTCTTATGGAAAGATACTTATTTTCTTACAAAAGTAACTACTCTTCCATTTCCAAATTTTGATGCTATTCTTTGTGGAAATAGTTTTAGCAAAGAGATGGAATTTAACTATAATGATTTTAAAAGTTCTTTAAAAAAAGTTTTAACAGTTGCAAGAACTAGCAACGAATCTAAAAATGGAGCTATTTTAGAATTTAAAGGAAAAAAACTCTCTATTTCAGCATCCTCTGGAAAAGCAAAAATCAATCAAAAAGTTGAAATGATAAAAATTGGTGATGATTTTAAATGTTCTTTAAATATTAAATTTCTTTTTGAGTTTGTAGAAAATTTAAATAATAATGTTTTTATCAAAGGAAACTCATCGTCAGCAATGTTTGAAATTACCGAAAGAGATAATAACTCTTATAAATATATTTTAATGCCTCTTGCTTTAAGAGACTAAAACACAATTTTAGGCGGTTTTTTATGATAAAAATTTACAAAAGTCATAATGATATTTTAGAAAAAAAGCTTTTTTCAATTTCTGAAACATTGGAAGTTGAAAAACTTACTGAAAAAAATACATGGATACATCTTTCTAATCCTACTGAGGAGGAGATTAAAGTTGTAACTAATAGTTTTGATATACCAGAGGAACATATTCGTGCCGCTCTTGACGAAGAAGAGAAAGCACGTTTAGAAATTGATGACGATATCATTCTAGTTATTATTGATGTTCCTATTCATGATGAAAATAATCGTTGTTCTTTTACAACTGTTCCTCTTGGAATAATTTTATTAAAAGATCACATCTTAACTGTTTCTACAGTTAAACTATCTCTAATTGAAGAGTTTGTTCAAGGAAGAATAAAAAGCTTTTTTACATTTAAAAAAACAAGATTTATTTTACAAATGCTTTTTAGAAATTCAACATATTTTTTACTTTATCTTAAACAAATTGGACGAATTAGTGATAATATTGAAAGGCAATTAAAAAATAATCTTAGAAATCAAGAACTTATGCTTCTTCTAGAATTAGAAAAAAGTTTAGTTTACTTTACAACCTCACTAAAATCAAATGAAGCTGTTCTTGAAAGAATGATGAGAACAGAAATCGTTAAAAGATACCCTGATGATTTAGAACTTCTTGAAGATGTTATAATTGAAACTAAACAGGCTATTGAAATGGCAAATATATATTCAAGTATTCTAGGTAGTACTCGTGATGCTTTTTCTACAGTTATGTCAAATAACCTTAACATAGTTATGAAAAAACTTACCTCTATAACCATAGTTTTTGCCATACCTACTGTTGTTTCCGGACTCTGGGGTATGAATGTTGGTGGAGTTCCTTTTGCTTCAGATACCTATGGATTTCTTTGGGTTTTACTAGTTGCTGTTGCTTGTGGTGTTATAATAACTTGGATTTTATTTAAAAAAGAACTATTTTAAAAAGCTCTGTTAAACAGAGCTTTTTAATTTATTTATTTTTTCTTATATCAATTATTTTCTGTGCTAAATTTTCTTGAAGTTCTTCGTATTTTAAGAAATTATATTCAAATCTTCCTCTACCTTGAGTTAATGATTTTAAATCTATTGCATATTTTAATATTTCACTTTCCGGTACTTCAACTGTTAAAAGTTGTTCAGAATATGCTTTAGGTTCCATCCCTAGTATTCGTCCTCTTCTTTTATTCATATCTCCCATGATATCACCTATATATTCATCTGGAGCTACTATTTCCATTTTTACAATAGGCTCTAATATTGCACATTTAGCTGTTTCCATTCCTTTTCTAAACGCTAATATTGCTGCCTGCTTAAATGATATTTCATTAGAATCTACAGGATGATATGACCCATCATATAACGTAGCTTTTATATTAATTACAGGATAACCTGCAAGTTTTCCTTTATTTTTTGCCTCTAACAAACCTTTTTCTACTGCTGGAATATAAGTTTTAGGTACAACACCTCCATGGATGTTATCAAAGAAAGCAAATTCATCACTATTAGGTTCAAACTTTATGAATACCTCTCCAAATTGACCAGCTCCTCCAGATTGCTTTTTATGTCTTCCTTGAGCTTCTACACTATTTTTTATCGTCTCTCTATAAGAAACTTCAGGTTCTTTTAATAAAGCATTAACTCCAAATTTATTTTCTAATTTATTTAATAATATATTTAAATGTTTTTCTCCTTGACCTCCTATTATTAATTCTTTTGTTTCATAATTTCTTCCTATTGAAAAAGATGGATCTTCATCCTTTAATCTTTGAAGAGCCCCACTTAATTTATCGTCATCACTTTTCTCTTTAGGAATGATAGACATGTATAGGCATGGTTTTGGAAACTCTATAACCTGATATAAAATCGGACTCTCTTTATCACATAATGTATCTCCCGTTTGAGCTTCTTGAATTTTTGTCATTGCTCCAATATCTCCAGCTCGGACTTCTTCAGCTGGAAGTTGTTTTCCTCCTCTGAAAAAAGATATATTTCCTACCTTTATTTTTATCCCTTTATTAGATATTAACACTTCATCATCTTTTTTTATAAATCCAGAATTAACTTTAAAAAGTGATATTTTTCCCATATAAGAATCTACAATAGTTTTGAAAATAACTGCAGAAAATGGCTCATCTATAGAAACTTTTCTTCTCAACATTTCGTTTTTATCTACAGTATATCCTATTTTAATACCACCATTTACCTCTACTGGAGTAGGTAAATAATTATATAGCATTTCAAAAAGAGTTCTTACACCAATTCCATTACTTGCTGATCCAATAACAACAGGTACTATTTCTCCATTTACAACACCATTATGTAACCCTTGTCTAATCTCATCTTCTGTAAACTCTTCACCTGCAAAATATTTATTCAAAAGATTTTCATCTGTTTCTGCAATAGCTTCTAATAAAAGATTTCTTACTTCTGAAACATCTATATCTTCTGGAATTGGTGCATCTTCACAAGAGTCTCCGTTAAAAATTCTACCCTTTAAATCTACAACGTTTACAAATCCTTTAAACTCCTCTTCAAATCCTATAGGTATACAAAACGGAGCAACTTTTTTTCCAAATTTTTCTTTCATATCATAAAGTAATTTCTCATAATTATGAACACCTTTATTCATTTTATTAATAAAAATAATTCTTGGAATGCCAGCCTCCTCAAGTAATCTCCAAGCTCTTTCTGTTCCTACTTCTACTCCAGCAGCTCCATTTATAACTAAAACTGCTCCACCTGAAACTGCTAAAGCTGAGGAAACTTCACCTGAAAAATCTGAATATCCAGGGGTGTCTAATATATTATATTTATGGCCTAAATATTCAAGAGGTATAACTGACGTATTAATCGAAAATCCCTGTTTCATTTCCTCTTTATCAAAATCTGATATACTCGTTTGAGAGTCAACACTCCCCATCTTAGAGGTTGTATTAGATATGTATAGCATGGCCTCTACTAAGCTACTTTTTCCACTTCCACGATGCCCTAAAAGAGTTATATTTCTTATCTCACTCATTTCATAACTAATCATAATTGTTCCTCCTATTTTAAGAGATTTTTTACGTTATTACTTATATAGCTAATAAATTTTAATAAGTCAATAGCAATTTATAAAAGATATAAAAAAAAACCGAGAATATATCTCGGTTTAAATGATTAAATATTAGTTCATTTTGTCTACTAAAGACTTTCCAGCTTTAAACTTTACAGTTTTCTTAGCTTCTATTTTGATCTCTTCTCCAGTTTTAGGGTTTCTTCCTGTTCTCTCAGGTCTTTCAACAACTTCGAATTTTCCCCATCCGATGAAGTTAATTTCTTCTCCAGCTTGTAAAGTCTCCTCTATTGTAACTAGAACTGAATCTAACTTTCTTTCTGCTTCTGCTTTTGAAGAGAATACACCTTTTTCAAATAATACTTTTGCGAATTCTTTTTTTGTCATTATATTTTCCTCCTAAAATGCTTCTATTATTGTAATTAAGTACAGTCATTTATATCATATAAACCAATTAATTTCAAATGTTTTTTAGGTTTTTTTGGATTTTTTTGACAATTTGTTATATAATCAAATCATACCAAAGGAAAGGATGTTCTTTATATGATTAAAAAAATAGTTTTTTTACTTTTAACCCTTGTTTTATCTTCGTGCACATCGCTAAAATACAGTGTTAATTCGTCTAAATACAAATCAAATTCATACAATGAAAGAGTAAGATTTGTTATTTTGCATTACACAGCTCTAAACGATGCGCGTTCTATCACTGCCTTAACAAAAAATAATGTTAGTTCACATTATTTAGTTACTCAAGAAAGATACGATCCTGTATATTCCTTAGTGCCTGATACAAAAAGAGCCTGGCATGCAGGAACAAGTTCTTTTGATGGTTACAAAAATTTAAATGATAATTCAGTTGGAATTGAAATATCTAATTTAGGATATTCTAGTGCTAGCAAGCAAAAAATGACCAATTTAAAAGAAGGTGTTATTGATACAACTATGTTTTATCCATATAATGACGCTCAAATCTTTAAAATAGGAATGCTTTTAAAAGAGCTTACTGTTAAGTATAAGATTAATCCTAAATATATTTTAGGTCACTCTGATATTGCCCCGACTAGAAAATTTGATCCTGGTCCAAAATTTCCATGGAAACATCTCCACGATCGTTATGGTGTTGGTGCTTGGTTCGAAGCAAAAGATTTTAATCTTTATTATTCACAAAATACTTTTGAATCATATTCTGTCAAGGACTTAAAAGATGAGTTACGTAAATATGGTTATGATATCAATACTACTGACACTTGGGATTTATCTAGTAAAAAAGTAGTTTCTGCATTTCAAATGCATTTTAGACCTAGAAAAGTTGATGGTGTTTTTGATCTTGAAACATTTGCTATTATAAAAGCTCTAAATAAAAAATACAAATAATTTTATTGACAAAATAACTCTTAATGTTTTATAATCAAATCAACAATAATAAAATATGATAGATAAACTTCAGGGCAGGGTGAGCTTTTAAGCAATTCCCGACCGGCGGTGATAGTCCGCGAAACCTTCGGGTTTGATTTGGTGAAACTCCAAAACCGACAGTATAGTCTGGATGGAAGAAGTGTTTTTTTTATGCACAAATTTCTAAATTATTATTTTTTAAGCCCGAAGTCTATCTTCGGTTTTTTTTTATAAAAAATTTGAGGAGGACTAAAAATGGTAAAAATTTATGAGGGAAATTTTATAGGAGAAAATTTAAAGGTTGGTATCGTATGTGCTAGATTTAATGAGTTTATTGTTTCTAAACTTTTATCTGGTTCTATTGATGCTTTAAAAAGACATTCAGTTAATGAAGAAAATATACATATCTCTTGGGTTCCAGGAGCTTTTGAAATTCCGCTTATTGCAAAAAAAATGGTTGAGACTAAAAAATTCGATGTTGTTATTGCTTTAGGTGCAGTAATTAGAGGAGCTACTCCTCACTTTGATTATGTTTGTTCTGAAGTTTCTAAAGGAGTAGCCTCTATTTCTTTAGATTCTGGCGTTCCTGTAATCTTTGGAGTATTAACAGTAAACTCTATTGAAGAAGCTATTGAAAGAGCTGGAACAAAAGCAGGAAACAAAGGATTTGAAGCTGGTCTTTCAGCTATTGAAACAGTTAATTTAATAAAAAGTATTTCAGAGGCTTAATTATGCACAATCACTTTATGAAAATAGCTATTGATGAGGCAAAAAAAGGAATAGGAGCTGTTAATCCTAATCCACTTGTTGGTGCTGTTCTTGTTAAAGATAATAATATTTTAGCTGTTGGTCATCATGAATTTTATGGTGGTCCTCATGCTGAAGTTAATGCTATAAACAAAGCTAATATTACCGAAGGATCTACTTTATATGTTACTTTAGAGCCTTGCTCTCACTATGGAAAAACTCCTCCTTGTACAGAGCTTATAATTAAATCTAAAATAAAAAAATGTGTCATTGCCACACTTGATCCAAATCCATTAGTTAGTGGAAAAGGAGTACAACAGCTACAAAATGCTGGGATTGAAGTTATTATTGGTATTTTAGAAAAAGAAGCTAAAGATTTAAATAAAATTTTTTTTAAATATATAAAAAATAAAGTTCCTTATATTTTTATAAAAGTTGGAATTACACTAGATGGAAAAATAGCTACTAAAAATTTTTCTTCACGATGGATTACAAATTCTTTGGCTAGGGCTCGAGTTGAAAGTTATAGGAATTTTTTTTCTGGGATTTTAGTAGGCTCTAATACAGTTATTCAAGATAATCCCTCCCTTAAATGTAAAAACATAGGTAATCGTAATCCTGTTAGATTAATTTTAGATAAAGATTTAGTTATATCAGAAAAATATAGTATAATAAATAATAACAGTGATAGAAAAACAATTATTATTACATCTGATAAAAATATTAATTTAGAAAAATTTAAACTTTTGAAAAATAACTTTTCAATAAAATTTATAACTTTTTCTGAAAATGAAACTTTAGAAGACATCTTAAAAAAAATAGGTTCTTTTGGGATTGATTCTATATTGGTTGAAGGTGGTTCTAGTGTAATTTCATCTTTTTTTAAAGAAAATCTTTACGATGGGGGAGAAATTATAATTGCCCCTAAAATATTAGGAGATGATTTTGCTATTCCATTTTTAAGTGGATTCTCTCCTCTTATGATTGATGAGAGTATCGCTTTAGAAAATATAAAAATAAATCTTTATGATAATAATGTCGGATTTGAGTTTTATAAGGAGGATGGATGTTTACCGGTTTAGTTGAGGAACTTGGAAAAATAGTATCTATTGATAAAACTCCACAAGGTGCTAATATAACTATATCTTGTGATAAAGTCTTGCATAATGCATCTATTGGAGATAGTATTGCTACAAATGGAGTTTGTTTAACTATAGTCAAACTTTCTGATACTACTTTTACCGCAAATATTATGAATGAATCTTTAAAAGTTTCTACTTTAAAAGATTTAAAAATTGGAAATTTAGTTAATCTAGAAAAATCTTTAACTTTACAATCTTTTTTAGGAGGCCATTTAGTTACAGGTGATGTTGACTGTTATGGGAAAATTTCATCTATAGCCGATGACGGTTTTGCAAAAAAATATACAATTGAAATTCCTTTAGAATTTATGAAATATATAGTTTATAAGGGAAGAATAACTTTAGATGGTGCTAGTTTAACAGTAGCTACCTTATCAGAAAATACATTTACTGTATCTTTAATTCCACATACTCAAAAATCTATTACCCTTGGTTTTAAAAGGGTTGGAGATTTTGTTAATGTAGAAACTGATCTTATTGGGAAACATCTTGAAAAACTTCTTTTATCAAAAGAGGAAACTTTAAAAAAACCTTCATCTAATATTTCTAAAAATTTTTTAGCTGAAAATGGATTTTTCTAATTAATAAGGAGGCAAAATATGTTCAATAAAATTGAAGAAGCAATTAATGACTTGAAAAATGGTAAATTAGTTGTTGTTGTTGATAATGAAGATAGAGAAAATGAGGGAGATCTTGTTGGAATAGGGGATATTATCTCTAAAGAAAGTATTAATTTTATGATTAAATATGGTAGAGGATTAGTTTGTGTTCCTATTGAAGAAAAAAGAGCTAAGGAGTTAGAGTTGAATCCTATGGTTTATAATAATAGCGATTCACATCAAACTGCTTTTACAGTTTCTGTTGATTCTGTGAAAGGAACTACCACTGGAATTTCAGTAGAAGATAGATATAATACTATTAAAGATTTAGCTTTTAAGGCAACTTCAGGTAGTGATTTTAAAAAACCCGGTCATATATTTCCTCTAATAGCTAAAAATGGAGGAGTAATAGAAAGACCTGGACATACTGAAGCTTCTGTCGATCTTGCTAAAATAGCTGGTTTTAATGGATGTGGTGTTATCTGTGAAATTATAAAAGAAAATGGTGAAATGGCAAGAGTTCCAGATTTACTTGAATTTTGTAAAATTCACAACTTAAAAATTATTACAATTGAAGACTTAATAAATTACCGAAAAACAAATGAGCTTCAAACTGAATTAGTTTGTGAAGCACCTTTACCTACAAAACACGGTACATTTAGATTAATTGGTTTTTCAAACACTATCGATCATAAAGAGCATGTTGCTTTAGTTTTTGGAGATATAAAAAACAAAGAGGACGTTCTTTTACGTGTCCACTCTGAATGCTTAACTGGGGATGCTTTTGGATCATTAAAGTGTGATTGTGGAAGTCAGTTAGATAAAGCTTTAAAAAATATTGCTGAAAATGGTTCTGGTGTACTTTTATATATGAGACAAGAAGGAAGAGGAATTGGTCTTTTAAATAAAATAAAAGCTTACAATTTGCAAGCTCAAGGAAAAGATACAGTAGAAGCTAATACTTTACTAGGTTTTGATCCTGATCTTAGAGATTTTGCAGTTGCTGCTCAAATGATTAAATTGCTAGATATAAAAAGCATTAATTTAATGACTAATAATCCAAAAAAAATAAATGACTTAAAGAAATATGGCATAGATATAAGTAATCGAACTCATATAGAGTTCCCTTCGAATAGCTGTAATTCTAACTATTTAAAAACTAAAAGAGAAAAGATGAACCACCTTTTCAAAATAAATTAAAAATAAAAAAGAGCTTGAGTTATCTCAAGCTCTAGTCTTTTAGATCATCTAAAACCATTAAATAATAGTTAATATCTTTTTCAAATTTTTCCTTTTCACTCTTTGAGTAATCTCCTGATGATACTTTACTTTTTAATTTTTTAAACTGCATCTCTAACTCTTGTCTTTCTTTTTCATTAAAAGGTTTTGAAACCATATCATAAAACTCTTTTTGGTAACTTCTATATTCACCTTTTATTCCTAAAGAAAAACATCCTGAAAATAACAACATACTTAAAAGTAACAAGTATTTCATTGTATCTACTTCCTTTTTTCTATATTTATCTCATCTGTAAAAAATACTAAAAAGTTATATATATCCTTAGATATATATTCCCAAGTATGGTATTCATTTTCATATATTTTACCTTTAAAATTCAAATTATATTTTTTCGCTCTTCCAACTACATCTAACCATTGTTGAAACATTAAATAAGGTTTTTTATCTTCTGAGCCTACACTTAAATAGAATTTTTTTCCTTCGTATCTCTTAGGATTAGTAACTTTTATTATACTATATGGATCATTTTTCAAAATTTTATATCCCCAAGGACTAAATACTTTTACAAAATGAGCTTTATTTACATCATTAAATAAAAATCTTGGGACATACAAATATCTAAAAACTCTCATTACTCTACGATTAATACTCATTCTTATTAAGCTTACAGCACCTGAAAAACTTGCAATAACATCATATGATTCTAAATTTTTAAGTCCTATTTTTAGCGCTCCATATCCACCCATTGAAAATCCACCTATTCCTTTTTTAGAATTAGGATATTCTTTTTCTATAAAACTTGTCAAATCTTTTGAGAAAAATTCTTCATATTGATGATCTTTATCTTTATAAAAATTTGTATACCAACTTTCACCTTTATAACCTGAATCAGGAAGAATAAAAACTATATCTTCTACTCTTCCTGATTTTTTTAAATTCAAGTAATTTTCTCTTAATTTAGCTTTATATATCCAATCTTCTGCTTTATCTCTTATTCCATGAAACAAAACTAAACATAAAGGATTTTTTTTCATTTTTTTAGGTTTCAGTATTAATACTCTCATTTTCTCGATTGTATACTTACTTTTTAAATATCTTTCTTCTAAGTCAAAATTATCCTCTAATTCTTTATTAGAATAATTAAAATATTTATTTTTTGTATCTTCTACTCTTTCAATTTGAGAAAAATTAAGAACTCTTTTTAATTTTCTCTCTAATTTAAAATTATATGGATATGTCACTATATAAAAAAGTAAAGAAATAAAAACTAGAAAAACTAGTATTTCTAATATCATTCATATTCCTCAAAATTAAAACTCTGCATTATTTGGAGTTCTAGGGAAAGGAATTACGTCTCTTATGTTTGTTATTCCTGTTACGTACATTATCATTCTTTCAAATCCTAATCCATATCCTGAATGTGGGAAACTTCCAAATCTTCTTAAATCTAGGTAGAATCCATAATCCTCTGCACTTAACCCTACCTCTGCCATTCTTTCTTCTAAAACTTCTAAATTATCCTCTCTTTGAGAACCACCAATTATTTCTCCTATTCCTGGAGCTAATAAATCCATCGCTCTTACAGTTTTTCCATCTTCATTTAACTTCATATAAAATGCTTTAATTTCTTTTGGATAATCTGTTACAAAAACTGGTCTTTTAAAATGTTCTTCTGATAAGAATCTCTCATGTTCACTTTGTAAATCAATTCCCCATTTAACTGGATAATCAAATTTCTTTCCTGAATTTACTAATATATCAATAGCTTCTGTATATGTAACTCTTCCAAATTCATTATTTAATACATTATTTAATTTATCAAATAATCCCTTTTCTATAAATTGATTGAAGAACTCCATTTCTTCTGGACATTCATCCATAACATATTTGATTACATATTTTACCATTGCTTCAGCTAATTCCATATTTCCTTCTAAATCTGCAAAAGCTATCTCAGGTTCTATCATCCAAAACTCTGCAGCATGTCTTGATGTATTTGACTGCTCTGCTCTAAAAGTTGGTCCAAAAGTATAAATATTTCTAAATGCTGAACAATAAGTCTCTCCATTTAACTGACCACTTACTGTTAAATTAGTTTCTTTTCCAAAGAAGTCTTTTGTTACATCTACCTTTCCATCATCTGTTTTTGGAACATTATTTAAATCTAGAGTTGTTACTCTAAACATCTCTCCTGCTCCTTCACAATCTGAACCAGTTATTATTGGAGTATGAGTATATACAAATCCATTCTCTTGGAAGAATTTATGTATTGCATAAGCTAAAACTGATCTTACTCTAAATACTGCTGAGAAAGTATTAGTTCTTGGTCTTAAGTGCGCTATTGTTCTTAAAAACTCAAAAGAATGTCTTTTATTTTGTAAAGGATAATCTAAATCAGCTTTTTGAAAAATTTCAATTTCTTTAGCTTGAACCTCAAATGTTTGTCCAGCACCTTGAGATTCAACAACAACTCCTTTTACAATTACTGATGATGATATTGACAATCTTGAAACTTCATCAAAATTTGGTAAATTTGTATCAAATACTATTTGTACTCCTTTAAAAAAACTTCCATCATTTAACTCTATAAATCCAAAGTTTTTTTGTGATCTTATTTTTCTTACCCAACCTGATAGTTCTACCTCTTGTCCTAAATATTTTTCAGTTTCTCTATAAAGAGTTTTTACTAATTGTTTCATCATTTTGCCCCCTATATCATCTTTGTTTCATCGACAATTTCGATGCTGTCTAATTTCTGTTTTACTTGTGCTTTAAACTGTTCTAAATATAACTTTCTATACTTTTCTCTTTCAAGCTTTTCTTGAGCTGTTAATTCTCTAGTTTTAGCTTGATTAGAATAATAATTTACCATTTCTATTATATCTTTCATTTCCATAGTGTTTTCCTCCAAACTATAAAATATATAGTCTTATTAAACTTTTAGGGTAATTATACCCCTTATTTAATGTTTTGTCAATTTGCTTCTAGTGACAAAAAGAATATTTTTATTGTATTAATTTTATATAAAAATTGTTATAATATAATTAAATTTTATTATAAGGAGTTGAAATTTTCAATGAACTATTTCCAACCAAAACCAATATCAAATTTTAATGCTACAATTGATATTCCTGGCTCTAAATCAATTACTAATAGAGCCCTTATTCTTTCAGCTCTCTCTGGAAAAACTATAACCTTAAAAAATATACTTCTTAGCGATGATACTCAATATATGATTAAAGCTCTAAGAAGTTTAGGCAATAAAATAGAATATAACGAATCTAGCAAGATTTTAAAAATTATTGGTAATAAAAATCCAAAATATGACAATATCGATTTATATATTGGAAATGCTGGAACTGCTATGAGATTTTTAAGTTCATATCTTGCCACAGGAACTGGAACAGCTACTTTACATGGTAATTCCCGTATGAACGAACGACCTATTAAAGATTTAGCTGATTCTTTAACTCAGCTTGGAGTTAAAGTAGAATATCTAAATAAATTTGGTTATCCTCCTATTAGAATTACATCAAGCGGAGTTTGGGCTACTTCTGTTAAAATTGATGGAAGTAAAAGTAGCCAATATATCTCTTCAATTCTTATGGCTGCTCCTAATTTTAAAAATCCAATTGATATATCCTTTATTGGAAAAGTTGTCTCTAAACCTTATATTCATATGACTTTAACAATGATGAAAGATTTTGGAGCTAGTTTTACTCTTAAGGAGAATTCAATTAATATCGTTCCAAAAGAATATAATTTATCAGAATATCTTATTGAAGGTGATATGTCATCTGCTTCGTATTTTTTAGCTATGTCATTAATTAGTAATTCTACCATTACATTAAACAATTTTTTCAAAAATAGTATTCAAGGAGATTCAAAATTCTTAGATGTATTGTTAAAAATGGGATTAACTATTCTTGACTTTAAAGAATACTCTATTACTGTTAAGGGCACTTCAAGTTACAAAGGAATACAATTAAGTATGAATGATATTCCTGATGTTGCTCAAACTTTAGCTGCTGTTGCTCTTTTTGCAACTACTCCTACCAAAGTTTGGGATGTTGAAAATATGAGAATAAAAGAAACCGACCGAATCTCTGCTTTAAAAAATGAGATTTCGAAAATTAATGGTGATTTTATTGAATTTAAAGATGGATTTTTAATAAATCCAAAACCTTTAGAAATGTATCAAGGAGATTTTTTAGAAACTTATGATGATCATCGTATGGCTATGTCTTTATCTTTAATTGGACTTAAAGTTCCTAATATTAAAGTTCTAGATCCTTCCTGTGTCTCTAAAACATTTCCAAACTTTTTTGAAGAGTTCAATAAAATCTATAGGGAGGATTAATGATGAAAAAGCTATTTTTATTGACTTTTTTATTATTCCTTAATATTTTTTCAAATGTTTTTTGCAAATCTCCTGAAGATATTGAAATTGAACGTTTAAAAAATGAAATTAAAACTTTACAAAGTCAAATAAAAAAACTTGAAGCTAAAAAAATTGAGAAATTTAAAGAAGAGGAAAAGCAACCTAAAATTGGTCTTGTTTTAAGTGGTGGTGGTGCAAAAGGATTTGCTCATATTGGAGTTTTAAAAGTTTTAGAAAAAAATAACATAAAAGTTGATTATATAACTGGTACTAGTATGGGAGCCCTTATAGGAGCCCTATATTCAGCTGGCTATACTCCAGAACAAATTGAAAAGTTAGTTTTAGATATTAATTGGCAAGAGACATTTAACGATAGTCCTAATCTCACTGATATATCTATTGATCAGCGTTCTATGATGAAAGATTATAATCTTTCTTTAAAATATGATAACTCTCTTAACTTTGCACTTCCTAAGGGTATTAGAAATACTCAAAAAATATACTTAACATTAAAAAATCTTCTTTGGAATGTAGAACAAACAAAAGATTTCAAAAAGCTTCCCATTCCTTTAGAAATTATTGCTACTGATTTAAATACTGGAAAAGCCAAAGCTTTTAATAGTGGAGATTTAGCACAAGTTATAACGGCAAGCATATCTATTCCTACTATTTTTGATCCTGTGAAAATTGGAGATAACTATTATGTAGATGGTTTGCTATCTAGAAACTTGCCTGTTGAAGATGCTTTTAACTTAGGCGCTGATATCGTTATTGGTGTTGATGTAGGTACTTCTCTCCAAAAAAAAGAAGACTATGACATTTTAAGTGTTGCTGATCAAATTGTTGCTATTCAAAGTACTAGCTCAACCAAAAAACAAAGAGATTTAGCTACAATTCTTATAGATCCTGATATTTCAAACTTTAAAACAACTGATTTTAATAGTTTTAAAGAAATAGAAGCCTTAGGAGAAATTGCTGCGCAAAAAGAAATAGATAAAATACTTGCTTTTACTCCTAAACAAAATAAAAGAAAAAGCTCTCTTCAATATAAAAATAATTTCGTTTTAGAAAATATTGATATTGTAACTGAAACTACAAATAATAATCATAAAGAAATTATAGAAACAATTTTTAAAGATTCTATTGGAACTAATGTAAGTCCAGATACTCTAGAAAAATTGATGTTAAAAACATATAGCTTAAATTTTGTTAATAAAATTTACTATACTTTTAAAGGAAACACTTTAAAGCTCCAAGTTGAAGAAAACCCAACTAATATAGTTGGATTAGGTGTGGATTATCAAACTGACTATGGTACTACTTTTTCTATAGGTACAGATATTAGTTCTTTTGGAAAAATTGGAAGTATATCTACCATAGAAGCAACTTTTGGTGATTATTTAGGATTAGACTTAAAAAACTTCTCTTACTATGGTGTTTCAAATAAAATTGGAATTTTAAGTAGTATCAGCTATGAAGAAAGTCCTTTCTTCATTTATCACAATAAAAATAAAATAGGTAGTTATAAAAGCCAAGTTACTAAATTAGAAGGTGCTTTTGTTACTCAATATTCTAATTTGTTTTTACTTTCTTATGGTGCCTCATTAAACTATGCTAATTTAGATCCTCAAATCAGAAATATTTTTGATTCATCTATTGAATACTCTAAAAGTTATGGTGATATTTTCTTTAATATTAACTGGGATAAAACAAACTCTATAACTTTTCCAACAAAAGGATTTAAAGGAGAAATCTCTCAACGGTGGGGAGGAAATTTAGGAAAAGATAATCTTAATTTCTTTTCTACTAATTATATGTCATCCAATTATTTGCCAGTAACAGATAACACCAGTCTTACTGCTAAGTTTTTTGGTGGTAATATAACTGGCGATGATATACTTCCTGATAAATATATAAAACTTGGTGGTTTATCAGATGATTTAGAACATAGTACTTTTGCTTTTAGTGGGTATTATTTTCAAGAGAAATATCTATCTTCTCTTTTCGGTATTAGTCTAGGTATTCAACATAAACTTATAGAAAATTTATATCTAAGCGCCAATTGGGATTTTGCAACTTATAAATTTGCCAATGAAAGTTTTAATAATGATGCTAACTCAACTCTTTGGAAAGATTATTCTCAAGGTGCTGGAATTAGTTTAAACTATAAAAGCTTAATTGGTCCAATTAAATTTAATATCTCAAAAGCTCAAGAATCTCATGATTATTTATTCCAAATTAGTTTTGGATATAAATTTAATTAAAAAAACACCCTATATTATTAGGGTGTTTTTTACTCCATTTTCTTCTGCTAATTTAGCTAATTCTTTTAACTCTTCATCCTTAGGAGAAAATAATTTTTCTTTTTTTTCTTCTCTAACTCCAAACTGTCTATATTTTATAATTTTATACCTTATATCTTTTTTTCCTATAGCTTTAGAAACACTTTCAACAGTTAATTTATTATTTAATTTTTCAGAAACTACTACACTTCTAACTTCAAATAGTTTTCCAATATCTCTTAAAAAATATAAATTTTCAATAACAATATCTACATTTTTGCTTGTTAATTCTAAATGCTCATTTTTTTCCCAAGCTTTTACATCAAGCATGAATGAATCTGTATTTTCTACAAACTCTCTATAGTTTTCATCCTGTAAATTAACTCCTCCATTAGTATCAACAAAACAAGTTAAATTTGGCCATCTTTTCTTCACTTCAATAAAAAGCTTTGTAATAAATTTATAATGTAATGTACTCTCTCCACCACTAACAGTTATCCCCTTTATAAAACTTTTAACTTTAGATATACTTTCTAATAAGTCATCTATAGAATATTCTTTAACTTTAGGAGATGAGTTAAACCCACAGCTTTTTATACACTCGTCACATTCACAACATAATTTTTCATTCCATACTATATTTCCCATTTCATTTTTTAATAAAGCGCTTGTAGGACATTTGGATATGCAAGCATAACATTTCTTACATATATTTATAGTTTCTGGATTATGACAATAATCACAATTGAAATTACATCCTTGAAAAAAAATAGCCATTCTATTTCCTGGACCATCAACATTTGAAAATTTTATAATCCTATTTATTTTTCCTGTTAACTTCATTTTATTCACTTCTTAATTTTCTTCCTAAAGCCTTAGCATTATCTCTAGCACCTTTTCCTAAAATAGTCGTATCTCTTAAAACTTGTTCACCTTTATCTAATTTCTCAATTTCAGATCTTTTCACAAGATAACCTGTTACTCTAACAACGTCACAAGTATCACTATATAATGAAAAGAATCTTAAATTTGTTTCAAAAGCTCCTTTTATAATATCTAAAATAGCTTCTGGATTAGACTTATATGTTTCATCAAATACAAAAATATCTCCTATTCCACTTGGACAGTATTGATGAAATGGTGCTGACTGAACTATATGTTCAAATATTTCTGGCTCTTCACCAACTGGTATTCTACATCCTGGACTTTCATTTCTATCCGTATCGATTCCAACTTGAGAATGCAATAAATGTGTGTTTCCAAAAAACTCACCAGCATATTTTGTTTTATGATTTGCTATTATGTTGTGCATAGTTTCAACTATTTTTAAAGCTAAATTATTTGCTTCTTCAGAATAACCAAATCTCTCTTTTTTATCTGTAGCTCCTAAAAGGTTATTAACACACTCAGCTAACCCTACAAAACCAAATAATCCTGTAAATTTTTCTTTTTCTAAAAGCCCCTCTTTTATTAAGAAGCTACTTTCATAAAATCCACTTTCTTCTATAATAAATCTAGATCTTTCATCAATATACTCTAACATTTCTTTTGAAACTTCAGGCAGAACTTTTTCTAAAAACTCCTCTTTTGAATTAGCTAATTTAGATAGAGCTCCAAGTCTAACTCTTACTAAAGTATTTGCTCCTCCACCTACTTTTAACCCATTGTAACAACTAACAATTCCGTATTCTCCATTAAAGTCTTCTCTAAACATTTTATCATTAGCAAAACTTGGTTTAGCTGTTACTAAAGCTGTTTTAATAGCTTCTATTGAAATTTTATCTGTTGTTTCTTCTGTATATTTAATTGTTAAATTTGGTGTTGGTAATTCTAACTCTCTCATCGCTCTTAAAATTAATATTCCTGCTTTTGTTTCTTTTGGTCCTATATTTGCATGACAAAAAGAGTCTGTTATTGTTGAATCTATATGTTTTAAAAATAATTTTATTGCTAGATAAGCTTCATTTTCATCTTTGATAAAAGGTTCTAATAAATAATCAATATTTCCTAGATAAACAGGCATTGTTGTTATTGATGGAACATGTTTATAAAGAATTAACAGCCCATGAACAGCTTCCCAAATATTTGTTGGTTTTTCAATATTTAAAAACTTACTTCCTTGTTCCATAAATACATTGTAATCTGGTACTATATATCTTGGTCTATATGGAGCATTTCCTTCAAATAAATCACATATTATTCCATCTTCAATATACTTTTTTAAAGCGTCGCTTTTATTTAAAACCTCAATACTTCCTTCAGCTAATCTTGCTAGAGCTACAACTTTTTGCTCAAAAGTTATTTTTTGACTCTTTATTGTTTCTAATATCATTACTTTCTCCCTTTAGTTAAAATATAAATTTCACATATTATATTCAATTTCTACCACTTCTGTCAACTTTTATTATATTTTTCTAAAAAAATAAATACTTTTTTCTTTATACGTTGAATGGAATTGTCAACTGCTTTTGGCTCTTTCTGTAACTTCTTAGCTATCTCTAAATAACCATATCCTTTTACCATGAAAGCAAAAACCTCTTTTTCTAAATCACTTAAATTTTCTTTTAAATATCTTTTTAAAAGCTTCATCAATTCTTTTCCAATAACAATCTGTTCTGGAGTATAGTATTTTAAAGATGGATTATTGTATCTAATAAGATCTTCTAACTCAGAATATCCCTCTCCTTGCATTGCACTATTTAAATTTTTATTTCTTTCTGAATTATAATTTTTTACAGCTGTTATAATTTGCCTTTTAATGCAAAGTGAAGCAAAGGTACTAAAACAAGCACTTCTATTTTCATCAAAAGATTTAATAGCCTTCATTAGCCCTATCATTCCCTCTTGTACTAAATCTTCTCTTTCAGCACCTTTTAAGAATAAAGTTTTATTTCTTATATATATAAGATTTTTATACTCTGTGACTATTTTTTCTATAGAATCTATATCTCCTTGTTTAGCTAATAAAATATCCTCTTTGTTAATCATAGTACCCCCTTGTCCTAAAAATTAAACAACATCTTTCTACTAACCTAACCTAATAAAAATGTGCTCTTTCATACTTATATACCTCTATTATTAAAAAAAATCAATTTTTATTTTGTTATTTATTAACCTTTATTTTTTCGCTCTTTTAAGGTACAATTATACTGATGAAAAGGTTTAATCAAAGTTACCTTGGAACATTTATTCATTTAGGAGGGGTCTATGAAAACTGATATACAAATTGCACAAGAAGCAAATTTATTAAAAATTTCTGATATAGCTTCTAAGCTAAACATTGGTGAAGATTACTACGATACTTATGGAAAATACAAAGCTAAACTTAATCTTTCTTTATTAGATGAGCTTTCTAGTAAAAAGGATGGAAAACTAGTTCTTGTTACTGCCATTACACCTACACCTGCTGGAGAAGGAAAATCAACTGTTACTGTAGGGCTAACACAAGCTTTAAATAGATTAGGTGTTTCCTCTGTTGCAGCACTTCGAGAACCATCATTAGGGCCTGTTTTTGGAATGAAAGGTGGTGCTACTGGTGGAGGTTATTCTCAAGTTATTCCAATGGAAGATATCAATTTACATTTCACTGGAGATTTTCATGCTATCGGTGTTGCACATAATCTTGTTTCTGCATGCATCGATAATCACATTACACAAGGTAATATTTTAAATATCGATAATACTAAAATCACTTGGAAAAGAGTAGTTGACATGAACGATAGAAACCTTCGTAATATTGTTATAGGTCTTGGTGGAAAGGCTAATGGTTACCCCAGACAAGATTCTTTTCAAATAACTGTTGCTTCTGAAATTATGGCAACTCTTTGTCTATCTAATTCATTAAAAGAATTAAAAGAAAATATTGGAAAAATTGTATTTGGATATGACTATAATGATAAACCTCTTACAATAAACGACTTAAAAATATCAGGTGCTGTCACTGCACTTTTAAAAGAAGCTATAAAACCTAATTTAGTACAGACTCTTGAAAATACTCCTGTTATTATTCATGGTGGTCCCTTTGCTAATATTGCTCATGGATGTAATTCACTTCTTGCTACTAAACTAGCTTTAAAACTTTCTGATGTAGCTGTTACAGAAGCTGGATTTGCTGCTGATTTAGGAGCTGAGAAGTTTTTAGATATAAAATGTAGAAAAGGAAACTTAAATCCTAATTGTGTTGTTATAGTAGCAACAGTTCGAGCACTTAAACATCACGGTGGTGCTAAAATTCTAAATGAAGAAAACTTAGAAGCTTTGAAACTTGGTTTAGCTAATTTAGATAAACATATTGAAAATATGAAAAAATTTAATTTACCTGTTGTTATAGCTATTAATAAATTTATAACTGATACTGATGCGGAAATTAATCTAATTAGATCTCATTGCGAAAACCTAGATGCTCCTGTTGCTTTGTGTGAAGTTTGGGCTAAAGGTGGAGAAGGTGGAGAAGAACTAGCTAAATTAGTCCTTAATAAGTTAGAAGAAAATACTACAAAGTATGAGCCTCTTTATGAATTAGATTTACCTATAAAAGATAAAATTAATAAAATATGTAAAGAAATTTATGGAGCTGATGGAGTTATATTCTCTAACTCTGCTAATAAAACAATTAAGCAACTAGAAGAACTTGGATATAGTAATCTTCCTATATGTATGTCAAAAACTCAGAAATCAATTTCTGATAAAGCAAATCTCTTAGGAAGACCTACTAATTTTACTGTTGAAATTGATACAATTAAACTAGCTGCCGGTGCTGGATTTATTATAGCTATGGCTGGTGGGATAATTGATATGCCAGGTCTCCCAAAAGTACCTGCTGCTGAACTTATAGATATTGATGAAAATGGTATTATTACAGGACTATTTTAAAATTTTTTTTATTCCCTTACTTAGACTGATAAGTAAGGGTTTTTTATTTTTGTAAAATATAGTATAATATATTATAAAATTCTACTACATGTGAGGGATAAATATGAAAATTGGTAAACTTACTATTTCAGATTTAAAAAATTTAATTTTTGATAATATTAAAAATACTAACAGCAAGATACTTTCTTTTGGAGAAATTGGTAGCGATTGTGCTGCTATTGAAGTTGGAGATGATATTGTTTATTTATCCACTGATCCCATTACAGGATCTAATAGTGGATTAGGTAAATTGGCAATTAATATTAATTGTAATGATATTGCTACAGAGGGGGTTTCTCCTACTGGTATAATGCTTACTATTTTAGCTCCTCCTCATACTCAAAAAGATGAAATTGCAGCAATTATGCGAGAAGCTCAAGAAGAAGCTGAAAAGCTTAATGTTTCAATTATTGGAGGACATACTGAAATTACTGCTGCTGTTAATAAAATAGTTATATCTGCTACTTCAATTGGTATTGGAAAAAAAATTGATTTTAAAAAAAGAAACACTATTAAAGCTGAAGACAGAATAGTTATTACTAAAGGTATTGGAATTGAGGGAACTGGAATCATAGCTTTTGAAAAAGAGGATGAGCTTAGTGATATAATTTCTCCAAAACTTCTCCAAGAAGCTAAATCTCTTCTTGATTTAACTAGTGTTGTAAAAGATGGTATTTTAGCTAATAAGTTTTCAAAAGGTATGCATGATGTTACTGAAGGAGGCTTATTAGGAGCTCTTTGGGAATCAAGTTGTTTTTATGATCTTGGATTAGAAATTTTTTATGATAAAATATTTATCCATCAATGCACTAAAGAAATTTGTAAATATTTTAAAATAGACCCTTTAAAACTTATTTCTAGTGGAACAATGCTTATAGTTGTAGATAAAAACAATGTTACTGAGTTATTAGATAATTTAAAAGATAACAATATTAAAGCTTTTGATATTGGTAAATTTACTAATGCAAAAGAAAAGGTTCTTATTAAAAATGGGGAGAGATTAGAGATTAGTCCTCCAGAAAGTGATGAATTATATAAAGTTATGTAGATTAGGAGAGATTATATTGAATATTAAACAAAGAGTTATAGAAGTTTTAAATGAATTTGAAAAAGGAAAATATTCTAACATACTTTTAAATGAATATTTTTCTAAAAATAACTTAAGTAAAGGAGAACGTGGATTTATAACTGAAGTTTTCTACGGAGTTATTAGAAATGATATCTATTTAAATTATCAATTAGAAAAAAGAACAAAATCTATAAAAAAAAATTGGATTAAAAACTTATTAAAAATCTCTATTTACCAAGCCACTTTTATGAATAGTGACGATAAAGGAGTAGCTTGGGAAGCTACCGAATTAACTAAAAAGAAATTTGGAGTTCCGGTTAGTAAATTTGTTAATGGTGTTCTTAGAAGTTATTTAAGAGATAAAGATGAAGAGATAAAAAATCTTAAAAACGAAGATAAATTAGATATTTTATATTCTTATCCAAGATGGTTTTATGATAAAATTAAAAAAGAATATAAAGAAAACACTGAATCTATTTTAATCTCACTAAAAAAAATTCCATATTTAAGTATTAGAGTTAACAAATTAAAGTATTCTGAAAGTGAGTTTGAAGCACTTTTAAAAACTTTAAAAATTGATATTATAAAAAAAGTAGATACTGTTTATTATATTGATTCAGGTATTATTCTACATACACCTGAATTTAAAGAAGGGAAAATTATAGCTCAAGATGGTTCTTCTTATCTTGCTGCTAAAATCTTAAATCCTTTACCTGGAGAAAAAGTAGTTGATACTTGCAGTGCTCCTGGAAGTAAAACTGCAGTTTTAAGTGAACTTATGAAAAATACTGGTGAAATTTATGCTTTAGATATTCACCAACATAAAATTAAAATTATTGATGAAAATCTTAAGAAATTAGGTATTACCAATGTAAAGGCTATTAAATTAGATGCACGTAAACTTAAAGAACAGGGTCAAAAATTTGATAAGATTTTAGTTGATGCTCCTTGTAGTGGTTATGGCGTTCTTAGAAAAAAACCTGAAGCTTTGTACAACAAAAACATGGCTAATGTTAAAGAACTTTCAGCTTTACAGTATGAGATTTTAGAGTCTGCTGCTTGTACTTTAAAGGTAGAAGGAGAAATTGTTTATAGTACTTGTACTATATTTTCAGAAGAAAATACTGATAATATTATTAAATTTTTAAATAATCATAAAAATTTCTCTGTTTTAAAAATTTCTCTCCCTGAAAATGTAAATGGACATTTTGATTGTATCGGAGGATTTTTAATCGACTATAAAGAGGAAATTTTAGACAATTTTTATATTATTAAATTACGAAAGGATTTTGAATAATGTTAGATGAATTAAAAAATGCTAATGAATATATTATTGACAAAATAGTAGAGACAGATTCTTTAATACTTGAGATGGAGGCTTTTGCTTTAGAATATAATGTTCCTATTGTTACAAAAGAAGTTGCTAAATATCTTGAATTTTTAGTTTCTAGTCATAACTTTAAAAATATACTTGAAATCGGAACTGCAATTGGTTATTCTGGAACTATTATGGGAAAAATTGCTAAAAAGAATGGTGGTAAATTAACTACTATTGAAATTGATGAAACTAGGTATAATCAAGCTTTTGAAAACTTTAAAAAAGCAAATCTTTTGGATTCTGTTAACCTTATTTTAGGAGACGGTGTTGAAGAAGTTAAAAAACTTAATGAAAAATTTGATTTTATATTTATAGATGCTTCAAAAGGTCATTATATGGAGTTTTTTAATGATTCTTTTGAAAGACTTGAAGAAAATGGTATAATTTTTATTGATAATATTATGTTTAGAGGATATCTTTATAAGGAATATCCTAAAAGATTTAAAACAATTGTTAGAAGACTGGATGAATTTATAAGTTACCTTTATCAAAATCATGATTTTGTTTTATTACCTTTTGGAGATGGAATTGGTTTAGTAAAAAAATAAATTTTTAAAGTAGAGTTTAAATAATAAACTCTACTTTTTTCTTTTTAGTTTTTTATATTCACCACTCAGTATCCAATTACATGCTAAAGCTATTATTACACCAATAATAGTTGTTAAAATTCTTTTTCCTGCCCAAAAATATGGATCTCTTCCCTCCATATTAGTAGTAATCCCTAAAAATACAATGCATGCTATGGTATTTGATGAAGGTTTTCTTAATATATATGTACACCCTAAAATAATTATAATCATAGATAGGGCCATTACAAAACTTCCTTTAAAATCTGTTGATTCTGTAGTTATAAAATAAATTGCAAATAGACCTATTACTCCACCAAAAATAGTTCCAATAACTCTTTCAATACCTACCCTAAATGAATCTCTAATTGTTCCTTGTAAACATGAAACAGCTGCTATCGCTGCATAAAATGGATTTACATTCAATAATACTTTTAATAAAAACACGCATAAAAAAACAGAGATAGAGATTCTTAGACTTTTATTTAAAATCTCTTTATGTTCTATCTTCATTTTCTTCTCCTCTTAAATATATTTTATAACATATAATATAACAATCTAATTCTTCTGTCTATATTCATATTCATAATTTTTTCTAAATAAATATTTTCATAGAAAAAAATACTAAAATAATGTATAATTAAGAAAAAGACTATATTGGAGGTAATTTTAATGAAAATTAAAGCCTTTCCTTTGGGAAGCTATATGACAAACTGTTATTTAGTTTGGAATGATAAAAACGAGGCTTCACTTTTTGATTGTAGTGATTCAAGATTGCAAAGTATTTTATCTTTTATAAAAGAACATAATTTAACTTTAAAAAATGTTATTCTTACTCATGGTCATGGAGATCATATTGGTGGAATAAATGAAATAAAACATATTTTTCCTGACATTAAAATTTACATTGGAAAAGAGGAAGAAAAATTTTTAACTGATCCTTCTTTAAATTTATCTTACGCTATTCAAGGCTATGATTTTTCATATACAGGTGACTTTACTCCTTTAAAAGAAGGAGACTCTATTTTTGGATTTGAAGTTATTGATACTCCTGGTCATACAATTGGTTCAAAATGTTTCTATAACAGAGAATCTAATTTTATGATCTCAGGGGACACACTATTTAGAAGAAGTTATGGTAGATATGATTTACCTACTGGAAGCTTATCACAATTACAAAAAAGTTTAAAAAAGATTTGTGAGAATTATCCAGAAGATACTATAGTGTATAGTGCCCATACCGAACCTACACTTTTAGGAGAGGAAAAAAGAGTATTAAAATCCCAAGGAATGTTTTAGGAGGAATTAATATGGAGAATAAAATTTATGATGTTATTGTTATTGGAGCTGGTCCTGCTGGATTAACTTCAGCTCTTTATGCTGGAAGATCTAATCTTTCTGTCTTAGTTATTGAAAAACCAAATACAGGTAGTCTTCTTATGGCTCATAAGATCGAAAACTATCCAGGTATTTTAGGATCACCTACAGGTAAAGAGATCTATACTTTAATGAAAGAGCAGACTTTAAAATTTAATGTAGAATTTGTAGAAGCTACTTTTTTAGCCTTTGATTTATTTGGTGAGTATAAAGTTGTTAAAACAGATAAAGAAAATTTTACAGGAAAAACTGTTATAATAGCTAGTGGTTGGGCTAAAAATGGAGCTAAAAAACTCCCTGGAGAAGAAAAGTACTTAGGTAAAGGAGTTTCATATTGTGCCACATGTGACGGAGCTTTTACCAGAAATATGACTGTTTCTCTTTTTGGTAAAGGAAAAGAGATTGCAGAAGAAGCATTATTCTTAACAAAATACTCTAAAGAAATTCACATGTTTATAACTGATAATTGTGATGATAATTGTGATAAAGCTCTTATGGAAAATTTAAAGACTAATGAAAAAGTTAAAATGTATTACTCTAGTGAGTTAATTGAAATAAAAGGTGATGAATTTGTAGAAGAAGTTATTGTTAAGGTAGATGGTATTCATCAAACTTTACCTACACAATTTGCATTTCTTTATTTAGGTACAAAGTCTCTTAAAGAACTTTATGGAGAAGTTGCTTCATTAGACGAACATGGATATATTATCACCGATGAATCTATGCACACATCTATTGAAGGAATTTACGCTGCTGGTGATGTTAGATCTAAGCATGTTAGACAAGTTACTACTGCTACATCTGATGGTACTATTGCAGCTCTTGAGGCTATTAAACATGTTTTAAAGAAGCATAATTTAAAAGCTCAATATAGTTAGATTAAAAAAGCCAGAGTTTTAAAACTCTGGCTTTTTTATTTTTTATAATTTAAATAACATATCTTCATATGTTGGTACTGGCCAAATTTTCTTTTCAACCTGATGTTCTAACAGATCTATAATATCTCTTAAACATTTTAATAAAGGTATAATTTCCTTATTTAAATACACTACCTTTTCATATAAATCTTCTATTTCATTAGCTACTACTAATTGAGATTCTAATTGAGCTAAATAATCTTTCAAACGATTTTTTCCTGCTAAAAGTTTTATTAAGTGAGCTTTATCTACTGCTAAAAACTCGTCATCTCCTAAAACTTCTCTCAATGAAAGTATACTATTTGATATTTTAGAAGCATATTCCATTAAAGACGGATATATTTCATTTCTAGCTATTCGAATCATAGAGCTTCCTTCTATATTAATTTGTTTTATATATCTTTCACAGTAAACTAAATATCTTGCCTCTAACTCTTCTGGAGATAAAACTTTTGCATTTTTAAATAATTCAACTATATTTTCTTGCTTGTATATTTTTAATCCCTCTAAAGTATTTTTTAAATTTTTTAATCCTCTTTTTTCTGCTTCAACTTTCCAACTTTCATCATATCCATTTCCATTAAAAAGAATTCTTTTATGTTTTTCATATCTATCTTTTATTAATTCAATTATATCCTTTTTTAAATTTTTAGGTTCTTTAGTTTCTAAATAATCAGCATATTCCTTTATTATTGTACCTATTATTGTATTTATTATAAATGTTGGAGTTGATGCTGATGCACTTGATCCAGGCATTCTAAATTCAAATTTATTTCCAGTAAAAGCAAATGGTGATGTTCTATTTCTATCTGATATATCCTTTGGTATTCTAGTGAAATTTTTTACACCAAACTCCATATTTTCTTGTGCTTCATTAGTTGGAACAATTTTTCCAATATTTTTTAATATTTCTTCTAATTCTTCTCCTATAAATACAGAAATTATAGCTGGTGGAGCTTCATGTCCTCCTAATCTATGATCATTTCCTGGTGTTGCACAAGAAGCTCTTAAGACATCAGCATATCTATCTATTCCTTCTAATACTGCTGTTAAAAACACTAAAAATTGAAGATTATTTTTTGATAAAGAAGATGGATCTAATAAATTTTCTCCTAGATTTGTTGACAATGACCAGTTACAATGTTTTCCTGAACCATTTACGCCTTTAAATGGCTTTTCATGTAAAAGTGCGCTTAAATTATGTCTGTCTGCAACTTTTTTGATTATATCCATTGTTAATTGATTTTGATCAACAGCAACATTTGCAGTTGTAAACATAAGTGCAATTTCAAATTGATTTGGAGCTACTTCATTATGCTTTGTTTTAGCCATTATTCCAATTTTCCATAATTCTGCGTCAATTTCATTCATTACTCTTTCAACTTTTTCTTTAATACTTCCGTAATAATGATCGTTTAATTCTTGTCCCTTTGGTGGTAATGAACCAAATATCGTTCTTCCTGAAAGCATCAAATCTTGACGTTTTTCCCAAAACTTCTTCTCTATTAAAAAATATTCTTGCTCTAAACCTAAAGTGTTTGTTATTGATGTCACATTAGACTTTGGATCTAATATTTTTTTTAATCTTAATGCTTGCTCTGATATAAAATCTATTGATCTTAATAATGGTACTTTTTTATCTAAAGCCATTTGATTATATCCTATAAATGCTGTTGGAATATATAATGATTTCGACAATCCCTCTCCTCTTAAAAACATTGGTGATTTACAATCCCATGCCGTATAACCTCTTGCTTCAAAAGTTGATCTAACTCCACCATTTGGAAATGATGATGTATCTGCTTCTCCTTTTATAAGCTCTTTTCCTGAAAATTGCGAAACACAACTTCCATCTGAAGACATAGAAATAAATGAATCATGCTTTTCAGCAGTTAACTCTGTTAATGGTTGGAACCAATGAGTAAAGTGAGTAGCTCCATTTTCAGTAGCCCAATTTTTAACTGCATTTGCTATTGAGTCTGCAAGTTCTATAGATAACTCTTTTTCTCCATTTTGAACTTTTTTAAACTCTTTAAAATACGATTCTGGTATTCTGCTTTTTAATTTATCCTCTGTAAAGCAAAATTGTCCAAAAATTTCCAGCATGTTGTTCATAAATCCTCCCTTTTTTGTTCTACATTGTCGAACGTCATTCTTTAATAAAAAATTGTTATATTTACAATATACTATTTTTATTTTTTTGTCAACAAGAAAATAAAAAAGAGGAGTTATTACTCCTCTCGTGCTCCTAATTCGAACGATATTTTTTTGCTCATTGCAACCATTTTGGGTGCTAATTGTGGAAGAATATGCATTAATTTCTCTCTTGTAGCCATTATAGAAGCTGTTCCAACGAATACATTATTAACTTTAAAAATTGGAACAGATATACAATATATTCCTAGTTCAACTTCTGATCTCTCTAGCGAATACCCATCACTTCTTATTTTATATATTTCTTCTATTAGTGTTTCTCTATCTATTATTGTACTATTTGTATATTTATGCAATAAGTTTTTATTAAATATTTTATCAATATTTACATCTTTAGAATAAGCCAATGCTAATTTTCCTGATGCTGAGGCATTTAATGGTATTTTAGTAACCGAAGTACTTATTGTATAATACATAGAATCTGATTGTACTCTATCAATTAGTTTTAAATGCTCTCTTTTAAAAAGAAATAAATTAACTGTTACTGAAAATTCTTCTGATATCTTAACTAAATATTTATGACCTATATTTTTTATTAAAACATCTTCATTTACAATAAAACTTTTTTCTATAAATGCAGGTCCTAATGAATAATTGCTGTTTTTTTCACTTTGCTCTAAATATGAATTTTTTAAAAGTGTTGATACTATTCCATGAACAGTACTTTTACTCAAATTTACTTTTTCACTAATTTCTTTCAATGAAAGTTCATGAACCTCTTCATTAAAGCAGTTCATGATATCGATTGCTCTCTGGATAGATTGTATAGTCTTCCCTTCCATAAAATCCCCTTTTATTTTAATTTAAAAAAACCTTCTTCTGTTTTTTCAATTTTTTCTTCCTTTAAAAGTCTACCTATTGCTCTTTTAAAAGCTTTTTTACTTATTCCAAAATACTCTTTTATCGCCTCGGGAGAACTATCATCATTAAATCTGAAATGTGACTTTAATATCTTCATTTTACTTATAATAGCTTCAGCGTCTTTATCCATCTGTACAAATGCTAATTCTCTTAAAGCTAAATCTAATTTTCCATCTTCTCTTACTCTAATAATTCTAGCTTGAATCTCTTCTCCTACAGAAAACTTTCTAAAACATTCACTATTTGGTATCAATCCAAAATATCTATTATCTACTGCTACAAATACTCCAATTTCAGGATTTATTCTATACACAGTTCCTTCTACAAAATCATTTTTCTTATAGTCTTTATTAGGCATTAAAAAGCTATATATTTTCATTGTTGCAGATAATCTACCTTTACTATCTTCATATATTCCTACTAAAACCTCATCTCCTGCTTTTACATCTCCTACCATTTGTGCATGAGGTAATAATAACTCTTTTTTTAAACCCCAATCTAAAAATGCTCCTAATTTTTCATTTATATCTGTTACGTATAACTTCCCTATTGTTCCAACTGTTAGAGCAGTTTTTCTTAAAGTTGCAGTTAATCTATCTTCTGAATCTCTGTATATCATTACATCTAATTCATCTCCAATATCTAATACTTTTCCTTCTAATTCATTATTTGGCAAAAGAATATTATCTTTTGTATCTCCAGTTCCTGCATCTAAATGTGCACCTTTACTACTGAAATTGTTAATTTTCAATGTTTGTCTTTTTCCTACTTTTATCATTTTACCTTTCTCCTTACTATTTTACTCCAAATAGTTTCTAAATAAATTAAATTTTTGTCCATTTTATTACTAGTTTACACTTTTCATAATTTTTTAATATTTTATAATTAATATAAATATTATCTCACACTTTTCAGTTTTTTCACATAAATTTATATAATTTCAGTTTTTTCTTTATAATTTTTTTAATTTAAAATTATTAATCGGTTATATCTTTTTATTTTATTATAAAAATATTTTACTACTTCTAAAATAAAAAAACTGTTTATTATAGAGTATCAAATTTTACATATTTTTACAATAAAAAATACTTTTTATTAATTCTAAGATATTTCTTATTATAAAATATTATTTTTTATAATATTCATAAATTTATATATTGCTCCTTATCTTTTTTAGTTTGTTTTTTAAAAATTTGATTTTATCATATTAATTGTGGTAAACTCGATATTATATTAAATTAGGAGGGAAAAAATGTTCAGAATATTACTCTATATTTTCATAATTACCTTTGGATTCTTACTAAGTAAATATCATTTAATACCTTTAAGGTTAAAATTAAAAACTTCATTTTTACAAACTTTATCTCTTTTCTTTTTATTAGGAGTTATGGGTTACAAAATTGGAAGTGATGATAAAATTATAAAAGAATTTCCAAACTTAGGTTTTCAAGCCATTATTATCGCTTGTTTTTCTATTTTAGGTAGTATCCTCATAACTAAAATAATATTTAAAAAAAGAGGTGATAATTAATGATTGGAATATTTTTATCTATATGTATTGGAGTTGTTATAGGATTATTTTTTCAAACTCCAGCATTATCTACTTCATCTGATTCTTTAATTGATTTGGGATTATGTTTGCTTTTATTTTTTGTTGGAATTGATATTGGAGATAACTCTTCTGTTTTTATAAATTTAAAAACATATGGAAAAAAAATTTGGTTTCTTCCTTTTTCCACTATTATTGGTTCACTTTTAGGTGGTTTTTTAGGTTCCTTATTTCTTCCTATATCTGTAGGTGAAGGATTGGCTATATCTTCTGGATTAGGATGGTACTCTTTGTCAGCTATTGAATTGTCTAAAATTAGTGCTGAATTGGGAAGTGTAGCTTTTTTAAGTAATGTCTTTCGTGAAATTTTAGCTATTTTAACAATTCCCCTAATTGCTAAATCTATTGGAAGTTTTGAATCTATCTCTACTGCTGGAGCTACTGCAATGGATACTTTACTTCCTGTTATAAATAAAAGTAACAGTTCTGATATATCTGTTATTGCTTTTTTTTCTGGAGTAGTTTTAACTACCTCTGTTCCTATTTTAGTTCCATTAATTGTGAATATTTTTAACCTATAAAAAAAAGAGCATGTTTGAAAACATGCTCTTTTAAAATAATATTAAATCATATATATCCTGTATTCTATATGGACTCGGTAATTTTATTTTAAGATTTTCCCAAACCCTTGAAAATGTCTCTTGATCCATATCCTTTAATTGGTTATAAACTTGTGATTTATATAATATATCTTCTCCACATTTTTTTATAGAATTTAATATCTGAGATTTTATTTTCTTATAATTCAAATCATTAATTAAAACTAAACTATAATAATCTGCTAGCAGATCTCTTTCTACACAATATTCAAGTGTTAATATCTTTCTTATTACTGTTCCTAAATAACCTATAGATAAATTTTTGCTAAACATACCTCTTCTTTCTCCTTCTACTTCAATAAAAGGTAAAAAAATATCTTGATAATGATAATCTTGAACTGATTTTGTAAAAAATAAAAAACTAGAAAAAATAGTTTTCTTCTTTACTTCTTTCTTTAAAAAACATTTATCAACTTGATAAACAGCTCCTATATGAGGAAAAAGAGAAACAGTTAAATCCTCAGAGTGACAAAAATTAACTATATTTTCTTCATAAACTTTATTAGCTTTAATTTTTCTAATAAAATAGTCCGCCTCAAATAATTCGTCTGTCAGATTATCTACTTTAAACAATGCATTAAAGACTCTATCGTTATCTAATAAATTGTTTTTAGTATCTATTGATAACTTTCCTAATAAATTCTCAAACTTTGTACTTTTTACAAAACTTTTTATAAAGTTATCATCAATTTGAGGAGAGATTTCTACATTACTTGTAATCAACAATGTACTGCTATCTTTTATTACTCTTCCTTTTTTTAATTCTTTTAAAAAAAACGATAAATATTCATTTTTAAACTCTACAAAATATTGTTTTTCTATATCATCTAAATTTAGTTTATTTAATATTTTATCGTAATTAAAGAAATCTAGTAAATTTATTATTCCATCTCTATTTATACCTACAGCATTCCAAGTACAAGTATAAGGAATAAATCCTCTTTCTTTATCCACCATTATACTTACAAACTGAGCTATTCCTCCACCCAAAGAGTGTCCTGTTATTGAGATTTTTTCTTTTGGTATCTTGAACTCATCATATATTTTATTAAATACTTCTAATCCATCATAAAATTGAACAGGTTTCACACCTAAGCCAATTTTCAAATCATTTTCTATAAAGTCTTTATATGCATCTTCTATTGGATATTTTTCACTGCCTCTATAAGCTATTACATATTTATCATATTTTATATTTTTAAAAACTACACTATAAAATCCAGTAGAATCTCTTTCTAAATCTGAAGCTCTTTTACTTTCTACATAAAATACTTCCCAATTATGAAGTATATCCTTAAAAAAATCATAAAATAAATATCTTGTTTTAGAATTTGAAAAATAAAATCCATCACTGTCTAACTTTAATGAATCGTTCTCTCTATAAATTTGATCTAAATTTTTTCTATAATCCTCTTGAGAAAAATTACAATAAGAGAGTACACTAAGCAACAGATAATCTTTCGCTCTTTGCATTATATACCTCCTAAATAATTTAAAATTTTAATAGAGATAAAAATAAATATGTTACTCCCATCCCTATTGCGGCTCCTATTATCGTTTCTAAAACTGTATGAATTTTACCCTCTACTCTTGATTGTAAAACTAAAACTAATAAAAATAACGATAAATAAAAAACTCTCACATCATGAGTTAGGAAAAATATTCCCATAAATAAAGCTCCTCCTAACGCACTATGTCCACTAGGTATTCCTCCTCTTAATGGAGTTCCTTTTTTAAAAAAACTTTTAATACCAATTACTAAAACGACTATAAATATAATTATAAAAATAAGAACATTTGCATATGATTCTTTTAATAAATCAAAAAAATTACTAAATTCACCTGCTATTCTTTTATGAAATACTAAATACCCAACTATAAGGGCATTACTAGCAGCTATAAAAACTGCACCTGCACCTACATCCTTAGCTCTTTTAGCTAAAATATTGTATTCTGGAGAAACTAAATCTACAAAACTTTCTATTGCCGTATTTAAAAGCTCTGCAGATAAAACAAGGGCCATACTAATTGATAAAACAATTAGTTCCATTCTGCTAACACCTAAAAAAATTGAAATCATTAAAACTAATATTGTACAAAATGCATGGAACTTCATATTTCTTTCAGTTCTAATTGTTTCTATTATTCCTTCAATAGCAACATTAAAACTTTGTGTTATATCCTGTTTTGTCCCCTTATCCTTCATATATTCCTCCCATTAATCTCTAGTATGTCCAAATTTTCCTAATATCTCTTCTTCTCTAGCTCTCATTTCTTTTTTATCTTCTTCATCTATATGATCATATCCTAACAAATGAAGTATTCCATGAGTTAAAACATAAAAGAACTCTCTTCTAAAAGAGTGATTATACTCATTGCATTGCTCTTCAACTCTTTCTAAAGAAATTATTATATCCCCTAAAGTATCATAAGGTCCTATCATATAGTCTTCTGTTTCATGATATGCAAATGATATTACATCTGTTGGTCTATCTTTATCTCTAAAATCTCTGTTTATTCTTTGAATCTCTTCGTTTCCTACTAATACTACAGATATATATACTGGTTTTTCAGATTGAAATTCATCATTTAAAACCTCACATATATACTCTTTTACTTCCTCTTCATTTATATATTCGTTAAATCCATCTATTTCTAAAGAAAAATCTAATACTACTTCCATTTTAACTCCTTACTCTATTTTTGTCCTGGATATTTTATTCTTACATGGTGAATACTCATTAAAACTTTTGTAAAAGTTTTAATTATTATTTCAATCTCTTTAAATGTTAGTGCTGCTTCTGATAGTTGATTATCCTCTATTTTTGAATTAATAATTCTTCTTAACATATTTTCTATTGTTATTGGTGTCTTTTCGTCTAAAGATCTAACAGCTGCTTCTACAGAGTCTGCTAACATTATGATAGCTGATTCTTTACTTCGTGGTATTGGTCCACCGTATTTAAAATCTTCCTCTATAACTGTCGGATCTAATTGTTTTGCCTTGTTATAAAAATACGCTAACATTGTTGTTCCTTGATGCTCAAACATGACGTCTCTAATTTCTCTTGGAATTTTATATTCTCTTCCTAATTCGTTTCCATCTTTAGTATGAGATGTTATTATTAATGTACTTAAAAATGGTGATATTTTTGAATGTGGATTTTCTCCTCCTTCTTGATTTTCAACATAAAATTTAGGTCTTTTCATTTTTCCAATATCATGATAATAAGATGCAACTCTTGCAAAAATTGCATTGGCTCCAATTGCTTCTGCTGCTGCTTCCGATAAAGTTGCCACCATCATTGAATGATGGAAAGTCCCAGGAGCCTTCATAGACAAAAGCTTTAATAAAGGGTGAGATAAATCTCCTAGCTCTAGTAATCTAAATGTTGTTAAAATATTAAAAGTTCTTTCAAAGTATGGTAAAACTGCTATTGCTAACATTCCAGAAAGAAGTCCAGACACTACTATTTCTCCACTTTGTAATACAATTAAATTTTGCTCTCTTCCTATAAAATATGTTAATAATAAATATAGAAAAAATTTGGTCGCTGCTAATTTCATTCCTAAAGCTATTAACTCCTGCCTTGTTGTAACTTTTTCTATTAAATATGATCCCATTATACAAACTAATAGAGTTACAATTATAAATATTGGATCATAACCAATAATTGGGAATAAAAATGTTATTGCCATAATTGTTGCCATAAAAGCAAAATCTTTAGCAAAAAGTATTGCCATTAAAAAATACATTGTTTCAAATGGAACAAAATATATATGATCTGGTTTTATAAATCTATATGCTAGAAAACCTATTGTGTATATTAAAAATAAACTTCTGTATATACTTTTATTTAGTATATTTTTTTTAAATTTATTTGCAAGCAATGGATAAAATATTACAGTTAAAATAACTGTATATAAAAAATTCGCTAAAGAAAAACCTAAACTTTTTTTATAAGAGTATATTCCAACTGCTTCTAATAGCTTAGCTTTACTATCAGTTATTATATCACCTTTTTTAACAAGTAGGGTTCCTGCTTTAATATCTAAAATTTGATCATCTATTTGAGATATTTTTTCTGCTATAGAATTTTTTGTTTTAGTTTCATCGTATATATAGTTTGCAGTTAAAAAATTTTCAACTATTTTTTTGTCAAATTCGGGGAGCTCTAAAAAAAGTTCATCATTTGGGGGTGAAATTGTTAAACTTCCCTTTTCTCTAATAATTCCTGTTGCATAAGCTTTTGTTAAAAATCCTATAACTCTTTCTTTGGTTTCTAACAACTCTTTTTTGTTCAATTGTGTAAGCTCTAATATTAATTTAGGTGGTAATTGTTTTCCAATTATATCTTCGACTTTATCAAGGTATAATTTATTTTTCTTAAAATTCTTCTTTAAAATTTCATCAAATAAATATTCTGCTCCAGATATATAGACTGTTCCAGCCTGAGGTACATATATATATTCTTTCTTAGAATTTTCCATAAGACTTTTTATAATATCTTGTTTTTTATCCCTATCATTAAAAAGAATGCTTTTAGGTGAATATATATCATTAATTGCCACATCTCCTATATTATACTTTTGTTTATTTACTATATAGCCACTTCTTGAACTAATAACTATAAGCATTATCATTAAAATCAAATAAAATATTTTTTCTTTTAAATGATGATCTTTAGTATATAATTCAGCATCGTCCGCGTTTTTCCTATTTATTTTAAAAGTTAAACTTAGACCAAATAGCTCAATCTTTTTCATATTAGTTACTCCTTTTAAATTTTAGAAATATCCTTTAAAACCTCTTCTTTAGTCAATATTTTTATATTTTTTGTAGGTATTGCTTCTTTAAAATATTTCCCATAAGTTTTTGTTATTACTCTATTATCTAATATTGTAACAATTCCTTTATCACTTTTACTTCTGATTAATCTACCTATTCCTTGTTTGAATTTTATTACAGACTCTGGTATTTGATATTCAACAAATGCATTTTTGTTTTGTTGAGTTATGTTTTCTATTATTGCCTCGGTTATTGGATCACTTGGGACTTTAAATGGTAACTTTATTATTATTACAGAACTTAATTGTTCCCCCTTTATATCCACACCTTCCCAAAAAGAATCTGTTCCAAATAAAACTGGATTTTTTATGTTTTTATACATATTCACAAGTTGCGTTCTAGGAGCTTGACCTTGTATTAATAAATTTAATCCAGCCTCTTCCAACTCATCCTTTATCATATAGTAAATATAATTTAAAGTACTATACGAAGTAAATAGTATAAAACATTTTCCTGAAGTTTTCAATATTAATTTTCTTAAAAAATCCTTTATGCTATCAATAAATTTAGGATCACTTGGATTCAAAAGATCTTTTGGTAAATATACTTTCATTTGGTTATCGTAATCAAATGGAGAGTGAATTACTTTTTCCAAAGTTTTCTCTTTCAATCCTATACTTTCTTTAAAATATGTAAAATCATTTCCTATTGCTATAGTAGCCGAAGTAAAAATTATCTGTTTCAAATTTGTGTATAAATTTTTATCTAGTTCACTATCTATTTTTAAAGGTGTTGCAACTAATTTCGAGTTACTTTTTTTTCCATTTACTTCAGCCCAATATATAAACTTGTCATCATCTAATGAATTTATAAATTTTAAATTTTCAAAAAATCCATCCAACCTATCTATATATCTAGAAAAATCACTTATATATCCTTCTTTATCTTCAACATCTTTTATTTTTCCAAGTATAACTCTAATTTTCTTTAAATATGAAGATAAATCAACTACAAATTCATCCTTCAAATTATCTAATTGATTATAAAAAATAGCTTTCTCAAATTCATTTTTTTTCAATCTATAAGTTATACTTCCCATTTGTCCTTTTGAAAAAATATCTATTAAAAAATTAAAATAAGCTCTTCCTGAATTAAATAAATTACGATGTCTTAATTTTATATCGTTTTCTAAATCTGATTCAATTCCCTTTTTACCATCATAATCTGAATTTTTTAAATAATTTATTAAGACATCTAAACTTCCTGTTCCTCTTTTTTTAGATTTTTCCATTGTGTAAATTTGATTCATAGTTTTAGTAAATCCATATTTTGAAATCTCGTATGAAAAATAATCTCTAGCTACTTTTTCAACATTGTGAGCTTCATCAAAAACAACTAATTCATACTCTGGAAGTATTGAATATTCTGTATTAAAGCCAATTTCTTTTCTTATCGCTAAATCTGAAAAATACATATGATGATTTGTTATTAAAATATCTGCTTTTTTCTTTTCATCTCTAGCTTTTAAAAAATAACATTCTGTTTTAAATGGACATTTATTTCCTGCACACATATCGCTCTCACTCTGAAAATGTTCCCATATTGAATAATCAACTTCAAAAGGTAGTTCAGCTTTATCACCTGTTTCAGTTTTCCCCCCCCATTTTACTACTTCTTTAAATTGGGATTTTTGACTTTGACTATATTCTTCAAAATCTACAATATCTCCTGTTGCCACATTATGTAATTTTCTATTACATAAATAATTCCCTCTTCCTTTAACTAAAATGTAGTTAAAATCTCCTTGAATAACTTTTTTAGCTATCGGTATATCTTTATTTAAAAGTTGTTCTTGTAAATTTATTGTATTTGTACTTATAACAACTCTTTTTTTATTTTTTATACTCCATTCAATAGCGGGAATTAAATACCCCAATGTTTTTCCTGTCCCTGTTCCAGCTTCAACTATTACCTTTGTTTCGGTATTTAATCCTTTTTCAATAACTTCAGCCATTTCTAATTGTTCATTTCTATATTCAAACTCTTTAAAAACTCCTGCTAAAAGTCCTTTTTTTTCAAAATATGGTTTAATATCTATTTTTATATTCTTCTTTTGAATTAGTTCAACAATAATATAGATATCTGTAACACTATTATTTACTATGTATGATGCTCCATCCAATTTATTTGAATATACAGCTGCTATTTCAACATCTGGATCTGAAGGATATAAATGACCCGATGGATGATTATGTATTATAACTTCTCCTTTTCGCATCGCTTTTAATATTGCTGGTACTGAATATTTATTTCCTCTTGCTAAAACTTCTACATCTATTACTATACCCTCTTCATTAGGAATTCCTCTAAAAAACACTTCATTTCCATCAACTTTTTCTATCTCTAACTTTATTTGTTCTCTTACAGCTAAAGATATTTTTTCTTCTATATTCATCTGATTCCTTTCTTATTTTATTATATTCTCTCTTACAATATAATAACCTTTTTTTGAGAAAATATAAATTATTTTTTTATTTATCTTCTTTTTTTGTGCTAAATATGTTAAAATATTCTAGGTCCATTGTAAATATTGTGTCTCTTTTTATGCTTACCTGTCAAATTGAAATACTTATACTTAGTTGTATATTCATATTGACATAAATCGTTATTTATGTTATTATGTTATGAAAATTTTATTTAAAATTAAAGGGAGGTTTTTGATTTGGCACATTCAAAATCAGCAAAAAAGAGAGTTATAATAGCAGAGAGAAACAGAGAGAGAAATCAAGCTGTAAAATCTAGAGTAAAAACTATGCTTAAGAGAGTTTTAGTAGCAGTAGAAACTAAAGAGGTTGAAGCTGCAAAGGCTGCTTTATCAGTAGCTTACAAAGAGTTAGATAAAGCTGTAAGCAAAGGTATCATGAAAAAGAATACTGCATCTAGAAGAAAAGCTAGATTAGCTGTAAAAGTTAACGCTTTATAATCAATGCTATTGAAATAAAACTGGAGAATATCTCCAGTTTTATTTTTTATTATTAAGGAGGAGTTATGATTAAACTTATAGTTTTAGATGTTGACGGAACACTTACTGATGGAAAACTATATATATCAAATCTTGGAGATGAAATTAAAGCTTTCAATGTAAAAGATGGTTTAGGTATTACACAAGCTATTTCTCAAGGAATAGAAATTGCTATAATAACTGGAAAAACATCTCAACTTGTAACAAAACGTTGTCAAGAATTGGGAATAAAAGAAATTCACCAAGGCATTAAAAATAAAATTTTAATTTTAGATTCAGTATTAAAAAAATATAATATATCTTATGATAATGTTGCTTATATGGGCGATGATTTAATAGATTTAGCTGTTATGAAAAAATGTAAGCTAGCTGGTGCTCCAAAAGATTCTGTCAGTGAAATACTTTCTATAGCAGATTTCATCTCTAACAAAAATGGGGGAGAAGGTGCCGTTAGAGAGTTTATTGAATATATTTTAAAAAAAGAAAATCTATGGAGCAATGTTGTGAATCATTTTATCCCTACAGAACAATAAAAAATAGCTGATTAATCAGCTATTTTTTCAGTAAATATAAGACAACAAAGATATGATGTTATTGGAACAGCAACTAAAATCCCTATACTTCCTGCAAATGCTCTAACAATATCTGCTGCTACTGATTCAAAATTTAAAATCCGAATTAATGGAAATTGTTCTTTTTGTAAATAAATAAATAATGTTGAAAGAATTCCACTTCCAATATAAGCTAATATAAGAGTATTAACCATTGTACCTATTATATCTTCACCTATTCTCATTCCTGATTCAAAAATTTCCTTTTTAGAAATATTTAAATCTCTTTTTCTTAATTCTGTTAAAGCTGATGAAATTGACATTGAAACATCCATTACTGCTCCCATACTTCCTAAAATAACTCCTGCTGAAATTATTTCTCTTACCTTTATTCCTTGAAGTAGTGTAGAATAATTTAATGCTTCAACTGAGACAAAACCTGTCATAGCCATTTTATATGAAAAATACATAGAAATAATGCCTGCTATAATAACTCCTGCAACAGCTCCTAAAATTGCCACAACACCTTTTTTAGAAAATCCTGTTGTTAAAACTATTGTAATTGTAGAACACAAAAGTGCTGTTAAAGTTGAAATTAAAATAGGCGAATATCCAATAGATATCATAGGTAAAAATACATTGTAAATTATAGCAATAACTATTACTAAAGATAAAATTGCTTTTATTCCTTTGTATCTTGCTATAAGAATTGTCAAAAAAATAAAAATTCCAACAATAGCTAATATAGATTCTCTTTTATCAATATCTACTATGTAATAATTATTTACCCCATCTTCTCCATTCTCTTTATAAAGAACTACATTTTGATTCTCTTTTATAAAAATATTATACGCTTTTTCAAGATAAACTGGAGATTGAATCAAAATTTCATTCCCTTTATCGTCACCTTCTAATATTCTAACTCGATATTCTTCAATCTCTTTTATTCCATCTTCTCCACTATAACCACTTTTCTTTGTACTTTCTAAATATAAAATTTTACCTTTTATATATTCTTCGCTATTTAATACTTCAAAATCATTCATATCTTGAGAAAACAATCCTGTTATGATTACTATAAAAAATAATAAAATAAGTTTTTTCATTGATTCCCCCTTTTTCCTCTATAAAAAAAACGAGGAAATTTTCCTCGTTTTAAATACTACTTTCTGATTCCTAATTTAGCAATAAGTGCTCTGTATCCTTCGATATCTTTCTTCATTAAGTAGCTTAAAAGTCTCTTTCTTTTTCCAACCATTTTTAATAATCCTAATCTTGAGTGGAAATCCTTCTTGTGAGTTCTTAAGTGATCTGTTAAGTGGTTAATTTGTGCAGTTAAAATTGCAATTTGAACCTCTGTAGATCCTGTATCTTTCCCATCTTTTCCGTAAGTACTGATTATTTCTGCTTTGTTTATAGCCATTTTACTTCCTCCTAAATATTTAATATCTAAGCCAAGGTTTACGGGGCTTAATCGCAAATCCTAGCATAGATTAGTTAAATTATTATATCATAAGTTCTATTTTTAGTAAAGTCTATTTTTTAATATTAATCCTCTTTAGAGTCATCTAAAACTGATTGTGATGCCTTTTGTTTTAATTCCTCTTTTAATTTATTTTCTTCCTCTTTTAAATCGGCTAATTTTTCTTCTATTTTATTTTCTCTCTCTATTCTTTCAACTGTTTTTCCTTGTAACATCTCATCTAACTCTTCTCCAGTTATTGTCTCTAATCTTAATAACGCTTGAGTTATTGTCTCTAAAGTTTCTCTATTTTCAGTTAAAATCTCTTTTGCTTTACTATATGCAGTTGAAACTAATCTTCTAATTTCATCGTCAATCTCTTTTGACGTTGTCTCTCCATATAATTTTTGCTGGAACATATCTCCATCACGAGTAGCATCTAACATTATTGGACCGAATTTATCACTCATTCCATATTTAGTTACCATTGCATGAGCTATAGCTGTCGCTCTTTCAATATCATTACTTGCTCCAGTAGTTATATCACCAAATACTACCTCTTCTGAAGCTCTTCCTCCTAAAAGAGTTACTAGTTCAGATAAAAACTCATTTTTAGATTTTAAATATCTATCTTCTGTAGGTAAAGTCATTGTATACCCTAAAGCCGCCATTCCTCTTGGAATTATTGTAACCTTATGTACAGGCTCTGTATTAGGTGATAACCTTTGAGTCATAGCATGACCTACTTCATGGTATGCAACAATGATTCTTTCCTTTTGTACAGCCATTCTTGATTTTCTTTCTGGTCCGATTGTTACTTTTTCAGACGCTTCTTCTAAATCAGACATATTAATCTCATCTCTACCAGCTCTTGCTGCTAAAATTGCAGCTTCATTAAGCATATTTGCTATATCTGCCCCTACAAATCCAGGTGTTTTTCTAGCAATTACATCAAAATCTACATCTGATGCAAATTTTTTATTTCTTGAATGTACTTTTAAAATAGCTTCTCTACCTTTTATATCAGGTCTATCAACAACTACTTGTCTATCAAATCTTCCAGGTCTCATTAAAGCCTTATCTAAAATTTCAGGTCTATTTGTTGCTGCTAAAACAATTATCGTTTCGTCACTTCCAAATCCATCCATTTCAACTAAAAGTTGATTTAGAGTTTGCTCTCTTTCATCATTTCCTCCACCTTGGCCACTTCCTCTTTTTCTACCAACAGCATCTATCTCATCTATAAAGATAATACAAGGAGAATTTTTTCTAGCTTTAGAAAATAGATCTCTAACTCTTGATGCTCCAACTCCAACAAACATCTCTACGAATTCTGATCCTGACATACTAAAAAATGGTACCCCGGCCTCTCCTGCAACTGCTTTTGCTAAAAGAGTTTTACCTGTTCCAGGAGCTCCTAATAATAAAACACCTTTTGGAATTTTAGCTCCTAAATTTTTAAATTTATCTGGTTCTTTTAAAAATTGTACAATTTCTTCTAGCTCCACTTTTGCTTCATCTATTCCAGCAACATCAGCAAATGTAACTTGAGATACATTTTCACCATTTTCTTTAGCTTTTGATTTCCCCATATTAAATACTTGAGGTCCTCCTCCGCTACCTTTATTCATTTTATTAAGCATAAAGATCCAAATTCCTATTAATAATAGCATCGGGAACCAAGATGCTAGCATATTTAATAAAAATGGTAATTCTTGAGGTGGTAATGATTGAATTTGAATATTTTTATTTTCAATTAAATCAACTAATTGTAAATCTCCACCTAATCTATCTGTAATCATTCTTGCTTTTACAGCAGACGCATCTTTGTCAGCAGTATATCCATAAATATAACCTTCTCTTTCATCTACTCTAACAAGCTTATTTTCTTTTACATCCTGTAAAAAATCTGTATAACTTATTGTTTTTACATTTGTTGAATCTGATTTAGAAAACATTGTTGGTAAAGACAATATTATTGTAACTATAAATAGTAACATAACAAAGCCTTTTAGATTAAATTTTCCTCCTAACTCTCTTGAGTCGTTTGAATCTTTATCCTGTTTTCCTTTATCTATACCTTCTTTTAATTTTTCTTTAATTTTTCTTTTTCTTTCTTCTAATTCTTCTTTTTCTTTTTCTTCTTTTGATTTTTTGTCATTGTCTTTTTCAGCTTCATCGTCGTCGCTTTCATCTTTTTTTGGCTCCTCTTCAATGAAGTTATACAATGCCATTTTTTCATTATCTTCTCTATTCTTCATCTTGCCTCCTTATGATTAGCTTAATTCCTTTTTTATCTTTTTCACTCTTAAAGTTTTCACTTTTCTTTACTCCTGAAGCCCAAACAATTTCGTTACTTTTTACCACTAAAGGTATTTCTCCCCTCAAATCTTTTGGAACTTTTTCATTTATAAAAATTTCTTTTAGTTTTTTATAAGATTTCATTCCCAAAGGTTTTATCTTATCCCCGTCCTTTCTTGTTCTAATCTCTACAGTATCACCTATTTTCAAATTTGTTAAAAATTCATATTTATTGAAACTTTTATCACTTTCAAAAGCTTCTATAATATAACCATTAAAGTTTACTTTAAATGGTATTTTTTCTATAATAGGTTCACTAATATGTTCTAAATTATACCTTTTTTCCTTTTCAATCCAAATATTTTTATATTGCTTTTTTAAAACAAAATTTTTTTCTAATTTTAAAGTCTTACTTCCATTACTATTCAATAATTTTATTATATTTCCTATTTTTTCTCTTGAAGCTTCTAATTTATATTTTTTTAAATATTCATTAATTATTTTTCGTTGAATATAAGCTTTTTCACTTTTTATTAGTTCTATATTTAAAGTCCATTTATTATCTATAAATTCTTCATATCTTTCTAAATAAACTTTTAAAATTTCATTTGCTTCTTTAATTTCTGTAATTAGTCCATAAATTTTATCTTTAAAATTCCTATTGTATCTTTTTTCTATCCAAGGTATCAAATCTAATCTTATACTATTTCTTGTAAAATCATTTTCAAAATTTGTTTCATCAATTCTATATTTAATTTCATTTTTATCTAAAAATCTTAATATTTCTTCTTTATATATTTCATTAATAGGTCTAATTATATTTTCTCTATTTGGAATTCCTTCAAGACCTTCTAGAGATGAACCTCTAATAAGTCTAAATAAAAAGTTTTCGATTTGATCATCTAAATTGTGAGCTATCGCTATTTTATTACTTGAAGTTTTTTCTGATACTTCTTTAAAAAAATCATACCTTATAATTCTTCCAGCTTCTTCTAATCCTATATTTTTCTCTTTAGCAATCTCTTCAATAGAGGCTCTTTTAACAAAAGTTGGAATACCAAATTTTTCTCCACACTGTACACTAAATTTTTCATCTGTATCTGAATTATTTCCTCTTAACAAATGATTAATATGAGCTAAAATAATTTCAAATTTTATCTCTTTTTTAGCATAATTAAGAGCTTCTAATAAAAATACTGAATCTGGTCCTCCTGAAAAACCAAGAATTATTTTATCTCCATCTTCTATTAATTTTTCATTTTTAATTTTTTTTAATATTTTATCTAACATAACTTTATCCTTCAAAACAGCATTTTATAGAATTATACCATATAGAGCCTCTTTTTAAAACTCTTTTTACCTCTTATTTTTTATTAAAAAATTTCTATTTTTATTTTTTTATTTGAATAGTCAAAAAATATTTCTATCTCTTTCTTTTCATTTTTTATCACATCATAACTAAACTTTTCAAACTCTGTTTTTTTATATCCCTCTCTCACTGAAGAATATTTTTTCCCTACAATAATATCATTATACTTATCTTTATTTTTATGAGATATAAACCACTCTGGATATAATCCTGGTTTTCCCAAAAGTAAATAATCTAATTTTAAGTACTCTATAAAAATTTCTATTTTATCAAATTTCTGTTTTTCAAAAAATTTAACTAAATGATTAAAAATCCCAACCGTTTTATGCCCTATACCTAACAGTTTATTATCATAATAATACTTTGAAATATCCTCAAAAAAATCAAATGGTCTATTATAATAATTTTCAATTATATATTTTACTGAATTTTTAAACTTCTCTGAGTTATAATAATAATCTAACATCTTTTCAATATTTTTTAATTTTATTAATTCCTCGTATTTTATAAAACAATTCGAAAGTACTTCATAAGGTGGAAATTCTATATATTTATACTCATATTTTTCAATCTCTCTTGATATTTTAGTTCCACTTAGTATCTTTAAAAAACCAAGTTGAATCATCTCTGATTCTAAATCATAAACATAATCGAAAGAATCTTTAAAACTTTCATATGTATCATAAGGTAATCCTGCTATTAAGTCCACATGTAAATGAATATTTTTAGATATTGCTTTTATGTTTGTTCTCAACCTTTCTAATAGATTTCTTCTATTTATACTATCCATAGTTTCTTTATTTATACTCTGAACACCTATTTCAAATTGAAAATATCCTTCTGGAATTTTTTTCAAAAATTCAATGACCTCTTCATCAAAAATATTTGCGTTTATTTCAAAATGAAATGTTATACCTTCTTTATAATTTTCCAGTAAATACTCCCATATTCCAAGATATCTATCTTTTTTTAAATTATATGTTCTATCTACAAATTTTAATAATTCAACTCCTGAATCTAAAAATTTTTGCAAGTCACTTTTTACTCTATCTAATGATAAATATCTTACACCCTTATCTATTGACGATAGACAATAAGAACAACTAAACGGACATCCTCTACTAGATTCGTAATATAATATTTTTATATTCTCTTTCAACTCGTCTTTACTATAAGGAAATGGAATAACATCTAAATTTTCTATAGGATTTTCATCTCCTATATATGTATATTCGTTATCCTCTAATGAAGCGACACCTTTTTGATTTTTATTTTCATTAGTTAAAAAGTTTAAAATGACTTTCTCTCCTTCACCAACTAAAATAAAATCAATGGAAGTATTCTCTAATAAAGATTCTTTTGCATTATAACTAACTTCTGGTCCACCTAAAGTTATTGTTATATTTGGCATAATTTTTTTCAACTCTCTTATTATCCTAAATACATATTCTTTATTCCAGATATAGGTGGAAAATATATAATGATCTGCGTTCAGATTAAATAAATCTGTCATTATACTTTGGATTTGGTTGTTTATATTACTTTCATATATATCTATTTTTAAATCACTATATTTTTCTACATAACTTTTTAAATATCTAATTGCTAAATTAGTATGAATAAATTGACTATTTATACCAACTAAAACTATTTTCTCCATTTTACTACTCTCCTAATTACTCTTAGTTTTCTTTTGAACCTCTAAATGCTCTTTATATGTTTTGGTAAATGTATGTTTTCCATTGCTAGTCACCACAAAAAATAGATAATCTGTAACTGCTGGGTTTAATGCTGCCATTACCGAATTATAATCTGGGTTCGATATTGGACCAGGAGGTAACCCTTTATACATATACGTATTATAAGGAGAATCTATTTTTAGATCTTTATAATACATTCTTTTTTTACTATAATCATATGCATAGTTTACAGTTGCATCTGAACCTAATTTCATTCCCTTTTTTAATCTATTATAAAAAACTGAAGCCATTAAAGGTTTTTCCTCTTTTAATTGAGCTTCTCTTTCAATAATAGATGCCATTATTAAATTCTCATAGAATTTCTTTTTATCTGGATATTGCTCTGGAGGAAATTTTTTTAAAAATTCTTTAGTCATTGCTCTCGCAATTTCGTTTTCATTTGTATCAACAGAAAGATAATATGTTTCTGGATACAAATATCCTTCAAAATTTCCATTTGGAGTTAAGTAAGGAAAATCTTTTATATTTTCTAAGGCTTTTTTTAACCCCTCTTCACTTCCAATTCCCCTATTTTCTAATAACTTCCCAATCTCCTTTATTGAATATCCTTCTGGAATAGTTATAATAGTATACTTTACTTTTCCCTCTTCCATCATTTGAAGTATATCTTCATAAGAATATTTTCCATTAAATTCATAAAATCCAGCTTTAATATTTTTTCCCGAATTTTTTTCATACTTTAAAAAAATTCTAAAAATTATTGATTCATCTAAATTTAACTTTTTAAAAACACTATTTAGACTAGTACCTTGCTTTAAATTAACTTGAACATTATAATCTTTTTTTTCTGCTACTTTTATTGAATAAAATTTAAAAAGAGCAACCGGTATTGCTAATATTAAAAATAACAATATTAAGATTTTCTTTTTCATAACACTCTCCCATTTTTATGTTGAAAAAAGCTGTACTTTGGTTTCCCTCGTTACAGCTTCTCTATTTTTATTCAATTACTTTCTTGATTGTTTTGCTTTCTCTATTAAAGGCTTTCTACCTTTTCTATCTCTTTGGAAAACATCAATAATAGTCTCTGCTTCAACAAATGGAACAGAAACAAACGAGAAGTTTTCATATACTTCTACACCTTTTAATTTTGATTCATGAACTTTAGCCTTTTTAGATATTAAATCAACTAACTTTCTTGGAGTCATTTTATCTTTTTTACCAAGAGCTATAAATAGTCTTGTTTTTCCTGTTTTATCAAGAGAAACACTTTCTATATCTGAGTAATTTGTTTCTTCTAACTCTTCATCATAAAAATTCTTTAATATTGCAGCTATTACTTCAATTGGAGTTGTTTCTTGAGTTAATAACTCTTTTGCCATATCATAATATGATTCTGCATCTCCATTTGATATAATATTTTTAACACTATCAAACAATCTTGTTTTCTTAGCTAAAATTACATCCTTTACTCCAGGAACTTGCTCTTTTTTAATTTCAGTTTTTGTAATTCTTTGAATTTGAAGTAATTTTCTATACTCTGATGGAGTTATAAATGTTATTGCGGTACCTTGCTTTCCAGCTCTTCCTGTTCTTCCAATTCTGTGTACATAACTCTCTGCTTCTTGAGGTATTGCATAGTTTATAACATGAGTAAGATCATTTACATCTATTCCTCTTGCTGCTACGTCTGTCGCAATAAGAATATTTAAATTTTTATTTTTAAATCTTCTTAAAGTAACTTCTCTATGATTTTGACTGATATCTCCATGTAATCCTTCAACATCATATCCTCTATCTTGTAATTTCCCAACAAGTTCATTTACATCATTCTTAGTTCTACAGAAAACAATTCCATAAAAATCTAATTCAATATCAATTATTCTGCATAAAGCTTCAAATTTATCTTTCTCTTTTACTTCAAAGTAAATTTGCTCCGTTAAATTAGTTGTTAATTCTTTCTTTTTAACAGCTAAAACTTCGTGCTCTCTCATATGAGATTTTGCTATTTTTAAAATCTCTGCTGGCATAGTTGCTGAGAAGAATAGCATTCTCTTATCTTCATTAGTTTCAGTTAAAATTTGCTCAATATCCTCAACAAATCCCATGTTTAACATTTCATCAGCTTCATCTAATATAAAGTAATCAATGTTATTTAATTTTAATACTTGTCTGTTCATTAAATCCATTACTCTTCCAGGAGTTCCAACAACAATATCTACACCTTTATTAAGTTGTCTTTTTTGTTGCTCTAATGATTGTCCTCCATAAACAGGAATTATTTTTAATTTTCTACCATGTGCTAGCGAGTTCATTTCTTCTGCTACCTGAACCGCTAACTCTCTTGTTGGAGCTAAAATTATAGCTTGTACATGCCCTGTACTTTTCTCTATTTTTTCAAGAATTGGTAAAGAGAATGCTGCAGTTTTTCCTGTTCCTGTTTGTGCTTGACCAATTATGTCTTTATCTCCGTTTAATAATGCTGGTATAGTTAAAGCCTGTATCGGACTTGGCTGTTCGAAACCTTTTTTTTCTAGAGGCTTTAAAGTTTTTTCAGTTAAACCTAAATCTCTAAATGTTAATATTTTTTCCATATTCACTTCCTTAAATTATTTATATTCATTCATTAGATTATAACATAGATTTGTAAAAATGTGTACTTTTTTTAAAATTTTATTAAAAGGTTATGAGTTATTTTTTTACATGTTCTCATTCTGTAAGAATTTTTACCATATTAATATATTGATTTTTTTTAAAAAATATAGTAATAAAGTACTAATCAAATTTATAGGAGGCAGGTCTATATGGTTGTTGATCGAAAAAATTCAAAACGAATGGTGATATATATTAATGATTCTCAAAAAAATAACTTACAAAATTTTTTACACTCAATTGGTTTTCACTACTATACAATTCAATCAAAACTTGAAGGTAGCTGGGAACATGGAATTAGACATCTAAATAATCATGTTTGGCCTGGTTCAGAAGCTGTTTTTCATCTTATTGTTTCTGGTTCTAAGGTCGACTTACTTTTAAAAAAATTAAAAAGTTTTAGAATGGATCTCCCAGACAATGTAGTTATGGCTGTTTTAGTCTGTCCTCTTGATGACTTTATTTATAATATGATGACTGTTGATATCGAACCAGATAATACAACAGATAAAGTTCATTGGTTAAAGGATGATGAATAATTTTTACTTAAAATAAAAAGGAGAGGTTATATAATCTCTCCTTTTTAATAACATATATTAATGTTTACATTTATCCTTAAAGCTACAACTTCCATTTTTACCTTTTGAACAACTACATCCACTTTCACCTTTAAACATTTTATATACACTTTTTAAAGCTATAGCTCCTATCACTATAACAATTCCTATTAATATTAAAGTTTTCATTTTTACCTCCTAATTAGAAAAGTTAAAAAAATAACTTTCCAATTTGGAATACAAGTGTTGAAACGATATATGGAACTACTAATAACATTCCTATTATAAACCCTGTAAACTTATATCCAAACTCTTGTTTTATAGCTCCTAAAGTAACAACACAAGGAACTACTAATAATATAAATACCATAAACGAATAAGCTCTTAATGGTGCTAATTCATCTGTCCAAAGCATTTTTGTTGCTGCTACAACTCCACTACCCTCTTCTTCAATTTCAGATTCATCAGGAACACTAAATAATCCCTTCACATCAAGACTTACAATTCCAACAATAGAATCTTTAATAGCTATTCCTAATCCTGCTAATTGATCTACAGTGTCTTCAACAAATGTTGTGCTATCCTGTATTACTTCCTCTTCAATATCTTGGGTATCTTTATCTCCTACTAAAACTTGTGCCATAAATCCTACTACAATCTCTTTAGCTGCTAAACTTGGCGGAATTGCAGCTACCGTTTCCCATCTATCTGCAAATCCTGTTGGTTTAAGAACGCCTTGGAATGTTTTTCCAAATTTAGCCATATATGAGTTAGCAGTATCTCCATTATTTGGAAAATATGTTAATGCCCATAATATCATAAGCATTCCCATTATAATTGTTGTAGCCTTTTTTAAGTAAGACCCTGTTCTTGTCAATGTTGATTTAACAATAACTCTTAAACTAGGAACTCTGTATGGGGGTAATTCTATTAGTAATGCTCTTCCTTCCGCTTTAAACATCTCAAAATTCTTTAGAATTAATCCTGTTAAAATCGCTACAACAATCCCTAATACATACAGTGACATTACAACCATTCCAGCTTTTGCTCCAAAGAAAGCCGCTGTAAATAATCCATAAACTGGCAATCTTGCACCACAAGACATAAACGGTGCCATTGCTGCTGTTAATCTTCTTGATGAATCATCCTCTAATGTTCTTGTAGCATATATTGCTGGAACTGTACATCCAAATCCTAATACCATAGGAACAAAAGCCTTACCATTTAAACCTAATTTTGTCATTATTTTATCCATCAAAAATGCAACCCTTGACATATAACCACTTTCTTCAAGTATTGCTAAAAAGAAATATAAATATAGCATAAGCGGAACAAAAACAACTACTCCACCTACTCCACCTAAGATTCCATCCATTACTAATGATGATAACCAATTTGGTGTATTTTCATCTATCAACATACTTACATATTTTCCAATATAATCATTTACAAATCCATCAACCCAATCTATTAATGGAGCTGACCCATTAAATACAGTTCCCATCAATCCTACTATTATTAAAAAGAATATTGGAAGACCTAAATATTTGTTTAAAAGAATTCTATCAACTTTATCTGTAAAGTCCAATCTTGATTTTATAGATGTTGTAAACGTTTTTGCCAATATTCCTTTAACTGTTCCATATCTTCCTTCTGCAAATATAGTTTCTATATCTTCATCATGATCATCTTCTAATTGTTTAGTTACACTTAATATTTCTTTATCTTCACTATAATTATAATCTGATTTTAAAATCTCTAATAAATGTTTATCTTGCTCTAATAATTTTATCGCTAAAAAATCCATTCCAAATTTTTTAGAGGCTTCTTGTAACTTTTCATCACAATTTATTTTACATTTAACCTCTTCAATAGCACTTTCCAAACATTTATCAAATAATAGTGTGTACTTTTTATTTGTCTTATTAGCATTAGCAATAACTAAAGCTTTATCTAATAATTCTTGAACTCCTGTTCTTTTTGTTGCTGATGTCATAACAACATCCATTTCAATCATATCTGTAAATTTCTTAATATCTAATTTATAATTTAATTTTTCAAATTCATCGTAAAAATTTAATGCCATTATCATAGGTTTCTCTAATTCTTTTAATAACATTGTTAAATATAAATTTCTCTCTAAATTTGTTGAATCCACAATATTAATTATTACATCTGGTCTCTCATTAATTATAAAATCTCTTGTTATCGTCTCTTCCAAAGTATAAGGACTTAAACTATAAACTCCAGGTAAATCTATACACTGAATTTTTTCACCTTTATATTCAAATTCTGCCTCTTTTTTTTCAACTGTAACTCCTGCCCAGTTTCCAACTTTTAAATTCGAACCTGCTATTGCATTTATTAATGCTGATTTTCCTACGTTTGGATTTCCTGTAAATGCTATTTTTATCATTTCTATCTCCTACCCATCTATCTCTATTTCAATATTTTGTGCATCTTGTTTTCTTATAGCGATATTTGTTGATTTAACAATGAACTCCTGTGGATCTCCTAGAGGTGCATTTCTTTCAAGCTTTATTATTTCTCCTGCAGTTACTCCCATATCAACTAGTCTTTTTTTTAATTCGCCAATTTTCCCAATTTTGACAATTTTCGCTGATTCTCCTCTTTTTAATTCTGTTAATTTCATTTCAAGCCTCCCAACTCATTAGTCATGAATATATTTTGCAATTCAAAGTATATTCGTAAAATTTAAATCACAGAAATATCTGTGATTTAATTTTATTCATTCCCAATTATTATTTTATTAGCTAATCCAAAGTTTAAAACATATTTGGTATCATTTATTTTTACAATATAATTACTCTGATCATCTCTTAGTAAACATATTTTATTTCCTATACAGAATCCTTTTTCCGTCAGTCTATTCTTATCTTTATCTCTTCCTTTGATCTCTTTTATAACAAACTCTTTATTTTGTTCTGCAAAAACTAATGGCGTCATAGAATAAACCTCCTAGTACTTATTGTTATTTACACTAGAATTATATTCCACTAAACAACATTTGTCAAGAATAAAACTTTGATTATTAAAGTTTTATTTAAACAAATAGATCTTTTATACTATTTAATACAACACTCCTAATATTCGGACTGTCTTTTGAAAGCTCACTTATCATCTTTTTAACTTTTAAACGTTTAGAATTATCGCTTGTCTCGTAAGGACAATCATTATGAAGAATTGGCAATCCTAATTTTTTAGCATATCTTATAGTTTCTTTTTCTTCTACGTATGCTAATGGTCTGATAACTTTTAATCCATATTCTTCTGAATAATATGCTGGCTTCATAACTCCCATATTACCTTGATAAAAAACATTCAATAAAAAAGTTTCAATAATATCATCCTTATGATGTCCTAAAACTAATTTGTTAATATTTTGTTTTTTCATCTCTTTGTATAAAAGTCCTCTTCTTACTCTTGCACACATAAAGCATGGATTTTTTAACTCTTCATTGGTTAAGATACTTTCTCCTATTGAAGTTTCAATCACCTGTAGTTCAACACCCAATTTATTACAATATTCTTTTATATCACCATATTTTCCACCTTCTTCAACTGGGTGAATATGTATTGGAAATATTTCAAACTTTATTCTTGATATTTTTTTTATCCTAATTAAAGCATTTAAAACTGTTAAACTATCTTTTCCTCCTGAAATTCCAATAGCTATCCTATCTCCATTTTCAATCATATTATAGTCATGCATTGCTTTTCCAATTGGACTCCACAAAGTCTTTTCAAATCCTTTATCTTGAATATACGATAAAATTTCTTTATCATCCAATTTATTCAAACTAATTTTTAATCCAGTTTGCTTATAAATTTTGTCGATTAATTTTATTATTTTATTTTCAGCATATGTAATCTCTATTTTTATTTCTTCTTTCGAATTAATAATCATAACTTTATTTTCTTGAACTTCAAAAATAAAAGCTTGAAAAGAGTAACCGTTTAAATCTTTTATATTATCTAGCTTTAACATTCTACTCTCCTTTTTTATTATTAGATACATAGCCTAATACATAATCTAAATTAATATTTTTCATCGAATTAAATATGCTTTGCTTTATTTGAGGATTTGTTTTTTCTAATGTAGCAAGTAAATTTTTTATTTCTTTTCTTTTAGAATCAACTTTCCCAGATTCTATAGGGCAACCACAAGCCATAGCCATAATATCATTTTTTTTAGTGAAATTTATAATATCATTTTCCTTTATATAAATTAACGGTCTTATCAATTCTAATTTTCCACTTGTAGATTTAACTTTAGGAATCATTGTTTTAGTTGTTCCTGCATAAAACATATTTATTAATGTAGTCTCTATTAAATCATCAAAATGATGACCTAAAGCCAATTTATTATATCCTAATTCTTCAACTTTATTATAAAGAACTCCTCTTCTCATTTTAGCACATAAAAAACAAGGACTTTCAGGAGATGATTCAAATGCAATTTCCCATACATTGGCATCAAATATTTCACAAGGAATTCCTAACTCTTCTAAATTAACTTTAAATTGTTCCAAATCCATAGATCCAAAACCTGGATTCATAGAAATAAAAGCTACTTCAAAATTTTTACTTTTATCTCTTTTTAACTCTTGAAATAACTTAGATAATAGTAAACTATCTTTTCCTCCTGATACTCCAACAGCTATTTTATCACCATCTTGTATCAAATCAAAATCTTTAACTGCTTTTGTAAATTTTGACCATATCTTTTTTCTATAAGTTGTTCTTATAGAAAACTCAACCATATCTTTTTTTGTTTCAAAAACTTTTTCTTCCATTAATCCTCCAACAATATAGTATAGATTTTCACTCCATTATATCATGCTTGCAAAAAAATTAACAATTCTTTTTTTTTGTGTTAAAATATCTTATTCGAATAAACGAGGTGATTTAAATTTATGAATAATATAGAAAAAAATGTTTTAGATTTTTTAAAAAGTGGAATGGTTTATAGTGATGGTGCTATAATGAAAAATTTAGGTATTAACGCTAATGAACTCGAGGACATATATCAATCTCTTATCAATCAAGGATATTTAGAAACTTATGAAGATTTTTTGAAAAAAAATCCTGACTATGAAAAAGGAGAAGAAGAAAATGTTTGTGGGGGATGCTCTTCTGGAGGATGCTCTTCTAAAGGGGGATGTTCTTCTGGAGGATGTTCTGGAGGTTGTAGCTCTAATGATGAAGATATAGATTATTCTAAAATTAAAGTTTTAACAGAAAAAGCTTTTACTTTTATATATTAAAAACAAAAGGAGAACCAAAAGTTCTCCTTAGCTTAACTCTATTTCTATTCGATATAAAAAATTATGTAACTTATTGTAAAATTTACAATATCCCCATGTAAAAATCAAAAAAAATGTAGAAACTATGACTACCTCACCTGTAACATTTCTATTTTTTATAGAAAATAACAATCCAAAAATAAATAATACATAGTATAAGCTTGAAAATTTTCTCAAAATTTCATATAAAACTTCTGTAAAAACTCTTATTATTGAAACCGTAACTAGTCTATATTTTTTTAATACCATAACTTCCCCCTTTATGATATAAATTTATAATACTGTACTCCTTTATAAGTTTTTTTTCAAATTTATTTTATTTATACTAATCATTGACACCACTGCTTTTGAATAATATAATCAAGATATTATCTTAAATTTAAAAGGAGTATTTTTATGAATAAAAAAGTAAATTATACTAAAGGACAGTTAAACTGTGCTGAATCTATAATCGATTCGTTTAATAAAAACAATAATACTGATATTCCAGTAGCCCTAGGTAGTGGAATGGGAACTGGAGTTACCGTTGGAAGTCTTTGTGGTGCTATCAACGCTGCTGTTTTAGTTATTGGATACCTCAAAGGTAGAGAAACGTATTTAGAAGAGAATCAAGCTCGTGCTCTTGCTAATCAACTTTTAAAGGAGATTAAAAACAAATATAATTCTGAATTATGCATTGATTTAAAAAAGTCAAATATTAGTTGTAATGAAATTGTTGAATTTACTTATGATAAACTAGAAGAGATTTTAAGTAAAAATTAAGGAGTAGAAATTCTACTCCTTTTTTTATTAGTTAGCCACTTTTTCTTTTAAAGCATCTACACCTTCATCTATTTTTTCTTTTGCTTTATCACCAGCTTTATCCAATTCTGCTCCTATTTTATCTGTAGCACTCTCCACTGTCTCTACTGCTGACTTTGTTGCATTTTCAGCATTCTCTGTCACTGCTTCTTGAACAGCATTCTCTGTTGATGGTTTCTCTGTCATCTTTTGAGCATTTTCATCAGTAGCTACCTTATCCCCAGGAACAGCTGTTGATTCTGCTGCTGCCGGTGCTGCCGGTTTTGCTTCTTCTTTTTCTCCTGAACAAGCTAATATAAATACACTTAATGCTAATAATGAGATCAATTTTATTTTTTTCATTTTAACTCCTCCTAATTTTAAAGTGTTATATACTATTGTTTTTAAAAGATACTGCTTTTCCTTTTTTATTTAAATATTTTTCTATATATTTTAGCATTTTAAATTTTCTTTCTAAACCATTACTATTCATATATCTAACTTTTCCAAAAATCTCTCTTTCTTTCCATGGACGATCGTGTTTTCCAAAACACCAAGCAATTCCAGCATAAGAGTTAGGATCCCTTCCATCATATAAATATTTATTATTCAATCTTAATGCAACTTCATATGCTATCTTAGGATCCTCGTTCCACTCTAATATTTTTTTACACCAATACATTCTCATATAACTTTCCATATAACCCGTTAATACCAATTGATTTTGGCAAGAATTCCAATATATATCATGTGTTCTTCCACTTTCTAACTCCTCTTCAGTATATAAGTATTCTCTTTTATCAACTAAATGCTTCTTTAAAGTTTCATATGCCCAATTGTAAGTTATATTTCCCCAAATATCGTAATCTTTATTGTAATATACAAAATTTATTGCTAATTCTCTCCTTATGATAACCTCTTCTAAAAAACTCTTTTTCTCCTCTATAAGCCCTTCACTTTTTTCTATTTCGTGTACTATCTGTAAAGGTGATATCTGTCCGAAATGTAAATATGGAGACAACCTTGAACCTACTTCATTATCTGGCCCTTTAAACAAATAAAATTTTAAGTTATTTGTAATAAAATAGTTTAGTTTTTTTAAAGCCTCTTTTTCTCCACCAATAAATCTTCCATCTAATTCTAGTTTTATTTTTGGAATGTATTTTTCTGAACAGTCTAAAATTTCCAACTTATTTTCTAGATATTTTAATGGTTTGTACTCTTCATATAAAAATTTTTCTAAGGAATTATTCCAAATTTTATTATACTTATCTCTTAATGTTTTGGCGCTATACTCTTCTTTTGAGCTAATTTTCTCTACTGGCACTAAAACATTATTTTCTACTTCTATTACTGTAGTTTTTACATAAAATAATATTTTTTCCTTAATATCTCTTTGAAATTTTAAGTAACTTTTATCCCATATAAGAAACCTAGCGTCTCGAGATACATTACATATATTTTTAAAAATATCTCCCTCTAAAAGAATAAACTTTATTCCTTGATTTTGAAGTTCATCTCTTACATCTTTCAACCCTTGTAACATAAATTTATAGTGTCTTTTTGAAGCTTCTGGATAATTATTCAAATAGTTAAAAATGACATAAATTGGCAACTTATGCTGTTTTGATAATTCTATAGCTTTATTTAGAGAAAAATTATATTTTACTCTCTGGCATTCCTGCATCCAGTATATAATATAGTTTCCTTTTTCATTTTCATCTTTTTTCAAATACTTTATTCTTTCATTTTTAAAAAGCTCCATAAAAACACCTCACTTAAATTATTTAAAAATATTTTCTAAGTTTTTTAAAAATTTTTCTGGAAATTTACTAACTTTTTTATTTTTATAATCAAAAGATACTATAGTTGTGCTTCCTTCTAAAACAATTTTTCCACATTTTTTTTCTACGCTGTATATAAAATTTATTGTTGCTTTTTTCATCTCTAATTTTTTTATTATTATTCTTAAGGAATCTCCTAAATATACTTCACCTTTATAATAAACATGTGCATCTTTTTGAATAGTTCCAATACCATCTCCAATATTTATTTCCTCTAAACCTAACTTTTTAAAAAGATCTATTCGAGCTTGTTGAAATAGTAATAATGCTCTTTCATTTCCCATATGTCCACCATAATTTATATCAGAAATTGTTACTTTATAATCTATTGAAAACATATTATTCCTCTCCTTTTTATTTTTATTATAACAATTTTTTCTCTCATTTGTTAATTTTCTTTTTTCTATGATATAATTAATATCATAATTTTGAGGTGTATTAATGTTCGAATTAGCTAGTAAATTATTTAGTACTTTAGGATATATAATTGCAATTGCTTTCTTTTTTTCTAGATTTAAAAGTGCTCGAAGTATTTTTAGTCGAGAAAAATATACTAAAAAAGATACCCTTTTGCTATCTATCGTTTTTTCTAGTTTAGCAATTTTAGGTACATATATTGGAGTTGATTACAAAGGAGCTATTGCTAATACTAGAAATATTGGAGTTGTTGTAGGTGGATTACTTGCTGGTCCTGAGGTTGCTATTATTTCTGGTATTATCGCTGGAATTCATCGTGCTTCTATTAGCGTTAGTCGTTTAACTGCTATCCCTTGCGCTATTGCCACTATTTTAGGTGGGTTTATAACTAGCTTCCTTTATAAAAAAGCAAATTCTAATAATAGATCTCTTTTAGGATTTTTTGCAGGTGTTTTAGTTGAAAATTTAAGTATGTTTTTCATTATAATTTTTGCTGAAGATAAAATACTTGCTATGGATATAGTTAAAAATTTATATCTTCCCATGATCTTTATAAATGGAATCGGGGTTGCTGTGATTATAATAATAACAGAAGAAATCTTAGAACAAAAAGAAAGAGAAGCTGGAACACAAGCTAAATTAGCTCTTGAAATTGCTAATAAAACTCTTCCTTTTTTTAAAAAAGGAGAATCTTTAGATAATATTTGTAAAATCCTTCTAGATTCTTTAAAAGCTGAAATTGTTGTTATAACTGATAAAGAAGTTATAATTGCTAATGCTTCTAAAAATAGTAACTTTTGTGTTAAATATCAAGAAATTCAAAGTGATGCTACTAAAAAAGTTCTAAATTCAGGTGAAATATTAGTCTTTGATAGAAATAGTTCTCTCAATGATTTTTCCTATTCCGAGGATGGAATAAAATCCTGTATAATAGCGCCTTTATTCCAAGATGAAAAAGTATCTGGAACTTTAAAAATTTATTTTAAAAATGAAGAAAATATTACAGCACGAAAAAAATATTTAGCCATTGGTTTATCACAGTTAATCTCAACCCAACTAGAAATAAGTAAAATCGAGAATTTAAAAGCTATGGCTAGAGATGCTGAGTTAAAAGCTCTTCAAAATCAAATAAACCCTCATTTTTTGTTTAATGCTTTAAATACTACTGCATCATTTGTAAGGTTTAATCCCACTAGAGCAAGAGAAATTATTATTGATCTCTCAACATATTTAAGATATAATCTTGAAAATTCAGTCAAATTAGTTCCTTTAAAAAAAGAATTAGAGCAAGTTAAAGCTTATATTAATATTGAAAAAGCTAGATTTCATAGTAGATTTGAAGTTTTCTATGATTTTGATGAAAATTTAGATAACATTCATATTCCCAGTCTTACAATTCAACCTCTTGTTGAAAATAGTATCAAGCATGGAATTTTAAAACAAAGAGAAAGTGGAATAGTTAGAATAACAATAAAAAAAGTTTATTCAAAATGTTTAGTTTCAATTGAAGATAATGGTGTTGGAATAGATCAAAATATCATTAATAATCTCAATGAAAAAATTGAAAAAAATATAGGTTTAAAAAATGTACACAATCGCTTAAAACTTATATACGGTAAAGGTTTATCCGTTGAAAGACTTGAAAAAGGAACTAAAATATCATTTTATATTAATCAGGAGGAGTAAATGCTTAATTGTATAATTATTGAAGATGAGTTTCCTGCAAGAGAAGAATTAAAGTATTTCATCAACAACAATAATAATTTTCAGATCAATAAGGAGTTTGAAAATCCCATAGATGCTTTGAAATATATTGAAGGAAATAATATAGATGTAGTTTTTCTAGATATTAATATGCCTGAATTAGATGGCATGAGCTTAGGAAAAATTATTCATCGATTTAATAAAAATATAAAACTTGTTTTTATTACAGCATACAAAGATTTTGCAATAGATGCTTTTGAAATAAAAGCATTTGATTATATACTAAAACCTTATTCTGAAGAAAGAATTATAAGAGTACTTAACAATTTAGTTGAAGATTTAATAAAAAATGAACAAGAAAATATTACTAAAGACTTTAATGTAAAAAAAATAACTGTTAACTTGAACTCTAAAATGGTTGTTCTATCAATTAAAGATATTTTATATATTGAAGCTGATGAAAAAGAAACTCATATTTTTACAGATGATAATATGTATTCATCAAAATTGAAAATTTCTCAACTTGAAAACATTTTATGTGATAATTCATTTTTTAGATGTCATCGTTCATACATTGTAAATATCGATAAAATTATAGAGGTAGAACCTTGGTTTAATGGAACATATATTTTAAAAGTTTCAAATTGTAATTTTAAAATTCCAGTAAGCAGAAATAAAGTTAAAGATCTTAAAGAAATTCTAACTATAAAATAAAAGAAGCCTCCTTTATTGAGGCTTCTTTTATTAAGCTTTTATAGTTTCCTTATTATTTATTTTCTTTAAGAATAAAACTAAAGCTACTACTGCTCCTGCTATTCCAACAACATATCCTATTGTTTCAGATAATCTAAATCCTTCAGGTGCAATTAAAATATATGTTGTTACAACTGCCGTCATAAATACACCTGGAATTGTTGCTATCCAGTGATTCTTTCCTTCGTTTGCTAAGTATACTGCTCCTGCCCATAAAGCTATTGTTGCTAAAGTTTGGTTTGCCCAAGCAAAGTATCTCCAAATTATTGCAAAATCTATAAAACATAGTCCAATTCCTACTGCAAATAGAGGTATTGCTATTATAAATCTATTTTTTACTGGCCCTTGTTTATAATTAATTGCATCTGCTATTGCCAATCTAGCACTTCTAAAAGCTGTATCTCCTGATGTTATTGGACAAGCTACAACCCCTAATAGTGCTAAAGCTCCTCCAACTTTTCCTAAAATACTATTTGATATTGTATTTACTACAACTCCTGCTGGCCCTGCATTCATCAGCCCTTCTGTTCCACCAAAGAATGTCATTGCCGCTGCTGCCCATACCAGAGCTATAACTCCTTCAGCTATCATTGATCCGTAAAATATTCTTCTTCCTTCTTTCTCATTCTTCATGCATCTCGCCATTAATGGAGATTGAGTTGCATGAAATCCAGAAATCGCTCCACAAGCAATTGTTATAAACAAATATGGATAAATCGAAGTTCCTTTTGGATGAAGATTCACCATTGAAATTTCAGGGATATTATATCCTTTTAAAATCAATCCACCACCAATACCAATTCCCATTATTATTAAAGAAGCTCCAAATATTGGATAGATTTTCCCTATTAGTTTGTCCACAGGTAAAACTGTAGCTAACATATAATATGCTACTATTATAGCTACCCATGTTAATGTATTTATGCTTGTCATACTAGCTAAAATTCCTGCTGGTCCATTTACGAAAACTACTCCAACAAGAACTAATAATACAACAGAGAAAACTCTCATTATTTTTTTTGCATTATCTCCTAAATAATGTCCCACAATTTCTGCAATTGTCGCTCCATCATGTCTTACAGAAAGCATTCCAGATAAATAATCATGCGTTGCTCCAGCAAAAATACATCCAAAAACTATCCATAAAAATGCTGCTGGTCCCCAAAGTGCTCCAGCTACTGCTCCAAATATAGGTCCTAATCCTGCTATATTTAAAAATTGAATTAAAAAAGCCTTTTTCCAATCTAGTTCAACATAGTCTACTCCATCTGCTAGACGTACTGCCGGTGTTTCTCTTTCTTCACTAACTCCAAATACTTTTTCCACATATTTTCCATAAATTACATAACCTAAAATTAAAGCTATAAGCGATGCTATAAAACTAATCATTTTAATCCTCCCTTTTCATTTCTTTTCACAATACATTATAATACTATTTTAGAATTTTTTTATCTTTTTTAGAATAAACTGATTATTTTATTGCTTAAAATGCTTTTTTTTATCCCTTAATTACATTTTTTAATTTTAAAATTTTTAACGTAGTTATTGTAAAAGCTACAATACTTATAATTGGTCCAATAACTATTCCAATTAAAGGTATAAAATATATTAAAGTAAAAATTCCTCCACCTAAAGTAAATGTAACTCTATTTTCTTTCATAAATTTAGAACTTTCTTCAGATGAGAATCTATGTCTTTCTAAAGTATAATCTACAAAGTTATATGATATAAAATAACTCTGTACTATAAATATTAAAATTGGAACTATTATATTTATTACGGGAATAAATCCTAATAAAACTATAACTACTGTATAAATAAGCTCTTTAAAAAAACTTTTCGTTGCAATTTTTATTCCTCTCAAAATAAATGCTACGTTTTCTTTTAAAGTAAATGTATATTCTACTCCATCTTGAAAATTCTCAACTTTTTCTGAAATATAACTAAAAAATGGAGCTAATATACCTAAAAGTATTGTTTTAAAAAAGAAGTATTCAATTGATATCATTATTATTCTAACTGTAAAAATAATTATCCATCTAAATAAACCTGCGTAATTTTGAACTTCAAACATTGAATTTATTTTATTAAAAAACCAATCTCCAATATATCCTGAAATCCAATAAAAAAATATTAAAATTATTATACCTACTGCTCCTCCTATAAAATAGCCCCAAGATAATCTTAATTTTTTTATTACTGTTGGAGCTTTTAGATAACTTTCAATCATCAATTTTATTTTCTGCATTTTATCACCTCTTTTTCATATCTACTTTCTTTTTTTATATTTCTTTTAAATATAAAAAAGGCTCGAAAGCCTTTTTTATTGTTGATATATATTTATTTCAACTCTTCTATTTAATGCTCTTCCCTCTGGTGTAGCATTAGATGCAACAGGATTTCTATCTCCATATCCTATGCTAGAAATTCTGCTTGGTGATACTCCTTGAGCTGCTAAATAGTTAGCTACGCTTTGAGCTCTTTGTAATGATAAATTTAAATTTGAGTTAGGATTTCCAGTATTATCTGTATATCCTGAAACTTGAATTTTTGTTTCTGGATATTTATTCATTATATATGCAATTGAATTAAGAGGAGCATAGAATCCTCCATTTAATACAGCACTTCCACTTTTAAACGATGATTCTCCAGGTAATCTTAAATTTATATTATCTTTATTATTTGTAACTGTGATATTAGTACTGTTTAAAGCATTTAAGAACTCTTTGTATTGAGCATCTTTATACGCTCCCCATCCTAGTCCTGCTAAAGCTCCTATTCCAGCCCCTATTAGTGTTCCTTTTGTATCTTTTCCAACTAGCTGTCCTATTAACGCTCCTGCTGCTGCACCTTTCACAGTTCCGCTAGTCTTCTTGTTTGTTGTTGTTGAGCTACAAGCTCCTAATAATGAAGTTGTTAATAATAACATTGCAACTATTTTTTTGTTTCTCATTGTTGTTCCTCCTATAACTGATACTATAGATATATTATCTAATATCTATAGTAACAAGTCAAGAAACTATATAATTTTTATCAGATAAATTTATTTTTTTGTTCTACTTTGCTCCTAATGCTGCCATAGTAATATAGTTATATGGTTGATTAAAATGTGGCAAGAAGAAAATATCTAATAACTTAATTTTATCTATCGTTACCTTTTCTTGAATAGCTAATGAAAACATATGAATTCCCATTGATATATCCTGTCTTGATGCCATTTGAGCTCCTAAAACTCTTCTCGTATTTTTATCATAAACTATTTTTAACCACACTTTATCATTATCATGCTCTATAAATCCTGGTTTTTGTAAATCTGCAAACTCTGTAGCAACAGCATCATAACCTAATTTTATTGCTTTTTCTAGCGTTAATCCTGTCGAAACCATGTTTAATCCATATATTGAAATTCCATTTGATCCTTGAACTCCTATACTTTCTAATTTAGTTCCACATACATTATGAGCTGCAACTATTCCTGAACGAACCGCATTTGTTGCCAAAGCTATATAGTTTGTATCTTCAATAGAGTTATCGTATATTGTAGCACAATCTCCAATAGCATAAACATCATTTAAACTTGTTTTTTGTGTTAGATCAACTTTATATGCTCCATTTTTAAATAATTCTAATTTCTCTTTTCCTAAAATATTATTAGGAACAAATCCCACTGCTAAAATAACCATGTCTGCTTTATATATTTTTTTATCAGTTATAACTTCTTCAACTCTATCAGTTCCTTTTAATTCCAATACTTTTTCACCAAAATTTACATTTATTCCATTTTTCACAAGATTTTCTTTCATCATCTCTCTAAACTCTGTATCATAATATCCTGATAAACAGCTATCACTTAAGTCAACTAGCTCTACATTTTTTCCACATCTTTGGAAAGCTTCTGCTAGCTCAACCCCAATGTATCCTGCTCCTACTACTACTATATTTTTTAAATCTTGATTTTCTAATTTCTTTATTACATCTTCTGCATGTTGATATAATTTTACAAATTGTACATTTTTCAAATCTTTTCCTGGAATTGGTAAGTCAATTGGTAATGACCCCGTAGATAAAATTAGCTTATCATAATTTTCTGAAACTTCAATTCCTTCTCTATTAACTCCATAAACAATTTTGTTTTCAAAATCTACTCTTGTTATTTCTGTTTCCATATGAACTTTGGCACCATTACACTCTAATTTTTCTTTAGAAGAGTAGAATAAACCTTCAGGTCCAGAAATCTGCTTTCCTATCCATAGCGCCATTCCACATCCTAAAAAACTTATATTTGAGTTTTTGTCAAACACAACCACTTCTTCTTTTGGATAGTTTGATAAAATCGTGTTAATTGCTGCTGTTCCAGCATGATTTGCTCCTACTACTACTATTTTACTCATTTCTTATGCCTCCTAAAATTCATTTTATTTGATATTCAATCAAAGTATACCTTTTTAGTATTGTAAAGTCAAATTTTTTTAAGAGTAAAATATAAACCATTATCCTAGTATTTTTTAATCAAAAAAAGTAGAGAGTTTTTCTCTCTACTTTTCTAAAGTCAAATTACCCTTAAAATTGTAATATTCATATTAAAATACAACATTTGAATTTCGGAATAAAGGCGGTGCTACTGCTCCAAGTATTCGAATTTTTATTTCCATAACATATTTGTTAATATACTATTCCTACTATGTTGAAACTGTCACAACTGAGTATGCCCATGCTGGTATTTCTTATCTAAATCCCAAAACAATAAAAACAAATATTAAAATTTGCTATTAGAGTTATTCTTATATATTTTTTAGTAAATCTCCAGTTATTATTAAAAATTTTTCTTTTTTTAATATTCTCAATCATCTTTAGTAATAATCTATTTAAACTCTAAATTTTTCAAAAGCCTTCATATATATTTTCATTGCCATTTTCATATTGTCTAGAATTATATATTCATTTGGTTGATGCTCTGTCTTTGGGCTATCTGGAAGCACATATCCAAATGCGACACAATTATTTATAGCTCTTGCATATGTTGCTCCACCACCTGCAATAGGTTGTGATTCTAAATCTCCAGTAACTTCTTGATAAGCACTCATCAAGGTTTTTACTAATTGAGAATCAAGTGGTGTATATATAGATTTTAAATAATCATGCTGACTGTATTCAAATCCATACTCTTTTGCTTTTTTAGTTAACGCTTCAACTATAATATCCTTATTATAAGTTACTGGTATTCTCATATCTATACAAAGAATTTCATTTTCTGGTGTAAATTCAATCTTACCTATATTAAATTTTAATTCTCCTGAATGCTCATCTTTTACTTCTCCAAAAATAGGCTCTGCAAATTTATGCCCAATTACGTTTTCTACTATAAACTTTCCAGATTTAGTTTCAACTCCACTTAAAGTTAAAGCATGTAGATATCTATTTATAGCATTTATACCCGTTTCAGCCACTTGTGCGTGAACGCTTTTTCCTAAAATCTCTATCTTTCCATCTTTTTCATTATATTCATAACCTAATTTTTTTAGATTTTCTTCTAATTTCTCTATTTTTTCCACTGATATACTAGATGGTACTGAATTAAAAGCATCTCCTCCTCTAAATACCATTCCACTTAAATTTTTGGCAGTTAATTTACATTGTAATAAACCCTTTTCTGCGTATATTAATGGAAACTTAGAATCAGGAGTAAATCCTATTGTCGGCATCTCTTCTTTTTCAACATATTTAGGCATATCTCTCCAAAGATTTTCTTCATCCGTTCCAAATATAAATCTAGCCCTATAATTTAAATCAAATCCACAATCTAAAAGAGTTTTTAATGCATAAATTGCTGCTAAAGTAGGTCCTTTATCATCTTGAGATCCCCTTCCATAATACTTCCCATCTTTTATTATTGGTTCAAAAGGAGGATTATCCCATTTACCTAAATCCCCTGGTGGAACAACATCTAAGTGACCTAAAACACCAACTAATTTATCACCCTCTCCGATCTCAGCATAACCATAATATCCTTCTGGATCTATATATGTTTTCATTCCTAAATTTTTACAGATTTCTAACATCTTTTCAAGTACTCTTTGGATATCCTCTCCAAAAGGAAACTCAGTATTATCTTCTTTTAAAAAACTTGGAATACAAATTAATTTATCTAAATCTTTTAAAAAATCTGAAAAATTTTTTTCCATTTTCTCATACATCTCTTTTGATGTTACATTATTTTTTTTCATCTTTCCCTCCTATGTATATCTATATTTTATATAAAAAGTTTTTAAAAATATTTATATCAATAGAAAGCTAGTTCTTTACAGAACTAGCTTTCTATAATAAATTATATTTAAATCTCTATCTTACTTCCTGTTTGAATCTCGAAAGTTTTAAATAATCCTTTTTTTACAATTTTTTTCACACCAAACTCTCCAGTACAATGACATGGAAAAACTTGCTCTATATTAATTTTATTTAAATATTTTATCAATTTTTCTATGTATTTTTCATTTTTATTTAAACTAGTTCTTGAAGATAAATGCAGTCCTCCAACTATATTGTGAATTTTTATTTTATTCATTAAACAATAGTGCAATATATTCTCTATTCCTATATGGGCACATCCTACTATTAAAGTACTTTTTAAATTTTCTTTTATTATCATATGTAATTCATGCTTAAAACAATCTCTTTCATACTCTCCATTTTTATCTTTTTTGTAAAGATTTTCATTAATCGGATTAGTACTTTCTTTATTAAAACAATGAAATAAATATATTTCATCCAAAACAAGCGTGTCTTGTACAAAGTTAAATCTCTCAACATCCAAATACTCATAGGGAATTCCTATATCTATATAAGCTCCCAATATTTTTTTATAATGTTTATCAAAATAATATTCACTACAATATATTTTTGCTTTTTTATTTTTTTTTAAAAAATAGGGTAAACCACCACCATGATCTTTATGACCATGTGAAAGCACCAAGTAATCAATTTCTTCTAAGTTAATTCCTAGCTTTTCAGCATTTTTCCAAAATTTTTTACTCTCACCAACATCAAACAATATTTTTTTATTGTTTACTTTTATATATAAAGAGAGGCCATGCTCCTTTGATAACTCTTTATTTAAACTCTTATTTTCCACCAAGACCTGTATTTCTATCTTATATCCCTTCCTTTTATTATTTATTAGAAATTATATTGCTTTTAACTCTAAAAATCAAGATTACATTATAAAAAATATTCCAATTCCTATAAAAGAAATTATAGCTCCGATTCCTTCTAATACCGAAATTTTTTCTTTAAAGCATACAATTGATATTGGTATTATTAGTATCGGACTAGTTGCAGCTAAGGTACTAACCACCCCTACATTTGAATGTTTCATAGCTTCAACTAAAGATGTTACTCCTAATGTTGCTATAATTGTTCCTAGAGCTATATATAACATACCTTTTTTATTTAAAATTCCTTCTTTTATATTTCCCCACTCTTTTCGAATCGATATATAAATCATAAAAGCTAAAATTGCAGGTATAGTTCTAACTTGAATTGTTGCAAAAGAATCATAATTAGTTGAACCTAATCTCGTAAAAATAATTCCAAAACTTTCACCTAACATAGCTAAAACCGCATACACAAACCCTAATTTTGAAAAGTCTTTATCGCTTCTTTTTCTTAAAACAACCATGGCTATTCCTAAAACTGTCAAAATCATTCCCAATATTTTTATAATTTCTATTTTTTCATCTAACATAATAAAACTTAATATTGAAACTGCTATTGGACTAAAAGTCATCACTAGTAATGTTATTCTTGGACCTACATTAATATAAGCCTTATACAAAAAGAAATCACCTAAAAATAATCCAAATAATCCTGAAACAGATAAAAATTTTAACGATTCTTTTGTTACATCAACTGGTAACAACAATCCTCTTTTTAGATATGTTATTATTCCTAAAAATATCATTGCAATGATTAATCTTATTAAATTTACTGCTAGTGTTCCCGTTTCTTTACTAGCTCTTTCTAAAAAAATAGAACTTCCTACCCAGCCAAAAGCTGCAGCAAGCGCTAAACTTTCTCCCAATTTGTATCCCCCCTACTTTAATTCCGCTCTTATTTTTTCCATTCTTTTTCTATTTACTCCAAAGTCATACCATCCCGTTTGAGCTGCAGATCTTATATTAATTATTTTTTTCTCTGATTCTATTTCAAAATCTGCAATATCTTCAAAACCAAAAAATTTACTGTAAAAAGCGACTTTTAAATAATTCTCTTTATCCTCTAAAATTTTACCTTGAAATTTTTCAATAACTTTTATCAATTTCTTTTTTATAATTTCATTACTTTCATTAAAAATTATAGGTTCTATATAATTCTTACTATGATTAGCTTCGCTAGAAACACAATTGGGTTTATCTGGACATTCTTCTAACACTTCTTTTCCTCTCCCTTCTCCCATTAAAATAAAAAAACAAGAAATAAAAATCAAAATTACCTTTCTTTTCATATTCTCTCCCCCTTTTATTGTTAGTATACCCTATTTTTATTTTAAAAAACAATTTTTTTCCAATAAAAAAGCGAAAAGATAAAATTCTTTTCGCTTTTAATTTCGATTAATAATTTACACACTCTAACTCAAATTCTTTTTGTTTTTCTAAGCATGATGGACAAACCTTTGGAGCCTCTGTTCCTTCGTGTACATATCCACACTTTCTACATTTCCATCTTACATCATTATCTTTTTTAAATACATGATCTTCTCCTAAATTTTTTAATAATTTACGATATCTTTTTTCATGTAATTTCTCAACTTCTACAATAACTTTAAATGCTGCTGCAACTTGTGGAAATCCCTCTTCTGCTGCAACTTCTGCAAATCCAGGATATAACTCTGCCCACTCTTCATATTCTCCTGCTGCCGCTTCCTCTAAATTTTCCATAGTCGTTCCAACTATTCCTGCTGGATAAGTTGCTGTTATCTCAACTGGTCCACCTTCTAAATATGAGAAAAATCTTCTTGCATGATACTGCTCATTTAAAGCTGTTTCCTCAAATAATGCAGCAATTTGCTCATAACCTTCACTTCTAGCTTTATCTGCAAACAGTGTGTATCTCTGTCTTGCTTGAGATTCTCCTGCAAAAGCTTTTAATAAATTTTGTTCAGTTTTAGTTCCTTTTATAGATTTACCCATTGGTATCCCTCCTTTGAATTCTTTCTTGAATATTGTTCAAATTTTTTTTGATTTTCCTTTTTATTTTTTTATTTATATGTTAATATTAAAAAAAATATTAATCTAAACAGGAGGATTTATGGATTTTTTATCAAGAAGATCAATTAGAAAATATACTTCACAAAATATTGAAAAAGAAAAATTAGATGAAATACTAAAAGTAGCTCTAACTGCTCCTACTGGAAGAAATTTAAAACCATTTGAATTAATTCTAATAAAAGAAAAAAATGCATTAAACAAGTTATCTCTATCAAAATCTATTGGGTCTGCTATGTTAAAAGAAGCTAATGCAGCTATTATTATCTTAGGTAATCCTGAAATTTCAAATACTTGGAATGAAGATGCTTCTATTGTTTCTTTTAGCATACAACTTAAAGCTTTTGAATTAGAACTTGGAAGCTGTTGGATAAATGTTAAAGATAGAAAAACAAGTGATAATATAGAATCAGAAGAATATATTAAAAACAATTTTAATATACCTAGTCACTTAAAAATAGTTTCTATCATTTCCTTAGGTTATCCAAATGAACACAAACCTCCACATGATGATAAAGATATGGATTTTTCTAAAATTCATTTAGAGAAATATTAAAAAAAGCCAAAATTAATTGGCTTTTTTTACTATCTATGAGATTTTTTATCTCCTGTCATTTGAATAACATCTCCATCTTTTAAATTATATGCTTGTCCAAATCCTTTTACAAATCTTCCATTAACTATATTTAACTTTACTAAATGAAAATCTTGCATTTTACGAACAACTTTCATTCCTTCTCCAACTTTCTCTTCAAAAGCATCTAATATTACATCAAATTTTTCATCTCTTTCCTTAAATTCAGCTACTACATTGTATCTTAATCTCTTTCTTACTAGAACAGAAGCTGCATCTTTCTCATCTTGTAAAAACATAATTTCAAATTGAGGATTATCTTTTAAATTATCAAAATGATCTCCAATTTCACTAATGTAAATATATCCTTCTCCTTCGAAATTTAAGTATGGAGCATATGTCACATCAACATCTCCATTTTTAGATTTTGTTCCTAATATAACTGATTTAAAGTCTCCTCTAAACTCTTCTACCTCTTTTTTTATTTGTTCTTTATCAAATTTTATTGGCATCATCATAATTATTTTTTTCTCCTTTAATTTTGTTAATCAAACTATTTAAATATATGATATATTTTTTAACAAACTTTGTCAAGAATATTTTATACCTTTATTGTGTATTTTATAAATTTCCAGCTTTGTACATATTAAAAAATACACCTTTTTTATCAATTAAACTTTGAAAATCGCCTATTTCCTTAATTCCATCTTTACCTAAAACTACAATTTTGTTAAATTTTTTAAGTGTATTTAATCTATGAGCTATTGAAATTATTATTTTATCTTCAAATTTCTGTAGAATATTATCCATTATTTTTTTCTCTAAAATATTGTCCAATGCTGAAGTTCCTTCATCTAAAAATATGATTTCTGGGTCTTTTAAAAATAATCTTGCCATTGATAGCCTTTGCTTCTGTCCTGAACTCAATTCAATTCCACCTTGGCCTAGTTTTGTATTTTCTTTCTTTTCTAAACTTTCTACAAATTCTTTTAATTCAGCTAATTCTAATGCTTCTTCTATCTCTTTTTTTGTTGCATCTCTTTTTACTACTTTTATATTCTCTAATATTGTTTCATTCATCAAACTATCTCTCTGATCGACTATCGCTATTCTATTTAACAAACTTTCTCTATCTACCTCATGGATGCATAAATCATTTATAAAAATTGTATTTTCTTCAGGTAAAAATGTTCTTTTTAAAAGTGAAAATATTGTTGTTTTTCCTACTCCACTCTCTCCAACAAATGCTACTTTTTCTCCTTTTTCTATAGTTATTGATAAATTTTTTATAACTTCTTGTTTATCAAATGCAAAATTTAATCCGTCTACCTTTATACTGTCTATATTTTTTTCTATAATTGTATTTCCATCTTTAATATTTGGAATATTCATAATTTCTAAAAACCTGCTTATTCCTGTAGCTCCTCTTTGAAATACATCTACAAGGCCCATAAGTCTTAAAAGATACACTCTAAATCTATTAGTCAATAATATAAAACTCACAATAATTCCAAAACTTATTTCACCTTTTATATGCATGTATCCACCTATAAATATAACAATAAGTTGAGTGAGTTGATTATAAAAATTAATACCGGACATTAAAGCTGATGTATTAAATATATTATTTTTCTCTACACTTAATAACTCTTTATTTTTACTTGAAAACTTCTCTAAAGTATCTTTTTCTAGGACATTATCTTTTATAAAGAATATAGTTTTCAATGAATCGTGAATTCCTGATGTTAATTTAGAAAATCTTTCTCTTACTTCTATGTAGCCATATTTTAATTTCTTATTTTGAATTATTGTAAAATATATAGCTATTGGTAATGGAATCATTGTTATTAAAGTTAACTTCAAATTAAAAGTAGCCATTAAAGCCATAGCTCCGGCTATTGATAATATTGAAAATAAAAAATCTTCTAGTCCTCTATATAGAAGAGCTGAAACATTTTCTAAGTCATTTGTAACTCTTGATATGATATCTCCACTTTGATTTTTCATAAAATATGTATCTGGTTGATTTAATATTTTTTTAAATAAATCTTCTCTCATAAAAAATTTTATTCTATTTCCCATCAACTGTCCTCTTGAACTAGAGTAAATTGATAAAAATAATCTTATAATATAAAGCGTTAATAAAAAAGCTGAGAACATAAAAAATTCATTTATATTTTTCTTGGGAATTGAGTTATCAATTAAATTTTGGACAACTATCGGTCCATATAAATCCAGTACGGTTACAAAAAAACTGCTAACTAAAAAATAAGTTAGCAGTTTTCTTTCTTTTAAATAGTACTTGAAAATACTATTTAACATTTGACAACTCCTTGTATAACTCCTCTAAAGCATCAATTACTCTAGGTGTTCCTCTTAGTATTTTGTCTGATTCAATTATCATTATATTCCCTTTTTGTCCCGCTTTTGTTTGTTTTACAACTGGATTACTATTTAAAATATCATTTTTATTTTTTATAGCCATTGAACCTACAAGTATATCCGGATTTTCTGCTAATAAAAATTCTGGCGATAATATTGGTCTTCCACCTGGTAACCCTTTTGCTATATTTTCTATTCCTAAAGTATCGAAAATTTGACCTGGTAATGAATTTGGACTAAACACCATCATTGGAGATGTTGAAAATAAAAATCCTCCCTTTATTTTTAAAGGTTTTTCCGCTATTTTCTCTTTTATCATTTTTAATTTTAAATTATAACTATCAATTAATCTATCTGTATTTTCTTCCTTTCCAGTTATAACTCCATATATTTCTAAATTATTTAAAATTTGTTCAAAAGAATTAGCTTCATTAATTATAAAGTTTAATTTTCTTGCTTTTAAACTTTCTCCAAAACTTTCAGACATAGTATTTAGTATTACTAAATCTGGGCTATACATTAAAACTTGTTCTACTGAAGGTTTCATTATTATTCCTGCTTTTGGTAAATCCTTTGTTTTTTCTTGTGGCCAAATTGGATTTTTTGCAGTGTCTGCTATTGCTACTATATTATTTTCTCCACCAATTAAATAAAATGCTTCCACTGCTGCCGGATCTAATATTAAAACTTTTTTATACTCTTTCTTTGCTATTTTATTCCCTCTTGAATCTATAATAAAATCATTTTCTATTTTTAAAGCATAAACTAGATTACTAATTAAAATAGTAAAAATTAATGTTATTACTCTTTTCATCTTTCCTCCTAAACTAATGGAATAATATATGGTATTCCACTCTGATCTTTTATAACTTTAGCCTTTAAATTATAAACTTTTTGTAAATTTTCTTCTGTCAAAACTTCAGATGGTGTTCCTTGATATTTTATCTCTCCATCTTTCATCATAATAAGTTCATCACAAAACATAGCAGCTAAATTTAAATCATGTAATACTGCTACTCCTGTTAAAGATTTTTCAACCACTAAGCTTTTTACCTTATTTAATAATTCAACTGCATGATTTAAATCTAAAGCTGAAGTTGGTTCATCTAATAATAAAATTTCTGGATCTTGAGTTAAAGCTCTTGCTAATAAAACTCTTTGAAACTCTCCTCCAGAAAGACTAATTGCTACTCTTTCAGAAAATTTTTCCAATCCTAAAAACTTTAAATTATCTTCAACTTTTCTTCTATCTTCATATGAATATCCTGCCCAACTAGATTTTAAATGAGGAAGTCTCCCCATTAAAACAAAATCCTTTACTGACATATTTGTCATTAAATTTGACTTTTGTGGAACTAAGGAAACTAATCTTGCTTTCTCTTTTTTAGAAAGTTCCTTTGTTTCCTTTCCATTAAACTCAATATCCCCTTCACTTGGATTTAAATATCCTAATATATTCTTTAAAAATGTCGATTTACCACAACCGTTTGGTCCTAATATCCCTGTCATTTTTCCTTTAGTTATATTAACTTTTAATTTTTTTAAAATCTCTCTCTCTCCATAAGAAAATGACAGATTATTCACTTTTACACCCATTAGTTTCCTCCTTTAGCTTTAAATGCTAAGTATAAGAAGAATGGAGCTCCAAAGAATGCCGTAACAACTCCAATTGGAATCTCAACAGGTGCTAAAAACAATCTTCCTATTGTGTCACAAACTAATAGAAAAAATCCTCCTGCCAAGGCAGCATTAGGAATTAATCTAGAGTTAGATGGTCCTACTAACATTCTTATTGAATGAGGTATAATTAATCCTACAAAACCAATCATTCCTGAAAAAGCAACTGAAAATGCTACAACTAATGCTGACACTGTTAATACTTTTGCTTTCAATGTATGTACATCAACTCCTAAAGAGTTAGCTTCTTCATCTCCTGATAATAATGCATCTAATTGATTTCTTTGTAAGTAAAAAAATATTAAAGAAAAAACTAATGGAATTATAAGTAAAAATACTTTTGTCCAAGTTGCTCCTCCTAAATACCCCATTAACCACATAGTTATCTTAAAAGATTCCTCTCCTATTAAATACATAGCAAAAGATGTAAAAGCACCTATAAAAGCTGATACAGCTATTCCTACTATTAGAAGAGTTGTTATGTCAACCTTACCACTTCTATTTGATAACTTAAATATAATGAATGTACTTATTAAGCATGATAAAAATGCCAATATCCCATAAAAAATATCTGGTAATTGAAATACATATGCTATCACAGCCCCGAATGTAGCACTTGCTGCAATTCCTATTATATATGGATCAGCTAGTGGATTCTGAAATACGGCTTGAACTACAACTCCACTTGATGAAAGCATCATTCCTATTAATAATGCCATCACTATTCTTGGTAATCTTATATCATAAATTATTGTTTTTATATAATCTGGTGCTGTACTTATGGAAAATAGTTGTTCCAATGGTACAGAAACACTTCCTAAACCAATAGAAAGTGTTCCTGTTAGTATTATTCCCAGAATTAATATTAACGATATGTGTTTTTTCATATTAATTCTCCTATTTTTTAGAAATTATATTTAAATCCTGCGTAAAGACTTCTCTCTGCAGCTGGATTATACTCTTTGCCATCTGAGCTTATAGAGTTATAATACTTTTCATTAAATATATTATTAATTCCTGTATAAATTCTTAAACTTTCAACTGGTCTATAATTTAATGTTAAGTTTGTCACAATGTTTTCATTCTGTTTACCCTCTGTATTTTTATTATTTAAATAATAACCTGACGAATAAACTGTATCCCAAATAACATTAACTTTTGAAGTTATTTTATAATCTAATGCTATATTAAATCTATTTGTAGGAACATCTGCTATTTCATTTCCCTCAATTGATTTATCTTGATCTTTTAATATTTTTGTCTTAACTAAAGCATATCCTTCTCTTACTGTTAGATTTCCAAAGTACTGCTCTGCATTTAACTCTAAACCATATCTTCTTGTTTTTCCAATATTATAATTTCTAAAATTCATTCCTGTATAATTTTCTGTTGCTATTTCATCATTTGTTTCAGTTAAATATATTGCTCCACTTATAAAACTTCCAAATATATAATCTTTAAAACCTGTTTCATATGTTATATATGTTTCTGAATCTAAATCATTATTAATATATGCTCCATCTATTTTATCTACTAATTGTGAAGGTGTTGGAGAAGTAAACCCTTTTTCTCCCTTCACATAGATATTTCCTGTCTCTGAATACAAATAGTTTCCTACTAACTCATAAGCCATATTTTCCATAGTTGTTTTTCTATTTATACTTGTATCTGATGTTGTTGCCCCACTTGATAAAGAACTTTTTGTATATGATCTATCAGTTTTATAATCTGCATATTCATATCTTACACCTTGAGTAAATTCAAATTTACCAATTGCATTTCTATTTAAAACAAATACACTATGAGTATCTTTAATTAAATCATTTTTATATTTTTCTGAACTAAACATATCCATTTGACTATCTCTTTTCAAGTTGTTATTTATATAGTCATACCCTAAAATTAAACTACTTGATTCTCCATAGCTAACTTTTAATTTCGGTTTAAATCCTATCTTTTCGTCAGTATAATCCATATAATTTTTAACACTATAACTCATTTTTTCATAATTATTTTCATTATATATATCTGTTTTCTGATAGAATCCAACTAAATCTAAAGTTACTTTTTCATTAAATTTGTACTCATATTTTCCTGTAAATTCATCTTTCTTAGTATTATTAACAATTAACTCATCATATTTACCAACAAGACCATTACTTTTAGGATTTGATAACATCTCTTTTGTAAGAGCTCTAGGTGATGTTGCATCATCCTTATATCTTGAGTACTTAAAGGTAAAACTTTGATTTTCATCAATTTTATATTTTAAACTTCCTTCAAAATACTCTGAATCTGATTCATCCCCATCTCTAAACCCCTTGTAATCATTCTTAGTATAATTAATATTTATACCTAAATCTCCAACTGTCGTTCCATAAGAAACCTCACCTTTTTTTCCACCAAAAGTATTTAGCTCTCCTGAAACAGAACCTCCTGTATAACCTGCTCCTGATTTTGTCACAATATTTATTATTCCACCTCTTGTTCCACTTCCATAAAGAATAGCTCCTCCGCCTGGAATAACCTCAATTTTTTCAATATTTTCAACCGGAACTGTATTAATTGGTGTTTTTGCATGAGATGTATCTAATAAGTTTACACTTACACCATCTATTAAAACTTGTACATTTGCTGTTGCTTTACTTCCTTGTCCTCTCATATCAATTATTGGATCTTTTGGATCACCTATTAAATTGACACTTGGTACATCTTTTAAAGCCTCTGATACAGATTGATAATTCTTTTCCTCTATATCTTTAGCTGTAATAACTGTTACTGTATTTGTTACATTTCTTTGTGCTGTTTCAAACCCCGTTGTTGAAATCACACTTTCATTTAATTTAACCCCTTTATTAGCTTCTTCATAGAAAAAATCATCATTTGAATAACTTAAAGCTGTTACTATTAAACTTAGTACTGCTATTCTTTTGTTCATAATTTTAATCCCTCTCCATTACTTTTTTATTAATCCTAAAGTTTTTTCAACAACTGTTGTTAAAATCTCTCTAGATATATTGTTACCCCAAAATAAGCCATCTTCAGTTAGTTTATAATGTTCTTTATCTTCTAATATAAAATTATTCTCTTTTAACTCAAATAGTAATTCTTCAAAAACTATCATTTCTTCAGATGTTAATATATTTTTTACTATATTTTTATCTATTTGTGGAAATTGAAACAATCCGCTAAATTTATCCAATCTTTGTTGATAATCACTTTTTTCAACAAACATTGACATCTCTTTCTTCATTCTAAAAATAGATATATTATCAACATTTCCTCCAGCTCCAACTCCAATTGGAAAAGTGTCTCCTCCAAAGTTTCTAGTTTTTATATATTTATATTTATCTCTTCCTTTTTTTGCTATTTTCGTTAACTCCAATACATAATAATCACTATCTTTAGCTAACTCTTTTATAAACGCATCATGTAACTCTCTCTCTCTTTTTAAATCCTCTTGAACTTTAACTTTTTCGTCTTTTATGTCATGAAATAATGTTGAACCTTCATGAACCATTAATGAATAAAAACTTGAACTTCCTAAATCTAACTTTTTTATAATCTTGGCATCCTCTATAGCATCCTCTATTTTTTGCGTTGGATAGTTATAAATAATATCTATGCAAACTTCTCCATTAAATTTTTCTTTTAATTGAATTAATCTCTCTATTGTTTCATTTTTCGAATACGTTCTATTGTAAAATTTTCTTCCTTCATCTGAGAAACTTTGAATACCTACAGATAATCTATTAACTCCATATTTATTCATTAACTCTATTTTTTCATCATTTAAATTATGTAATGTTGTTTCTAAAGTAAATTCATATTCTGCAGAAAATTTTATATTTCTATTAACACTTTGAAGTATTTTTTCCAATTGATTATTTTTATAAACTGTTGGAGTTCCTCCACCAAAATATATTACATCTACACTTTTTTCCTTAAAATATCTATAGTCCCCATATTTATCAAATTCACTAACTATATAATCTGCATAAGAATCTAAACTTCCACTCAATTGCTCTCTATTTAAATTACAAAACGAACAAATTTTATCACAATATGGTGTATGAACATATATAGCTCTTGGAATATCTTTAGGTTCCTCTTTTAATCTGTTTAAAAATTCTTCCTCTGTAACTCTTTTTTGAGGATAATATTTTCCTATCAATCCACTAGAATTATGATGACTTTTATATCTTGTTTCAAAATTCATTATTTAATCACTTCCCTTTAGTTTCTATATCTATCGCTTGTGCTCCTGCCAACTTTATATCTGACATTATATCTACAACATCTCCATAGTCGATTCCTCTATCAGCTAATATTGCCACTCTCTTATTTTCCATCAGTATAATTGTATTTTTTATTTTTTCTTGTAATTCATCTTTTCTTATGTCTGCTATAGAACTCTCTTTTTGTTTGTCTATTTTTATTTTTAGCTCTCCATTACTTGCAACTAAAATTGAAATTTTATCAACAGATTCTATTATTTCAGAAACCTCTGATTTAGGTAAATCTATTTTCATACCCTTCATATCATCAAATGTTGTAGCAACCATAAAAAATATCAAAAGTAAAAACACTACATCTATCAATGGAGTTAAATCTGGTGTTAATTGTTTTCTTTGATAATTCATAAACCCTTTTGATTTAAACATATTCTACACCTACATCTTTCTTAAAATATTTATAAATTCAACTACATTTTTTTCCATATCAACCAATGCTTTTTCAATCTTTTTTTGGTAGAAGTTATAAAATATTAAAGCAGGTATAGCTACAATTAAACCTGATGCTGTTGTAATTAATGCTTGAGAAATTCCAAAAGCTAGAACTGTTGGATCTCCCGCTCCATGTTTTGACATAGCTGTAAAAGCTCCAATCATCCCAGTTACAGTTCCTAATAACCCTGCTAGTGGAGTTACATTAGCTGCTAAAGCTAAGATCCACATATTTTTTTCTAATTTTGGCATCTCTCTTAGAGCACACTCTCTTGCTTTCTCCTCTAAATAATCATAAGTACAACAATTCATTTTTCCACCATTATATTCTATTAAAATTGCTTTCATAACTTTAGCTGATGTATTTTTAAAACAATCACATGCTTTTATAGCTCTTTCTCTTTCATTATTTTTAATGAATTTTTCTAAATGATTTATTAAAAGTTCTCCATTATCTTTCTCATTTTTAAAGAAGTAATACCCTCTTTCCAATATTACGCTAAGACCTGCTACTGATAAAAATATTATTACAGCCATTAATGGTCCTCCTGCTTTGATTATATCTATCATCCATTCCCTCCTCTAATTAAATATTTTGATATTCAAAGTTATTATAATGATTTTGTACTGAATAGTCAATATATTTTTTAAACAAAGTATTTTTTTATAAATAATTTGATAATTAAAATATTTTTTGTTATAATCATTATGGATTTATTACTTATTTTTTGGAGGAATTATGAAGTTTTTTATTTTTTCAATAGTTTTACATATATTTATATTTATTTTTGGTTTTTCTTTAGATTCAAACAAAAGTTTTGAAATTAATAATGTTGGAAATGATTTTAGTACTCCATCTATCTCTGTTAATTTCAATTCAATGCAAATAACTTCACAACCGCAACCAGCTGAATCATCAGATGAAATTCTAAAAGAGGTTTTAGAAGAAAAAATAGATAAACCTAAAATTGAGGAACAAAAAAGAGAAGTTATAAAAAAAGAGAATAAAAAAATTTCTAAACCTAAAAAAGTTTTAGAAAAAAAGAAAAATGAACTCACTAAAAAATCTCAACAATTAGAAAATACAAATACACCTACAAACACTAATACTGATTTAATTGAACTCTCACAAGGTGTGTTTGCTGCCAAAAATCAAGGGGTTCAAGGACTTAAATATTCTTTTATTTCTCAACCTGATCCAGAATATCCTTTAGCTGCCAAAAGAATATCATACACTAAAGAGGTTTCTATTAAAGTTAGATTTCTTGTGGGATTAAATGGTGAAATTGAAGATATTAAATTTTACAATGATAAAGATAATTTAGGTTTCCAAAAAGAAGTCGAAAAAACTTTAAACAAGTGGAAATTGACTCCTGTAACTTTAAATAGCAAACCAATAAAACTATACTTTTATAAAGAATTCAAATTTAATCAAAAATAATGGGAGGATTTTAATTTTATGAAAATACTTATCACTTATTCATCAAAGACTGGAAATACAGAAAAAATAGCTCAAGCTATTCATAAAGGTATTCCAACTGCTAACCTTTTACCAATCTCTGAAATTGTAAACTTAGATTATGATTTAATTTTTGTAGGTGGTTGGATTGATAGAGCCACTTTCGATCAAACAGCATTGACTTTAGCTAAACAAATTTTTGATAAAAATGTTGCGTACTTCTTTACTTTAGGTGCTTATCCACACTCTGAACATGCTAAAGATTGTCTTAACAACATTGAAACTCTATTAAAAAATAATAATAACAATATTTTAGGTGGATACTTTTGTCAAGGAGCTATTGATCCAAAGTTAATCTCTTGGTTATCAACACTTCCATCTGATCACAAAATGTCTCCTAACGAGGAAAGAAGACAAAGATGGGAAGATGCTAAATCACATCCTGATCAATTGGATTTAGACAAAGCTACTGAATTTAGTTTAGATATTATTTCTAAGCATAAATAAAATAAAAATAGGGAAAAGCTAAAATAACTTTTCCCTATTTTTATTTTTATAAACTTTTAAAACTTTCTAAACACTCTTCAATCAACTCTTTCTTCTCATTTCTTGGAACATATACTGCAAATATTTCCTTTTCATCCTCCCCAAAGAATTTTATAGAATAACTCTCTCTTCCAAACATTATATCTTTTACTAAAAAAATCTCTTTTATTTTTCCCACACTTAAATGTCCACCTATTGTTGAATTTTTATCATGAAAATTCAAGAATCCGTGAGCATAAAATCCTTTTGGAAACTTATCTTGTATCTCTAATACAAAACTTGGGGTAACAACTAATAAAAATACTTTTTCCCATCCTCTTAATATATCGAATAATTCATCAATTTTTTCTATATCATACTTCTTTACAGTCGATGCCTCTCTTAAAACTTCAATCATTGGAATATCTAATTCTTTAGCTATTTTATTTAAAGAAACCTTTTCATCATTTACCAATATCTCATTTATTTTATTTTTCATAAATTCCTCCTACACTATATTATGCAAGAAAAATATATTACATTTTAAAAACTTTGTCAATCAAATATTTTTAAAATATTCGATTATTTTTGAATTTTCATTAAATTTAACTTCATCTATCACATAATTTTCTCCAAAATTTTCCATATCTTCATATAATTTCTTAAATGTTATTATCTCTACACTCATTGTTAGTTTATAATTTTTTTCATCTGTTGTTTCACATTCAATTGTTGAAATATAACCCATTTTTTTTAACATATCTAAAATTCCTCTAGTTAACTCTGTTGGTATTTTTAAACTTTCAGATATCTCTATAGCAGATATTGGTTTATTATTTTTCAAATAATTTTCCATCAATGTTAGTAATACTTTTTGAGTAACCCTATACTTTGAAATAAAATTTATTTTTTTTATTATTCCAATTTTTCCTAAACTATCTCTATTTTGTAAAATATATGAAAAGTGTGCTCCTATTAAAATTAAAAACCATACAATTTTTAACCATATTAAAGAAAGTAACAGAACTGAAAAGCTTCCATAAATTTTATTATATGTTGTTATTATTATCTGTAATCTTACTAATAACATATTACTTTGATTTAGTAAAAATGAAATTATAAAACTACTCCAAAGAGTTGGAACTAAGTTTACTTTTGTATTTGGAAGAACAGTATAAAAAAATACAAAAAATATCCACAATGCTAAATATGGTGCTATTAATTGTATTATATGTTTACTGTAAAATATATCGGTTTTTAGATTAGTTAATATATTAGCTCCAATAACACTTACTGGTAACATTAAAAAAACAATAAAATAATCAGTTACTTTCCTAAAAACACCTCTTGTTTTCCTAATTCCCCATATACTATTTAACGCTTTTTCAATCACAGAAAACATTGATATGATAACCCAACCTAATGATAAAAATCCTACTCCTGCAATAATTCCACTTCTAGTATTTTGGAGCAAATTCTGAGTTGTTTCTAGTATAAGATTTACAGTCTCCTCATTTAACGGAGAACTCTCTGTCAATTGTTTAAGATAATAATTATCTATCCCAAACCATCTTCCAATACTAAACGCTATCGCTAAAACAGGTATAAAGGATAATGTTGTAAAATAACATAAGGTATTTGCCCATAAATTTGAATTTGATCTTTTATAATTTTCTAAAGCTCCCTTCATTTGACTATAAAAGTGAGTTAGTTGCAATTCACTTATATAATCTTTTATTTTATTTATAAATTTTAAAATCATCTCATCCCTCCCAATATATTCTTTTCTAATTTTATCACATTTCCTTTATTAAAAAAAATTAAAAGAACCTCTTTTAGGAGGTTCTTTTAATACGGGGAGATTATTTATTTTTATAACACTTTTTTCTTTATTATATCTTTTAGACAAAGATCTTTTAAAAAAAGTTTTATTTTTTTATTTTTTATACAGCTTCATCAATATCTTTTGGAATTCCAAAGAAATACGTTATTATAAATCCAGCTATATAAGATATTCCTAATCCAATTATATAATATAAAATTTTTCCTGGAACAACTAAAGGAATAGCTGTTACTCCCGCTGGTCCAAAAGCTATTGTTTGAACTTTTGTAGCTGCTAAAAATGCGCCACCTATTCCACCTGCTATTGAAGCTGTTATAAAAGGTTTTCCTAATGGTAGTGTTACCCCATAAAGCATGGGTTCTCCAATTCCTAATATTGCAACTGGCATTGCAGATCTTATTATATTCCTTAATTTTTTATTATTTTTTGCTTTTATATAAATTGCTGCAGCCCCACCTATCTGTCCTCCACCTGCCATACAAAGTATTGGGAACAATGATATACTTCCAAATTGTGTTAATTGAACCATATAAAATGGTATTAGTCCATGATGTAATCCAACCATTAACAAAGGTAAAAAAGATGCTGCCAATATAAACCCACCTATTATTGCTATAGGACCTTCACTCATTATAAAGAATGAAAATACTTTTATAATTCCATCTGAAACTACTCCTGCAAAAGGCATTATTGCAAATATTGTTAATGTTCCCACTATTAACAATGAAATCATAGGCGTTAAAATTGTATCTAAAAAATCTGGTATAATTTTTCTAAGCTGCTTTTCAACCCAAGCCAAAATTGCAACACCAATTATTACACCTATTATTCCACCTTTACCAGGAATTAATATACTATTTAGTGGTACATCTGCATTATATAAACCTAGTGCCTTTGAAAATATATTTATATTTCCACTTATTGTTATTGCTCCAATAACTCCACCTAAAGCGGGCGTTGCTCCAAACTCATTAGCTGAATTTATACCCACAAATATTGCAAAATATGCAAATAAACCACTTCCTAAAGTTTGGAAAAAAGTTATCCACATAGGCATATCTTTTATACCTTCTGCTGTGTATACATTTTGGAAATACCCTGCTATTCCATTTAAAAGCCCTGCTCCTATTATAGCTGGAATTAGTGGAATAAATACATTTGCCAATCTTCTTAATATTGAAGAAAATTTACTTTGCTTTGATTTTACATTTTCTTTTGTTTTTTTCCATTCATCATTATTAATCGATATTTCTTCACAAAGTTTTTTCATTTCATCTGCTATTTTTTTACTTTTTCCTGGACCTACAACTACTTGAATTGTATCATCCCTTATCACTTTTATAACTCCTGGAATTTCATCTAATTTTTTAAAATCTACTTTATTATCATCCTTAACAGAAACTCTCACTCTTGTCATACAGTTATTTATAACTACTATATTGCCTTTTGATCCCAATTTTTCAATTATCTCTTTTGCAATTGATTGATTATCCATTCAACTCTCCCCTTAGTATTATTTTACTGCTTCTCTTATAAACCCTTTAGATTCATTTAGTCTTTCTAAGGCTTCTTCTTTATTACATTTTAATAAAATCATTATAATTGCTACTTTTACTTGATTACTAGCTTTTTCTAACGCTTCTTGGGCAACTTCATAACTACACCCCGTTATTTGCATTATATTATTTTTTGCCCTCTCTCGTAGCTTTATGTTAGTAATTTTTAAATCTACCATTAAATTTTCATAAACTTTCCCTATACCTGTCATTGAAGCAGTACTAATCATATTTAAAATTAATTTTTGAGCTGTTCCTGCCTTCATTCTTGTAGATCCCGTTAAAACTTCTGGTCCCACTTCTACCTCTATTGCTACATCTGCTATCTCTCCTATTTTACTTTTCTTATTACATGCAATGGCTATTGTTTTACAACCTATTTTTTTTGCATATTCAATTCCGCCTATTACATATGGTGTTCTTCCCGAAGCCGCTATTCCACAAACTATATCATTTGATCTTAAATCTATTTCATTCAACTCTTCTATAGCTAACTCTTTTGAATCTTCTGCGCCCTCTTGGGCTTCTACAAAGGCTTTTTCTCCTCCTGCTATTAATCCCATCACTTTTGTCTTATCTACTCCAAATGTTGGTGGACATTCTACAGCATCTAAAACTCCCAATCTTCCACTTGTTCCAGCACCCATATATACTAATCTTCCATTATTATTAAAAGCTTCTATAATTAATTTTACTGCCTTCTCAATTTCTGGAATAACCTCTTGAATACTTTCTGGAACTTTTTTATCCTCTTCATTTATAAGTATTAAGACCTCTTTTATACTCATGCTATCCATATTCATACTCTTTAAATTTCTTGTTTCTGTTGTTTTTCCTTCTAATATCTTTTCCATTTATTTTTCCACCCATCCCACTATTTTTTTACTTTTTTCTATATATTTTTTTACTTTTCTATAATCTTTTTGCATTAATCTTAAAAAAATACTATCTAATATTATCATTTGTGCCATTCTAGAAGAAATAGCTGAGCTTCTAAATATACTTTCTTTAGAAACAACTCCAATATTATAATCGCTTAAAGAAGAAAGACTATTTTTTCCAATTGATGTTATTGAAATAACAGGAATATTCATATCTTTAGCTATTTTTACAACATCTAAAACTTCTTGTGTTTCTCCTCTATGAGAAATTGCTATAACTAAATCTTTATCATTCATTGTTGAAAGCTTCATAAGCTGCATTTGCTTACTATCATAATGAACTGTATCCATTTTTATTTTCATTAACTTTAATTCTAAATCCCTTGCTACAATTGATGACATTCCCGAACCTATTATTAAGATACGACCGCTTTCTCTAATTTTCTCTATAATAGTTTCAAAATTTTTATAATCAATTACTCCCACAGTATTATTTAAAGCTTCTATAGTTTCTGCTAATGTTTTTTTTGTCACCTCTTCTAAAGAATCTTCTAAGTTTATATCACTATGTATTTTATTTTTTGATAAACTTTTTTTATTTTCTAAATCTCTTTCTAATTGTAACTTAAATGCTATGTATCCTGAAAATCCTATTTTTTTTATAAATTTAATAATTGAAGACTGACTTACTCCTATTTTTTTAGCTAACTCTGTCGAAGTAATCTCTCCTATTACGTTTTTATTTTTAACAATATATGTTGCAATTATTTTTTCACTTTCAGATAAGTTATTTTTCATACTTTTTATAATATTTTCAATCACAGTTCCTCCTTTACAGACATATATTACAATATATTCATTCTAAAATCAAGAATTTTTTATTTTATTTTTCATAATTTTAAAAGAATATTTTATTCTTGAAATTGAATAAAAAAAGTGGAGAAATATTTCTCCACAAACTTTATTTCACTTTTTTTATTGTATCTACAACAGTACCATCTCTATACTCAACAACTGCAACTATTTCATCTTCAAACTCAATATCATTCTCTTGTCCAGTCATGTTTCTAGCTATCTCTCTTAACTCCCCTATTGTTTTTATTGGAAGTTTGGAATCTTTAAATTTTTCTAATAAATCTTTTCTTAAAGGATTTATAGCAATTCCTCTTTCAGTTACAAGAATATCAACTGTTTCTCCTGGTGTAGTTAAAGTTGTAACTTTGTCTTTTACAACAGATATTCTAGAATTAACAAGCTGTGATACTATTATACATAATTTTGAACCTGCAGCTGTATCAGAGTGACCACCTGATCCTCCCATTATAACTCCATTAGACCCTGTTGTTACATTTACATTAAAGTTTGTATCAATCTCTGTAGCTCCTAAAATGACAACATCTAACTTATTTACAACTGCTCCTTTATTGTTTGCATTGGCATACATTGATGCTGACATCGTTATATGTGCTGGATTTTCCTTAGCTGATTTTATAGCATCTAAGTCAAAACATTGAACATCAAATAAAGCTTTAAACAGTCCCTCTTTATACATATCAACAATATACCCTGTTATTCCTCCAGATGCAAAACTTCCACAAATCTCTTTTTGCTTCATTATATTTTTTAACTGTGCTGCTACAGCTAAAGATATTCCTCCTGCACCAGTTTGAAAACTCATACCATTCTTTAAGTATCCAGATTCCTCAATAAATTTTGCTGTTAAATCTGCAACTTTTAATCCAATCGGATTTTTAGTTATTTGAGTTGTTCCCGACACAATTCCTTTCGGATCTCCTATTGCATCTACAACTAAAACATAATCTACTAAAGTTTGATTTATTTCAATTGTCGTGTTTGGATACTCAACTAGGTTATCTGTTATAGCCACAACTATATTAGCTAACTCTGCATCTGTATGTGCATATCCTAATGCTCCACAAGCTGATTTTCCATCTACACCATTTATATTTCCATATTCATCACTTGTAGGAGCTGCCATGAATGCAATATCAATAGTTCTCTCTCCTGATTCAAATATTCTTGCTCTTCCACCATGTGTATGCATTATAGCAGGTCTTTCTAACTTCCCTTGAGATATAGCTTCGGCTACTGGTCCAGATATATACGCTGCATATATTTGAGTTACCACCTTATCTTCTATCATTTTTACCAACCCTTTATGACAAGGGAATATAGAACTTGCTGCTATTGTTATATTTTTATATCCTCTTTTTGCAATCTCTTCCATTACCATATTTAAAACAAAATCCCCATTTCTTAAATGATGGTGAAACGAAACTACCATCCCATCCTTCAATGGTAATTTATCCATTAATTTGTTTAAATCTGTATGTAATTTTGAATCTTGAGCAGATATAGTTTTAAATTTAAAATCCTTTTTTATTACTCCATCTTTATTTGAAAGATACCCTTTGTATTGTTTTACGTTTCCATATCCTTCTATAAATTCAGGAATTTCTCTTCCTAAAATATTTTTCATTAGAACACCTCACCCTAAATTAATCTAATAATCCAATCATTTCAGCAATTTCTAAAGTTTGGATAGCTCTATTTATAATTGGAAGATCAACCATCTTTCCATCTAAAGAGAACACTCCTAATCCTTCTTTTTCCGCTTCTTCTTTTGCTGCCATAACTCTTAAAGCATGATTTATCTCCTGCTTTGTTGGAGAATATACTTCATGAATTGTATCTATTTGTCTTGGGTTTATAGCTAACTTTCCAGAGAATCCTAACATCTTAGCTTTTCTCGAATCTGCAGCTAATCCTTCGTAATCATTTGTATCAGTAAAAGGTGTATCTATTGCATCTACTTTTAATGCTTTACAAGCATTTACTACCTTTGTTCTAGCATAAAATAACTCTTCTGAATCTTTAGTTCTTTTTACTGCTAAATCTGCAGCTAAATCTTCTCCACCTAATAAAACAGCTTGAATTCTATTAGAAGACTTTATTGTTTCATAAACAGTTTCCACTCCATAAGCCGTTTCTACTAAAGCATGAACTTTTATAGTTCCTACTTCAAACCCTTCCTCTTTTTCAATTCTTTCTAACTCTTTTTCCAAAATCTCCATATCTTCTGGAGTAGCCTTTGGAAGTAGTATTGCATCTGGCTTTAATCTAGCCATCTTATCTATATCTGTCATTGCAAATGGAGATGATAGTGGATTTATCCTTATTACAACTTCTGTTTCTCCATAATTCATAGTTCTCATAGCTTCTGTTACTAATATTCTTGCTGCATCTTTTTCTGTTAAAGCAACTGCATCTTCTAAATCAAATATTACTGAATCTGCTCCAAATGTATCTGCTGTTTGTAGCATTCCTGGGTTATTTCCAGGCATAAATAACATTGTTCTTCTTAATTTCACACTAACACCTCACCTTAAAAGGAATATTTATCAACCTCTTTTAACAGCTCCTTCAATTCTAGCTCTTATTGTATAATCTAAAGCTCCTTTATCTTGAGCTTTTACTAAAACTGAAGTAATTCCCATCTCTTTTAATTTCTCTTCAATAACCATCTTTATATGATTTCCAAACTGCTTTTCTACAACACTTTCTAATTCAATACTTATTCCATTTTCACTTGGAGTTAACATTACAAATATATCATTAGACTCTAATGTTCCACATTTAGCAGGTTTATTTATTGTCATTCTATTCACCTCTTAGAATTTTCTATAAAATTAAAGGAAAAGGTAGGAGACCCCCACCTTTTCCCAGAATTAAAAGTCTATTACTTTCTTCTGTTTACTAAAGCTTCTACTCTGCTCATTTCGTTAAATACAATCATGTATCCTTCGTCAACACCCATTCCTGGTTTTGCTAAAACTTGAAGAGCTCCACATGCCATAGCTATGTTAGTAGTAACTTCAGCTGATCTGTTAGTCTCGTTACAAGTTCCTCCACAGTAAGAACCAATTCCTACTTTATTACAGTAAAGAATTGCATCTGCTATGTTATTTACTCCTCCTAAATCTGGAGTTTTTATTTGAACTACATGTCCAGCTTTAGCATCAGCAAAAGCTGCGATATCCTCATAAGTGTTACACCACTCATCAGCAACTAACTCGATTCCCATGTTTCTTCTATCTACTTCAGCTGTCAATGCTGCTAAAGCTTCAATTTGTTTATCTCTATCTTCTACATCCATAGGACCTTCAATTCTTAATTTAAATGGTTTTGCTGCATCTACTAATGTTTGTAAATAGTCTGCCATTTTTGTTGTATCCCCATCAAATGCTGCTCCAATTGTTCCATATACATCTATGTGTAAAATAGGAGTATAGTCTTCTGAATCTCTTAAGTGGATTATTCTATCTCTTAACCATCCAACATACTCAAGTAATAACTCTCCATTTTTACCTAATTTTGTTTCTACATGATTTATTAAAGCATGTGGTAAAACATCAGCAGATTTTATAATCATTTTGTCTGCATTTTCGTATCTGTTATCTCCTGATTGAGTGAATATAGGTCTTTTTGAAATTTCCAAACCTGTATTATAGTCTTTTTGAATAACTTCAGCCATAGTTACTTTTCTAGCTTTTGCTACAGCATCTAATAAAGCTTGAGTAATTCCATATCTTATAGCAGTATGTAATCTTTTTCCATCTAATAACATTCCATCAAACTCTTCAGCTAATGATTTGAAGTTATCTAACTCTTTTCCAATTAACTTTGGAGCGATTTCTTTTTCAATTACCGGAATAAAATCTTTAGCTAGGAATAATGGGTCTCTTCCTCCTGCACCTGAATATTGTACTGCTGCACAATCTCCAAATGCTACTTGACCATCTTCTAATATTAATTGTACAGAGATTGCTTCTCCAGCTTGTCTAATTGAAGTAAATCCTTCTGTTACTGGCTCTCCTACATAAGCAAATCCATCATGTCCTGCTCCTTTTTTTATAGCTCTTTGGTCATCAAAGTAGAAACCTGTTTTTCCTGCTGAACATACTACATCAACTATTCTCATTTTAATTCCTCCTGATTTTTACGAGGGAGATCTCTCTCCCTAACTTTTATAATAAATCAAATTTTAAATAATATTTTTTTATTTTTATAGAAATTATTTTGTTGCTGGTCTTCCAATTAATGTTCCTTTTCCTACAGCAAATATATCATCTACTGTCATTTGGAAGCTTATTGGTCTTCCTTCAAAATCCGCTCTTTCTTGTAATTTAGCAGTGTGGAAAGCTTTTATATCTTCTGATAGAGGTAAGTTTCCAGCATTTAAATATCTGATCATTCCGTTGTTATCTCTAGCTGGTAACATTTTTCCTGCATTATATTTAGATGGTGCAAATGGAATATCTAAAACTCCCTGCTCAAACGCTTTAACAGTTCCTACTGCTAAATCCCCATTTCCTAACTCAATTACTTTATCAATAATTTGCTTAACTTCTCTTTTTATCATATCTTTTTCAAATTGAACTTCTTCAGAGTTTGGTAAATTTTGCCCTCTTAATAAGTTTAATACCATTTTTGTTGCTCTAATTCCCATTGCGTTAGCTTCTTTTGTTGGTACTCCAATAGCTTCGTGAGGTGTTTTTACGATAACTTTTGTTGCTCCTGCTAATGCTGCTGCTGACGCTCCATTTGAAATAACTCCAAAGGCTTTAGCTTCATCTTCAGGGAATCCTCCCATCCACTGGTGGAATACAGAAGTCAATTGCATATTCTCATAACCAAACTCTTTACAGTACTCTTCAGCTTGCTCCATCATAGATCTTACTGCAGCAACGTCTTGTACTAAGTTTCCACATTGACCATATCCTAAAGTGATATTTTTAACTCCTTGCTCAGCAGCCAATAAACACTCAATAATTTGAACAGCATTTGAAATTGATGGTGGAACTAATGTTCCTGTTAATGGTCCAAACGGTTCTCTATTGATAGAAACTCCTTGTTCTTCGTACCATCCAACTAATCTATCACAATATTGCCAATCTCTTATTGTTTGTTCTAAACTTACTGATTTTGCATAAGGAATGTTATAAGATATTCCTCCACCCTCGTTTGATGTATATCCAGCAGCAAGCATTATCTCTGATAATAATCTAGCATCTGGAGTTCCATGTCTTAATTGTAAAGGTAAGTTTACTGCTTCTACAACTTCTCTACAACCTTTAACTCCATGGTTTACACCTGGGAATCCATTTAATAATGATCTTCCTGCTTTTTTAGACTCTTCAATTCCTTTTTCACAGTTCTCATATTTATTTTGTCTTGTATAAGAATCTATTGTAGATGGTAATAAATCAGCTCCACCCTCTTTATCTAAGAAATTTAATAACTCAATATGTTGCTCAATTAAAGCAACTCCCGCTCTTGGTTGAGCTAAAGTTATATTTTTTGCTTTTGCATCCATTAATTTTTTAGCGAAGTTTTTGTGCTCAGGTAAAGCTTTATGATAAGCTACCGCTTCCTCCAAATTTACATCTGCCCCTGTTGGCCACTGCTTTAAAACCTCTTCTCTTACTTTAAAGAACTCTTCATCAGTCCATTTTTTAAATTTTAAATTCATTGATCAGATTCCTCCTCAAAACTTATACTTCAATCAGATATTTTTTCATTATTTTTATCGCTAAATCCGGCTCTTTTTGAGCTAATAATCCCATAGATGATAGAATATATGTTTTATCTACCATAAACTTTGGATTTTCTGGTTTTAAATATATCGGTTCTGCTGGATTAAATTTTCCTGCTTCTAAAATCCCTCTTGGATTTTCACTATGAACAATAACTCCCCCAGTTCCTATTATATACGGTGCATTTAAAAGATCTTTTCCACTTTGATTAAACATTGTTCCCATAGGAGTGTATATACACTCAAGAACTCCACAGTGTCTTGTCATGGATAACTCTGTAGCTACTTTAGCCATTGCTTCATCAAATAAAATCTCCTCTTTTGATTGAGGAACCATTTTTATATGATCATGTCTATAATTACAGTGACCTTTAACATCCCATTTTTTATCAACATCATTTAAATAATTTCTTATTTTTCTAGTTCCAGCTGCTTCCAATAAAGAGATTGCCGAATATCTCATCCCTAGATCTCCCTCAACAGTTCTTTTTGCAACAGGGTCTTCTAATCCTTTTAATAGAACTCCAGGTTTAGATGGATCTCCTTTTCCAATAGAATGAATATCTGTTGTTGCTCCACCGATATCTACTATTATTAAATCTCCAATACCATCCTCTTCATCTGTCCCTTCAGATAATACTTCTGCTGCTTTTAATACTGCTGCTGGAGTAGGCATTAATATTCCACTAATGAAACTTTCAGCCTTTTTCATTCCTTTAGCTTCTATTATCTTATTCATAAATACTTTTCTAATTTCTTCACGTGCAGGTTCAACATTAAGCTTATTTATTTTAGGCATAACATTATCTGCCATATAATAATCTATTTTTGCTTCAATAAACATTCTTTCTATTTCATCTGATGCAGCTTTATTTCCTGCTACAATAATTGGCTTTTTTACATCATGCTCTACCAATAATCTCGCATTATGTATAATGCAATCTTTATTTCCTCCATCAGTACCTCCTGCTAGCAAGATTATGTCCACTGGTGAATTTTTTATCTCTTCCATCTCACGAGAATTTAATTCATATGAGTATGTTTTCATAACTCTTGCTCCCGCACCTAAAGCTGCTTTTTTTGCCGCTTCAGCTGTTAGCTCTGGAACTAATCCAATTGCAACCATTTTTAATCCACCAGCTGCAGATGAACATGCTATTTTATCAACAAATTCAACTTGTGATATTGGTACTTCTTTTTCGATCTCTTTTACAAGCTTCTCATAAGCTTTATCGAAACCTATCATTATATCCTCTTCGACAGTTGTTATATCTTTAGCAGTTGCTAGAATTCTTTCTCCTACTAAATCTATCGCTGTTAACTTTGTATAAGTACTACCAAAGTCAATAGTTAGATAACATTTCATAGAAATCATCTCTTTTCTTTAATTTATTGGATTTAGTTTATTATAATCCTAAATCTTCTTTTAAATCTTCTGTTGTAAGTTCAATTGGAGTTCCTGGTCTATAAACTCTATTGAATCCCATAGCTTTAAATCTAGCTTCTACATCTGACCATTCTTGTTTTCCAACAACAATGTTTCCTCCAACATAAAGTAGTATATCTTTTAATCCTGCTTCTTCACATTTTTCTCTCATACCTTGACAATCTAATTCTCCATGTCCGTATAAAGATGAAACGATGATTGCATCTGCTTTTGTTTCAACTGCAGCATTAATGAAATCAATTTGTGGTGATAAAACTCCTATATTGATTACTTCAAATCCGTTAGTCTCTAATACATGGTGAATAATTTTATTTCCTACTGCATGACAGTCAGAACCGATTACACCAATTACTACTTTCTTTCCATTTTTCATTGAAAATAACACCTCACTATTTTTTTTCCTATAAAAAACAAACTTTTATAATATATTTTATACACTACGTTTTAAAAAAACACAATAGAAATAATAAATTTATATCATTGATTTTTTAACTATTTATAAAATATATTGTAATCATTCGTGTGAACAAAATTTAATTTAATGTTTTCCTACATTAATATATCTATGCTATACAGAATAGTATGATTTCATTGATTTTTTTTTATAACTATGCTATACTCTAATTGGATAATTTATACTAGAGCTGACAAGAGTGGGGAAATCCCACTCTTTCTTTATAGTTTTTATTTGGAAAGAGGTGAAATTTATGATAAAACTTGATAAAAGAGAAATGGAAGAAACTCTTTTAAAAATAGAAAAAATTGTTACTCCTGCTATCGAAAAGAGAGAGGTTGATTTAGTTGACTTAGAGTATGTCCAAGAAGGAGGATATTTATACGTACGTATTTTTATTGAAAATCCCAACGGAGACATAACTCTTGAAGATTGCGGGTCTCTTAGTAACGAAATTGATGAAGCTATTGATGCTTTAATCCCACACAAATTCTTCTTAGAAGTTTCTTCACCGGGAGTTGAAAGACCTTTAAAAAAAGAAGCCGACTTTATAAGATTTAATGGTGAGAAAATTAAAGTAAGTTTAAAACATAAGCTTAATGATAGCAAAAATTTTGAGGGTATCATACAAGATTTTAAAGAAAATAACCTTTATTTAAAAGTTAAAAATGAAACTTTAGAAATACCTTTTAAAGAGATAAAAAAAGCTAATATTGTTTTTGATTTTAGTGATATTTAATTAATATTATTTAGTTATAGTTAGGAGGAAAACCCATTATGAAAAGTAAGGATGGTAAAATCTTTTTAGAGGCTCTTGAGCAGCTTGAAAAAGAAAAAGGAATAAATAAAGAAAGTCTTCTTGAAGCAGTAGAGCAAGCTATGCTTGCAGCTTACAAAAAACATTACGGAGAAGAAGAGAACGTTGAAGTTGAAATCAACAGATCAACTGGTGAAGTAAAGGTTTTTGAAATTAAAACGGTTGTTACTGCTGAAGATTTATATGATGCTGCTTTAGAAGTTTCTGTTGAGGATGCTGCTGAAGCTGGTCATAAAAGAGTTAAAGTTGGAGACGTTATTAAGCTTGAAGTTAATTGTGAAGAGTTTAGAAGAAATGCAATCCAAAATGGTAAACAAATCGTTATTCAAAAAGTTAGAGAAGCTGAAAGACAAAATATCTTTGATAAATTTAAAGTTAAAGAACATGATATTATTACTGGTATCATCAGAAGAATCGACGAAAAAAGAAATATTTTCATCGAATTTGATGGATGTGAAGCTATTTTAACTACTGCTGAGCAGTCTCCAGCAGATGTTTACAGAGTTGGAGAAAGAATTAAGGTTTATGTTGCAGAAGTAGAAAAAACAAATAAATTCCCTAAAATAGTTATTTCTAGAAAAAACGAGGGCTTATTAAAGAAACTATTTGAATTAGAAATTCCTGAGATTGCTGAAGGGGTTATTGAAATTAAATCTGTTGCTAGAGAAGCTGGTTCAAGAGCTAAAGTTGCTGTATACTCAGCTGATGAAAATATAGATACTGTTGGAGCTTGTATAGGTCAAAAAGGATTAAGAATTAGAAATATTGTTAATGAATTAAATGGTGAAAAAATTGATATCGTTGTTTGGAAAGAAGATGTAGAAGAATTTGTTTCTGCTGTTCTTAGTCCAGCTAAGGTTATCAGTGTCGAAGTTCTTGAAGAAGGGACTACTGCTAGGGTTTTAGTTGAGAATTCACAACTTTCTTTAGCTATTGGTAAAAATGGACAAAACGCTAGACTTGCTGCTAAATTAACTGGTATGAGAGTAGATATTAAAACGGTAGATTCTTTTAAAGCTGAAACAGGAAATGAAACTGTTACTTTGGATGAGGAAGAAAATGCTTAATCATACTCCAGAAAGAACTTGTGTAGTTTGTAGAGAAAAAAAGAATAAAAGCGATCTTTTTAGAATCGCTAAAATAAATGACAACAACTATTCATTTGATGAAAAGCAAAAACTTCAAGCTAGAGCTGTCTACGTTTGTAAAACTCATGAATGTATAAAAAGAATTTCAAAAAATAAAAAATATAGCCTAAAAATTGAAGATTTACTTTCAATGGTAAATCTTCTTAAGAAACAATCTAAAGATTACTTAAACATTTTAAAGGCAATGAAAAACTCTGAACATCTAACTTTCGGTATCAACATGGTTATGGAAGATATTCAACATATCCATTTCCTAATAATCGCTGAGGATATTAGTGAAAAAAATGATAAAAAAATAATTGCAAAGGCTAAGGAATTTGATATTCCTTATGCGCATTTTGGGGATAAAGCACAACTTGGTGAGATATTTAACAAAGATGAAATCAATGTGATTGCTATAAAAAATAAAAAGGTTGCAAGGGGATTGATCGATTAGGCTATTTGGAGGTGTCTAGATTTTATGAAAATAAGAGTACACGAATTAGCTAAAAAATACGGTTTTGGGAATAAAGAGTTTTTGGATATTTTAAACAATATTGGAATTGATGTACACTCACATCTAGCTGGATTGACTGTTGAGCAAGAAAAAATTGCCACAGCTTATTTTGCTAAAAAAAATGATAATGTTGTTTCTAACAATGTTTATATAGAGGAGGAAACAATGAAAAAAAATATGGAATTTAATGATGTAGATGATTTTGTAGAGGAGAATCATACTACTACAAAGAAAAAGAAAAACAAAAATAGTGATAATAACTCTAAAGACGAGGGAAAATCAAAGAAAAGAAAAAAAGGAAGAAGAGCAGACTTCGTTGTAAAGAAAGCTGAACAAGGTCCTGAAATTATCGAAGAAGATGGAATGAAAATAATCAAAATTAGAGGTGAAATAACATTAGGTGATTTCGCTGATAGACTTGGAATTAGTAGTTCTGAACTTATCAAAAAACTTTTCTTAAAAGGACAAATGTTAACAATTAATAGTCCTATATCTTTTGAACTAGCAGAAGAGCTAGCTATGGATTATGATGCTCTTGTTGAAGAAGAGGAAGAAATTGAATTAGATTTCGGAGATAAATTTGCTCTTGAAATTACTGATAGACCTGAAGACCTTATCGAAAGAGCTCCAGTTATTACAATCATGGGGCACGTTGACCACGGAAAAACATCTTTACTTGATGCTATAAGAACAACATCTGTAGCTTCAGGAGAGGCTGGAGGAATTACACAAAAAATTGGAGCTTATCAAATTAATAAAGCTGGAAGAAAAATAACTTTCGTTGATACTCCTGGCCACGAAGCATTTACTGATATGAGAGCTAGAGGAGCTCAAGTTACTGACATCGCAATTCTTGTTGTTGCTGCTGATGATGGTGTAATGCCTCAAACAATCGAAGCTTTATCACATGCTAAAGCTGCAAATGTACCTATTATTGTTGCTATCAATAAAATTGATAAACCTGAAGCTAATCCTATGAGAGTTAAACAAGAGTTAATGGAGCATGGACTTGTTTCAGTTGAATGGGGAGGAGACACTGAGTTTGTTGAAGTTTCTGCTAAAGCGAAAATGAACTTAGATACACTTCTAGATACAATTTTAATTACTTCTGAAATTTTAGAATTAAAAGCTAATCCTAAGAAAAGAGCTAAAGGTATTGTTTTGGAATCAAGACTTGATCCTAAAGTTGGACCTATTGCTGACGTTTTAATTCAAGAGGGTACTTTAAAAATAGGAGAAGTTATTGTTGCTGGAGAATCTATGGGTAAAGTTAGAGCCTTAGTTAATGATTTAGGTGCTAAAGTTCAAATTGCTACAGTTTCTCAACCAATTGAAATTATTGGATTTAATGATGTTCCATCTGCTGGAGATACATTCTATGTTATCCAAAACGAACAGCATGCTAAAAGAATTGTTGAAGAAATGGCTAAAGAAAGAAAAATCGCTGAAGTTAGCAGAAAATCAATATCTCTTGAATCTCTTTCTCAACAAATGGATAATGCTAATGTTAAAGAACTTAACTTAATTTTAAGAGCTGATTCTAGAGGTTCTGTTGAAGCTTTAAGAGACTCTTTATTAAAATTGTCTCATGAAGAAGTTATCGTTAATATAATCCAAGCTGCTTCTGGAGCTATTACTGAAAGTGACGTTAAACTTGCTGAAGCTTCTAATGCTATCATTATTGGATTTAATGTTAGACCTACAACTAATGCTTTAAAAGAAGCTGACTCTAATGGAGTTGAAATTAGAACTTCTAACATTATTTATCACATTACTGAAGATATTGAAAAAGCACTAACTGGAATGCTTGATCCTGAGTTTAAAGAAATGTATTCTGGTAGAATTGAAATTAAAAAAGTCTTTAAAGTTTCTAAAGTCGGAAACGTTGCTGGTTGTGTTGTTGTTGATGGTAAAGTTAGAAAAGAATCAAATATTAGAATATTAAGAAATGGTGTTATTGTTTATGAAGGAAAGCTTAACACTCTTAAAAGATACAAAGATGATGCTAAAGAAGTGGTTGCTGGACAAGAATGTGGTTTAGGTATAGAAAACTTCAATGATATCAAAGAAGGAGATATCGTAGAGGCATTTGATATTATCGAAGTTAAAAGAACTTTAAAGTAAAAAGTGGGTGATTTATTATGAATAAAAAAAGATTAGCTGCAATAGAAAAAGAGGTTTCAAGAGTTGTCTCTAAATGTCTTTTTGAAGAAATTAAAAATCCAAAATTAAAAAAAGCTATGGTTTCTATTACAAATGTTAGAGTTACTGAAGATTTAAAATTCGCTGACTTATATTTCAGTATTATGCCTATAGCTGGTGGAACAGTTAATAAAAATGAAGTTTTAGAAGGGTTAAATGAAATTAAAGGTTTTCTTAGAAAAAGAGTATCTGAAGAACTAGCCTTAAGATATACTCCTGATATTAGAATAAAACTGGATGATACTATAGAACACGCTATTAAAATCTCCCAGTTACTTGATAGCTTAAAAGGATAATTTTATGCACTGGGAATATAAAGCAGTATCTGAAAATCTTATTGAAACTAAGGCTAGTCAATGGAATGTTTCTAAATTTTTAGCTACTTTACTTTTAAAAAAGGGCTTTTTAGAAAAAGAGGATGTAGATAACTTCCTTAATCCATCTATAAAAAAATTTCATAATCCTTTTGATTTTGAAATGATGGATAAAGTTGTGGAAAAAATAGTTTCAGCAAAAAATAATGGAGATAAGTTATTTATATATGGAGATTATGATGTCGATGGAATAACGGCTGCGATCTTCCTTGTATTAGCTTTTAGAGAGATTGGAATTGATATTGATTACTATATTCCTAATAGAATGGATGAAGGCTACGGTCTTGATAAAAAAACTGTTGACTTTATTCATAAAAATTCTGGAAAACTAGTAATTACTGTTGATACAGGAATTAATTCTTATGAAGATGTAGAGTATGCTCGGAGTTTAGGAATTGAAGTTATTGTTACTGATCACCATAAAAGTGTTAAGGATGAAGAAGAGGACAATATCCTCTTCATCAATCCTAAACTAAGTGAAAATTACAAATTTAAATTCTTGGCTGGAGCTGGAGTTGCTTTAAAAGTTGCTCAAGGAGTTTATTCTTATCTAAAAGAAGATTTCTCTAAATTATATCAATTCATGGATGTTATTATGATTGGGACTGTTGCTGATGTTGTACCTATGTTTGATGAAAATAGAATTATTATAAGTAGAGGACTAGAAACTCTTAAAAATACAAAAATTAAGGGTCTTGTTTATCTAATGAAATATTTAAAGCTTTATAATAAAGATATTAGCACAACTGATATAAGTTACTTCGTGTCTCCTTTAATAAATTCACTAGGAAGACTTGGAAACTCTAAACTTGGAGCTGACTTTTTCATGAAAACAGATGATTTTGAAATATATAACATTATTGAAGAGATGAAAAAAGCTAATAAACAAAGAAGAGAACTTGAAAGAATGATCTTTGATGAAGCAAACAAAATAATTCAACAAAAACTTAATAAAGACGATTTAAAATATATTTTTGTTGCTTCTGAAAGATGGCATCCTGGTGTTATCGGTGTAGTTGCTTCTAGATTAAGTGTAAAATATAATCTACCTGTTGCTATGATCTCACTAAAAGATGGAGTTGCCAAAGCTTCATGCAGAAGTATTCCTGGTGTAAATATTTTCAATATTTTAAAACTTATTGAAAATAAACTGATACGTTTCGGTGGGCATGACTTAGCAGCTGGATTTATCGCAGATGAGAAAAATCTGCCTGAGATTGAACTTTTATTTCAAGAAGAAATTCAAGTTCACGAACATAGTATCAATCAACCTAAATTTTTAGAAATTGATTTGGAATTAGCTATTGATAAAATTAATAAAAATAATATTAATGATATTAAAAAACTAGGTCCATTCGGACTTGAAAATAAACATCCCTATTTTTTAGATAGAGGAGTTAAAATTATAGATGCAAAATTTTTTGGCATTGAAAATAGACACTTTAATGGTTTTCTATTAAAAAATGGCAAATCTTATCCTCTTGTAGCTTTTGATTTAAGTTCAAAGTTACATAAAAATAGCAAGGATATGCTTTATGATATTATTTATTATCCCGAAAAGATTGTTAATCGGGGAGAAGAGTATTATCAATTTCGTTTAAAAGATCTTAAGTCTCATAAGATTTAAGATGTTAATACATAAATACCTTAAGGAGGAAATGATGAAACACGAATTAAAAAAAATCGACCACTCAGCAGTTGAAGTTAAACTTACTTTAACAGTTGAAGAGTTATCACCAATTAAATCAGAGGTTATTAAAAGTTTAGCTACTAAAGTAGAGGTACCTGGATTTAGAAAAGGACATGCTCCATTAAACAAAGTTGAGGCTGCTTTTGCAGATGCTATCAAGGAAGAGGTTGTTGAATCTGTTCTTAAAGCAAACTTTGAAAAAATCGTTGCTGAAGAAAAAATCACTCCAGTAAGTTTCATTTACGATCTTGTTGCTGATATGAAAGATACGCTTGAAATGACATTTAAAGTTGATGTATATCCTGAAATTACTTTAGGTGAATACAAAGGTTTAGAAGTTGAAAAAGAGTCTTTCGAAATGACAGATGACCTTTTAAATAAAGAAATTGAAAATATGTTAAATGCAAAATCTAAATTAGAAGATGCTCCTGAAGGACATAAAGCTGAAATGGGGAACACAATTGATTTAGCTTTCGAAGGATTTGTTGATGGTACTCCTTTCGAAGGTGGAAAAGCTGATTCTCATCAGTTAAAATTAGGATCAAAAATGTTTATTGATACTTTTGAAGATCAATTAGTTGGATATACTGTAGGACAAGAGGGGGAAGTTAACGTAACATTCCCTGCTGAATACCATGCTGAAGCTTTAGCTGGAAAACCTGCAACATTTAAAGTTAAAATTAACTCTATTAAAACTTTAGCAAAACCTGAATTAACAGAAGAGTTTGCTAAAGAAGCTGGATTTGAATCTGTAGAAGATTTAAAAGCTAAGAAAACTACTGAAATAACTGCTAGAGAAGAAGCAAGAGTTCAAAATAACTTTGTTGGAAAATTAATCCAAAAAGTAGTTGCTAATTCAAAAGTTGAAGTTCCTAAATCTATGGTAGTTAGAGAAGTAGAAAATAGAATGGCCGAAATGAACCAACAATTAGCTATGCAAGGAATGGATTTAGATCAATATTTAAAAATGACTGGTATGACTAAAGAGCAAGCATTTAACCAAATTGCTCCAATGGCTCATAACAAAGTTCAAGTTGATCTTGTTTTAGAAGCTATTGCTAAAGCTGAAAACTTAGAGGTTACTGATGAAGAATTAAATACTAAAGTTGAAGAGATTGCTAAAATGTATGGAATGAATAAAGAGCAATTAGAAACTGAATTAAAGAAAAATTCTAATTTAGATGAATTTTTCCATAGTTTAAAAACTGAGAGCTTAGCTCAAAAAGCTGTTGAAGTTATTGTTAATAATGCAAAGTAATAACCAATTGTATTGAGTAGAGTTTATCTCTACTCAATACTACTTTAATAAAAAATTAATGTTAAATACCTAAATATTTTAAGTATTTAACTTTAAATTTTTAAAGCAAGTTTTTAAAGGAGGGAAAAAAATGTACAGTCCAACAGTTATTGAAAACACAGGAAAAGGTGAAAGAGCCTATGACATCTATTCAAGACTTCTTAAAGATAGAATTATCTTTTTGGGAAGTGAAATAGATGATCAAATAGCTAACGCAATTGTTGCTCAACTCCTATTTTTAGAAGCTGAAGATCCTAATAAAGATATAATTATGTATATAAACAGTCCTGGAGGAGTTATCACTTCTGGCATGGCAATTTACGATACTATGAACTACATTAAACCTGACGTTCAAACAGTTTGCATTGGTCAAGCTGCTAGTATGGGGGCTTTATTACTTTCTGCAGGTGCTAAAGGAAAAAGATATTCTCTTGAAAATTCTAGAATTATGATTCACCAACCCCTTGGTGGAGCTAGAGGTCAAGCTACTGATATCGAAATTCAAGCTAAAGAAATCTTAAGAATGAAGGATTTAACTTCTAAAATTTTAAGCAAAAATACAAATAAATCAGTTGAAGAAATTATAATTGCAACTGAAAGAGATAACTTTATGAGTGCAGAAGAAGCTAAAGAATTTGGTCTAATCGATCATGTTTTTATTAGATAAGGAGGGAAAAGATGAATAAGAAAGAACATTGCTCTTTTTGTGGAAGAGGACAAGATGAAGTTTCAAAACTTTTCTCTGGTATTGATGGGGCATTTATTTGTGATGAATGTATCGAAACATGTTTTGATATGCTCGGTTACGAAAATGATGTCTATTACGGAGAAAAACATTCGCCTGAATCTTCAAATAGCTCTTTGACAGGAGTAAAACTCCCAACACCTAAAGAGATTAAAGAAAAATTAGATGAATATGTTATTGGACAGGATGAAAGTAAAAAAGTTTTAGCTGTTTCTGTTTACAATCACTATAAAAGAATTATGCATAAAGATCAAGGAAGTAAAGATGTTGAATTACAAAAATCAAATGTACTTTTAATTGGACCTACTGGTTCAGGAAAAACACTTTTGGCCCAAACGCTTGCAAGAACACTTCATGTTCCTTTTGCAATTGCTGATGCTACAACATTAACTGAAGCAGGATATGTTGGAGATGATGTTGAAAATGTTCTGGTTAGACTTCTTCAGGCCGCTGATTATAACGTTGAAGCTGCTGAAAGAGGTATTATTTATATAGATGAAATTGATAAAATAGCAAGAAAATCTGAAAATGTTTCTATTACTAGAGATGTTTCTGGCGAAGGAGTTCAACAAGCTCTTTTAAAGATTATTGAAGGTACAAAGTCTCAAGTTCCTCCTCAAGGTGGAAGAAAACATCCAAATCAAGAGCTTATTGAAGTGGATACAACTAATATACTATTTATAGTTGGTGGAGCTTTTGAAGGTATGGAAAAAATTATTAAATCTAGAACTAACAAAAAAGTTCTCGGTTTTGGTGCTTCTCAAGATTCTATTGAAACTGAAAAAGAAATTGAGCTTTTAGGTAAAGTTTTACCTGAAGATTTAGTTAAACAAGGAATTATACCTGAATTAGTTGGTAGACTTCCTGTTATATCAACACTATCTCCTTTGGATGAAACTGCTCTTATTAAGATTTTATCAGAACCTAAAAATTCTATTGTAAAACAGTATCAAAAATTCTTTGAGATGGAAAATGTTAACCTTGAATTCGAAGATGAAGCGCTTAAAAAAATTGCAGCTTTAGCTTTAGAAAGAAGAATTGGAGCAAGAGGGCTTAGATCAATTATTGAAAATATAATGACAAATCTGATGTTCGAAATTCCTTCTGATAAAACTATTAAAAAGGTTACAATTACAGCTGATTCAATTCAAGATTCTACTAAAGTTAAAATTGAACATTAAGGAGTGATTACGAATGAGTAGATTACCTTTTTTACCTACTAGGGAAATGGTTCTTTTTCCTGGAACAGCTTCTCCTCTTTATGTTGGAAGAGAAAGAAGTTTATTAACTATGAATTTTGCAATGAAAACAAAAAATAAATTAGTTCTTAGCTTACAAAAAAATTCTTTAGAAGAAACTCCAATTTTACCTGAAGGAGTACATAAAATCGGAGTTGTAGCAAACATTGTGCAATCTATTCCTTTGCCTAATAAAAGTATAAAAGTTCTTATTGAAGTTGATAAAAGAGTTCTTATTGAAAATATAATCGAAGAAGATGGTGTTTTATTTGCTGATTATAGTGTAATTTCATCGACTGAGGAATCTTCTACTGAATTAACAGCTCTTAAAAGAAAAGTAATTAACTTATTTGAAGACTATTCTACATTAACTAATCAAATTAGTGCAGAATTAATGGTTCAGTTAAAAAGCTTAAGAAAAGCTGGTAAGATCTTTGATTCTATTGCATTTAATCTTGAGATTGAAGAAAATTTAAAAGTTGAACTTTTAGAACTTTTAGATGTTAAAGTTAGAGGATATAGATTATTAGAAATTTTAAATAACGAAATTGAAATTGCTTCAATTGAACAAAAAGTTGATCAAAAAGTAAAAGAAAAAATTAATGAAAGCCAAAAAAGTTATTTTATAAGAGAAAAAATTAATACTCTTAGAGAAGAACTTGGTAAAACTGGTGGAGACGAAGAAACTGATGAACTTTATGATAAAGTTAGAAATTCATCTCTTCCTAAAGAAGCTAAAGATAAGCTTGAAATAGAATTAAAAAAACTTGGTAAAATGGCACCATATTCTGCTGAAGCTACAGTTTCTAGAGCATATATTGAATCAGTTTTAGAGCTTCCTTGGGGAGTAATTACTCCTGAAACTTTAGATTTAAAAATTGCTCATGATGTTTTAGAAAAAGATCACTATGGTTTAAAAGATGTTAAAGACAGAATTTTAGATTATTTGGCCGTTAAAAAATTAAATCCAAATATGAAAGGGACTATTCTTTGTTTGGCTGGACCCCCTGGAGTTGGAAAAACATCTTTAGCTAAATCTGTTGCTGATTCTCTTGGTAGAAATTTTGTTAGAGTTTCTCTTGGTGGTGTTAGAGATGAAGCTGAAATAAGAGGTCATAGAAGAACATATATTGGATCTATGCCTGGAAGAATTATTAAGGCTATTAAAAACGCGGGTAGTGTTAATCCTGTTATTTTACTTGATGAAATAGATAAGATGTCTAGTGATTTTAAAGGAGATCCAGCTTCAGCTATGTTGGAGGTTCTAGATCCAGAGCAAAATAAGCACTTTGAAGATCATTATTTGGATATGCCTTTTGACTTATCTAAAGTTTTCTTTGTTGCTACTGCTAATGACTTAAGAAGTATCCCTGGACCTTTAAGAGACAGAATGGAAATTATTAATCTTTCTTCATATACAGAGTTTGAAAAATTACATATTGCTAATAATTATCTAATTAAGCAAGCTCAAGATGAAAATGGTTTAAGTGATATAAAAATAAGTATAACTGATAAAGCTATATTAAAAATAATCGATGAGTATACTAAAGAAGCTGGTGTTAGAAACTTAAAAAGAGAAATTTCATCTCTATTCAGAAAAGTAGCTAGAAAAGTTATTGATACCGAAGCTAAGTCAGTTAGTATAAATGTTAAAAATCTTGAGTCTTATTTAGGGCATCCTAAATTTAGACCTGAAAAAATGAAAAAAGCGGTTTCTAAAATTGGAGTAGTTAATGGCTTGGCATGGACATCTGTTGGTGGAATGACCCTTGAAGTTCAAGGTGTTCAAATTCCAGGTAAAGGAAACCTTTCTTTAACTGGTACTCTTGGAAATGTTATGAAAGAGTCTGCAATGGTTGCATTTACATATTTAAAAGCTAATCTTGATAAATTTGAAATTGATTCAACTGTTTTAGAGAAAAAAGATATACATCTTCATTTCCCTGAAGGAGCAACACCAAAAGACGGACCATCTGCCGGTATTGCTATTACTACAACTATCTTATCTGTTTTAACAGGAAGAAAAGTTAAACAAACATTCGCTATGACTGGTGAAATTACAATTACTGGTGAGGTTTTACCTGTTGGAGGAATCAAAGAAAAAGTTATTGGAGCTCATAGAGCAGGAATCAAAAATATAATTTTACCTGATGATAATAAAGTTGATGTTGAAGAGATTCCAGAGGAAGTAATGAAGGATATAAAAATATACTTTGCTTCAACATATGAAGATGTTGAAAAACTTGCTCTTGAAAAATAATGAAAAGAGGTAACACAATGAATATAAAACAAGCAGATTTTACAAAATCAGCTGTATTTGAAAAAGATTATCCTGAAGAGCTAAATCATATTGAATTTGCCTTTGTAGGAAGATCAAATGTTGGAAAATCTTCTCTTATAAATAGTATTACAGGAAGAAATAAATTAGCCAAAACTAGTAAAACTCCAGGAAGAACTCAGTTAATTAACTATTTTCTAATCAACAAAGAATTTTTCTTTGTTGATTTACCTGGATATGGTTTTGCTAAGGTTCCTAAAGAGATGAAAAAAGAATGGGGATTAACTATGGAGAGATACCTTGCTAGTCCTAGAAAAAAACTAGTTTTTGTTCTACTAGATATAAGAAGAATCCCTAGTGGTGAAGATCTTGAAATGCTTAATTGGCTAGATCACTATGGAACTCCATTTAAAATAATTTTTACAAAAATGGATAAAGTTTCTAATAATGAAAAATTCAAAGCTTTAAAAGATATTAGAACAAAAATTGATTTCCATAATGATGATGTCTTCTTCCACTCATCATTAAACAATAATGGAAAAGAACAAATTTTAAATTATATTGAAAGTTGTTTAGAGGGAGAAATTGAATAGGAGGATTTAAAATGAATGAATTAGCAACTACTTATTCCCCTAATGAAATAGAGGGAAAATGGTATAAATATTGGGAGGAATCAAACTTTTTTGCTGCAACTTTAGATGATGGTAAGCCAAACTACTCTATAGTTATTCCACCTCCAAATGTAACTGGTATATTACATATGGGACATATTCTTAATAACAGTATTCAAGATGTACTTGTTAGATATAAAAGAATGAGTGGATATAATACTCTTTGGATGCCTGGAACTGACCATGCTGGTATTGCAACTCAAAATAAAGTTGAAAGAAAATTAGCTGACGAAGGTTTAACTAAAGAGGATTTAGGTAGAGAAGAGTTTATTAAACAAGTTTGGGAATGGAAAGAACAATATGGTAGTGTTATTACAACTCAGCTTAGAAAAATAGGAGCTTCTTTAGATTGGAAAAGAGAAAGATTCACAATGGATCAAGGTCTTTCTGAATCTGTTAAAGATATTTTCATTAAACTTTTCAATGATGGATTAATATATCAAGGTGAGTACATGGTTAACTGGTGTCCTAGATGTGGTACTGCATTAGCTGATGATGAAGTTGATCACGAGGAAAAAGCTGGTTCACTATGGAATATTAAATATCCTGTTAAAGATTCTGACGAATTTTTAATTATAGCTACTACAAGACCTGAAACTATGCTTGCTGATGTGGCTATTGCAGTTAATCCAAATGATGAAAGATATTCTCATCTTGTTGGTAAAAATGTAATTTTACCTCTTGTTGGAAGAGAAATTCCTGTTATTGCTGACGAATATGTTGATGTGGAATTTGGAACTGGAGCACTTAAAATAACTCCTGCTCATGATCCTAATGACTTTGCTTTAGGACAAAAATTCAATCTACCTATTATCAATATGATGACTCCTGATGGAAAAGTTGTTAATGATTACCCTGCGTATGCTGGAATGGATAGATTTGATGCTAGAAAGAAAATTGTTTCTGATTTAGAAGAGCAAGGATTACTTGTTAAAATTGAAGCTCATTCACATAATGTTGGAGGATGCTATAGATGTAACACTGTTGTTGAGCCAAGAGTTTCAAAACAATGGTTTGTTAAAATGGAACCTCTAGCAGAAAAAGCTTTAGAAGTTGTTAGAAATGGAAAAGTTAAACTTATGCCTAAAAGATGGGAAAAAGTTTACTATAACTGGCTAGAGAATATCAGAGATTGGTGTATCTCTAGACAAATCTGGTGGGGACATAGAATACCTGCTTGGTATGGACCTGATATGCATATTTTTGTTGCTAAAACAGAAGAAGATGCATATGCTCAAGCTAAAGCTCACTATGGTAAAGATGTTGACTTAACTCAAGAAACAGATGTTTTAGATACATGGTTCTCATCTGCTTTATGGCCATTCTCAACTTTAGGTTGGCCGGAAAAAACAGTTGAATTAGAAAAGTTCTATCCTACTTCTACACTAGTAACTGGTGCTGATATTTTATTCTTCTGGGTTGCTAGAATGGTAATGTTTGGTATGTATACTATGGATGATATTCCATTTGAAAATGTTTACCTACATGGAATAGTTAGAGATGAAGTTGGTAGAAAAATGTCTAAATCATTAGGTAACTCACCAGATCCATTAAATTTAATTGGAGAATACGGTGCTGATGCTATTAGATTTACAATGATTTACAATACTTCTCAAGGTCAAGATGTTCATTTCTCTGAAAAATTGATAGAGATGGGTAGAAACTTTGCTAATAAAATCTGGAACGTTTCAAGATTTGTTCTTATGAACCTTGAAGATTTCGATATAAAAACATTTGATAAATCGAATGTTCAACTTGAATTAGTTGATGAGTGGATTTTCTCTAAATTAAATAAAACTTCTAAAGATGTTGCTGATAAATTAGAAAAATTCCAATTAGATGAAGCTGCTAAATCAATCTATGAGTTCTTAAGAGGAGACTTCTGTGACTGGTATGTTGAATTAGCTAAAGTTAGATTATATAATAAAGAAGAATCAGGAGTTAAATCTAGACAAACTGCTCAATATGTTCTATGGACAGTTTTAGAAGCTGGATTAAAACTTTTACATCCATTTATGCCATTTATCACTGAAGAGATTTGGCAAAAAATAAAAGTAAACGGAGAAACTATCATGCTTGCTGATTATCCAGTTTGTAATGATTCTCTTGTAAGCGATGATAAAGAAAAAGCTTTTGAATATATTCAAGGCCTTATTTCATCACTAAGAAACATTAGAGCAGAAAGAGGAATATCTCCAGCTAAAGAGGCTAAAGTTGTTATCAGAACTTCTAACCCTACAGAATTAGAAACATTAAAGGCTAATGAGTTATTTATAACTAAACTTGCTAAAATTGAAGAATTAACTGTAGGAGCTGATCTTGCTACTCCTGAACAAAGCGGATTCAGAGTAAATGGAAATTCAGAAGTATTCATGATTCTAACTGGTCTTCTAGATGTTGAAACAGAAATCAAAAAAATTAATGAGCAACTTGAAAAAGTAAAAAAAGATTTAGATAAGGTTAATGCTAAACTTTCTGATGAAAGATTTACATCTAAAGCTCCAGCTCATATCTTAGATAGAGAAAAAAGAATCCAGGAAGAGTTCCAAGATAAATATGATAAACTAATGGAAAACTTAAAAAACTTCCAATAACAATATCATTTTAAAGCTTTTTTAGTAGTAGGAATTTAATTCCTGCTACTTTTTTTAAATAAATTGTATTCATTATGTTAAAATTATGCTAAAATAGAATGGTAACTATACATAATAATAATAGTTGGGAGTGATACAATTGGATTTACATTATTTAAGAATATTTTATGAGGTAGCTAAAGAAAAAAGTTTTACAAAAGCAGCTAATAAATTATACATAAATCAATCAGCGGTTTCAATACAAGTAAAAAAATTTGAAGAGATATTAAATTCTAAACTTTTTGATAGAAGTTCTAAGAAAATAAAATTAACTTACACTGGGGAAGCTCTTTTTAAAATGGCTGAGGAAATTTTTGAGAAAGTTAAAAGAGCTGAAAAAGAGATGGAAAGAATTATCAATTTAGATAAAGCTAAAATATCTATTGGAGCTACATCTGTTATTGGAGAGCCTTTATTGCCTCTTTTAATGAAAGATTTTATATCTTTACATGACGAGATTGAATATGATATTACTATCTCTACTAAAGCTTGGCTTTTAAAGTTATTAAAAGAAGGGGAACTTGATATTCTTTTAATAGATGAAGAGCACATAACTGATCCAAATTTAGAAGTTATTACTGTTGGTTCTGTACCTTATATACTTGTTGGTACTAAAAATACACAAAAATTGGAAGCTATATCTAAAGAACCTCTAATCTCTAGAAAAAACATCTATAATAACGATAGAGCTATTAGTCATCTAGAGGATAAAAATCATATTTGCTTTAATACTAAAATTCCAGTTGTTGGAAATTTGGGAGTTATTAAAGGAATGGTTAAAGAAGGAATTGGTAATGTTATCTTACCTTACTATGCTGTTTATAAAGAAATACAAAGTGATGAGTTTAAAGTTATTAGGACAATAGATGAAGTTACAGATTCTTATCAAATTGTTATAACTAAAGATAAAAAGAATTTAGCTCACATTATCAAATTTATTAATTTTGTTAAGAATTTTAAACTTTAATTTTTAATTTAGGAGGCTAATATGAATTTATTAGATTCGTATAAAATAACAGCTTCTCTTTTAGAAAAATTTATAAAAGAAGAAGCTGAAAAACAAACAACTGAAAAAATAGCTAAAGATTTAGCTACAATTTTCCAAAATGGCAATAAAGTTTTAATCTGTGGAAATGGCGGAAGTAATTGTGATGCTTTACATTTCGCTGAAGAGTTTACAGGTAGATTTAGAAAAGATAGAAAAGCTTTACCAGCTATTTCTTTATCTGATTCATCTCATATAACTTGTGTAGGAAATGACTACGGTTTTGACTATATATTTTCAAGAGGTGTAGAAGCTTATGGAAAAGAAGGAGATATGTTTATTGGTATCTCAACAAGCGGTAATTCTGCAAATATTATAAAAGCTGTAGAAGCAGCTAAAAATATGGGACTAAAAACTGTTGTTCTTCTTGGAAAAGATGGAGGTAAACTTAAAGGAATGTGTGATTACGAATTTATTATTCCTGGAGAAACTTCTGATAGAATCCAAGAAATTCATATGATGATATTACATATCATTATTGAAGGTGTGGAAAAAATAATGTTCCCTGAAAATTATTAAGAAATACCCTTTTTAGGGTATTTTTTTTAAGGAGATTTATATGTATATAAAAAAAATATTTATTCTATTTATTTTTATTTTTTCTTTTTCTTTTTCAAAACAATTAGAAAATAAAGCTTACATCGGAGCTTTTAACACATTGAGATTAGGAAAGGGAGAGAAAGATTACAAGCATTTAGCTAAATCTATTGAACCTTTTGATATTGTCGGTTTAGTTGAAGTTATGAATAAAAAAGGAATATATAAACTTATATCTGAAGTAGAAAAAATTAGTAATTCTAAATGGGGATATGATATATCTCCATATCCTGTAGGAACTGATGAATATAAAGAATACTATGCATTTCTTTATAAAAAAGATAAAGTTGATTTCATTAAAAGTGATGGTTTTTACCCTGATAAAAATGATGATTTTATTCGTGAACCATATGGAGCTACTTTTAAAATTAATAATTTTGATTTTACTTATGTCCTAATTCATTCAATTTATGGTAAAAAAGTATCTCAAAGACAATTTGAAGCTGCAAAATTTATAGATATTTATAATTACTTTCAAGATTTAGATCCTATTGAAAATGATATCCTAATTGGTGGTGATTTTAATCTTGCTGCTAATGATACAGCTTTTGAACCACTCCTTACTCATAAAGATAATATAATTTATGCCTTAGACCCTTCTATTAAAACAACTATCGGGACTAAAGGTTTTGCTAATTCTTATGATAATATTTTTCTTTCTAAAAAATATACACAAGAATTTAAAGGTGAAAGTGGAGCATTAGATATCACTGAAGGAGAATTTATAAAAACTAGAAAGGAGGTTTCTGATCATCTGCCTATTTTTATTGTAGTTGATACAGAAAATGATGATGACTAAGGCTTTTATTTTTTTAAATGGAGAGTTCCCTGAATCTAAAGAGTTTTATGAAAACTTGAATATCGATAATGCTCATCTCTTTTGTGCCGATGGAGGTGCTCGAAAAGCTCTTGAATTAAATTATATTCCAAAAGAAGTTTGGGGAGACTTTGATTCCCTAGACAAGAATTCTATAAAATTACTCACTTTTAATAATGTCGTTATTAAAAGCTTTAATAAAAATAAAGATTTTACAGATGGAGAACTTTTAATATCTTATGTATCTTCACTAAATTATGATAAAATTTATATTATTGGGGGTTTTGGAGGAAGAGTAGATCACTTTCTAACAAATATAAACCTTATCTTTAAATATAATAATCTTATCTTTCTTAATGATATAGAAAAACTTTTCTTGGTTACTTCTAATTTTACTATAAAAAATAGTAAAGGAAAAAGAATTTCATTTATTCCTTTTTCAGATACTATTGAAAACCTTAGTCTAGATGGATTTCTTTATCCTCTTAAAAATCATGTTTTGAAAAGAGGAGATTCCACATGTTTAAGCAATATACTTACCTCTAATAATGCATCTATTTCTTTTAATGATGGTAAACTTTTAGGAGTGTTAAGTTTAGATTGACAATAGTCTTAAAATAATGTAGGCTATTTAATAGCAAAAATTTTTATGGAGGCGTTTTATAATGACTAATTTATCTACAAAAAGTAAACTTTTACTTGGAATCCAACACGTACTAGCTATGTTTGGAGCTACTGTTTTAGTTCCATTTTTAACTGGTTTAAATCCATCTATCGCTTTACTTTCTGCAGGAATAGGAACACTTCTTTTTCATCTTTGTACAAAAGGTATCGTTCCTGTTTTTTTAGGTTCATCGTTTGCTTTTATTGGAGCTCTAGCTCTTGTTTTAAAAGAGGAGGGAATTGCAGCTATTAAAGGTGGGGTTATCTCTGCTGGTTTTGTTTATATCTTCATGTCTTGGATGATTAGAGTTTTTGGTGTGGAAAAGATAAAATCTTTCTTTCCTCCTGTTGTTGTTGGTCCAATTATAATGGTTATTGGACTTAGGCTTAGTCCTGTTGCGCTTTCTATGGCAGGATATTCAAACGGACATTTTGATTTAAAAAGTCTTATAGTAGCACTTATAGTAGTAATTTCCATGATAACTATCTCTATTTTAGAAAAATCGTTTTTTAGGCTAGTTCCCATTTTAATTTCTGTTATCTTAGGATATTTAGTTTCAATCTTTTTAGGATTAGTTGACTTTACACCTATTGCCGCTGCTAATTGGATTGGATTTTCAAAAGATGCTCTAAATAACTTGTTAACTTTACCTAAATTTTCTATTACAGCTATCTTGGCAATAGCTCCTATAGCACTAGTTGTTTTTATTGAACATATTGGAGATATTACAACAAATGGGGCTGTTGTTGGTAAAGACTTCTTTAAAAACCCTGGTATTTCAAGAACATTATTAGGTGACGGAGTTGCTACTGTTGCTGCAGGACTTTTAGGAGGACCTGCTAACACAACTTATGGAGAAAATACTGGAGTATTAGCAGTTACTAAAGTTTATGATCCTGCGATTCTTAGAATAGCAGCTTGTTATGCAATTGTTTTAAGTTTTATTGGCAAATTTGGAGTAATCTTACAAACAATTCCTACCCCAGTTATGGGAGGCGTTTCTATAATTCTTTTCGGTATGATTGCTTCTGTCGGGGTTAGAACTGTTATTGATGCTGAAATAGATTTTTCTCACTCGAGAAATCTTTTAATTGCATCTCTTATATTTGTTTTAGGTATTGCTATTGATAATATTATAATCTGGAAAACTGTTTCTCTTTCTGGACTTGCTATTGCAGCTTTAATAGGTGTTACGTTAAATAAGATATTACCTAAAGATCAACTTGATAAATAAAATTTAATTTTAAAATAGGAAGAACTTTGAACCTTTTCTTCCTATTTTTTATTTTTTGTTGTAATATATAAAATATAATAAAGGAATATAGGGGGTTTAGATGAAGAAATTTATAGTTCTTGTACTTATTGCAAACTTAGCTTTTATTGGTAAATATTTTTATGAAAAAAAATACACACAAGAGATTAAAAAGGAGGATTTTTCTATGTTAAAAAATAGAGATGAAATTACGCAACAATATAAATGGAATTTAAATGATGTTTATCCTAACTGGACTGCTTGGGAAAATGATTTAACAACTCTTAAAGGGTATATGTCTGAAATTCCGAAATATCAGGGAAAAATATCTCAAAATTCTAATATCTTTATTGAGTTTGTAAATCTTGAGGAGAAAATATCAAGACTTTTAGATAAAGTTTACTTATACCCATACTTGCAAAGAGATTTAGATTCAACTAATGAAACCGCTTCTGTAAAGCTTCAAGAAGTTGAAGGTATTTATGCTAATTATTCAATAGCTTCATCTTGGATTACTCCAGAAATCCTTACTATTCCAAAAGAAACAATGATTAGTTGGATTAACGATAATCCAGTTTTAGAAGCTAATAGATTTCCTTTAATGGAAATCTATCGACTACAAGAACATGTTTTATCTGCTGATAAAGAAAAATTGTTATCTTATTTTGGTCAATATTTAGGAGTTCCTTCTGATATATACAGTGAACTTTCTACTTCAGATATTAAATGGAATGAAATTGAATTAACTGATGGTAGTAAAACTTTTGTAACTAACGGTGTTTATTCTAAAATTATTTCAACTGATCGAAATCAAGAAGATCGTAAAAAAGCTTTTGAGGCGCTTTATAATTCATTTAATGTCAATAAAAATACTTATGCTTCAATTTATAAAAGTATATTACAAAGAGATTTTTCAACAGCTCAATCTAGAAATTATAAATCAAGTTTAGAAAAGGCCTTAAATCCTAATAATATTCCATTAGATGTTTATACATCTTTAATTGAATCTACTCGAGAAAATACAGCACCTTTAAAAAGATATATTGCTTTAAGAAAAAAAGCTCTAGATTTAAAAAGCTATCATTACTATGATAACTCTATAAATATTGTTGATTATAATAAAGAATTCACTTATGAAGAAGCTAAAGATACTGTTTTAGAATCTGTAAAACCTTTAGGAACAGACTATTATAGAGATTTAAATACTGCATTAAGCGAAGGATGGTTAGATGTTTATGAAACTCCTAATAAAAGAAGTGGTGCCTATTCTTTAAATATCTATGATGTTCATCCATATATGCTACTTAATTATAATGGAACCATGGATTCTGTATTTACATTAGCTCATGAATTAGGTCATACAATGCATTCAATGTTATCAACTAAAAATCAACCTTATTCTATTAGTAGTTATACTATCTTTGTAGCCGAAGTTGCTTCAACTTTTAACGAAAGATTACTTTTAGATAACATGCTAAAGAATACAAATGATTCTAAAGAAAAAATAGCTCTTATCGAACAAGCTATTGGTGGAATCGTTGGAACATATTATATTCAAACTTTATTTGCTGATTATGAATATCAAGCTCATCAAATTGTTGAAAATGGTGGTGCTATAACATCTGATGTTTTAAATAATATTATGTCTAATCTATTTACAGAATACTTTGGTAATGATTTAACTATGGATGAGTTACAAAAGATTATTTGGGCTAGAATTCCTCATTTTTATAATTCTCCTTATTATGTTTATCAATACGCAACTAGTTTCGCTTCTTCTGCAAACTTATATAATAGAATTACAAATCCTGAATATTCTTTAGATGAAAGAGAACAAGCTAAAAAAGCTTACTTAACTCTTTTAAAATCTGGTGGAAATGATCATCCAATGAATCAACTAAAAAAAGCTGGAGTTGACTTAAGTAAAAAAGATGCCTTTGATGCTGTTGCTATAGAATTTAATAGATTATTAGATCTTTTAGAAGAGGAACTAAAGAAAGAGAAAGGAGATATCTAATATGTTTTTATTAAATTGGATACTAAGTTTTTTTAAATTTATTATTAGAGAAATTTCTTCTATGATAATAAAATTTGCTTTCTTAATAATTCTAATAGTTTTAATTTTTAATTATTTTGATAAAACTAAAAAAACTCCTATAACTAAAAAATCATATTTAAAAATTGATTTATCTAAAGAATTTACCGAAACTTTAGTACAAAATCCACTTAATTTTAACTCTAAAAATATAAATTTTTATCAGCTTTTAAATAGTATTTCTATTTCTAAAAATGATAATAATGTCGAAGGCCTTTTTATATTTTTAGATGATAATACCTTAACTAGAACTCAAATTAGTGAATTAGGAGAGGTTTTAAATGAATTTAAAACCTCTAATAAACCAATTTTTTCTTATGGTGCTATGCTTGATAATAATTCTTTACTTTTGAGTAGTTACTCCAATGAAGTTATTATGCCTCCCGCTGCTTCTACTGCTGTAAATATTACAGGATATAATAAAGATATCCCATACTTTAAAAATTTAACTGAAAAACTAGGAATAGATGTTACTGTTGTCCATGTTGGTGATTTTAAAACTTTTGGAGAAAACTATACTAGAGATCAGATGTCAGAAGAAAATCGCTCAGATTTAAAAAGAATTTTAGATAAAAGTTACTCTTTTTTTATTGAAGATCTTGCTAAAAATCTATCTTTAGATCAAAATTCTCTTAACTCTTTAGTTCTTTCTGGAGATTTAATGGGAGAGTCTTCTAGTACTTTAAAGGAAAATAAATTGATTTCATCTCTAAAATATTTAGAAGATTTTAAAAAAGAGAAAGAAATTGAGAATATTACTGAAATTGAAAACTATATTCCTTCTTTTAAAGAAAATATATCTAACCAAAAAATTGCAATTGTTTATGCTGACGGAGAAATTAGTTATACTGCATCAAAAAATCCAACTTCCAGTGTTATAACTCCAGATAAATTTATTTCTGCTTTAAACAAAGCTTCGGAAGATGATAGTATTAAGGGAATCGTTATTCGAGTTAATTCTCCTGGTGGTTCTGCTTTAGCTTCTGATATTATTTGTAACTCAATTAAAAATGTAAAAAAACCTGTTTATGTTTCTATTGGTAGTGTTGCTGCATCTGGAGGATATTATATATCTACTGCTGCAAAAAAAATATTTGCTGATAAAAATAGCATAACTGGTTCTATTGGTGTTGTAAGCCTTATCCCTAACTTTAAAGAATTAACTTCTAAGGTTGGAGTTAATGTAAATGATATATCTCTTGGAAAGTTTGCTGATTTATATTCTTTAACTTCTCCTATGACTCCTGAAAGAAAAGAAAAAATATACAGTTCGAATCTCAAAGTTTATCATGAATTTTTAAATAAAGTTGCTTATGGTCGAAATTTACCTCTTAATGAGGTTGAAAATATTGCTCAAGGGAAAATTTGGTTAGGAGAAGAAGCCATTAATAATGGCCTTATTGATTCAATTGGTGGAATAAATAAAACAATTAAAACTTTAGCAAAAGATTTAAATATAAATGATAATTATTCTGTTATTGAAGTTCCTTATGAAGAAGATTTAAAATCTATGTTTGAAGCAACATTATTACCTATACAAACTCTATTTTCTTTAAAATTATTGACTAATACAAAAAATATTAAAACTCTTATTGAAAATGAGGAGATGTTCTTTAAACCACTTTTATATTTAAGCTTTTAAATCTCTAGTTGAAAATCTACTCCTTCTTATGATATAATCATACCGATTACACAATAATTTCTAGGAGGGATTAAATTGGTTAGAAAATTAAAAGGACAAAAAACTGGAGGAAACTCTCAATCTGATATTTTAAGACAAGCTCAAGCTATGCAACAACAAATGCTTTCTGTTCAAGAATCATTAAAAGAAAAAGAAGTTGAGGCTTCTGTTGGTGGTGGAGCTGTTGTAGTAAAAGCTAATGGGCAAAAAGATATCGTTTCTATAAAAATATCTGAAGAGACTATTAAAGATGCTGTTGAAGATAAAGAGATGTTAGAAGATCTTGTTCTTTCTGCTGTTACTGAGGCTATGAGACAAGCTGATGAATTAGCTGAGAAAGAGATGTCTGCTGTTACTGGTGGAATCAATATCCCAGGTCTATTCTAGTTTGAATTTTAGGCACCGATACAATAAGTATTGGTGCTTTTTTTTACTTTAAATTTATGTTATAATTATTTGAAAATACTTTGATTATAGGTGGTTTTTTAATGGAAAATAATAAATATAAAAGATATGGTTTAATACTTTACTACCTACTAAAAATTATTTCTAAAACAATGAAAATAGAGATTATAAAAAGTCCTAAACTTGTTGAGGGAGAAAATTATGTATGTGGTTTTTGGCACAATAAACTTGTTGGAGCCTCTCTAGGACTAATCAATCTATCTCAAAAAAAAGCTGTCTTAGCTAGCCCTTCTAAAGACGGAGAGTTAATATCTATTCCTTTAGAAAAAATGGGTTTTACTATGGTTAGAGGTTCTTCTGGAAAGGATTCAATTAAATCAGTTTTGAAATTAATTAAATTAGTTAAAGATGGTCATAGTGCCGGAACTCCGTTAGATGGACCAAAAGGTCCTATTTATGAAGTTAAACCTGGCATGTTATATCTTGCCCAAAAATCTGGAAAAGCTTTAGTTCCAGTTGGTGTAGCATTTAGTAATAAATGGACTTTTGAAAAAGCTTGGGACAAATTTCAAATGCCTAAACCTTTTTCTAAAATGGTTTGTTTAATTGGAGACCCCATTTTAATTCCTGGTGATGCTAATTTAGATGATTATTTAGATTTAGCGAAAGAAGCCCTATTCCAAATAGATAAAGAAGCTGAAAAAATATTAAATGAAAAAAAATAACGTTTTGAAAGGAGATTAATAGATGAGTAAAAATTTTTATGTAACAACACCGATATATTATGTTAATGGAGATCCACATGTTGGAAGTGCATATACAACTATTGCAGCTGATGTTTTAGCTAGATACAAAAAATCAAAAGGTTTTGATGTATTCTTTTTAACAGGTACTGATGAACATGGACAAAAGGTTGAGGAAGCTGCTAAAATGAGAGATTTAACTCCTCAGGCTTGGACAGATTCTATGGCTCCTAGATTTATTGATATGTGGAAAGCATTAGATATCAATTATACAGATTTCATAAGAACTACAGAACCAAGACATAAAGAGGCTGTTAAAAAAATTATAAAAACAGTTTATGATAAAGGTGATATTTATAAAGGTGAATATGAAGGAAAATATTGTGTTTCTTGTGAAACATTTGTTCCTGAGAATCAAATTGTAAATGGAAACCACTGTCCTGATTGTGGTAAAGAACTAACAATGGTTAAAGAGGAATCTTATTTCTTTAAGATGTCTAAATATCAAGATGCTTTACTTGAGCATATTGAAAGTCATCCTGACTTTATTCTTCCTCACTCTAGAAAAAATGAGGTTGTTTCATTTATAAAACAAGGACTTCAAGATCTATCTATTTCTAGAAATACATTTGAATGGGGAATTCCAATTGAGTTTGCTCCTGGACATATAACTTATGTATGGTTTGATGCTTTAACAAACTATTTAACAGCTGTTGGATATGAGAATAATCCTGAATTATTTGACAAATTCTGGAATAATGGAGAGGTTGTTCACCTTTTAGGAAAAGATATTCTTAGATTCCATGCTATTATTTGGCCTTGTATGCTTTTATCAGCAGGAATTAAACTTCCAAATAAAATTGTAGCTCATGGTTGGTGGACTTCTGAAGGTGAAAAAATGTCTAAATCTAAAGGAAATGTTGTGGCACCATTAGATGAAATTGCTAAATACGGTGTAGATGCTTTTAGATACTGTTTAATGAGAGAGGTTAATTTTGGTAATGATGGAGATTATTCAACACCTTCAATTGTTACAAGAATTAACTCTGATTTAGCTAATGATCTAGGAAATCTTTTAAATAGAACTCTAGGAATGTATGGAAAATATTTTAATGGAACAATCGTAAAAGGAGAGGTATTCGAAGAGATCGACGACAGTGTAAAAACTCTTTGGAACGAAACTGTTATTGCAGTTGATTATCATATGAATAGAGTAGAATTCTCTAGAGCTTTAGAGGCTATCTGGAAATTCATCTCTAGAATGAATAAATATGTTGATGAAACTGCTCCTTGGTTACTTATAAAGGATGAAACTAAAAATGAAAGATTAGCAACAGTTATGAACTTCTTAGTTCAATCTCTTTATAAAGTTGCTGTTTTAACAGCTCCATATATGCCAACAGCATCTCAAAAGATTTGGAACCAATTAGGTTTCTCTAATAATATTTTAGAAGCTAGTCTTGAATCTGTTGACGGATGGAATATATTAAATGAAGGACATATCTTAGGTACTGCTGAACCTATATTCCCAAGACTTGAAGTTGAAAAGAAAGAAGCTAAAAAAGATCCTCTTGCTATAAATGAAGATTTGAAAATTGAAAATCCAATAGAAATAGCTGATTTTGATAAAATAGATATTCAAGTTGTTGAAATATTAGAAGCTAGTAATATTGAGGGAGCTGACAAACTTCTTAAATTTAAAGTAAAAACAGCTAATGAAATAAGACAAATTGTTTCTGGAATTGCAAAATATTATCCAACACCTTCTGAACTAGTTGGTAAAAAAGTTTTAGCAATTTTAAATTTACCTCCTGTTACTTTAAGAGGAGTTCTTTCTCAGGGAATGTTATTAAGCTCTACTGAAAAGAAAAGATTAAAACTTGTTGAAGTAGATTCAAGCGTTAAAATAGGATCTAAGATAAAATAGTTTTAGGGGGAATTATTCATGAAAAAAGTTACAAAAGCTGTTATACCTGCAGCAGGATTAGGGACTAGAGTTTTACCAGCAACAAAAGCTCAACCAAAGGAGATGCTTGTCATTGTTGACAAGCCTTCTTTACAGTATATTGTAGAGGAACTTGTAGAATCTGGAATAACTGATATTGTTATTGTTACTGGAAGAAATAAAAATTCTATTGAGGATCACTTCGACTTTTCATATGAGTTAGAAAATACCCTTGAAAGAGATGGAAAGTTTGAACTTTTAAAAAAGATTGATGACATTTCTAGTATGGCAAATATCTATTATGTTAGACAAAATCATCCACTAGGATTAGGTCACGCTATCTTAAAAACAAAATCATTTATTGGAGATGATCCTTTTGTTATTGCTTTAGGTGATGATATTGTTTATAATCCCGATGCTCCTGTTGCTAAACAACTTATTGATGTTTATGAAAAATATGGAAGTAGTGTTATTGGTGTACAAGAAGTTGAAAATAAAGATGTATCTAAATATGGTATTGTTAAACCTGCTGCTATTCTAGATGAAAAAACTGTAGAAATGATTGATTTTATAGAAAAACCAACTTTAGAAGAAGCGCCTTCTAATCTAGCATGCCTTGGAAGATATCTTTTATCTGGAGATATTTTTAAATATTTAGAAACTACTGAACCTGGTAAAGGTGGAGAAATTCAACTTACTGACGCTATTTTAAAAATGTTAAATGATGATCAAAAAGTAGTTGCCTATAATTTCCAAGGTAAAAGATATGATATAGGAAATAAAATTGGACTTCTAAAGGCTAATATAGAGTTTGGTCTTAGAAATGAAGAGACTAAAGATGATCTTATAAAATACTTAAAAGAGGAGATTAAATTTTAACGGAGGTTTTTTCTATGGCTAAAATTATTAAATTTAATGCTGATGCAAGAAAAAAATTAGAAAATGGTGTTAATATTTTAGCTGATGCAGTTAAAATAACTTTAGGTCCTAGGGGACGAAATGTTGTTTTAGAAAAGGCTTATGGCGCTCCTTTAATAACAAATGATGGAGTTTCTATTGCCAAAGAGATTGAGCTAGATGATCCTTTTGAGAATATGGGGGCTCAACTTATTAAAGAAGTTGCTATTAAATCTAATGATGTTGCTGGAGATGGAACAACTACAGCTACAATTTTAGCACAGGCTATTGTTAAAGAGGGACTTAAGATGGTTTCTGCTGGTGCTAATCCAATCTTTCTAAAAAAAGGTATTGAAAAAGCAACTAAGATAGCAGTTGAATTACTTTTAAAAAAATCAAAAAAAGTACAATCTAACAGTGAAATCTCTCAAGTTGCATCAATATCTGCTGGAGATCCAGAGATTGGTGACTTAATAGCTAAAGCTATGGAAAAAGTTGGAGAAAGTGGAGTTATTAGTGTTGAAGAAGCACGTTCATTGGATACAACTTTAGAAGTAGTTGAAGGAATGGAGTTTGAAAAAGGATATCTGTCACCATACATGGTAACGAATTCGGAAAGAATGGAAGCTATTCTTGAGAATCCATATATCTTAATTACTGATAAAAAGATTTCAACTATGAAAGAACTTCTTCCTCTTTTAGAAAAAACTGTTCAAACGTCAAAACCTCTTTTAATTATCGCAGAAGATTTAGATGGAGAAGCTTTAGCAACTCTTGTTCTAAATAAAATAAGAGGCACTTTAAATGTTATTGGAGTTAAAGCTCCTGCATTTGGAGATAGAAGAAAAGCCATGTTAGAAGATATCGCTGTTTTAACAGGTGGACAGGTTATTTCTGATGAAAAAGGTATGAAAATAGAGGATGCTGATCTCTCTCAATTAGGAAAAGCTAAAAAAATTAAAGTTACAAAAGATTCTACTGTTATTATAGATGGCTTTAGTAATCAAGATATTTTAAATAGTAGAATTACTCAAATAAAAAACCAAATTTCTACCACTGATTCTGATTATGATAAAGAGAAATTACAAGAAAGATTAGCTAAACTTTCTGGTGGTGTAGCTATTATTAAAGTTGGAGCTGCTACTGAAGTCGAGATGAAAGAAAAAAAACTAAGAATAGAAGATGCTTTAAATGCGACAAGAGCTGCTATTGAAGAGGGTGTTGTTCCTGGCGGTGGTGTAGCATTAAATGAAATTGCCAACGAAATGAATGATTTTACTCTTGAGGGCGAAGAAGGAATTGGAGCTAATATTTTAAAGAAATCTCTTAGTTCTCCATTAAAACAAATAGCTATCAATGCTGGATTAGATGGTGGAGTTATCATAGAAAAAATTAAAAATTTACCTGATGGTTTTGGATTAAATGCTGCTACTGAAGAATATGTTCATATGATTGAAAATGGAATAATAGACCCCACAAAGGTTACTCGTTCAGCTTTACAAAATGCAACATCTATCGCAGCTTTAATTTTAACAACAGAGGTTATTATTGCAAATAAAAAAGAACCTATTAGTGAAAACTCAAATTCTAATATGGGGGATATTATTTAAGGGGAGGATTTGTAAAATGGATAAATTTACATTAGAAAATTACAACAATTGGTTAACATCAGATTATATTGACTTAAAAGATAGAGAAGATTTAGAGAGTATTAAAGAAAATGAGGCAGAAATAGAAGATAGATTTTATACAAACCTTTCTTTTGGAACTGGTGGAATGAGAGGAGTTAGAGGAGTTGGTATCAATAGAATTAACAAATATACTATTAGAAAAGCAACTCAAGGACTTGCTAACTATATTTTAGAGTCTACTGGTGAAATAGGGAAGAAAATGGGCGTTGCTATAGCTTATGATTGTAGAATTGGTTCTGAAGAGTATGCGCTAAATGCTGCTTTGGTTTTAGCTGGAAATGGAATTAAAGCATATCTTTTTAAATCTCTTAGATCAACTCCTGAGCTTTCATTTGCTGTAAGAGAATTAAAGTGTATTGCTGGTATAGTTGTAACAGCTTCTCACAATCCACAAGAGTATAATGGATATAAAGTTTACTGGAATGACGGTTGTCAAATAATTGAACCTCAAGCTAGTGGAGTTGTAAACAGTGTTAATGCTATCAATTCATTTGATGAAATTAAACTTTTAACTAAAGAAACTGCTATTCAAGAAGGACTTTTAGAATATATTTCTGAAGATATGGATACTAAGTTTATTGAGGCTGTTAAAAAGCAAATTATTCATAACGAGATTCCAGGGAAAGAAAATTTTAAAATTGTTTATTCACCATTACATGGAACTGGTGGAAGACCAGTTAAAAGAGTTTTTGATGAAACTGGATTTAAATCGATCTATATAGTAACTGAGCAAGAACAACCTGATGGAAATTTTCCAACTTGTTCATATGCTAATCCAGAGGATCCAGCAGTTTTTAAATTAAGCATAGAGTTAGCAGAGAAAGTTGGAGCCACACTATGTATGGCAAATGACCCTGATGCAGATAGAATTGGTGTAGCAGTAAAGGATGAAAAAGGAGAATGGATCTATCCAAATGGAAACCAGATTGGTCTTCTTTTAATGAATTATATTTTAGAAAACAAAAAAAATATACCTAAAAATTCAGCAGTTGTATCTACTGTAGTTTCAACACCTATGCTAGATATTGTTGCTAAAGAAAAAGGAGTAAAGATTTTTAGAACTTTAACTGGATTTAAATTCATTGGAGAAAAAATCAGAGAGTTCGAAGAAGGAAAATATGATGCTACATTCTTAATGGGATTTGAAGAGTCTTATGGTTATCTTGTAGGAACACATGCTAGAGATAAAGATGCAGTTGTATCTACTTTATTAATAGCTGAGATGGCAGCCTATTATAATAGCATTGGATCATCAATTCCAAAAGAATTAAAAAAATTATATGAAAAATTTGGTTACTATAGAGAAGGAATAATTGCCGTTACAAAAAAAGGAAAAGATGGTGTTGAAGCTATTAGTAAAATAATGTCAAATCTTAGAGCTAATGTTTCTAACTCTTTACTAGGTAAAGCAATCGTATCAAAAAGAGATTTTAGTCTTGGATATGAAGGGTTACCAAAATCAGATGTTATTCAATTTGTATTAGAGGATAATACATATATTACAGCTAGACCTTCTGGAACAGAACCAAAAATAAAATATTACTTCTGTGTCGTTGGAAAAACAGAGATAGAAGCAAACGAAAAATTAATGAAAACTATGGAGGATTTCCAAGCTTTTATTGATTAAATCTTGGAGGTGCTTATGTTAAGCGGAATGTATATACATATTCCTTTTTGTCTTAATAAATGTAATTATTGTGATTTTTTATCTTTTAAATCTACTGAGGAAGAAAGAGAAAAATACGTTACTGCACTTATTAACGAAATTAATCTGTATCCTAAATTTCCACTTGAAACTGTTTATTTTGGGGGAGGTACTCCCTCTTTATTAACTCCTGAGCAAGTTAGCAGAATTTTAAATAATTTAAATATTAAAAATAATGCTGAAATTACTCTTGAAGTTAACCCAAAAACAGTTACACTTGAGAAATTTAAACTTTTTAAAAAAGCTGGTATAAACAGAGTTAGCATTGGAATACAAAGCTTTAATAATGAGTTACTTAAAACTTTAGGTAGACTCCATTCTTCTTCAGAAGGAGAGGAAGCTTTTTATTTTGCTAGAAAAGCTGGATTTGATAATATCAGTTTAGACTTAATGTTTTCCCTACCAAACCAGACTCTAAAGGATCTGAAATCTGACTTAAATCATCTATTCTCATTAAGACCTGAGCACTTCTCTATATATTCTTTAATTTGGGAAGAGGGTACTGATTTCTTTAGTAAACTTGAAGCTGGAATTTATAAAGAAACTGATAATGACTTAGAAGCATCTATGTATGAACTAATTATCGATGAAGCTCAAAAAAATGGATATATTCATTATGAAATTTCAAATTTCTGCCTTCCAGAAAAAAGAGCTATACACAATACAAAATACTGGAAAAATGAAGAATATCTTGGAATCGGAATTGGGGCATCTGGGTATTATCAAGATGTTAGATATAAAAATGTCTTAAAAATTCCTGAATATTATGCTAAAATATCTGATAACATTAAGCCTGTTTTAGAAGAAGAATTTGTAGATTCTGATGAAAAAGAGATTTATGAATATATTCTTGGTTTACGAATTATTCCTGATGGAATTATTCCTAAAGGAAAATATATAGATCTTTGTAATAATTTAGTTGACGAGGGATTTCTAATAAAAAATAATTTTAGATATATTTTATCTAAAAAAGGTATTCTCATGGCTAATGATGTTTTTAGTAAATTTATTTAATTATTTAGGAGGAAATTGTGGGAATTTCAGAAAATATTAATGATATCTTATTGGATATAAAAAAACTCTCTCCATATCCTGAAAAAGTAAATCTTGTTGCTGTCACTAAATATGTTGATATTGAGACTATAAAAGAGGTACTTAAAGGTGGTGCCTATATTTTAGGAGAGAATAAAGTTCAAGTTTTGACTAAAAAATATGAGGAGCTTTCAAGTTATTCTATTAATCACAAATGGCACTTTATTGGAAATCTTCAGAAAAATAAAGTTAAATATATTGCTCGTTTCATTGATATGATTCACTCTATTAATAAACTTTCTTTGGCTGAAGAGATTAATAAAAGAGCTAAAGAACATAATAGAGTTATTGAGGTTTTAATAGAGATAAACCTCTTTCAAGAAGATAGCAAAGAGGGTTATGATTATCAAGATTTTTTAAATGATATTCCTGCTCTTTTATCCCTTGAAAATATCAAAATTAAAGGTCTTATGACAATGGCGCCGTATACCGATAATGAAGATTTTATTAGAAATGGATTTAAAAAATTAAGAGAGTTAAAAGATGAGTTAAATATTCTTTATTTCAATGATTCTTTAACTGAACTTTCTATGGGAATGAGTAATGATTATAAATTAGCTCTTGAAGAGGGAGCAACTCTTATAAGAGTAGGTAGTAAAATATTCGAATAAAATATGGAGGTATCAATGAAAATTACTAAATTCAAAAATGCTTTTAAAGATTTTACTGATAGTGTTGGACTTACTTTTGATCCTGATGAAGAAAATTATGAGGAGTATCAAGAGGAAAGTGAATTAGCTGCTCCTGCTCCTAAATTTGGATTAAATAATAGTACTAAGGAAGATGTTATTCCTTCTTTTAATAACACTATTCCTAAAGCAGAAATTAAAACACCAATCAACAATACTATTCAAGAAGATTGTCAAACAATTTTTGTCAATCCAAAAAGTTTTGCAGAATGTAGAAAAATTGCAGATTATATAAAAAATGATAAAGTGGTTACACTAAATCTAGAAAATGTAAATGGAAAAGATGCACAAAGAATTCTTGATTTTTTAAGTGGTGCAATCAACATAAAAGAAGCTAAATGGATTCCTATTAGTAGAAATGTATTTACTTCTGTTCCTAAAAATATCAACTTCCTATATGATGGAAAAAATGATTTAAAACAAAATACTTTTTTAGATATTGACCACGAATAATTAATTTATGGAGGTTAATAATGAAAGCATTAGCGCTTTTTTCTGGAGGACTTGACAGTGCTCTGGCAATTAAAATTATAAAAGATCAAGGAATTGAAGTTATAGCTCTTAACTTTGTATCACATTTCTTTGGTGGAAAAAATGAAAAAGCTGAAAATATGGCTAAACAACTTGGAGTTCAATTAGAGTATGTTAATTTTAGTAGTGTTCACACTGAAATTTTAAAAGATCCTGTTCATGGACGTGGAAAGAATATGAACCCTTGTATCGATTGTCATGCTTTAATGTTTAAAACAGCTGGTGATCTTATGAAAAAATATGGAGCTTCATTCATTATCTCTGGTGAAGTTCTAGGACAAAGACCTATGTCACAAAATTATCAAGCTCTAGAAAAAGTTAAAGCTCTTTCTCCTGGTCTTGAGAATCTTATTGTGAGACCTTTATCAGCAAAGCTTTTGCCAGAAAGTGAACCTGAAAAATTAGGATGGATTGATAGAAGTAAGCTTTTAGATATCCAAGGAAGAAGTAGAAAAACTCAAATGGAACTAATGGATAAATTCGGTATTGTAGATTATCCAACTCCTGGTGGAGGATGTCTTCTTACTGATCCAGCTTATTCAAAAAGACTTAGAATCTTAGAAGAAGATGGACTATTAGAAGATGAAAACTCTAATCTATTCCACCTTTTAAAAATTGGAAGATTTTTTAGATTCGAAAAAGGAAAATATTTAATAGTTGGAAGAGAACAAGAAGATAATTTAAAAATAAATGAATTTAAAGATTACGGCTCTTTATTTATTAGAGGAAAAGAGGTTCCTGGACCTCATATGGTTGGATTTGGTAATCTGACACAAGATGAGATTGATTTTTCTTTAAATCTATTTTCTAGATACTCAAAAGTTAAAGGAACTACAGAAATAACTATTTTATTAAATGGAAAAGACGTTACTATTCCTGCAGTTGACCTTGAAAATTTAAATGAAAAAATTAAAAAGTATCAAATTACTATGTAATTTTTAACAGCTAAGATATTTTCTTAGCTGTTTTTTTTCAATTTTTATTTTAATTTATTCAAAAACGTTATATAATTATTTTGTGTTCACATATACTAAATAATGTTAAGGAGGGGACAAATTATGAAGTTGTCCAGTTATCTTTCAGAAGATAAGATTATATCTAACCTAAAAGGAGAAACCTTTGAGGAACTTATTACAAATTTACTTAAAGAACTTGCTAAAACAAATAAGCAAGTTAAAGTAGAACAAGAGATTATGAAAAAGGCTATTTTAAAAAGAGAAAGTGAAGCTTCTACGTATATTGGAAATGGTGTTGCAATTCCTCATGCTAGACTTGAATACTTTGATGACATCATTGTTTCCATCGCTTTTCCTGAAAAACATGTAACTATGAAAAATGTAATGGGTGAAGAAGAACCTGTTGATTTCATTGTTCTTATTGTTGCTGATGTTTTAAAAAATAAGAACATCCTTAAAATTATGTCTGGAATTTCTAGACTTTGCCTTAAAAATAAAGATGTTTTCAAAGAGATTTTAAAATACAAATCTCCTGAAAAAACAATTGAAATTTTAAATAAAATGAAAATTGAAATAGATCATAATATTACCGCTGAAGACTTATTTACCACATCTATACTCCCTGCTAAAGAAAATAACACTCTAGAAGATATTGCAAAAAGAATTATTATGGACAGAGTTTCTGGAATCCCAGTAGTTGATAATCATAATAACTTTTTGGGAGAAATTACAGAGCGAGAACTTATTTCTTTTGGTATGCCTAAACATACTACTATTTTAAATGATTTAAGTTTTCTTACCGTAGGTGAACCTTTCGAAAATTATTTAGTAAATGAAAAAATAACAACTATAAAAGATCTGTATAGAACAGAAGGAATAATTACAATTGATAAAGATGCTTCCCTTATGGAGATATCATATATATTTATGAATAAAGGTGTTACAAGAATTTATGTTCTTGAAAATAATAAATATGTTGGTCTTATATTTAGATCCGATATAATTAAGAAAATTTTACATATATAAGGAGAATATTTTTATGTATTCAATTAAAACTGTTTCTGAAATGGTCGGTCTTTCGTCTCATACAATTAGATATTATGACAAATGTGGTTTAATGCCATATATCGCTCGAAATAAAAATGGAATTCGTTCCTTTTCTCAAGATGATATATTTTGGATTGAAATAATTAAGTGTCTTAAAAATACTGGAATGACTATTGAAGACATTAAGTCAATTGTCGATTTAAGTTTAAAAGGAGATCATACAAAAGAGGAAAGACTAGCTATTCTTTTAGAACATAGAAAAAAAATATTAGAACAAATTGAAGAGTTAAATAATAATTTAAAGAAACTTGATTTAAAAATTGCTTGGTATGAGAATAATTCTATTTCTTGTAAATAAATCTCTTGACTTAGAGTTAACTCTAAGGTTTATAATCTCACTAATTAATAATAGGAGGTTGATTTCATGTTAAATTTTAATTTTTATAACCCAACTCATATAGTTTTTGGAAAAGATACTTTAGATCAATTAAATACTTTAGTTCCTTTAAATGCCAAAGTGCTAATAACTTACGGTGGGGGATCTGTTAAGAAATTTGGAACATTAGAAAATGTTATTAAAAATCTTCCTGGAAGAAAAATCTTTGAATTTGGTGGAATTGAACCAAATCCTCAATATGAAACTTTAATGAAAGCTGTCGATATTGCTAAAAAAGAAAATATAGACTTTCTTCTTGCTGTTGGTGGGGGATCTGTTATGGATGGAACTAAATTTATAGCTCTTGCTTCTAAATATGATGGTGATTGCCTAAATCTGCTAACTCCAGATTTTGATTTAGCTCCAGTTGATTCAGCAATTCCTTTAGGAACTGTTGTCACTTTACCAGCTACTGGATCTGAAATGAATAATGGAGCTGTTATCAGTCATAAAGGATTAAAAGTTCCTGTTTTTAGTATGCATACTTTTCCAAAATTTTCTATACTTGACCCTACGTTAACATTTACTTTACCTAAAAATCAAGTTGCTAACGGTATTATTGATACTTTTATTCATACTGTTGAGCAGTATGTTACTTATCCTGTAGATGCTAGATTTCAAGATAGAACCGCTGAAGGAATTTTGAAAACACTTATTGAAATTGGTAAAACAACAATTGAAGAACCAACTAACTATGATGCTCGTGCTAACCTTGTTTGGTGTGCTACTATGGCATTAAACGGATTGATTGGTGCTGGAGTTCCTCAAGACTGGACGACACATATGATTGGTCATGAAATTACTGCTATGTTTGGTGTTGACCATGGAAAAACTCTTGCTATACTTCAACCAGCTATATGGGAAGTTAGAAAAGAGAAAAAAAGAGAGAAATTAATTCAATATGCTGAACGTGTTTGGAATATTGAAGAGGTTAATAATGATTTAAAAATTAAACAAGCTATTGAGAAAACTCGTTCATTCTTTGAAGAACTTGGAGTTAAAACTCATCTTTCAGATTATGGTATAACAAAAGATAAAATAGATGATTTGATTTTAGCTTTAGAAAAAAACCATCGAACTTCTTTATCAGAAACTGGAGATTTATCTTTAGAAATAAGTAGAGAAATTCTCGAAAAAGCATTATAATATTTTAAGAGGCTGAGAAGTTTTTCTCAGCCATTTTTTAAAGAGGTGATTATTTTGAAAATAGATTTATTACAAGAAGCTAACCGTTGCTTAAATTGCAAAAAACCACTTTGTAAAATACATTGTCCCATATCCACAGACATACCTAATATTATAAATTTATTTAAAGAAAATAAAATAGATGAAGCTGGAGAAATTTTATTTACAAATAATCCTTTATCTATATTTTGTTCTATTGTATGTCCTCATGAAGAACAATGTAAAGGTCATTGTATAAAGGGAATTAAAGAAACTCCTGTTGAGTTTCCACTTATTGAAAAAGAAATTTCTACTGAATATCTTTCTAAATTACCTTTAAATAAAAAAGAAAATAAAAAAATAGATATAGCTATTATTGGCGGAGGACCTGCTGGTATTACTTCTGCTATTCTCTTAGCTAAAGAAGGCTTTAATGTTACTATATTTGAAGCTTTTTCTAAGTTGGGTGGTGTCTTAAGATTTGGTATTCCTGAATTTAGACTATCTAGAGAGTTAATGAATACTTTTGAAAAATATCTTTTAAATCTAGGTGTTAAAATTAAATATAATACTTTAGTTGGTCCTACTCATACTATTCAAAATTTAAAAAATGATGACTTTAAGTATGTTATCATTACAACTGGTGTTTGGAATCCTAAACCTATGGATATAAAAGGAGAAACTAAGGGAAATGTTCACTATGCTATTAACTACCTTGTTTCCCCTGAGTCATATAACCTTGGACCTAACGTTTTAGTTATTGGTGGAGGTAATGTTGCTATGGATGCAGCTAGAGTTGCTAAAAGATTGGGTAGTTCTGTAACAGTAATGTATAGACGTGCTGAAGAAGATATGCCTGCTACTAAAGTTGAAATAGCTGAAGCAAAAGAAGATGGTGTAAATTTCAAATTTTACTATGCTCCAAAAGAGATTCTAGATGATACTATGATTTTTCTAAGAACTGAATCGCATACTGATGAAAATGGAAGAAAAAAACTTGTTACTTTAGAAGATACTGATATTGCAATACCTTACAGCTCAATTATCGTTGCTGTTAGTCAAGGGCCTAAAAAAAATATTGTCTCTTCTGAAGATAGAATTAGTCTTGAAAAATGGGGAACTATAATTGTTAATGACAATTTTGAAACAACTTTAGAAAATGTATTTTCTTGTGGTGATGTAGTTACTGGTCCTAAGACTGTCGTTGCTGCTGTTAATGATGCTAAAAAAGTAGTTACTAATATCTTAAAAAAAGAGGAGTTGATTTAATCAACTCCTTTTTCTTATCTCTCTATTCTATTGTATTCTTCTAATGCTCTTCTTAAAATTATCATCGAATTCTCTATATCATCAACACTTGTACAGAAAGAAAATCTCACTTCATTTTCTCCTTTTCCTTCACTTTGATAAAATCCAGGACCTGGAGCTAATAAAAGCGTTTGATTTTCATATGAGTAATCTGTCAATAACCATTTTGCAAATTTTTCTGCATTATCTATTGGTAATTTTGCAAAAGCATAAAATGCTCCATGAGGTTTATAACAAACTACTCCTGGTATTCTATTTAAATATGAAAATAACAAATCTCTTCTATTCTGATATTTTATTCTTACATCTTCTAAATAGTTATCCATTGTATTTATTAAATTTGATGCTGCATGTTGTTCAATTGTTGAAACACATAGCCTAGCTTGACTAAACTTCATTATACAGCTCATTAGCTCTTTATTTTTGCTAGCTATCAGACCTATTCTTGCTCCACATGCACTGTAGTGTTTAGATATACTATCTACTAATATTACTCTATCTTTTACATCATCTAATTGCATAAAAGATGTATAAGGAATATCATCATAAACAAATTGTCTATATACCTCATCTGCTATTATATATATATCTTTTTCTTTAGCTATTTGTGCTATCATCTCTATTTCATCTTTTGTATAAACAGTTCCTGTTGGATTAACTGGATTTGATAACATTATGGCTCTTGTTTTATCTGTTATTAAAGATTCAATTTTTTCCTTTGACGGTAAATGAAAACTAGTTTCTATTGTTGTTTCAATAGGTACTACCTCTGCCCCTGCAAACTGGCAAAAACTTGTATAGTTTGAATAAAAAGGCTCTGGTATTAATATATTATCTCCCTCATTACATATAGCCATTAAGACAAACATAATAGCCTCACTACCACCTTGAGTTATTAATAAATCCTCTTCTTTTACATTAATTCCCATCTTTTGGTAGCTTTTAGCAAAACTTTCCAATAGTTGTGGTATTCCTTGTGAATGAGAGTATTTAACTATTTTCTCTTTATAGTTATGTAATCCTTCAAAAAATGAATCTGGTGTCACTACATTTGGTTGTCCTATATTTAATTTATAAACTTTTATTCCTTTTGCTTCTGCTGCATCGGCCAGAGGAATCAACTTTCTTATTGGTGAAAAATTCATTTCTAATGCTCTTTTTGATAATTTCATTTTGTTCCTCCTAGCTTTATATTTATATATTATTTTAAAAATTTTTTTTAATTTTCTAAATATGATACGATATTTTTTAAATAAAGTCAACTATTCCTTTATAAAAAAAGAAGCAGAGTTAATCTGCTTCACATCTCTTATCTATTATTTCCCCCAAGTATCAGGAGTTTTATTCCACTTTAAAGCTATTTCAGCTTCTTCTGAATCTATATAGTTCTCTTCTGTCGCAACGTTAATTAATGAAGCAAAGTTTGAAAGTGTAGTCCAAGGAATATGGTCTTGCTCAAAGTTCTTATATGCTTTTTCAAACTCATATGAGAATATTGCTAATACTTCAACATCAATAGCTCCTGCTTCTCTTGCAGCTGCTACAGCTTTTATCGAGCTCCCTCCTGTTGATATTAAGTCTTCTATTATTATTACTTTTTTCCCTTCAAATTCAGCTCCTTCAATTTGTCTTCCTGCACCATGAGCCTTCTTTTCTCCTCTGATATAAGCCATTGGTACATTCATCTCTTGAGCTATAAATGCTGCCCATGGAATTCCTGCTGTTGCTGTTCCTGCTACAATGTCAAACTCTTTTTCTTTTAAAACTTCTATAAAAGCATCTACTACAACTTGTCTCTCTTTAGGGAATCCTATCATTTTTCTATTGTCACAATAGATTGGACTTTTTATTCCTGATACAAAAGTAAATGGATCCTTTACACTTAATCTAACTGCCTCTGTTCCTAATAATGATTTTGCTATATTTTTTTCTTTAGACATTTTTATAATTCACTCCTTCTCCAATTTTTTCTATAAAATTTTTACCATCATAAACAATATGACCTCTTACCATAGTTAATAGTACTTTTCCCCCTCCTACTATCCCACTATAAGGTGTCCATCCGCATTTTGAGATTACATCTTCATTTTTTATAATCTCTTTATTATTTAAATCTACTACAACTAAATCTGCATCATACCCAACTTCTATCTTTCCTTTTCCAGCAATCCCAAATATTTTAGCTGGATTTTCTGACATAACTTTCTGTAAAGTTTTCATGTCTATTTTTTTATTTAATTCTTTCAACATCATCTCTATGGAATTCTCCACCCCTGGTATTCCATATGTTGTCTTAGAATTTTTTTCCTCTAAAGTATGTGGTGCATGATCAGTTCCTATTGTATCAATAGTCCCATCCTCTATTCCTAACCAAAGAGCTTCATTATCCTCTTTGCTTTTTAGCTCTGGCTTCATTATAAGTAATGAGTTTGCCATACTTGAATCTAAAAATAAGTGGTGTGGTGCTACTTCTCCATATATTTTTAATCCTTCTTTTTTTGCAACTCTTAACTTTTCAACTTCACTCTTTTTAGAAAGATGGCACAAATATAGTGGTTTTCTAAATTTTCTAGCTAAATCTATAGCTTTATCTACCATCTCTTCCTCTGCATGAACTGATATTATTTTAGATTCTTTAAATAAATTTTCTAAAACTTTTTCCTCTTCAACTAACATATCACCTGTTGACATATTCAGAAATATTTTAGTTGAAGCTACTCTATCTCTTACTTTTCTTATCTCTTCACTATTATCTAATTTACTTCCCCCAAAGTGAAATCCATAATCTACATAACTTCTATTTTTAGAATTGCTCTCTTTAGCATCTAAAATCTCTTTTGTTGTTGTATTTGGAACTGTATTTGGCATATCTATAAATGTTGTTACTCCACCCTTAGCACATGCTTTACTTCCTGTTTCAAAATCTTCTTTATAAGATAAGCCCGGATCTCTCATATGAGTATGTACATCTATTACTCCAGGTAAAACCCAGTTTCCATCCATATCTATAATCTCATCTATGTCTAACTCTTCTACTTCTGAACATCTATATATTTTAGCAATCTTTCCTTTTTCTACTAAAATATCCTTTATCTCTTCTTCTCCGTGATATAAAACTCTACAGTTTTTTAGCAACATAGACTTCCCTCTTTTACTCCCTCCTCTATTTCAGCTAATACCTTTTTAGCTGCTTCTACAGGATTTTCATTTTTAGTTACCGGTCTTCCTACAACTAGATAATCACATCCATTTAGTATTGCATCTTTAGGAGTCATTATTCTCTCTTGATCATTAGCAACTGACCATTTAGGTCTTACTCCAGGACATACTGTTTTAAAGTTTTCTCCACATAGTTCTTTAATAGCTTTTGCTTCCCACGGCGAACATACAATTCCATCCATTCCAGCTTCTTTTGTTAATTTAGCTAAATTTAAAGCTAACTCTTTTAATGTTAATTCACTTTTAAAAGTCTCTTTTAACCCCTCTTCTGAAAAACTTGTTAAAATTGTTACAGCAATTGATAGTATTTCTGGATTTACCTCTTTTACTCTTTTTGCAACTGATTCCATCATAGCTCTTCCACCACTTGCATGCACATTAAACATGAATACATCTTGTTTAGCTGCAAATAATGATGCCATTGTTGTTGTATTTGGAATATCATGGAATTTTAAATCTAAAAATACTTTTTTACCTTTTTGAGTAAGATATTCTACCATCTCTCCCTTTGAGTTTAAAAATAACTCTAATCCCACTTTATAAAAAGAAACTGTTTCTCCTAAAATTTCAACTATATTCTTAGCGTCCTCCATATTTGAATAATCTAATGCTATTATTAATCTATCTTTAATATTCATTTTTCCTCCGTTATTTTTCTCTATTAGTTGTGTGCTGCTCCTACAATCTCTTGTATATTTTCTAATCCATTCTCTTCACAAAATTTTTCTAATCCATCTTTTATCTCAACTGGTAAAATTGGATTTGAGAATAGTCCTGTTCCTAATGAAACCATTGTTGCTCCTGCCATCATAAATTCTATTGCATCCTCAGTAGAAGAGATTCCTCCCATTCCAACTATTGGTATATTTACATTTTTATATACTTGATATACCATTCTTAAAGCTACTGGTTTCACTGCAGGTCCTGAGAACCCACCAAAAGTATTTCCTAATACAGGTTTTCTCTTTTTAATATCTATTGCCATTCCTAGTAAAGTATTTATTAAAGATACTGCATCTGCACCATTCTCTTCTACAACTTTTGCTATATGAACTATATCCGTTACGTTAGGTGATAACTTCACAATCAAAGGTTTTGTTGTTACTTCTCTAACAGCCTTTGTTACAGCTCCAGCTACTTCTGGCTTAGCACCAAATGCCATTCCTCCATCTTTTACATTTGGACATGATATATTTAATTCTATCATATCAACTTCTGGAATATTTTCTACTCTTTTAGCTATTTCAACATACTCCTCTATTACTTTTCCATTTATGTTAACTATTATTGGAGACTCAATTCCCGATGACTTTATATTTTTTACAATTACATTTTCAAAGTAATCAATCCCTGGATTTTCAAGTCCAACACAGTTTAGCATTCCTCCTGGAGTCTCTGCTATTCTAGTTCCATAGTTACCATCTCTAGGTTCCATTGTTATTCCTTTTACTACAATTCCTCCCAAAACATTTGGATCAAAATAATCCTTATACTCTAATCCAAAACCAAAACATCCTGACGATGTTACCATTGGATTTTTAAACTCTTTTCCTAAAAAATTTGTTTTTAATCTATTCATCTTTTCCACTCCCTTAGTTTCCACAGCTACACCCTGTATTTTCTTTAGGATTTACATCCACTATTATTTTTGAATCAAAAACCGGTCCATCATGACAAACTTTTTTCATCCCATCTAATGTTTTTATTGAACATCCAACACATGCCTTAACTCCACATGCCATTCTTTCTTCTAAAGATACTTCACAAAACACATCTGCTTTTAACGATGTTTCTGCTACTGCTTCCATCATTTTATGAGGTCCACAAGTTTGAACCATATCTATTTTTTCATCAGATAAAACTCTACTTAAAACAGATATTACATTTCCTTTTTCTCCTAAAGAACCATCATCTGTTGTTATATATGTTTTTATTCCATCTAAATTTAAATTTTCTAATATATTTAAAGCTTCTTTCCCTCTTCCACCAGCTATAAATATAACTTCATTTTCTTTTTTTAACTCATCTATTAGTAGCTTTGTTGGCGCAATTCCCATTCCTCCACCAACAACAACACACTTTTTATTTTTTACTTCTGTTGTAAATCCTGTTCCTAAAGGTCCTTGGATATTTAAAATTTCTCCAACTTCAAGCGTAGCAAACTCCTTCGTTCCACCACCTTTTACTTCGTAATAAAACTCTAAAATATTTTTATCTTTATCTACATAATGAAGACTGATTGGTCTTCTTAAAATTCTTATTTCATTTTTTAGTTTTAACATAAAAAACTGTCCAGCTTTTGAATATTGAGAAGCCTTCTCAGATTCTATTTTCATTAAGTAGTAGTTTTCTCCAACTTTATAATTTTCTAATACTTTACAATCCTCTAAAAACATTTTTTCCTCCCAAATCTATCTTAAAATATTTTATTTTTTTATATCTCTATTACAATAGTAACAATATTCATGTTCTTTATCTACAACATACTTGTTTTCTGTTTCCTCAAATTTTGTGATACACTTTTCATTACTACAAACAATTTTAGTTGATTTTTTTATATCTTTTTCTACAGTTTCATCTTTTAGTATTTCTATTAATCCTAATGCTATTGAAAAGATAGCTTCTCTTGTTGGAACTCCATTTGCTGCCTGTTCAAAATATTTAGCATGCTTTGTTTCATCTAAATCTATTTTTATTTCATCTACTCTAGGTAATGGATGTAAAATTATCATATTTTCTTTACATTTACCCACAATACTCTCTTTATCTATAATATAAACTCCAGCTACTTTCTCATAATCCTCTTGATTATCAAATCTTTCCTTTTGAATTCTTGTCATGTACAACACATCTATCTCTTTTAAAACATCCTTGTAGTCATTTAATATATGGTATTTTATATTTTTTTTCTCAAGCTCTCTTACAATATACTCTGGTATTTGGATTGCTTCTGGTGCTATAAAGTAAAACTCACAATTAAACATCTCTAACGCTTTAGTTAATGAATGAACTGTTCTTCCATATTTTAAATCACCTACAAAAGCTACCTTTTTTCCCTCTATACTTCCAAACTCTTTTTCAATTGTATATAGATCTAAAAGAGTTTGGCTTGGATGTTCGTTAGCACCATCTCCTGCATTTATTACTGGTACTTTTGCTATATCTGCTGCAAAACGAGCCGCTCCATCTCTATTGTGTCTCATAACAATTACATCAGAATAAGCTTCTGTCATCTTTATTGTATCTCTTAACGATTCACCTTTTTTTAAAGAAGTGGCATCAGGCGAATCAAACCCTAAAACTTTAGCTCCTAATCTATAAGCTGCTGATGTAAATGATAATCTTGTTCTTGTTGAAGGTTCGAAAAATAAGCTTCCAACTATTTTATTTTTCAAAAGTTCTTCATTTTTTTTCTCTAACTCTTTTGCTACTCTTAAAACCTCTAAAATATCACCTTTTGTAAAATCTTTCATTGAAATAAAATCTCTCATTTTTCCTCCTTAATATTTTTAGCTAAAAAAAAAGGAATAGAAATTACAAGTTAATGTAACTTCTATTCCATATATTAAAATCAAAATTAAAAGATAAAAATAATGAAAATATTGTTTTTTTCTTTTTTTCTTTTTTTAGCTCAAAAATACTTAACAAATTTCTCACTTTTTACCCTCCTCATTTTTTACACTTTGAAAAGTATATCATAACATTTTAAATTTGTAAAGTAATATTTTTTAACGCATCTAGTGCATAATCTATCTCTTCTTCTGTATTAAAATATCCAAATGAAAATCTTACCGCTCCTATTTCATAAGTTCCTATAGCTTTATGAGCTAACGGGGCACAATGAAATCCAGGTCTTACTAAAATACCAAACTCTTCATCTAAAATTTGAGCTAAATCTCCACTATCAATCCCTTCTATATTCAAACTTACTACTGGCCCTTGATCTTTTGTAAAGCTTTTGTAAACTTTTATTTTCTCTAATTTATTAAGTCCAATTATAAATTTTTCTATTAAAATATCCTCATGTTTTTTTATATTTTTTAATCCTATTTCATTTATAAAATCTATTCCAGCTCCTAAACTTAGAATTCCTGGAGTATTTAAAGTTCCAGCCTCTAACATTTCTGGCATCTCTTTGGGTTGTCTTGAAAGTTTTGAAAAACTTCCAGTTCCTCCTTCTAATATTGGCTCTATTTTTATTTCATCTTTTATACAAATCGCTCCTATCCCTTGTATTCCAAAAATGGATTTATGCCCTGTTAAACATAATATAGATATGTTATGTTTTTCCATATCTATATACGAATACCCCGCACTTTGTGAAGCATCTAGTATAAACAAAAGATTATGTTTTTTACATATTTTTCCTATCTCTTCTATATTTTGAATAGTACCATTTACATTAGATATATGATTAATTACAACTGCTTTTGTTTCTGAAGTAATATTTTTTTCAATTTCATCATATGTATTAACAAAAGTCAATTTTATATCTTTTTCATCTTGCATATAAAATAATGGTCTTAAAACAGAATTATGCTCAAAATTTGTTGTTATAACGTGTGAATTTTGAGGAATACCACCTTTTATTGCAAAATTTAATGACTCTGTTGCATTAGCTGTAAATGCTATATTTAAACTATTTTTTATATTAAAAAACTTTGCTATCTTCTCTCTTACTTCGTATATTTTTCTTCCAGCCTCTACAGCTTTTCTATGTCCTGCTCTTCCTGGGTTTGCATTAAATTCTTTCATTGCACTTTCAACAACTTTATAAATTGATTCTGGTTTTGGTGAGCTTGTGGCTGAGTTATCAAAATAATATATCTTCATACTTTTCTCCTCTTAAAAAATAATAAAGAGAGGATTTCTCCTCTCTTTTATCTTAGTTTATTTTTGCAAAAACTTCAACTATATTATATAAGTGATCCTTAATTCTTCTATAATTATTTAAAATATCCATATATCCTGTACTTAGCATAGCTGGCATTACATTTTCAGAAACATGTTCTAAGTGTTCAGCTCTTGCTCTCTTATACTCTTCTTTTATAAAATTACATTTTTTTATTGCTGCTATAAATAAATTTTTATCTCTTAATTCATAAGCTCTATTTATATCACTAAATAATTCCTCAACATTTACATGTAATTGATTTAAAGTAGCTCTTTTATATTCATTTAGTTCAATTCCATTATCTTGCATTTTTTTCAATGTTTTAGCTATTCTTAATAAGTAATCACTTACTGTTTCATATTCATCACAAGTTTGTAAATTTTCTCTTGTATCTTCAGTATTAGAATTATCTAAAGTACCATTTAGAATATGGAAGTTTACATCTGATATCTCCTTTTGGAATAAATCTAAAGTATCTTCTAACTTTTCTATTTTTCCAACTTGACTATCAATTTTTTCTCTTCCAGCTAGTACATTATCTAACTTTACAAAAATCTCTTTTATATGAGTTCCCATAGTTAAAATCTCTTTTTGGGTTTGCTCAACTACAACTGATGGTGTATCTGCCATTAATATATCTAAATGAGTTACTCTTTCCTTTGCAATTGGTGAATCTGATTTTACAACTTTACATAAGAAATCAGCTAAATATCCAGTAAATGGTATAAATAAACACACATTTATTATATTAAACATTGTATGAGCTGTTGCTATAGCTGCAGTTAAATTGTTATCTGGATCTAAAATATGCTCTAAGAATCCTAAATAGAATCTAAATATCGTTGTTGCCCATAAAACTCCGGCAATATTGATTATTGTATGTGCATAAGCTGCTCTCTTCGCATTTGCTGTTGCATTTAATGAAGCTAACAATGCTGTTATTGTTGTTCCAACATTTTCTCCTAGAACTAATGCTACTGCTGTGGGATAATCAATTAACCCTTGTACAGCAAGCGTTATAGTTATACCTAAAGTTGCTGAAGATGATTGAACTACTGCTGTTAATAATGCTCCTACCGCTGCTGCCTTTAATACTCCAAAATATGTATCTGCTGTAAACGCATGGAAAAGTGATACAAACTCCGGTAATGATCTTAACGGCTTTAAACCATCACTCATCAATTCTAATCCAAAGAATATAAGTCCTAGTCCCATAATTGCCATTGCTCTCGTTCTAGCTTTTTCACTAGTAAAGAACATTGTTGAAATAGCTGCCGCTCCAGCCATTGGAAGTCCATATTTTCCTATTTTTAAAACTAATATCCATCCAGTTATTGTCGTTCCTATATTAGCTCCTAGTATTACTCCTAGTGCTTGTTTTAATGTTAATAATGATGCATTAACAAATCCTATTGTCATTACAGTACTTACAGATGAAGATTGAACTAGTGCTGTTACAAATACTCCCATTCCTATTGCCATAAAACGGTTTGTTGTAAGCATAGCAAGAATTTTTTTCAATCTCTCTCCTGCCATTTTTTGCATTCCTTTAGACATATTTTCCATTCCATACAAGAATAGACCTAGTCCTCCTAGAACCTTAAAAAAGATATCTAAGTACATTTTTCCTCCTAAATTTTACTTTTTTATTTTAATTTTTTTGGTTAAATAGTCAATCTGGTAAATTCTAACACGTATTTTAATAAATGTAAAATAAAAAACCATTTTTTAACTTAAAATTTACACGTTTTTAACATTAAAATATTTTTTCACAATATGAAAAAAAGAGATGTTTTTTTCAACACCTCTTCTAATGCTTATTTTTACTGATAATTCTTTCTATCTTTTTATATGTTATCAAAGAATTCTTTAGAATTTTTTTCAAGTTTAAATCCTGCTATTTTATTTACAATAATAGCTATTGCTCCATCTCCAGTTACATTACAAGCAGTTCCAAAACTATCTTGTGCTAAGTAAAGAGCTATCATTATAGATGTTAATGTTGGTGGGAATCCAAGCATTGTTTCTATAATTCCTAACGCTGCCATAACTGCTCCTCCTGGAACCCCTGGCGCAGCGACCATTGTAACTCCTAACATTAATATGAAACCAAACATTGTTCCAAATGTTATACTCATTCCATTTAACATCATTATAGCCATTGCACAACTAACCAAAGTTATAGTACTTCCTGATAAATGAATTGTAGCACAAAGTGGTACCACAAACTCTGCAATTCCAGTATTAACTCCGTTTTCTTTAGTTTGATTTAATGTTACTGGTATTGTTGCTGCTGATGATTGTGTTCCTATAGCAGTAAAGTACGCTGGTAACATTGTTTTTAGTAATCTAATAGGATTTGCTCCAGCCATTCCTCCAGCTATAAAATAAAGTATTAAAAGTATTGTTATATGTAATAAAATAATTACAGCAAATACTTTAGAGAATACTGTTAATATTGTAGCCACTTGTCCAGCGTAAGTCATATTTGCAAAGATTCCAGCTATATGTAATGGTAAGAATGGAATAATTATATTTCTAATAATTCCCTCTACTACTTTTTGGAACTCATTCATTACATCTTTTATTGCGTGTCCTTTTACTATTGCAATTCCAATTCCTAAAATAAAAGCCATAAGTAATGCCGTCATTACATCCATTATAGGTGGCATATTTATCGTTAAATATCCCGATAATAAAGCATGCTCAGGATTATCTGCTGTTTCTAACATAGAACCTGTTTTTAAAATCATTTTAAATACTGCTGTATTTACAAAATATGTAAATGATCCTGCTAAAACAGTTGAGATATAAGCTATAGCTGTTGTCACTCCTAGTAATTTTCCTGCTCCAGTTCCTAAATCACCAATTCCAGGTGCAACAAATCCTATTATAATAAGTGGTATTGAAAACTTTAAAAAATTTCCGAAAATACCATTAAATGTTGCTAATAATCTTATAGGTACCTCCATTCCTAGCATTCCAACTCCTATACCAATTATAATCGCTAAAATCAGTTTTGGTAAAAGACCTATTTTTTTCATTTTTTCTCCTCCCAGTATTTAACTTTGTTTATAAAATAACCAATAATATATGTAATACTACATTTTTTTCGGATTTGCAAATATTTTTTATAGAAGTATCATTAAATTTGTATTTTTTATATATATGTAGTAAAATTAATATAAAAACTTAATTATATTAAGGTCAAGGATGTGAAATATGATAAAAGGTAATGTTGAAGGAGTTAGAGATTCTATTTTAGCAGAATTGGATACTATTTATAGTATGAATGTTGAAAAAGGAAAACTTGTTAGCCCTGAAATTGTTGCACTTATAACTGATATAACTAGAGTTATAAATCGTGAAATTAGTGTTTCAATTGATAGAAAAGGAAAAATATTAGAAGTTGCTATTGGAGATAGTAATAGTGTTGAACTGCCTATTTTGGAAATCTCTAGTAAAAAATTAAGTGGAGTTAAAGTTATTCATACTCATCCCAATGGATACTCTAAACTTTCTATGATTGATATTTCAGCTTTATTAAAATTAAAATTGGATGCTATATTAGCTATTGGAGTAGGAGAAACTGAAATAACAGGTGTTAATATAGGTTACTGCAAGATAGAAAATCAAGAGCTAACTTATGAAGAAATCGAAAATTTATCTTTAGATAAAGTTATGTCTACAGATTATTTAGATAAAGTTTTAGAAATTGAGGCTGAACTTAGAAAAAGTGATGTTATTGAAGATGATAGTGAATATGCTATAGTTGTTGGTGTGGATTCTGAAGAAAGTTTAGATGAATTAGAAGAGTTAGCAAGAGCTTGTGATGTTAATGTAGCTGGAAGAATTTTTCAAAAGATCAAAAGAATTGATAATATCTTCTATATTGGTAGTGGAAAAGTTAGAGAGTTAGCTTTATTAAGACAGATTAAAAATGCTAACTTAATAATTTTTGATGAAGAGTTAAGTGGAGTTCAGATTAAAAACTTAGAAGCTGTTACGGGATGTAAAGTTATTGATAGAACAATACTTATTCTTGAAATTTTCGCTAGAAGAGCTAGAACTAGGGAAGCTAAAATACAAGTTGAATTAGCACAACTTAAGTATAGAAGTCAAAGACTTATTGGTTTAGGTAGTATCATGTCTAGGACTGGTGGAGGAATTGGAACTAAGGGACCTGGAGAAAAAAAGTTAGAGATAGATAGAAGAAGAATTAAAGATGAAATCTTTGCTCTTAGACAAGAATTAGAAAAAATAAAAAAAATTAGAGCTCTTCAAAGAACTAAAAGAGAAAGTTCTGGTATTCCTAGAGTTTCTTTAGTTGGATATACTAACGTAGGGAAATCAACACTTAGAAATCTTCTTGTGGAAATGTATCCAAGTGATAATACTGTTAAAAAAGAAGCTGTTTTTGCAGAAAATATGCTTTTTGCAACTTTAGATGCTACTACTAGAACTATGGTTCTTCCAGATAAAAGAGTTACTGCTCTAACTGATACTGTTGGATTTGTTAGAAAACTTCCTCATGATTTAATTGAAGCTTTTAAATCCACATTAGAAGAAGTTATTTTTTCTGATTTACTTGTTCATTTAGTTGATGCTTCAAGCGATACTGTTGTTCAACAGATTAAATCTGTTGAAAATGTTTTAACAGAATTAGGTGCAATAGACAAACCTACTATACTTGCTTTAAATAAATGTGATGTAGCTACTGAGGAGCAAATTGAAAAATTAAAAGAATTATATAGTCATATGGATATTGTTGAAATCAGTGCTAAAAATGAGATTAATATCGATGTATTAATGGAAAAAATAACTGATTCCCTTCCAAGAACAATGAAAAAAATAGAACTTTTAATTCCTTATTCAGAAAGTTCAATCAATGCATATTTGCATAGAAATGCTATTATTGAAAATGAGTCATATGAAGCTGACGGAACTTTAGTCATTGCAACTGTTAGTGATGAAGTATTCAATAAATGTTCTAAATTTATAATAAAAGAAATTTAATTATTTTTTATTAAAAAGAAGTCAAAATTTTTGACTTCTTTTATTTTTTTATTTTTTTAAAATTTGCATTGACATTTTTTTTATATTATGATACTATGTTTTTGTGATTGCGGGAGTAGCTCAGTTGGTAGAGCGTCAGCCTTCCAAGCTGAATGTCGCGAGTTCGACCCTCGTCTCCCGCTCCATTTTAATATTTTGGTACACTTGCCCCGTTCGTTCAGTGGTAAGGACAATAGATTTTCACTCTATAAACAGGGGTTCGATTCCCCTACGGGGTACCATTGGGGATATAGCTCAGTTGGGAGAGCGACGCACTTGCACTGCGTAGGTCAGCGGTTCGACTCCGCTTATCTCCACCATTTGCCTAGATAGCTCAGTTGGCTAGAGCACTCGGTTCATACCCGAGCGGTCGAAGGTTCGAATCCTTTTCTAGGCACCATTTGAAATTTTACACTCTTAATAAGAGTGTTTTTTTATTTTTACTATATAGTTGATATAATAAAAAAAGCTGCTTTAAGCAGCTTTTTTTATCTATCATATTTTATATACTTCAACATTTGAATTATCAGTGTTGGAATAAATGCCAATAATGTAATTTCTCCAAAATTAGTCATACTCAAATCTGATACCGCAAACATTTCATGGAATGAAGGAACTAATAAAACCACATATAATAAAGCTGTTCCTAATAAAAATGCATATATACTAAACATATTTTTTGTTATTCCTAACTTTATTATAGAACCATTTCCTCTACAATTAAACCCGTGAAATAATCTTCCTAAACATAGAGTTGAAAACGCCATAGTACTTCCTAATCCGGCATCACCTTTTGAATATCCTAGATAAAACGCAACCATTGTTACGATTGCAATTAACATACCCTCCATTAAAATTCTTCCAGATAATTTTTTATCTAATAACGGGGCATTAGCCTCTCTTGGTTTTTCATCTAAAACATCACCATGTGAAGGTTCCATTCCTATTGCAATGGCAGGTAAACTATCTGTTAGTAAGTTTATAAATAAAAGATGTACAGGTGCAAATATTACAGGTAATCCCATTAAGGAAGCATAAAATACGGCTAAGATTCCAGCTGTATTTCCTGATAATAAAAATCTTATTGAATTCTTTATATTAGCATATAAATTTCTTCCTGTTACAACTGATTTTATTATTGTAGAAAAATTGTCATCAGTTAATATCATAGATGCTGCATCCTTTGAAACTTCTGTCCCTGTTATTCCCATAGCTATTCCTACATCTGCTTTTTTTAGAGCCGGTGCATCATTTACTCCATCCCCTGTCATAGCACAAATTTTCCCTAACTTTTGCCATGCTGAAACAATTCTAATCTTATGTTCTGGTGAAACTCTTGCATAAACCGATATTCTTTCCACATGTTTTATAAGCTCATCATCACTCATTTTTTCGATTTCAACACCATTTAAAGTCTCATCACCATCTTTATATATCCCTATCTCTTTGGCAATAGCCTTAGCTGTAACTTTATAATCTCCTGTTATCATAACTGGTTTTATTCCAGCTCTTATACAATTTTTTACAGCTTCTTTAGACTCTTCTCTCGGTGGATCAATCATACTAATTAAACCTATGAAAATAAAACTGTTTTCATCGTCAAATTCTAAATCTCTCACATTCTCCATTTCTTTCATAGCAAAAGCTAAAACTCTCAATCCATGCTCTGCAAAATTTATATTTGCTTTTTTTATATTTTCTATATCAGACTCTAATATTTTTTCAATACTTCCACCTTCTCTTAAAATATATTTTGCTTTTTCTATAATAACATCTGGCGCTCCTTTAGTTATTAAATAATTTTTCCCTTCAATTTCATTTAGAGTACTCATCATTTTTCTATCTGAATCAAATGGCAACTCCTTTAATCTAGGATACTTATTTCTAATTTCAACTTCAGCTAAATTATATTTATGCCCTATATTTACTAAAGCTACTTCTGTTGGATCTCCAATCTCTTGACCGTTATTGTTTACTGCATCGCTACATAAAATAGCACTTCTTAAAAGTCCCATCTCTATTTTTGAATTTAAATCAATTTTTTCAGATTCTACTACTTTCCCATCTACATAAAGATTCTGAACTGTCATTTTATTTTGAGTCAATGTTCCAGTTTTATCAGAACAAATTACTGAAACACATCCCAGTGATTCTACTGAATGAAGCTTTTTTATAATAGCATTCTCTTTGGCCATCTTCTGTGTTCCAATAGCTAAAACTATTGTAACTATTGATCCTAACGCTTCTGGAATCGCTGCTACTGCTAAAGCTACTGCAAACATTAACGATTCTAATATATTTATTCCTCTAGCTACACTCATAAAAAATACAACAACACATAAAATTATTATAGCTATTGATAATTTTTTTCCAAATTTCTCCAACGATTTTTGTAGTGGTGTCATAGCATCTTCAGTCGCATCTAATAATGAAGCAATTTTTCCTAATTCTGTTTTCATTCCAATTGTTGTCACTAAGACTTTTGCTCTTCCATATGTTACTAAACTTCCTGAGAAAACCATATTTTTTTGATCTCCCACTGTTAAATCATATATATCTATAGTTTGAGAAATTTTTTCTACACTTTCTGATTCCCCTGTTAAAGAACTTTCATTCACCATTAAAGAATGTGTCTCTAAAACTCTCCCGTCACTTGGAACAACATCTCCTGCTTCTATTAAAATAATATCTCCAGGAAGTAATTCAGATGAGTTTATCTCTTGTTTTTGACCATCTCTTATTACTTTAGCCTTAGGAGAAGACATTTTCTTTAAGCTTTCCAACGATTTTTCTGCTTTTAAATGTTGAACAGTACCTAAAATTGAATTCATTATAATTACTGCTAAAATTACTATTGTACTTTCTTTATTTCCAGAAACAAATGAAATTGCTGCTGCAACTAATAAAATTATTACTAAAAAATCCTTAAATTGCTCTAAAAAAATCGCTATTGCAGTTTTCTTTTCTTTACTGTTTAGTACATTTTCTCCATACTCCTCCTTTAATTTTTCTAAATTTTCTTTTTTCAATCCTAATTCAGAAGTGTCAAAATACCCTAACAACTCCTCTTTACTTTTCGAATAAAAATCCTTCATAGATTTCCCTCCATATAATTTTATATTTTTAATTATTTACCGACTTAATAGATATTTTCATTTTTCAAAAATAAAAAAAGACTTTCAGTGTAGGTTAAAACCTACACTAAAAGTCTTGTCACCTTTTTTAGGCGTATAGTACCAGATTTTTTCAAATCGAGATGTTGACACTATACTTTTGACTACTCCCTTTGAGTATATCTTTATTTTTAATATAACTTAATGAAGTTTATACTTTTTTTTTATATTTGTCAACTTTTTTTATATTTGTGCTATATCAAATACATCTAAGTCCATCTTATCAACGTTTAACTCTTGAACTTTTATTATTGCATTTAAAGTATCTATCGAAGTTAATACCTCTACCCCATATTCAATAGCTGTTCTTCTTATTTTAAATCCATCTCTTTGAGCATCATTTGCCTTAGTTGGAGTATTTATTAATAAATCCACTTCTCTATTTTTTAATAAATCTAAAATATTTGGTGATTCTTCATTGATTTTTCTTACTGCTGTTGCTTCAATTCCTTTTTCTGCTAAATACTTTTGAGTTCCCTCTGTTGCAAACAGTTGACAACCTAAGCTTTTAAGTGATTTTGCAACTGGTAAAAATTCATCTTTGTCCTTATCTCTTATTGTTAAAAGAACTTTTCTATTTCTTACATTTTGAACTCTTCCACCACCTAAAAGACCTTTAAATATAGCTTCATCTGCTGTATGTCCAACTCCTAAAACTTCTCCTGTAGATTTCATCTCAGGTCCTAATGAAACTTCAACTCCTGATAATTTCTCTGTTGAGAATACCGGAACTTTAACTGCAACTACAGATGGCTTTTTATAAATACCAGTTCCAAACCCTAAGTTTTGAAGTTTTTCTCCCATTATTACTTTTGTTGCTATATCAATTACTGGAACTCCAGATATTTTTGCTATATAAGGTACTGTTCTTGATGATCTAGGGTTTACCTCAATTACATATAATTCATTTTCGTATGCTATAAACTGGATATTCATCATACCTTTTATTTTTAATTCTTTTGCAATTTTTCTTGTAATCTCTTCAATTTTCTTTTCTGTCCCCTCATATAAATTTTGTGGAGGATATATTGTTATTGAATCTCCCGAATGTATTCCAGCTCTTTCTAAATGCTCCATAACTCCTGGTATTAAAATATCTTCACCGTCACATATTGCATCTACTTCTACTTCAATTCCATTTAAATATTTATCTATTAAAACTGGATTTTCAGGATCTCTTTCAAATGAAGCTTTTAGATAATTTACAAGATTGTATTCATCGTGACAAATCTCCATTCCTTGTCCACCTAGAACATATGAAGGTCTTACTAAAACTGGATACTGTACTTCTGCTGCTATTTTCTTTCCAAGCTCAACGTCCCATACAGCTTTACCTTTTGGTCTTTTTATATCTAATTTTTCCATTATATCTTCAAACTTTTCTCTATCTTCTGCAGCATCAACCATCTCTGCTGAAGTTCCAAGTATTGTAACCCCTCTATCTCTCAAGTCATTAGCTAATTTTATTGCTGTTTGACCTCCAAATTGAATGATTACTCCTGCCGGTTTTTCCTTATCAATGATATTCATAACATCCTCTGTTACTAATGGTTCAAAGTAAAGTCTATCTGCAGTTGAGAAGTCTGTAGATACTGTTTCTGGATTGTTATTTATAATAATACTCTCTATTCCCATATTTCTTAAAGTTTTTATTGAGTGAACTGTACAGTAATCAAACTCTATTCCTTGCCCTATTCTTATTGGACCAGATCCTATTACTATAACTTTCTTTTTATCTGTTACATCAACTTCATCAAATTGATCGTATGTTGAATAAAAGTATGATGAATCTGCGGCAAATTCTCCTGCACATGTATCAACCATTTTATAAACTGGTTTAATTCCATAATCTCTTCTTTTTCTAGCAATATCTTGTTCTGTTACATTTAGCAACTGAGCTATTCCTTTATCTGAGAATCCTTTTTTCTTAGCATTTTTTAAGAATTTTTCATCTAAATCTTTAAGCTCCATCTTTTTCATTAACTCTTCTTGCTTTACAAGCCACTCTAATTTTTCCATAAAGAACTTATCTATTCCAGTTAATTTCTGTAACTTTTCCTTTACATATCCTCTTCTTAACATCTCAGCAACAACGAAAATTCTTTCATCATCTGGTCTTACAACTATCTCTTTTAGTTCTTCCATAGTCATTTTCTCTACCACAGGATGCTCTAAATTATATCTTCCAATCTCTAATGATCTTAGTCCTTTTAAAAATGCAGCTTCAAAGTTATTTCCAATAGCCATAACCTCTCCAGTTGCCATCATTTTCGTACCTAGTCTTTTATTAGCTTTCTTAAATTTATCAAATGGCCACTTTGGAATTTTTACTACTATATAATCCAATGCTGGTTCAAAACATGCAAAAGTTTTTCCAGTTACTTCATTTACAACTTCATCTAATGTATATCCTAAAGATAATCTTGTTGCAACTCTTGCTATAGGATATCCTGTAGCTTTTGAAGCTAACGCAGATGATCTAGAAACTCTTGGATTTATTTCAATAATTGCATATTCAAATGATTTCGGATGAAGAGCGAACTGAACGTTACAACCTCCAACTACACCTATTTCATTTATTATTTTCAATGCTGATGTTCTTAGCATTTGATACTCTCTATCTGAAAGTGTTTGAGATGGTGCAACAACTATAGAGTCTCCTGTATGGATACCAACTGGATCTATATTCTCCATATTACAAACAGTTATACAGTTTCCATCTTTATCCCTGATTACTTCGTATTCAACCTCTTTCCATCCTAAGATTGATTTTTCAATTAGTACTTGTCCAACTCTTGATAGCTTTAATCCTTTTAATAAAATGTCTTCTAATTCTTGAGGGTTATCAGCAATTCCCCCTCCTGTTCCCCCTAGAGTATACGCTGGTCTTACAACAACTGGATATCCAATCTCTCTTGCAACTTTAAACCCGTCTTCTAAAGTTTCAACTATTTTACTCTCTATTGTAGGCTCTCCAATTTTATCCATAGCCTCTCTAAATAGTTCTCTATCTTCTCCTCTTTTTATAGATTCAATAGATGTTCCTATTACTCTTACATTATACTTTTCAAGTATTCCTTTATCATTTAATTCAACTGCCATGTTTAGAGCTGTTTGTCCACCCATTCCAGCTAAAATAGAATCTGGTCTTTCTTTTGCAATTACTTTTTCCACAAATTCTGCTGTAATTGGCTCTATATATATTTTGTCTGCAACTGCCTTATCTGTCATTATTGTTGCTGGATTAGAGTTTATTAATACAACTTCTATCCCCTCTTTTTTTAATGTTTCACATGCTTGAGTTCCTGAATAATCAAACTCTGCTGCTTGTCCTATTATAATTGGTCCCGATCCTATTACCAGTGTCTTTTTTATCGATTTATCTAACATTATACGCCTCCTACAAACTCTACTTAAATAACCTCAAAAATTATCCCTCTATTACTTTTAAAAAATCATCAAACAGATATTCTGAATCAGCTGGTCCTGGCCATGCTTCTGGGTGATACTGTACACATAAAATTCTATGCTCTTCACTTCTCATTCCTTCGATAGAGTTATCATTTAAATTTATATGTGTTACTTTCATTGATTCAGGTACTTTATCTACAACATAACCATGATTTTGTGATGTTATAAATATTCTATTTTTTTCTAAATCTTTAACTGGATGATTACATCCTCTATGTCCATACTTTAACTTTGTTGTTGTTCCACCTAGCGCCCAAGCTAATAACTGATGTCCTAAACATATTCCAACAATAGGTAATTTTCCAACTAATTTTTTTATTTCGTTTATTACTCCTGTTAATTCTGCTGGATCTCCTGGTCCATTTGATAAAAACACTGCATCTAAATCATGTGATAATAACTCTTCTGCAGTTACATTCCAAGGAAATACAATTTGATGAACTCCTCTTTTTTCAAACGATCTCAATATATTTCTCTTAACACCGAAATCTATTACTCCTATTCTTTTTCCAGGTCCAGGAATCTCATAAATCTCTTTTGTACTAACTTTTTCTACAGCGTCACTATTATTAAATTTTGCAAAATGCTCGTCTATCTCTTTTTGAGTTAAATCTTTTGAAGTTATTAGAGCTTTCATTGCTCCTTGTTCTCTTATTATTTTAGTTAAATGTCTTGTATCTACACCTTTAAATCCAACTACATTATATTGTCTTAAAAATCCATCTAATGTCATTTCACATCTAAAGTTATTTGGAAGCTTTGCGTCCTCTTTAATTATAAATCCTTTTAACTTTATTCCGCTAGATTCCATATCCTCTAAGTTTATTCCATAGTTTCCAACCATTGGATAAGTCATAACAACAATTTGACCATAATATGATGGATCCGTAAGTAACTCTTGGTACCCTGTCATTCCTGTATTAAATACAAGCTCTCCAACGCTTTCACCTAATTCTCCAAAAATTTTTCCATCAAAACTCATTCCGTTTTCAAGAATTAACTTCCCCTTCATCTAAACCTCCTAAATTTTTTGCATAAAAAAAGGAATATGAAAATCATATTCCTTATCTATATAAATATTAAAATTAAAAACTAATAAATTTAAAAACATAAATAAATTATTAATAAATGAAATAAATAAATTTAAAAACGACAAATAGTTTTTCTTTTTTTTCTTAATTTTTGTGCCATTTTTAAAAACCATATTCCATCCTCCTTTTTTTTGCTCTGAGAAAGAGTATATACTAATTTTAAAAAGTTGTCAATTTTTATTTTTTTACTCTTGATATATTATGGTTTACGTTGTAATATTACTACTGAAAAATCATACACATAAAACGGGAGGTTTTTTATGGATTATAAAATTATTACAAATAACAATAAAGTTTTTAATTTTTTTAAAGAAACAGATAATGTAATTTATTTAGAGAACCACAATATTGAAGGAGTTTTAACTTTCATAGAAAAAAAATGTTTAGAGGGACACAGACTTTTAAGTGATCCAATCTTATATAATTTAGAAAATCAAGATAATCCTTTTAAATCTATTTTAATAACTGATAAACAAATTGAAGATAATTCTCACTCGATAAAAATAATTATTGGAGTTCTAGATATTATAAAAAAGGTTAACTTTACTCCTAAAGAGTCACAAAATGATATTTCTTTAGAAGAGTTTAGATTTGTAGATTTAAATTTAATTAGAGATAGTATTTCTAAAATTAATTTATTATAAAATGATTTTTGGATAGGTAAAAACCCTGTCCATTTTTTATTTTTTTATATAATTTTATATTTTATTATTGTATAATAAAGTAAAACATATTTGGAGGAAAAATACTATGGAGCTAATTATTTTAACTGGACTTAGCGGCTCGGGAAAATCTACTGGTTTAAAAACTTTAGAAGATTTAGGGTTTTTCACTATGGACAATATTCCCTTTAGATTTGCTGGAGCTATTTTAAAAGATTTAAAAAACTCCAATAAAGATAACAGTGTGAAAAGAATCGCTTTAGGTCTTGATATTAGAACAATTATCAATGAAAATGATTTTAATACCTTTTTTAATGAAATTGATAATTTGAACGTCGATTATAAAATTATTTTTTTAGAAGCTTCTACTCAATCAATTTTAAATAGATATAATTTAACTCGTAGAAAACATCCCCTTACAAAAGATACTTTACTCCAAAGTATTGAAGATGAAATATTCTTAATGGAGGATATAAAAGATAAAGCCAACTTAATAATTGATACTAGTTTTTTAAGTGCTAAAGAACTTTCTAGAAAGATCGAAATTGCTGTAGCTTCATTTTCTAAAAGCATTCTTTTGAATATCCATCTACAATCTTTTGGATTTAAACATGGGATTCCAATTGATGCTGATATGATTTTTGATGTTAGAACACTACCTAATCCTTACTATTTAGAAGACCTTAGAGAAAAAACTGGATTAAATGATGATGTTTTTAATTATGTTATGAGTTTTGATACATCTAAAATTCTTTATGAAAAAATTTTAGATTTAATAGTTTTTTTAATCCCAGGATATATAAAAGATGAAAAAAGACACCTAACAATAGGAATAGGATGTAGCGGAGGAAAACATCGCTCTGTTTCATTTGTTAGAAAACTTGAACAAGATTTAAAAAATATCAACGAAGTGAATATTTATTCTATACATAGAGAAAATGAGAGAGGAAATTGGTAAGTTTATGATAACTATTTTTAATAAAGATATTCCTGAAAATCCAGGGGTTTATTTAATGAAATATAATTCTAAAATTATTTATGTAGGAAAAGCTAAAAATCTTTCAAAAAGAATCTCTTCCTATTTCAATAGAGAACACTCAAATGAAAAGACAAAAGAACTTGTTAAACACATTGATGATCTAGATTTCATTATTTGTAATACAGAGCTTGATGCTCTAATTTTAGAAAACAATCTTATAAAAAAATATTCACCAAAATACAATATTAATTTAAAAGATGAAAAAACTTATCCTTATCTTTTAGTAACTAATGAATATTTTCCTAAACTCTCTATAATTAGAACAACAAAAAAACTTAACCTTAGCTTAGGTGAATATTTTGGTCCTTATCCTTACGGTGTTTGGAATCTAAAAAAAGTACTCACTAAACTTTATCAAATTAGAGATTGTAATAGAGATATGACTAAGCTCTATTCTAGACCTTGTTTAAAATTTCATATGAAACTTTGTAGTGGTCCATGTATAGATAAATCTATTTTAGCTCAATATCAAGATAATGTTAAAGATATTAAAGAAATTTTAAAAGGTAATACAAAACAAATTTTACAAAAACTACAAAATAATATGTTACTTGCTGCAGAAAATTTAGAGTTTGAAAAAGCTATTTTTCTTAGGGAACAAAAAAAAGAAATTGAAAATAATGTACAAAGTCAAATAAGTGATGCTACTAATTCTATTGATGAAGATATCTTTCTATTTAAACTAGAAGATGATAAAATTTTTTTATGCATTCTAAATATTAGAGATGGAAAAATTTTAGGAAAAAACTTTCATAACATAAACTTAGAGAATAAGTTTTATGATGATATTTTAGAAGATATTTTAGTAACTTACTACTCAAAATACCCTATACCTAAAAATATTATTTTTCAAGAAAGTATAATAAGTGAGCAAAAAAAAATAGAAGATATTTTCTTAGGTGTTTTTAATAAAAAACTTTCTTTTTTCTTCCCTAAGGTAAAATCTAGAAGAAGAGAACTTTTAGAAATGGGGCTTTTAAATTTACAAAAAGATATTGAAAATTTTTATAATAAAAAATCTGTTGTAGAAAAAGGATTAAATGATCTTTATACTAAACTAAATTTAAAAAGATTTCCATTTAAAATTGAATGCTTTGATATCTCAAATATCCAAGGAAAAGATGCTGTTGCTTCAATGAGTGTTACTATTGAAGGAAAAAAAGCAAAAAAACTTTATCGTAAGTTTAAAATTACTTCAAAAGATACCCCAGATGATTTTCAAATGATGAGAGAAGTAATTGAACGAAGATATAGCAAACTTCCTACTAACGAATTTCCAGATGTTATACTAATCGATGGAGGTCTTGGACAAATAAATGCTGTTGGTGAAATTCTAAAAAACCTTGGTAAAGATGGAATTTCTGAACTTTTAAGTATTGCTAAAAAAGAGGAAGAAATTTATAAGTATACTGAGACTTTTCCTTATATGTTCTCTAAAAGTGACGAAGCACTAAAAATTTTACAACGTGTTAGAGATGAAGCTCACAGATTTGGAGTTACGTATCATAGACTTCTTAGAAATAAAAGAGTTATTTCTAGTGAGTTAGACAGTATTCCTGGAGTTGGACCCAAAAGAAAAGAACTTCTTTTAAAAACTTTCGGTTCTGTTAAACAAATAAAAAAAGCTACTTTAAGCGACTTAGAAAAAATTATTCCTAAACAATTAGCCATAAAAATAAAGGAGTTGATTTAATATTATGAAAAAATTTATTTTACTTTTTTCTTTAGTTACCTTTGTTGGATGTTCTCAATTCTCTAGTAGAAAAGACCAAAGTCAAAACATTGTTTTTAATAGTTCTATACCACAAGGAAAATATACTTTTACTTTAGTTTCTTTAGATTATCCTCAATCCTACAATAAAAAGATCGATTTTTATAAAAATTTAAATAAAACTCTTTCTGAATTAACTGTAGTTCAAAAAAATAATCTTAATCTTCTTATTACACAAAATATGTATATTGACTTCACTTCACTTTTAAATACAGGATGGTTTGATAAAGAGATTCTAGGCATGAAAGTAGTTGAAGATCTTAATGAAAATGATATCGATTATTTAAACACTTTAAATGTTTCTACTCCTACAAATGCTGGAGATTTACAACAATTTTTAAATAAACAATATTATTTATTATTAAAACTTACTGATAATGAAAATATGTATAATCCTGAATTTTTATATACAGAATTAGACAAAAGTATTCTTATGGAAAATACTTTACTTGATAGAAAATCATTAATTGATAATATAAAAAGTATACAAAAAAACTTTGTTTACGACTCAAATATTAATATTAAAAATGTTCCTATTTATTTAAACTCAAATTTTTCAAATATAGATAAATTTTCTACTAATCCTATTATCTTTGAAAATTCTAATACGACATCAGGTTTTAAAGCTTTTTCAAAAAGTCTAGTTATATTTATAGGAGATAACAATAAAATTTATTCCAATAAAGATTATGAATTTATATCTACTATTAGCTCTCCTTTATCTTTAGATAATTTAAAAGATATCTCAAGAAATTCCACTGGAGTTTCAAAAATAATAAACTGGAAAAGAAAAGACTGGAAAAAAATAACTAATAATGAAACTTTAGAAAATAAATTCTCTACATGGGAGGATAAATAATTGATTACATATTTTTCGTTTATCATACTTTTCTTCATTTTCTTTTTAATTTTAAAAAAACAAGAAAAAAAGAATTTTGAAGAAACAAGCAAAATATTAAAAAGTTTTGTTAGCAAGCAGTTTTTAAACGATATTTCTGACGATTTAAAAAATGATTATGAAAGAGCAACTACCGCTATTACTAAACAAGATTTAGAACTTGATAATTCTATTGAAGAATTAAGAGAATATAAAAAAGAACTTGAAGTTACTTATGAATCCTTACTTACTAAATCCAAACAATTAGAATATAGTAATCAAGTTCTTGAGCAAAGAGTTGCTAGTCTATCAAATATCAATTCTCTTTCTAGAACTGTTTTGTCTATAATGGAATTAGATAAAATTATTTCAACTATTCTTGATGCTTATTTTGTTTTAACTGGAGCTAAAAGAATATCCCTTTATTTATGGGAAGGAAACAAATTAATCAATAAAAGAATTAAAGGAGAAATACATTTTAGAGGAGAACTTAGCTATCCTGAAGAAGTTTTGTCTCAATTTACAAAAAAAGACTATAAAAAAGTTTATAGTGAAATGTTAAAAGGATTTTCTATTACTCCTGATGAAAAAATTATTGCATCTCCTCTAACTGTAAAAGGAAAAGAATTAGGAGTCATTTTTATAATCGAAGATAAATCTAAACTTATAAAGAGCGATGAAGAAACTATATCAGCTTTAACTATTCAAGTTGCAATAGCTATTAATAATGCTCAAATATATTCTGATCTAGTAGTTAAAGAAAGAATGTCACAAGAGTTAGAAGTAGCATCTAGAATTCAAAAAAGAATTATACCTAAAAAAATAAAAAAGGTTCTTGGTCTTGATGTAGCAACTTTTTTTGAACCTGCAAAAGAAATCGGAGGAGATTATTACGATTACTCTCTTTTAGACGAGAAAACTTTCAGTATTACTATTGCTGACGTAAGTGGTAAGGGAGTTCCTGCGGCTTTTCTTATGGCTTTGGGAAGATCTGTTTTAAAAACTTTAGAACTTCAAGGAGAACAACCTAGATGTAATGTTAGAAAGCTTAATAAATTAATTTATCCTGATATAACAGAAGATATGTTTATTACTATGATGCATAGCAAATACAATTACGATACTAAAACTATTACATACTCCAATGCTGGTCATAACCCACTAGTTGTATATAACAGCGTCACTAAAAAAATTGAAACTCATTCAGTTAAAGGAGTAGCCATAGGATTTCTAGATGACTATAACTATAAACAAGGAGAAGTTCATCTTAATATTGGGGATATTGTCATTTATTATACCGATGGAATAAGTGAAGCTGAAAATAAAAATAAAGAACTTTTTGGTATTGAAAGATTAAAAAATGTTCTTCTTGAAAATAATCATCTTTCTTCTAGGGAAATAAAACAAAAATTATTGTCTGAAATTAATAATTTTCAAAATGGTTGTGAACAAAATGACGACATAACATTTGTTATTATTAAGAGAGATGAATAAAAAAAGTTGACTACTTTAATATAACATAATATAATTTTATAAGGTTATTTTTTATAATTTAATCTTGAAATAAATTTAGGGAGGATTCTAAGTGAATAATTATATCTTAGAAATGCAACACATCAGAAAAACTTTCTTAGATGGAAAAGTTATCGCTAATGACGATATCACTTTAAAAATCTTAAAAGGTGAAAAACACGCTATTGTTGGTGAAAATGGAGCTGGAAAATCAACACTTATGAAAATGTTAAATGGTCTTTATACTCCTACTTCTGGTAAAATATTTTACCATGGGAAGGAAGTAGAAATAGATTCACCTAGTAAAGCCGCTGAATTAGGAATTGGAATGGTTTATCAGCATTTTATGTTAGTTCCTACATTAACTGTTGCTGAAAATATGATTTTAGGGGTTGAACCTAAAAAAGGGACGTCTTTAGACATCAACAAAGCTAGACAAGATGTTATTGAGGTTTCTAAAAAATACGGTTTAGCTATTGATCCAGATGCTTTAATATCTGACTTATCTATTGGTATGCAACAAAGAGTAGAGATTTTAAAAATACTTTTTAAAGGTGCTAATTTACTTGTTTTTGATGAACCCACAGCTGTTTTAACTCCACAAGAAATAAAAGAGCTTTATAAAATCATGGACAATTTAATTGCGGAAGGAAAGACTATTATTTTTATTTCTCATAAACTTCAAGAAGTATTGGATATATCTGACAATATAACTGTTATCAGAAGAGGTAAAGATATTGCTAATTTTCCAACTAAAGAAGCAACCAAAGAAAAGATTGCAAATGCAATGGTTGGAAGAGCTGTTCTTTTTACAACTGAAAGACCTGAAGTTGAAATTGGTGAAGTAGTTTTATCTGTAAAAAATGTCAGTGTTAAAGATCATCTTGGTGTTACAAAAGTTGATCATGCTACATTTGATATTAAAAAAGGAGAAGTTTTAGGTATTGCTGGAGTTGAAGGAAGTGGACAAACTGAACTTGTTGAAGCTCTTACTGGGCTTAAAGATATCTTTTCTGGAGAGATGATTCTTGACAATGTTATTTTAAAGAAAAAAACTCCTAGAAAAATATCTCAATTAGGATTGGCTCATATTCCTGAAGATAGACATAAAAGAGCGGCTGTTTCACAATTTAGTGTTATGGAAAATTTTGCTCTTGGACTTGAAAGAGATGAGTATTCGAAATTTGGTCTATTAAACTTTTTTAAACTAAGAAAAGATGCTGAAATGTTTATGGAAAAATATGATGTTAGACCTAGAAGTGTTGATACTGAATTTGGTAGACTTTCTGGTGGAAATCAACAAAAAATTATTGTTGCAAGAGAACTAGAAAAGAAAAATAATAATCTTATCATTGCAGGTCAACCTACTAGAGGGGTTGATATTGGAGCAATTGAATCAATTCACAAATTAATATTAAATGAAAAAGCAAAAGGAAAAGCTGTTATGGTTGTTTCCTCTGAGCTATCTGAAATTTTAAATCTTTCAGATAAAATTGCAGTTATGTGCGCTGGAAAGATAACGGGAATCCTTTCTAGAGAAGAAGCAAACGAAGAAAAAATTGGAATACTTATGGCGGGTGGTAAACTTGATTAAAAACAAAAAAGTCTTAAATATTCTTGTTCCAATTATAGCAGTATTACTAGCTTTATTAATTGGTGCAGGTATAATTTTATATATGGGAGAAAATCCTGTAAAAGCTTATTATTATTTATTTACAGGAGCCTTTGATGGACTAACTCCTATTGCTAGAACGCTTTTAGAAGCAACACCTCTTATTTTTACTGGGCTTGGAGTTTTAGTTGCATTTAAAGGTGGAATGTTTAATATTGGTGCTCAAGGACAGATGACTATGGCTGGTCTTACTGCTGCAGCTATCGGTGGTTTTGTTGCAAATGCATTTATTAGTAATGTATTTGTTATTTTAATAATTGGTGGTTTTGCTGGTTTTCTTTGGGCTGGAATTGCTGGTTGGCTGAAGGCTAAGCTTGGTGTGCACGAAGTTATATCTACAATAATGCTTAATTATATAGCAGTTAGCTTTGAACAATATTGCTTAAATTATCCTTTAAAAGCTCCAGGATTCAATCCTCAAACTCCTGCAGTTGTTGAAGCTGCAAGATTAGGGAAATTATTGGACGTAAGAGTTCCTTTAAACTATGGATTTATCCTAGCTTTAGTTGCTGTTTTCGTAGTTTGGTTTATTCTTGAAAAAACAGTTCTTGGATATCATATTAAAGCCGTTGGATATAATCCAACAGCTGCTGAAAATAATGGTATAAATGTAAAAAAAATCATTATTTTAACTCTAGGTATTTCTGGATTTCTTGCCGGTTTAGGTGGAGTTGAAAGAGTTCTAGGTGGAGTTGGTCAATATGCTTATAAAACTGGTTTAACTGCTACTTATGGATTTGATGGAATTGCAGTTGCTCTTCTTGGAAAAAACAATCCTATTGGAGCCTTATTAGCTGCTATTTTATTCGCTGCTCTTAGAGTTGGTGGTAGAGCTATGCAATTTAATACAAGTATCCCTAGCCAAATGGTTATTATGATTCAAGCTATTATTATTTTACTAATCGCTGCTGAAAATATGATTAGATCTTGGTTAGAAAAAGGTTCAAAAGGAGGAGCTGAGTAATGGTAAGTATTATTATAAGTTTAATTTTAGCCACAATCAGACAAGCTGCTCCAATTCTTATAACAGCTATTGGTGGAATGTTTTCTGAAGTTTGTGGAGTTGTTAATATCGGTCTTGAAGGAATGATGCTTATTGGGGCCTTTTCTTCAGCTGTTGTATCTTATTATACTGGAAGTTGGGTCCTTGGAATTTTAGCAGGTGCTATATCTGGTGGATTAATTGCCTTAGTTCATGCTATAATAAGTATTAAATATAGAGGTAACCAAACAGTTTCTGGTGTTGCTATAAATCTTTTTGCATCTGGATTCACAATTTTTATGCTAAGAGTTTTATTTGAACAAGCATCTAATAGTCCATCAGCAACAAGAATTCCATTATTGTTTGACTTCTCTTTATTAATTTATATTATTTATGGTTTAGCTATTTGGTCTGGTTATTTTTTATACAAAACAGTTACTGGTCTTAGAATGAGAGCTGTTGGTGAATATCCTTTAGCTGCTGATACTGTTGGTATTAGTGTAGCTAAAGTTAGATACTTTGGTGTTGTTATGTCAGGAGTTTTTGCTGGGCTTGGAGGAACATATTTAGCAATTGGAGCTCTTAGTCAATTTTCAAAAGAGATGTCAGCTGGAAGAGGATTTATAGCTCTTGCTGCTCTTGTGTTTGGAAAATGGAAACCTAAAGGTGTTTTATTTGCTAGTTTGTTATTTGGTTTTGCTGATGCAGCTCAAACAGTTATCCAACAGTACGTAACTTTTATTCCACCACAGTTTATCCAGATGATTCCTTATTTATTAACTCTTCTAGCTCTTGCTGGAGTTGTTGGTAAAGCGGTTGCTCCTAGTGCTTCAGGAAAACCTTATGACAAAAATACAATCTAATTAAAATTTATGGATGGTGACAATGAGTAAAGAAAAATTTTCAAGTGTAGGTGGACAAGCAGTTATAGAGGGCGTTATGATGAGAAATGCTGATCTTTTAGCTACAGCTGTTAGAAAACCCAATGGTGATATAGTTTATAAAAAAACAAAAATATCAAAAAGTAGAAGTAAGCTTTCTACTATCCCTTTTATCAGAGGTGCTATAACTTTATTTGACTCTTTAGTTTTAGGAGTTAAAGAACTTACATTTTCAGCTAATCAAGCTGAAGTAGAAGAAGAGCAACTATCTCAAAAAGAGGCTGTTATGACTACCATTGTTTCTTTAGCTTTGGGAATTGGTCTTTTTATTGTTCTTCCCTCTGTTATTAGTAGTTTTTTATTTAGAGACAATAAAATTCATAGTAATCTTTTAGAAGCTGGGTTGAGACTTTCTTTCTTTGTTTTATATATTTTCTTAATATCTTTTTCAAAAGAGATCCAAAGAGTTTTCCAATATCACGGCGCTGAACATAAATCAATTTATGCTTATGAGCAACACCTTGATCTAACTCCAGAAAATGCAAAGAAATTTACAACACTTCATCCTAGATGTGGTACTAGCTTCTTATTAATTGTTATGTTTATTGCAATTATTGTTTTCACTGGTCTTGACTTTATACTACCTCCCCCAACTAGCTTTGTAACAAAACTTTTTACAAAAGTTATTTTAAGAGTTCTTTTTATGCCTCTAATTGCAGGTATATCATATGAACTTCAAAGATACACTAGTAATCATTTAGATAATTGGTTAGTTAAATTGATTGCTGCTCCAGGCATGGCTCTTCAAAGAATAACAACAAAAGAACCTGATCTTCAGCAGTTAGAGGTAGCTATTGTAGCTATTAAAGTAGTTTTAAACGAACCTGTTGAAAATGCTATAGAGGTTTATTAATAATATATATTAAATATTTAAAAACAGTCTAAATTTTTTATTTAGACTGTTTTTTTGTTTATTTTTCTTGATTTAATTATTCAAGAGTAGTATATTTTAGATATAGATTTTTTATTTATTTGGGAGGTATTATGAACTATAAATTTAATCAAAATAAAAATTGTGAATTTTTTCCATGCCATAAAATGGAGAATACTGAGAACTTTAACTGTTTATTTTGTTATTGTCCACTTTATATGCTAGGAAATGAGTGCGGAGGTAAGTATAAATATACAGCTGGTGGAATTAAAGATTGTTCTGATTGCATTCTTCCTCATATAAAAGATGTTGGTTACGATCATATACAAAAAAAAATGATGGAAGTCATTGAAATTGTTAGAAATGAACATCTTAAAGAGATTGGAGAAGAGGACAAAATAATCAGCTTAAAATAATTTAATTATCTTTTATTAAGAGGTGATATTTATGAATCCTAATAATTTTACAGAAAACTCAATGCTCGCATTAACTGATGCTCAAACTATTGCTCAAACTTATATGCAACAGAGCATTAAACCTGAAATTTTGGCACTGGCTTTAGTTGCTCATAAAGAAGGTTTAATTGTAAGAGTTTTAACAAAAATGGGAGTTAATACAAATTCTTTACAAAACAGTTTAGAAGATCTTTGCAATAAACTTCCAAAAATTCAAGGAGCTACTAATACTTCAATTGGACTAGACTCTAAAACAAATGAAGTTTTAATAGAAGCTCAGAAACTTATGCAGTTGATGGGAGATTCATACATTAGTGTGGAGCATATTTTCCTTTCTTTATTAGACAATACTAGTTTTTTAGCAAAATTAGGTATTGATCGCATTCTATTTGAAAAAACTATTTTAGAAATTAGAGGAAATAAAAAAGTAGATTCTCCTAATCCTGAAGTCAAGTATGAAGTTTTAGAAAAATATGGTCGAGATCTTGTTGAACTAGCTAGACAAGGAAAAATTGATCCTATTATTGGTAGGGATAGTGAAATTAGGAGAACTATACAAATAATTTCTAGAAGAACTAAAAATAATCCCGTTTTAATTGGAGAACCTGGAGTAGGTAAGACTGCTATTGCTGAAGGTTTTGCCCAAAGAATTTTAAATGGTGATGTTCCTGATTCTTTAAAAAATAAAAAAGTTTTCTCTTTAGATATGGGATCGCTAATAGCTGGTGCTAAATTTAGAGGAGAATTTGAAGAACGTTTAAAAGCTGTTTTAAAAGAGGTAGAAGATTCTAATGGTGAAATTATTCTGTTTATAGATGAAATACATACAATTGTTGGAGCTGGAAAATCTGATGGTGCAATGGATGCTGGAAATTTATTAAAACCTATGTTAGCTAGAGGAGAAATTAAAGTTATTGGAGCTACAACCTTAGATGAGTATAGAAAGTATATTGAAAAAGACCCTGCTTTAGAAAGACGTTTCCAAGTAGTTATGGTAAATGAACCAACTGTTGAAGATACAATATCTATCTTAAGAGGTATTAAAGAAAAGTTTGAAGTTTATCACGGTATTAGAATAACAGATGGAGCCATTGTTGAGGCTGCTGTGCTTAGTCACAGATATATTCCTGATAGACAGCTTCCTGATAAAGCTATCGACCTTATAGATGAAGCTGCAGCTATGATTAGAACTGAAATGGATTCTATGCCAGAAGAATTAGATCAATTAACAAGAAAAGTTATGCAATTAGAAATTGAAAAAGAGGCTCTAAAAAAAGAGACTGATCCATATTCTAAAGAAAGACTTGAGATTTTAGAAAAGGAACTTTCTAGTTTAACAGAGCAAAAATCACTTTTAAAAGCACAATGGGAAAATGAAAAACAAGATTTAAATAAAGTTAAAGAGATTAAATCTGAGATTGAAAAAGTTAAACTTGAAATTTTAGAAGCTGAAAGAAAATATGATTTAAATAGATTAGCTGAACTAAAATATGGAAAGTTGGCTACTCTTGAAAAAGAGCTCGTACAAGAACAAGAGCGTCTTGAAGAAGTTCCAGTTAATAAACTTGTTAAGCAAGAAGTTGGAGTCGAAGAAATTTCTGAAGTTATTTCTAAATGGACTGGTATTCCACTTTCTAAACTTATGGAAAGTGAAAAGGAGAAACTTTTAAAATTAGAAGATAACTTAAATGCTAGAGTTATTGGACAAGAAGAAGCTGTTAAAGCTGTATCTGAGACTATTTTAAGAGCTCGTGCTGGACTTAAAGACCCTAACAGACCAATCGGATCTTTCGTATTCTTAGGACCTACTGGTGTTGGTAAAACTTACTTAGCTAAATCATTAGCATACTTTTTATTTGATGATGAAGAAAATGTAATAAGAATAGATATGAGTGAATATATGGATAAGTTCTCGGTTACTAGACTAATTGGTGCCCCTCCAGGATATGTTGGTTATGAAGAAGGAGGACAGTTAACTGAAGCAGTTAGAAGAAAACCATACTCTGTTATTCTTTTTGATGAAATTGAAAAAGCACATCCTGATACATTTAATATTCTTCTTCAAGTTTTAGATGACGGAAGATTAACTGATGGGCAAGGTAAAGTTGTTGACTTTAAAAATACTCTAATCATTATGACATCTAATATTGGAAGTCATTTAATTTTAGAAGATCCTAGTTTAAAAGAAGAAACTAGATTTAATATTAATCAAATGCTTCTTTCTAATTTTAGACCTGAGTTTTTAAATAGAATTGATGAAACTATTATCTTTAGAGGTCTTGGACTTAAAGAAATTAAAAATATTGTTCATCAACTTTTAAAAGCTTTAGAAAATAAATTGAAAGATAGAAAAATTAACTTTAAAATAACTGACAATGCTGCTGAATTTTTAGCTAAAACTGCTTATGATCCTCAATTTGGAGCAAGACCGTTAAGAAGATATATTCAAAAATATATTGAAACTGAAATAGCTAAAATTATCTTAAAAGGTAATGTAAAAGAGAGAGAAACTGTTGAAGTTGATTACAAAGATGATGATATTATCTTTAATATCATTCCTTAGAAAAAATGGGCTAAAGCCCATTTTTTTTATTGACATTTTATAAAAAAAATGTTATTATTATATAGCTTGGCAACGATAGCTACGGAGGTACACCCAGTAACATTTCGAACCTGGAAGTTAAGCCCGTAAACGCCGAAAGTACTTGGGGGGCAGCCCCCTGGGAGGATAGGTAGTTGCCAAGCTTTTTTATTGGCTGATTAAATAAAAAAACTAAAAATATCTTAAAGTAAAAAAGGGACCTTTGGTGTCCCTTTTTTTATCTTCTATGATATCTTGGAATTATTTCTTCCTCTTCATCAAATCTTGGATTTGTTATATTATTTGTTAATTCTTTATAATCTAATTCATATGTTTTATTTTTAGGAATTGAACAATATATCTTATCTCCTGGATTAATTATTTGTCCTTCCTGTATATGTACAGCTCCACTTATAAAGTCCAAAATTCTTTGTGATTTTTCTGAATCTAAATCACATAAATTTATATGAACTATCTTTTCAGATTTTATATGTTCAACACATTTTATACAATCTTCAAATCTAGTGGGTTTTAAAAAAATTATATCAAACTCTGCCATTTATACACCCTCCTTTTTTATAAAATTATACACTATTTATAAATTTTCTACTACTATTTTTATAATTTCCTCAGCTGAAAGTTCTGTTGTAAATCCAGCAGCTTTTATATGACCACCGCCACCAAATATTCCTGCAATTTTATTAACATCAATATTATGTTTACTTCTTAAACTTCCTTTTATTTTTCCATTTTCTTCTTCTCTTAAAAATAATGAAACTTCACTTCCACTATAATTTACTAACTCTTCTACAATCCCTTCAGTATCATCTTTTATTGCATTTAAACTTTTTAAAACCTCATATGAAAGATAAAAATACATCAACTTTTTCTCTTCTACAAAAACCATTTCGCTTAAAGCCTTTCCTAAAACTTTCATTCTTTCAAAAGATTTTGTCTTAAAAAAATCATTTACAATTTTATTATTATTTACACCTATTTTCATTAATTCAGAAGCTACTAAAAAAGTTTTATCTGTTACATTACTATGTGCAAAGTTTCCAGTATCATTAACTAGTCCTAAATAAATCGCTTCACCCATTTCTAAAGATATTTTTATATCTAAATCCTTTAAAATAGAATACATTATTTCAGATGTTGAAGATATATCTTTTACTATATTTATGTCTCCATATTTTGGGTTACTTATATGATGATCTATATTTATTTTAAATATATCTCCTATTAATTTTATAACCTTTCCTACTCTATCTATTGTAGCTGAATCAACAAATATTGATAAATCATAATTTGAATTTCTTACATCTTCTATTTTTTTTATTTTTTCACTACCCTTTAGAAAAGCTATATTTTTTGGAATATCATCTTGTAAGACAAAATCAATTCTTTTATTTGGATATTGTTTTTCTAATCCTAATAAAAGTGCTAATCCAGAACCTACAGTATCTCCATCAGGATTTACATGTCCTACAATAATTATATTATTGCTTTGCTCTATTTTTTCCTTTATTTCTTTCATTATTTTTCCTTTCTACTTTTAGTGCTTTCAATATCAAAAGTATAGCCTCTTCCTAATACTTCATGAACATCTGAAACAACTACAAAAGCTTCTTTATCAGCTTCAGTTATAAGATCCTTTAATAAATAAATCTCTCTATTTCTAAGAACGGTTGTTACAACATCTCTTCTATTTTTTGAATATAGTGCCTCTGCCTGATAATAATTCCCTGTTTTTCCTAAATCTTCTACAATTATTTTTCTAATTTTTTCGATTTCAGAAGTTATAATATATACCATTTTTGCATTTCCTAAACCGTTTATTAATTTGTTTATTACAATTCCTGTTGCATATAGATTTATTAACGCATATAATGCTTTTTCTGCACCAAAAATATATGCGGCTAATAAAACTACCGTAGAGTCTATTATTATTAAAGCTTGACCTATTGGAATCTTAAAAAATTTATTTATTATTCCTGAAACTATATCACTACCGCCTGTTGTTCCACCATTTTTTATTACTGTTCCTATTCCTATTCCCATTAATAATCCACCATAAAGTGTGCCTAAAAAAATATTACTTGGGTTTGTAAAATCTATTATTTTATCAATTTCTGGTATTACTTTCTTTATTAATTCCACATTTAATGATAAAAAAGATATTCCTGCTAAAGTTTTAGCTCCATATGATCGCCCAAAAATTTTTACTCCTATTATAAATAGTGGAATATTTATTACAAATATCAATGTTCCTACAGGTATTCCTGTCATATAGTTTATTAAGATTGAAAGACCTGTCGCACCACCTGGAGCTAAATTAGATGGAACTAAAAAAGCATTGATTGCTATTGAAGCAATTAAAGTTCCAATATAAATATATATATACTCTCCTAAAATCTTAATTTTTTTTCTTTTCAATTTAAATCCCCCGATTCTTAATTATTGTAATTTTTATTTTTTAATTCTCTTAAATAAACCTCTTCTGAATTATACCCCATTCTTTTAGCCATTAAGTTCATAACTGCTATTTCAACCATAGCTGCGGCATTTCTTCCTGAAGATATATATAGTTTTATTTTAGGAATCTCATTTCCTAATAAAACTTCTGTGGATTCTTGATAATCCATAGCAGTTAGATAATCTTCACTTTTCAACTCTTGAAGCTCAATTATCATATCTAACCTTTTACTTATTCTTACTGCTCCTACACCGTACAAAGCTTTAACATCTATTATTCCTAATCCACGTATTTCCATAAAATAAGGTAATTTTGAAGCTCGACCTGTGATATCTCCTATTACACCTTTTTCAAAACGAACAGAATCATCTGCTATTAGTCTATGACCTCTATGAATAAGCTCTAATGCTGTTTCACTTTTTCCTATACCGCTTTTTCCTGTTAATAAAACACCAAAACCATATAACTCTACAAAAACTCCATGGACTGATGTTGAAGGTGCAAAATAATTCTCTAAATATGCACTAAATGTCGCAACTACATGACTAGGTCTATCTAATTTTGTTTCTAATAATATTATTTTTTTCTCAATAATTCTATTTAAAAAATAATCTGGAATATTTTTTACCCCAGAAATTATTATAGCAGGAAAATCTTCATCTAAATATCTTTCTAAATTTCGTTCTCTATTTTCAATAGGAATGCTCTCTAAGTATTTAAACTCTGTATCCGTAAATAACTGTAAACCTTTATATCCATCTTCTCCATACATATCAAAATATCCTGTTAAAGCTAATGATGGTCTATAAACACCTGTTGTTGTAATATATTTATTATCTAAAAATTCTTCTCCATTTAATACATTTAAATTAAATCTTGTTTTTATATATCTAACTGGCATACTCGTTTTATCGTTCACAATTAGTCCTCGCTTTTTATTTTCTCTATTTTCTTCAATTAATTTTTTAGATTCTCTCCAAAAATATTCTGCTGAGTTTACTCCTGTTTTTTTCAGTCTATAATTTATAGCTGCAGTTTCTATTATAATTGCTAAATTTCTTCCTTTTCTAACTGGTAAAGTCACTTTAGGTATTTTAAACCCTAGGAATTCCTCATAAACCTCATCTAATCCTAAACGATCATAAAATTTTTTCTCATCCCATTTTTCAAGTTCAATTAGTAAAGTAATTTTTTTCTTTTTTCTTGTACTTTTTATTCCAAAATGAGTTGTCACATCTATATCATTTCCATCTTTTCCAAAAAGATAAAAATGACTATCTCCGCTTTCTTTATCTGCTGTATTAGATCCTAATATAAATCTATTTGCTATATTTTGAACCTTTAGTCTTGTATCTGTTATAAACTTATGACCTCTTTCTAAAAGCTCTACTGTTGCACCTAATCTAGCATCTTCATAACCTTTTAATAAAATTCCAACACCATATATATCCAATAATATACAATTATCAATTATAATTTCTTCTGCTAGAACTTTTTGTAGATAAAATTTTGCATTTCTTATAAATTCAATAGTTTTATTATTTGATTTCAACACTGGTTTTTTATACTTTTTAGCTATTTCAACAATTTCATCTACTATATAGTTTTCTACAGTCACTATTAATGTTGGAAATGGATAGCTTAAATATTTTTCAAGAATTTCTTTTCTTTTATTTTTTTCTATATGTGAAAGATATCCAACTTCTTTTCTTCCTAAAACGTTTACATTACTATGTAGCTCTTCTCCCTCTGTAAAAAAACCGCTTAATTCATATCCAACTCTATAAACACTTTGAGTTTTAATCTCTCTCTCCATATTTACATCTAAAAGTGGTACAAGTCCTAATACATTAGCTAAATCTTTAACTTTTGGAAATTTTCTTGCTATAATTTTTTCCATTTTAAGCTCCTCTAGTTGCTTTTATAAAACTCTTTATCTCTCTCTTTATAAGTTTTATCAATTTTTTCTAAAAATAAATTTTTTTGATTTTCTCTTTTTAAATATTCATTTTTTAATATATTAATATGCTCATATAAAAAATATCCTATTATAAATGTTACTATAATAGTGAATATTTTAAAAAAAATATTACTTTTCATTAACTAATACTTCCTCTTTAAATTTACTTAATAAATAAAATGATCCACAAAATAATACAGCTTTTGTATTCCCTATGTTAGCTAAATTATATGCTTCATTTATATTTTCTTTATAATCTTTATCTTTTTTATTAGAGTTATTAAAAAGTTCAACAGCACTTTGTCCTCTTTTATTTTCAACTAAAGATGTGAATATTATTTTTCCAACCGTTTTTTCTAAAATTTCTAAAATCTTTTTATAGTCTTTATCTTTTAAAATTGAAACGATTGCTGTAATATCATCTTTTTTAAAACCTAATTTTAAAGTATCACAAAGTGTCTTCATTCCATCCTCATTATGTGCTCCATCTAAAATAATTATCTTATCTTTGGCATGTATAATTTCAAATCTACACTGCCATTTTACTTTTTCTACACCTTTTTTTATTATATCAACTGGAACTTTTAACTCTTTTAAGACTTCCAAAGCACATAAAAAATTTTTATATTGATAATCACCAAATAAAGAAAAATTATATATATCTTCATCTACTTCTACTATAGTTTTATATTTTTTAAAGTCTAAAAAATATCTTCCTTTTTTATATTTTTCGATTATATTTATATAATCTTTAGTTTTCTCCTCAATCCCTTTTAGAAACTCTAAATCAGAGCTCCCAACAATAACTTTGGAATCCTTCTTTATTATCCCTGCTTTTTCACAGGCTATATCATATATAGTTTTTCCTAAAAATTCTGTGTGGTCTAAACTAACATTTGTTATTACACAAATATCTGAATCTATAATATTTGTAGCATCATATCTTCCGCCCATTCCAACTTCTATAACTGCATATTCTACTTTTTTATCTGAAAAATATTTAAACATCATAGCTGTAGTAACTTCAAAAAATGTTGGTGTTATTTTTAACTCTTCTATTATATTTTTTACATAGGAATAGTAATATGCTATTTCCTCATCTGTTATTTCAATTCCGTTCACTGATATTCTTTCATTAAATCTTAAAATATGTGGTGATGTATACTTTCCAACTTTTTTCTCATGCTCTATTAATACTGTTTCTATTGTTGTTGAAGTTGATCCTTTTCCATTAGTTCCTGCCACATGAATTGTTTTATAATTTTTTTGAGGATTATCCATCGCTTTACAAATATCTTCAATATTTTTTAAACCTAGTTTTATTCCATGAAGTGAATAGGAGTATAACTCATCTAATAATTTTTCAATATTCACACAATTCCCCCTTTAATTATTTATATCTCTTTTAACATTCCTTCTATTATTAATTTTGAATTTTGAGCAGCTAATTTAACAAATTCATCAAAGTTCATATTAGCATCATGATTAGCCTTATCAGAAATAGATCTTATTATAACAAATGGCTTTCCTAAAACATAACAAACATGAGCTACTGCTGCTCCCTCCATCTCGGTACACTCACCTTTAAATGTATCTCTTAACCATTTTATTTTATCATTTGATGCAACAAAAGTATCTCCACTAACAATTGTTCCTACAAAAACTCTCTCTGAACCAAAATTATTTGCCGCAACTCTTTTTGCTAAATTAACTAATGTTTCATCAGCTTTAAAAGTTGAATTCTCCATTCTAGGAATTACTCCATAATCATATCCAAAAGCTGTACAATCAAAATCATGTTCAACCAAATCTGTAGAGATAACGATATCTCCTATATTTATTTCTGGATTTAATCCTCCTGCAACTCCTGTAAATAAAACTTTATCTACTTTAAATTCTTGTATCAACAATGTTGAACAAATTGCTGCATTTACTTTTCCTATTCCGCACTCAACTAATACAACCTCTTTATTAAGTAATGTCCCTTTAAAGAAATTATATCCACCAATTTCTTTTGTTTCCAATAGATTCATTACTTCTTTTAATTGAATTACCTCTTCATTCATTGCACCTATTATACCTAATAACATTTTCTCCTCCTATTTTTTTATCTCATTTTTATCTATTTTTTTTGAAAGTTTCCATCTATCGTGAAACCACATCCATTGATCTGGATAATTTTTTATTATATTTTCAATAGTACTCATCAGTAATTGAGTATTTTCTTTTACGTCATCTTTAAAAGAGGCAGTTCTTACTAAATCTAACTCTCTTGTAAAATAAGTTGTGCATGTGTTATCTTCATGCATTACATTATACCCTATAACTAAAGGAAAGTTATGTTTTAGAGCTATATTTATAACTCCTGTTGGAGATACAGTTTCCTCTCCAAAAAATTCAACTGTTGATCCTTTATCTCTATGATCTGTAAATAACGCAATTACATTTTTTTCTTCTATTTGTTCCAATAACTCTCTTGATGTTTGTTTAGATTTCTTTAATAAAGTTACATTGAGTTGTTTTCTAGCTTCTGTTATAAATTTATCAATATACGGATTTCTTTGAGCTTTAGCTACTGTTACAATTCTATAGGTTTCTCCCGCTTTTAAACTAGCTTCCATATTTCCCATATGAATAAGAGCTACTACTATACCATTTCCTCTCTCTTTTATTGAAACTACTCTATTAAAATCTTCTAAATCAACATTTGTTTTTAAGTAGTCTTCAAACCATAAGGTTGAAAGAAATGCTTTTGACATTATTTTATATGATTCTTTTGCTATTTTTTTTCTCTCATCATACGTCTTATCTGGAAAAGCTAGTTTTAAATTTGCCAATGCTATTAATCTTCTTTTTTTTATAAGATAATATCCTATAATTCCTAACTTTTCAGCAAATTTAAATCTTGTTTTTTCTGAAAATAAAAGTAAAATACGCCGAAAAATTTTAAATATAAAAAACTGAAATTTATACATTCTTTTTATCACCTATCTCAATTAATTTAACAAATTTATTATATCATAGAATAAAAAGTTATGCTATTTTTATAACAAAGGGTGAGCTCTCGCTCACCCTTTTAAAATACTATAACCATTACATTTTCATCTGGTCTTTGTTCATTAGATTTTCTATTAACTTTTCCATTAGTTACCCAATCAAAAAGAAACTTAATATGTGATTCCATATTTCTAATACATTTTCTAGTTCCTTCAACTGTTCCTAATGTTCCATCTTTCTCTCTTAAGAAAAAGTCTCTATTTATATTTTCTTCAAAGTTAATTGGAGTCCCGTGAATATATCCACCACCAGAAAAACGTATTGCATATTTAGCCATTCCAGCAGCATTATTATATTCATCTCTATAACCCATCTCATATTTTAAAACTGGCACAATGAAATATCCTCTTGGCGTATCAAATCCTAAAGTACTTTCCATTCCAGTTTTATTTAAAGTATAAGATATTAACTCCCATTGCCCTTCAGAATTCTTCTGAAATATTCCCTGATTCTCATTTTCTAAATCAATAACAATAGCTTTTCTAAAGTTTGCATTAACAGCTGGATATCTTGTAATGACATTTTTACTAACTTTTAATGGTTTTTCAGCAATTGAAAGCGCATTAACATAAACATCATTTCCTTTTGTTGATTCAACTGACATTAAAGATCTATCTGGTATAAATATTGTTTCTCCGTTATAGTTCGCTCTTGCATTTTGATCTGCTGAAACTCCATATTTATCCTTTATTCTACTCATATTCTGATTACTTGGATTTGGAACATATGTATTTATAGATACTAATTCCTTACCTTTTGCTGACTCAGATTGTAAAAATTGTGTCAACTTGTGAACTTTATTGTTCATCTCTTCAAATCTGAATCTTCTTAATGTAACTAGCATTGCAGAAATATATCCTTGAACTTTATTTCCATTTCTGTCTTTTAGCTCAACTTTATACCACTCATTTCCATTAGACTCAACTTTTTCTATAACTTTTAGTTTTGTATTAAAAGGAAATCTTACAATTTCTTTTGAGTATATCGACGAATCCTCTCTTATAGGAGCATCTACACTTTTTATAAAGACATAGTTTAAATATTCTGGTTCAGCCTCGTTATTCATTATATTTACGTGAACACTCATTGGTATTACGTTTTCGTACTTTTCTTTTAATTTTTTAGTAACTGCATGAAGTGGCTGCGATAAAAAAGTAAGTCCAAATACCATAATCCCCAAAGAGATTAATTTGCTTTTTTTCATTATAACCCACCTATTTTAATTTTGATTCCATAAGCTCTGTAACTATCTTCGGATTTGCTTTTCCTTTTGATAATTTCATAACTTGTCCTATTAATCCCTTTAAAACTCTTGGCTTTCTACCTTCATCTGAGTTTTTAAAGTCTTCTACCATCTTAGGATTATCTGATAAAACTTGGTTTACTATTCCTTCTATTTCTCCTAAGTCAACAACTTGTACCATACCTTCTTCTTTTACAATAACTTCAGGATCTCTACTGTCATTTAATTTTATAGTAAATAATTCCTTAGCTATTTTCGATGAAATTATATCTTTTTGAATTAGATTTATTATCTTTCCTAAATCTTCTGAAGATATTTTAGACTCTTCAATCGTTTTTCCACTTTCCTTCAGCTCTCTTAAAACTTCAGTCATTATCCAGTTTGATGAAAGTTTAGCATTATTAGTAACTTTTACCACTCTTTCAAAATAGTCAGCTAACTCAATCTCATCTGTTAATATATTTGCATCATATTCTGGCAATGCATAAGTTTCAATAAATCTTTTTAATTTTTCCGATTTTGATTCAGGCATTAATTCTTTTACTCTTTCAATTTCTTCATCTTTTATAACAAGCTTTGGAAGATCTGGTTCAGCAAAGTATCTATAGTCCATTGCATCCTCTTTGCTTCTCATTATTCTTGTTACTTGAGCATCATCATCCCAAAGTCTAGTTTCTTGATCAATAGTTCCACCGTTTTCGATAGCCTCAATCTGTCTTCCTATCTCATAGTCAATAGCTCTTGCAACTGCTTTAAATGAGTTTAAGTTTTTTACTTCAACTCTTGTACCAAAAACTTTACTTCCTTTTTCCATAACAGATATATTTGCATCACATCTTAGAGATCCTAATTCCATTGATACATCACTTATTCCAGTATATTTTATTGTACTTTTTAAAAGGTTTAAATACTCATAAGCTTCTTCAGAACTTCTTAAATCTGGTTCAGATATTATTTCTAAAAGAGGCATTGATGCTCTATTGAAGTTTATTAATGATTCAGACCCTGCATGTATAGATTTTCCTGCATCCTCTTCTATTTGTATTCTAGTAATTCCAACAGTGAACTCTCTACCTGAATTTAACTTTACATCTAAAAATCCTTTTTCACAATATGGTTTTTCAAATTGAGTAATTTGATAATTTTTAGGAGTATCTGGGTAGAAATAATTTTTTCTATCAAATCCACTTACATTATTGATTTTACAATTTAAAGCTAATGCCGCTTTTACAGCATATTCAACTACTTTTTTATTTAACTTTGGTAACGCTCCTGGATGTCCTAAACATATTGGACATGTATGCGTATTTGTTGGTGAATTATCATAGTCTGCACTACATCCACACCAAACTTTTGTTCCTGTTTTTAATTGAAGGTGTACTTCAAGTCCTATTACCGATTCCCACTGTCTCGCCATTACACTCTCTCCTTTATCGCTTTTTCAAAAGCATCTCCTGCTTTTAAGATATCTTTTTCTCCAAATGCTTTTCCTAATAATTGTATTCCAACTGGTAATCCTTCAGTCATTCCTGCTGGTATTGAAATTCCTGGTATTCCTGCTAGGTTTGCTGGTATCGTAAAGATATCCTCTAAGTATAACTCTACTGGAGTCTTTTTAGCATCCAATCTAAAAGCAGGTCCTGGTGTTACTGGAGTGAATATAATATCAACCTTTTCAAAAGCTTTATCAAAGTCATTTTTTATTAATCTTCTAACTTTTTGAGCCTTCTTAAAATATGCATCAAAGAATCCAGCACTTAAAACATATGTTCCTATCATAATTCTTCTTTTTACTTCATCTCCAAATCCTTCACTTCTAGATTTTGTATATAACTCATCTATATTTGAAGCATTTTTTGTTCTATGTCCATATCTAACACCATCGAATCTAGCTAAATTTGAACTAGCTTCTGCTGGAGCTAATACATAGTATGTCGGAGCTGCATATTTTGTATGTGGTAATGATATTTCTACTATCTCTGCACCTAAAGATTTAAAAGTTTCTAAAGCTTCATCTACAACCTTTTTTACTCCTGGATTTAGTCCCTCTATGAAGTATTCTTTCGGCACACCAATCTTCATTCCTTTTATATCTCCAGTTAAATAATCTAAATAATTTGGAACTTCTACTTCTTCAACTGTAGAATCATAATCATCTACTCCTGCTAATGTATTTAAAGCTAAAGCTACATCTTTAACCGTTTTAGCAAATGGACCAATCTGATCTAGAGATGAGGCAAATGCCATAAGACCATATCTAGAAATTCTTCCATAAGTTGGTTTTAATCCAACTACTCCACAAAATGATGCTGGTTGTCTAATACTTCCACCTGTATCTGACCCTAGAGATATATAACATTGGTTTGAAGCAACTGATGTAGCTCCTCCTCCACTACTCCCTCCAGGAACTCTATCTAAATCCCAAGGGTTTTTAGTTGTTTTTTCATAAGCAGATGTTGTTGTTGTTGAACCCATAGCGAATTCGTCCATGTTTGTTTTTCCTATTATTATTGCATCTGCATCTTTTAATTTTTTTACAACTGTAGCGTCATATATTCCTTCATATCCTTCTAATATCTTAGAAGCTGATTGTGATGGTTCTCCAATTGATACCATGTTATCTTTTATGGCTACTGGAATTCCTGCTAAAGCTCCTACAGTTTCTCCATTTTGTATTTTATAATCAACGGCTTTTGCTTCTTCTATCGCTTTTTCTTTTCTAAGAGATACAAAACTTCCAATCTCACCATCAGTTTCTTCTATTCTATCAAAAATAGCTTTAACAACCTCTTCAGATGTTAATTCTCTATTTAATATTTTTTCTTTTATTTCAAAAGCTGTTAACTCGTATATCTTTTTCACAGAAAAATCCTCCTTTAAAATTTATTCTCCAACTACCTTAGGTACTATTAGTGCTCCATCCTCTGAAGCAGGTGCATTTTTCATAGCTTCCTGAACAGTTAAAGACTCTCTTATTATATCTTCTCTTAACTTAACTCCAGTTTCATGAATTTGTACTAATGGTTCAACCTCATCAGTATTTATTTCACCTAAAACATCTATATACTCTAATATATTATTTAGGTCTGCTTGGAATCTTGTAATTTCCTCTTCATTAAATTCTAATCTTGCCAATTTAGCTACATTCAGAACCTCTTCTTTTGTTAAAGACATATATCTTCCTCCTATATTCTATAATGATTTTAAATACTTTATCTCTTGAGAAGTTAATTTTCTATACTTCCCTATTTCTAAATTTCCTAAATTTATTTTCCCAATAGCTTCTCTTCTTAAATAAACTACTGGATGTTTAACAGCATCAAACATTCTTCTAACTTGACGATTTTTTCCCTCTCTTATAGCTATTATAACTTCACTTCTTCCTTGAGCTCTCTTTAATATCTTTGTCTTAGCAGGTAATGTTTGCCCATCTTCTAAGTTTATACCTTTTGCTAATTTTGAAAGATCTTTATCTCTTATTTCACCTTTTACAATTGCAAAATATTCCTTATAAACTTCTCCTTTTGGATGTATAACTTTATTAAAGATATCTCCATCATTTGTCAAGATTATAGCTCCTTCTGTGTCAGCATCTAATCTTCCTATTGGATATAATCTTTCTTTAGTATCTATTAAATCTGTAACTGTCTTTCTTCCTCTATCATCTTTTGAAGCACTTAAAACACCTTTGGGTTTATTTAGCAAAAAATAAACTTTATTTTCTGATTTTGGTTTTTCAAATAGCTGTCCCTTTATATAGATCTTATCCTTATCCGTAACTTTTTGTCCTGGTGTCACATCTAAACCATTTACTTTTATATCACCATTCTCAACAAGCTTATCTATCTCTCTTCTAGATGCATATCCATTTTGAGCAAGATATTTATTTATTCTCATTGCTTCCATTTAATTTCTCCTTCATATCTTCATATTGTGGTAATTCTTCTACTGATGAAATTCCTAAATAACCTAAAAATTTATCTGTTATCTCATATAGGTTAGGTCTTCCTATACTCTCTTTTTTTCCGCATATACGAACAAACTTTCTCTCTTCTAAAGTTTGAATAACTCTATCGGTTGAAACTCCTCTAACAGCCTCGATTTCACTCTTAGTTATAGGTTGACGATAAGCTATTATTGAAAGAGTTTCCAAAGCTGCATTAGATAGTTTTTTAGGTTTTACATCTTGTTTAAAATATGTATTTACTATCTCTCCACATCTAGGATTTGTTATTAAATAAACAACTTCTTGATCTATCTCAAGATTTATTCCCGTATTAAAACGTTCTCTTTTTAAAATTTCTAAAATTTCTAAAATTTTTTCTATAGATACTGAAAAAAATTTACTCAAATCTCTTATCTTTATTTCATCTCCACCTAATAGTAGTATAGATTCTATTTGTTCTTTTATTCCTATTGTATCATTTTTTATCATATTAATCCCCTATATTGTATATTTCTTAAATATAAGTAAGTTTCTTCTAACTCTGTTCCCGTATAATTTTTGTCTGAATTTATGAAGTAATCTATATTATAAAATATTTTATCACTCTCAACTATATTATTATTTTCATATAATAATAATGCTAATCTTAAATTAGCAATTTTATTTATAATACCTTTTTCTTGCAGTAATCCAAATCTATTTTTAGTATTTCTTAAAAGATACTCTATATTTTTATTTCTTACATTTTCCGGTAGTATTTTTAAATATTCAATATATTCATAGTTTTTAATTATTCCTGAACTATTCAAAATAGAGTGCCCTATACTTAAACTTAATTCTTTTTTTAATAGTTCAATATCATCTATATATATTTTATTTAATTGAAGCTCCTCTAACTTTGACAATAAATCATAAAATATTACACTGTTCTCTAACCAATTACCTTCTTTATTTAATATACTTGTATAATATTTTTTCATTTCTACCTTTAAATTCGAAAGATTACCTATAATTATTTGATCTTGATTTATTTTTTTATTCTTCAACTCGCATAACTGTATATAAAAATAATATGTATATATATTTTGAACACTATCATCCCTATAAAAATTAAATTCAGGTATTAACTCTTCTTTATTTAATATACCATTTAAATATATTACTTTCAATTGTTCCATGTACTTAACTCTACTCATGTTCATATTTAATATACTTTGAGCATAATTTCCAATTGATAAGAGGTATAATTTTTTTATTTGATCAACAACATTTTCTTTTAAAAAATAATATTTTTTATTAAAGTTTTTCCAGAATGTTTTTTCCATGCTAAAAATCTCTAAAAATGAATATTTTTTTAAAGTTGGACTTTTTTTATTAAACACAATTTTTAAAAAATCATTTTTTTTTTCTTGGGAAATGTTTTTTACTAAATACAATCGCTCATTTAATCCTTTTAGTAGAGTATTTTCTAAAACTTTCACTTTAAAATTTTCAAAGTCATTTTCTGTTGCCACAAGAATTTGTGAGTCTTTATCTTTTGAAATATTAATCATATCATACTTATAATACTCATCTTTATTTTCAATATTACCTTCTAATATTAAAGGTGAAAACTTATATACTAACTTATATGGATTTTTCCATCTTATTTTCTCTAAATTTGTGTAAATATATAGCGTATCCCTATCATTATTTGAAGGAATTACATACGTTTCTAAAATTTCACCATTTATATTACTTTTTAGGTAGAAAATATTTGTTCCATCTATAAATTTTGTTTCTGTATAATAATTTCTCGCTCTATATATCTTATAATCTTTTATCAATAATATTTGTAAATTTGATAATATGTCATTTTTAGATTGCTTAACATGTAGATCTTTTAAAATATTATTTTTCCCATCATAAAAAAGAGCTATCTCACCATTGGTGATGAGATAGTCTGCCTTTAATATTGAAAATACAAATATAAATAATAGTGTTATTTTTTTCATAATTTCCTCTTTTAATAATCGCTTTCAGGTGAAATTAAAACTCTCTTATATTTATCAAACTCTTTTAAAAGTTGTTGAATTCCATTAACAACAGCATTTAAAGGATCTTCAGCAACAGTAACTTCTAAACTTAAACTTTCAGCTATTCTTTTATCAATTCCTCTCAACAGAGCTCCACCCCCTGCTAAATAAATACCTTTTCTCTTTATATCAGACGATAGTTCTGGTGGCGTTTTCTCTAAAATACCTTTAATCTCTTCTATCACTTGTACTACAGCTTCTTCTAAAGCCTCTGCAATCTCTGAAGAATATACCTTTACATTCTTAGGTAGTCCGCTTAATGCGTTTCTTCCACTAATTTCTATAAAAATATCTTCTTCTAATTCAGTTACTGCTCCCACTGCTATTTTTATTTCTTCTGCTGTTTTTTCTCCTATAAATAGATTATGTTTTTGTCTAATATAATCTATAATTAATGAATCAAATTTATCTCCAGCTATTTTTAATGATGATGTTTTTACAATACCAGCTAATGATATAACTCCTATTTCAGTAGTTCCTCCCCCTATATCTACCACCATATTTCCTTCAGGTTCAAATATATTTAATCCTATTCCTATTGCAGCAGCCATTGGTTCTTCTATTAAATATGCTTCTCTTGCTCCTGCTTCTCTTGTTACATCCATAACTGCTCTTTTTTCAACTTGAGTTACTCCTGCAGGAACACAAATTATAACTCTTGGACTTGATAAACTTTTCCCTCTATTTACAACTTTATAAAATTCTCTTAACATTTTTTCAGTTATTTCATAATCTGCAATAACTCCATTTTTCAAAGGTCTAATAGCTTCTACGGTATGAGGAGTTCTTCCTATCATTTGCTTTGCTTTATCTCCAACTTCAAAAATCTCTTTTGTTTTAGTATTGATAGCCACTACTGATGGTGCATTCATTATTATCCCTTTATTTTTAACACAGATTAATGTGTTTGAAGTTCCTAAATCTATTCCTAAATCATCTGAAAATATTCCCAAAACTTTTCCAAATATTTTTTTCATTACAACTCTCCTTAAATTAATTTATATTTTACTTAAACTTTCTACTGTTATACCTAATGTATTTAAAGTTTTTATAAAATGATTTATTGGAAACCCCATAATCGAAAAGAAATCTCCATCTATTTTATCTACAAAAATTGATCCTAACCCTTGGATTCCATAAGCTCCTGCTTTATCCATTGGTTCACCACTATCTAAGTACCAATTTATTTCTTTATCACTTATTTTTTTAAAGTAAACTAAACTTTCAACATGATTAGTTATATTTATTTCTTTTTCTAAATTCATAAATGTATAAGCTGTGATTACTTTATGAGTTTTTCCAGAAAGTGATTTTAACATAATTTCGGCATCTTTTCTATCTTTTGGCTTTCCCAAAACTTTTCCATCTATCTCTACTAATGTATCAGCTCCAACAACATATTCTTTGGGATTTTCCAGTGCTACAACTAAAACTTTTTTAAAAGATATATCTTTTATTTGTTCTACAATACTTTCTTTATTACTTATTTCTTCAATTTCTTTACTTTTAATTTGTAATTGAAATCCCAGATGTGTTAATATCTCTTTTCTCCTCGGAGATTTGGATGCTAATATCATTGTCTTCATCTTTCCCTTCTATCTTTTCTTCTTCATGCACTTCTTTATTATCATTCTCTTTTTCAAACACTTCTTTAAAAGTTATCATCTCTAAAGTTGTAATTTCTTCTTTGTATATTGTTTCTGAAATTTGATTATCTGATTCTTCTTCAGTGATTTTTTCTTCATCAATCATGCTTTCTTCTAATATATTTCCCTTTTCTTTTTCTTCGTATATTTTTTGAATATTACAAATTTCATCATATATATCTTTTTCTAATTTAGCTTGCTTTTCTAATCGAATTCGTTCTTCTTTTAATCTTCGTTCCTCTTTTATATGAATAATATACTTTTTGAATAGATTTACAATTGTCATAATCAATCCTCTTACCATTTTTCCACAAATGATGATAAGAGAAATAAAAATCACAAAAATTAAAATTCCTGTAAATACATCAACTCTTATTCGAGAAAATATTTTTAAAAAAGTATACAGTTCAATATATCCTAAGTTAATATTTAACAATCCAACTTGAATAACAAACTCTTGAACTTTTTCTAATGATATTTCTCCCAAATTTTTCAAATTATCTAGCAAATAAAGATATCCCGTAGCAACACCTAAAATGACCATAAAAAATAATCTTGTTTTTAGAACTATTCTTTTATTAGGATTTTGCATACACATAGAAAATCCATATCCTATAAGAAATACCCACAATAATTTTTCATATATTCCAAGGTATTCTTGAATATACAAATATATATTGTTTATTTGCAAAAAGTTAGGATAAAAGTATCCTAAGAAAAAGTAAATCAATAAAATCATGTATATATTTTTAAAACTTAATAACCACTTTATTCTTTTCATTCAAGCACCTTTTATTAAACTTTTTTTCATATTATTGTACCATAGAGATATAGAGTTTTCAAGCAATTAACATTTGAGTAAAAAAAAAAGTAGACTTCTTTGAAGTCTACTGTTATTAGTCATAAAATGGTGCGAGAGGAGGGACTTGAACCCTCACGTCGAAACGCCAGATCCTAAGTCTGGTGCGTCTGCCAATTCCGCCACCCTCGCAGTGGTGCCGCTTATCGGAGTCGAACCAATCACCTACTGATTACAAGTCAGTTGCTCTACCAGATGAGCTAAAGCGGCTTTTATTTACTTTATAAAAAATTAATGGCGGGAGTGACGAGGGTCGAACTCGCGACCTCATGCGTGACAGGCATGCGCTCTAACCAACTGAGCTACACCCCCATTAATGGTGGAAACAACTGGACTTGAACCAGTGACCCCCTGCTTGTAAGGCAGGTGCTCTCCCAACTGAGCTATGCTTCCAAATGGTACCCCGTAGGGGAATCGAACCCCTGTTTATAGAGTGAAAATCTATTGTCCTTACCACTGAACGAACGGGGCAGTGGTAAATGGTGCGTCATACTGGGCTCGAACCAGTGACAACACGATTAAAAGTCGTGTGCTCTACCATCTGAGCTAATGACGCATCTTTGTATGGAGCGGGAGACGAGGGTCGAACTCGCGACATTCAGCTTGGAAGGCTGACGCTCTACCAACTGAGCTACTCCCGCATCACTTACAAAGATATAGTACCACAATTTATACTGTTTGTCAATAAACTTTTTTTATTTTTTTAAAATAATTTTTTCTTTTATATCTCCTTGATTATGAACTCTATCTACTGGAGCTATTTTATAATAATAAGTCTTATTTTTTTCAATATTTTTATCTAAATACTTTAGTCCATATTTTCTTTTTACAGTAGCTAAAAGATACTCAGAATTTTTTTCGTCAAAATCTTTATCTGTACTTCTATATACAGCATAATAATCAGCAAAATTATTAGCTGGATCATCCCAAGTCAAAAGAACTCCCTCTTTTATAATTTTTGCTTTTATATTAGTCACTGGTTTTGGAGCTACAATATCTATCCATGGACTTGTCGGAGGTAATATTTGCGTCTTATAAACTTTTTCTTTTAAATTTGTTTTAATATTCAAGCTATTTTTTTGAATCTTATCAAATCCAAAAAATACACTTCCATGAACATTATCAAAATTTCTATTATACCTTATTTGATCTATAAGTTCATCTTCATTTTTCCAAGCTTTATTGCTTCCTATCTTATAAGCTGCATGACCTATATACAAATGTACATTACTATTCTTAACTTCATTTATCCACCAATTAACTAAAATATCGTACTGAGCAACTTTTAAATTAAAATCCCAATATATTTGTGGAACTATATAATCTATCCATTCATTTTGTATCCATGTTCTTGTATCTGCATATAAAGTATCATAATTTTCTGCACCTGCTCTTGTTGCAGATCCAGTTGAGTCTTTATCGTTGTTTCTCCAAACTCCAAAAGGACTTATTCCAAACTTCACATAAGGCTTTGTCTTCTTTATTTTTTTCGATAATTCCATCACAAAAGTATCTGTATTTTTTCTTCTCCAATCCTCAAGTTTCATTCCTTTTCCATATAGTTTATAAGATTTAGTATCTCCAAAAGGAACAACTTTTTTGTTTTTATCTAACACTGGATATGGATAAAAATAATCATCCATATGAACACCATCTATATTATAATTTTTTACAACATCAACTATAACATCCTCTGTAAACTCCCTAGCTTTTGGATTTCCAGGATCATAATAATATTTGCCACCATATTCAATAACCCAGTTAGGATTTTTTTTAGCTATATGATTTTCAGGAATTTTTTCATTATTTTTTAATGTTATTCTATATGGATTAAACCATGCATGAAATTCTAAATTTCTTTTGTGAGCTTCCTCTACAAAAAATTCTAAAGGATCATATCCTGGATCTTTACCGCTTTCTCCAGTTATATATTTAGACCATGGCTCTTTATTAACTTTTTTATAAAATCTATCTGCTGTAGGTCTTACCTGCATTATTATAGCATTCATATTCAAACTTTTTATCTCATCTAAAATATCAATATACTCTTGCTTTTGTTCTTCAACAGTCAATCCTTGTTTAGAAGGCCAGTTTATATTGTCAACTGTCGCTATCCAAACACCTCTAAACTCTCGCTTATTATCTTTACTAAAACCAAAAGAAAAACTTATTAAAAACACACAAAGTAAAAAAGTTAATTTTTTCATAGAATCACTCCTATCCCTTTATTATTGAAAACTTACCCTTTAGTTCATCCTTTAAAGTACAGATAAAGTCAATTTTATTTCCCATAATTAAAGGGATAATTATCTCTCTTTTATCAATTGTTACTATTCTTATTATAACTTGTAATCTATTTCCTTTTCCTACTACTCCTTCTTTCATAGTACATGTATCTATTTCATCAAAAGATAGATTCAATCCTTGACCTAAAATCTTTTTATTTTCACAATCTAAAATTATTTTATATTTAAAAAGATTTTTTAAATGTTTAAATCCTAAAAACAATAGTAATGCAGCTATTCCTATATATGGTATACTAAAATTCTTTGTATATCCTATATATCCTTGAAGAGCTCCAATTAATATAAGTGGTACTCCTGTTCCTAACCATACAATCATTTTTTTACCTTCAAGCCTATACTTCTTTAATGGTTTATATTGTACTTTTGTCTTTTCTATTTTTTTTATAAAATCATCATAAAAAAACATTTATCCTCCTCATTTAATAATGAAGAAAAGTAGAGAATATTCTCTACTTTTCTATTCAATTATTATTTAATTATTTTACTAATTCCATTATATCTTCAGGTTTATAATCTAGGTTATGAACAGCATTTATATATCTAACTGTTTTACTTTTTCCTCTTATAACTAAAGTTTGAGTTCTAGCTATATTCCCTTTTCTTTTTACACCTTCTAAAAGATCTCCACTTGTTATTCCTGTTGCTGAGAAAATAACTTCATCATCTTTTACAAGATCATCCATTTTTAAAACATCTCCTACTCTTAGACCCATCTCTTCACATCTAGACTTTTCATATGCAGATATTTTATCATTTTCCAATGACACACCTTTTACTTCACTTCTTAATTTTAATCTAGCTTGCATATCTCCACCTAAAGCCTTGATTACAGCAGCTGATATAACACCTTCTGGAGCTCCACCTATACCGTAAAGCACATCTACATCTGAATCTACAACTGATGTTAGTATTGATCCTGCTACATCTCCATCTGGCAAAGCATAAACTTTAATATTTAAATCTTGTAAATCTTTTATTATAGTTTTATGTCTTGGTTTGTCTAATACTACTACAGTTAACTCATTTAATGGTTTATTTAAGGCTTTACATATATTATCTATATTTTCCATTAAAGGTTTTGATAAATCAATTACACCTTTTGCTTCAGGTCCTACTATTAATTTTTCCATATACATATCTGGAGCTTTTAAAAAGCTACCTTTATTCCCTACTGCTAAAACTGCAATTGCATTAGCTTGACCTTGTGCTGTCATTCTTGTTCCTTCAACTGGATCTACAGCGATATCCACTTGTGAATATCTTTCTTTATCAGGAGAATCTATTCCTACCTTTTCACCGATGTATAACATAGGAGCTTCATCAATCTCTCCCTCTCCTATTACAATCTCCCCTTGAATTTTTATCCCATTTAGTACAGTTCTCATAGCGTCTACCGCTGCTTGATCTGCTGCCTCCTTATCTCCTCTACCTACCCATTTGTAAGCTGCTAAGGCTGCTGCTTCTGTAACTCTAGCAAACTCTAAAGCTAACTCTCTTTTCATTTTTCCTCCTACTTTGTTTCAATTAATCTATAAATTTTTTCTCCTGGTAAAACCATTTGGAGTTGATTCCTAGCTACTTTTTCTCTGTAAAAGGGATTATTTATATTCTCAATCATTTCATCATATCTAACAATTAAGCTTTCAATCTCTTTTTTTTGTTTAATCTTTATCTCTTGCTCCATTTTTAACTTATCGATTTTAACAAATGATCTAAATATATTTTGTCCTAAAAATGCAAAATGTATAACTAACGGGACTATCCAAAGTAGATTTTTCATTAGTTTTTACCTACCTCTTTTTTCAAAAGTTGTAATTTTTTAGATACCATTCTTTTAGCTACTGGTGATATTTTATCTACAAATAAAATAGCTTCTAAATGGTCATATTCATGTTGAAAAGCTCTTCCTAAAAGTTCTGTTCCCTCTTCTATTACTTCTTCACCCTTTTCATTTAAATACTTTATCTTTACTGTCACTGATCTTTTTACAGGTTTATAAATTCCTGGAACACTTAAACATCCTTCATCTATATTTTCAACAGTATCTGATAACTCTATTAATTCTGGATTTATAATTTTTCTTACAATTCCATCACCAACGTCAATTACAAACATTCTCTTGCTTATTCCAACTTGTGGTGCTGCAAGTCCTACTCCATTAGCTTCGTGCATTGTTTCTACCATATTATCTAAAATTTCAAGTATCTCTGGCGTTATTTCTGTTACTGGTTCAGCTACAGTTCTTAAACATTCATTTCCATATATTTTTATGTCGTATAACATGTATTTTCCTCCAATTCTCTTTTTTTTCAATATATATTATATCATATTAGATTAATCGGGTCTACATCAACAACTATTCTATATTTTTTATTCTCTATTTTTTTCAATTTATTTTCTAAAAATATTTTATACTCATTGATTTCTCTTCTGTCCCCTTTTATAAATATATTACATCTGTATCTTCCTTTTACTTTATAAACTAATGATTTCATAGGTCCATAAAGCTCTACCTTCTTATGTTCAATCTCTTTAAATACCAAATGACAATACTCTTCTAATCCATACTCCTCATTTGAAGATATTCCAATATTTATTATTTTTGAAAACGGTGGATAATAAAGTATCTCTCTTTTCTCTATCTCTTTTTCATAAAAATTTATATAACTATTTTCCTGAATTTTTTCTATTATATAATTTTCAGGTTGATAAGTCTGAATTATAACTTTCCCCTTTTTCTCTCCTCTTCCAGCTCTTCCTGCTACTTGAGTTATCATTTGATATGTTCTTTCACCTGATCTAAAATCAGGGATACTCATAATTGTATCTGCATTTATTACTCCAACTAAAGTTACATTGGGAAAATGTAATCCTCTAGATATCATTTGAGTTCCAATCATAATATCGTATTTACCACCTAAAAAATCATTATACATATTTTCATAAAAATTCTTTTCTTTTGAAACATCTCCATCAACTCTAATTATGTTTACAGGAAATCTTTTTCTAAGTTCCTCTTCTACTCTTTCAACTCCACGTCCACTAAAGGATATATTTTTACTTCCACACTTGGAACAATGACCTAAAAATCTTTTTGATATACCACAATAGTTGCACTTTAAGCTATTATTACTTGCATAATAGTTTAATTTTATAGAACAATGCTCACACTCTTCCATATGTCCACACTCTTGGCATTGAACTAATGTAGAATATCCTTTTCTATTTAGAAGAAGTATTATTTGTTCTTTTCTTAAAAGTGCTCCTCTTATCTCCTCTAAAAGTTTTTCACTGAAAAAGCTATCTTTTTCCTCTTTCATATCCACAATCTCTATCTCTGGTAATTTTGCATCCTTATATCTGTGATCTATCTCAAAAAGTTGAAATATCCCTTTTTTAGCATAGTAGTAACTTTCAATCGATGGTGTTGCTGAACCTAAAACTACTTTTGCATTTTCTAATTCAGCTTTTTTTATAGCTACATACTTCGCATTGTATCTTGGTGTACTATCTTGTTTATAACTATTTTCGTGCTCTTCATCCACAATAATATATTCGAGATTTTTTACAGGAGCAAAAATTGCTGAACGAACTCCTAAAACAACTCTTTTATCACCTGTATATATGCTATACCACTCTTTAGCTCTTTCTATATTAGATAATCTACTATGAAGTATTGCCACCTCTTCTCCAAATTCTTTTTTAAATCTTTTTACCATTTGAGGGGTTAAAGATATTTCTGGAACTAAAAATATTGATCCTTTTCCATTTTCTAAAGCTCTCTTTATAAGTTGTATATATATCTCAGTTTTTCCAGATCCTGTTACTCCTCTTATTAAAAAATGTCTTTTATTTGAAGTTTCAATACCACTTTTTATTCTCTCTTGCTCTGAATTTAATTTAGTATCTTCTTTATATACCTCTTTTTCAATATCTTTTTTCAATTTCTCTTCATTAAAACTTTTTATTTTTCTTTCAAGTATTAATGTTCCGTTCTTCAAATGATTTTCAATAGTTTTTTTGTCAAATTTCTTTTCTAAAGTTACTTTTCCAATTTCTACTCTCTCTTGAAAATATAATTTCAGTTCTAAATCAACATCTTCGACATCTTCTTGAAGACCATACCAACTATCTTGAACTTTTAAATAATTATTATCTAGATATTCCTGTATTTTATTTTTTGAGAATCTATCAACCAATGTTTTTTTTCTGACTAAACTCTTTTTCAAAAAATATTCTAAAATCTCATCTTTAATTAAAGTGCCACTAAGATTTTTAGGTCGATAAATATCCTCATACTTTATTTTTACTCCTGAAGGCACTGCTGTAGAAAAAACTTGATCAAAAGGACTCATATAGTAATCTCTTATCCATAACAACAATTTTATAAATTTTTTAGAAAAACTTAACTCCTCATATAATACTTTTTTTATTTTTAAAACTTTAAAAGTATACTCTTTATCTTTTTCTTCTTCAATAATTAGTCCCACTTTATCCTTATTTCTAAAAGATACCAAGACTCTATCTCCAACGTTTATACTCTCTTCATCACTGGCATAAGTATAGAAATCTTTTGTCTTTTCTATATAGACACTATAATATCTCATTACTTTCTCCTAGTTTAATTTTATTTTTATTTTTTTTATATCTACTAAATCCTTTTGCGGCTCTATACTTTGACTTTCAACTACACCTGTTCCAACTAATTCAATTTCTATATCACTGCCTTTAAATATCTCTATTACTTCTCTAGCACTTAATCCTTTTAAGTCTGGCATTATAAGCAATTCTTCATTATTCTCAACACTTTTTAAACTTTTTTTTCCTTGAACTCTTATATTTTCAATTTTTTGAGAATATATATTTTTTATTTTAGTAACTCTTTTTACAACTTCACCTAAAACTGGTGCTGCTGCTGTTCCTCCATACTTATCGTATAACACATCTCCTTGTGGTTTAAAAAACATTGCTAAAAGTATATATTGTGGTTTATCTACAGGAAAAAATCCCATAACTGATGATAAATATTCATGTTTTACATATCTACCATGCTCACTATACTGAGCAGTTCCAGTTTTACCTCCTATTCTATAATCGTCTACGTGCGCTTTTTTTACTGTTCCTTCTAAAACTGCTAACTCCATTATTGCTCTCATTTCTTTAGAAACCTGATCTGTTAAAACTTTCCTTTTTTCTATAGGTAAATTTCTTCTTATAACTAATCCATCTTTATCAGTTATTTTATCAACTATATATGGTTGATACATTATCCCACCATTAATTACAGCAGAAAATGCCGTTATCATTTGAATAGGAGTTACTGCAATTCCTTGTCCAAAACTCATTGTACTTTTCTTTAGACCATTCCATCTTTTAACAGCTTCTCTTCTTGGTTTTTTTTCATAAGGATAGTCAACTCCAGTTCTATCATATAATCCAAATTTTTCTAAATATTCATCAAATTCTTCATTTGTAAACTTATCACTAATCAATACCATTCCAACATTACTTGATTTTTTTAAAATCTCTTCTGTTGTCAATATACCTTTTACACTTCTACTACTTTCTTTTATAGTATGTTTATATCTTTTAATCGTACCGTCACCTATATCAAAATTAGTATTTCTTCTTATTTTTTTATCTTGCATCGCTGCTGCTATTACTAAAGGTTTAAAAATAGAACCTGGTTCTACTTGAGATTGGAATATTGGATTTGCCACATTTTTCTTATTTTTTCTAAAAAATGATGTTGCTAAAATTTTACCATTATTGGGATCCATCATAACTGCATAAGCTTCTTCGGCATTGGTTTTTTTAAATTGTTTTTCCATTTCATCATTCAATATATATTGTAAATCATTATCTATGGTTAAATATACGTCCATTCCCTCTAGATTAACTTTTGTCCTAGCTCCAGATGTTGGCAAACCAATTCCTAAACTTCTTATACTTGGAATTATTTTTGACGTTTTATCACCTTTTAAATATTTTTCATAAAAAAGTTCTATTCCAAATACCCCTTCTTTCTCAGTTCCTTTTTTAAATCCGATATTTCCTACTAAAAAGAAATATTGATCAGGTTTATAGTATCTTCTCTCTTTCCTTCCACTTAAAAATATAATATTTTTCCCTTTTATTTTATATTTTTCAAGGATTTCTTCAATCTCTTTCTTTTCAACATCATCTATATTTCTATTTAATCTTTTATATATCCTCTCTTCTTTTCCAAGCTTATTTATTGTATTTAAAAGAGGTTTATAATTATCTTTAATATATCTTTTATTTACTAGTTCTTTTAATACTTCAGGAGCAACATCTGATTTTACAAATCTTTTAGGATCTACAGATAATTCATACATATTTATACTATATGCCAGTCCTTTACCTTTAGAGTCGTATATATTTCCTCTTTCTCCCCCTTCCTTTCTTTCAACATTTACTTGTTTATTTACAGCTTCTTTATAATTATTTGAATCAAATAGTTGTATCTGAATCATTCTAAAAATTAAAATAAAAAAACAAAATAAAATTATATCTGATACTATAAAAGATCTTAGTATAAAATTGTTTTTCATTTTTATTTTTTTCCATTTAAAAAAAATATATAAATTATATACTAACATCAATACAACTGCCACTGTTAATAAAAATTTTTTATAGTATAAAGAAAGTCCTATACCCAACATTTGTATTAAAAGTAAGAATATTTTTAGTTTTTTATTCAAGTTTCCACCCTCTTTTTATTTTTCTTTTAAATATTATATCAAATATTAACAAAATAATGTATAATAAGAATAAAATTCCACAAAAAGGAGTAATTATATGAATGTTTTATTTCTATTGCTTTTTATAACCACTTCAGCCTTTGCACTCAATATTGGAGTTATTGACTCTGAATATATCTTTAGTCAATACAACAAACGTTTTGAAATGGAAGATAAACTTGAAAGTAAAAGAATAGAGTTGAATTCAGAAATTGAAGGGCTTAGACAAAGTCTATTAGAACAAGAAAAAATTATAAAATCAAAATCAAAAATAACAGAGGATGACAAAAAAAAATTATTAGATTTAAAAAAACAATTTCAAGAAAAAATTGAAACCTCTGAAAGAGCTTTTCAAGAAGATCAACAAAATTTTATATACGATATAAAATTTGAAATTGATTCTGTCGCCATTTTAATTGGAAAACAAAAAAATTTAGAAATGGTTATTGAAAAAAGTGCAACAATTTATGGTGGTGTAGATTTAACGGAAGATGTAATTAATTTTTTAAATAATAAAGAATCTTATAAATTAGATACAACTAATCTTTTAAAAAAGCAACTGTAAAAGAGGTTATAAATATAATTATAGCCTTTTTTATTTTTTTATAAAAAATAAAAAAAAAGCACTAACGTGCTTTTAATAACTTATATGGTGGAAACAACTGGACTTGAACCAGTGACCCCCTGCTTGTAAGGCAGGTGCTCTCCCAACTGAGCTATGCTTCCAAATGGTACCCCGTAGGGGAATCGAACCCCTGTTTATAGAGTGAAAATCTATTGTCCTTACCACTGAACGAACGGGGCAACTGCGCTTTTGCGTTGTTGCTACATAACTATAATACCATTTTTTTTATAAAATGTCAATAAGTTTTTTATTTTTTTAAAACTTCCCATTCTTTTTCTTTAAACCCTATTAAAACTACATCTTTACCCACCAACAACGGTCTTTTTACTAACATTCCATTTGTAGATAAAATATCTAAAAGCTCATTCTCATTATTCTCTGCTACCTTTTCTTTTAAATTCATTTCTCTATAAAGAATTCCACTTGTGTTAAAAAATTTTTTTATGGGTTGTTTACTTAGTTCTATCCATTTTTTTAACTCTTCTTTAGTTGGGTTATTTTCAACAATATGTCTTGATTCAAATTCAACTCCATTTTCCTCTAACCATTTCCTAGCTTTTATACATGTTGAGCACTTTGGATAATTAACAAATAAATATTTCATATTATTTCACCTCTTTTTTCTATAGCTTACCATTAAAATGAAAAAAAAGGAAGTTAATTCCTTCCTTTTTTGTATAGTTTTATCTATTTAAATATTTTTTTAATTCTTCAGCTTTATTTACTCTTTCCCAAGGTAAATCTAAATCTGTTCTTCCTATATGACCAAAAGCAGCTAAATCTTGATAATTAAACTTTCCGCTTCTAAGTTCTAAATCTCTCTCAATTCCTCTTGGAGTTAAATCAAATACTTTTTTTACAGCTTCTGCTAATTTTATCTCATCTACTTTTCCTGTTCCAAAAGTTTCAACTTTTATAGACGTTGGTTCTACTACTCCAATTGCGTAAGATAATTGGATTTCACATTTATCTGCTAAATCTGCAGCAACTATATTTTTAGCTACCCATCTTGCTGCATAAGCTGCAGATCTATCAACTTTTGATGGATCCTTTCCAGAAAATGCTCCACCACCATGTCTAAAGAATCCTCCATAAGTATCTACGATTATTTTTCTTCCAGTTAATCCTGTATCACCATGAGGACCACCAATTACAAATCTTCCTGTTGGATTTATATGATAGTTTTTAACATCTTCAGCATTTAAATTATATGATTCTAAAACCGGCTTTATAACTAACTCTTTAACATCTTGGTGGATTTCTTCTTGAGTTGCATCTGGATTATGTTGAACCGATACAACTACAGTATCTACACCTATTATTTTTCCATTTTCATCATAAGCTAACGTCACTTGTGATTTTGCATCTGGTCTCGCCCACATTAAATCCTTCGATCTTGTTAATCTTGTTAATTTAACGATAATTTCTCTTGCTAAAACTAATGCTAATGGCATTAATTCTGGTGTTTCTTTAACCGCTCCACCAAACATAATACCTTGGTCTCCTGCTCCTCCAATATCAACACCCATAGCTATATCTGGTGATTGTGAATGAATTGCATTTAATACACCACAATCTGCATCAAATCCCATTCCATTTTTATATCCTATTTCATTAATTTTATTTCTAACTATATCTTGTATATCTATATAAGTTGTAGTTGTAATTTCTCCACCAACTACTACTTGTCCTGTTGTACAAAACACTTCACAAGCTACTCTTGCTGATGGATCATTTTTTATACACGCATCTAATACCGCATCTGATATTTGATCTGCTATTTTATCTGGATGTCCTGGTGATACACACTCCGATGTGAAATAAATTAAATTTTTCATTGTTTCCTCCTAAATATTTATCAAAAGAGATAAAAAAAGCCTTTTATCTCTCCAGAAAGATAAAAGGCTTGTATCCTCTATAAGTCATCTTTCTGGAATTAGCACCACACCCTTTCGGTAGGTTGCTGAAACGTCATAGGGCCAGTCCCTCAGTCTCTCTTGATGATTTTGTTTTTTTTGTAATTAAATTATATATTATTTGTATTAATTAGTCAATATTTTTTTATTTTTTCTCTTCAATTAATGTTAGATTGACCATTTTATTAAAGATTGTCGCAATATAATTAAGTTGTGATAATCTATTATTTTTTATAACCTCATCTTTGTCCATTACCATTATAGATTCAAAGTATCTATTGATAATATCTTCAGTTGATAAAAGTACATTTAAGTATCCTATATAATTTTTAGCAACTAACATCTCTTTTGCATCTCTTGCAACTTCTTGAGATTTATCAAATAGTTCTTTCTCTATCTCTTCTTTTAAAAGGTTCGGATCTACCATAACTCCTTCAAATCCTTTAGAGATATTTCCAACTCTTTTCATTAATGAAACTAAGTTATTAAAGCTATCCATTTTTGTAAATTCATCAACTGCTTTTATTCTTAATAAAGTATCAACCAAGTTGTCAAAACTCTTATCTACAACTGCAGATACAATATCCTTTGAATATCCCATTTCTGTAAATACATTTAGTGCTCTTTGCTTAAAGAACTCCATTACTTCATTTAAAACTTCAGCTTTATCTCTTTTTAATACTCCTGCAGCAGCAAGTGTGTCTAAAGCTCTTTCTACTAAAGCCTTTAAAGAAATATTTAAATTTGAATCTAAAACAATATTTACAATACCTAAAGCTGCTCTTCTTAAAGCAAACGGATCTTTAGAACCACTTGGAATTATTCCAACACCAAAACATCCACAAAGAGTATCTATTCTATCAGATATTCCTGCTATAATTCCTTCTACACCTTTTGGTAAAAAATCTCCTTGATATCTTGGATAATAGTGTTCTTCAATTCCTTTTGCTACTAATTCAGACTCTCCTGATTTTAGTGCGTAGTCTGCTCCCATAAATCCTTGAAGTTTTGTAAACTCTTTTTCTCCAATCATATTAGAAACTAAATCAGCTTTTGCTAGTAAAATTGTTCTATCAATCGTTTCTTTTCTAGTTTCCATTCCTGTAGCTTCTATTAAATAATCTGCTATTTTTTGAGATCTTTCAATTTTGTTATATATAGTTCCTAAATCTTTTTGGAATACAACTTGTTTTAATTTCTCAACATTTTCTACTAGAGGCTTCTTTAAATCTTCGTGGTAGAAGAATCTTGCATCAGCAAGTCTCGCAGATAAAACCTTCTCATTTCCTTTTCTAACTTGTTCAGAATCTTCAATACCATTTCTAATTACAACAAATTTAGGTAAAAGTTTTCCTTCTAAATCTAAAATAGGAAAATATCTTTGGTGAACTTGCATAGATATAATTAAAACATCTTGAGGTACTTCTAAGAAATCAGAATTAAATGTTCCAACTATTGGATATGGATATTCAACTAAGTTTGCAACCTCTTTTAATAAATCTTCATCTACTAAAACTTGCTCATTAGAATCCTCGCATTTTTCTTTTATAAGTTTCTTAATTAAGTTCTTTCTCTCTTCAACATCTATAATTACATTATTTTCTTTTATTTTTTCAAAATATTCATCAATAGTAGAAACCTCAAAATTACTTCCAAAGAATCTATGTCCTCTAGATGCTCTTCCACTTTTTATTCCTTCTATTTCAAAATTTACTATTTCTCCATCTACTAAAGCTAAAAACCATTGAATTGGTCTAGCAAACTTTAATTTTTTCATTCCCCACTTCATTGATTTAGGGAAGTTTATCTCTAGTACCAATTCTTTTAAAAGATCAGAAAGTAGAGCTTTTGTACATTCACCTTTTAAAAACTTTCTAACTGCTATATACTCCCCTTTAGGAGTTTCTATGATTTCTAAATCTGTAGCTTCTACGCCTTGAGATTTAGCAAATCCTAATCCTGCTCTTGAAATCTCTCCATTTTCACCAAAAGCAACTTGCTTTGCAGGTCCCATATTTAAGATATCTAAGTTTTCTTGAGTTTCTGCCAATCCCTCTACTAAAACAACCAGTCTTCTTGGTGTTCCAAAAGTTTTTATTTCATCAAATTTTATTCTTTTTTCATTTAACTTACCTTCTAAGTTCTCTTTCATCTCTTTTAGAGTTTGAACAAGGAATCTTGCAGGTAACTCTTCCATTCCTATTTCAAAAAGTAATCTCACTTTCTATTCCTCCTCTTTTTTCCTTTTACTTTTTTTTCAGTAAAGGGTATCCTAGTTCTTTTCTATTTTGTACAAATACTTCTGCACATCTCTTAGCTAGGTTTCTAACTCTTAAAATATAAGCCATTCTCTCTGTTGTAGAGATTGCTCCTCTTGAGTCTAGAACGTTGAATGTGTGAGAACATTTTAAAACATAGTCATATGCTGGCATTACTAAATTTTCATTTAATGCTCTATCAGCTTCTTTTTCATAATCATCAAACCATCTAAAGTGACTCTCTAAGTCTGCTACTTCAAATGAATATTTTGAATTTTCATACTCATACTGATATCTCATATCTCCATATTTAATTCCTGGTGCCCACTCTAAATCATACACATTTTCTTTATTTTGAATATATAATGCCAATCTTTCTAATCCGTATGTTATTTCAACAGGAACAACTTCTAACTCTAATCCTCCAACCTGTTGGAAATATGTAAACTGAGTTACTTCCATTCCATCTAACCATACTTCCCATCCTAATCCCCATGCTCCTAATGTTGGTGACTCCCAATCATCTTCAACAAAACGAATATCATGTTTTAAAGGATCGATTCCTAAAACTTTTAGTGATTCTAAATAAAGTTCTTGAATATTATCTGGTGATGGCTTCATTACAACTTGAAATTGATGGTGTTGATAAACTCTATTTGGATTTTCTCCATATCTACCATCCTTTGGTCTTCTTGATGGCTCAACATATGCTACATTCCATGGTTCTGGTCCTAAAGACATTAAAAATGTATTCGGATTAAATGTTCCAGCTCCTGTTTCTATATCGTATGGATTCCCAATGATACACCCTTTTGAACTCCAATACTGCTGAAGAGCAAATATCATCTCTTGAAATGTCATTTCACTTCCTCCTAATCTTTCTTTTTCCTTTTACTATCTAGCAAGCTATCTATTATTATTAAAATAACTCCTATATTTATCCAAATATCAGCTAAATTAAATACAAATACCCATATACCTCTAAAGTCAATCATATCAATAACAAAACCTCTATAAATTCTGTCTATTATATTTCCGATCGCTCCACCTAAAATAAATGAATACCCTAACCTCTCTATAACTGATAACTTTTTTCTATTTTTAAAAAAATAAAATCCTAATCCAATTATTACTAAAACAGTTAAAATAGAGATTATATCTAATTTACCTTGAAACATTCCAAAAGCAATACCTCTATTTTTTACATATGTAAGATGGAAAAACTCTCCCACAATTGGGAAAGTTTGACCTTCTACTAACCATGTATCGACTTCATATTTGGATATTTGATCTAGAAAAACTAATAAAAATATTATCCCTATATATAACACAGCTCACCTCTTTGAATAATTAATCAGCTAGTGCTGTCGTACATCTTGGACACACTGTTGGATGCTCTGGATTAGTTCCTAACTCTGTCGAGTATTTCCAACATCTTTCACACTTCTCTCCATCTGCATGCTCAACTTTTACAAATAAAGCTTCTTGCTCCTCACCTTTTACAAATGAATCATCTTTTTCATTAGCAATTACTAATTGAGAAACGATAAATACCTCTTCTAAAATCTCTTTATTATCTTCTAAGAATTTTACTAACTCTGCATTATCTGCACTTAAAATAACTTTTGCATCTAAAGAGTTTCCTATTATCTTATTTTCACCTTGTCTTGCTAACTCTAATGTTTTATTAACATCTTTTCTTAACTTTACAATCTCTTCCCACTTTGTATCTAATTCATCATTTAAGTATTGATCATTGTTTACATACCAATCAGTTAATAATACTGACTCAGAATCCTTTAATGATTCTGGTAAAGTTTCCCAAATCTCTTCAGCTGTAAATGATAATATAGGTGCTACCATTTTAGTTAATGTTACTAAAACTTCTGACATTACTGTCTGTGCTGCTCTTCTTTCTTTAGAATCAGCTTTTTCAGCATATAATCTATCTTTGATTATATCTAAATAGAATGCTGACATATCAATTCCTGAGAAATAGTGAATTTCTTGGAATAAATTATAGAACTCATATTTTTCATATGATTCTGTTACTACCCTTTTTAATCTTTCTAACTTATTTAATGCCCACTTATCAATTTCCATTAAGTCCTCATAAGCTACTGCATCTGTTAACGGATTAAAATCTGCTGAGTTTCCTAATATATATCTAGCTGTATTTCTTACTCTTCTGTAAGCTTCTGCCATTTGTTTTAAAATATTATCAGATATTTTTACATCTTCTCTATAATCAACTGATGCACACCATAATCTTAGTATATCTGCTCCATAAACTTTGATTATATCTTGCGGAGCCACAACATTTCCTACAGATTTTGACATTTTCTTACCTTCTCCGTCATTTACAAATCCGTGAGTTAATAACATTTTAAATGGTGCATCTCCTGTTGATCCAACTGATGTCAATAGTGATGTTTGGAACCATCCTCTATGTTGATCTGATCCTTCTAAATATAAGTCAGCCGGTCTGTGTAATCCCTCTCTAGTCTCTAAAACCGATCTATGAGATACTCCTGAGTCAAACCAAACGTCCATTATATTTGTTTCTTTTCTTAATTCTAATCCTTTTAGATTATACTTAACTAATAGATCTTCTCCAATTAATTCCTCAGCCGAATATTTTACCCAAGCTGCTGACCCTTCTTTTTTAACAAGTTCAATAACTCTATCTAAAATTTCTCTTTCGAATATCTCTTTTCCTGTTGCTTCATTATAGAATACAGGAATTGGTACTCCCCATGTTCTTTGTCTTGAGATACACCAGTCAGGTCTTGTCTCTAACATAGAACCTATTCTATTTCTTCCCCACTCTGGAACAAATTTAACATCATCTAAAGCTCTTAATGCCTTTTCTCTTAAATCTGAACCTTCACATCTTATAAACCACTGCTCAGTTGCTCTAAAGATTACTGGAGTTTTTGATCTCCAGTCATGAGGATAAGAGTGCTCAAACTCTTTGTAGCTTAATAAGTGCCCTGTTTCTGTTAAGTGCTCTGCTATAACTTTATTTGCTTTTTTATAGAATAATCCAGCAAATTGTCCAGCTTCCTCTGTTAATACACCTTTATTATTAATTGGAGAAATGATTGGTAATCCGTATCTAACTCCTACAACATAGTCATCTTGACCATGTCCTGGTGCAGTATGTACAACTCCTGTTCCTGCTTCAGCAGTTACATGTGTTCCTAGTACCACTTTTCCTGTTCTATCTAAGAATGGATGTTTATATGTTAAGTTCTCTAAGTCAGCTCCAACAAACTCCTTTACTAGCTCCATCTCTTTTATTCCCATGTCGCTAAATGCCTTATCTGCTAAAACTTTTGCTAAAATTAGATTTCCTTTTTCTGTTTTATATATTCCGTACTCAAACTCTCCATTTAAAGCAATTCCTGTATTTGCAGGTAAAGTCCATGGAGTAGTTGTCCAAATAACTAGATATAATGGTTCTGTCATTCCTAACTTATCCATAATCTCTTTGTTTGCTTCCATTTTTACATAAATAGATGGAGAAACATGATTTTTATACTCAATTTCAGCTTCTGCTAAAGCTGTTTCTGTTACTGGCGACCAGTAAATTGGCTTTAATCCTTTAAAAATATATCCATTTTCATAAAGCTCACCAAATACTTCTAATTGCTTTGCTTCATACTCAGGGTTTAAAGTTAAGTATGGCTTATCCCACTCTCCTAAAACTCCTAATCTTTGGAATCCTTCTTTTTGAATTTCTACCCATTTTTTAGCGTACTCTGTACATTTCTCTCTGATTTCAAGAGGTGACATCTCTTTCATTTTTGCACCTAATTCTTCACTTACCTTTAATTCTATCGGTAATCCATGAGTATCCCATCCTGGAACGTAAGGCACTGTGTATCCAGATAATCTTTTATACTTTAAAATTATATCTTTTAATATTTTATTTAAAGCATGACCTATATGGATTCCACCGTTTGCGTATGGAGGTCCATCGTGAAGTATAAATGTTTTACTTCCCTTTTGTAATCCCTTTTCATAAATTTTTTCGTCATCCCATTTTTTTAAGATGTTTGGTTCCTTCGTTGGTAAGTTTGCCCTCATTTGGAAACTTGTTTTCGGAAGGTTCAACGTTTTCCCGTAATCTCTTTCTTCCATTAGACTTCCTCCTTATATGCATTTAAAGTTATTTTTACTTCTGTATTGCTACCCTCTTCTGAAAAATGTTTTATTACCCCACCATGATCTTTAATTATTTTATGAGTAAAAAATAATCCTAATCCTAATGTTTGTGGAGAATAGCTTATAAACGGTTCGTATATCTCTTCTAATTGTTTTGGTGATAGCCCTATACCGTTATCAATAATTTTTAATTCTATTTTTTCATTAATTTTTCTCTTTGATAAAATTATATCAATTCTTCTGTTACTCTCTTTATTTAATAAAGCGTTATACGCATTATCTATAAGTTCTTTTATTACTTTTTGAAGTTTTCGTTTACTACCTAAAACTGTTCCACTTGTAGCATTAAAAAAAGATACTGAAATATTTGCACTTTTAAATTTCTTACTATATTGAATAATCGTTTCATTTATTATTTTATCTAAACAAACTCTCTCATACGTGTCTTCAATTTCTTCAGAATAAGCTTTTAATGATTCATTATCCTCTTTAATTCTAGCTAGATAAGGCTTAATTATAGTTAATTCCTCTATTATCTTTTCGCCAGGATTTTCAGAATCAACACACTCCAATAATTTCTCAACAACTTCACCTCTTAATCTCAAGAACCGTGTTGCTAATTTTTCTATTGTCGTAACTCTTTGACTCTCTAAAGTATCTAAAATCGTTTCTTTATTATTTATTCCTATAGAGAAATTCATCGAAAGAAGATTTAGTAATTCTAACTCTTCTTGATTTATTCTAATATCCTTAGTATAGTTATCTACAACTATCACTCCTGAAAATTTTCCAGCTCCATGAATTGGAAAAATAAAAAAGTTTTTTAATCCAATTGCTTTAAGAACATCATTCCCTAAATCATACTTATATCCAGCGTCATTTTTATAAATTATTTTTTGCTCTTTGAAGGACTTAGCTAATAAATTTTCAGTATTAATTGGAACTTTTGTAAATAAAACTAACTCTTTTAAATTTTTTAATTGAAATTTAAAACCTTTTTTACTTTCTTCTGCTAAAGTTCGATTGATAGAAATTTCTTCTCCTATCAAATAATCATTTTCTCTACTATAACGAAAATACATTGCTCTACTATAACCTAAACCAACCTCTGATGTAAATCCTGAAACTAGTTTTTTAATAGTCTTAAACGTATCTTGCTCTATATTCATTCCCATTAAAAGCTTATCAATAGCTTCGATCCTCTCAATATTTCTAACTAGTTCTTTATTTTGTATAGTTAAATCTTCTTGAGCAATATTTAATTTTTCAATCATCTCTTTAAAAGAAATTGATAAAGATCTTATTTCTCCTTGACCAACTACCTTTATGTCCTCAACTTTTTCTCCTTTTGAGATTTGGTCTGCTAAATCTGCAATTTGAGTAAGAGGCATTAGTAATTTTCTAAACACTTTGCTTGAAATTGTTGAACTTATAATCATAATTAACAAGACTAAAATTCCAATATAAATAGATGTCATTAATTTTTCTTCTGTTAATCTCTCTTTAGAAAGAGAAAGTATAAAACTTCCTAAATAACTATCATTATAACCTATTAAATTATAAATTCCAACATAATATGATAAACCATTTATTTTTTTATTCAAATAATAGTTTTTATAGTCTTTTTTTAAAATTTCCCTATACGTTCTATTTGAAAAGAAAAACTTAGCTTGAAGTTCCTCTTTATCTGGACTATTTGTCACAAAATATACTCTATCTTTTGAACTTAATTCTAATCCATCTGTTAAAGAAGTTAAAAAATCTCTATTTATTGGAATCGAAACCACTAAATAATATGTTGTAGTTTCATTTCCATAAGGAATTACAACTCTTGCATATATTTTATTATCAACACTAGCTAAATAATAACCTGTTTCTTCAAATTCTTTTTTACTAGAAGTCTCGAGTAAAATATGAATATTATCTTCATTTAAAGTACCTAAATTACCTCGATTTCCATACTCTCCTAGCAATTCTCCATCCGAAGAAATAATAGTTATTACTGAATTATAATAATTTCTGAAATCTTCTTTTAATAAGTTGTACTTTAGCATTTCTGCTATTTGTTGATTCCCTTCACTAATTCTATATTTTCCAATTTCTTTATAAACATCATTTCTTATCTCTCCAAAATAGGATTTATAGTTTCCCATCAAAAGATTCATTTTATTTTTAGTTGTATCTTCTATCCTTTGTTCCATATCTTGAAAAGAGGTCAAGATAACAACTATAGCAATTAAAATTGAAGTTAAGAATATTGCTATATCATTGTAAAAAATTATTTTTATTAACAAGGAATCTTTTCTTATTTTCATCCTCTAAAGCCCCTTTTTAGTTAGTCCAACTCTTTCCCTTTCTTTATCTATATCCTTTATTTTTACCTTTATAATTTGTCCCACTGATAGAACTTTACCTGGATCATCTATAAATCTATCTGAAATTTCTGAAATATGAAGTAAAGCATCATTTTTTAGTCCAATATCTATAAAAGCTCCAAATTTCACAACATTTCTTACTGTTCCTTCTAACTCCATTCCTGGTTGAAGATTATCAATTTTTAAAATATCAGATTTTAAAAGTGGTTTTTGAATACTATCTCTAGGATCTCTTCTCTCTTTAACTAAAGCATCGTAAATATCTTTTACTGTTTCATACCCACAGTCATTTTCTTGAGCAAATTTTTTATAATCAAAATTTGCCAATATTTCTTTAGCTTTATTTAATTCATCAGCATAATTTTTTAAAGATAGACCTATTGATTTCAAGATTTTTTCAGCAGTATTATATGATTCTGGATGTATTATTGTGTTATCTAAGGTATTTTCACCATCTAAAATAATTAAAAATCCAGCCATTTGTTCATATGCCTTGGCTCCTAAACCTTTTACTTTCAATAGCTCTTTTCTATTTTTAAAATTACCATTTTCTTTTCTATAATCTACAATACTCTTTGCCACACTTTTTTTAACTCCCGATACATATGACAATAATGCCCATGATGCAGTATTTACATTAACTCCTACACTATTTACAACAAGCTCTATTACTTCAGTCAATGATTGATCTAATCTTTTTTGATTAACATCATGTTGATACATTCCCACACCTATTGATTTTGGGTCAATTTTTACTAGCTCTGCTAAAGGATCTTGGATTCTTCTTCCTATTGAAATCGCTCCTCTAACGGTTACATCTAAATCTGGAAATTCCTCTACTGCTATCTTAGAAGCTGAATATATTGAAGCTCCTGCTTCATTTCCTATTAAGTATTTCACATCTCTATCTACAGTTTTTAAAACTTCTGCAACAAAACTTTCTGTTTCTCTTGATGCAGTTCCATTTCCAATAACAATTATATCAATTTCATATTTTTTTATAAAATCTTTCATTTTTCTTTCTGCATCTTTCAGTTGATTTTCATGATGCATCTCTTTTACTAGATAAAACACTGTATTTTCTCTAAAAAAACCATTCTTATCTATAACTGCAACCTTGCATCCTGTTCTATAACCCGGATCTAAAGCAAGTATATTTTTTTCATAAAGTGGTGGTTGCATTAAAAGATTTTTTAAATTTTCTTTAAATACAATAATTGCTTCATCCTCTGCTTTTTCTGTTAAAATATTTCTAACTTCTCTTTCAATAGAAGGTAAAATCAATCTATCTAAAGCATCTATTACAATCTCTTTATGGAAAAAATTCAACTCTTTATTTACAAAGTCTTTTAAAAGATATCTTTCTAGAATTTCTCTATCTTTTTCTTCAAAATTTAAAGAGATCGTTAATACTCCCTCATTTTCTCCTCTATTTAAAGCTAAAATTCTATGAGATAAAGCTTTATTTACAGGTTCTGTATATTCATAATAATCTTTATACACATGCTTTACATCTAATTCATCTGCTTTTTTACTTTTTTTAGCCACAATAATAGCTTTTTTCAACATTTCTTCTCTTAATTTTTCTCTATACTCTAATGTTTCAGATAAATTTTGAGCTACAATTAGTTTAGCTCCTTCAATAGCTTTTTCAATACTTTCTACTTCGTCTGTTATAAACTTTTGAGCTTCTTTTTCAAGATCAGCTATTGTTTTTAACTCATAAATTTTTTGTGCTAATGGTTCTAATCCTTGCTCTTTTGCTGTATCAGCTTTAGTTTTTCTTTTTTTCTTAAAAGGAAAATATAAATCTTCTACATTTTGTAACTTTTCAGCTAACTGTATTTGCTTTTTTAATTCTTCAGTTAATTTTCCTTGCTCTTCAATTAACCTTATAACTTCTTCTTTTCTTGTTTCTAAATTTCTTAAGTAAACTATTAATTCAGATATTTTCAAAATATTTGTTTCGTCTAAATTTCCAGTAACTTCTTTTCTATATCTTGCTATAAACGGAACAGTTGAACCTTCATCTAAAAGTTTTATTGTATTAGTTATTTGTTCAATATTTAATCCAGTTTCTTTAGCAATTCTATTAAAGAGTGTATCCATTAATCCATCTCCTTTTCATAGTTGAATTTACCTCGTATTATACCATATTTTAATAATCAATGTCTAACACAAACAGAAAAAAAAGGTGCCTTTTCAGGCACCTAAAGTTATGCAATTAGTTTTTCTTTGCAGCTTCGAACTTTGCCCAAACTCCAGCTTTATCTAATAAAGACTTAACTGTTCTTGTTGGTTGTGCTCCGTTCATAAGGAACTTAACGATCTCTTCCTCTTTAAGAGTTACTTTTCCTTCCTCTAATGGATAGTAGTTTCCTAAATAAGCTACTGCCTTTCCATCTCTTCTTGATAAAGCTTCCATTGCAGCTATTCTGTATACAGGTCTCTTTTTGCTTCCCATTCTAGTTAATCTTAATTTTAACATTTAAAATCACTTCTCCTTTTATATTTCTATTTTTTTATTTTTGGTAGTACTTCTAATCTCTATTTAAAATGGAAACTTCATTCCACCTTTTCTTCCACCCATTCCAGGAAGTTGTGGGAACTTTCCAGTTGAGAACATCTTCATCATTTCTCTCATCTGCTCAAATTGCTTTAATAATTTATTTATATCAGCAACTTCTGTTCCACTACCCTTTGCTATTCTTTGTTTACGACTAGCTTTTAAAATTTCAGGTTTTTTTCTTTCTTCTCTAGTCATAGATTGGATAATGGCTTCTACTTTTTTCATTTCTTTTTCAGCTGGTGCTAAATCACCAATTTGTCCCATCCCAGGAATCATCTTTAAAATGCTTCCTAAAGAACCTAATTTTTTAATATTTTGTAATTGTTTTAAAAAATCATCTAAATCAAACTTTTGAGTTCTAATTTTTTCTTCAAGAGACTTTGCATCCTCTTCTCCTATTGCTTCTTGAGCTTTTTCAACTAAAGAAACAACATCTCCCATTCCTAAAATTCTTGATGCCAATCTTTCTGGATGGAATAATTCTAAGTCATCAATTTTCTCTCCTGTTCCAACAAATTTAATTGGTTTTCCTACTACCGATTTAACAGAAAGTGCTGCTCCACCTCTAGTATCCCCATCAAATTTTGTTAGTACTACTCCATCAATACTTAATGCATTATTAAACGACTGTGCAAGATTTACAGCATCTTGTCCAATCATAGCATCAACTACTAATAAAATTTCTTGAGGTCTAACTACTTTTTTAACCTCTTTTAATTCTTCCATTAATTTTTCATCTATATGTAATCTTCCTGCAGTATCTATTATTAAATATGTTGCTCCTGCTTCTTTGGCTTTTTGTAGTCCTCTTTCACAAATTCCTACAGCATCGTTACTTCCTAATTCAAAATAAACATCTACTCCTATTTGTTGAGCTAAAACTTCTAATTGCTTCATAGCTGCAGGTCTATAGATATCCGCACCTATCAAGTAAGGTTTTTCCCCTTGCTTTTTTAAGTACTTTGCTAACTTACCAGCAAATGTTGTTTTTCCTGCTCCTTGAAGCCCTGCAAGCATTACTACAGTTGGATTTTTAGCACTTTTTGTAAGTCTCGAATTAGTTCCACCAAGTAGTTCTATCAATTCATCGTTTACTATTTTTATAAATTGTTGCCCAGGATTTATTCCAGTTAATACTTCAGATCCTATAGCTTTTTCTTGAATTTTTGCAACAAAATCTTTTACAACTTTGTAGTTTACATCGGCCTCTAGTAAAGACATTCTAACTTCACGTAAAGCCTCTTTTATATTACTTTCGCTTAGTTTTCCATGACCTCTTACTTTTTTCATTATGTCTTGGAATCTATTTCCTAAATTTTCTAACATTGGCCACCCCTACTAAAAGTTTTTTTCGATTATTTTCTCTAGATTTTCAATTTTAAAATTTTTCTTTAAATCTTCTAACTGCGCTAAAAGTTCTAAATCTCTTTTATAAAATCCTATCTTTTTTTCATAATCTCTTAAAATCTTTATTCCTCTTTTTATGTTATCATAGACAGCTTGTCTACTTACATTATATTTCTTTCCAATCTCAGTTAGAGAAAGATCTTCCTCGAAGTGCTCTAACAAATATTCTTTTTGTCTATCACTCAAAAGATTTCTATAATAGTCAAGCAGAATAGAGACTTCTAACATCTCATTCAATTCCATAATATCACCAACATATTATATATAAGTTCACATTTTTTGTCAAGCATTTTTTCTTTACAAAACTTTAAGTTTTTTTACCTCTCTCTCTATGTTATAATTAATTTAAACAAAATATTTGAGGTGATTTAGTGAACTTAAAAGAAAATATAAAAAATATAATTCTTGAAATAAATAGAGAGAATAACTTAATTTCTAGTGAAGTTATTGAAAATACACCCAATCGAATAGAGTCTTTTTATAAAGAGATTTTCTCTGGACTTAATATAAATCCGTATGATTTTTTAAAAAGAACATTTCCTGTTAATAACAATGATTTAGTTATTGAAAAAAATGTTGCTTTTTACTCTATGTGCGAACACCATTTTTTACCATTTTTTGGAAAAATATCTGTAGGTTATATTCCAAATGGAGAAATAGTTGGGTTTGGAGATATCATAAAAATTATTGAAGCATATTCTAAAAGGCCTCAACTCCAAGAAAGGTTATGCAATGAAATTGCTGAAACTATTTTTGTTGGCTTGGAATGTCAAGGTGTTTATGTTGTTATAGAAGCTGAACATACTTGTATGACAATGAGAGGTGTAAAAGCAATTGGAAGTAAAGTTATCACAACTTCTTCTAAAGGTATTTTTAATTCTAATGAAAATTTAAAACATGAATTTTTAAATTTAATAAAAATATAAGAAAGGAAATTTTATGGATAAAATATATATTGAAAATTTAGAATTTATAGGAAATCATGGTGTTTTTCCAGAAGAAAAATTTCTTCAACAAAAATTTATTATCTGTGTTGAAATGGAAACTTGTACTAGAAAAGCTGGTCTTGGAGATGATTTAACTTATTCAACTCACTACGGACTTGTAGCTGAAGATATAGAGAAAATATTTTTTTCAAAATCTTTCGATTTAATTGAAGCTCTTGCTGAAAATATTGCAGAAATGATTCTTTCAAAATATTATCTTATTAACAGTGTTAAAGTTACAGTAAAAAAACCTTGGGCACCAATTCAAAAACACTTTGATTTTGTGGCAATAGAAGTTACTCGTTCTAGAAATATTTCGTATCTTTCTATTGGAACAAATATTGGTGATTTAAAGGCAAATTTAAATACAGCTATTACTTATATTTCAAACTTAAAAAATACAAAAATTTTAAAAACAAGTAATTTTTTAGAAACAGAACCATTTGGGGATATTATTCAAGATAATTTTTTAAATGCATGTCTTGAAATTGAAACACTCTTTACTCCTCAAGAACTTCTAAAAGAACTTTTAAATATCGAACTTCTAATGGGAAGAGTTCGAGATATAAAGTGGGGACCTCGAATTATTGATATAGACATTCTTCTCTTCAATAATTTAATTGTTCAAGATGAAAATTTAGCAATTCCTCATCCCTGGATGTGTGAACGTTCATTTGTTTTAGATCCTTTGAATGAAATAGCACCAAATGTAGTTCATCCCTTAGAAAATAAGTATATCTCTGTACTAAAAAGAATCTTAGATAAGTCTATATAGGAGGTTAAAATGATTTTTTCTTCATTAGGAAAAAGTTTTTCTTTAAATAACGAAACTTTAATTATGGGAATCTTAAATGTTACACCAGATTCTTTTTCAGATGGCGGTTCTTTTAATTCATTAGATTTGGCTTTCGAACATGCTAAAACTCTTCTTTCTCAAGGGGCACATATTATAGATATAGGCGGACAATCAACTCGACCTGGTCACGCAGAAGTTGAATTAGATGTTGAACTGAATAGAGTTATTCCTATTATAAAAAAGATCTCAAAAGAACTAAATTGCATTATTTCTATCGACACTTATCGTCACCAAGTTGCCGAGGCAGCACTTAAAGCTGGAGCTCATATAATTAATGATATTTGGGGACTTCAAAAAGATAATGGCGAAATGGCTAAAGTGGCAGCTAAGTATGATTGTGTTGTTATAGCTATGCACAATCAAGATTCTAAAATTTACCAAGATGATATAATTTTATCTATGAAGAAGTTTTTCAAAAAAACCTTCGAAATTGCTGAAAAAAATGGAGTTAATACAAATAAGATAATTATTGATCCTGGTATTGGTTTTGGAAAAGGGTATGATGAAAATATTGAAGTTTTAAATAGATTAAATGAAATATCTTTCATAGCCCCTATTCTTTTAGGTGTATCAAAAAAAGGATTTATAGGTAAAGATTTAAACCTATCTCCTCAGGAAAGAATCGAAGGAACTATTGCTGTTAATAGTTTAGGTATTTTAAATGGTGCTAAAATTATAAGAGTACACGATGTACTCGAGCATAAAAAAGCTTTATCTATAGTTGATAAAATTGTGTATTTCAAAAAAAATATTTTATAATTAAGAGAGAGTGATACCACTCTCTCTTTAACTATTTTTGTTAGTAATTATAAAAATAACTTCCTCCTATAAATTCTTTTAGTATAGATTCATCTGGCACGTATCTTTCTGAAATTGTTGTAAAATAGCTTAATAATCTTAAAAGTTTTCGAGCCTCATCATAGTGTGGACTCTCCATTTTTATTTTAATCAACTCTCTTTCTACAGCTGGCTTTAATACTCCAATTTCATAGGCTAAACTAGTATCAAAAATTATATCTGCATTTTCTTGATAAGGAAATATATTTTTACTCTCTCCCTTTCTTACTCTATCCCACATTTCTAGAGTTTCTTCAGCATCAAAATTCCTTGAAATACTATCTCTAACTATTCTTCTCATTTTTCTGACAATACTAGTTTTTATCCTATTATGAGAGTCAATATTTAGTTGAGTTAAACAACTTATATATATTTTAAAAATATGACTCTGAGATATTCCTTCAATCAAGGTATTATTTAAACCATGAATACCCTCTAAAATAATAACTGTATTCTTTGATATTTTTACATTCTCCCCTTTTTCTTTTCTTTGCCCACTTGTAAAATCATATTTTGGTAATTCTACTTCTTTTTCTAACATAAGATCTTTTAAATTTTTATTTAAAAGTTCTATATCCAAAGCTTTTATTGTTTCGAAATCTCTTTTTCCATCCTTATCTAATGGGATTTCATCTCTATTTACATAATAATCATCTAACGATATCATTAGTGGTCTTATTTCAGAAGCCATTAAATGGAGTTTTAATCTATTACTAAATGTTGTTTTTCCAGAGGAACTTGGACCAGCTATTGTCACTATTTTTATATCTCTATCCTCTAATATCTTTTCAGCTATTTTAGTAATTTTTTTATCATGTAAAGTTTCATTAACTCTTATTAATTCAACTATATCTCCTTGCAAATTTATTCTATTTAAACTTCCTACACATGATACTTGCATTATATCATTCCATTTAGAACTTTCCTTATAAACTTTAGCCAATTTTCTATCATCTATCATTGGTGGAATTTGAATAACTCCGTTAATATTCTTAGGCGTCTTAAAAATAAATCCTTCATCGTATGGGTACAAATCAAAAATATCTATATACTTTGTATTTTCATATAATTCTTCTATAAAATATGTTCTATAATTATCTAACTCATATACAAAAAATGATATTATTCCTGTCGTTTCTAAAAGTTCTTTTAAATCCTCTCTTATATTTTCCAAATGTTTTTTAGTTATAATTTCAGAACTAAAATTAATTTTTTTTATAGTTAGTGACTCTAAAACTATTTCACTCATTCTTACTTCTATTTTTTTTATTTCATCCTCTGTTATATATTTTTTTCCTTTTATAGTTATATACACTCCATTATTCAAAGAATTTCTAAAAGTCAATTGAAACTCTGGATAAATATCATTTATAGCTTTTAATAAAATTAATTTTGCCGTCAAATGATATTTTCTACTTTCAAACTTCTCCATATTATCCCTCCTAATTATAAAAATAACTCTAAATTAGTATTTAATCTAATTTAGAGTTATCCTTTTTATTTTTCTATTTTTTTATCATCTTTACCTACTAAATGGCAAGCATAAAAATGTCCTGGTGATATCTCCCTTAATGCAGGTGTTGAATTTCCACACTCTGGAATAGCCATACTACATCTTTTTCTAAATCTGCATCCTACTCCTGGATTAACTGGTGATGTTATCTCTCCTTTTAATCGTTCTCTGTTCATTTTATATTTTATACTAGGAATAGGTATTGCTGATAATAATGCTTTTGTATATGGATGTACTGGATTTTTAAACAACTCTTTTGCTGGAGCTTTTTCTACAAGTTCACCTAAATACATTACTGCTATATCATCAGAAAAATGTTTTACAACTGATAAATCATGAGTTATAAACATATATGTAAGTCCGAACTCCTCTTGTAAATCTTTCATAAGATTTAATACTTGAGCTTGAATAGAAACATCTAGAGCTGAAACAGGCTCATCACAAACTATAAATTTTGGATTTAAAGCTAAAGCTCTTGCTATTCCTATTCTTTGTCTTCTTCCACCATCTAATTCATGAGGATATGTATTTGTTAACCTTTCACTTAAACCAACAGTTTCCATCAATTTAGCTACTTTCTCTTGCAATTCTTGTTTATTCTTACATTTCTTATGTATAATCAATGGTTCTGCAATAATTTCACTAATTGTCATTCTAGGATTTAAAGATGCATAAGGATCTTGAAATATTATTTGCATCTCTTCTCTTAGTCTAACCATTTCTGATTTTCCGTACTCTCTTATATTTTTACCTTCAAAAATAATCTCTCCATCCGTTGCTTCAAGAAGTCTTAATACAACCCTTCCTGTTGTAGACTTTCCACATCCAGATTCACCAACAACACCTAGTGTTTTTCCTCTTTCTATAGAAAATGAAACTCCATCTACTGCGTGTAAAAGTCCTTTTGGAGTATTAAAGTATTTTTTCAAATTCTTAACCTCTAATATTTTATCTGCCATTTCTCCCCCTTTGTAGCTCTGGTACATTGATTACCCCTTCATAAGCTAAACATTTTACTTTATGTCCATTTTCATCAGTTGTTCTAGGGCTTTGTTTTGAACATTCACTTTGAGCATATGGGCATCTAGGATGAAATCTACACCCTGATGGTAAATCTGTAGGATCAGGCATCAATCCTTTTATTGGTTTTAATCTTGTTACTTCTTCATCTAAGCTTGGTATTGAGTCAAACAAACCATGTGTATATGGATGTTTTGGTTTTTCAAATATATCATATAGTGTTCCTGATTCTACAATCTCTCCTGCATACATAATAGCCACTTTATCACATACTTGAGCAACAACACCCAAATCATGAGTTATTAATAACATTGATGTTTTTAATTTTTCTTTTAAATCATTCATTAAATCCAATACTTGAGCTTGAATTGTAACATCTAAAGCTGTTGTTGGTTCATCTGCTATTAAAAGTTTTGGATTACAAGCTAAAGCTATTGCTATTACAACTCTTTGCTTCATTCCACCTGAAAACTGATGAGGATAATCATTTAGTCTATTCCCAGGTATTCCTACTAATTCCAACATTTCACTAGCTTTTTCCATTGCATCTTTTGTAGAAAGCTTTTCATGTATTTGAATAACTTCTGCAATTTGATCTCCTACTGTTAATACCGGATTCAAAGATGTCATAGGATCTTGGAAAATCATACTTATTTGTCTACCTCTAATAGCCCTCATATCTTCTTCTGAAATAGTTAATAAGTTTCTACCTTGAAAATTTATTTCTCCTGATAATATTTTCCCTGGTGGATTTGGAACTAGCCTCATTATTCCTAAAGCTGTCGTTGTTTTCCCCGCTCCAGTTTCACCAACTAATCCCAATGTTTCTCCTTCTCCTAATTCAATTTCTAAATCAGTAACAGCTAAAACCTTCTCTTCATTTGTCTCATAATTTATAGATAAATTTTTTATAGTTAATAATTTTTCCATTTACGTCCATCTCCCCACTGTAATTATTGTTTTAATCTTGGATCTAGTGCATCTCTTAATCCATCCCCTAAAAGATTTAAAGATAATATCGTTATCATTATTGATACTCCTGGAAATGTTGTTACCCACCACGCGTATCTTAAGTATTGTCTTCCTCCTGATAACATTGATCCCCACTCAGGAGCTGGCGGTTGAATTCCTAATCCGATAAAACTTAATCCTGCTGTTGATAATATTGCATTTGCAACTCCTAAAGTTCCTTGAACAATAACTGGAGCTAAAGAATTTGGAATAATATGTCTAAAAATTATTCTTGCGTCACTTGCTCCAATAGCTCTAGCAGCTTCGATAAATTCTTGGTCCCTTATAGATAAAACAGATGCTCTTACTATTCTAGCATATCTAGGTACAGAAGATATACTAACAGCTATCATTAAATTTAAAAGATTTGGTCCTAATGCTGACACTATAGCAATTGCTAATAATATACTAGGCACAGCTAAAAATATATCCATTACTCTCATTATTATATTATCTAATTTACCACCATAATATCCTGCTATAGCTCCTAAAAAACCACCAATTACAATTGCTATCCCAACTGCTATCAAACCAACTTTTAAAGAAACTCTAGCTCCATGAACTAATCTAGCAAAAATATCTCTTCCAAATTCATCAGTCCCTAACCAATGTTGTGCTGAAGGTGGTTTTAACCTCATTCTTAAATTTTGCTTTATTACAACTTGATCATAGTTTGCAATTTGATCTGCAAATATTGCTAGTAAAACTATAATCACTAGAATTATTAATCCAAATAAAGCCATTTTATTTCTTTTTAAATTTTTCCATAACTCTGCCCATTGACTTCTTTTTTTCCCCACATTCTCATTCTTTGTCGTAGTCACTTTATTCACCCCTCTATTTGTATTGCGATTTTATTCTTGGGTCTACATAAGCGTATAGTATATCTACAGCTAGATTTACAACACTAAATGTCACTGCCAAGAAAATTACAGATGCTAAAACTGTTGGTGTATCCTTTTGTCTTATGGCATCAACCATCATTCTTCCTACACCTGGCCATGAATAAACTGATTCTGTTAATACAGCCCCACCTAAAAGTCCTCCAAACTGTAGTCCAACTACTGTTATTACGGGAATTAATGCATTTTTTAATGCATGTTTATTTATAACAACTTTTTCTGCTACACCTTTAGCTCTGGCTGTTCTTATATAATCTTGTCTTATAACTTCTAACATTGAAGAACGAGTCATACGAGTAATTATGGCTGCTGATCCTACTCCCAAAGTAAGAGATGGTAAAATCAAACTTTTAAATCCATCAAATCCTCCAGAAGGTAACCATCTTAAATTAACTGAAAATGTTAAAATAAGCATTAATCCTAGCCAAAAAACTGGCATGGACACACCTAATAAAGCTCCTATCATACTTACACTATCAATTAATGTGTACTGTTTTGTTGCAGAGATTATTCCCAATGGAATTCCAATGCAAACAGCTATAATTATTCCTAAGACTGCTAGTATTAATGTATTTGGAAATCTTGAAAATATCTCTCCAAACACTTCTCTTCCTGTTGTATAAGATTGTCCAAAATTTCCTACTACTGCATTTTTAACAAATCTTAAGTATTGAACTATAAATGGATCATTTAATCCCATCTCCATTCTTAGTTGTGCTACAGCTTCTTTTGGTGCACTTTCCCCTAATATAAGCTGTGCTGGATCTCCTGGTGTAAATGACATTATTGTAAATACTAAAAACGAAACACCTAACAGTACAGGTATTAACAATAATATTCTCTTAATTATATATTTGTACATTGTGTGGCCCCCTTTATTTGCTTTATACTAGAAAGGAAACCTAAATTGGTTTCCTTTCTAAAATATTCTTATTTTGTCTTATAAGTTCCATAAACTTTATGATGTCCTGCTGGATGCATTTTAAATCCTTCTACAGCTTTTTGCTCTCCAATATTTTGCGTTGGATAAACAAGTGTTAATACAGGCACTTCTTCTTGTACAATATCTTGAATTTCATAGTAATAAGTTTTTCTCTCTTCAGGATTTACACTACTTCTTCCTTTTACTAATAACTCATCTACTTTTGGATTTGAATAGAATGATCTATTTCCAGCTCCACCTTTATTTGCTGAGTTAAATAATGGATCTAATCCATAGTCTGCATCACCTGTTACAGATACCCATCCAAGAATATACAGATCATGATCTCCTCTTGCTGTTCCATCTAAAAATGCTCCCCACTCTAAAGTTTCAATTGTCACGTCTATTCCTACTTGCTTAAGTTGATCTTGAGCTATTACAGCTATATCTCTTCTTATAGGATTATCATTTATCCATAATTTTAATTTCAATCCTTTTTCATAACCAGCTTCTTTTAATAACTCCTTTGCTTTTTCTGGATTGTATTCATATGCTTTTGCATTTGGATTATACCCAAATACTTTTGGTCCAATTGATGAGTTTGCAGTTTGTGCTGATCCTTGATAAACTGCATCTGCTATATCTTGAGTATTTAAGGCATATGCTATAGCTTGTCTAACTTTTTTATCTTTTAGAGAATCCTTTTCCATATTAAATCCTAAATATGTTGTTGATAGTGAAGGTTCTTCTATCAACTCTAATCTATCATTATCTCTCACCATATTCTTATCCACTGGATCTATATCATAAGCTATATCAACTTCTCCAGTTTCTAATCCGATAGTTCTATTTGTTCCTTCTACAATACTTCTAAATATCACTTTTTCTGTAGGCGCTTTTCCTAAATAATAATCTGGATTCACCTCTAATGTTATTCTATCTCCCGCTTGCCAGCTAACAAATTTATACGGACCTGTTCCTACTGGATGCTGTCCATACGCTCCCCCTGCTTTTTCAACAGCTTCTTTATTTAAAATCCCCGCAGCATTGTGTGACAAATGGCTTAATAAAGGTCCAAATGGTGTCGATGTTCTTACTCTTACCGTATGATCATCAACCACTTCTACAGAATCAACAGCTTTTATTATGTGTGAAACTTGTGGTGAAGCTTTCATTCTATCTAAGGAAAACTTAACATCATCTGCAGTTAGTTCTTTTCCGTTATGAAATTTCACTCCTTTTCTTAATTTAAACTCTGTTGTTTTATCATCAACTTGAGTCCAACTTTCCGCTAATCCAGGTACTATATTCATATTTGTATCCTGCTTTACTAATGTATCATAAATTTGTCCTGAAACCTTTGCTGATGGTGCATCGTTTGTTGCGTGTATATCCAATGTTTTTGCATCTGCACCATTAGCTATAACTAGGGTATTCTTATCAGCTTTTGCCTCAAAGTTAAAACCTAAAAAAACTGCTAAAGTACTTAATAAAAGTATTTTTCTCTTCATTATTTTCCCCCTGCATCATATTTTTTATTTCAATAATTTAATATTGTTAATAAAATATAACCTTTTATATCGTACAAATCAAATTTATTTAATAAATCTTAACTATTCAATAAATAAATTTTTTTAATATTACCAAAAAAAGAAAAAATATTTTTATTTTGTTCTTTTTTTCAGTATTGATTTATTGTATTACACCTGTTATAATATAAAAATAAATATTTTGGAGGAACAATATGAAAAAAATAATTTTACTATTTATGTTAATTTTAACTGCCTTAACTTTCTCAAAAGAAGATGATATTCAAGGAAAATGGATAACAGAAAAGGCAAAAAATGGAAACCAAATAATTGTTGAGTTTTATAAAATCAATAATAAATATTTTGGAAAAATAAATCAATTAACTATCCCTACATATGAAAAGGGTCATAAGTTAGAAGGAAAAAATAAGATGGATTTAGCTAACCCTGATGAAAAACTAAAAACAAGACCTCTTGTTGGTATAAATTTTGTTAGTGATTTCACATACAATACTGAAAAAGATAGGTTTGAAAATGGATTTATTTATAATCCAGAAAATGGAAAAACTTACTACTGTTCTATCTCTTTTAAAAATCCAAATACTATTGTTGTAAAAGGAAGTTTAGATAGATCTGGATTTATAGGTTCTAAACAAATTTGGAAAAAAATTAAATAGCTATAATAAAAACCTCCTAAAATATTAGGAGGTTTCATTTTATACGACTAAATTTAATTAAGGTGGCTAATTTTATTTTGCTTTCTTTTCAGTTTTTTCTTCGTTTTTCTTTTGCATAGCTAAATATTTCTCTGGCCCATAGTAAGCTCTTAAGTACATTTCTCTTAAATCACTCATTAATGGATATCTTGGATTTGCTCCTGTACATTGATCATCAAAAGCATCCTCAACCATTTGATCTAACTTAGATAAAAACTCTTGTTCTGAAATTCCGTACTCAGCTATTGTTGATTTTATTCCAATTTCAGCTTTTAATTCAGCAATCTTTTTTCTTAAAATTTTAGCTTTCTCTTCTGGTGTTTCATTTCCTTTTGTAAATCCTAAGTAGTCAGCTAACTTTGCGTAACACTCTTTTGCATGTGGATATTTATATTGTGCAAATCCTGCCATTTTAAATGGTCTATCTGTTGCGTTAAATCTAATTACTTCATCTAGTAATAAGGCATTTGCTACTCCATGAGGTAAATGGAATGCTGCTCCTAATTTATGAGCCATTGAGTGACATATTCCTAAGAATGCATTTGAGAATGCCATTCCAGCCATACATGATGCATTTGCCATTTTTTCTTTAGCTTTTACTGCTAATGCTCCTCCTTTTACTGATTCAGGAAGATATTTAAATGTTAATCTTGTTGCTTCTAATGCTAATGGATTTGTAAATTCTGAAGCCATTATTGATACATATGCTTCTATAGCATGAGTTACTACGTCTATTCCTGATGCTGCTGTTAATCCAGCTGGCATTGATAACATTAATTGAGGATCTACTACAGCTACATTTGGTGTAATTTCATAGTCAGCTAAAGGATATTTTACTCCTGTAGTATCATCTGTTATAACTGCAAATGGAGTTACTTCTGATCCTGTTCCTGCTGAAGTTGCAACTGCCCAGAATTCAGCTTTTTCTCCCATTTTAGGGAATTTAACTATTCTTTTTCTGATATCCATAAATGTCATTGCTAAATCCTTAAAGTTTACTTTTGGATGCTCATACATAACCCACATAATTTTAGCAGCGTCCATTGCTGAACCTCCACCTAAAGCTATGATTACATCTGGATTATAACTTCTCATTAATTCTGCACCCTTTTCAACAACACTTAAAGTTGGATCAGCTTGAACATCTGAGAACACTCTAAAATCTACTCCAATACTTTCTAAAACTGTAGTAATATGATCTGTATATCCTAAAGAAGCTAATTGTTGGTCTGTTACTATAACAGCTTTCTTCTTTCCTTTTAATTCTTCTAAAGCCACTGGAAGAGATCCGAATTTGAAGTATACTCTTTCAGGAATTCTAAACCATAGCATATTTTCTCTCCTTTTAGCAACTGTCTTTATGTTTATTAAATGTTTAACTCCAACATTTTCAGAAACAGCGTTTCCTCCCCACGATCCACATCCTAATGTTAACGATGGTGCTAATTTGAAGTTAAATACATCTCCTATCGCTCCTTGAGCTGCTGGCATATTTATTAGAGTTCTACCAGTTTTCATTGTTTTTCCGAATAAATCAATTTTATCTTTTGCAACTAACTCATCTGCATATAAAACTGATGTATGTCCCATTCCACCAAGCTCTATTAATCTATCAGCTTTCTTTAAAGCATCCTCAAAGTTTTTAGCTTTATACATTGCTAAAACTGGTGATAACTTTTCGTGTGAGAATGGTTCTTCTAACTCAACTGATTCAACTTCTCCTATAATAACTTTTGTATTTTCTGGAACATTTACTCCTGCCATCTGAGCTATTTTATAAGCTGATTGTCCTACGATATCTCCATTTAAATGTCCATCTATAACTATTGTTTTTCTTACTTTATCTACTTCTTCACCTTTTAAAATATAAGCATTTCTTGCTAAAAATTCTTCTTTTACTTTATCATAAATTGAAGTTGGAATTATTACAGCTTGCTCAGAAGCACATATAACTCCATTATCAAAAGTTTTTGATAATAAGATTGAGTTTACTGCCATTTTTATATGTGCAGTTTCATCTATTATTACTGGTGTATTTCCTGCTCCAACTCCAATTGCTGGTGTTCCAGATGAATAAGCAGCTTTAACCATTCCTGGTCCTCCAGTTGCTAATATTAAATCTGCCATTTTCATTAGATCATTAGATGCTTGAACTGATGGTTCTGCAATCCAACCTATTATATCTTTTGGAGCTCCTGCTTTTACTGCTGCCTCTAAAACTATTTTAGCTGCTTCAATTGTTGCATTTTTTGCTCTTGGATGTGGAGAAAATATAATTCCATTTCTTGTTTTTAAAGCCAATAGTGCTTTAAATATTGCTGTTGATGTTGGATTAGTTGTTGGTACAATACCTGCAATAACTCCAATTGGTTCAGCTATTTTTTCAACTCCATAAGCTGCGTCAACTTCTATAGTCCCACAAGTTTTTGTATCCTTGTATGAATTATATATATATTCTGAAGCAAAGTGATTTTTTATAACTTTATCTTCAACAATTCCCATTCCAGTTTCTTCAACTGCCATTTTAGCTAATTTTATTCTAGCATTATTAGCTGCTAATGAAGCTTCTCTAAAAATTTCATCCACTTGTTCTTGAGTAAATTTTGAATACTCTTTTTGTGCTAATCTTACTTTTTCTATTGTATTTATTAATGTCATAAACATCACTCCTATGTGAATTTTTATTTTATAATGCTAGTATACTTGTGTTTTAGTGTTTTTAAAAGTTTTTTTTCGCCTATTTTTAAAATTTTTAACCATCACTTTTTAACCATTTTTAACTTTTAGACCCATTATTCAAATTTATATCACCTTTATTAGACTTTTTTCCATTATTGAGGTATAGTCTATTAAGCTTTATTTTATTGAGAAGGAGAGATAATTTTATGATAAAAAACTATTTAGATAACATATCTTTTAAAAATTTAAATTTATCGGAAGATTTCAAAAAATTTCTAATTAATAATTTGAATTTTGATCAATTAATGGCCGTAATAAATTTAAATGGATATTTTTTAGTTCTTGCAGGAGCTGGTTCTGGTAAAACAAGAGTTATAATTTATAGAGCTCTTCTATTGCTTGAATTGCAAACTCCATCTAATAATATTCTAATTTTAACTTTTACTAGAAAAGCTATTATCGAAATTAATGATAGAATTTTAACATTTTTACCAACCTCTAATATACATATAGAAACTTTTCATTCTTTAGCATATAAATTTTTAAAAAAATATAGTCAAAATAAATTTTTTAAACTATTAACTATTGATGAAATTATTACTTTAAGCAAAAAATCGATCTACTATAAAGATATTAAAAAATTATTTTGTCATGATTTTATAGTAAACTTTCTCTCTGTTTCAAAAGAAATATTTTTTAAAAGTTATACATTTAAAAAACTAGAAAAAAAACAACAATTAATTATTAAAATGTTTTTTCAAGATTTAGATAATTTAAAAAAAATAGAAAATTTTTATACTTTTGACGATTTGCTTATTAATTTCTATAATTTATTAAAATTAGATTTATTGCCTTTAACATTTCAATATATTATGGTTGATGAATATCAAGATACTGATAAAATTCAAGTGGATATTTTAAAATTACTTTCTAAAACAGGAAACTTAATGGTTGTTGGTGATGATTATCAAAGTATATACAGTTTTAAAGGAACCTTAATAGATAATATATTAAATTTTTACAATGATTTTTCTTCTGCTAAAACTATAACTTTAAAAAAAAATTATAGAAGTACACATGAAATAGTGACTTTATCTAATGAATTTTCTAAAAATTTAAAGCAATGCTTCCATAAAAAACTAATATCTGAAAATATATCCTTAAAAAAACCTACTTTAACTATTTTTAAAAATAGCTTAGATGAAATTAATTTTATTTACAATCAAATTAAAAATATTTTGAAAAAAGATAATAATATTACAATTGGAATTCTTTTTAGAAATTATATTTATATGGAAGATTTTATTAAATTTTTCAAATCTTTAAACTTAGAGTTTTATATATCACCAAATCCTTTTTTAGAAAATATTTTTAAAAATATAAATTTTTCATCTAATTCTAATGATAAAATAAGTTTTTTAACTATTCATAGCTCAAAAGGCCTTGAATGGGATTATGTTTTCATTCCACTTCTTCTTGATGGAATCATTCCAACATCTATAGGTAACTTTAATTATGAAGAAGAAAAAAGACTTTTCTATGTAGCTTTAACTCGTGCTAAAAAAGAGATATTTTTATCCTATCCTCTTTCTTATTATAATGATTTTGGATTCTTTAATGTACCCTCTCCATTTATAGAAACAATTTCTTCAAATTTTATTAATATTAAAAGAGGATAGTCTATCTTGAACTATCCTCTTTTAAATTCTATTATAAATTTTTCTATTCCAATACTCTCTTCTATTCCACCATTTTTTATTAAAAATTCAACTTCTAAAAGGTCTTCAATTTTTTCTAATAAAAATAATTCATTAAATAATGAAGCATACTTTAACTTTAAAAAAATAGGATATTCTCTTATAAATCCTCTGTTATTTTTAAAATATCTCTTTATTTTTTCATAGACATTTGCTTTAAAATCATTATAAGACATATTTTCTCCTAGTTCACCTATTTTCTTTAGACTTATTAGTTTTAGTATTAAATTTAACTCTTCTGAAACTAAATATAAAAATAGCATATATTCTTTAGTTTTTTTTAAATATTCTAATAATACACCTTTATTATCAGAATTTAAAAATTCTTCAACAAGTTTTTTCAAATTGTATTCATCGCTTATTGATAAAATTGGTAACACTTGCTCTAATATGAAATTTTTTCCTCCAAGAAAATTCTTTATTTTTTCAACTTCATTTTTTACTTTAAAAAAATCATCTCCCAGTACCTCAGCTAATTTTTCCGCTTCATATTCAGATACTTCTAATTCTTTCTCTATAAAAAATTGAACACCCTTTTTTTCCATAGATTTTCTTGCCACAATAATTTTTCCTAATTTTTCTGCATTTGTCAAAACTTTTTTACCAACTTCATTAAATGCTTTGCCAAAATCATTTAATTCCTCTTCATAAGTAATTATGATTTCTTTTTTTCCTAAATCATAATCCCCAATTATTTTTAATAATTGATCCAATTTTTTATATTTTTCAGCTCTTTTTAAAACAAGCAACTCTTTCGATGCAAACATTGAATTTATTGAAATACTCTCTAAAAAATTTTCTTCCTCTCCTTGAGAAGCATCATAAATTTTTGTTGGAATATTAGGATTTGACTTTTTTATTTTCTCTAATAATTCTTCATATTTCAATGGAAGTGGTATATCACCATAAATAAAATAAAACATCTCTTTCTCCCTCTTCTTTTTTAGAATATTATAACATAAAAAAGAAAAGAGAGCATAGCTCTCTTTTAATTGATAGATTTTTTAGTTAAAATTTTCGAAGCATTTAAAACAGCTAATACAGATACACCTACATCTGCAAAAATAGCTAGCCATAGATTAGCAATTCCTAAAACTCCTAATATCATAACAACAATCTTAACACCTAAAGCAAATCCAACATTTTCTAAAACCACTTGGTTATTTCTTTTACCTAAATTTAAAGCTTCTATTATTTTATATGGATCATCATTCATTAATACTATATCTGAACTTTCTATTGCAATATCGCTCCCTATCTTTCCCATAGATATTCCTATATCAGCCATTGCCAGAACTGGAGCATCGTTTATTCCATCTCCTACAAATATAGTTCCTTTTTTACTTCTACTTTTTATTTCTTCTAATTTATTTACTTTATCTTGTGGGAGAAGATTAGTACAAATTTTATCCTCATCAATTCCCAATATTTCTCCTATATGTTTTCCAGTTTTTTTATTATCTCCTGTTAACATATAGACATTAATTCCCTGTCCCTTCAATTCATCAACAGTCTTTCTAGACGTTTCCTTTATTTCATCTTCCACAAAAATTCTTCCTATAAGTATAGAATCTACTGCTACATAAACCACCGTTCCAAAAGCTTCTAATATATTAATCTCAATTTTATGACCTTCTAAAAATTTTTTACTCCCTACTAAAATCTCTTTACCATTATATAATGCATTTATACCATAACCTGCTTTTTCATTATGTCCTTGAATATCCCATTCAAAAACTTTTATATCACCATAATTTAATATTGCCTTTCCTATTGGGTGATTAGAATAAAACTCTCCTGCTTTAGCATACTCTAAAACTTCATTTTCTGTCCCTTTTATAACCTCAACCTTTGTAACTTTAAAACTACCTTTTGTCAATGTTCCTGTTTTATCAAATACTACTGTGTCTATATTTTTTAATCTTTCTAAATAATTACCACCTTTTATCAATATACCATCCTTAGATCCTTTACCAATTGAACTAAAGAATGTTAATGGTACAGATAAAACTAAAGCACAAGGACAAGAGATTACCAAAAATATTAAAGCTCTACTGAACCATAATTTAAAATTTCCATCATATAACAACGGTGTTCCAAATCCTATAATAATAGCTAATAAAACAACTATTGGAGTATAGTATCTTGCAAACTTTGTTATAAACTTTTCTGCTTGAGCTTTTTTACTTCCCGCACTTTCTACCATTTCTATTATTCTATTAACTGTAGATTGAGAGTACATCTTAGTAACTTTAAATTCTATTGTTCCATCTATATTTATAGATCCACTTAAAATTTCAGTTCCAATCTCAGCCATAATAGGAATCGATTCTCCTGTTAATGCTGATTTATCTAGTGTTGTTGTACCTGAAATTATTACACCATCTAACGGAACCCTTTCTCCAGGTTTCACAACTAATATATCCCCTATATTTACTTCAGAGGGATCTACTATTTCTATAGAACCATTTTTATTTTTTAAATTAGCAAAATCTGGCTTTATACTCATTAGCTTTTCAATAGATTTTTTAGAATTATTTACTGCCATATCTTGGAAAAACTCTCCAATCTTATAAAAAATCATAACTCCAGCAGCTTCTCCAAAATCTCCTAATCCTAAGGCTCCAACTGTAGCAATACTCATTAAAAAGTTTTCATCTAAAAATTTGCCTCTTTTTATATTTTTTAAAGCATTCAATAAAATATCATAACCAGATAAACCATAAGCTATAATTAAAATTATATCTTTTTGTAAACTTTTCGACAATGTTAATCCTACTACAAAAAGTGTTATTCCTACTGTTAAAATTATTAAATCAATTTTTGATATTAATTCTTCACCATGAGTATGATTATCTTCATTTTTATTTAAATGATTGCTAACTGTAGAATCATCATCAACTTTTTTAAAATATGTTCCTGGTTCAACTTTATCTGCAATTTTATTTAGCTTTTCAATAAGATCTTTTTCCTCTATATCTTTTTCTAAAGTAAACTTTAATTTTTTAGAATAAAAATCTACATTAACATCTTTTAAATTTTCCACTCTATCTAATTCATATTGAATTTTTGAAGCACATCCGCCACAATGTAGATTTACAATTTCATACTCTTTTTTCATACTCTCATCTCCTCAAAGAGGTATACCTATACCCCCTATATCTATAATCTTAAAATACCATAATTTACCATTTTTGTCAAAAATTTTTTGAATATTTTTCTCTTACAGAGTATAATATAGATTATTGAAAATAAGGAGTTTAATATGAAATACCTAAAAAATGATATTTTAAATATTTTTAAAGATAGTATTAATGATAATAATTTTATAAAAGGAATTTTTTCAAATCCTACAAAAGAAAGTTCTTATAAAAAAATAAATTTAAAACCTGTTCAAATAAAAGAAGATTTTTTTATACAGTTCGAAAGTTTTGTAAATAATAAGGCTTTTCATAAAAATGAACCTTTAGCTGATAGCTTTAACATTTTAGATGAAATTATTGATACATTTAAACAAATTTTAATAGTTACATCTAATCAAGAGATTCAAGTTTTACAAAATAAAAAAGGTTTTTCTATAAAAAGAAAAAATACTGAAAGTAAAACATTAGAACTTTCACACAATAAACAAAAAAATTATATTTTACAAGATAACACACCTATCCCATTTTTAATTAGACTTGGAGTTATGTCTGAAGCTGGAAAAGTTAGTAAAGAAAAATTTAATAAATTTAGACAAATAAATAGATATTTAGAATTTATTGAAGATACACTAAAAGAATTACAAGAAAAAAAACTTATTGGTAATTCAATGAAAATAATTGATTTTGGATGTGGTAAATCATACTTAACTTTTGCTTTGTATCATTATTTAAAAAATATTAAAAATTTAAATATTGATATTATCGGCTTAGATTTAAAAGAGGATGTTATCAACCATTGTAATATCATTGCTAAAGATTTAAATTTTAATAATTTACAGTTCTTAAAAGGAGATATTAAAGATTTTGATATTTTTAAAGATGTTGACTTAATATTCTCACTACATGCTTGTAATAATGCTACTGACTACTCTATTCTTAAAGGATTAGAATTAGGTGCTAAAGCTATTTTAGCTGTACCTTGCTGTCAGTCAGAAATAAATCAAAAAATAGATAAATCCCCAACAACAGAATTAAAAGGAGTTCTATCGCCTTTTGGGAATCATGGTATTTTACAAGAACGATTTAGTTCTTTAGCTACAGATGCACTAAGAGCTCTTTCTTTAGAACTTTGTGGTTATAATACAAAAGTTATGGAATTCATAGATATGGAACATACTCCTAAAAATATTCTAATCAAGGCTATTTTAGGTTCTCCTTCAGAAGAGAAACTAGAAGAAAAAAGAAAAGAATATGATAGATACTTACAATTTTTAGGTGTTAATCCGCTTTTAGATAGTTTACTTAAAAATTATTTTAAAAAATAATATATCAGGAGATGATTTTTATGAACAAATTACTGCAAGACAAAATTTTTAGAGAACTTCTAAAGTTTCATTCTCAAGGAGATATCTTTGAAGAAAAAGAGATTATAACTCTTGGATGTATGGCTAATGGAAGCACAAAAGAACTACAAAAAAAAATCTTAACAACAATTGACTTACAGAATCTTTTACAAGACTATTCTTTAAATGAAATAAATGAAAACGCCTCTATCTTAGCAGATAAAGATCTTATAAAAATTAATCGAGTAACTACTACTACAAATAAAAATTATTTAGAACTTCTAGAACCTTTAGTTTCATTAGAAGATTTTTTAGATGAAATTTAAACTAATAAAGCAGATGGTCATAGACCATCTGCTTTTTAAGTTTCTAATAAATATAAAAAACCTCCAATTAATAAAGCTGGAATTACATTATATAAAGTAACTAGTAAAGCTGACTTTTTACTTAACGCTAACAATGGAAATAATGCATCTCCATCATTACAGATTGCATTAGCTACCAACGCTGAAAATGGAATTCCACCTGATATATAGATAGCAGCTAATAATATTTGAGGTCCACAACCTGGTATTAAACCAATAATGACTGCCCCAATTACTACTAAAAAACCCTTATTTTCTAAAAATAGTTTTAAGCCTTCAACTCCACCTATATATCTCAATAATATCTCATACCCTAAAAATGCCACAAAAACCCAACTTACTAAAAATGCAACCTCTTCTGCTGTGTGTATTAAAGTTTCTTTTATCGATCCTAATTTACTTTCAGTTTTATCAAAGTTACTACCTTGTATTCCTTTTCTGCTTAATAAAGTGTATAAAATACATAAAACTGTTCCTATACTTCCACTTATATTCATATATTCAATTACAAAATGACTTTCATTCATATGAGCATCCAATAAATGTTCTAAAGCAAAAGGAAAAGAGATTATCACCAAAAACCAAAAAACTTCATACCATATATTATGAGTTATTAAATATACATATTTAATATCTGTTCTTCTGTGTAAAATTTTATCAACTATATCCCCTTTTTTATGCGCTATATGTTTATGATGTTTATGTCCACTTTCTTCATTTACATATTCCTTCCCTTTTTCCATTTGCTTATTTTTATTTATAACTATGTTTTCACCAATCTTAAAATAATCTATAAATAAACCACAAATTACTCCAGTTATCCCACTTATTATTAATACTTTAAAGTATGCAGTTATATCTCCCACAATTAAAATAAAGGCAGCATCTCCCATTGTTGTTATAAAAGCTGCAACTAAACTTCCAAAAGTTACTTTTCCTAAAATATACATTGGAACTACAACTATTGCCCCTCCACAACCTGGAACTAGCCCTAATAACGCTGAAAAATAAACTTGATTTTTCCTATCTTTTTCTAATAGTTTTATTATTATTCCATTAAATTTGTAATCTATTAAACCAATTAATAATAAAGATATTGATACAAAAACACCAACTTTATAAAAAGTTTCTACAGTAACATTATAAAAAAGATAAATCCACTCCATTCTTTCACCTCGTATTACAAATTCTTATTATCTAATCTTGTTATACTTATTTTTTCTCTTATTCTTTTTTATAAAAAAAACCAGTGCTCTCACACTGGTTTTAATTCTACATTCTCTCTAATGTGTTTATTCCTAAAAGGTTTAATCCCTCTTTCAATACTGCTGCCGTTCTTTCAGCTAATAACAATCTTGAATATAAAGTTTCATCTTCTTGATTTAATATTGGACATGCATTGTAGAAGCTATTGAATTTTTTTGATAACTCAAATAAATAATCAGCTATTAAATTTGGTCTACAACTATCAGCTGCTTTCAATATAACTCCTGGGAATTGTGTTAAATGATGAGCTAAAGTTCTTTCTGTTTTATCTACAAACTTTATTGTAACATCCTCTTTAACATCTTTATTCTGCTCTTTTGCTCTTCTTAATATAGATTTAATTCTTGCATAAGAGTATTGTAAATATGGAGCCGTATTTCCTTCAAAGCTTAAAATTTTATCCCATTCAAAAATAACTGCTGTTTGTCTATTTTGTGATAAATCAGCATACTTTATAGCTCCTGTTCCTACAACTTCTGCTATATTATCTTTTTCCTCTTCTGATAATTCTGGATTTTTCTCATTTACAATTTCATAAGCTCTTCTCTTACCTTCATCTAAAAGTTCCTCTAATCTAATTACATTTCCTTTTCTAGTAGAGAACACTCCATCAGCAAATCTCATTATTCCAAACCAAACATGTTGCTTTTCAACATTCCATCCTAACATATCTGTAATTCTAAAAAATTGTCTAAAGTGATCTTGCTGTCTCTCATCTGTTACATATATTAATTTATTTACATTATAATTAGCTAATCTAAATTTAACAGTTGCTATATCTGAAGTTGCATATAAAAATGCTCCATCTTTCTTTTGAACAATACAAGGATGTAGTTTCTCTTCCTCTGGGAAAAATACAACTTTTGCTCCTTGATCTTCAACTGCTATTTTCTTATTTTCTAACTCTTCAACTACTCCTGGCATTAAATCATGATAAAAAGATTCACCATAATATGTATCAAAGTTTATTCCCATTCTATTATATAACTTTGCATATTCATCTAGAGAAACTTTTATAAATTCTTGCCATAATCTATAATTTTCCTTATCACCATCTTGAAGTTTTTTTAACTCTTCTCTAGCTTGATCTTCAAGTTCTGGATTTTCCTCACTTTGTCTTGTAAACTCAACATAAACTCTTTCTAATTCTTCAATAGCATTTTCTTTATAAGCCTCTTGATTAAGCCAGTTTCTGTATCCTATTATTAGTTTTCCAAATTGAGTTCCCCAATCTCCAATGTGGTTATCTGCCACAACATTATAACCTAAATACTTATACATTCTTTTAATCGAATCTCCGATTATAGTTGATCTTAAATGACCAATATGCATTCTTTTTGCTATATTCGGTGAAGAGTAATCTATTATTACATCTCCTTCTATATTAAGGCCTTTAAATTCATAATCTTCTTTTGAAATCTTTTTAACTAAATCTCCTAAATATGAATCTTTTAAAAATATATTTAAAAATCCTGGTCCTGCAATCTCTATTTTATCAATTACACTATTTTCAACTATGTTATTTACAACATTCTCGGCAATAGCTCTTGGATTACCACCAATTATTTTAGAATTCATCATAGCAAAATTTGATTGAAAATCTCCAAATTTTTCATTTGTTGCTACAGTTATCTCTATTGGTTTTAAATCTTTATCTGGATAAAGATTATTTACTGTTTCTAATAAAATTATTTCTATTTGTTTTTCAATAGTTAACATTTATTCTCCTTTCATCGTGAAATAAAAAAAAAGGACTCGAAAGTCCTAAAAAGAATAACTCCAGTCTACCGCCTTCCTTACGGTTTTGGTCGCCATTTCTTATAAGTGGTAACCAGATATTATCTATACACAGGGTCCGTGAAACAAGGGTTTCCGTGACTTTTCTGAACTATAAATAACAGCGCCAATCCCAATAGCGACCTTAGGCCCAAAACCTCCAGATAATAGCGAGTAGACCAGAAATATTTATTCTTAAGACAATTATATCACTTCTATATTATTTTTTCAATTAAAAAATCCTTATGAATAGTATATTTTTTATAACTAAACTATTTCTGAATTATATGTTGAATCTAAATAAAGCTCTTCTAATTGCTTATCATCAACTTTACTTGGTGCTTCTGTCATTAAACATTGACCTTTATTTGTTTTAGGGAATGGGATTACATCTCTTATTGATTGCTCTTTTAACATTACCATTAACCATCTATCAATACCAAAAGCCAATCCTCCATGTGGTGGTGCTCCATATTTAAATGCATCCACAAAGAATCCAAACTTCTCTTGTGCTTCCTCTTTAGATAAACCTAACTTTTCAAATACTTTACTTTGAATTTCAGGATTAAATATTCTTATTGATCCTCCACCAATTTCAGATCCATTTAATACCAAGTCATATGAGTTGGTTCTAACTTCATCCATTTCTCCATCTAAGAATAACTGCATATCTTCAGCTTTTATTGATGTGAATGGGTGATGTTGAGCCTTATATCTTTGTTCTTCTTCATCATATTCGAACATAGGGAAATCTACTACCCATAAGAATTTAAATTCATCATTATTGATTAATCCTAATTCTTTTCCTAACTTTAATCTTACAGCACCTAAAGCTCCATACACAACTTTTGCTCTATCTGCTACAATCATTATTACATCTCCAACTTTTGCTTCAGTTCTAGCTATGATTGCATTCATCTCTTCTTCAGTAAAGAACTTAGCTATTGGGGAATTAACTCCCTCTTCTGTTAACTTTATCCAAGCCATTCCTTTTGCGCCAAAATATGTTTTTGCATAATCTTCATATTCAGTTAAAATTTTTCTTGAGAATTGCTCTGCAACTCCTGGAGCTACAACTGCTTTAACGATTCCACCAGCTTCCACTGCACTTTTAAAACCTTTGAATCCACAAGTTGACATTATATCTGTTAAATCTTTTAATTCAACACCAAATCTTGTATCAGGTTTGTCTGAACCAAATCTTTCCATAGCTTCTGCATAAGGCATTCTTGGGAATTCATAATCAGCTGATTCTCCTGTTACATTTTTAAATACTCTTTTAGCTAATCCCTCTATCTCATTCATAATATCTTTTTGCTCTATAAAAGACATTTCGATATCTAACTGAGTAAACTCAGGTTGTCTATCAGCTCTTAAATCTTCATCTCTAAAACATTTAGCAATTTGGAAATATTTTTCTACTCCTGAAATCATTAATAATTGCTTAAATAATTGAGGTGATTGTGGTAAAGCATAGAAATCTCCTGGATTAATTCTACTTGGAACTAAGAAGTCTCTTGCTCCCTCTGGTGTTGACTTTGTTAAAATTGGAGTATCTACATCTAGGAATCCTTTTTCATCCATATAGTTTCTTATTGACATAATCATTTTATGTCTCATTTTTAGATTTCTAGTCATTTGAGATCTTCTTAAATCTAAATATCTATATTTTAATCTTATATTTTCGCTTAAATTTTCATCTCCAGATATTTGGAATGGTAAAACATCACAGTTATTTAAAACTTCTAAATCTGTTACAAATACTTCAATATCACCAGTAGGAATATTAGCATTTTTGCTTTGTCTTTCTTTTACAACTCCTACAACTTTTATAACTGATTCATTTTTTAATTTTTGTGCTCTTTCTACAACTGAAACTTCTGCTACATCTGTGTGGAAAACTATTTGTGTTTTTCCTTCTCTATCTCTTAAATCGATAAATGTTAATCCACCTAAGTCTCTTTTTGTATCAACCCATCCAGATAAAGTAACTGTTTCACCAATATTTGAAGCTCTTAATTCCCCTAAGTTATGAGTTCTATAATACGTCATCGCTTTTCTCCTTCTATTATTTTAATATGTTTTTTATATTTTCTATACTTACTTCTTCTTGAGTTCTATTGATGAAATCTTTTAGCATAACAACACCTTTATTCATCTCATCCTCCCCTATTATAATAACATTTTTCGCCCCAACTTTATCAGCTTTTTTCATATGAGCTTTCATTCCTTTTGAAGCATAATCTATTACAACAGATTTTCCAAAAAGTCTTAAATCATTAGCTAACTTAAATGCAGAATCCATAGTAGCTTCTCCCAACCAAGCTATATATACATCTAACTCTCTTTTTGGGAAATCCTCACCTAAAAGCATCATGATTCTTTCAACTCCTGCTGCAAATCCAAATGCAGGTATCTCTTTATCTCCAAGTTGCTTTAGAAGATTATCATATCTTCCTCCACCTAAAACAGTTCCTTGTGATCCTAATTTATTTGTCACAATCTCATAAACTGTACTTGAATAATAATCCAATCCTCTAACTAGTCTTGGATCCTCTTTATACTTTACATTAAATAATGTTAAATATTTTTTCACTGTTTCATAGTGTGCTTTTTCCTCTACTGATAAAGAGTCTGTTATAATTGGTGCATCAGCTGTTAACTCTTTACATTTATCTACTTTACAATCTAAAACTCTAAGTGGATTTTTCTCCATTCTCATTTTACAATCATCACAAAGCTCTTCTCTCATTGGTTCTAAAAAGTTTAAAAGAGTTTCTCTATATCTTTGTCTGCTTTCTTTTTCTCCCACAGAATTTATAGTTACTTCTAAATCAGTAACTCCGATTTTACTTAAAAAAGAATACCCCATTGCAATTACTTCTGCATCTAAAATCGGTGAGCTTTCACCTAAAACTTCTACACCTATTTGATTGAACTCTCTTTGTCTTCCTGCTTGAGGTCTTTCGTATCTAAACATAGACCCTGCATAAAAATATCTTGAAACTTCCTCTTTTGCGTATATCTTATTTTCTAAATAGCATCTTACAACAGCTGCTGTTCCTTCTGGTCTTAAAGTGATGCTTCTTTCTCCTCTATCTTGAAAAGTATACATCTCTTTTTCAACGATATCTGTTCCCTCTCCTACTCCTCTTTTAAAAAGATCTGTTTCTTCAAATATAGGAGTTTTTATCATTGAGTACCCATAATTTCCAAAAAACTCTTGAGCTGTCCTTGTTATGTAGTCATACTTTATTCCTTCATCTCCAAATATATCTTTAGTTCCTCTAACCGCTTTAATTAGCTTCATTTTATCACCTCAATTATTTTAATTTCCATAATTTATCTAATTTTTCTTCAATTAGTTTTTCATTTCTGTTATTTCCTGGAATATAGTATTTTTTTCTATTTGCTCTATATTTTTGCTCCACAAAATTATTTTCATAATTATGAGGATATTTATATCCTACCGCTCCAGTCCCTATATGTATTGGAACCGGTTCTAAGTCTCCATCCTCTATATCTTTTAAAGCTTTATCTATTGCCATATAGCTCGAATTGCTTTTTGTTGATATTGCTAAATAAATAACTGCCTGAGATAAAATTATCCTTATTTCTGGCATTCCTATTTTTTCACTTGCATTCATAGCACTATTTGCTATTAACATAGCTTCTGGATTAGCCATGCCAATGTCTTCACTTGCATGGATAAATATTCTTCTTGCTATATATCGTGGATCTTCTCCACCATGAAGAAGCCTTGCTAACCAATATACTGCTGAGTCTGGATCGCTTCCTCTTATACTTTTTATCATAGCTGAAATTATATTATATTTATCCTCTTCCTTATGATAAGAGGCTTTTCTTTCTCTGAAAATATCTATTATCTCTTCTTTAGAGTATCCCATACAACTATTTTTATATAATTCTAAGTAATTTAAAGCTACTCTACTATCTCCTTGAGAAATATCTAAAATAACATCTCTTACCTCTTCGGGAAGTTGTAAATTTAATAAATTTTCACCTTTTATTAAAATCTCTCTTATATTATCTCTTGTTAAAGGTTTAAATTCAAAGATTAAACACCTTGATAATAGTGCATTGTTTAGACTATGATAAGGATTTTCAGTAGTAGCTCCAACTAAAATTAATATTCCTGACTCTGTATAAGACAATAACGCATCTTGTTGAGTTTTATTAAATCTATGAATTTCATCTAAAAATAAAATTGTTCTTTTCCCATATAACTCTAAATTTCTTTTAGCTTTTTCTACAATCTCTCTTAAATCATTTAAACTTGCTACTGTTGCATTTAAAGTCTCAAAATTATAGTTTAACTCTTTAGATATTATTTCACCCAATGAACTTTTTCCAGAGCCTGATGGTCCATATAAAATCATATTAGATAAAGATTTACCCTCTATTATTTTTCTAAGAACACCATTTTTTCCTAGAAGTTTTTCTTGCCCTTTAAAATCTACAAACTTCTGAGGCCTTAAACGAGTAGATAGAGGTTTTGCATCTTCAAAATTTCCACCAAATATACTTTGCATTTAATCACAACCTATTTTTTAAAATAAAAAAGCGTATTGTGTACCCCAACACGCCTTTAACTCTTTTAACTATTTTACTAGATACAGAAGAAGTGCTGAAAGTATGAATAAAAATGCTACTACTTCAGTTGCTCTGGCTAGTGGTCCTCCATCTTTTGAAACTCCAAATACTGTATTTGAACCTCCCATTCCCATGCTACCTGACATACCATGGCTTCTATCTGGTTGAACAAGAACTAATATTATTAAAGCTACAGCAAAAATAAATAAAAACAATGTTAAAAGTGTCTCCATAACTTTACTCCTCCCAAATTTCGTCTTTTATCTTATACATTATTATAATATATATATTGATAAAATAAAAGAAAAAATTATAGAAGTTTTGCTGCTAACTCAGCTAATGCTGAACGTTCACCTTTTTTTAAAGTAACATGTCCTACTATACTTTCATTTTTTAATTTTTCTGATAGATATGTAAGCCCATTTGTGTCTGAATCTAAATATGGACTATCTATTTGATCTGGATCTCCTGTTAACACTATCTTTGTATTTTCTCCTGCTCTTGTTATTATGGTTTTTACTTCGAGAGGAGTTAAGTTTTGTGCTTCATCTATTATTATATATCCGTTAGGAATACTTCTTCCTCTTATATAAGTAAGAGCTTCTATTTTTAAAAGTCCCATAGTTTGAAGCCCTAAAATTACTTTCTCTCCAGTTTTTTCACCTTTTTCCCCAGCTAAATAGTCTATATTGTCATATATGGGCTGCATCCATGGTCTTAATTTCTCTTCTTCACTTCCAGGCAGATATCCTAAATCTTTTCCCATTGGAATTATTGGACGAGCTATAAGTAATCTTTTATATTTACCTCTTTCAACAACTTGTTCTAATCCTGCTGCTATTGCCAATAAAGTTTTTCCAGTCCCAGCTCTTCCTACTAATGTTACAACTTTTATATTTTCATCCATTAAAAGTTCCATTGCATATTCTTGTTCATCGTTTCTTGCCCTTGCACCCCAAGCTGATATTTGTCCTTCTAAATTTCTTCTAATTTTTCCACCTATATATCTTCCAAAAGTTTTTTCTTCTCCACATTTAAATTTAACAAACATATTTTCTGTAAAATGATACTCTTTTCCTAACTCCCAAACATTTATTTTTCCAGCTTTATCAAATTTATTATAAATATCTCTTGAAACTTCAATCTCTTCATAACCATCATACAACGTCGTATAATCCGTTCTATCTGTTTCGTAATCTTGAACTTCTAATCCTAAAGAATCTGCCTTAATTCTCATATTTATATCTTTAGTTATTAAAATTACTTTCATATCTGGATTTTTATTTTTAATTCCGAGAGTTGTTGCAATTATCATATTATCCATTGAGTCTTTTTTTAATACCGGTGGTAATAAATTTAAATCACTTTCTATCTCTACTCTGAAAAAAATCTTTTTCTCTAGCTCTACCCCTTTTGCAATACACCCTTTTTTCCTTATGGTATCAAGCTCTCTAGCTGCTAAACGAGCCTGTATTGCTGTCGTACTATTTCTCTTTAAATTATCTATCTCCTCTATTACATATATAGGAACAACAACTTCATTATCTTCAAAACTATAAATACTACGATGATCATGTATTAAAACATTAGTGTCTAGAACATAGATTTTTCTCATAAAATCATCCCCTTAATTGAATTTTTTTTAAAACTCCCTTAATTGCCTCTTCTAAAGTAGAATAACTATTTAACTCATCTTTACTTATCATAGAATCTATTTCCTTTTTACTGTATCCTAAAGAATCTAATGCCATATATAACTCTTCTTCAATCGCATTATTTAACATATCTCCTGATGGATCTTCCATAGACATTAAATTTAATGTTTTAATCTTATTATTTAAATCTATAATTATTTGCTTTGATTTTTTTTCTCCTAATTTTGGAACTCTTTTTAACGTCTTAAAATCTTCTGTTAAAACAATCTCTCTAATATTGTCTATTGAAAATGTTGACATTATAGAAAGGGCCAGTGATAATCCTATTCCACTGATTCCTATTAACATCTCAAAAAGAACTCTTTCTCTCTCCTGTAAAAATCCTACTAGTTTAAATGCATCTTCTTTTATTACATTATATATATATAGCTCTTTTTTCTCTCCCACCTGTACTTGATCATAAGTTTTTAAAGTTATGTAAACTCTATATCCTACTCCATTTACATCCACTGCTAAATATTCTGGTTTTTTTATTTTTATTACTCCATTTAAATATTCAAACATTATTTTATCTCTCTCCTTTTAATGCTTTTTTTAAGTATTTACTTGTATAACCTTTTTTAGAAGAAGCTATTTTTTCTGGAGTTCCTGTTAAAATAACTTTTCCTCCACCATCTCCACCTTCAGGTCCTATATCGATTATATAATCAGCATTTTTTATTACATCTAAATTATGCTCTATAATTATAACTGTATTTCCTTTTTCCACTAATCTATTAATTACTTCTAAAAGTTTTCTTATATCTTCAAAATGTAATCCTGTTGTTGGCTCATCTAAAATATATACAGTTTTTCCTTTTGATATTTTAGATAATTCACTTGCTAATTTTATTCTTTGAGCTTCCCCTCCAGATAGTGTTGTAGCAGGTTGGCCTAATTTTATATAATCTAAACCTACATCCACTAATACCTTTAGTTTTCTTTCTAGTGTTGGTATTGTTTTGAAGAAATCATATGCTTCTCCCACACTCATGTCCAATACATCTGAAATATTTTTTCCTTTGTAGTAAACTTCCAATGTTTCCCTATTATATCTTTTTCCTCTACATACCTCACATTCAACATAAACATCAGGTAAAAAATTCATTTCTATTTTGATTATTCCAGCACCCTGACATGCTTCACATCGTCCGCCTTTTACATTAAAAGAAAAACGACCTTTTGAGTATCCCTTAGCTTTTGCATCTTTTGTTTGAGAGAAAATATCTCTAATATCATCAAATACTTTTGTATATGTAGCTGGATTTGATCTTGGAGTTCTTCCAATAGGACTTTGATCTATATCTATAACTTTATCTAAATTCTCTAATCCTTCAATAGAAGAATATTCTAATGGATAAAGCTTACCCTTATTTAATTTATTAAATAAAATTGGATAAAGAGTTTGATTTATTAGTGTTGATTTTCCACTTCCACTTACTCCTGTTACAACAGTTAAAACACCTAAAGGTATATCTACATCTACATTCTTTAAATTATTCCCCTTTGCTCCTTTTAAAGTTATATACCCTTTGGGCTCTCTTCTCTTTTCTGGTACAGTTATACCTATTTCACCTTTTAAGTATCTCCCTGTCATTGAAGTCTCATTATCCATAACTTCTTGTGGTGTTCCTGCAGCTACAATTTCACCACCAAACACTCCTGCTCCCGGTCCCATATCTAAAATATAATCAGCTTGATGCATTGTATCTTCATCATGTTCAACAACAATAAGTGTATTTCCTAACTCTTTCAATCTATTTAAAGTGGCTAAAAGTTTATCATTATCTCTTTGATGTAATCCAATACTTGGTTCATCTAAAACATACAATACACCTGTTAGCCCTGACCCAATTTGAGTTGCCAATCTAATCCTTTGAGACTCTCCTCCAGATAATGTTTTTGTCTCTCTAGCTAAACTCAAATAATCTAATCCCACATTTATCATAAACGATATTCTTTCTTTTATCTCTTTTAAAATCTCTGCTGCTATTTGTTTCTCTTTTTCTGTTAACTCTATATTTTCAAAAAAATTTAGAGCATCTTTTATACTTAGTTCTGTTATCTCAATTATATTTTTATTATAAACAGTTACAGCTAAAACTTCTGGCTTTAATCTTTTTCCATGACACACCTTACATATTCTTTCTATCATAAATCTATTTTCTATCTCTTCTCTAGAACTCTCTGAAAACGATTCATTATATCTTCTTTCTAAATTCTTTACAATTCCTTCAAAATCCTTTTCTCCATGAAAACTAAACTCTTTTGATGTATAGTCCACTCTAAATTTCTCTCCATCAGTTCCATAAAAAATTATATCCATCTCTTTTTTAGTTAAATCTTTTACTGGTTTATCTAAATCAATTTTATATTTTTTTGCCATAGATTCAAATATTGTCCATGTATAACCCTTTTTAGCTGATGCTGCTCCTGGAACATATAATCCACCTTTTAATATTGATAAATTTTCATCCTCTATTAGTCTACTTTCATCAATTTCTAATTTTTTCCCTATTCCTTTGCATTCAGGACAAGCTCCAAAAGGAGCATTAAAAGAGAATAGTCTCGGGTTTAAATCTGGAATGCTTACATTTTCATGATCTGGACATGAAAAATTTTCACTATATAATTGTTCTCCATCTCCCCAGTTTATTATTATTTTTCCTTCTGATAGTTCAATCCCTTGCTCTATACTTTGAGTTAATCTTGATTTAAACTCCTCATCTTCCTTATCTACAACAATTCTATCTACAACAACTTCAATATTATGCTTTTTGTTTTTATCTAAGTTTATCTCCTCTTCAATATAAAGAATTTCACCATTAACTCTTGCTCTTACAAATCCCTTTTTTACAAGATTTAAAAATAGATTTTTGTGTGTTCCTTTTTTATCTTTAACAACAGGACTTAAAATCATTAGTCTGTCACCATTATTAAATTTTTCATATACATTTTCCACAATTTCATCAACACTTTGTCTCTCTACTAATTTTCCACATATTGGACAATGTGCTTTACCTATATGTGCAAATAATAACCTCATATAATCATATATCTCTGTTACTGTCCCTACTGTTGATCTTGGATTTTTATTTGTTGTTTTTTGTTCAATTGAAATAGCCGGTGCTAACCCTTCTATGCTATCTACCTCTGGCTTTTTCATTTGTCCAATGAATTGTCTTGCATAAGCCGATAAACTTTCTACATATCTTCTTTGTCCTTCTGAATAAATAGTATCAAATGCTAGCGATGATTTTCCACTTCCACTTACTCCTGTTACAACAACAAATTTATACTTTGGAATTTCTATATCAAAATTTTTAAGATTATGTTCTCTAGCACCTTTTATAATTATTTTGTCTAACATTTTTCCTCCTTACTAAAAGACCCTCTTAATCAATGTAAGAGGGCTAAACTTTTTAATAATATTCAATTAGTCCATTTTCATAAAAACTAAAATAAGACTCATCACTAACAATAATATGGTCTAATAATTTTATATCTACCTTTTCTAGTAACTCTTGCATTTCTAATGTTAATTCAATATCTTTTTTAGATGGAGTTAAATTTCCACTTGGATGGTTATGAGCAAATATTATTCCTTTAGCTCTATTATCAATTGCTCTTTCCATTATCTTTCTGGGATAAACTACACTTCTATCAATTGTTCCCTTAAATAAAATCTCATCACATACAATCTTATTATCACTACTTAGGTAAATCACTTTAAACTCTTCACTTTTCAAAGTACCTACATCGTCTTTCAAATAATTTACCAAATCATTTTTGCCTTTTAAAGTTGTTAAATCAGCATTTTTCACATTTTTAAAATAGTGATTAGACATAGTCTCACCAATTACTTTTAAATATAAAGCTGTCTCTGCACCAACACCTTCAATTTCTTTTAAATCATTTAACTCAGCATTTATCACTTTATCTATGCTTTTAAACTTTGACAATAAATTCTTTGCAATACCTTTACAATCTTTTAATTTTATTGAATAAGTTAACAGTAGCTCTAAAATTTCATAATCCTCTAAACCCTTATATCCAACTTTTAAATACTTCTCTCGTAATCTCTTTCGGTGTCCTTGCATTTGGTTTTTTTCCAAAATAATCACCCCTTATTACTTTATTGAAATATTTCATAAACCTCATCTTTTGTTTTCATTATTTTAGGAATTTCTACTGCTGCTTTCAAAATAGGATACGCCAAAACTGCTCCAGTTCCTTCTCCTAAACGCATCTCCATATGTAAAAATGTTTTTAAATCTAGTGCTGTCATAACGACTTTCATTCCTGGTTCTTCACTCATATGAGTTCCTATTAGGTAATTTTTTACCTTTGGTTCTATTCTAGTTGCAACTAATGCTGCTACTGCTGATATAAAACCATCTATTAGCATAGGCTTTCTCTCTAATGCTGCACCTAAGTAAAGTCCAACCATACATGCTATATCAAGTCCACCAACGCATCTTAAAACTTCTATTGGTTCTTTATTAAATAAATCATATTTCAGACAAGCATCTTTTATCACATCTTTTTTTCGTCTTAATCCCTCATCTGAAAGTCCTGCACCACAACCTACAACTTTTTCTATATCCTCTTTTGTTAAAGCGTATAATATAGCTGAACTTGTTGTTGTATTAGCTATTCCCATCTCTCCATTAGAGAAGAAATCATACTCTTTTTTTTCTTTTATTATTTCTACTCCAACTAAGATTGCTTTTATTACCTCATCTAAACTCATAGCAGGTTCCTTACTAAAATTTTTAGTTCCATAAGCTATTTTTTTTACGTATAAGTTTTCATAGTTTCTTGGAATATCTCCTTTTATTCCAATATCTATCAAATTTAGAGGTATTCCTAAACTTTTACATAAAATTCCAATAGCTGCAAAAGAGCTTAACATTGCTTCTGAGACTATTCTTGTATATTCTATTGGACAAGATGATACTCCTTCTTCTATAACTCCATTATCAGATGATGCTATAAAATGGCATCCAGCTTTTAATTCATTTAGGGGTTGGCCTGTTATTCCCGCTACTTTCATTGCTAAATCTTCTAAAACACCTAAACTTTTCTCAGGTTTCATTCTAGAATCTAATATTTTTTTACACTCTTTTATAGCTTCTGTATCAACACCAATTATATCATTTTGAATCTTTTTTATTCTGTCCAATTTTAGCCCCCTATATTTAATCCCTTTAATATGGGATATCCTTCAGAAAATTCAATTATAACTACACCACCATTTTCTACACTAAACTTCCAATAAGATTCTAATCCATTAGAAAAGTAATGACTTAAAATAGTATTAATTACTCCCCAGTGAGTAACTAAAACTGTTGTTCCATCTAAATCAACTTTCTTCTCTATAAAATTAATAGCTCTTTTTTGAAGCTCTAAAACACTTTCGCCAGTTATATAATTATAATTTTCCCAATTACTTTGACTCTTTTTTAACTCCTCTGGATATTTGTCCAAAAGTTCTTTATAACTATGTCCTTCAAATATTCCAAAATTTAGTTCACGTAATTCTTGATCAATTAAGATTTCTAATTTTTTATAATTTACAATCTCTGCTGTGTCTATTGCTCTTCTTAAATCGCTTGCATATATCTTTTCATAATTTATATTTTTTAAAATTTCCCTAGTTTTTTCTGCCTGCTCTTTTCCTTTTTCTGTTAATTCTGGATCTAAAATTCCATAGTAAACCCCTTCAATATTTAATTTTGATTCACCATGCCTAACTAAAATAATTTTCCCCATCAATCTCACCTATAAAGTTACATACAGTAAAACTAATGAAAGTACTGAAGATAGCTCTAACAATGCTCCTAAAGTATCTCCAGTTATACCACCTATTTTTTTTGTCATTAACTTTCCAAATAAAAACCCACAAATAATTAGTATATTTAAAACAATAAATAAACTTATAAAAGGTAACATAAAATACTGAGCTATTCCATATAATATAGCTGTAACAGTGACATAAGATATTAATAATCCCATCTTATCAGTGTTATCAACAAAAGTTTTACCCATTCCAGTGGCTCTTGCATAAGGCTCAAAAGCACAGTTGACTACACTATTTATTCTAGCTAATATAGGTACAATAAGCATTATTACACCTTGATTTATTCCAAATAATTCCGATGTTTCTACTAAGAAAGCAACTTTAAATATAAAGTAAAGTATTAAAACCAAAACACCATTTGTTCCAACTCTAGAGTCTTTCATAATCTCTAACATTTTTTGTTTACTTCTATAACTAAATATTCCATCAAAAGTATCCGCTAGACCATCTAAATGTAATCCACCAGTTACTATAACATCAAGAGTAACTAAGATTATTGCCATTAAAATAGGCGATGGAATAAATGTTTCTAAAACCATTGCCACAGCTAAGTTTATAATACCTATCACTAATCCTACTATTGGAAACCATTTCATTCCTTTTCCTAAAGCTTTCGAATCAAAAGTTTTTCCTCCTGGAAATGGTAATCTTGTCATAAATTTAAAAAGTAAAGCTAAACCTTTCATTTTCTCCTCCAAACTCTATTTTAATTTTAACTCTAATCCAGAAACTATTAAATACGCTTCATGGCATTCTTTTGCAACCAATTGATTTATTCTACCGCCTATATCTCTAAAATATCTTCCTAAAGCATACGGAGGAACTAATCCCATTCCAACTTCATTAGAAACTACAACCATATCTAATGAACTATTTTTTATAAAATCTATTAATTTTTGAACTTCATTCCCAATCTCTTCCTCAATCTCTTTAACAATATCTTGAGTTATTTTATCCCAGTTGATATCTCTATCCATAATCATAATATTTGTGACTAAATTTGTTAAACAATCTAATAATACAACTCCATTTAAATCTTTATATTCTTCTAAAATTTTATAAAGATTTCTATACGCCTCTATTGTTATCCAATTTTCTCCTCTTTGAATTTTGTGTAGTCTTACTCTTTCCTTCATCTCTTCATCAAAAGATATCGCTGTAGCTACATAAATCTTTTCCTTATTCAATTGAAAAACTTTTTTTTCAGCAAATGAACTTTTCCCACTTCTTGCTCCACCAGTTACATAAATTATTTTCCCCAAGCATCTCACCTTTTATCCCTTTATAATACTTTAATAGTATCACAATCTAATCAAAACTTCAACATAACGAAAAAGAGTGCTTAAATATATTAAGCACTCTAACTATTTACTATTATTTTTGGAAATGTCTCTCTAATAATCCTAAGAAAGCTCTTCCGTGTCTAGCTTCATCTTTAGCCATTTCATGAACTGTATCGTGAATTGCATCGAATCCTAATTGTTTAGCTCTCTTAGCAATATCAAATTTTCCTGAAGTTGCTCCGTACTCAGCTTCTACTCTTCTCTTTAAGTTCTCTTCTGTAGAATCAGTTACAACTTCTCCTAATAACTCTGCAAATCTTGCAGCGTGACCAGCTTCTTCAAAAGCTATTCTTGTATAAGCTTCTGCTACTTCTGGATATCCTTCTCTATCTGCTACTCTAGCCATTGCTAAGTACATTCCAACTTCCATACACTCTCCGTTGAAGTTTGCTCTTAATCCTTCGATGATCTCTTCATCTCCGCAAGCTAATCCTTCTCCTACTTTGTGCTCAGTTGCCCAAACTCTTCCTGCTGTTTCATCATAAGCAACACATTTATCTAATCCTACCTTACATAAAGGGCAAGCTCCTAAAGCCTCTTCAAATACTTCTCCACATACTGTACATTTTACTTTTGCCATTTTTAATCCTCCTTGATTATTTTTTCATCTATGATTTTTTTATTTTTTTATTTTTTTATTGTAACAATTACTTTTTTGTAATTATTACAATCTTGTTCACAACAATAATATACACCTTTTTTGTAATTATGTCAAACTTTTTTTATCAATTTTTTCTAAAATTTATCGCCTCTAAAATATGAGATTTTTCTATCTCTATTTTATTATCTAAATCGGCTATAGTTCTAGCTACTTTCAAAATTTTATGATATGTTCTCATAGAAAGATTAAGTGTTCTAATGGCTGTTCTCATAACATTTTCGCATTCATTATTTAAACTACAATATTTTTCAACGTCCTCATTAGTCATATCTCTATTTAATTTTTCATTATTAAATCTGTGATTTTGTATTTCCCGAGCTTTTATAACTCTTATTTTTATTTTTTCAGAAGAGTCTCCTCGTTCTTCATCCAAAATCTCTTTATCATTTAATCTATAAATCTCAACATATAAATCTATTCTATCTATAATTGGACCTGACAATTTTTTCATATATCGTCTTAAATCATATGGAGTACATGTACACAACTCTTCATCAAATCCATTTCCACAAAAACATGGATTACACGCTGCAATAAATATTAATTTTGCAGGAAATTCCATTTTTCCCAAACTTCTTGTTATTGATATTCTTTTCTCCTCTAATGGTTCTCTTAAACTTTCAATAACCACTCTATCAAACTCCGTAAATTCATCTAAAAAAAGAACACCATTATTAGCAAGACTTATTTCTCCTGGTTTAGGTAATCTTCCTCCTCCAATAATAGAGCTTGTTGTTGAAGTATGGTGTGGATCTCTAAAAGGACGATTGGTTACTATCGGAACTCTTTCACTTAATTCCCCTGCTATACTATAAATTTTTGTTGTCTCTATAATCTCTTTTTCTGACATAGGTGGTAATATTGTAATCAATCTTTTTGCTAACATAGATTTTCCACTTCCTGGAGATCCTATCATAATTATGTTATGACCTCCTGCTGCAACTATTTCAAGAGCTCTCTTTGCCCTTATTTGTCCTTTTACATCCCACATATCTAAAGTATCTTTCAATACTATTTTGTTATCATTTAATATTCTTTTGCTTCTTATAATTCCCTCTTCTATAAACTTAACAACATCTCTAATATTTTTAACTGGAACTATTTGTATATCTTTTATTATTGAGGCCTCTTCTAAATTTTCTTCTGGAATTATAACACCTTTAAATCCTTTACTTTTAGCTAACAAAACACCGCTTATAATACCCTCCGCTCTTCGAACTTCTCCTGTTAACGATAACTCTCCCATCATTATATACTCTTTTAACACTCCTCTATAATCTGATAAAAACTTCATTCCAACCATTATTCCTATAGCAATAGGTAAATCAAAGTGTGACCCTCTTTTCTTTATGTTAGCTGGTGTCAAATTTACCACAATTCTTCGTGGCTCTAATAGATACCCCATATTTTTTATACCTGACCTAATACGATCTCTACTTTCTGATATAGTTGCATCACCTAATCCAACTATATTAAATATAGGTAATCCATTAGTTACATCCACTTCTACTTCTACTAAATACGGTTCGATTCCTAAATAACTTGAGCTTAATACCTTTACTAACATAAATCCCTCCTTTTAATAAAAAAGGGAGAGCAAAATATTTTGCTCTCCCTTTAAAGTTATTATCTATTTTTTTCAATTACTACTTTTGCTAAAACACCATTAATAAACTCATGTGACTTTTCATCACCATATTTTTTGGCTAATTCTACAACTTCATTAACAACAATTTCAGCTGGTACATCTTCAAATAAAATCTCATATGTTGCTATCTTTAATAAAGCTTTTTCCACATTTCCGATTCTCTCTAAACTCCAACCTGTAATATTATTTTTTAATGTTTCAATAACTCTTTCATCATTTAAAGCTAGTCCATTTGAATATTTTTCAATGAACTCCTTTTCATTTGTATTCAAATTAGTTTCATCTCTTAACATATAACTTGCTAAAGTTTCATCTATTTTCACTTCAGTTAACTCCGATTCAAAAACTATTTTAAATAACTCTTCTCTTGCTACTCTTCTACTCATTATTGTTTCCTTTCTAATCTTTTAATCTATTTAATATTTGTTTTTTTAATTTTTCTTGAAAATCTCTATCTCCTAATTTAAATCCTACACATGTCAAGCATAGTATAAAAATGGTTTTCAATACTCCATACTCAACTAAAAGAATTCCTGATATTAATCCTAGAATAGCATAAAGATATTTTTTAAAGTTAAGAATAAAACTTTCAATAATTTTTTCTAACATCATACCTTACCTCCTATTCTATTGAATCCTTTCTTATTGATAGTTTAGAAATTTTCACTTCTATATAATCAACTTTTAAATCTAACTTCTGCTCTAAATTATTTTTTATTAAATTTTGTATATCCACAGTTTTATTTGATAAATTATTATTAGATACCATATCTAAATTTAACTTAACAAAATATTTACTTCCTCTACTTCCGCAATCAATCTTTAAACCTTTTATATCACTATCTTTTGATAAAATTTCTTTAATCAAATTTTTTACAGTATCAGTAGAAATATGTACTGATCCGTGTTCATTTTTTATAACATAATCTTTTTCTTTGGAAAAATTAGATAATAATTTTAATATTGATATACATATATATATCAAACATATATTGAAAACTACTGCTTTAAATATAAGTGAGCTTGTATCTATTGTTGAAAAATACTGTGGCATTGTTATATAACCTATTCCTATTACAGATATGACAATTATTCCTAACCATGCGAAGAAAAATATTAATTTTTTTATCAATAAACTCACCCCTGTAAAGAAAGATTAGAGGCGTAATTAAACGCCTCCTTTTTATAATTATACAATCTCTATATCTTCATGCTTTTCGTCATATTCTTCTGTTAAAATTTTTACATCTTGAACAAATACATTTACTTCTACAACTTTTAATCCAGTCATTGTGCTTACAGCTGTTAAAACATTCTTTTGGACATTTTGAGCAACTTCAGAAATTTGATATCCATATTCTACGATTATATAAATCTCTACACTACACTCTTTTTCCCCTACTTCAACCTTTACACCATTTGTAAGTCTCTTTTTTCCTAGCATTTTGCTAACTTCATCTGCTACTCCACCTGCTAATTTATAAACTCCAGAAACATCTTGTGCTGCTTTTGCTGATATTGTTTTTACAACATCGTCTGCTATTTTTATATTTCCTAATTCGTTCATAAAAACACCTCCGTAGATATTATACCTATATTATTACATTTATTTAATTTTTTTCCTAGCTATTATTTTAATTTTTTTCAAAATTTTCTTCAATAAACTTTGTTGTAACTTTTCCCGCTCTGTATACTTTATTATCTAAAACTTCTAAATGAAACGGTATTGTTGTATCAATCCCTTCTATAATAAACTCACTTAAAGCTCTTTTCATCTTTTCTATAGCTTCTTCTCTAGTAATTCCATGAACAATAAGTTTACCTATCATTGAATCATAATAAGGTGAAATTTCATACCCTTGATAAGAATGTGAATCTACTCTCACTCCTGGACCTCCAGGAACTATATATGTTTCTAATTTTCCTGGTGATGGTAAAAATCCTGCTGTTGTATCTTCTGCATTTATTCTACATTCAATAGCATGTCCAAATAAAACAACATCCTCTTGAGAAATATTTATTCTCTCTCCTTCTGCAACTTTTATTTGTAATTTAATTATATCTATTCCTGTTACCATTTCAGTCACTGTATGTTCAACTTGAACTCTTGTATTCATTTCCATAAAATAGAAGTTATCATCTTTATCAACTAAAAACTCCAATGTTCCAGCTGAATCATAATTTATAGATTTTGCTAATTTTACAGCTGCTTCCCCCATAGCTTTTCTAACTTTTGAAGGTAACTTATATGATGGTGCTTCTTCTATTAATTTTTGATGTCTTCTCTGAATTGAACAATCTCTTTCTCCTAAATGAATAACATTCCCATGCTTATCTCCCATTATTTGAACTTCAACGTGTCTTGGGTTTTCAACAAATTTTTCAATATATACATCTGGATTTCCAAAAGCTGACTCTGCTTCTGTTTGAGCTGCAATAATTTTACTCTCTAGCTCTTCTGGAGTTCTAGCTAATCTCATTCCTTTTCCACCACCACCGGCAGTAGCTTTTATCATTACAGGGTATCCAATTCTCTCTTCAACCTCTTTTCTAGCTTCTTCTATACTTCTAATAATTCCAGTTCCATTTGTTAATGGTACCTCATTTTCAATGGCAGTTTTTCTTGCAGTAGCTTTATCTCCCATTCTATCTATTGCTTCTGGACTTGGTCCTATGAATGTAATATTATGTGTCTGGCATATTCTTGCAAATCTTGCATTTTCTGATAAAAATCCATATCCTGGATGAATAGCATTAGCTCCTGTTATCTCTGCTGCTGCCAATATATTTGGTATTTTTAAGTACGATTCTGTGCTTAAAGGCCCTCCTATACAAACTGCTTCATCCGCTAATCTTACATGTAAACTATCTTTATCTGCTTCTGAGTAAACAGCTACTGTTTTTATTCCCAATTCTCTTGCAGCTCTTATTATTCTAACAGCGATTTCACCCCTATTAGCAATCAATATCTTTTTAAACATAAAATCCTCCCAATTATCTTGCTGTGGCCTTTACTTTTAATAATATCTTACCATAGTCGACAACTCCACCGTCTTCTACAGTTATCTCTAACACCTCACCACTAACAGTAGATTTTAAAGGTGTTTTTAAACCCATTACATAAATATACCCTAGATCTTGACCTACTTTGATCTTATCTCCAATTTTTACTATATCTTTATAGAAATATTTCCCAATTCCAGTCGAAACAACAGTTTTTAAATTATCCTCTTTTTTATTTATTTCTTTTGTGACCTGAGTAGTTTCTTTAGGTAAAACTACTTTTCTTTGTGGAGATTTTTTTATTTTTATTTTTAAATTTTCATTTTCCTCATAACTAATTTCAGTAAGTCCGCACTCACTTAATACATTGATCAAATCTTCAATTTGAAACTCTTCCTTCTTCATAAGTTCCTCCATCAGTTTTTTATCACTTATTTTAACATAATTTAAAAAATCATTCAAGATAACATTACAACTGTAATTTTATCGTATAATTATACTTTTTTCTCCTAATAATTCTTCTAATTTTCTTATTAATCCAGGAGTTATCTCTATATTTAATTTAGAATTTTTTAACTCTTTATTTCCATCGATATCTATAGCAAAACTTAAAGGTACTTCACCTTTATTCTCTAGAAGAATCTCTTTTAACCTACTATATTTGTCTTTAGATTTATCATTAACTAATATGTATAATCTATTTTTTTTATTAAATTCAATAGAATTTAATGCTTTTATATTCTTTACAACTATTTTTTTATTTTCATTTCCATTAAAATAATCTATTTGAACACTTCCATCAATTAAAACAGCTTTTCCTTCAAGTTCAATATTTAAATAATCTTTATATTCTCTTGGAAAAATTATTCCGGAAATTTGATCATAGTAATCTTCTAAAACAAATGTACACATAGGTTCTTTTGTTTTTTTAGTTAGTATTTTTTTCACATCCCTTAGTATACCATAAGTTTTTATTCCGTGCAGAGAATTTTCTGTTTTTATCTCTGAAATTCCATTCATCTTATGTGTTTTTATTATCCAATCATACTTATCTAAAGGATGAGCACTATAGTAAAATCCTAAAAATTCTTTTTCTTTTTCTAATTTTTCATCAGGAGTAAAATCAGATACATCTGGAAATACAAAATTAACAACTTCTGATTTAGCTCCTCCAAAAAGGTTCATTTGTTGAATATCATCTTCCTTTATTTTCTTATTAGCATAATCAATAACTTTTTCTATTGACTCTATCTTTTGTTTTCTATTTCCAGGCAATGAATCTAAAGCTCCTGAATAAATAAGAGCCTCTATATTTTTTTTATTTAATCCTTGTCCTCTTAATCTATATATAAAATCTTCATATCTTAAAAAATTTCCATTTCTTTCAAACTCAACCTTTATTTTCTCAGCTAAACTTTCACCAACATTTTTTATTGCTGCTAGAGAAAACCTAATTCCACCATCTTCTACTGTAAATTTTGAAACAGGATTATTTACATCTGAAAGTTTTAACTTTAATTTATGTAACTTTGCATCCTCTATATAAAATGCTACATTTTCTACATTACTTTTCTCAGATGTCATAATTGATGCATAATACTCTTCAGGATAAAAACATTTAAAATAAGCTGTCCAATATGCTATTAGTGCATATGCAGCAGAATGGGATTTATTAAAACCGTACCCTGCAAATTTATCTATTAAATCAAATATTTCTTCTGCTTTTTCTTTTAAGTAACCATTTTTTATTGCTCTTTCTACGAATTTTTCTCTGTTTTCATCCATTATAGAAGCTTGTTTTTTCCCCATTGCTCTTCTTAATAAGTCAGCTTCTCCTAAAGAGTAATTAGCCATTATATTTGCTATTTTCATTACTTGTTCTTGATATAAAATAACACCATATGTTTCTTTTAAAACTTTCTCTAAAGTTGGATGTGGATATTTTATTTCTTCAATTCCATTTTTACAATTTATAAAATTTTCTACCATTCCCGATCCTAAAGGACCTGGTCTATATAAAGCTAATAATGCAATTATATCTTCAAATCTATTTGGTTTTAACTGAACTAGAATCTTTCTTATCCCCAAAGATTCTAATTGAAATACTCCTAAACTATCTCCTGTTGAAAGCATCTCATATACTTTCTTTTCATTTAAACTTATATCTTCTAATTTTATCTTTTTATTTTTACTTTCTTTTATATAATCAATTGTTCTTTGTAAATTCGTTAAGTTTCTAAGACCTAAAAAATCCATTTTTAAAAGACCTAGCTCTTCTAATTCTTTCATTTGATATTGAGTTGATATTGTATGGTCTTTGTTGTCACTGTATAGTGGTACAATTTCAATCAAAGGATCTTTTGTTATAACTACACCTGCTGCATGTATTGAAGCATGTCTAACCTTATTTTCTAATCTTTGAGACAAATTTATTAAGTTTCTAACTTCACTATCTTCTGTATATAAATCTCTTATTTCTGGATTTTCTTTTAATGCTTCTCCTAAAGTTGAAAAAGGTGGTATTAATTTAGCAATCTTATCCACTTTAACTAAACTTACATCTAAAACTCTACCAACATCTCTCAACGCAGCTCTAGCTTTCATCCTTCCAAATGTTATTATTTGAGCAACCTTATCTGAGCCGTACTTTTGAGTGACATAATCTATTACTTCTCCTCTTCTCTCTTGACAAATATCTATATCTATATCTGGCATAGATATTCTTTCTGGATTAAGAAACCTTTCAAAGATAAGATTATATTTTAATGGATCTAAATCTGTTATTTTTAGAGCATAAGCTACTAAGCTTCCTGCTGCTGATCCTCTTCCAGGACCTATTGGTATATTTTGTCCTTTGGCGTATGCTATAAAGTCCCACACAACAATAAAATATTCTTCATATCCCATTTTTAAGATAACTTCTAATTCATACTCAACCCTTTTTAGTAATTCTTCACTTAATCCAGAAGGATATCTTTGAGCTAGTCCTTGGTAAACTATTTTTCTTAAAAACTCTCCTGGGGTTTTTACACAATTTGGTATCTGATATTTAGGAAACTTTAGCTCTCCAAATTCTAAATTTAAATTACATTTTTCTGCAATTTCTTCCGTTGTATTGACTGCATCAATAAATTCATCACCTAATGAGTTTAACACTTCTATTCTACTTTTTAAAAACAACTCCTTAGTTTCAATTTTCATTCTATTTGTATCTGAAACTTTAGCTCCAGTTTGAATACATATCACTAAATCTTGTAATACATGATCTCCTTCATAAACATAATGAGTATCATTCGTTGCAACACATTTTATCTCGTATTTTTTTGAATATCTTTGAAGCTCTCTATTTAACTCTTGCTGTCCATCTATACCATTGCCTTGTACTTCTAAATAAAAATTTTCTTTTCCAAAAATATTTATATAGTTTTCTATTTTTTTTCCAACTGTCATTTCATCTTCATTTTCTAATATAGCTCTAGATATCTCTCCCTGCATACAAGCTGAAAGAGCTATTATTCCTTCACTATGCATTTTTAGAAATTCTTTATCTACACGTGGTCTATAGTAAAATCCATTTAAAAATCCTGCTGACGATATTTTTAAAAGATTTTTATATCCCGTTATATTTTTAGCTAAAAGTATCAAGTGAAAATTTCTTCCCTCTTTTTTATCCATCTGAAACTCTGAAATATATGCCTCTATTCCTATAATAGGTTTTATTCCTTTATTTATTGCACTTTTATAAAACTCTATAGCTCCATACATATTACCATGGTCTGTTATTGCTATAGCTTTCATGTTTAATTCTTTTGCTCTTTCTAAATACTCATCTATCTTTCCAACTCCATCTAGAAGACTGTACTCTGTATGTAGATGTAAATGAACAAAATTTTTATTCATCCGCTCCTCCTCTCAATGGCTTTTCCTCTTTAAAACTTCTATAAAAAACACCAGTTCCTATTAAATATAAAACTACTGTTATATAATACGGAAAGTTGTACGAAACTTTTTCCATTAAATATCCTGCAATAATCATACTTAGAGCTCTTGTTACATTAGATGACACAGAAACAATACTACTCATCAAAGCTCTGCTTTCATACTCTACAGTTTCTAAAGATATATTTTGAATAAGTGGTTGGTTTAAATTCATCAATGTCGATCTTAAAAAAAATGAGACTCCTAAAACAAAAATTCCTTGAGGAAAAGCAATTGATATTAAAAATGGTATTGATAACAATTGACAAACAACAACTGTATTTTCTCTTCCAAGAATTTTAGATATGTAAGGAACTAATAAACCTCCTATAACTAACCCTATTTGTGATAATCCCATAATAATACCTACCTTCTCATTATCTATGTTCAAGGAAAATTTTAAATATACACTAAAAAATGGTATTACTAATCCTGCTCCAAATCCAATAATCGTATTATAAATAACAAATTTTAAAGCTTGCCCACTCATAACTTCTTTAAAACCCTTAAAAAAATCTTTACTTTTATTACTTTTTACCTTATCATTAATTTTTAAATTTTTTAAAGGATAGAATCCTATTAAAATTATAAATACACACAATATATATACCAATGGAATTGATTTTTCTATTGCAAAAATTTTCCCAAAAGTTTTAATTAATTTTCCAGCACTATAACTTGCAAATACTGTTCCTAAGCTTTGACTTACAAAATTTTTGCTAAAAACTTTTACTCTTTCTTTTTCAGAAGAATTTTCAATTAAAAGAACCCCTATAGATGAAAACGGAAATCCATAGCCTATTCCCATTATACCTGTAGATAATTTTATTAAAAATGGATTAATAAAAAAACTTACACCTAAAATGCCAATAGACATAAATACTAATCCTATAGATATTGTTTTTTTAAAGCCTATTTTTGAACTCAAGTAAGCATTTATCATTGATCCTAAGGCTATTGATACACTTCCTATTGATAAAACTTGCCCTACTATGCTTTCACCATAACCTAGATTTTTAACATGTATTCCTGTAAAAACATTAAAAACTCCTGAAATAATAGCTGTTGTAACCACATTTATAAAAATTATTTTATCAATTTGCTTCAACTTTATCTCCCCCTAAAATTGACCTAATATATTATACAATATAAATCTATAAAAAAAAATACTTCCAATTAGAATTAGAAGTACAAAAAAATGAAACGACCTTCCGGGGGGGATAGAAGGCCGTTTACAGGGGGGGATTAAATAATACTTTTATAAGTATAAAGTCTTCGTTGTAACTAAAAATTATTATTAATCTTTTTAATTACACTTTTTTGACGCAACACTTTGTGGAAAAGTTTTAATCTTTTTAATTTTTTTCAAAAATATCTATATTTACTTCAACTATCGTTTTTAATTTATTCAAAGCAAATAATTTTTCAACTCCTTTTTGTGGACTTCTCCATCTATAAGGTGTCATATTAAATAAGTTTTCTATACTTTCTTTTTCTAAAATTTCAGTCTCATATTTTATGTTTATTGTTTCTAAATGATTAAATAATTTTAAGTCTTCTACTGGAGAGTAAAACTCTTTTCTTACAGAGTCATATACTACTTCTTTTAACTGTAATAAGTGATTTTCTCCTGTTGAAACTACAATTAATTTTCCACCTTTTTTTAAAGTTCTCATTTTTTCTTCAGGTATTATTTTAGCAAACATACATATTATAAAATCTAAACTTTCATTTTCTATTGGTAATGAACTTGCACTAGCTACAATCCATTCAATACTTTTATAAGATTTTGCTGCTGAAACAATCGCCTCTTTAGAAATATCAATTCCTATTATTTGGTTTTTTATATTTGATTCATCTAATTTTTCTTTAAGTCTATTTGTATAATATCCCTCTCCACAACCTATATCTAGTATTTTAACTTCTTTATTTTTTATGCTATTTAAAATAATTTCATTTACTCCATTTGATATCCCTTCATAATACCCTTTCTCCAAATAATTTTTTCTACTTAAAACCATCTCTTTATTATCTCCTGGTATTTTACTATTTTTTTGATTAGATAATAATAAATTTACATGGCCATATTTAGAAATATCAAAATTATGATTTCCTTCACATATATATTTTCTATCAATTTTTACCATTTTTTTATTACAAACTGGACAAATTATCATTTTATCTACCTCACTATTTTTTTATCTTCTATATATTATATCATATATTTTATGTTATAATATGTTAAAAAATAATGGTGGTGATCTGTTTATGAAAGAAAACTTTTTCAACGATTTTATTACAAATTTTTATGAGAAAATTGAAATAGAATTTGAAACATTAATGAAAAAAGAAAAAACAAAAAAGTTGTCTGTTGCTAATTTAGAAATTGATGTTATAGATTATTTAGATGATAGTAAGACTCCTATTATAGAAACAATCAAAGAGAATGAAAATGGCGTTGAAATATTTTTAAAAAATAAAGAACAAGCTCCTTCAGCTTACAGCATCGAAGAAATTTACCATCCTTTCTCATTAGCTGTTTTAGTTGACAAATTAATTAAAAAAAATAAATATGTTAATATACTTGAAAATTTTTATATTGAATCAGAAGAATTAGCTAAAGACTTTTTAAAAAAAGAGGATACTTCATCATTAAATATTGAATCAGAAGGTCTTGAAGTCTTAGCAATCTCTAAAGCAACTGGAATCTATAAATTAGGTGAAGGAATAGTTACTGAAATACTTTTATTAAATGATAGAGTTTTCTTAAACATAAAAAATGATGATAATGAAATTGTTATGGCTCACATTGTTGAATGCAATGCTGCTGATTTAGCTATGCTTTTAAATAACATTTTATTTCCTGAAAATAATTAAAGAAAATGGCGGTGTAGCACACCGCCATTAATATATTACTTCAAATGATTTAAATTCAGATTTATCTTCTTCATTTTCCTCTATCTCAACAACTTTACTTAAAGATGATCCTATCTTTAAATACTTTTTAAAATTTTCAACTATTCTTTCTTCTCCCTGAGCAAAAACTTCTACATCACCATTTATCATATTCTTTACAGTGCCTTTAATTCCAAGTCTTGTTGCATTTAAATATGTTGTTATTCTATATCCCACTCCTTGAACTTCACCTTTTATTATAAAATGATATGTTTTCATTTTTACCTCCTAAGAATTTATCTAGATAAAATTTCAACAATTTTTAATATTACTTTTACAGATTTCTCCATTGAATCTATTGGAATAAACTCAAATTTACCATGAAAATTATGCCCACCTGTAAATATATTCGGGCAAGGTAATCCTTTAAAAGATAATCTAGCGCCATCAGTCCCACCTCTAATTGGTTTTATAATCGGTTTTACTCCTGCTTCTAACATAGCATTTTTTGCTAAATCTACAATTTGATAAACTGGCTCAATCATCTCTCTCATATTATAATAACTATCTGTTAATGTTAGTTCTATTTCTCCATCTTTATATTTTTCTTGTAAGTATTTTACAGCACTTGTTATTAAGTTCTTTTTTTCTATAAACTTTTCCTTTGAGTGATCTCTTATTATATATTCAATTTCTGTAGTTTCTATTGTCCCTTTAAAATTAGTTAATAAGAAAAAACCTTCATATCCTTCTGTATATTCTGGTCTTTCATTGATAGGAAGCATTGAATTAAGTTCCATTGCTAATAGCATTGAATTTATCATTTTATTTTTTGATGCTCCCGGATGAATATCTCTTCCTTTTATTAAAATATTTGCTGATGCTGCATTAAAGTTTTCAAATTCTAACTCTCCTACTTCTCCACCATCAACTGTGTATGCAAATTTTGCTCCAAATTTTTCTACATCGAATAAATTTGCTCCTCTTCCTATCTCTTCATCAGGAGTTATTCCAATCTTAATCTCTCCATGTTCAATAGTTGGATTATCTTTTAGATATTTTAATGCTGCCATAATTTCAACTATACCAGCCTTATCATCTGCTCCTAAAAGTGTTGTTCCATCTGTTACGATTAATCTTTGATTTACATATTTTTTTAATTCTGGAAAATCTTTTACTGTCATTGATATATTTAAATCACTATTTAGTATAATATTATTACCATCATAGTTATCTATAATTCTTGGCTTTATATCCTTACCATTAAATGATGGTGCTGTATCCATATGTGCTATAAATCCAATTGTTGGAATATCTTTTTGTGTATTTGATGGTAGTGTCCCCATAATATATCCATTTTCATCTAATGATATATCTACTAAACCAATCTCTTCTAAATCTCTAACTATAACTCTAGCTAAATTCCATTGAATCTCACTACTTGGACACGATTTGCTTTTAGCATCTGATGTCGTATCAATTTTAACGTATTGTAAAAATTTTTCTACTAAAAAACTCATTTTTTTCCTCCCAAAATTTACTTAAAATTATTTAATCTACATATAAATTAGCATAATTTATCTGAAAAAAATAGTCTATTTTGCAAATTTATCAAAAATATGTTAACATCTTATGTAAAATAAATTTTGTGAGGTTAAAATTTGAGATTAGAAAAATATTTAGTTCAATGTGGCGTTGCTAGCAGAAAAAAAATAAAAACAGCCATAGCTGAAGGACGAGTAACTGTTAATGGAAAAATTGAAGTTAATGATGCTACTGATGTAGAATGGGGAGATGATATTATAACTTTTGATGGTATTATACCTCAAAAAAAACAATTAAAATATTATATTATGTATAAAGTTTCTGGATACATAACAGCTATGGAGGATGAAAACAAAAAAACTGTTGCTGAGCTTTTGCCAGATTATGTTGATAAAAATTCCGTTTTTCCTGTAGGAAGACTAGATCGTGATACTGAAGGACTTTTACTATTTACAAGTGATGGTGATTTAAGTCATGCTATGGCCCACCCTGATAATGATATGAAAAAAACATATTATGTTGAATTAGACAAAGAAATTTCACAAGACGATATTCTAGCTTTGGAACAAGGAGTAACTTTAGATACAAACTATAACGCTCTTCCGGGTGAAGTTGAATTTTTAGATTCTAAAAGTATTCATTTAACAATCACAGAAGGAAAATACCATCAAGTAAAAAAAATGTTAAAGGCAGTTAAAAATAAAGTTACTTATCTTAAAAGAGTAAAATTTGGTAACTTAACCTTAGAGAATATGAGTCCTGGAGAGGTTAAAGAAATTAAGAGAGAAGATATTATATTAGAGTATAAATAGAAAAGATGCTGAAAATTTCAGCATCTTTTTTTATCCAATTATTAAATAAGTTACAAAAGTTGAAAGTGCTAGTATAAATCCTATTGCTGATTCATAAGGGATTAATTTTAGTCTTTCTCCTAATTTTGTATTACTAGCTCCACCTGTACTATGGAAAAATGATCCATGAGGTAGATGATCTAAAACTGTTGCCCCTGAGTTAACCATTGCAGCACCCCAAACTGCACTTACTCCTGCAGCTAAAATAACTCCCGAAAATGTTGCTGAAGCTATTGTTGCTCCTGCTGTCGTTGATGCTGTTGCTCCTGACATTAAAGCTCCCGCTATTGGCGCTATTAATTGCTCACTGATATTTGCTTTTCCTAAAGCCGCTAATATAACATCTTTTAATGTCGAGTTTTTTATTATTCCTGCTACTGTTCCAGTACCTATAAGAAGAATTGCTACTCCTGACATCTTTTGTAATCCATATTCCATAGACTCTTTTAATTTTGATGTTTTCCCCATAGCTACTATTCCAACCAATCCTCCAACTGGAAGAGCTATTAATGGATCAATATTAATACCTGCTATCGGTCTTAAAGCTAATAATCCTATTGTTACTATTGGACCCACTATACTCCCAAAAAAACTTGGTAAATTTTCTCCACTACTCTGTTCAATTTCACTTTCTAAAACTTTTTCACCCTTTTCAACTAAAAGTTTAGCTATTAAAATTGTTGCAAATAATCCAACTATTGCTGGAATTATATTTACCCACATTACAGATGGAAGTGGTGCTCCAAAATTTTCCGCAGCTGCTATTGTATTTGGATTTGGTGATATTATATTTCCAGATTTTCCTCCACCTATCATTGCACATAGCATTGCCATTTTAGATATTTTTAATCTTTTTGCTATAGCTAAAGCTATTGGTGATACAGTTATTACTGCTACATCTATAAATACTCCTATCGCTGTTAAAATAAGTGCTGATAAAGCTAATGCAAATATAGCTCTTTTTTCTCCTAAAGTATCTATTATTGTTTCAGCTATTTTTGTAGCTGCTTCTGTTTTTATAAGTATTCCTGCTAAGATACCCGCTGTTAAAATTCTAACTATTGCTGGTGTTACATCCTTCACTCCACTAACCATTAAGTTTACTGTTTCTGGAAGAGATACTCCTCCAGCTAATCCTCCTATTATAGCACCTAAAATTAAACTATAAGCCGGATTAGCTTTTCTCATTATCAATATTATAGCTATTATTAATCCCAATACTGCTCCAAATGCTGTCATTTCTTGCCTCCTATTTTATTTTGAGTATTTTTTCTCACAAACTTTTATCAATCTAAATATTTCCTCAGTATTTCCCTTTACAAACTTTTCAGCTATCTCTTTTTTCATAGCTTCTTCTAAAGTTATCGGATAATTTATTATTGAGAAGAAACTATCTATTCCTTTTTCGTGAGTTTGTACTGCATCATCTGTTAATCCTCCTGCTAAAGCTATTACAGGAATATCAAATTTTTTAGCTATTTTTGCAACTCCCACTGGTGCTTTTCCCATAGCTGTCTGATGATCTAATCTACCTTCTCCTGTTATAACAAAATCAGCATCTTTCAACTCTTTTTCTAAACCTACTTTTTCTAATATCATATCTATTCCTGGTAATAATTTACCATTTAAGAAAGCTACTAAACCTCCTCCTAATCCACCAGCTGCTCCAGCGCCTGAAAGATTAGAAACATCTATACTCAGCTCTTTCTTTATTACTTCCGACAAATCTTCCAATCCCTTATTTAGATCTTTAACCATATCTTCAGTGGCACCCTTTTGTCTTGAATAAATCTCTGCAGCTCCTTTTGGACCATAGAACGGATTATCAACATCACAAGCCACTAAAAATCTACAATCTTTTAATTGAGGTAAACTCTTTGTTGAATCTATATATCTTACTTTAGATAATATCTCTCCTCCAAATCCTAATTCTTTTTTATTTTCATCTAAAAATTTGTAACCTAAAGCTTGTAACATACCAAGTCCAGCGTCATTTGTGGCACTTCCACCTATTCCAACTATAAATTCACGACACCCTTTTAATATTGCATCTTTTATTAACTCTCCTGTCCCATAAGTAGTTGTTTTCATTGGATTTCTTTTTTTCACTGGTATTAATGGTAATCCTGATGCTTCTGCCATCTCAATTACCGCAGTTTTTCCATCTCCCATTATTCCATATCTAGCTTCAATTTTTTCCATAAGAGGATTATTTACTGTTATTGTTACAAATTTCCCTTTTGTTCCTTCAACTAAAGAAGCTACTGTACCCTCTCCTCCATCAGCAATTGGTACTTTTATTACTTCAGCTTCAGGATATACTCTTTTTACTCCAATTTCTATTGCTTGTCCAAGTTCAAAAGAGCTTAAACTTCCTTTAAACGAATCTATAGCTACTACTACTTTCATAACTCCTCCTACAAATATTTTTAGTTATTTTACTTATTTTAGTATAGATATCCTTTTTTTTCAATACTATTTTAAAATAAAAAAGTGTTGGAAACTCCCAACACTAGATAATTATCTTCTCTGTTATACTCTTTTTTTCTTTTAAGTAACTCGCTAAATACACAAATGGTGTATCCATTGTAGCTACTATAACTTTCATAACATAAGTTACTAAAAATATCTCTACTAAAACTTCAAATGGATAAACTCCTGCAAAAGCAATTGTTGTAAAAATAAGATTATCAATTAGTTGACTTACTAAAGTACTAAAATTATTTCTTATCCATATATGCTTTTTAGCTGGAAATCTATCTTTCCAAAATTTGTAAGCCCATACATCATGTCTTTGTGAAACACCGTATGCCACTAATCCTGCAAAAAGTATTCTAGGCATAAAATCAAATATCATCTTTAAACTTTTAAAGTTTTCTGCTCCAGCCTGTACTGTACTTGGAACAAAAGACACCGCAATTTTCATTATTATAGCAGTTACAATCATACTAAAAAATCCAAGTTTAACTGCACTTTTAGCCTCTTCCTCTCCATAATTTTCAGATAATATATCAGTTACTAAAAATCCACCTGCATACATTATATTCCCCAAAGTTGTTTCAAATCCAAAAAGATTTACTAAAAGTACTACTTGAATATTTGCTAATATACTACTAATTGGAACCCAAATAAAAAGTCCTAACTTTCCAAATTTTTTATATATAAAAATTATACTAAAGAAATTTACAAAAAGCATTATTATCCATAAAATTTCATTTCTCATAACTATCTCCTTTTAAAATTATTGTTCAAAAACTCCTAAATCTTTATTATCAATTAATAACTCTACTCTTGGGTCTTCTTGTAGTTGAGTATAATTTTCTACAAACCATTTTACAAGCTCTTCATCTCTTTCAACTTCAGTTCCATTATTTATAAATATATTTATAGTTATACTTTTAAAATACTTTAATCCAAGTTCAATATCTTTTTTTATCATCTCTTTTGTTTGACCTTTTACACAAATTAAAAGACACACTGAGTATAGTTTTTTACTTAACTCTTCTATTTCTTGTGTATCTATTTTAAAGTTTTTTCCATATGAGTTTATTCTAAAATTATTGTCAAATGTCTCCATTCCCATTCTAAATCTTATGTCTACACCTTTGAAAAATTCTCTAATTTCATCTAATCTATTTTTATATCCATAATAAATCTCAAAATATAATAATTTTATATTTTTATTGTGAACAACTTCTCTAATTCTTTCTAATGTTTTTATAGGTAACTCAAATACTGAACCTGAATTTATTACCTCTAAAGCTCCAAATTCTCCTGTCACCTCTTGTAAAGTTTCTAAATTAACTTTATCTATTTCTAACTCATCAGTTGAATTATCCTCTATATAATTACAAAACTTACATTTTCCATATTTACATGGAAAACTTTTTAATAAGACTATCTCTCTTTTATTTTTATTTTCTATTTTACTATACCTAATTCCCATTTTCTTCTCCTAATTTTATTTTTAAATAAAAAAAGAGCAGGAAACTCCTGCTCAAATTTAAAAAAAGGGTACAACTCTCCCTTATATTTTAATATTTTAAGCCTAGTTTTTTTTAGATGGAGGTTTCCGAACATCTACCATATAAATTATGGATTTATACTTATTTTACTCTTAATTCTATCATAGTTTTAAAATAAAATCAATTCTATAGAATAAAAAAGAGACTGTACTCATTAAAATACAGTCTCTAAAATATTAGTTGTTAAATTTTGGTGCTGCTTCCTCTTTTATCATATCTATAAAGTTTTCTAATGACATAGATTCTTGATTTTGAGAACCAAATCTTCTTACATTTACTTCTCTATTTTCTACTTCATTTTTTCCAATTATTAATTGAACTGGAACTTTATATCTTCCATTAGCTTCTCTAATTTTATATCCAATAGATTCTGCTCTTGTATCTATCTCTACTCTTATTCCTGCAGATTTTAACTCTTCTACAACTTCTTTAGCATAAGGAACAACCTCATCATTTATAGTTAATACTTTAACTTGACAAGGTGCTAACCAAGTTGGAAATGCTCCTGCATAATGCTCTATTAAGATTCCCATGAATCTTTCTAAAGATCCATAAACAACTCTATGAATCATTACTGGTCTATGCTTTTCTCCATCTTCTCCAACATAAGAGATATCAAATCTCTCTGGTAAGTTAAAGTCTAGTTGAATAGTCCCACATTGCCAAGTTCTTCCAATAGCATCTTTAATTTTAAAGTCTAATTTTGGTCCGTAGAATGCTCCATCTCCTGGATTTAATTTATAATCTCTTCCTAATCTCTTTAAAGCTCCCTCTAATGCAGATTCAGCTTTATCCCAAATATTTTGAGATCCAATAGCTTTTTCAGGTCTTGTTGATAACTCAATTGCATACTCAAATCCAAATAATCCTCTATAGAACTTATCTATTAAGTTTACTACTCCTATAATTTCATCTTCTATTTGCTCAGGAGTCATAAAAATATGAGCGTCATCTTGCGTAAAGTTTCTTACTCTCATTAATCCATGAAGAGCTCCTGAAAACTCATGTCTATGAACAATTCCTAACTCTCCTGCTCTTATTGGTAAATCTTTATATGAATGCATTCCATGCTTATATACTAAAACTCCACCTGGACAGTTCATTGGTTTTATAGCAAATTCTGTCTCATCAATTTCTGATGTATACATATTTTCTCTATAATTCATCCAGTGTCCTGAAGTTTCCCATAACTCTTTATTTAGCATTATTGGAGTTTGAATCATCTCATATCCAGCTTTTTCATGCTCTCTTCTCCATAAATCTGTTAAAACATTTCTCATCTTCATTCCATTTGGCAAGAAGAATGGGAATCCTGGTCCAAAATCACTTGTAAAGAATAACTCTAGCTCTCTTCCTAACTTTCTGTGGTCTCTTTTTTCAGCTTCTTCTAAAAACTTTAGATGTGCTTTTAATTGAGGCTCAGTTGCAAATGCAAATCCATAGATTCTTTGTAACATTTTGTTATTAGAATCTCCTCTCCAATAAGCTCCAGCAACTGACTTTAATTTAAAAGCTTTTAAATATGATGTAGAAGGTACATGTGGTCCTCTACATAAATCAATAAAATCTCCTTGCTTATAAAACGTTAACATCTCATTAGCTGGAATGCTTTCAATAATTTCAACTTTGTAAGTTTCACCAAGATTTTTAAAATGTTCTATAGCTTCATCTCTAGTCATCTCAATTCTTTCAACTTTTATATTCTCTTTTGTAATTTTCTTCATTTCAGCTTCGATTCTTTCTAAATCTTCATCTGTAAATTGATTTTCAGGATCAAAGTCATAATAGAATCCATTCTCTATTGCTGGACCTATTGCTACTTTAGTTCCTGGGAAAAGTCTAATAACTGCTTGTGCTAATAAGTGTGCAGTTGAATGCTTTATTATCTCTTCTCCCTCTTCAGTTTCAGGAGTTATTATTTCAACATGAGCATCTCTATCTAGTACATAACTCATATCAACTTCTTTTCCATCTACTTTTGCTCCAACAGCTTTCTTAGCTAAAGAGTTACTAATTGACTTTGCAACTTCAAACATATTTACACTGTTTTCAAACTCTTTTATATCTCCACTTGGTAATATTACTTTCATGTTTTTCTCCTTTTCTTCTATAAATATATTAATCCTCTAGATCATCTATTTTAATTCCATTAAATAGGTATGTATCTGGAGTTGTCTTTTTATCTTGATCAGTTGTTGCACCCAATCCAAATATGTTACTTGTTGGGAATGTTAATAGTTTAAATTGGATAGCCATACTCCATTCATAATCTTTAGTTCTATATGAGTAATCTCTTTCGTAAGCTACTGCCCACTCATAGTATCCAAACTCTTTTCCTATCTCAACACCAAATCCATCAAATGTACTTCTTCCATTCTCTCCTTGACCTCCAAGTTGATCATAGAATTTTACATATGCTTTAGTTCTCCAACCTTCACTTGGCTTTCCAACTTTAGCATTTAAACTGAACTCATGCTCTCTTTCTGAATCTCTCCAATCTAATTTTTTCTCATCTGATACTCCATAATTTGTATAATTAGATTTTTGATTATAAATATAACCTAATCCTATTCTATTGTACGAATAGAATAATCTTCCTTCTAACTCCTCCAATGACTTCAAATAATCACCAGTCATTTCATATCTCTTATCATTTCTTTGCATCATTAAAGAAGCATGAAAACCTCTTTTATAATCTCCAAAATATGTTCTATCATCAATTATTCTATTTAAATTAAATGTTCTAGCTCTCGAGTTTTCTCTATCTTCAAGAACTTGTCTAATTCTATCTATTTCAACTTGTGATAATTGATCTGGAGTTTTATTATACTCTGAAGCTGCATATGATACTAATTCTGCATCTGTAAATCTCTTATCTTTATAAGTATAAGCTAAATAAACTATATCTGAGTTATATCTACTCAACGTAGGATTCCATTCACCTGCATTTTTATAATCTTCATAACTAGCTCTATATAAATGCTCTACATCTCCACCTACTAAATATGAAACTGAATAAGTTTTGTTTTTAGTATTAATTACTTTTTCTCCCAACTCATCTCTTTCATCTTTACCTTGAATATACTCTAAATTTAACTTATTTTTTCCAAAATCATAAGTATAGCCATATACATCTTCTCTAATTTTTTCTTCAGCATTATTTACATTCTCTATTTCCCAGATACTAGAATCTATTCTACGATTTTTATAATAGAAATAGTTATTTGCGTATCTGTAATTAGCACCATAATTTTCAAAAGTTAAATCATTATGATTTTTATCTTTTTTATTATAATCTGTAAATCTTTTATCTGAACCATATTCTAAACCAAAACTATTTTCATTATCAATTAAGAAATCTAAATTTTGATTTAAAATTTCACCTTTTTTATTGTCATTACTTGCTCTTTTTATCTCTTTATAATCAATCTTATATACAGTTTGAGTATTTCCTAAATCAAATGTAACAGTATCTGTAACCTGTTGAATATTATCCTTTTGAGCCATTCTTACATCTTTAGTAATTTTTGAATCTGAGTTATAAGAATATTCTTGGAACATATAAGTTAATCTATTTAATAAAGATAAATCTGTTTTTCTCTCTTTGTTTTCACTATTATCAAATATAGTTATATCATGAGTAAATCCAGCTCTATATCTAGTTGAACTATCATCTGTCGATATCTCTTTATCAGCTAAATTATCATAACCTTTATCATACTGATCAAATCTTACATTTCCATACACTTCTAGATTTCCAAGTCTTGATAGCGATAGTTTTTCATCAGATAAACCTACTTCATAGAAATTTGAGTTATTTACATATATTCTATATGCATTTCTATCCCAAGGATTATTTATATCACCATAGTGATAAATCCCTTCTCTATCCCATATCTCCTCTTTTGTATTACCTCCAGCTATTGTTAGCTTTAACGAATCATACATAAAGTCCACGTAAGCTCTATTCTCAGATGTTTTATTATAAATAATATTTTCATATCTATTATATTGTAAATCTCTATAGTTATCAGTTTTTTTAGTTCCATCAAATAAAGCAGTTCTTCTAAATGGATCATTTTGTAGGTTTAGTTTATGTTCAAACTCAGTATAATCATACCCAACTTTATAGAATACATCTTTATATAAATGATACTCACCTAAAGAGGTCTTTAAATCTTTGCTATCATATATACTATATTGTTCTACAGTCCATGGAGTATAATCAAACTTTATTCCATAAAAACCTTGATTATCTAATTTACTAAAATTTGGATCTCTTTCCCAAGAGTTTAACTCTCTGAATTTATTTCCTGTTTTATCATCATAAGATATATTAATCTTATTTACTTTATCATTAAAATTAAATCCAAAATTCTCAGCTCTTGACTGCAAATCTTGTTTTGTAGATCCTGGATCCATATCATAAAGATAGTTATAATATGCTCCTACTGAATATCTATCATTCTCTTTCTTTATAGATACATCACTTGTTAAATCATAGTCTGCTGATGATCCATAGTCCATATCATCCAATTGATCTGCAACTATAACTCCATAAACTTTTTTATCAGAAACAAGATTTACATCAGCTTTAATACTAATATCTTTATCTGTTCCTAAATTTGTTAATTCAGTATTCAGTGTATAAAAACCTAAACTACCACCACGATCAGGAATTCCGTCATAATATTTCCAATTATTTCCTAGTCGACCTTGATTTCCTGTACCATAGAAATATTTATCTATTGCATCATCTAAAGTTGGAATCATGTTATATGTTGCATTCTTATAATTTAAATTAAGGAATCCATATTCACCAGAATAGTTATGATTATAATTTAAATCCCATCTATTGAAGTTTCTTTCTACATCATTTCCATCGGCTTTTTTATCTATTAACCAATCATTAATATTTAATTGTCCTTTTCCATAGGTTCCTAAATCATACCAATTTTCCATTCTACCTATTAAAAGTCCTATTCTATCTCCAAATTTTGGTGCTATACCACCTTTAAATTTACTATCTTTATCTCCCCATAAAACTCCTGATGTTATAAACCATCCGTAGTCATCATCATTTCCCCAACTTGGAAATAAAGGAACTTCTGAACCTTGTCTTATATTAAATCTATACCAAGGTAATGAAAATGGGATTACATCTGTATCTCCTATGAAAAGATTTGTATTTCTAAAGGTTACTTGTTTATCTGGTTCAATTACTATTGTGTCAGATTGTAAATGGTAACCAACTTCTTCTGGGTTTCTATTCTCAAGAATTTTAGGATCTGTTGTAAACCAAGCATCTCTTAAATAGGTTTTCCCATTTAAATACTCTGTTTTATTTCCACCAAAATAGATTCTATCATTTGGCTTTTCTGCACCAGTTACCTGGCCAACTTCAAGATATCCAAAACTTTTACCAAAACTTCCAGTTTTTCCCTCTGTATCAAACTCTCCATTTAGTGAGTCCATTCTCAATTTTCCTGTAGGCTCGTCTGCTTCTAGATAGAACTCTCCTGGAATATAAGCTCTATTTTTTTCTCTGTCAACTTTAACTTCAAAAGCTTTTAACTTTAAAGATCCATATCTTACATTTACTCCGTCTGTCGAAGTCATCGTATCTGAATTCAGGTCTATCTCAACTTCATTTTGTAAATCATCAATCTTTTCTGTTTGTGCTTTTAAACTGGTTATAGCAACAACCATTAAAGCTAAAATTAAATAGATTTTACTTTTCATTGGCCCTCCCATTTTCCCATTTTATGTTGATTTCAATTATACCATAAAACAAAAAAGGTTGCCAGTAGCAACCTTTTTATTTATTATTTTAATAAGAATTCAATTTTTCTAAAAGCTCTGACTTTTGTCTTAACCCAACGATTTGATCAACTTTAACTCCATCTTTGAATATAATCATTGTTGGAATACTTCTAATTCCGTAATCTCCTGCTAAGTCTCCACTTTCATCTACATTTACCTTACAGATTTTTGCTTCAGTTTCTCCTGAAAGCTCTTCTAAAATTGGCGCTAACATTTTGCAAGGCCCACACCAATCAGCCCAGAAATCAACTAATACTAATCCTTTTGATTCAATAACTTCACCTTTAAAATTTGAATTATTTAAACTTAAAACCTTTCCCATTTTTTCCTCCTTAATATGGAAAATATTCCTTTAAATATATTTGTACTTTAACATAGACAACTATTTTTGTCAATTTTAATTTACTACCTATTTATAGAACTTTTTTAATAGATTTCCTTTTTTTTCTTTATCTTTTAATCCTTTAATTATAACTATACCTTTTTCTATATCTCCAATTAATATTCCAGATGATAATTCATTATTTTTAAAGTTTAATTTTTTATAGATTAAATCATCATAATCTCTTTCACAAATAGAATCTTGAGTTTCTAAAACGCCGCCTGCTGAGAATATTTTTGTCCCCATTCCTTCAAAAGTAACCGGTTGTATTTTATCTTCATATTTTTCATCAATTCCAATAGAATTAAGTCCAGCTACTTTTCCTTGATCTGAAGATATTTGCCACAATCCAATTACATTTCCCTTATATTCAGCCACATCTCCACAAGCATAAATATCTTTTATAGAGGTTTCCATTTTTTCATTAACAATTATTCCTCTATTAATAGCAATACCTGCTTTTTCAGCTAACTCTTTATTAGGAATTATTCCTGAACTAATTATAACAATATCTGCTTTGATTACTTCTCCGCTATCTAAATGAATTCCCTCTACTTTTTGAGTCCCATCAAATTTTTCTGCCTTAGAGTTTTTATAAAGTTTTATATCACTTTTATTAATACATGTTTCAAATATTTTTGACCCTTCTTCATCAAGTTGTCTTGGAAGCATTCTTTGCATCATCTCAACAACAGAAACTTCTAATCCTAATTTCTGAAGTCCACATGCTGATTCTAATCCTAAAACTCCTCCACCTATTACAACAGCTTTTTTCTTTCCAATGCAATAGTTTTTAATTGCATCTACATCCTCATTATTTCTAACAGTAAATATTCCTTCTAAATGAGAGTTACCAATGCTTGGAACCATAGCTCTTGCTCCTGTAGCTATAACAAGTTTATCGTACGATACTTCTTGTCCATCTTCTGTTTTAATAATTTTATTTCTAGAATCTATATCTTCCACTGTTTTTTTCAAAGAGATTTCAATTTTTTTATCTTTATACCACTCTTCTGGTTTTACTAAGAATTTTTCTCTTGAAATATTTTCTCCAATCATTTCAGATAGTAGTGTTCTATAATATGGATACTCTTTCTCTTTAGATAAAATAACTATCTTAGCTTTGTCATTTCTTTCTCTAATTACTTGAGCAGTGGATAAAGCTGCAATTCCTCCACCTATTATAACTATTTTTTCTTCAGCATCACTTTTTTCAATTTTTTTATCTAGCGGTGACGGTACAAAGAATTCTTTTCCAACTCCACATGCTGGGCAAACCTCTGGGGGATCAATTTGAACATAAGATTCTCCACAAACACTACATGTCCATCTCATTAATTTTCTATCTGGATTTAAATTCTCCATAACTGTATCCACCACCTTTTCTGGGAGTGTTTTTAAACACATATGCTTTGCAAACTCTTTTCCAAATTCAAATGCTGTATCTAAATCTTTTCTAGATGCTCTAAAGTTAACTTTCATCCCATCTATAACACGCATTCTAAGTTCTTTTAATCTAGAAATTATATTAGGAACAGCTTCTCCGCTCCACCCGTAGCTTCCAAATGCTGATACATATTTTCCACCATGAACAATTGGATTTAACGATGTTAAAAGATTCCAAATAACTGGTAATGTATCTCCATTTATAGTACAACTTCCAAATAGTATCCCATCTGCCCATTGAAATTCTCTTAAAATCTCACCTTCTAATTTTCCAAAGTTATCTATATTTAAATCATAACTTTTTACTTCTATAGTAGAATTGTAATCTTTTATTCCTTTTTCAATTTCTTGAGCTAGCTCTCTTGTGTATCCATAAGCTGTTGCATACGGGATTATAATGCTTTTAAATTCATTTGGATTTTTTACTGTTGACCAATTTTTATATGTTTGTATCATTTTATCAATATCAATATCTAGAACAGGACCATGTCCAGGAAGTATTGCATCAATCTTTAAATCTTTAATTTTTTCAATTCCTTCTAGCATATATTTTCTAAAAGGTGAAAATATACACATATAATAGTATCTTAAAGCAACCATATAATCTTTATGTCTTTCAACTGGAACTTTTGATAATAATATACCATCAAAGCTAAAATGAGACCCAAAGGAATCGCATGTCACTAAATATTTGTCCTCTTCTATGTAAGTATACATTGAATCTGGCCAATGTAAAAATGGTGCTGATATAAATTTCAACGTTTTATTTCCTAAAGATATAGTGTCATCTTGGCCTACAATTATATGAGGAAAATCTTTATTTAATATACCTCTTAAAAACTCAATTGTATTTTTTGATCCAACAACTTTAGCATTTGGTGCTAAATCTAATAATTTTCCAACAGATCCTGAATGGTCTGGTTCTGTATGGTTTAATACGATGTAATCAATTTTACTGATGTCATCTAAACATGTTTTTAATCTCTCTAAAAACTCTTGGAATTTATTTTCTTTTACAGTTTCAAAAACCGCTATTTTCTTATCTCCCTTAACTAAATAAGAGTTATACGTTGTCCCAAATTGAGTTTCCATAATTACATCAAATACTTTCAGATCTGGATTCAATGCTCCAATCCAATAGATTCCATCTTTTAATTTAAAAGAGTTCATAAGCCCACCTCGATATTTATTTACCTTCCTTTTCTCTTTCAGCTTGAGATTTTGTTACATAGTATGGCTCAAGAGTAAATAAATTATCCTCTTTATTTTCAGCTAATTCAGCTAATAAAGAAGCTCTAGATATATTTAAAGATTTTTTAATAAATATACATTTATCTCCTAGTTTTTCTCTTATTATATCTTCGTATGCAGATGCTCCATCTCCAACAAATACAGTTTGTTCATCCACAATATTTAATATATTCTCTAATTCTTCAGCCATATATTCTCCATCTAACATAAAGGCATCATTCTTTTTCTTATATACTCCAGAGAATACTCTTTCCTTTCTTGCATCTAACATTGCTATAACTTTTTTATCACCATTATACGTATTAGCAAGTAAATCTAATTCATTTATTCCAGCAATTGGCTTTTTTAAGGCATATGCTAATCCTTTAGCTAACCCTACTCCAATTCTTATTCCAGTAAATGAACCTGGTCCTGTACTTACAGCAATTTTATCAATCTCTTTTTTATCTATTCCAGTTAAATTAAATAATGTATCTATTGTTGTCATTGTTATTGCTGAGTGATTTTGCTTTACATTTAAAGTTATTTCTCCAACAACACCTTTTTTATTATCATAGATAGCTACTGTTCCTATATTTGTAGATGTATCAATTGCTAAAATCAACATATTTTAACATCTCCTCCTCTTTTTCTTTATCTCCTATATACTCTAAACTAACGCTTCTAACCTCTTGCTCTTCTATATCTAAAGCATATTCAAACTCTATCTTTATATATTTTTTAGGCAACTCACTTTCAATTATATTTGCCCACTCTATAAGAGCTACTCCATCATTATTTATGTAATCTTCATAACCAATTTCATAAATCTCTTCTGGACTTCCTAATCTATACACATCAAAATGATAAAGAGGCAATCTTCCATCCAAATACTCTAAAACGTAGTTAAATGTCGGACTTTTCAAACTATCATCTATTCCAAAAGCTTTTGCAAAATTTTTTGTAAACGTTGTTTTCCCTGTTCCTAAATCACCTATTAGCGCCACTACTGTATTTGGTGAAACATAATCTGCTAGTTTTTTAGCTAATATATTGATTTCATCAAATGTTAATATTTTTTTCATAATTCACCTATCCTTGTATCTTATTAACTATATTCGTTGTAGACTTCCCCTCTACAAACCCTAAAATTCTAACTTCTCCACCATTTTTCTCTACAATTTTTGTTTCTGGAAGATCATCCTTTGTATAATCTCCTCCTTTTACATGAATTGAAGGTTTTAATTCATCTAATAACTCACAAGGAGTATCCTCTTCAAATATAACTGTATAATCTACAGCTTTTAAACCACAAAGCATTTCAGCTCTATCTAATTCACTATTAATTGGCCTACTTTCACCTTTTAATCTTTTTACAGACGCATCTGAATTTACTCCAACAACAAGTATATCCCCTTGTCTTTTAGCCTCATTTAAATATGTTAAATGTCCTACATGTAGAATGTCAAAACATCCATTTGTAAAAACTACTTTTTTATTTTGTATCTTTAACTCTTCTATTATTTGTGCCGCCATATCTCTTTTTAAAATCATATATACTCTCCTATTATGCTATCTTTTTATGTTTTCTATTATACCATAATTTTTAAACTTATATACATCTCCTAGTTTTTTTTCTTATCTCATGTTAAACTATTTTAGAGGTGATTTTTTTGAGAATTTTAGGTATTGATCCTGGTACTGCAATCGTTGGGTATTCAATTGTAGATTATAAAGAAAATAAAATTAATTTGATAAAATACGGATGTGTTTTCACTGATAAAAATCTTCCTATGGAAGATAGACTTTTACAAATTTTTAACGAACTTGAAGAGATTATAGATTTTTATGCTCCACAATTCATGGCTGTTGAGGAACTTTTCTTTTTTAAAAATAATAAAACAGTTATTAGTGTTGGACAAGCTAGAGGTGTTATAATCCTAGCTGGTAAAAAAAATAATTTACAAATAGAAAGTTATACACCACTTCAAGTTAAAATGGGTATTACTGGTTATGGTAAAGCAGATAAAAAACAAGTACAACTTATGGTTCAAAAAATTTTAAAGTTAGAAGAAATTCCTAAACCTGACGATGCCGCTGATGCTATTGCTGTAGCTATTACACATATCAACTCTCTTACAAACTCTTTATACGCTCCTAAAGTAGCCGCGTCTGTAAAAGTTGAAAAAGAAATCAAAAGCAACCGAATGACCGCTAAAGAATTTAGAGAACTTCTTTTAAAAAAATAAAACGCTAGAAAACTAGCGTTTTTTTATTTACTATTATATTTTTTTAATCCTAACTCTATTATTTTTATCGCTTTTTCTAATCTATCTAATTCTAAAGCATACGATATTCTAATTTTATTTAATCCTAACTCTTCATTTTGATAGAAACCTTTTGCCGGTGCTAACATAACTGTTGAATTTTCATATGAAAACTCACCAAGTAACCACTTAGAAAAATCTGTTGCATCTTTTACAGGAAGTTCAACGATACAATAAAATGCTCCTTCTGGTTTATTTAATACTACTCCATCTATTTTATTTAATCCTTCATATAGGAAATCTCTTCTTTCCATATATTTTTTATTAACAGCTTCGTAGTAATCCTTCCCCATACATCTATATAATGCTTCTGCTCCAACCATATCAAGAGTTGATATTGATAGTCTTGATTGACATAACTTTAAAATATAAGACATAAACTCTTTATTTTTATTTAATATTGTTCCAACTCTTGCACCACATGTTGAAAATCTTTTTGAAATAGAATCTATAAGTATTATTCTATCTAAATTATCTACGAAAGTTCCACAACTAACTGTATCCTTTCCATCATAAATAAATTCTCTGTAAACTTCATCACTTATTAAAAATAAATTTCTATCTTTTGATATTTCATTTAACATTAAAAGCTCGTCTTTCGAGTAAACTGATCCTGTAGGATTTCCCGGATTTGAAAACATTATAGCTTTTGTCTTTTCTGTAATTAAATTTTCAATTACTCTTTTTTCTGGAAGTTTAAAGTTTTCCTCAAATTTTGTAGGAATTCCCACAACTTTAATTCCTAACATAGCAAAAAAACTGTTATAATTTGCATAATATGGTTCTGGTATTAGAACTTCTTCTCCAGCATTGAAAAGTGTCATTAGCGTAAATAATAAAGCTTCACTTCCACCTGCTGTTATTAGTATTTCATCATTTTCATAATTTATTCCTAAATTATTATAATATTTTTTTATTGAGTCTATCAACTCTTTTCTCCCTGATGAGTCCGAATAAGCTATTGTTCTCTCTCCAAAATTCTCTATTGCTTCAAAGAACTCCTTTGGAGTTTCTAAATCTGGTTGACCTATATTTAAATGTATTATATCTACACCAGCATCCTTAGCCTTTTTTGAATATGGTATTAACTCTCTCACTGGAGATGTTTTTAAATTTTGTATATTTTTTGAAAACATCTGTCCCTCCTAAAAAAACTTTTTTAATATTATATCAATCTATCGCATTTATGTGAAGTTTTTTTTAATTGAAGTGTTTTCTAAACTCTGATATAATTCAATCACTAACTATTCTTTAAGGAGATAATTTAAAATGAAAGTAAAATTCAAATCTTTTTTCTTAATCTTAGGTATCTTTTATGTTTTAATTGGTGCTCTTGGTATTAGTAATATGGGATTTTTTAATCAAAATATTGAATATATCTTAAGTACTGTTTTGTTCTTAAATGGTATTTATCATATTTTCTATTCTATGACTAATCGAAAAACACCGTATTTCCACTGGGGTCTTGTATTTGGTGAAGGATTAATCGAGCTTATATCTGTGGCTGTTATTCTTTTAAATACCTTTACTAGTCAATTATTTTTTACAAGTTACATTGGAAGTCTTCTTTGTTTAAAAGGACTAATTTTAATTTTAGGAAGGGATAATAAACTTACATCTTGGGAAAATACCAATGCTAAAATCAAAGTTTTAGTAATTGTAAAAGGTTTATTGCACTTTTTATTTGGTTCTTTAATTATTGTATTACCATTATTGACAGACAAAGCTGTTTATGTGGTTTTTGGTTGGTATATTCTATTTTTAGGAATCCATTTTTTAACAGAAGAATATATTACTAATAAAAAAAGTGATGTTTAAGCATCACTTTTTCTTTTTCAAAATATATATTTGAGATTTTTCATAAGTATTTAAAGCCATGAACCATAATAGTGTTGCATATAAAACAGTATAAATAGATATTTTAATTAGAAAATTAAAATAGTTCACCTCATTTAAATATTTATTCAAAACAAATCCAAAAATCATAACTAAACCAATTGGTATAGACATCTTCAAAATATTTTTCCAAAATCTAACTATATCTAATTTTACCGAAACCTTATAATATATATTCATCACCAATATTTGACCGAGTATAAAAGATAAACCAGTTGCTACAGCACAACCAATTACTCCAATTTTTTTTACAAATATAATACTTAAAATTAAATTTAAAATAGCTATTATAAAATAAACTATTGATCTAAATTGATGCATATTTTTAGCTTGCATTATACTTACTCCAGTACTTTGAATCAATGGCACTGTAAGAGGAATCATTATCCATAACGCTATATTATATGCCTCTGTATAATCTTTTCCAACCCATAAAATTATAAAATCTTTTCCAAACAATATAAACCCTGATGAGATAAGACCTAAAAGAATATACTGTAATCTTCCTACTTTTAAAAACATCTCATCAACTTCAGTTTGCTTATTTTCTGCTATTAAACGATTTATTCTTGGAAATAAAACTCCAGAAACTGCTGATGAAAATCCCATATATAAAGTATTGAAAATAGCTCCTACAGAATATATTGCAATTCCCTGAACACCAACATATTTTCCAATTATAACTCTATCAGTTCCCCAATAAATCTGGTCAATTAAAACATTTAAAAATATAAAAAATGAATATATAAATATCTCTTTTAAAATGCTATTATCAAATCTAGAAAATTTTATTTTCATTCCTAACTTAAAAGCATAAATCATATCAAATATATAAGAAATAAATGCAAAAAAAACTGTAGAAATAGTTACAGCAATTAAGCCAAATCCATTTATCATAAGCAATGCTCCTACAATTGGATTTAATATCACTGTAGCTAACTTAACTCCTCTTTGATATATAAATTTTTCTTTAGATGTAATATTTGTTGAAAATATTCCCATTGGAAAAGATATAACTACGTTTAAAGCTAATATTAAAAATACAGCCTTTGTTTTTTCTAGCTCCTCCAAAGTAAATCTAGTTCCAAAAAAATTTCCTATATTAAAATAAATATATCCTCCTATAGCAAAAGCTATAGTCATTAAAATTGAAAAAATTATTAAAAACATTCCATTTAAAGAATTTTCTTCTTCTAGTTTTCCTTCCGCTCGGTACCTAGTTGTATATCTCAACATAGTATTCCCTAATCCTAAATTCAAAATAGATATATATCCCATTATGGACTGAACTAAAGAGTTTATACCATAATCTGCCGGTCCTAAATATCTCATATATAGTGGAGTATAAACTATTTGAATAATTGAGCTCACTATTATTGTCATCATTGAAAGAGCTGTCCCTATTTTTAATTCATTTCTAACCATATTCACCTCTAACTTTTTAAAAATTCATCTAATTTTAAAAAGTGTCTTTCTCCATCTTGTGCTGCTCTTGTTATTACATTTGGAGATAAAGCTTCATTTTCTTTAAATTTTTCATAATTTAATCCTTGAAGATTATCTAATGAAACAAAATTTTGTTTAAAATCTAAGTCCTCTAAAACATTTGTCATTTTTTTGCTATAAGCTATTGGAAACACTGGTTTTTTTAGAACAAACCCTAATATCATTGCATGGAATCTTGTTGCTACAATACTATCTGCTTTATTTAAAATATTTAAAGCTTCATTCATATCTCCTCTATAAAAATATTTAGTTATATATTTATGTTGATCATTAGGAATCATATTAAACAGTCTTTTTATAGCTTCTTCATCCTTTTCTCCTTGACAAAAAGACATAAATTTAACATTTTTACCACTTTTTATAATTTCTAAAGTTAAAGATTTTAATCTATTAAAATACTCTGACTCTATTCCATTAAAACCAGGTCTTGCAGAAGGTAAAATTATTGAAAATACAACATAATTTTCATTTTCAAGAGGTTCTTGTTTTAAACTAAATACAATATCTTTTCCGAATCTAACATTTTCAAGATCCTTAAATAATTCATATGAATATCTTTCTCTAAAACATACATCATTACATTTTTTAAAAAATTCATGGTACATATTTTTAAAATTTTCATTTTTATAAGGACCAAAATTAGCACCTAAAACAAAATAATTTTTTCCAAACTCTAAATTTCTTTCTCTAACTTTAAAATCTTCTTTTGAAAAATCATTTTCTATGAAAATTGATCCTCCTATATTAACAACTCCATCTAATTCTTTTGCTTTTAAGTCCTCTAATATGTTTGATACACCAAATTTTCTTCCTAGACGAAATAATATTTTTTTAGCAAAAGTATTATTATACAATATTTTTAAGTTATTGCTTTGTATTCCTTTTAAATTTTCATATTCAGGAGTTGCAAAAAGATAAAATTCAGTATCTTTATATCTTTCACAAAGCATTTTTATAAAAAGATCATCTCCTAAATTCAACTGTGCATAAGCTTTTATTAATATTTTTTTCACTATCCCTCACCCTATTTTCTTGTTAACAATTTTTTCAATTGTTTAAACCTCATCATTTTTAATCTAAAAATTCTATAGTAATAATATAGTTTTATATTTAGTGTTTCTATTTTTTTAAACCTTCTTATTTGTTCTTTTATTTCTTTATAAAACCTTTTCCAATTTTCAACTTTATTTTCATTCAATTTTTGAAGTACATCAAAGGGATACATTATACCATGATATTTAAAGCATTCCCTAACTTTATTTAAATTTTCTTCATACACTCCTTTATCTATATAAAATTTTATCAATTCATCTATTACTATATAAATATCTGTTCTATTTCTATAATTGTTAGATACAGAGTTTTGATTCATAAAATAATTATAATATGGAGTATCGATAGACACTATTTTATTACTATAAAAAAAACATATAAAATTAAAAAACATATCTTCTCCAGTATAAACATTTAATAGAAATTCAATACTATTTTTCTTTAATATATCTTTTCTATAAATTTTATTACAAGGAGAAGCAAACCATTCCGTAGTACAATCCATATAATCATTTTTGGTATTTTTTTTATCAACTTTAACTGTTGAAAGTAAATTAAAATTTTCATCTATTTTTTTAAATCCACATATAACAATATCTGCTTTATTTCTTTCTGCTTCATTAATCATATCTCCATACATATTTAAATCTACCCAATCATCTGAATCTAAGAAAGCTACGTATTTGCTTTGAGCTATTGAAAGGCCTATATTTCTAGCAGCACTACATCCTCCATTTTTAACTTGTTTAAAAACTATATTTTTATTTTTTTGAGATAACTTTTGACAAATTTCAGCTGTTTTATCTTTAGAACCATCATCTATTATTATTATTTCAATGTCTTTCAAATTTTGATTTAAAACCGAAGTTACACATCTTTCAATATATTTTTCTACATTATAAGCCGGAATTATAACGCTTAACATTCTATTCCTCCACTATTTAATTTTGTTTTAAATTATATAATGATAAATATAATAATTCAAATAAATTTATCTTGTATTTTTTTCTTAAAAATAGTAAAATTGAAATTAGTTTCCTAGGAAACTAATTTGTTTTTAGGAGTGATTTTATGATTTATAAGAAAAAAGCTATTTTTATTTATATAGGTATCTTTTTTAGTTTTTTAGTTTTTTTATTTCTTTCGGTTACATTCCAAATGAATATTCCTTACTCTTCTAGAGCATTTTTAGAATATCAAATAGCTCCTGTTTATAGCCAAGTTTCTGGAAGTGTTGATCAAATTTTTGTTAAAAATGGAGAATTTGTAAATATAAACCAGCCTTTATTTAGCATTGATAGTAAAATTTATAAAGCTTCTTATTTATCAGCATTAGGACATTACAATGAAGCTTTAGACTCTATTAAAACTTTAAAAAGTGACATTGAAAAAAATAAAATTATTGTAGAAAAAAATAAGAATATCTATCAACGTAATAAAAATGAACTTCTAAAATTTGAATCTCTTTATAAAAAAACTTTTATTAGTGAAATAGACTTAGATAATATGAAAACAAAAGTTTTAGAAGCTGAGAAAACTTTAAAAAATAGTGAAGGAGTTTTAGAAAATCTTTTAACTAAATATAAGATTGATGAAAATTCTACTCCCGCTCTTTTAATTGCTAAAGGAGCTCTAAAAAAAGCTTCAATTAACCTTCAAGACACTACAATTCTTTCTCCAATTAATGGGGAAGTAGTCATGGAAAATTTTTATCAAAATACATCTATTAAAGAAAATACTCCTTTATTTTATATAAAAAATGACAATATTTTAAAAATCAATGTAGATTTAAAAGAAAAGAATATAAAATCTATTGTCTCTGGCAGAAAAGCTTTAATTTTATTTGATGGAATTCCTGGAGTTATTTTTAAAGGAACCGTAGAAAATATAAGTCCTATTTTAGCTCAAGGATATAGTCCTTCAAATGCTCTTGTTAACATTCCCAATGATAACCGTTGGATTAGAGATAACGGTAAGATTAGAGTTTCTATTATTGTGGAAAATTCAGAAACTATAAAAGATTTGTCTAGTGGTTCTATGGCTTCTGTTATTCTTCTTTCTGAAAATAATAATACTTTTTTTAATTTTTTAGCTAAATTTTGGATAAATATAATTAAGGTGTTTAACTATGTCTACTAACGATAACCTTAACTTTATTCCAGATATTTTTAGAAGCCTTTTAGCTATTACTATTGGAATTTTATTGAGTAAGTATACTAATTTTTCTTTTAATTTTCAAATTCCTATAATTGCTTTTGGCATTGTTACTACAATGAAAAAATTTTCTATTAAAACTTTTTTAAAAAATTATTGGTGGATTTCATTTTTTGCAGCCATAGGTTTATTATTTACAGAAATTTTTAGAGAAAATCTTCCCGCTTTTGCAATTTTTACATTTGCTATATTTTTCAGTTGCTTTTTTTTCTCTTATAAACATCCAACTGGAATTAGAAGTGGTATTTTAGGCTATTCTTTTACTAGTATATATGCTACTTATAATGATAAAATAGTTGAGAATATGGTTACCGATATAATTTGGGTGACTATTTTAGGTGGACTTATTGGCTGGGCATTATTAATTATATTTCCCACAGGAAAGGAAAATCCTGAAGAAAAAAAACTACAACGAGAAGATATTCACAAAAATATTTTTCATATTTTAAAAATAACTACTATTGTTTATTCTCTATGGTTAGCATATATGTTTTTCGACATTAGAGATACTTTTTTTGCCTATGCAACTTTAGCTGGAATATATACTAATTTAAATTTAGAAAAAATCCATAAACTATCTTTTTTAAATATTATTATTCACAGTTTAGGATGTTTTTTAGCAATTATATTTTCATTTTTTATAAATGGCATCAGTAACAACCCAATTATTTTTGCTTTTTCTCTTATAATTTTTATATATCCTTTAATTTTTTTAGGATATTATGGTAAAACATCTTTTCAAAGAATTTTTTTCTTTGGAATAATTAGAGCAATTATACTTCCAATATGTTTATATCTTACACCTTATGGTGATATTGTTACAAAAGCTTCAACTAGAGCCTTACAAATCACAATCATTTTGATTTTTTCGATGTTTTTAACAAAATTTCTTTTATTTATCCAAGGAGGTTATAATGAATAAAATTAAAATACCTATTTTAATTTCAAGAATAAATAGATTACAAAAGAAACACCTTAATGATAGCTTAAAACCTTTTAATTTAGAATCTTCTCAAGGTATTATACTTTTAAAAATTAAAGAATTAAAAAAAATAACACCCACACAACTCGTTGATTTAGGTCTTATTGAAAAACCAGCTATTAGTAAAACTTTAAAAAAATTAGAAGGACTAGGATATATATTTAAATCACCTTCTGACAGTGATGCTAGAAGCTTTTCTGTTTCTTTGACCGATTCAGGAAAACAAATTGGAAAACACGTTGAAAAATTTATAGATGAACTTGATAAACACTTTCAATCTATTTTAGATAAAAATAATGCAAAAGAATTAACTAAAATTTTAAATTTTCTAGAAAATAAAGAAATAAAAAAATAGCTGAAAATTTTCAGCTATTTTTAATTATTTTGTACCAAATATTCTGTCTCCACAATCTCCTAATCCAGGATAAATATAACCGTTAGAATCTAATCCTTGGTCAATTTTAGCAGTATAAATTGCTACATCTGGATGAGTTTGTAAAACCTTTGCTATTCCTTCTGGAGCTGCTACTAAACACATAAATACTATATTTTTTACTCCAGCATTTTTTAAGTAATCAATTGCGTATATTGCTGATCCTCCTGTTGCTAACATTGGATCTACTAATATAACTTGTTTATTTTGAACATCTACAGGAAGTTTACAATAATAATATACTGGTTCTAAAGTTTCTTCATCTCTATAAACTCCTATATGACCTATTTTAGCCGTTGGAATTAAAGATACTATTCCATCTACCATTCCTAATCCAGCTCTTAAAATAGGTACAACTGCGATGTTTGTTCCTAAAGTATATCCAGTTGTTTTCATTAGAGGAGTTTCTACCTCAATCTCATCTAAAACCAAATTTTTTGTTACTTCATAAGTCATCAGCTTAGATATTTCATTTAAATTTTCTCTAAATGATTTTGTATCCGTATTTTTATTTCTTAATAATGTTAATTTATGTTGTATTAGCGGATGATTTATTTCTATTACAGCCATTTTAACCTCCCTAGTTTATATTACTTTAAAAAAAAACAGGACATAGTCCCGTTTTCTTATTTCTTTAATCCAAACTTCTTGTTGAATTGCTCTACTCTTCCAGCTGCGTCTACGAACTTAGCTTTTCCAGTGTAGAATGGGTGACAGTTTGAACAAACAGCTATTTTAAGCTCGTCTCCCTTTGCTAAAGTTGATCTTGTTTCAAATTTGTTTCCACATGTACAATCAACAGTTATTACTTTGTACTCTGGATGAATTCCTTTTCTCATTAATTTCACCTTCCTAAAATCTTTCTATTTATCGTAAAGATTTTATCATAATTTTTTAACTTTTGCAACATTTTTTTACTAAAAGAATAAAGTTTTTTACTATTTTTTTCTCCTTTCTTTTTATTTTTTTTTAATTTTATGATAAAATATTATAAAACTTTAAAAGGAGAATTATGGCTATAAAATATTATGCTTTTATCATAGATAAAGAAAATTACTCTGGAGTAGTTACATCTTGGGCTGAGTGTCAAAGTATAACTAAAGGAAAAAGTGCAAGATATAAATCGTTTAAAAATGAAATCGAGGCAAAAGAATGGTTAAAAAATGGTGGCCTTTATGAAGATAAAAAACTAAAGATACAAGAAGCTAAAGCAAATTTAGAAGATGCCATTTATTTTGATGCTGGGACAGGACGAGGGATTGGTGTTGAGGTTAGAGTAACAAATCGCTTTGGAAACTCATTACTTGATAATATTTTGCCAGAAAAAATGATAAATGAATTTGGAAATTACTTAGCACCTTCAGAAAGTACAAATAATTATGGTGAATTAATTGGGATTTACTTAGCAATTGATATAGCTTTAAGAAAGCGAAATTTTAAAATTTTTGGAGATAGTAAATTAATTATTGATTATTGGTCTAAAGGGCATTATAATAAAGCGACGCTTAATGAAAAAACTATAAATCTTATTCAAAAAACTACAGAAAAAAGAAAACAGTTTGAAAGTTTAGGTGGAACTATTCAACACATATCTGGAGATATTAATCCTGCAGATTTAGGTTTTCATAAATAATTTTAGGAGGAATACATGGAGTTTGAACTATTTGATAAGCTACATCTTTTTTACCTTTTAGGATATTCTTTACTTTTTTTATTTCTTTATATTGGGGTAGCATATAATCCACAACCAAAAAAAGTTATGAGAATTATTTCTTTTGTCATACTATTAATAAAATGTGGTGAGTTATTTATTAGATATAAGCTTATTGGAGAAGCTTGGTATCAACTACTTCCCCTACACCTTTGTAATATTACACTTATATTTGCTGTATTTGGATCTATATTTAGATTCACCCCATTTTTATACGCAACATTTTTTTGGTCAATTGGAGCAGTCTTTGCACTATTGACTCCTGAAGTACGAGAAACTTTTCCACATTTTTTTAATATAAGTTTCTTCTCTACACATTTTTATATAATTTTTGTTGCTATAACTGAATATAAAATCTTTAATTTAAGACCATCACTTGAATCTTGGACTGGATCTTTTCTTGGATTAAATATAATTGCAGCTGGTGTTTACTTTATTAATAGCGTTCTTGGAACAAACTATCTTTATATAAATAGAAAACCCACTTTCTCATCTCCTTTAAATTACTTTGGAGATTGGCCTTATTATATAATAGTAGTTGAATTTGCATACATTACACTTACACTCTTTCTATTATTTTTATTCAAAAAAAAAGATTATAAAATAAAAGTAAGCAGGTAGAAATTTCTACCTGCTTTTCACTTTATTATTAAAATATCCTTTATTTCTTGCAGCTTCTCCAAAGTTTCATTAGATACTTTCACTCTATATGTCACTCTCTCATTAAAATCTTTATTTAAAAGTTCTTCATTCCCTTCTATAAGGAGTGATTCTACTTCATTAATTTTCTCATATGAAAAATCCAAAATACATTCATATCTTTCAATAAACTCAATTATCTCTCCTTCTAAAATTGCTAACTTTGCAGTTTTAGCATAATTACGAACTAGTCCACCAGCCCCTAATTTTATTCCTCCAAAGTATCTTGTAGCTACCACGACTACATTATTTACTTCCATATATGTTAATATTTCTCCCATAGGTTTACCCGCTGTTCCACTTGGTTCTCCATCATCATCTGCCTTAAAATACTCTTGACCATTATCTATAACTCTATATACTGTACAATTATGAGTTGCATCTGGATGTATTTCTCTTATCATACTTATAAAATCTTCTGCTTCTTCTTTCGTAGAAATAGGTTTAGCATAGCCTATAAACTTTGATTTTCTCTCTTCAAATTCTATTCTTACTGCTTTTTTTATACTTTTCATTTATTTAACTCCTAATTATAAAATCTACAAACTCTAATAATATATTATATATAGGAGACATTATTATATTTAAAGCCCCAAAATAACTTAAAGCCACTATAAATAAAATCCCATATGTATCTAGTGTAAATATTTTAATTCTATTTTCATCATTTAAAAATGATGCAAGCACCCTTGAACCATCTAGTGGTGGAATAGGTAATAGATTAAATGTTCCTAAAGCCATATTTATTATAATAAAGTAAATTGATAAATCATTAAAGGGTATTATAGAATATCTTATTAATATTGCTCCTAATATCATTAATAAATAATTTGTTAATACTCCAGCTATTGAAACTAGAAATTCCCCTATTCTTCCATTTCTTAAAGCAAAGTAATTTACAGGTACTGGCTTTGCCCATCCAATTATAAATTTAGCACCACTTAAAAGCATAAATATTGGTATTAATGCTCCTATCGGATCTAAATGTTTTAATGGATTAAGAGATAATCTTCCTGAATGCTTAGCTGTTTTATCACCACAAAAAAGGGCCATATATCCATGAGCTAATTCGTGTAATACTAAAGAAAAAAGTAAAATTATAACTTTAAAAATAATCATTAATTATCACCTCGCTTAGATAGCTTAACATAATTATAATTCTAAAGTCAAATATGGAATCTCACTAAAAAAATATATAATTTCTATTAAAAAAATATAAGTGTAGTTCACTAATGGAGTAATAAGAAATTCTAAGTAAAAATTTGATAAAAAAAGCGCTAAAAAACTTAAAATCATTAAAAATGATGCAATAGGAATTATGAAAATATTACTAAAAAATGAAAGTAGCGGTATACTTCGAAAATATATATAAAAAATAGGAGTCATTGATATCTGAATTACAAAAGTCATTAATATTAAATTTAATATCTTTTCTAAAAGTAATATCTTATTTTTAAATTTCGGTATTCTTTGATAAATAAAAATTATTGAAAAAACTGCCACATAAGACATCCAAAAAGATAATGAATAAATCCATGTGGGATAAATTAAAAGTGAAATACAAAAAGCTAGAATAAAACTTTTTTTACTATCTACCTTTTCATATAAAATATTTCCAAGTAAGTAAATTATCCCCATTATATATGCTCTAAATACAGACGGTGATTTTCCAATTGAAAAAACATATAATGTTAAAATTATAAATACTATTATATAACGATTCTGTTTCTTTAAATTTAATTTTAAAAATAAAAAAATCATTCCTGATACTATAATCCCTATATGTAGTCCAGATATTACAAGCAAATGAGCTGTTCCAGTATATCTAAACTTATCTTTCAAATATTCATCTAAAAGATACCCCTCTCCTAAAATAGTAGCTCTTAAAAAATTCTCTAAATCTATAGAATATTTTTCAGTAATTCTTTTTATTTTTTTTATAAAAAATTCTTTAAAAAAATTTACTTCATCTTTAATATTTTCGACTTCTATTTTATATTTTACTCCCCACTTTGAATACTTAATTTTTGTTATTTTTCCATAAATATTTTTTTCTCCATCAGCAACTTTATCTACAATAAAATAGATATTTTTTATCGGGAACTGATTATTAATTTTTTCTATTTTCCCTTTTCCTGCCTCAACTCTCCCTGTAATTTCAACATAATCCCCAATCTCAATTCCCTCCTTAAAAGTTACCCAAAATAACCTAAAAAAGAAAATTGAGACAAAAATTATAATTAATGTCCCAATTTCTGTTTTTTTCAACATTCCCTCCTATTCATTATATTTAAAATAAAATATATATGAGATTACAAAAGATACTGCTGAAAATAATGCTGATGAGTAAATTCCAAATTTTGTTACCTCTCCACTTCCTCTTAAAACCAACATTAATGGTAATATAACAATTGAAACTAAAAAAGCCATTTTAAGAAAAAAACCTTGAATTCCGAAACAAACCCCTTCAATTCTATTATTTATTCGCTTACTTATTTTTTCACTAATATCACTCATCATTGCAGGAGGAAATATAAAAGCTGCTCCTGAGATAGGTATTCCTAAAAGTGCAAATATTAAAAATCCATATTTAACTGGAATTAATTGTCCTAGAAGAGCTAAAGCTACTGTTAACAATATCAAACCTATTAGAGATCCCAGCATTATTTTTCTATATCCAAATTTTCTAGAAAGCTTATTAACTGGATAGAAAAATAATGCTGATGCCCCAAATAATAACGCTGATGCTATAGTTATTGTTTCTTTTCCATATCCCATTATATCTTCTACATAGTAATTCATCATAGCTCGCAATGAATTAAATCCTACAAAGAAAAATAACAATCCAAATAAATAATTTCTAAAATCTTTGTCTTTAACTACCTCTTTTAAAATTTCTTTTATATTTCCTACATGTTCAACAGGCCTTGAATATTTCTTCTCTGGAACTAAAAAGACAGTTACATATAATCCTAAAACGCATAAAATACTTAAAGATATAACCATTCCTCTAATACCAACTAATGTATCACCTTTGCCAAAATACTTAATTAAAACTCCAGGTAAAATCATTGCAATTGCACTATATAATAATCTAAAAACTGACTGCCATGTAGATAAATTTAATCTCTCTTCTGAGTTTTCACCTATTTCTGGTATTAAAGCATTGTATGGAGCACCAACTATTGTATAAAAAGTAAAAAATAATGACCCTACTAAAGCTAAATATATAAATGTTCCCTGTTCACTTGTTAAAGGTGGATAAAAGAAAGCTACTGTTGTTATTGCTAAAGGTATTGCTCCAACTGCAATAAAAGGTATCCTTCTTCCCCATTTACTATTAAACTTATCTGATAAATATCCTACTACTGGATCAGAAATCATATCTACAACTCTTGAAATAGCCAAAGCTAAGGAAATTAAAACTGGTGTTAAAAATGGCTTAAGTCCTGAGTTTTCTGGTGGAAGATAAAAGTATAGTATCCATTGTGCAAATATTTGATCTACAATAGCATAGCTTACTCCTACTCCATAAAATATTTGTGTTGTTAAAGGTATTCTTCCTTTCAAATTATGTCCTCCTCAATTCTTTTTAATAAGTACTCTTTTATGTTAAATTTTGGATTTTTTAAAACTATCTCTAAACTTTCATCCAAATATTTCTTTATTTTTCTACCATCCTTTATTCCTAATCTTATTAAATCATCTCCTGAAATTAATAAGTCTTTTAAAAAAATTGGTTCTTTATCTTTTATAATTTTTTTAAATTTTATTATTACATTTAAAAAATCTTCGTTTAATTTCCTTATTTCTAATATACTTTTAAAATCATCAATTCCAATCTTTAAGATCAGTTTTTTTATTTCATAAGAACTAGATTCTTTATTTATATTATCTATATTGTTTATTATATTTAAAATAGATTTTTTAGTTTTATTATCTAACTTTAAAATTTCCAATTCTTTTTGACTTTTTAGAAATATAATTGATAATTTTAAAATTAAATCTTCATTTTTATATCCATCTATTTTTTTTAGTTTGTTTAAAATATTATTTTCGTTTATTTCTCTATTAGTTTGTGGAAACAACTCTTTTAATATGCCTAAGGACTTTAAAAGCATAATAGAATTACTTGATTTTTTGCCTTTTAATATCTTAAAAAATTCGTCTTGAACTCTTTCTATTGCAACTCTTTTTATTTCTTTTTTGCATTTTAAAATATCCTGTTTAGTTGATTCAAAAATTATCAACTCTTTCTCTCCAGCTATTCTAATACCTCTAAGTATTCTAAGTGGATCTTCTTTTATTCTCTCCTCTCCCTCTCCAACAAATCTTAATATTCTATTTTCTATATCTTTCTTTCCTAAATAAGAATTATATATAAGTTCTTTTCCATTAAATGCGATAGCATTTATTGTAAAATCTCTTCTTTTCAAATCCTCTTTTATATCTTCTACAAACTCTATTTCCAGTATATTTCTAAAGTTAGTAAATTTTATATCTTTTCTTAATTTAGCTATCTCGTATTTTTTACCATTAAAATCTATTTGAATTATTCCAAATGCTTTCCCTATCTCTTTTGGTGAATAATCTTTAAATATTTCTTTTAACTTCCCATACTCTATATCTGTACAAAAATCACAGTCCTTCGGTTCTAATCCCAATAAATAATCCCTTATATAACCTCCTACTATATATCCCTTTCCAAATTTATTTAATACGTCTAGTATCATTTCTATATCTTTTGTTAATATTATTTTTTTCATATTACCTCTACTTTATAATTATAGGTATTTTTCTTTCTTTATAAGGATTTATTATTGAATATATTTTACTAGCAACTTCATTATGTTCTAAAAATTTTAGCGATTCTTTCTCTAAATTTTTTTGTATGTTTTTTAAGGAAGTTAAAATTTCTACATCATTTTCTTTTAACTCTTTTAAGTACTCTTGTCCAATCTTTGTAAATCCAAGTACTCTTATATATGGAATTTTCTCTTTTACATTTTTTGTTTCTTCTTTTTTTAATCCTAATAAAATGTGAATTAAAATTCTTTGTATTCTTCCTAAAGTATATCTTTTACTCTTTATTTTTTCAAAAAAATCTCCAAAATTTTGTGATGATAATGCTGCTTCATAAATTTTATTTTCATATCCTTGTTCTATATCTTGAATTAATTCTAATCTATCTTTTTCTAATAGAATTTTATATCTTATTAATTCATAAAAGTCCTCTAATTTTGCAAACTTATTCTTTTTTAATGCATCTTTTAAAACTTCATATGTTGTTAGAGGAACAACCTCCTTTATCTCTTCTCCTAACTTAAGTTTTTTTCTAATTCCTGTAGCACTTGATATTCCATCTTCTACACCTTCAGAATAATATCCACTTTTTTCTCGTTTTATTGCTATTGGTTCTATTTGACTTTTCCAAAACTTCAAAGCCTTTATATATTCTATTCCTAAGATATCATTAGATTCAATTTCTTCCTCCTTATTCAAATATTTTAAAGTATTTGAATAAGCTGTAGGATATGAAAATCCTTCTTTTAGCTGTTTTTTTAACTCTTGCTTAAACTTATCTTCTTCTTCTAATTTAGCTCTTTTTATAAGTTTTTCAGCATCTCCAGATTCAGACCCAAAAACTATTTTTTGAACTTTCATTAAATTTAAAATTCCTACAGCTCCCCTTGCAAATATCTCTGCACTTTGAGTAGAATAAAATATTGGTAATTCAACAACTATATCTACTCCATTTTTCAAAGCTAATTCTGCTCTGCTCCATCTATCTATTAAAGCCGGTTCTCCTCTTTGAACAAAATCTCCACTCATAACAGCTACAACTACGTCTCCATATTCCTTTGCCTTTAAACAATGATATTTATGACCATTATGAAAAGGATTATATTCTACTACGATCCCAACGGGTTTTTTCATATACACACCTCATTTTCTATTTTTTATATTATAATTCATTTAAATAATTTATCCGAGAAAAATTTACATTTTTTTAATTATAGTTTATAATATGGATTATCTAAATTTTTATTAGGCGGTGATTACATGCTTTTAGCTGTAGATATTGGAAATACTCATATTGTTACTGGTTTACTTGATCCAAATGGTGAAGTTTTACTTAGTTTCAGAGTATCTTCAAATGAAAAATTAACAGAGGATGAATACTTTTCATATTTAAAAAATATATGTGATTTTAACGGTGTTGAAATTAAAAATTTAAATGGTATTGTTATATCGTCTGTTGTTCCAAATTTAATAGGAATCTTTCAATTTTTAGGAAGAAAATATTTTAAAATTGAACCTATGATTATAGATTTAAATTTAAAACTACCTTTTTCTTTTGCTGAAAATTTACAAATAAATGGTTTTGGAGCTGATAGAATAATTGATATCGCTCAAGCTATTATTGATTATCCAAATAGAAATCTTGTAATTTTTGATTTAGGTACGGCTACTACTTATGAAGTTTTAAAGGATGGAGTTTATATTGGAGGAGGAATTCTTCCAGGGATAGAGATGTCTATAAATGCTCTATTTGGAAATACTGCAAAACTTCCAAAAGTTAAATTTAGTACTCCTGAAAGTGTTCTAGGAAGAAATACTGCTGAACAAATTCAAGCCGGTATTTTCTATGGATATGCTGGACAACTAAAAAATATTATCCATGAAATTAAAAAAATTGTTCCAGATCCATATATAATAGCTACTGGAGGTCTTGGAAAAATACTTTTTGCTGAAATCCAAGAAATCGATGAGTACTGTCCTGAACTAAGCATAAGAGGGCTTTATACTCTTTATCAAATGAATAAATAAGTAAATAAAAATAAATTCAGGGGGGGTATTTATGTACAAAATTATTTTTCTATTCATTATTTTAACTCAGTCAATCTTTTCAAAAGAAATTTTAATTAGTGGTGCTGCATCTTTAAAAGAGTATTTAGAAAAAAATATTGAAGAGTATAATAAGAAGATTGATCCAAATCTTACTATCTCTTTAAACTTAGGTGGCTCTGGCACTTTAAAAAGACAGCTTGAACAAGGTGGAGAGGTTGACATTATATTTCTTGCAAATAGAGATTATATGATTGATTTAAAAAATAATAACTATTTATTCGATGAGGAAGTTATTTTAGAAAACTCTTTAGTTTTAATAAAAAATAATAAGACTTCTTCTAATGAAGGTATTTTAGCTATAGGCGATCCTAAATATGTTCCAGCAGGTCAGTATGCTTCTGAAGTTTTAAATAACTTACCTTTAAAACAATATTCTCTAGTTTATGGAAAAGATGTTAGAAGTGTTCTTTCTTATGTTGAGTTAGGAGAAGCTGATTTTGGGATAGTCTATTTAACAGATACAAAGTTGCTAAAAAATTCTGAAGTTATTGAAGTTTTCCCAAAAATTCTTCATAAACCAATTGAATATTCAATTGGTATTTCAAAAACTACTAAAAATAAAGAAGATTCTGAAAGATTTCTAAATTTTTTAAGAGGTAAAAATTGGGAATGATTAGCGCCTTAAAAATATCGTTATCTATAGTTTTTATATCTTTTGTATTTAATACATTTTTTAGTATTTTCTTTTATTTCTCTTTAAAAAGAAGAAATAATTTAAAAAAAATAATTGAATTTTTAATAACTTTACCTATTTTTTTACCTCCATCTGTTATTGGATACATGTTAATTATATTTCTAGGAAAAAATAGCTTTTTAGGAAAAATATTCTATAATTTCTTTAATTTTAGATTTATTTTTTCTTTTGAAGGAGCTGCAATTGCAGCAATCATAGTTTCTTTACCTATAATTTATCAAAGTATAAAAGTAGCTTTTGATACAATTGATAAAGCGTATATTGAAACAGCTCAGTGTCTTGGCGTCTCTAAAATTAACATGATTAAATACGTTTATCTCCCCTTGGGTTATAGAAAAGTTTTTTCTGGTATTATCTTAGGTATTGGTAGAGCTTTTGGAGAGTTTGGAGCTACTATTTTAATTGCTGGAAATATTCCTGGTAAAACACAGACATTACCTTTAGCTCTTTATTCAGCTATTGAATCAGGAAATTATTTTTTAGCTAATAAAGTTTTAATAATTCTTTTATTTTTTAGTGGAATATTTTTAGCTTCATATATTTTACTTACAAAAAAAGAGAGCTAAACTTAGCTCTCTTTTCAATATTATACAGTTGTAATCTCTTTTTCTTTTAAAGCTAGAAGTTGATCAATTGTTTTAATTGTTGCATCTGTTAACTTTTGAACATCATCTTCAAATCTCTTTAAATCGTCCTCAGTTATTTCTCCTTCTTTCTCTAACTTTCTTAAGTTATTATTCATATCTTTTCTGATATTTCTAACTGCTACTTTTCCATTTTCTGCCTCAGATTTAGCAAATTTTACGTACTCTTTTCTTCTATCAGCAGTTAACTCTGGTATCATTAATCTAATAACTTTTCCATCGTTATTTGGAGTTAATCCTAAATTCGAAGTCATTATTGCCTTTTCAATTGTAGGTATAACTGATTTATCCCAAGGATCGATTACTAATAATCTAGCTTCTGGAGCTGATACAGTTCCAACTTGATTTAATGGCATTAATGATCCATATTGCTCTATTTTTATTCCATCTAACATTGAAACGTTAGCTCTACCTGCTCTTATTGATGCAAATTTATGTTTTGTAGATTCGATAGCTTTTTCCATTTTATCTTTACAATCATTCATTATTACTTGTGCGCTCATTTTACCCTCCTAAAATTATCCGTTTATTACAGTTGTTCCTATTTTTTCTCCAAGAACTACTCTTTTTATATTTCCCTCTGTTAATGAATCAAATACAACTATTGGTAATTTGTTTTCTCTACATAAAGAGATTGCTGTTGCATCCATAACTTTTAAATCTTTATTTAAAACTTCAGTATAAGTTACTTCAGTGTATTTTTTTGCATCAGCAAATTTCACAGGATCCTTATCATAGATTCCATCAACCTTAGTTGCTTTTATTACAACATCTGCATTAATCTCTATTGCTCTAAGTGCTGCTGCTGTATCAGTTGTGAAATAAGGGTTACCTGTTCCACCACCAAATATTACAACTCTCCCCTTCTCTAAATGTCTTTGAGCCTTTCTTTTTATGAAAGGTTCAGCCACCTTTGGAATTTCGATTGCTGTTTGCACTCTTGTTGGTACTCCTAATAACTCAATTGCGTTTTGAAGAGCCAATGAGTTTATAACTGTTGCTAACATACCCATGTGATCTCCAGTTACTCTGTCTATTCCTTGTTCAGTTCCAGATAACCCTCTAAATATGTTACCTCCACCGATAACTATCCCTATCTCTACTCCTAAGTCTGCTATCTCTTTTATTTGCTTAGCATAAGAAGTTATTGTTTCTGAAGATATTCCAAACTCTTGATCTCCCATTAAAGCTTCTCCACTTAATTTTAATAGAATTCTATTATAAATTGGCGTCATTTCAAAACTCTCCTCTATTATCATATTTAGCTTAAAAAAAGGGGGTGCTTAGTCGCACCCCTATACTTTGTTGTATTACGCGTTAAGTTGAGCTGCAACCTCTGCTGCGAAATCTACTTCTTCTTTTTCGATTCCCTCTCCAACTTTATATCTAGCGAAAGAAACTACTTTAATATCTCCTGCGTACTCTGCAACTGTCTCTTTATTTTCAGCTTTTACGAAAATTTGGTCAACTAAACAGCTCTCCTCATAGAACTTGTTCATTTTTCCAACTAAAATCTTTTCGATAATTTGAGCAGGTTTTCCTTCAGCTTCTAATTGCTTTCTAGAAATCTCTCTCTCTCTATCTAAATCATCTGTTGTTACAACTGATCTGTCAACATATTTAGGATCCATTGCTGCTACGTGCATTGCAATATCCTTAGCTTTTGTTATGTTAGCTTCTGTTGCTTCTCCAGTCATCTCAACGATAACTCCTAATTTTCCTCCTAAATGGTTGTAAGTTGTTACAAACCCTTCAGTAGTTACTTTTTCAAATCTTCTTAGAGACATGTTCTCTCCAATTTTTGCGATTAAGTTAGTTATAGTTGTTTCAACTGTAACTCCATCAATTTCAGCAGCCTTTAAATCTTCAACAGTTTTGATCTCTGGTCTTAAAGCGATCTCTACCATTTTTGCTCCTAAAGCTTTGAACTCATCGTTTTTAGCAACGAAGTCAGTCTCAGAGTTAAACTCTAATACTACTGCAGTTTTGTGATCAGCAGAAACACCATCGAATATTAATCCTTCAGCAGCTGTTCTTCCTGATTTTTTAGCAGCTTTAGCAATACCTTTCTCTCTTAGTAAGTCTATCGCTTTTTCGATATCTCCGTTTGTTTCTCCTAATGCTTTTTTACAATCCATCATTCCAGCACCAGTTCTATCTCTTAGTTCTTTTACTAATTTTGCTGTAATCTCTGCCATTTTTTCCTCCTAAATTTTTAGAATTTCTACATATCTATATAGTACAAGGAATTGAGGGCTATGCCCTCAATTCCATTAAATTCAAGTATTTATTACTCAGCTGATCCTTCTTCAACAACGATTTCGTCGTTTGAAACTGCAGCGTTTTCTTTTCCTTGGTTTCCTTCGATGATAGCGTTAGCCATTACAGAAGCGATTAACTTTACTGATCTGATAGCGTCATCATTTGCTGGAATTGGGTAAGTTATTAAATCAGGATCCACGTTTGTATCGATCATAGCGAATACAGGGATTCCTAATTTAGCAGCTTCTACTACCGCTAAAGTTTCTTTCTTAACGTCTACTACGAATATAGCAGCTGGAACTTCTTTCATATCTTTAATTCCTGATAAGTTTTTAGAAAGTTTTACTAACTCTTTTCTGAAGTTAGAAGCCTCTTTTTTAGTGTAAGCTGTATCTAATGTTCCATCAGCATCCATTCTCTCTAACTCTTTTAATCTCTCTACTCTAGTTTGGATAGTTTTGTAGTTTGTTAACATTCCACCTAACCATCTGTTGTTTACGTAGTACATTCCTGATCTTTCAGCTTGATCTTTTACAGCTTCTTGAGCTTGCTTTTTAGTTCCTACGAATAAAACTTTTCCACCGTTTGCTGCGATTTCTCTCATTACAGCATAAGCTTCCTCAATTTTCTTTAAAGATTTGTGTAAATCGATTACGTGGATTCCGTTTCTCTCAGTGAAGATGTACTTAGACATCTTTGGATTCCATCTCTTAGCTTGGTGTCCAAAGTGAACTCCAGCTTCAAGTAATTGTTTCATAGTAATTACTGCCATTTTTTAATTCCTCCTAATTTTGGTTATTTCTTCCACTGATCTCAAAACTAAACATCCCCTAAGGGCACCTTGTTTAGAAATAATCAATGTGCATTTTATTAGCAAATTATTGTATCACTTTTTTCTATTTTTGTCAACAAATATATATGCACCATTTCTTCCTGAGTTCTCTTTTTCTCTTCTATAAGAGTGAAAATTATCTCTATATGTACATAGATTATTAGTTATTATATTTTTTTCCTGTATTCCAATCTCTTTCATAAGATTATAATTAAATTGTTGGTTATCAAAATAATATTTATTCTCTTTTTTTAAAAAAACTTTTTCTAAAAGTTTCTCATTAAATTTTCTCTTAAATTTCAAGTAAAACTCTTCTGATACTTCATAATTCTCAAGAGATATTCCTATTCCAAATGCTACTATAATATTTTTTACTTTACTATTAAATTCTTTTGTCATCATCTCAATAGCTTTTAAACCAATATTTTCAAAACTTCCTGCCCATCCTGAATGGATACATCCAAAAGCGCCATTTTCAATGTCGTATATATAGATAGGCAAACAATCTGCATATTTTGTAAATATAACTATATCATCTCTTTTAGTTATAAATCCATCTGTATCTTCTGAATAAGTTGTTGTTTCTTCGTTGATAACTACAATATTTGATGAATGTGTTTGAAATCCTGAATAAATTTTTTTATCCTCTATATTTAATATAGAGTTAATTTTATTTCTATCCTCTTCTTTTTTCACATCTCCAAAACTTTTAGTAGTATAAATTGCCTTTAATCCTAACTTTGAAAACTCTTCAAGTTCATAATAAAATTCTTTGTCTATAAACATTTTAAACTCTCTTTAAACTCCAATGTTTTCTTCATTTTTTTACATAAAATTTCAAACTCTTGAAAATTTAAACTTTGTTCTCCATCAGATAAAGCACATGCTGGATTTTGATGTATTTCTACCATTGCACCATCTGCTCCTGCTAAGATACACCCTAGTGTCACTGGCTCAACTAAAGATTTTTTACCCGTTCCATGACTTGCATCTATTATAATTGGAAGATGAGATTTTTCTTTTAAAAGTGCTACACCATTTATATCAACAGTATTTCTAGTTGCAATTTCAAATGTTCTAATTCCTCTTTCACAAAGAATAACTTTTTCATTACCAAAAGCAACTATATATTCTGCTGCCATTAAAAACTCTCTTATTGTAGCACTTAATCCTCTTTTTAAAAGAATAGGCTTATTTGTCTTTCCTAGTTCCTTTAATAAGCTAAAATTTTGCATATTTCTAGCTCCAACTTGAAATATATCTGTATATTTTTCTATCAACTCTATATCTCTAGTATCCATTACTTCTGTTACCATTACAAGGTCGTATTTATCACATGCTTCTCTCATATATTTTAGGCCCTCTTCTCCTAAACCTTGGAAGTCATATGGAGATGTTCTTGGCTTAAAAGCTCCACCTCTTAAAAATTCTCCTCCATTTTCCTTTACTACTTTAGCAATGTCCATTATCATCTCTTTATTTTCAATTGAACATGGCCCTGCCATTAGAATTAAATCTGTACCACCTATTTTCCTACCTTTTATTTCTATAAGGGTATCCTCTTTTTTAAACTCTCGACTAACGAACTTAAAAGGCTTTCCTATCTTTATAATCTCCTTAACTATTGAGAATTCCTTCAATTCTTCCTTAGTTAGCCCATCTTTTTTTCCCATTATTCCTATTTTTTTTATGCTACCATCTAAAATCTCTAAAGCTCCATGTCCTGTTTTTTGTATAAATTTTTTCAGCTCTAAGATTTCTTCAGATGTAGCACTTTCTTTTAACACTACATACATTTTTATCACCTAATTTTTTATTATTATTATATCATATTTATACCAAAACAGTGCTTTTTAAATTCACATTTTAAACATTTTTCTTCAGACAATCTTTTTTCTGAAAACATACCGTTAGATATCTGCTCTGTTATCGAATCAAAATCCTTTAAAATTTCTTCTTCGTCTCCTATATTATAAGGAACTTCAATTTTATTTTCATTTTTTACAAAATATATATATCCACCTGAAACTTTCTTCTCACTATTCATTGATAATAAATAACAATAAAGTTTTATTTGTGATGTATAATTTTCTAAACTCTCTTTATCTATACTATCTGATCCTGTTTTAAAATCTACTATTTTTAAATTTTCTCCTTCTTGTATAATTAAATCTAATTTTCCTTCAATAGTATAAGCACCCCTAAATACAAATAAATTTTTTTCAACATCTACTATTTTATTTTTTAATAAATCACCATTGTAATAATTTAAAATTTGTTCTAAACCTTTATTTAAAACTTCTTTATCTAAAAATAAATTCTCCTTCTTTTTCATAAATTCATAATCAGAGTAGTATTTATTTTGTATTTTCTCTATATTTAAATCTTTACCATTTAATATAGAAAGATTTAAATACTCAAAGCTTTCATGAATTAAAGTTCCATAAAAATTTTCAATTGTTTTTTTCCTTTGAAAATCATAAATTTTATTTAATTTATATCTATACGGACACTCTTTATATTTTAACAAATCTCCCGTATAAGAATAACTATCTTTAATATCTATAATACTTGTATTTTCTATATTTAACTCTGAAAAGTTTAAGTCTCCAGATAATATATCTGGAATATTTTCATAAACTCTTTTAAATGGTAAAGATGGTATCTGTCTTTTTCCTTTACTATTTTCTATACAACTTAAAATTAATAAATTTTTAGCTCTTGAGAAGGCTGTATAATATAATCTCCAAAAATCAAAATCTTTTATTCTATACTCAGGCTCAAAATCATTATAAGGAATGTATTTTTTTTCCAATTCTTCATCATCATTCTTATCTGATTCAGGTACACTTTCTAGAGATCCTACTATTACTATTGGAAACTCCAATCCTTTTGACTGATGAATTGTTAAAAATGAAACTGCACCTTTTGGAGCATATTCTTTTATATCTTCATATTCATCAACTCCATTTTGTTTTAAGAATTTCAAATGCATCGTAAAAAAATAATCTCCAATTTTTATTATATTTTCATTATTTAAATTTTGAATACTAGATATCTTATCTGCTTTTTCAACAATTTTTGAAAATATACCTAAATTATATAAAGCTCTATTTTCTAAGACACTATTATCTTTATTTTCAAATATTTCTTTAAAACATTTTATAGAAATAATTTTATAATATAAATTTAAAAGATTTCCTATATTTGTGTTTATATTTTCATATTCACTCTTTATTATTTCCAACTCTTTTTTTAACTCTTCATCTACTTTTATTTTTTTCTCTATAATATTTAAACATTTTTTATAATAATCCAATATTTCTAATTTATATTCATTGTTATAAATTTTACTATTTTCTCTTAACAAAACATAAAGAAAAATACCTATAATTAATATAATTTCTTCTCTATTAAAAAATAGATTTGATCTTGGAGAATAGACACCAATTCCTCTATATTCTAAATAATGAGCTAAAGAAACTATTTTTTTATTCTTCACTGATCTGAATAAAAAAGCTACTTGATTATAATCATTTATTTTTTTTGAATTCTTCATAAAAATTAAAAAATTAGCAATTCTTTCTTGCCATTTATTTTCAGAACTTTCCACAGATAATTTTACGACTCGAGTTCTATCTATATTTTTTTCTTTAGGTACTATTAGTTCTTTTGAATGTCTAAATTCATCCCAATATAAACTATCTATCCACTCTTTACAAAAATTAACTATATCTTTTTCTGATCTATAATTTACTTCTAGTTTAACAACTTTACATATTTTCCCTACTCTTCCTTCAAATTGAAGAATATTCCTAATTGTAGCCCCTCTAAACCTATATATTCCTTGATCATCATCTCCAACTACACAAATATTTTGTTCTTTTCCACCTATTAAAAAAATTAATTTTTCTTGTATTGTATTTGTATCTTGATATTCATCAATCATTGTATATTTTATTTTACTTTGAAGTTTTTTTAGAATTTCTAAATTTTCTTTTAAAATTCTATAAGCTTCACATTGGATCATAGAGAAATCTATAACATTCTCTTCAAAAATTAATTTTTTGTACATTAGATAACTTTGTGTTAAAAAACTGTTATCATCTAACTCAAGCCCCTCTTCACTAAATTTATTAAACCACTTTATTAAGTTTTCTCCAATTTTCCAGTTAGTTAAATAATTTTTATTTTGAAAAAAATTATTAAATCCATTAATTTCTTTAAAAAATTTTAATTTTGAAAAAATAAAAAATTTTTGATCTACATTATCTAAAACTCTATATCCTCTTTTTAAATTTGAATACTCAATATTCTCATCTATTATTTTCAAACAAATTGAATGAAGTGTTCCTATATACAATCCCTCTAAATATATTTTTTCATTTTTTAATCTATTTCCTATTCTAGTTGTTAACTCCCTTGCTGCTCTTTCTGTAAAAGTAGAAACTAAAATTTCTTCTGGTTTTATATTTTTATCCTTTATCATATAAATCATTCTTTCAACTAAAGTTCTTGTTTTTCCAGAACCTGGACCAGCTATTATAAGTAAAGGTCCATCAATATTTTCTACAGCTTCTTTTTGGCTTAAATTTAAATTCATAATAACCGTCCTTTTTATTTTAGTATACAAAAAAAACAAAAAAAAATAAAGCTTAGGTTTTATACCTAAGCTTTAAACTTTTAATTAATAACTATGCTGTTATTGCTGATACTGGACAAACTCCTGCGCAAGCTCCACAGTCTACACAAGCCTCTCCAATTTCATATTTTCCATTAGCGTCAGCTGATATTGCTGATACTGGGCAAGTTCCTTCGCAAGCTCCACATCCAATACAAGTATCTTTATCTATTACGTGCATTCTAAATACCTCCTGATTTTTTTATGTTTCTATACTTACTATACCCAATTAAATGGAAAAAGTCAAGATAATTTGGTTGAAAAAAATACATTTTTTTCTAAAAACTTTGATTTTCAAATCATGCAATAAACTAATTTAATCTTTTGAATTATCCTTCATCATTTCATTTCTTAATTCATCATTATTTTTAAATTCATTTTGTAATTTTTCATAATATTTCTGTGTAGCTTCTTGAATGGAAACTCCATTTTTTTTTGAATAAGCTTCTATATTTCTTTGATCTATTTCTTGTCTTTCTTGTAAATTCTTTTCATAATCAAAAGTTTTTTCACTTTCAGCATAAGCTATACTTCCTACCAATAAAGTTCCTACTAACATCATTAAATTAAATTTTTTCATTTTTTCCTCCTATTAGAAGATATTTTTCAATTAACAAACACAATTTAAAATATCTCTGTTCTTATTTCTTATATGTATTTATTTTAATCTATTTTAGATTAAATAAATAGATAGTGTGTTCATATATGAATATTTCACCCTTTTTATTTACTTTTATAATTTTAAAGGGTATCATAGAGTATATTCATATAAAAAATTGAGGTGATTCTATGAAAAATAATGAAGGTTCTATTCTTCTTATATCTGCAATTAATAAAGAAATAAATTTTCTTTTCGATAATTTTCTTTCTGAATTAGAAATAACTAAAACAGAAAGTATGTACTTAAGATTGATTCATAATAATCCTGGAATAACACAATATGAAATAGCTAAACTAAGAAAAATTGAAAAATCATTAGTTACAAAATATATTACCAATTTAGAAGATAAAGGATTAATAGAAAAAAAATTACTTGATAAGAGAAAAAAAGGGTTATATCTGATTGAAGATGGTAAAAAAGCAATTAAATTTATTGATGAATTTATTCCTGATTTACAAGAAAAATTTAAAGATCTTTTCACAGATGAGGAATCTAAATTTTTTAATACTTTATTAAAAAAATTAAAACTTCGTCTTGAAGAAGTTAACGAAAGAGAGTCTTAGAAACTCTCTTTCTTATTTTTTACAAAAAATAAAAAAAGATTGGCAACTTCCTATCCTCCCAGGGGGCTGCCCCCCAAGTACTTTCAGCGTTTATGGGCTTAACTTCCAGGTTCGAAATGTTACTGGGTGTACCTCCATAGCTATCGTTGCCAATCAATATTTATTTGTGTTCTTGAACACTTGAAACTATATAGTAGTATATTAAGGTTAAAACTTCGATATATTAGTATTGGTCAGCTAAAAGTCTCACAACTCTTACACCCCCAACCTATCAACCTCCTAGTCTCGAAGGTATCTTAAAGAGTACTTATCTTGAAGTCAGTTTCCCGCTTAGATGCTTTCAGCGGTTATCTGTTCCAAACGTGACTACCCAGCTGTGCCACTGGCGTGACAACTGGTACATCAGAGGTTTGTCCATCCCGGTCCTCTCGTACTAAGGACAGATCTTCTCAATACTCTAACGCCTACAGTGGATAGGGACCGAACTGTCTCACGACGTTCTGAACCCAGCTCACGTACCGCTTTAATGGGCGAACAGCCCAACCCTTGGGACCTTCTCCAGCCCCAGGATGCGATGAGCCGACATCGAGGTGCCAAACTCTACCGTCGATATGGACTCTCGGGTAGAATCAGCCTGTTATCCCCAGGGTAGCTTTTATCCGTTGAGCGACGACCCTTCCATTCGGAATCGCCGGATCACTATGTCCTGCTTTCGCACCTGCTCGACCCGTCAGTCTCGCAGTTAAGCTCTCTTATGCCATTGCACTCTACGGTTGATTTCCATCCAACCTGAGAGAACCTTTGAACGCCTCCGTTACTCTTTCGGAGGCGACCGCCCCAGTCAAACTGCCCACCTAGCACTGTCTTCGAGGGTACAAACCTCAAATTAGAATTCCGACATAGTATGGTTGGTATTCCACCAGTGACTCCGCGTAATCTAGCGACCACACATCTTAGTCTCCCAACTATCCTATACATACGATGCCAAAACCCAATACCAAGCTACAGTAAAGCTCCATGGGGTCTTTCCGTCCTACTGCAGGTAACCGGTATCTTCACCGGTAATACAATTTCACCAGGCCTCCCGTCAAGACAGCTCTCAGATCGTTACACCATTCGTGCAGGTCGGAACTTACCCGACAAGGAATTTCGCTACCTTAGGACCGTTATAGTTACGGCCGCCGTTCACCGGGGCTTCAATTCGGAGCTCTCACTCCTCCTCTTAACCTTCCGGCACTGGGCAGGTGTCAGCCCATATACGTCGCCTTACAGCTTAGCATAGACCTGTTTTTGTTAAACAGTCGCCTGAGACTCTTCACTGCGGCCTCTCATAGCTTTGCGTCGCGTGTACACTCACCTTATAGGGCACCCCTTCTCCCGAAGTTACGGGGCTATTTTGCAGAGTTCCTTAACGAGAGTTAGCCTGTCCGCCTTAGATTTCTCATCCTGACCACCTGTGTCGGTTTGGGGTACGGGCACTAATATCTTTATAACGCTTAGAAGCTTTTCTCGGCAGTGTGGTATTTGCACCTTCCATCTTACGACTCCTCATCACACCTCACGTTTAGTCTAGCGGATTTTCCTACTAGACCACGCTACATGCTTGAACTGGCACTTCCGTTCGCCAGCGTGCATAACCTCCTGCGTCCCTCCATCACTTGATATCAGTGGCACAGAAATATTAATCTGTTTTCCATTCGCCTACGCAATCTAGCCTCGGCTTAGGACCCGGCTTACCCAGGGGAGACAAACTTTACCCTGGAACCCTTGGTCTTCCGGCGTGGGGGATTCTCGCCCCCATTCTCGCTACTTATTCCTGCATTCTCACTTCTGATACCTCCAGAGTCTCTTGTCGATTCTCCTTCAACGGCCTACAGAACGCTCTCCTACCAGTCGCTTACGCAACTCCACAGCTTCGGTTTATAACTTAGCCCCGTTACATTGTCGGCGCAGAGACTCTCGACCAGTGAGCTATTACGCACTCTTTAAAGGTATGGCTGCTTCTAAGCCAACCTCCTGGTTGTTTGTGAATCTCCACCTCCTTTCCCACTTAGTTATAATTAGGGACCTTAGCTGGTGGTCTGGGTTGTTTCCCTTTTGACCATGGAAGTTAATTCCCATAGTCTCACTCCTGAGCTCTAGAATTATGGTATTCGGAGTTTGATTGACTTCGGTAAGCAGTATGCCCCTAGGTCATTCAGTGCTCTACCCCCATAATTGAACACTCAAGGCTGCACCTAAATGCATTTCGGAGAGAACGAGCTATCTCCTGGTTCGATTGGCTTTTCACCCCTAAACCTACCTCATCTCCCAACTTTTCAACGGCGGTGAGTTCGGGCCTCCACTGTGTCTTACCACAGCTTCACCCTGGACAGGCTTAGATCACCAGGTTTCGCGTCTACGCCCAGCGACTATGTCGCCCTATTCAGACTCGGTTTCCCTTCGGCTCCGTTAAACTTAACCTTGCCACTGAACGTAACTCGCAGGATCATTCTCCAAAGGCACGCCATCACCCCAAAGGGCTCTGACCGCTTGTAAGCACACGATTTCAGGTTCTATTTCACTCCCCTCCCGGGGTTCTTTTCACCTTTCCCTCACGGTACTATGCGCTATCGGTAAGTAAGAGTATTTAGCCTTACGAGATATGGTCCTCGCAGATTCACACAGAATTCCTCGTGTTCCGTGCTACTTGGGAGAGATCATACATTTGATACGGTTTACCTGTACGAGGCTTTCACTCTCTACGGCAGGCCTTTCCAGACCTTTCCAGTTCGGCGTATCAATATGTCGAATACCTTGCAGTTCTTCAGACGATCTTCCCGCTACCCCGTAGATGCAACGGCTGCATCCTTGGCACATCTACGGTTTGGGCTCACCCCCGTTCGCTCGCCGCTACTTAGGGGATCGTTTTTACTTTCTTTTCCTCGGGTTACTTAGATGTTTCAGTTCACCCGGTTCCCTCTTTCGTGCTAAGACTCCATCTTAGCAGATTTCTCCATTCGGAAATCTTGGCATCACAGTTCGATTGCAACTCCACCAAGCTTATCGCAGCTTACCACGTCCTTCATCGGCTCTTACTTCCTAGGCATCCTTCGTGTGCCCTTAATATTTTAACCTTGTAATATAATTCATATTATTTAGACAGACTAACTACTCAATTTAAGATTGACTTAAAAATGAATTGTTAGTTAATTTAGAATATTTTCTCAATATCTACTATATAGTTTCCAATGTCCAAGTTTGATAATGTATAATGGTGCGTTTGAGTGGACTCGAACCACCGACCTCACGCTTATCAGGCGTGTGCTCTAACCACCTGAGCTACAAACGCATAAGAACATCATCAATCGAATAGAGAAAAAGTTAGTCTCCTTAGAAAGGAGGTGATCCATCCGCACGTTCCCGTACGGATACCTTGTTACGACTTCACCCCAATCGCTAATCACACCTTAGGAACATCCCTCCTTACGGTTAGGCCTGCTACTTCAGGTGCAACCAACTCTCGTGGTGTGACGGGCGGTGTGTACAAGACCCGAGAACGTATTCACCGCAACATGCTGATTTGCGATTACTAGCGATTCCAACTTCATGTACTCGAGTTGCAGAGTACAATCCGAACTAAGAACAGCTTTAAGAGATTAGCTCACCCTCGCGGGTTGGCAACTCTCTGTACTGCCCATTGTAGCACGTGTGTAGCCCAGCGTATAAGGGGCATGATGACTTGACGTCATCCCCACCTTCCTCCTGCTCATCGCAGGCAGTATCGCATGAGTGCTCAACTTAATGGTAGCAACATACAATAGGGGTTGCGCTCGTTGCGGGACTTAACCCAACATCTCACGACACGAGCTGACGACAGCCATGCACCACCTGTCACTAAGTTCCGGCAAGCCGGCACGAATCTATCTCTAGAAACTTCTTAGGATGTCAAACGCTGGTAAGGTTTCTCGCGTTGCGTCGAATTAAACCACATGCTCCACCGCTTGTGCGGGTCCCCGTCAATTCCTTTGAGTTTCACACTTGCGTGCGTACTCCCCAGGCGGATCACTTATCGCGTTAGCTTGGGCGCTGAGGTTCGACCCCCAACACCTAGTGATCATCGTTTACGGCGTGGACTACCAGGGTATCTAATCCTGTTTGCTCCCCACGCTTTCGCGCTTCAGCGTCAGTATCTGTCCAGTGAGCTGACTTCTCCATCGGCATTCCTACAAATATCTACGAATTTCACCTCTACACTTGTAGTTCCGCCCACCTCTCCAGTACTCTAGAAAAACAGTTTCCAACGCAATACGGAGTTGAGCCCCGCATTTTAACATCAGACTTATTTTTCCGCCTAGACGCGCTTTACGCCCAATAAATCCGGATAACGCTTGCGACATACGTATTACCGCGGCTGCTGGCACGTATTTAGCCGTCGCTTCTTCTGTTGGTACCGTCACTTGCTTCTTCCCAACTGAAAGCACTTTACAATCCGAAGACCTTCATCGTGCACACAGAATTGCTGGATCAGACTTTTGGTCCATTGTCCAATATTCCCCACTGCTGCCTCCCGTAGGAGTAAGGGCCGTGTCTCAGTCCCCTTGTGGCCGTTCACCCTCTCAGGCCGGCTATCCATCGTCGCCTTGGTGGGCCGTTACCCCACCAACTAGCTAATGGAACGCAAGGCTCTCTCTTGGCGCATATAGCTTTCATAAGTTTCCCATGCGAGAATCTCATAATATCCGGTATTAGCTGTCGTTTCCAACAGTTGTCCCAGACCAAGAGGCAAGTTCCTTACGCGTTACTCACCCGTCCGCCATCCTCAATACCCGAAGGTAAGTTGAATCGACTTGCATGTGTTAAGCATTCTGTCAGCGTTCATCCTGAGCCAGGATCAAACTCTTCATTCAAATATATTTAAAGTCCTAAGACTTACGTTTACACCATTTATTGGTTTGCCATTTCTGGCATTTTGTTATTTTCATAACTTCTGACTATTTTCTCTATTCGGTTGTTAATGTCCTTATCTTTTAACTTTCGTCTGCGGTGTTTCCCGCTGACAAAAATAATAATACCATTTTTTTTACATTATGTCAATAACTTTTTTATTTTTTTATAAAATTATAAAATTCTATTAACTCCTCTGTATACTTTACTCTCTGAAAATAATCATTAGGATATTTATTTTGCGCTTGATTATCTATATAAGTCTTTATATTTTCAGGAAGTTTTGATTCTTTCATTATTTTTTTATATTCTATTTTTTTTTCATTATTTATTTTTTTTATCTCTTCATTTTTTTTCTCTTTTTTAGAAACTTCTTTTATATCATAATAAAAATGTTTGTAAATAATTTCATAATCTGTCCCATATTTTTTTTCTAACCTTATAACTTCATTGTCTATCTTCTCCTTTGAAAGTCTCTCTTTTTCTCCCAAAGAAACTATTCTCTTATAAGCCCTCTCTTGATCTCTAACATATATGCTGGAGTTATCTTGAGTATATGAATTTTTTTCAATATTATTATTAACTCTTTCTGGAACGTTAGCTATTAAAACTGTTGATGTTATAAAATACAATAAGAATTTTTTCATTTTTCCTCCTCATATTAAATATTATTTATAAAAAAATTTCCTTGTAAGAATAATTCTTACAAGGAAATAATATTTCAAACTTACTTTCTATTATTTACAGAATTAGAAGTTTACTTTCATACCAGCGAATGCGTATGGTTGCCATCTCCAGTTATTAGCTGAAGATTGATTTTCGTTATCCCAGTTTCTATACTCTGCTCCTACTCCACCGTTTAAAGAAACAGCAGGTGTTAATTGATAGTTTATAGTTACATCTAAAGCTGTATATAAACTATAAGTATCTTTATCTGATGTTTTTAATCCTGTTTCTTTATTGTATCTAGCATATTGACTAAATACATATGGATCATATCCACCTGCGAAATTGAAATCTAAATTATAATTATCTGTTGAATATAAAGCGAATGTTCTATATAGATACATCTCCCATGTTACAACAAATTCTTTATCAGTTGTTGAGTTTGCTCCTTTTTGAATCTTATCAGATTTATTATAGAAGTTTTGATCTAAGTATAAAGTTCCATCCCAAGTAAATCCAAGTGGTAAGTTACCTGCGTACTCGATATCTAAACCAATTGTATTCATGTAGTCTCCACCATTATCTGCTGCCATTGAGTGGTATAAACTTGGAGCTAAAACTATTTTAGATAATAATCCACCTTTATTTTGATAAGCTGTATATCTTAACATATACTCAAAGTTTTGAGAGTCATTTTCTTCATCTCTATATTGTAATCTAGAAGTTAAAACATCATTATGCTTATAAGAATATCTTAATCTAGTTTCTGTTCCGTAAGCTTTCCCTAATTTTGTTGCTGAATCAGAACCAGAATCTAAATTAGTATAATCTCTAACTCTTCCTTCTAATTTAGAATTTTCAGTCATTTGAATACCAAAAGATGTTTGAAGTCTTGCTCTGTTATTCGCTCCTCTATTCCAAGTATCTTGGTTAGTGTCTGCGATATTTCCTTCTGGATTTCTTATAATTTTATCTCCATGCCCTTCAGTTTCTCCGTATGCTCTGTACTCTAATCCGATGTATCCAGATGGTCTGAAAGCTTCCTCTACTACTACCTCTTCAACCACGTCTGCTACTACTACTACCTCTTTCGATACTTCTACTGGTGCTACTACAGCCTCTTTTGCAGATGCAGTTGCTCCAACTACTAATAAAGAACCTAATAAAAGTGCTAACTTTTTCATATAAATTCCCTCCAGTTATTATTTTTTTTAGAAATCCCCGTTTTTGAATTTCTCCCGTTACCTAGTTTATACAATATTTTAATCTTTTTGTAAATATTTTTTTATTTTTTTCCAAACTTTTTACTCACTTTTTACGTCTACTCTGTTTACTCTTAAATCATTTTTTTAATTAAAAATCCACTTTTTGTAAAATAATACTTTATTTTATAATATTTTTTCAACTCACACTTCACTGAACTTATAGTCATTAACTTTTTAACATATATTTTTTTTATCTTTAAATTTATTATATATATTTATTTTTTTATGTCTTAAAATAAAAAAAAGCAGATACATAATTGTATCTGCAATAATTTTTTTGAATAAAAAAGCGATTATCTCTTTGAGAATTGTGGAGATCTTCTTGCTTTTCTCTTTCCGAATTTCTTTCTCTCTACCATTCTTGAGTCTCTTGTTAAGAAACCAGCTTCTTTTAAAGCCCCTCTTAAAGTCTCATCAGCTTCTAATAAAGCTCTTGATAATCCGTGTCTGATAGCTCCAGCTTGACCAGCGTTTCCTCCACCGATTACGTTTACTTTAACTTCAAACTTATCTAAAGTTTCAGTTAATGTTAATGGTTGCTCAACGATTTTAGAAAGTAACTCTCTTCCACCGAAGTAGTCTGCCATAGTTTTTCCGTTTATTTCAATTCCTTTTCCACCAGGAATAAGTCTTACTCTTGCTACTGAAGTTTTTCTTCTTCCAGTTCCTCTATATTGAATCATTTCTGCCACTGTCAATCCCTCCTAATTAAAATTCTACCTTTACTGGTTTTTGTGCAGTATGAGCGTGCTCAGCTCCAACAAATATTCTTAATCTTGTTAACTGCTCTCTTCCTAATCTGTTCTTTGGAAGCATTCTCTTAACAGCTAGCATTAAAGCTTCTTTAGGATTCTTTGCAAGAATCTCTTCTAATCTTCTTTCTTTTAATCCACCAGGGAATCCTGAGTGACTGTAGTAAACTTTATCTGTTAATTTCTTTCCAGTTACAGCTACCTTCTCGATATTTGTAACGATTACGAAGTCTCCTCCGTCAATATGTGGAGTGTAAGAAACTTTATCTTTACCCATTAATTTTTTAGCTATTTCTGCAGCTAATCTTCCTAAAATTTTTCCTTCTGCGTCGTATTGAACGAATTCTCTTACAACGTCTTCTTTTCTTTGCATTGCAGTGTATTTCTTCACGTTTTTTTTCCTCCTCGAAAATAGTTATATTTTTTAATATAACGAACGGCGTTCCTTTGTGGGAAAGGATTTATTATACCTATATATTATATCTATTTTTTCCTTTTTTGTCAATTACTTTTTGAAGATTCCTAAAGGTTTTCCTAGTGGTAAAAACTCTCTTCCAAAAGTTTTATTTAAAACATTTGCAGCTGATCCATAGAATGACATCATAGCTATTGCAAACTCTGATACTGCAGCTAATGTATGCATTGCATGTGGAGCAATTCCAAATGTTGTTCCAGCTAATCCTATAAATAGGAAGTCAATTAATATAAATATTATTAATAATGTTTTATTAGTTTCAATAGCTCCAACTGTCATGTATAATGTGAATATTAAATATCCTATAAATACAAATCCAAAAGCTTTAGGGTCCGCTGCAGCTTTCATAGCTTCACCAAATACTCCAAGTTGTATCATCCAGCTCATAGCCATTCCAAACCAGAAGAATGCATATCCACCAAACGCTGTTGTTCCAAATACGTTTCCATGTTTAATATCATTTAAACAAGCTATTAATTGAACAAAAGCTCCTAAGAATATTGCCCAAGGAATTACTAACGATACTCCACTTACAATTCCAAATTTATTTGCCGATGCTACTAATGTAACAATTGCAAGACCTAATAGTCCTAATGCTGAAGGGTCTGCTACTTCAATTTTTACATGATTGTTTTGATTCATTTTTTCTTTCTTTACTCCTTAATTAATTTTTTTACGCAAGGAGTATTTTAACCTTTTAATAAAACTTTGTCAACAAATACTTAACTTTATTTATTTTTTATATTGTTAATGCAGAAGCTCCTTTTATTCCAGCATCATTACCTAATTCACCTAATTTAATTTGTAAATTTTCAATTGTTATTCCTAGTGCATAATTTGGTAACTTTTCTTTTACCTTATCTAACAAAATATCACCTGCTAGAGCTACTCCGCCTGCTAGTATTATAATTTCTGGATTTATTATATTTAGAACATTTCCAATTCCCATAGCTAGATACTCTGAAACATAATCTACTATATCTATTGAAAACTTATCTCCTTTTTTCGCCTCATCAAAAATATGTTTTGCTTCAAGTTTATTTAAATCTCCATTAATTGATTTATACAATCCATTATTCTTATTTATTTGCAATCTAGACAGTGCCTCTCTTATTACTCCTGTCGCCGAAGCATACGTTTCAAAACACCCTTTTTGACCACAACCACAAAGTTTTCCATCTTTTTCAAGTTTCATATGCCCTATTTCTCCACCTGCTCCAGTAGCTCCAGAGATTAACTTACCATCAATAAATATTCCTCCACCTACTCCAGTTCCAAGAGCTATAGTCACACTTTTAGAATATCCTTTTCCTGCCCCATATAAAGTTTCACCAAGAGCAATTACATTTACATCATTATCTAATCTAGTTTTCACACCTGATATTTCTTCCATTTTTTCACTTATATTTATATTTTTTTCCCAAGGAAAATTAGCAAAAAAACCAACTTTTTTTTGATCAATAACAGGACCAGGTATTCCCATCCCTATCCCCTTTATTAAATCTCTAGTTATATCTAATTCTTCCGCTAATTCTAAAGATGTTTCCCAAATTTTATTTAAAGTATAATCTACTCCCTCTATTGATTCAGTTTTTATACTCGTACTCTTTAAAATATCTCCACTTTCATTTAATATTCCGATTTTACTATTTGTCCCCCCTATATCTACCCCTATAAAATATCTCATAAAACTCCCTCCTAATTATAAATTTCTCTGTATTTTTCTTTTAAATAATCTATATAATAAACTGGATTCAACTCTTCTCCAGTCACTTCAATCATTATTTCTTTCGGTGTTTTTAATTTTCCATATTTATGTATTTTTTCTTCTAACCAAGTTTTTATTTTTTTCAATTCTCCTCTCTCTAAAACTCCTTCTATATTAATCTCTTTTTTCATCGCATTTAAAATTTGAAGAGAATAAACATTTCCTAAAGCATAAGAAGGAAAATAACCTATAAGTCCACACGACCAATGAACATCTTGTAGCACCCCTTCAGAATCACTTTTAGGAATTACACCTAAATACTCATACATTTTCTTATTCCATATATTTGGTAAATCTTTTACCAAATACTCTCCTGATAAAATACCTTTTTCTATCTCATACCGAACCATTATGTGTAATGAATACGTTAATTCATCAGCTTCCACTCTTATCAAAGAGGGTGAAACCTCATTTATTCCTTTATATATTTCATCTAATGATAGATTTTCTAATTCTTTATATTTAAATTTGCTTTTTTCCAAAAGCCCATACCAAAACTCCTTACTTCTCCCTATAACATTTTCATAAAATCTCGATTGTGATTCATGAACTCCCATTGAAGCTCCATCAGATAAAATCGTTTCTTTTAAATCTTCGGCTATATTTTGCTCATATATTCCATGACCACCTTCATGTATTGTACTAAAAACACTAGAAAAAGGAAGTTCCTTTATATATCTTGTTGTTAATCTAACATCATCTTTATTGACTGTTAAAGTAAAAGGATGTGCACTTTCAGATAATATTCCTCTTTCTAAATTAAATCCAATATATTTTAAAATCTCATTTGAAAAATTTTTTTGATCAACTTCTGAAACTTGAAATTTTATTTTTTCTTGAAAATCTCTTTTATTTTTTGTTATCTCTTTTAAAAGAGGAACAATCTCTTTTTTTAATTCATCAAAGAAAAAATCCAATTTTTCAATATTCATGCCTTTTTCATAATCATTTAAAATCACTGAATAAACATCTTGCTTTTCACCTCTATATTCTATAAACTTTCTATTAAAATTAAAAATTTGTTCCAATATAGGTGCAAAACTTGCAAAATCATTATTCTCTCTTGCAATTTCCCAAATCCCCTGAGCTTTTGCAGTTAATTCAGAATACATTTTATATTCATCACTTGGAATAACCTTTATCTTTTCTATCTCTTCTTCTAAAAGTTCAAGTTCTCTTCTAGTTATATCGTCTAATACATTTATACTCTTTTTTAATTCTTCTAATATTTCATAAAACTCTTGAGATGTTGTTAAATTATAGCTTTTTAAGCTTAATTCTCCTATCATTTCAGAGATTAATTTATAACCACCTTTTGGTGCTTGAGTTTCCAAATCCCATTGAAGTAAAGCTAACATAGAATCTAACATTTTTTTCTCTTTAATCTTATTTTTAAATCTTTTTATTTTATCTTCCATAATTCCACTCCTTTACTTTTATATTTATTATATTTAATTTTTTTCTCTTTAACAACATTTTTCATGTTCTATTGATAATTTTAGTAAAATAATGTAAACTTATATATAAAAATATAATAAACAAGATAAAAGGAGCTTTTATGAAAAGAAGTATATCAGGTATTCAACCTAGTGGAATATTACACTTAGGTAATTATTTTGGAGCCATGAAACAATTCATTGAAAACCAAGATAAATATGAAGGGTTTTATTTCATTGCTGATTATCACTCACTAACTTCTCTTACTGACCCAAAATCTTTAAGAGAAAATTCTTATAATATAGTTTTAGACTACTTAGCTTTAGGACTTGACCCTGAAAAATCAACAATTTTTTTACAATCAGATGTTCCTGAGCACACTGAACTTATGTGGTTACTATCTAACATAACACCTGTTGGACTTTTAGAGAGAGGTCACTCTTACAAAGATAAAACTGCTAAAGGTTTTACACCTAACACAGGTCTTTTAACTTACCCTGTTCTTATGGCAGCAGATATCCTTATGTATAACGCTGATATTGTTCCAGTGGGAAAAGACCAAAAACAACATCTAGAAATGACTAGAGATATCGCTTTAAAGTTTAACCAACAATATGAAGTTGAACTTTTTAAACTTCCAGAACCTCAAATTTTAGAAGACTTAGCTGTTATTCCTGGAACTGACGGACAAAAAATGAGTAAATCATATGGTAACACAATTAATATGTTCGCTTCAAAAAAAGATTTAAAAAAACAAATCATGAGTATTGTTACAGATTCAACTCCTTTAGAAGAACCTAAAGATCCAAATAATAATATTGTTAAACTTTACGAACTTTTTGCTACAAAAGAGCAAGTTGAAGAAATGAAAAGTAAATTTATCGCTGGAAATTATGGATACGGTCATGCTAAAACTGAGCTGTTAAACATAATTTTAGAATATTTTAAAGAAGCAAGAGAAAAAAGAGAAGAGTTAGCAAATAATATGGCTTATGTTGAAGAAGTTTTAGCTAATGGAGCAGCTAAAGCTAGAGAAATTGCTAAAAAACAAATTACTGCAGCTAAAGAAGCCGTTGGATTAATTGGAAACGCATATAAATAATAATAAAAAAAGACAGTTTTAACTGTCTTTTAATTTTTTATATGGCGCACCCGAGAGGAATCGAACCCCTAACCCCCTGATCCGTAGTCAGGTGCTCTATCCAATTGAGCCACGGATGCATAACTTATTTCATGCTATAAAAAAAAGGTAGTTACTCTACCTTAAAATATCTTATAAATGGCGGTGAAGGTGGGATTTGAACCCACGGTACGGGGTTAACCGTACTCTCCCTTAGCAGGGGAGTGCATTAGGCCACTCTGCCACTTCACCATCCTTTATGGCGGAAGGTCAGAGACTCGAACTCTGAAGTCTTGCGACGCCGGTTTTCAAGACCGGTTCCTTACCAGTTAGGGTAACCTTCCGTATGTAGAAATAGTATCATTTTTTTTAAGCATTGTCAAATACTTTTTTTATTTTTTAAAAAAAAGCTGCTTTAAAAGCAGCTTTAATTAACTATTTATCTTCAGTTACTGTTGTTTCAGTTGTTTCTTCTTTATTTTCTTCCTCTTTTGGAATAGGATTTCCAAACATCCATTCAATTTGTCTTCTAACTCCAGTTAACTCCACTACCTGTCCATCAATCTCTAATCTATCATCTTCAGGAATAGCTAAGAATCCTTCTTCTATAGGTATTTCTTTTAATAAATTATGTTGAAGTTTTATAGCATTTTCAAAACCAAATGGTTTAAATTCTGTTTTTACACTTCTTATTAATTCATCATTTTTAGATATTTCTTCTACTTGTTCAGGAGTAAATCTTCTTTGAGGTGGATATTCTGCAATAAATAAAGTTTCAGTCTTTAAAAACTTTAACTCATCTCCTTCCTTCTCAAAAATATCAATTGTATATCTTCCTCTATTTTTAACTAAAAATCTATCTATGTCTACTATTTTCTTTCCAACACCTAATGGATCTACCATAGGAGTTAATTCTCCTCTTGATATAAGATCATCATCTGGTCCATTTAATCTTACTTCAAATACTGTCGGTTTAGTCACTTCTTCAAAAGTTAAAACTATTGAAAGTCTCATCATTGGATGAGGAAATATTGGTTGAATTATATTATCAAAAGAGCCAAATATATCTACAGCTCCTCCTACTTGTTGACTCATCTGAGCTGCATGTGCAACTACTATATTTTTTACCTTAGCCATTTTATCCCCCTTTTTGGTTATTTTGTTCTAATTTACTATAGCATACCTCTTTTAATTTGTAAATTTTTATTTCAAAATTGTAAATATAAAAATAGTCCCCTTACCTTCTTTAGATATAACATCTACTTTACCACCACACCTTTCTACAAGTTCCTTTACAATAGATAGACCTAATCCAGTACCAGCTTTATTGCTTGTCCTAGCTTTATCTACTCTATAAAATCTTTCAAATACCTTTTCTACATCTTCAGGTGCAATTCCTACCCCATTATCTTTTACTCCTATTTTATATCTATTTTTTGTTTCGATTATAGATATTTCTATTTCTGGTGTTAGATTACCTTTATAAATAATCGCATTTTCAACTAAATTTTTTAAAATTGTTAAAACTTTTTCAAAATCAATTTTTAATTCATTTTCTTTATTTAAAAGATTCAAACTATAAGTTATGTTTGCTCCACTATTTTTTATTCTTTCATTTAAAACAGCATGTAATTCAGTTTTTAATCTACTTACAGGAACCTTTTCAACATTTACTATATTAGAACTTTCTATTTTACTTATATTTAAAAAATCTATAATTATATTTTCTAATTTATCAATATTATTCTTTATAGTCTTTATAAATTGTCCTCTTAATGGATCTGGAGCATCTTCTAAAGCAATCACATAACCTTTTATATTTGTTAACGGTGTCTTTAACTCATGACTAACATTACTTATAAAAGTCTTTTGAACTTCTAGCATCCCTTTTGTTTGAGTAATATCTTTAACTGATAAAAGATATCTATCATCTTGATCTAGATACTTTACATTTACACTAAAATATCTTTTAAGCCTTAATATATACACCTCAGATTTTTGATTTTGCTTCTCTTTCAAAGCTCTCTTTACCACATCAATAATTTCTATATCTTTTATTAAATTTAAATAACTCAACTTATCCTTTTCATACAAGTAATTAAATCTACTGTTCTTTATTATAAGCTCTAACTTTTCATCAAAAAGACAAATTGATGAATCTATTGAACTTATAATCTGATGTAGTATTCTTTTTTCCCTATTTAAATTAATTATATTTTCTAAATTTTGTTTCTGCCATTTTTGTACTATATCCCACAAATTTAGAATCCAAGGATCTTTTTCAAAATACAGATTTTCCCCATTTCCTTTTTCTTTTAAAAAATCTTCAATAACTTCAATTTTTCTATATAAATCTCTTTTTAAATATTTTTTATAAAATCCATGAATTGTAAAATTTAAAAAAGTAAAAAATAAAAGTTCTGCCAATAAAATTATTTTTAACATTCTTAAGGTATCTCCATAGTTTTTAGAAACTCTAACAACTACTCTTTCTCCCTCTTTATTCACTCTTTTTACGGCATAATATGCCATTGTCTCCTCTGATATACTGCTTTTTCTAATATCAAATCCTGTTCCTGTATCCATTACTTCAAGAACTTCTTTTCTTCTACCATGATTTTCAAGCTTTTCTTCTTCATTATATTTCCTAGAATCATATATAACTTTTCCATCTAAACTAATTATATTAAATCTCATATCTGAATTTTTAAATATTTGTTGGTATTCCTCTTTATCATACTCTTTAATTAAATTAGATATAATAAAAACATTTTCTTTCAAACTATTTCGTGCACCATCTTTATAAAGATGAGATAAAAACGATATATTAGTTATCACAAAAACAATTTCAATTATAACTATAAAAAATAAAGCGATTATCTCTTTTCTTCTAATCTGTACCCAACTCCTTTCACAGTTTTTATACACTCAGTTAAAAATGGAATTTTTTCTCTTAACTTGGATATATAAACATCTACAGTCCTATCTCCAGAATAATAATTACTTCCCCAAACTTTATCTAAAATTTTTTCTCTACTAACAACTATACCCTTATTTTTAACTAAAAGTAATAATAAGTCATACTCCTTTTTAGATAATTCAACTTCTTCTCCATTGTTTGTTACTAAATGTTTATCTTCATCTATTTCTAGATCTAAAAATCTATTTCTTATTTTTTTATTTTTTTCTTGCTGATTCAATAGTTTTTTCCCTCTTAAAAGTAATTCTCTTGGATCAAAGGGTTTTTTCATATAATCATCCGCCCCAATTTCTAAGCCTTTTAATACATCTTCAACTTCTGTTTTAGCTGTTAACATTATTATGTAAGGTGTGCCATACTCATCTTCCATCTCTTTGACTATTTTTGTAAAGTTTACACCATCTAAATTAGGTAACATCAAATCTAAAATAATCAATTCATGTTTGTCTTTTTTTAAATACTTTAACCCTTCTAATCCATCTGATGCTACAGTTACTTTATACCCCTCTTTTGTAAAATAGTAATTTATCAATGCTTGTATTTCTAAATCATCCTCAACTACTAATACCTTCATATCATCTCTCCCTCTTTTTTTTCTATTATATCATAAATATAAAAAAGGTGTCCTTTTTTCACCAGGACACCCGTACAATGTTATTTTGCTGGTACAAAACCTTCATCGGAAACTACCCTTTGTCCATCCGCTGATAATGCAAAATCAACTAATCCATTTACATCTTTATTATCTGTATCGATAACATACCAATATATTTCTCTTGCTATAGGATATTTTTTATCCGCCACATTTTGTACATTAGGTTCAATTGAATCAACTTTTAAACTTTTTACAGATTTGTCCATATATCCCATACCAATATAACCAACTGCATACTTGTTATTTTTTATCTCTTGCTTTATAGCCTCATTTGAAGGCATATATAAAGTATTTTTTCCATATTCAGCATCTTTTTTAGTATTCTCTTCTCTTATAATATGTTCTTTGAAAAATTCATGAGTACCAGAAGAAGAATCTCTTGATAAGACAACTATTGTAGCATCATCTCCTCCTAATTCTTTCCAGTTCGTAATTTCTCCTCTAAAAATTTTAGCTAAATCTTGATGTGTTAAATCATTAATTTTATTCCCTTCATTTACTATTACTGTAATTCCATCATAACCTAAAACAACCTCTTTTAATTTTAAACCTTTTTCTTCTGCAGCTTTTAGTTCTTTATCTTTTATATTTCTAGAAGCCATACCTATATCTGCAGTTCCATTGATTAGAGATGAAATCCCAACACCAGATCCTCCACCTGTTACTGCAATTCTCGCGTCCTTATTTTTCCCCATATACTCCTCTGCTATATACTGAGAAACATTTACTATTGTATCTGATCCTTTTACTTGAACAACTTTTGATGCCATAACTGTTGTTGAATAAGCTCCCATCATTGCCATCAATCCCATTAAAAAAAACTTTTTCATTTTCATCTTTAAGTTCACTCCTCCTAAATTTTATCTTTAATTTTTAAACTTTATATTTTTTTGCTATATGAACTAAGTATAAAACATCAATGTTAATCTAGTTTAAATTTAATGTAAAAAAACTGTAAAAAATATTTTACATTTTTTTTACATACAATTAATCTTATTTTAACAAGTTAGATATATGATATCTATGTAAATATAAATTTTAGTTTAAAATTAATTTAAAAATTTTTTAATTTTTTAACATACGTTTTAGGAGGTTATCATGCATAGTATAAGAAAGATTAAAGATTCTTTTATGAGTAAAGTTCACTCAGTTGTTGGAATTTTTAATATTCTAATTGTTATACTTATCTTTGTTTTTATTTTAGTAAATAGTTTATCATTCTTTAAAGAATATCCTTTATCAAAATTTTTCTTTGGGACTGAATGGATTTCTCTTTCTGGAAAATATGGTCTTTTACCACTTTTAGTCGGATCATTCTGGGTTACTCTTGTTGCACTATGTATATCTGTTCCTATTGGAATTATAACAACTATATACATATCAGAATTTGCAAATAAAAAAACTAAAAAAATTATTAAAATAATCATCGAAACAATGTCTGCTTTGCCATCAGTAGTTTTAGGATATCTTGGATTATATGTTCTATCTGGTTTTATAAAAGACACATTTAATCTTACTAGTGGATTAAATGCTTTAACAGGAGGAATTATGCTATCTTTCATGGCTATTCCTACTATTGTAAGTCTGTCAGATGATGCACTAAATGCTCTTGATAAATCTTATAGAGAAGCATCTTTAGCATTGGGAGCCAATAAATTAGAAACAGTTTTTAAGGTACTCTTACCTGCGGCATTTCCTGGTATATTTGCAGGTATCATGTTAGGATTTGGAAGAATTATTGGTGAAACAATGGCTGTTCTTATGATAACTGGAAATGCACCAATTATGGCTACTTCTCCTTTGTCTCCTGTAAGAACTCTTACGGCTACTATCGCTGCAGAAATGGGAGAAGTCGTTCAAGGAAGTCAACACTATCACGCTCTATTTGCTATTGGATTAGTATTATTTGCAATAAGCTTTTTAACAAATAGTATTGCTGATAAATACATTCGTAAATCTAGAAAGTTAATGGGAAAATAGGAGGAGTATTAAAATGAAAATTTTAAAAGGAAAAAGTGGGATCGCAATCGAATTATTTATTAAAACAATTGCTGTTCTATCTATAATACCTATCTTTTTAATCTTAGGTTATATTGTATATAAAGGTGTTCCAGCTATTTCTTGGGAATTTTTAACCGAAGTTCCTAAAAGAGGGATGAGAGCTGGCGGAATTTTTCCTGCCATTGTTGGTACAATTTATTTAACACTTGGAACCATAGCAGTTTCTGTTCCATTCGGAATTTTTACAGGAGTATACCTTGTAGAGTATGCAAAAGATAATATTCTTACAAGACTTATAAACTTAACTATTATAAACTTGGCTGGAATTCCCAGTATCATATACGGACTTTTCGGAATGGCTCTATTTGTTATATATTTTAAGTTAGGTGTTTCTATATTAGCAGGTTCTTTAACTCTTGGAATTATGTGTCTACCTGTTATTATAACAGCCACAAGAGAAGCTCTTCTGGCTGTACCCAACAGTTTAAGAGAAGCATCTTTAGCATTAGGAGCAACTAAATGGGAAACAATTTCTAAAATTGTAATCCCTGCTGCTTTACCAGGTATATCTACTGGAGTTATTTTAAGTATATCGAGAGCTGCTGGAGAAACTGCTCCAATATTATTTACCGCAGCTGCATTCTATCTACCATTTTTACCTGAATCTATTTTTGATCAGGTTATGGCACTACCATACCATCTATATGTTATATCAACTCAAGTTCCTAACATGCCTGAAAGCAATATGCACGGAACATTATTTGTTCTAGTTTTTATAACCGTTGGATTTAATCTTATAGGTGCTTATATTAGAAATAAATTTGAAAAATAATCTTATTATGATTTTGGAGGAATATATAATATGAAACAAGATGTTAGAATATCTGTTAAAGATTTTAACTTTTACTATGGTGATTATAAAGCTTTAAAGGGTATTAATATGGATATAATAAAAAATAAAGTTACGGCTCTTATTGGTCCTTCGGGATGTGGAAAATCAACTTTTTTAAGATCATTAAATAGAATGAACGACCTTATTTCTGGAGTTAGATATGAAGGTGAAATTTTACTTGATGACCAAAATATTTTTGATAAACAATATGATATCGTTGAGTTAAGAAAAAAAGTAGGTATGGTTTTTCAAAAACCTAATCCTTTCCCTAAATCAATTTATGAAAATTTAGTTTACGCTCCTAAACTTCATGGAGAAACAGATAAGAAAAAATTAGATGAAATTGTAGAATCGTCTCTTAAAGCTGTAGCTTTATGGGATGAAGTTAAAGATAAATTACATCAATCAGCTTTGGGATTATCTGGAGGACAACAACAAAGACTTTGTATAGCTAGAGCTATATCTATTAACCCTGAGATATTATTAATGGATGAACCTACTTCTGCTCTTGATCCTATCTCTACATCAAAAATTGAAGAACTAATTGTAGAGCTTGCTAAAAACTATAGCATTGTTATAGTTACTCACAATATGCAACAAGCATCTAGAATATCAGATTACACAGGGTTTTTCTACCAAGGAGTATTAGAGGAGTTTGACGAAACTTCAAAAATATTTACTACTCCAAAAGTTAAGAAAACTGAAGATTATATAACAGGAAAATTTGGATAAAAAGGAGATTTTATGAGAACTTTAAACGAATCTTTAAAAGCTTTAGATGAACATTACTTAGAAACACTTAAATATGTTGGAAGAAATTTCGATGTAAATTTAGAAATGCTTCAAAACAATGGATTTAACCCTACACTTTATGGAGAGGCTAAAATGATTGAAGATTTTATTAATGCCTTTGAAGTTAAATTAAAAGAAGATTCTATAATTACAATGGCTAGGTTTCAACCGGCTGCTAAAAATTTAAGAAAATTAGTTATGATTATTAATAGCGTAAGAGTTCTTGAAAGAATGGGCGATCTTTTAAAAGCTAATCTTACACTTATTAAAGATATTGAAAAAAAAGCTCCAAGTTTGGCATATACTTTAAGCGAAAAAGTTTTACCTATCGCTAAAAAAATCAGAGGACTTTTTCAAATGTATGTTGATGCTTTTTTAAATGAAGATGTTACTTTACTTTATAACGTTCTTTACTTAGATGAAGAAATTGATGATTTAGTTAATTCAAATACTGAGTATTTCCTTGGAAAGATGAAAGAAACTCCAGATAATGTTGTAGGAGGATCAGAACTTCTTTTACTTGATAAGAAATTTGAAAGATTATCAGACCATATAATTCATTTAGTTAGTGATTTAATATATATTTTAAATGGAGAAAATACTAGAAAAGCAGAATTAGAAAATAAAGAAAAAGGGAACTTATAACAGTTCCCTTTTAATTTTCTCTAGTTTCTATATAATTTGCCAATTCAATAAATCTTTGTATTTTTTCCTTTGGAAAAATATCCAAACTTTTTTTAGAATCCTCTATTAATTGCCTAAGTATTTCTTTACTTTTTTCTATTCCAAATATACTTGGATATGTTGTTTTTTCAAGTTCTAAATCGCTTCCAATTGGTTTCCCTATTTTTTCAAAGTCACCCTCTATATCTAAAATATCATCTTTTACTTGAAAAGCAAGTCCTATACACTCGGAGTATTTTTCTAAAGCTTTATACTCTTCAGCTGTTGCTTCACAAATTATAGATCCTATTTCAACTGGTAATTTTATTAATTTTCCAGTTTTATTTTCATGGATATATTTTAAAGTGTTTAAAGAGACCTTTTTCTTTTCACTTTCTATATCTATCATTTGTCCACCAATCATACCATTTATTCCTGCGTATCTAGAAATCATACTTATGATTTTTATAAGTTTTTCTGGAGCAATATTCTCACTTTCATCAGTCACAACTGAAAACGAATGTGTTAACAATGCATCACCTATCAATATAGCTTCTGCTTCTCCAAATTTTTTATGTGTTGTAAGTTTTCCTCTTCTATAATCATCATTATCAAGGGCAGGTAAATCATCATGAACTAAGGAATATGAATGAATCAACTCAATAGCTACTGCAATCGGTAACCCTAACTTCAACTCTTTTCCATATAATTCTAATACCATGAGCAAAAGAATTGGTCTCAATCTTTTTCCACCATTTAAAACAGAATATCTCATCCCTTCTGCTATTACATTTGGATATTCTAACTTACTTAAATAGTAACCTATATTTAAATCTATTAGTTCTCTTTGAGATTTTAAATAATTTTTAAACATTTTCATCAACCTCTAGATTTATCTCATCCTTTTCTGATGTAACTTTTATTATTTTTCCTTCTGCTTTATTTAAAAGATCAGAAGATTTTTTTAATAATTTCATAGCTTTTTCATACTCTTTTATTGATTCATCTAAAGATAACTCTCCATTATCTAACTTTTCAATTATAATATCTATTTCATTGATATTATATTCAAAACTATCCTTTTTCATGAATCCTCCCTTAATAATCTATCTAGTATAAAATGTTACAACTTTTTTCCCATATTTTCTTTCATCTGTTTTTCTAAATTCTCCAACTTCATCAGCCATATCCTCGTACATGTGATGCTCACAAATTATCAAACCATTTTCAGCTAATAAGTTAGCTTTAGATATCGCTCTCATAACTCTTTCACAAACCTCGTCTTTATAAGGAGGATCCATAAAAATTATATCAAACTTCTCTCCTTTTCTTCCTAAAATCTCAACAGCTCTTAAAACTTCGTTTTTATACGCTCTTGATTTATTTTCATAACCTAAATTATTAATATTTTTTATTATATATTTTAATGCCTCTTGATCTTTTTCTATCATTACAGCTCTCTTGGCTCCTCTACTAAGAGCCTCTAAAGCTATATTTCCTGTTCCACTAAAAAGATCTAAAAATCTAGCATCAATTATATACGGAGCAATTATAGAAAATAGTGATTCTTTTATACTATCTTGTGTAGGTCTTGTATCAGTTCCCTTTCTACACTCCAATCTTTTTCCTTTTGCTTCTCCTGCTATTATTCTCATCTTTTCACCTCTTTTTTATTAACAAATAAACATTGCATCTCCAAAACTAAAGAAATGATATTTCTCTTTAACAGCTTCAGCATATACATCTAACATGAATTCTCTATTTGATAGTGCCGATACTAACATAAGAAGCGTTGATTTTGGTAAATGAAAATTTGTTATTAAAGCATCTATAACATTAAATTTAAATCCTGGGTATATAAATATTTCTGTAGATCCTTTTCTAGATACTAAATTTCCAAATTCATCTACCGATGATTCTAAAGCTCTAACTGTTGTTGTTCCAACAGCTATAACTCTTCTTTTCTCTTCTTTTGCTTTTTTTATTTTTTTAACAGTATCTTCTGGAATTTCAAATGTTTCTTCATGCATTTTATGATCTAAAACATCTTCAGTTTGAACTGGTCTAAATGTCCCTAATCCTACTTCTAGAAATACATCTAAAATTTCAACACCTTTTTTCTCTATCTCTTCTAATAATTCTTTTGTAAAATGTAGTCCTGCTGTTGGAGCTGCAACAGATTCTCCTTTTATTGCATATACAGTTTGATATCTATCTTTTTCTTCTAAAGTTTCAATAATATATGGTGGTAGCGGCATTTTCCCTAATTTATCCAAAACTTCCTCAAATGCACCATCATAATAAAATTTAAGTACTCTGTTTCCATCATCTTTTATCTCTAAAAGTTCTGCAATTAGCTCTTTATTATCTCCAATTTCAAGTTTTTGTCCAACTTTTAATTTTTTAGCAGGTTTTAAAAGACACTCCCATGTGTCTAAACTAACCCTTTTTATTAAAAGTATTTCTAATACACCTCCTGTTTCTTTTTTCCCAAAAAGTCTAGCAGGTATTACTTTCGTTGAGTTTCTTACAAGAACATCTCCCTTTTTTAAATAATCTATTATATTAAAAAATTTTTTATGCTCTAATGTTTCGCTTTCTCTGTTTACTATCATTAATTTAGAGTGATCTCTAGGCTCTTTAGGTTTTTGTCCTATCAATTCCTCTGGCAAATGATAATCGTAATCAACTAATTTTGTTGACACTTTCTTCACCACTCTTTCTTCCTATAACTACTCTTTCTATTCCACTATAATCTTTTACAATAGCTAAAATTTCAAAATTAGATTTTCTCATAAGCTCACTTACTTCTTGTGCTTGATTATATCCAACTTCAAAAGCTAAATATCCACCAACTTTTAGATACTTTGGTGCTTCTTCAGATATTTTTTTGTAGAAATAATAACCATCTCCATTATCAGTTAATGCTCTCTGTGGTTCATGAATTTTAACTTCTGGCATTAACTCCTCATACTCTTCTTGTGGAATATATGGTGGATTTGATATAATCATATCATAATCAATGTCTTTTATACTTGAAAATACATCTGATTTTATAAACTTCAAATTATTTTCTACACCATTAATCTCTCTATTTTGAACAGCTACCTCTAAGGCATCAGAACTTATGTCAGCACCTAAAACAATAGAGCTTGGAATCTCTTTTGCAATTGTTATAGCTATAGCTCCACTACCTGTTCCTATATCTAAAACTTTCGGTTTCTCTATTTCATTTAATATAAATTTACATTGCTCTACTAATATCTCTGTATCTGCTCTAGGAATTAATACTCTTTCATCTACTTTAAAAGGATATCCATAAAATTCCCATTCTCCCAAAAGATATTGTAGAGGTTTTTTATCTTTCGCTCTTTTATATAGAAGATTTTTTATCTCTTCTTTTTCTTTAGCTGTTATCTCTTTTCTTAAATTCATTGACAAAATGGTTCTTTTTACTTTTAAAACGTGCGCAAATATATACTCTGCATCTAATTTACTATCTTGTACGTTATTTTTTGCTAAATATTCTATGCTTTTTTGTAAAAGTTCTCTATTTTCCAAAGTATAATCTTTCTCTTCTGATACTTTTTTCTCCTCTTTTGGAAGAGACTCAAAATTTACTCGATTTCGAGCCATAGCTTTTAAATAATTTTTTATTTTTTCTTTTTGATCCAAAGTTAACTCTGTATCAAAATAGGCATATAATGTAATTCTATCTAAATTTAAAACATGAGATATGATTTTCTCACTTTCTAATCTGGGTTTTGAAAAGGAGTATTTTTTCAAATACTCCTCAGAAAACTTTAATATATCTAATAATTTCATAATTACTCCGCTGAACTTGAAAGCATTTCTGCTTGAGCAAATGTAGTTAGAGCATCTATCATATCATCTATATCTCCATCTAAGAAAGCTTCTAATTGATGTGCTGTATATTTGATTCTATGATCTGTTATTCTTCCTTGTGGATAATTATATGTTCTTATTTTTTCTGATCTATCTCCTGATCCAACTTGAAGTCTTCTTTCACTTTCAACAGCTGATCTTTGCTTTTCTAACTCCATCTCATAAAGTTTTGAAGCTAAGTGTTTCATGGCTTTTTCTCTATTTTTTAACTGTGATCTCTCATCTTGACACTGAACGATTACTCCTGTAGGTAAATGTGTTATTCTAACTGCAGAGTCCGTCATATTAACGTGCTGACCTCCCGCTCCTGATGCTCTAAATGTATCAATCTTTAAATCTGATGAGTTTATTTTTACATCTTGAACTTCATCAACCTCTGGTAAAACTGCAACTGTTGCTGTAGATGTATGTATTCTTCCTGATGATTCAGTTTCAGGTACTCTTTGCACTCTATGAACTCCTGATTCAAACTTAAGTCTTGAATATGCTCCTTGACCATTTATTGAGAATACAGCCTCTTTTATTCCTCCAACACCAATTTCTTGTTTTTCTATTATTTCAACTTTCCATTTGTGTCTCTCAGCATATCTCATATACATTCTAAATAGGTTTCCAGCAAATAAAGCGGCTTCGTCTCCTCCTGCTCCACCTCTGATCTCTATTATAACGTTTCTATCATCATTAGGGTCTTTTGGAAGTAATAATACTTTCATATCTTGCTCTAGATTAGGAATTATTTCCTCAATCTCTTTTAATTCCTCTTGCATCATTTCTCTCATATCAGGGTCCTTTTCTCCTCTGATATTTTCTTTTATAAAATCTAAATCTTCTTGATATCTTTTATACTCTTTGTACTTTTCAACGATAGGTGTTATCTCATTTAATGCTTTATTACACTCCATCATTTTTTTAGGATTACTTAAAACTTCTGGAGAACCTAAAGCTTCTGTTAACTCATTAAACCTTACTACAACTTCTTCTAATTTAGTAAACACTATCTTCACTCCTTTTTATATCTATACTTTAACTTATAAATTATACCATACTTACTTTAAAAATAAAATAAAAAATCTTCTTCCATTATTATTAAGGAAGAAGATTTTTAACTATTGTTTTTCTCTTGATTGTGATATTCTTTTTAATGATAACTCTCTAGCTTTCAAGTACTGATCTGTTGTTATATATTTTTGAACTTCTATCTGATACTTCAATCTATCTTTTATAATTTCTGCATCTAAAAGTCCTACTTTTTCTACTAATTCATTTAACTTCTCAATATTTTTTTCTGTGCCATCTAAAATATATTTGTTAATCTCAATTTCTAATGCCTTTTTATCTAGTGTCTTAAGTTTATATTGAATACTTGCTTGTTCAATTATAACTTTTACCCTTTCTATATTGTCTTGACTTACCCCTACAGCTTTAAAGTCGTCATCTTTTACTATCCCTATTCCTGATGATGCATAGGCTGATACAGTAGCTACAAGTATCAATAGTCCCATCACTATTTTCTTCATAAAGTCCTCCACTAAATTTGTAGATCTGTTACAAAAAGATTTTCAGTGTTGAAATCTCTTTTATTCATCTTTATTTCATCTGCTTGAAATAAATCATCGATTGTAAATCCTATATCTTTTTTATCTGATATTCTCTTCTGCAGCTCTCCACTTTCTAAAGCTACTAATTTCTCAGTAGGAGTAATATTTCTTTTAACTAAATCGTAAGAAGTTCCTGTGAAAACTCCTACTACAAAAAGAGATAAAGATAGAACTGAGATTTTCTTACTCTTCTTCTTTTCCTCTTCTAATAATGTTTTATAAATATTAGCTCTTACTCTCTCTTTTGGAGATACCATTTATATCACACCTCCCATATCTTTAATAGCCTTATAGTATATTGTTTTTACTGTTGATATATTCATCTCTTTCATATCTGCAATCTCCCTAAGTTTATAGCCATATATATCTTTTAAAACAACTATCTCTCTTTCTTGGAAAGGTAGTTCTTTTAATTTCTCCTCTAAAAGGATTGGAATATTAAAGTCTTCATTGCTTTCAACACTTAAAATCTCATCATTTAACTCTAAATTTAGCTTCTTTTTTCTAAAAAAGTCATATGTCTTGTTTATAGCTATTCTATAAATCCAAGTATAAATATTACTCTCCTCTCTAAAGCCTTTGAGATTTTTATAAACACTAATGAAAACTTCTTGAGCTATGTCTTCGGCATCTTCGGCATTTTTTACTGTTGATAGTATTTTATAGTATATTCTATCAAAATACTCATTATATATTTGGTCAAAATCCATTTAAATACCTCATTATTTTAGCTTTATAATTTTAGACTACAAAATTCTTAAAAAAGTTTTAATTAAAATCATCTTCTATCATTTTTTTTAACTCTTTTAGAATATCCCCTTCATTCACTTTTTTTACTATCTCACCCTTCTTAAATAAAACTCCAACTCCTTTTCCTCCAGCAACACCATAATCAGCTTCTTTTGCTTCTCCTGGTCCATTAACTACACAACCCATTACTGCAATTTTTACTTTTTTATCTAATTTTCCAAATTCTTTTTCAACTTTATGAGCAAGTCCTATTAAATCAATCTCTGTTCTACCACAAGTTGGACATGAAATAATTTCTACCCCAACTTCTCTTAATCCCAAAACTTTTAAAATTTCTTTTGCAACTTTAATCTCTTCTACAGGATCTTCTGTTAAGGAAACTCTTATTGTATCACCTATTCCATCAACTAATAAAGAACCTATTCCTATTGCTGATTTTATAGTACCTTGAAAAGCAGTTCCAGCTTCTGTTACTCCTAAATGTAGTGGATAATTGCATAAACTAGCTAATTTTCTATAAGCTTCAACCATCATCTTTACATTACTTGATTTTAAAGAAATTACAATATTTGTAAAATTAAATTTTTCTAAAAGTCTCATATGATAAAGAGCACTTTCTACCATTGCATCTGAAGTTGGTTTTCCATATTTTTCCAATATACTTTTTTCTAGAGATCCAGAATTAACTCCGATTCTTATAGGAATATTCTTTTCTATAGCTTTTTTTACTACAAGCTCCACTTTTTCATCGCTACCTATATTCCCTGGATTTATTCTTAACTTATCAATCCCATTTTCTATAGCTAATATTGCTAATCTATAGTCAAAATGTATATCCGCTACTAATGGTATATCAATTTGGCCTTTTATTTCCTTTATTTTTTTTGCAGCTTCTTCATTATTGACAGTCACTCTAACCAATTGACATCCTTCTTCTTGTAGTTTTTTTATTTGTTCAACTGTCTTTTTCACATCTGATGTAGGAGTATTTGTCATAGATTGGATAATTATTTCGTTTCCGCCACCTATTATTAAATTACCAATTTTTATAACTTTCGATTTTCTCATTTTTCACCTCTCGTAACATTTAAAAAAGCCCTAGTATAATCCTAGGGCTATCTAACTAAATAATTCATTGGATTATTAGCTTTTCCATTTTTTCTAATTTCAAAATGTAAGTGTGGTCCAGTTACTCTCCCTGACATTCCAGTTTTTCCTATAACTTGTCCTGCTTTTACTCTATCTCCAGTTTTTACATATATTTTATCCAAATGAGCTGATCTTGTTTCAAATCCTCCACTATGTCTTATTTTAATTATCTTTCCATAACCTGTCATATATCCAGTATAAACAACTGTTCCATCCTTTGCAGCCATTAGAGGTACATATCTAGCTCTTAGGTCTACTCCTGCATGTTGTATATATCTTTTTAACACTGGATGAAATCTTTTTCCAAAAGGACTTGTTACTCCTGCCCATTTAACTGGCATACTAAAGTTTTTTTGTACTGTTACTCTCTTTACATTCCCTGTACGAGTAAGTCTTTTTAAACTTTCTTCACTTGGATTATATATAAATAACTCTTCTCCAACTCGTATATTATCGTTTCTTAAATTATTATATTTTCTTAAATCTTCTACATCTATTTTATAAGCTAATGCTATCTTAAAAAGAGAATCGCCTCTTTTCACCTTATAAAATACACCATTTGATTTAACTATATTTATTTTTTGTCCAACTTTTAAACTATTGGAAATCCCAGGATTATTAGCCTTTAAAACTTCTAAAGATATTCCATTTTTATCTGCTATCCCGCCCAAAGTATCTCCATTAGCTACTACATAACTTTCTAACTTAGGAATTTCATAAGCTTGTTTCAAGTCAACATCTTCTAGAGGAACACCTTCTATCATCTCATCCTCACCTATTTTATACTCTTTTTCTATTGTATAAAAATTGCCATCAACAAGTTCAAAACCTCCACCATCTTCTACTGTAGTTGTTTCTGAATAATATTCTGTAAACTTTTTTAGATCCACTACCTCTGATCTATAAGGTTTAAAAACTAATATTAACATAGCTATAAATGCTGCTATTATTATAGCAAATATTTTAAAAATCTCTTTCACTATTTCCCCCTTGCAAAAGATTTCTCATACATTTCAATGAGTTTATCATTGCTTTCTGTAGATGAAATAGTGTCAATTAACTTTTTTGTTGCTGTTGCCTTATCAAGGGATGATAAATATCTTCTTATATTCCAAATAGAATCTAATTTTTTCTTCCCAATCAGAAGCTCTTCTTTTCTAGTTCCAGATCTTTGAATATCTATCGATGGGTATATTCTAAGTTCTGCTAAGTTTCTGTCTAAATGTATATCTAAGTTACCAGTTCCTTTAAACTCTTCATATATTACATCATCCATCTTACTACCAGTATCTACTAAAGCCGTAGCTAAAATTGTTAAACTTCCACCATTTCTTATATTTCTTGCTGATCCAAAAAACTTTTTTGGATAATATAATGCGGTTGGATCTATTCCACCTGATATTAACTTTCCACTTGATGGTATAACAATATTATAAGCTCTTGCTAATCTAGTTAGTGAATCCATCAATATTACAATATTTTCACCATTCTCAATTTTTCTTTTTGCTCTTTCTAAAAGAGATTCTGTTACTTTTATATGATTTCTTGGATCATCATCAAAAGTTGAAGCATAAACTTGGGCTCCTTTTACAGTCTCTTTTATATCAGTTACTTCTTCCGGTCTTTCGTCAATTAAAAGGATCCAAACTTCAATATCTTTATTATTTTCGATTATTGAATTTGCAATATTACTGATTAAAACAGTCTTTCCTGCCTTAGGTGGGGCTACTATAAGCCCTCTTTGACCTAAACCTATTGGTGCTATCAAATCTATTATTCTACCTGAAATATTTTTAGCATCTGTTTCTAGCTTTAACTGCTGTGTTGGATAAGCTGGTATTAATTCATCAAAAGGTATTCTTGATTCTGCTTCTTGAATACTACCATTATTTATTAAAAGAACTTTTCTAAGACCATAATTATTTTCACCTTGAACAGCTTCTCTGACTTCACCTAGTACAAAATCCTCTGTTCGTAATTTAAATTTTCTTATTTGTGAAGCTGATACATATACATCCTTCTCTACATTTGTATTTCTTAGAAATCCATATCCATCAGCCATTACTTCAAGGTTTCCCCAAGCTAAATGCATTCCATCTTTGGCCTCTATAGCTTCGTTTATCAATTCAACAATTTCGGCTTTTTTAGTTCTACTCGAATAATCTATTCCCATTTGTCTGGCAATTTCTTGTAACTCTTTTAGCAAAAAATTTTCTAACTTCTCCATTGTACCTCCAAGGTTACTAATCTACTATCTCTCCGTATAGTGACCATGTTTTACACTCATTTATTTTTACATTAACAAATGTTCCTTCTAATTCCTTGTCTCCTGCAAATAAAACTATTTTATTCGTTGATGTTCTTCCTGTTAAAACTTCTTCATTTTTTCTGCTCGGTCCTTCAACTAAAACTCTCTCAATTTTTCCTTTATAAGTATCACTTGCTTCTTTTGATTTTCTATTTTGTAAATCAATTAATCTCTGAAGTCTTTCTTTTTTTACTTCTTGATCAAGTTGTCCATCCATTTTAGCTGCTGCAGTACCTTTTCTAGGTGAATACATAAACATAAATGATGTTTCAAACCCAATTTTATCTACTACATCTAATGTATCTAAGAAATCTTCCTCTGTTTCATGTGGAAATCCTACAATTATATCTGCTGTTAATGCTACTCCTGGTATTCTTGATTTTATTTTTTCTGCTAATTCTATATATTGTTCTTTTGTATATTTTCTATTCATTAATTTTAGTATTCTTGATGATCCTGATTGTAAAGGAAGATGTAAACATCTTGCTATTTTTTCATTTTTAGCTATAACATCTATCACATCATCTCCAAAATCTTTTGGATGTGGTGATACAAATCTAACTATGAAATCTCCTTCAACCTTACAAATCTCTTCTAATAACTTAGCAAAATTTTCTCCACTTTCTAGGTCATTTCCATAAGAGTTTACATTTTGTCCTAGTAACATAATCTCTTTATATCCCTTTTCTACAAATACTTTTACTTCATCAACAATTTGTGACATTGGAACAGATCTCTCTCTCCCTCTTACATACGGAACTATACAATATGTACAGAAGTTATTACATCCATAAGTTATTGGAATAGATGCTGTTTTTTTAGAATCAAATTCTGCATCTAATCTTGGAGGTAAATCATCTTCATCTCCCGTATAAATAACATGCTTAAAATCTCCAGATTCTATTTTTTCAATAGCGGTAGGAATTTTTCCGATATTTTGATTTCCCATAACTATATCTATAACAGGGAATTTTTTTGCTAATTCTTCTCCCTGTTCTTGAGCGAAACAACCAGTTATACCTATAATTGTTCCTCTCTCCTCTTTTACAGCCATTAATTCTCCCAATTTTCCATAAATCTGAGTTGCTGCACCTTCTCTAACAGTACAAGTATTTAAAAATACTGCATCTGCTTCTGAAACATCTTCTATTACATTGTATCCCATATTTTGTAAAATTCTTTTTATTTTTGCACTTTCGTTGACATTCATTTGACAACCATATGTTATAATTACTGCATTTTTCAATTTTTTTCCTCCAAATTCTTTAACAAATTACTATTTAAACATGTTAAAAATTATACCATAGTAGTACAACTTTTATCAATAATTCTTTACTTTAACATTATTTAAATATATCCTTTGCCTCCAAGTACCATAATAATAGATCTATATTCTCCATAGGAATATTAATCTCCTTACAGTAAACTTTTAATTTCTCTTCAATATCTTTATATAATTTTGGGGTAACTGTTTTAGGAATCTCTTTTATTACATCTAAAGCTAGTAAATTTTTCAAAATATGTCTATCTAAAATTGCTAATTCCTGACCAAAACCTACATTTCTTAAAAAATGACTTGCCTCTTTATAAGACATTCCTCTTATATTTTTTACAATCCATTCTCTCATTTCAAAAGGTGAGCTAAAAGTTGAGAAAAAATCTTTTGTAATAAATTTTCCCTTTTCATTTGTCATCTGCTTTCTTAATATATATAAATTTTTAGCTTTAGTTTTATTAAACCTAACAATATTTAAGTAAGGAACAATCTCCTCTTCACTTCCTGTAAACAATATATTCGAATCTCTTAATTCACTAATTGCTTTCCAAGCATTTCTCGCTTTAGATTGTGGAGTTAAAATACAGAAAGCCAATTCACAAAAAATATCTTTATTGTCTCCCTCTATCCATATTTTTCTAAACTCTTCTAGTCTTTCTTCTATCTTACTTTTTATATTTTCATATATTTTTTCCACTTCATAAAAATAGGTATTCTTCATAAAATATACCTCCTAAAATTATTTATATTTTAATTTTATCATACTTTTCAAACTCTTTACATCTGTTTTTAATAAAAATAGGATAAAGTCATTTTTAACTTTATCCCATTATTAATTATAAATTTATAAAATATCCATACTCTTTGAAAAGTCCTGAAACTTTATCTAAATTTTCTTTTTTTACCATTATATGAAGATCTTCACCTTTTAAAATTAATGATCTAAATCTTTTATCTTTTGTTATTGCAGCTAATAACTCTTTATCATTTTTTAACTTTAAAACTTTATAGTCTGGAACATGAGTTATTAACTCTGTTTTTTCTATAACTTCTCCAAAAAATCTATTCCAATTCATCGGTAAATCATTTGTTATTTTTTCTTTAAACTCTTGAATTTTTCCATGAACTTCATTTAAATTATCCAATCCTTTTGTTAATGTTTCTTCTGATATCTTGAATTTATTAGGAGCTATTTTATTCCCTAATTTTTCTAAAGTCATAACTCTAAGTGGACTTTCACCAATTACTGTTACAATTAGTCTATCTTCATCTAAGACTATTTTCCCTTCATCTTCTAAAACCTTAAAATCATATGTTAAAATTCTGTCAAAAATATATCTTCCTAATTCAGTAAATTTAACATACTTTATTCCATCATACTTACTTAAATATCCATTCTTTAAATAAAGAGAATTGGCCGAAGAAGGCTTTTCATAACAAATTTCTAAAACTCCTAAAGAAGCTAAAATAAAAAATACTGACTTTATAAACGGCTCAACAACATATGCTAAATATTTATCATATCCTACAATTTTTGTTCTTTCATAATTAGCTTCATTTATATAAAGAGTAGCAAAAGCTGATTCTACATCTATTATTTCAATAAATTCATCTCTATAAAGTATGCTTTTGATTATATTATCGATAGATACATATCCATCATCTGGAAATTCTGATAATATCATCTTTATTGTTGCTAGTCCTCTTTTTATTTCATCATTTGATTTCCCTACATTTTTTATACCTTTTAAATAATTTAAATATAAACTTATATAAGTATTATCTTCACTTTTTATTATAGTTCCATCTAAAAATCCATTTACAATAGCTTTTAAATTACTTGATCTAATAAACTCATCAGTTAAGTACTCTTCTTTAAAAAGAAATAAAAATAATCCCATTGTTTCTGTTTTTAAAAATTCTAAATCTTTTATTCCCTCATAATATTCATGTATATTACAATATTTTTTCATATTATTTTTCGATTCTTTTAAAAGTTTTCCACTACTTGAAAGTTGCATCTTTCCATCTTTAAAAAACGAATAATATTTTCTAAGATTTTCTTGAATTTTCTCTTCATTATTTTCTTTAAATTCACATTGACAATTCGTAACTTTATAAATATAGTATTCTCTTGGTTTATCCATAAATCTTCTCATCACTCTGACAATATCATTATTTAAAGTTAAATATTCTCCTCTTTTTGTATCTCCATTCTTTGTAAAAAATAAAAAATCATCTTTTAATTCAGACTTTATATTATAGCCCTCTTCATCTTTTAAATATATATCCCTATCTTTTATTTTAAATTTTCCCTTCCAAGCTATACTTTCAAATATTTCTTGAACTTCTTTAGGAAGCGATGAAAAAATTCCTCTAAATACCTCTTCTTTTGAATACATCTGCTCCATTAACTCCAGAAAAGTTTGCTTATTAGTAGATTCAGATATCAAAGAAATTTCAAACAATCCCAAATTACTACCAATATAACCTTCTGCTATCCAATCTAAAAAATATCTCTTAAATATTTTAAAAAGTATCTCTTTAGAATAACTTTCATTTAAAGCTTTTCTAAATCTATCTTTACTTATTCCCATACCATCTCCTATTCTCCAAGAATAAACTCTATATCTTTTTCAGTTAGAGTTTTTAAAGTCGCCCCTTCATCAGAAATTAGATTATCTAATAGCTGACTTTTACTCTCTTGTAACTTCAATATTTTTTCTTCAATTGTATCTTTTAATATTAGTTTATAAGAAAATACAGTTCTATCTTGTCCCAATCTATAAGCTCTATCTACCGCCTGATTTTCAACTGTTTTATTCCACCAAGGGTCATAAATAAATATAGTATCTGCTGCTGTTAAATTAAGCCCTACTCCTCCAGTCTTTAATGTCATTACAAAGACTTTATATTTTTTATCTTTTTGGAATAAGTTTACTAAACCTTGTCTATCTTTAGTTGCTCCTGTCATCTCTAAATATTTTATTCCTCTTTTTCTTAAATCAGAGGTTATACTTTCTATACTTTTTATATAGTTTGTAAAGATAAGCACTTTATGTCCATTTTCAACTGCGTCTTGAACATTATTTATAAGAACCTCTCTTTTACTAGAAAGAATATTCGGATTTTTCATTTCTGGGCAACTTGTTAATTGCCTTAACTCATTTAAGGCTTGAAGTATATAAAATTGAGTTTTTCCTAATCCCTGAGTTTTTATTTGACTATTTATCATCCCGTAATAATATGCTCTTCTTTCTTCATATAATCTTTTTTGCTCGGGATTCATACCTATGAATAAAGTTTTCTCTATCTTATCAGGAAGATCTTTTAAAACTTCTTTCTTTACCCTTCTCAATATAAATGGATAAATTTTCTTTTTCAATTCCTCTATTGCTTCTTTGTCATTTTCCTTTTGAATTGGATTAGCATAGTGATAATTAAACTCATCTAAAGTTCCAAACATTGATGGATTTAAAAATCTAAATAGTGAATATAGCTCTCCTAAATTGTTTTCAATTGGAGTACCACTTAAAGCTAATCTGTATTTAGAGTCTAATAACATTACTGCCTTAGTTGTTTGAGCATTCACATTTTTTATATTTTGAGATTCATCTAAAACAATTAGATCAAACTTCATATCTTTTAAAAACTCTATATCATTTCTTACAGTTCCATACGTTGTTATTATTACCTCTACATCATTAAATATCCCTTTATCTCTAAAATTTCCATAATATATTCCACATTTTAGACTAGGGCTAAACTTTCTAATTTCACTTTCCCAGTTGTAAATTAAACTTTTAGGCATTATTATAAGAGTTTTTCTTTTTGGAACTAAATGCAAACTTGTAATTAAAGTTATAGCTTGAAGAGTTTTTCCTAATCCCATATCATCTGCTAAACATCCACCTAAGCTATTATCCATAAGATATCTTAACCACTTATATCCATACTCTTGATACTCTCTTAAAGTTGCATTTATAGATGGCATTGGTGCGCTATAATTTTCTATTTGATTAATTCCTCTATAGAAACTTTTAGTCTTTTTAATTTCATTTGCTAGTACTTTATCTTCGATTAGATCATCTATAATTGGTAAATCAAAAAACGATATTTTTACATTTGATTTCCCATTATCTTTAAATACTCTTTCTAATTTTTCCATATATTTTCTATTAATAAGTGCATTTGTTCCATCGCTTAAAACAATATATGAATCTTTTTTAAAGCTATTTAAGACGTCCACTATTGAGAACTTCTCTCCCTCAATTTCCAAATGTACATCTCCTTCTAAAAAGTCTATTCCATGTTTAAAATTTCCTACAACTTTTGGTTTTACAGCTTTTACACTATATTTTTTTAAATTATCTGTTCCTACAACCTTATATTTTCCAGCTAGTTGAAGTAGTTCTTGAGTTACAAACTCTCTTGCTAATTTTTCTTGTAAAATTATAAAATTTTCATCTACATAAAAACTTGATTTTATTTTCAAATTTTTCTGATGCTTTACAATAGTTTTCACTATTTCTTCAACTGTTTCATCTAAATAAGTTGGTTCAACTTTAGTTATCTCAACTTTTTTTAAATCGTCTTTTATAACTAAAGCTTTGCTTAAATTATGAGCTTTTAAAAATTCATAATCTATAGTTGATATTGAAGCTCCTATTTTTAAATAAAGGCTGTTATCTTGAGATATTTTTTCTATTATCAATTCTTGAACTGGTTTTAAATTTCCATCCTCTACAATCTCATAGTCTAAACATTCAATTTCTATACCATTTCCAAAAGATAAAGCTAATGTCAAATATTTTTCTAATTCTGGCTTTGAAAATTTTGACTCCATTTCTTTTAAAATATGAATTGTATCTTTTGGAATATCTATCCAATACATTTCTCCATTACTTAAAACATAGTTATCTGAAACTATTATAAATTCTTTTTCTCCATTTAGAAGAAGTTTCCCTTCACATAAATCAAAATCTTCTTCTACAAAATTAATTTTTAATACTATTTTATTTCCACTCAAAATCCATTTTACTGGTTTCATATCCCCTGTGACTACTTTTTTACTATCTTTTAGATAATCTAAAATTTCTATATTTTCATCAATATATAGTTCATTTTTTTCATTATCCCACCCAGAGAAAAAGCTATCCTCTTTTATCTCTTGAATTAAATCAATAATTTTCAAATCATTTTCATCACTAATTTCATACCCATCTATATTTTCTACTATATCTCCATTGATGTCTACTAAAGAAACATAAGTTCCTACTTCATCACAAGTCAAAGTAAAAAATAGTGACTCATTTATTTTTTTTAAATTAGATTCCATACCCTTTTCCCTCATATATAAATTTTTTCTGAAATATATTATATCAAATTTTCTAAGGGTTATCAAGAAATTAAAAAAGGACTCTTTTAATTAGAGTCCTTTTTCTTTATTATTACTTTGCTTCTGATTCTTTTATTAACATATTCATCTCTTCAATTAATGCATCTGCATCTAACCCATGAGCTGATATTCCCTCTCCTAAAGTTTCTCCAGCTGCTACCATACAACCAACGCATCCTAATCCATGCTTTTTAAATACCATTGAAATCACCGGATGTTTTTGAACTGCTTCTAAAATATTCATATCTTTAGTTACCATTTTTACTCCTCCTAAGCTTTCTTTATATTACCTTTTAATTATATAAAACTTTACTTTTTTTGTCAACTATTTTCCAATCACATTCAATAGATCATGTATTCTTACAACTCCTACAACCTCTTTATTTAATAAAACAGGTAATACAGATATTTGACTTTCTCTATTTTCCATAAGTTCTAATGCATCTAGCGCCATTATATCTTCTGTTGCAAATGTATAATTTTTAGTCATTATATCTTCTGCTTTTAATGTAAAAAATTTATCTCTCATCTTTAAAGCTCTTCTTATATCTCCTTCAGTTATAATACCAACTAATTCATTATTTTCAACGATACAAACTACTCCTAATCTTTTTTTAGTCATAGTCATTATGACTGTATCCATATCGCTTTCTAACTGGGCTATTGGTAAATCTTTATGCATAACATCTTTTACCTTCATAAGAAGACGTCTACCTAAACTTCCTCCTGGATGATAAACAGCAAAGTTCTCTGGTTTAAAATTTCTTGCTGTTATTAAAACCGTCGCTAAAGCATCCCCCATAACTAGAGTGCTTGTTGTTGATGACATTGGAGCTAAGTTTAAGGGACATCCCTCTTTTTCAACTCCTATATCTAGTATTGCATCAGCTTCTTTTCCTAGTCTTGAATTCGGATTTCCAGTCATAGCAATTAATATTGCTCCAATTTTTTTTATAGATGGTATAATTGAAATTACTTCATCACTATTTCCACTATTTGATATAGCTATAACTATATCATTTTTATTTATCATTCCTAAATCTCCATGAAGTCCTTCTGCAGAGTTCATAAAAACTGCTAATGTTCCTGTTGAAGCTAATGTTGCGGCTATTTTCTTTCCAATAATTCCTGATTTTCCTATTCCTGTTATAACAACTTTTCCTTTAGATTTCAGTATTAAATCAACTACATTTTCCAAAGAATCTGATATTTTACTTTTAACTTTTTCTAATTCACAAATCTCTTTATCAAATAAGTCTTGAGCTATTTTTTTTACGTTCATACTATCTTCCTTTTACTAAATCATCTATTTTTACAGCTACCTTTAAGATCTCCTCTAAATCTGATAAAAATAACATATTTGGTCCATCTGATTTAGCAGTTGTTGGATCTGGATGAACTTCTGCAAATATTGCATCTATTCCAATTGCCAACCCTGCTCTCATTAAAGGAAAAACAAACTCCCTATCTCCTGATGTTGCAGTTCCTAATCCACCAGGTTTTTGAACAGCATGAGTTACATCAAATACCACTGGATATCCAAATTTTCTCATCTCTCCAAATCCTCTCATATCTACAACCATATTATTATAACCAAAAGTTGATCCTCTTTCACAAAGCATGATATTTGGATTATTCATCTCTTCCATTTTTACAACTACATTTTTCATATCCCAAGGAGCTAAAAACTGTCCTTTTTTTATATTTACTGGTAATCCTGTTTCTGCTGCTGCTATTAATAAATCTGTTTGTCTACATAAAAAAGCTGGTATTTGAATTATATCTACAACCTTTGCTACCTCTTTACATTGCCAAGCTTCATGAACATCTGTTACAACAGGTACATTAAATCTCTCTTTTACTTTTTTTAATATCTCTAATCCTTTTTCAATTCCAGGACCTCTATACGAATGTATCGATGATCTATTTGCTTTATCAAAAGATGCCTTAAATATATAGTTAATTCCCAATCTATCACAAATATTTTTTACTTTTTCAGCTACTTCCATAACTAGTTCTTCTGATTCAATTACACAAGGTCCTGCAATTAATGTAAATCTATTATCTCCACCAATTTCAAATTTATCAGCTATTTTTACTTTTTTTACTTCTTGAACTATCTTCAATTATTTCACCTCTTTTAATTCTTTGGTTGCTTCTATGGCAATCTCTCTATCGTCAAAGTGTATCTTTGTCGTTCCTAAAATTTGATAAGTTTCATGCCCTTTACCTGCTATCAATATTATATCATCTTTTTCAGCTTTTAAAACTGCTTTTTTTATAGCTTCTTTTCTATCAATTTCTAGTATATAGTTTTTGGTTTTAAACCCTTTTAGAATATCCTCTATAATTATACTTGGATCTTCCGTTCTAGGGTTATCTGATGTTACGATAACTAAGTCGCTATATTTTTCAGCTACTGCTGCCATAACAGGTCTTTTAGTTTTATCTCTATCTCCTCCACATCCAAATACCGTTATTATTTTACCTTTGTTTTTTAAATCTTTTATACCTTGTAATATATTTTCTAACGCATCTCCTGTATGTGCATAATCTACAATTATTTTAAAATTCTTTTCTACAGGAACAGATTCAAATCTTCCTGGTGCTCCTTTTACTTGTTTTGCTTTAGTTTTAATATTTTCAATATCAATCCCTAGTATTTTTCCTACACCAATTGCAGCTAATAAATTATACATATTAAACTTTCCTAATAATGTTGGTTTTATTTCATCTATTAACTTATTATCTAAATCAGCTGTTTCATTCAAAGAATATGTTATTCCTCCAAATTCATTATAGATTCTTTTTCCATATGGATCATCTATATTAACTACGCCATTTTTTTTATCTTTTAATTTTTCAAAAAGTATTTTTTTAGCTTTAAAGTAATCTTCCATATCTTTATGATAGTCTAAGTGTTCTGGAGTTAAGTTAGTAAAAACAGCTACGTCAAAACTTAACATATCAACTCTTCCACTTGTTAGTCCATGAGAACTAACTTCCATAACTAGATAGTCTAAACCTTTATCCACTGCTTTTTTACTCATTTTTATTATATCTAATGATTCTGGTGTCGTATTTGGAGCTTCTATTATTTCATCTCCAATTTTATATTCTACAGTCCCTAATCTAGCAACTCTATTTTCTCCTAAAATCTGTTCTACCAAATATGTTGTTGTTGTTTTTCCATTTGTTCCTGTTATTCCTATTATTTTTAATTTTTTTTCAGGATGATCATAGAAATTAGATGCAAGAACTCCCAATTTTCCCCTTAAATCATCTATTAAAAAATACCCAACTTCATCCTTTAAATCCACTTCCTCCGAAGCTAAGATCGCTATTGCACCACGTTCTATAGCTTTATCTATATACTTATGACCATCTACTACCGCACCTTTCAAAGCAACGAAAATATCTCCTGGTTTTATTTTTCTTGAATCATATTCTAAATCTCCATTATATATATTTTTTTCTGTAGATTTTAGTATTTTACAATCTACTCCTTTAAAAAGTTTTTCCATTTTTATACCTCACAATATATTATTCAATTTATTATAACATTTTTCAAATAAAAACAATATACAGAAACAAACAAAAAACAGAGGATTTCTCCTCTGTCTTTAACTATTTAGCTGGTGTATAAACTCCTGAATTTAATGCATTTTTTATTGCTGCTCTTACTTTTGTTGCTCTAACAGTAGCTCCTGCATTTTCTATATCTCCAGGAGCGTATAAAGCTTCCATTCCTTCATTAACATTCTTATTTGTTATTCCTGTTAATAATGCTTCATACTCACCTTTATATTTTGTTAATTCTTTATTTTTTAAGTAATCTTGACCTTTATAAAAAAGTGTTCTAAATTTTGGTTTCTCAACTTTATCATCTTTTAAATCAAATTGGATTTCTACCTGTGTTTCCTGACCTGATACAAATGTACCTCTATATGTTCCATTTCTATATTCAGCCCCATAAGCTATTGCCCCAACCATTGATAATAATATTAAAAGTTTTTTCATAATACCTCCTCATCTAATTTTTAATTTATTTTAAACTATTTGAGTCTACTTTGTCAATTAATTTTGATTGTCAAATAATATCCCATTCAATAACTTTGTGACCTTTTTCTTTTAATATTTCATTTATAATTTTAAAATGATTACATCCAAAAAAACCTCTACTTGCAGATAGTGGGCTAGGATGAACACCTTCAAGAACTATATGGTTTGCATTTGTAATATATTTTTTCTTTTCTTTTGCATTATTTCCCCATAAAACAAATATTACTTGCTCTTTTTTCTCATTAATTTTTTTTATAACTTCATCTGTAAATGTTGTCCATCCTATTTTACTATGAGAATTTGCTTCTCCTTCTCTTACCGTTAAAGTAGCATTTAAAAGAAATATTCCTTGCTCAGACCATTTTTCTAGACAACCATGATTAAAGATATCCCCTTCATTTTCATTTTTTATCTCTTTATAAATATTTCTTAAAGAAGGAGGAATTGCTATCCCTTTTTTTACTGAAAATGCTAACCCATGAGCTTGTCCAGGTCCGTGATATGGATCTTGTCCTAAAATAACAACTTTAATATCTTTATATGGAGTTAGATTAAAAGCTGTAAATATCTCTTTATTAGGTGGATAAACTGTTCTTTCCAAATACTCATTTTTTAAAAATTCTTTCATTTTTAAAAAATATTCTTTTTCAACTTCGCTTTTTAATATCTCATCCCAATCATTACCTATTTTTAACATATAATACTCCTATTTCTTATCTAAAGTTAACGATCCACACTCTTTTATATATTTCTTCATTCCACATGCTGAACACTGATTTCTACAATCAACTGTTAATGCTTGTTTTTCACTTTTTTCTAATTCTCTAATATAAAATTCTTTAGTAACCCCTGTATCTACAAGATCCCATGGAAGAGATACATTTAAATCTCTAGCTCCTAAATAATCTTTTTCAGAAATATTTAATTCTTCCATCGCTTCTTTCCAAATAGAGAAATTATCTCTATAGTCATCTAATTTTGCACCTATTTTAAATGCTCTTTCAATTAAATCTGCAGTTTTTTCGTCACCTCTTGAAAGAAATCCTTCTAAATATGATTTTTTTGGAGGATGCATCCTTAAAGTTGCTCCCTTCATTCCTCTAAAAGCATCTCTTAGCATTCCTTGCTTTCTTTCTGTTTCTTCCACATTCATTTGTTCATGCCATTGATATGGTGTATGAGGCTTAGGAACAAAATTTGAAACACTTGCTGTTATATTTACTCTTTTTCTAATTGTTCTACATTTATATGTAACTCTTTTTACTAATTCATATATTCCCATTACATCTTCATCTGTTTCAAATGGTAATCCTATCATGAAATAAAACTTTAAATTATCCCAACCAGCTTTTACTGCAGCTTCTGCTGTTTCAACAATTTCTTCCTCTGTTACACCTTTATTAATCACATCTCTCATTTTTTGACTACCAGCTTCTGGAGCAAAAGTAAATCCAGTTCTTTTTCCTCCACTAATGTTTACAGCAACATCTACAGAATGTGTATTCATTCTTAATGATGGTAAAGAGATTGCTAAATTTTTATTCTCATATTTCTTTTGTAGACCATCTATTAACGAACTTATTCCTGTATAATCACTACTACTTAAAGAAGATAGTGATATTTCTGAATATCCTGTATTAAAAAGCATATCTTCAATAAGCTCCATATTTTTTTCTAAACTTCTTTCTCTTACTGGTCTATAGACATACCCTGCTTGACAAAATCTACAACCTCTAGTACATCCTCTTTGAATCTCTACAGAAGCTCTATCGTGAACTATTTGAATATATGGTACCAATTGTTCAGAATATGATGGTGTATTATCAATATCCTGAACTATAGCTCTTTTTATTCTCTTTACACCTTTGTGTAATTTAGGAATATAAACACCTTCAAAATCTTTTATCGCATCTAATTTTTCAGCTTTTGATTTTCCTGATAACTTCACTAAAGTTTGAGCCAATTTTGTCATAGTTTCTTCACCATCACCTATTACAAAGAAATCTATAAATTTCTCCATTGGTGTAGGATTCATCATACATGTTCCACCAGCCATAATTAAAGGATCATTTTCTTTTCTATCTTCTGCATGTAGCGGTATATTTGCTAAATCTAAGGCATTTAAAACATTTGGATAACACATCTCATAAGATAACGAAAATCCGATCACATCAAAATCTTTCAATTCTGTTTTAGTTTCTAAAGAAAACATGGGTATGTTATTTTCTCTCATTAAAACTTCCATATCTTCCATCGGAGCAAATCCTCTTTCTAAATAGAAATTATCCACTTTATTCATAATTGCATAAAGTAATTTTATTCCTAAATTTGACATTCCAACTTCATAAACATCGGGAAAAAATAAACACATTCTTGCTTTTATTGTATCTAAATCTTTATGAAAACTATTTATTTCATTTCCTAAATATTGAGCTGGTTTTTCTACAGACATTAAATATTTTCCTATATCTACTCTCATCTCTCTCCTTTTATTTATCATCAATTTTTTGAAAAATTTTCATTTTATTTTCTACTATCTTTTCATGATGATCTCTACATAATTTTGCTAAATCTATATTTATATCTTTTAACTTCTCAAAAGCTTTTTCAGCATGTCTTTCTAACTCTTTATCTCCTACTAAAACCTTTTTTATTCTTTTGAGAAGACCTATATTTCCTTTTCCACAATCGTGAAGTAATGCAAGTTTTAAATAGTTTATATCATTTCTCAAAACTTCATCTTTTTTACATCTTTTATAAATTAAAAATGAATGAAGTTTATCATACTCGCTCATTTGAGAAAAAATTTCAAATTCTGCAACTGTTAAAATATTTCTTATCTCGTATTCACTACTTTTATCAAACTTTTTAAATAGATATCTATATCCTTGTTTAAGCCTAGAAAACATTTAAATCTCCCTTATTACTATATTTCCAAACTCTTTTCTTAAGGTTTTAATATTTGAAGCATTTTTTCCAATTACCTCACCTTTTTTTTCTTTTTTTACATAGATAATTATTAATTTTTCATCAGCAGTTCTTTCTATTTTTTCAACCCCAGAAATTTTTAAATTACTTTCTAATATTATTTTATCCAATAACTCTTGTTTCATATATACATTTTCTAAAGTTAAGTATTTTCCAGGGAGCGTTTCAACGTCACCTGTTAATATGTATCCAGACATATTTCTAACCTGCTTTGGCATGAAAGAATTTCCAATAAACTTTAAAATATTTTTTTGAAAACTCACTTCCACTGTTCTTTCATGTTCTTTTAAATCTAATCCTTTTTTATCTGTAAACTTACTTACATCATAAGTTCCACTTACTTCTAATATTGTTTTTTCTATTTCTGCTAAAGATTTTTTTATTCTTTTCTTAGGATATTTATATATATATTCTCTTTTTTCAATATACTCTGGGAATGATAGATTTGGAAAAGTTTTTTGTACTTTTCTTATAAAAATAACCTCTTTCATCTTCTCATTAAATTTAAATATTATTTCATTTAAATCTCCCTGAAAATTACTACTTACATATAGAAGATTTCTTTCAGCTGAAACTTTAGCATCAGTTCTTCCTCCTTGTTGAATTCCCTTGGCCCAAGTAAATCCTAACTCATTCATGACTCTTCGAAACTCACCTTTTACTGTTACTTTTCCAGCCATTTCATCAAAAGAATGAAATCTTTCTCCGTTATAAAAAACTGTAAATATATATCCCCATTTATCAGTTTTTTCAACACCTCTAAAATTCATTACTCTCCTCTTTTTCTAACTATATGACATCTTCTACATCTTGCCTCATAACTTTCACTAGCCCCAACTAATACAATTGGATCATCTTCATATGCAGGCTCTCCATCTACTAATCTTTGAGTTCTTGAAGCTGGATTTCCACAGCAAGCACATATAGCATTAAATTTATCAACATATTCAGCTTTAGCCATTAATCTGTCCATAGGCTTAAATGGTTCTCCTCTAAAATCTTGATCTAGACCTGCTACAACGACCCTTTTTCCTTGATCTGCCAACTCTTCACAAAATTCAGCGACATCTTCACCAAAAAACTGTACTTCATCTATTCCAATTACTTTTACATCTTTATACTCTTTTTCTATTATCTCTCTCATCTCTTGAACTGTAGAAGCTGGTACTGCTTCTATAAAAGCCTGACTATGAGAAGCTACTTTTGTATCATCGTATCTATCATCACTTGCATGTTTAAAAACCAATATCTTTTGATTTGCATATTTTGATCTTCTCATTCTTCTAATTAATTCTTCACTTTTTCCAGAAAACATACTTCCTGTTACTACTTCTATCCAACCCATTCCTTCTGTCAATAATAAATGCATTGTACTATTTCCTCCATCAAACAACTATTTTTTACCTATTTTCTATTATAACATAATTAACAGTTCAAAACAAATCTATAAATCCATTCAAAATAAAAAAGCAGCTAAAATAGCTGCTTTTAAATACTCTTATTTTTCCTCAATATATCCTAATTCTTTTAAGAAAGGTTTTTTCTTTCTCCAATCCTCTTTTACTTTTACCCAAAGCTCTAAGTATATTTGAATTCCTAATAGATTTTCAATCTCTTTTCTAGCTTCTATTCCAATCTCTTTTAGCATTTTACCTTGTTTTCCAATTATAATACCTTTTTGTGAATCTCTCTCTACGTAAATATTAATGTCAAATTTGTCTTTTCCATTATCTCTTCTAGTTACATTTATAATTTCTATTGCTACTGAATGAGGTATTTCATCTCTTGTTCTTTCTAGTATTTTTTCTCTAACAACCTCTGTTATTATTCTATACATAGGCATATCTGTATACATATCATCTGGATAATATTTCATACCATCCTCTAAAAATGGGTCTAATGCTTCTAATAATTTTGGAACTCCTATTGCATATTGTCCTGCAATTTCAACTATTGCGTCAAAATCTCCTAATTTTTCAGCTATCTCTTCTCTCTTCTTGATTAACTCTTCATCTGTTATTTTATCTATTTTATTAACAATAAGAATTCTTGGAGTTTTTTTAGCTTCTTTTACTTTTTCCCAAACAAATAAATCTCCTGTACTTATCTCTTGAGAAGCATCTATCACCATAGCAATAACATCAACATCTCTCAAAACTCTTAAAGCACTATTTGTCATATGTTCACCTAATAGATGTTTTGGTTTATGTATTCCTGGAGTATCTACAAAAATATATTGATTCCCATTAAAGTTTAAAATTCCTTTTATTGTGTCTCTTGTTGTTCCTGCTTTATCAGAAACAATTGCTACCTTCTCATTTACAAGTTTATTTATTAATGTAGATTTTCCTACATTTGGTCTTCCTACAACTGCTATAAATCCAGCTTTCACACTAATCATCTCCTATTCCTATTTTAAAATACTTTTCTTTTAAATCTAAATAAAACTTTTCTTCACTAGCTTCATCATTATATTTTACCATAGTTTTTAAAGTATTTCTCAACATATTTGGAGTTATTTCTCTCTCTATTCCACATTTTTTACCTAGAGATATAAATCTAGCTCTAAATGCTTGTCTACTAAATCCATAAAATACAAGATTACTATTTCCACCTAAAAGATTATCTCTTACATTTTTTACATATATTTCTAATTCTTTTGAAAGTTCTTCTGAAATTTTTATTTTTTCACCTTTTTCATCATTGAATATAAATTTATATGAAAATAAATCTAAATCTGAAATTTTTATTTTTAAAATATCATTAATAGATAGATTGCTTTCAACTAAAAGTTTTATTACAATTTTATCTCTTATCCCTTTATAATCCTTTCCACATACATCTAAAAGATTATTAATCTCCCAAATTTCAAGAGTTTCTAACTCCTTTTCTGGAGCTTTTTCAATGATAATTCCATCTGAAGGATTATCATCAAGCAGTCTTTTCTCTAAAAGATACTTATAAAAAGTTTTTATTGTACTTACTTTTCTTATTATTGAATTTTGTTGATAGTTTTCTTTTAAAAATTCTATATATTTTAAAATCTCCTCTTTTTTTATATCTAAAAGATCTTTTTGTATAAAATTTTCAAAATCCTTTATATCTCCATAATATAGATCTAATGTCTCTTTTTTTAAGCTTTTAGAATCTGATTTATATTTAATAAAATTTTCTAATAATTCCACTATTCATCACCTAATAATTCTTTAGCATGCTCAATTACTGCCTCTGATATATTTTTTCCTGCTAACATTCTAGCAATCTCCCGAACTCTTTCCTCTTTATTTAATTCTTTAACTTGAGTTATAGTTCGATTATCTATTAATTTTTTCTCTATAAAAAATTGTTGTGTAGCTTTAGCTGCTATTGCCGGGGAATGAGTTATACTCATAACCTGAGTAGTTTCTCCTATTTCCATAAGTTTATTAGCTATCTTTCTAACAGTTTCTCCTCCAACACCAGTATCGATCTCATCAAAAATCAGTATTGGAATATTATCCACTTTTGAAAAAATAACTTTTATAGCTAACATAATTCTGCTTACTTCTCCACCAGAAGCGACTTTCCATAAAGGTTTTAAACCTTGACCTATATTAGTTGAAATCATAAATTCTACTTGGTCTATTCCACTAGCTGTCATTGTTTCTGATTCTTCAAACTCTATTTTAAAGTTTGCATCTCCCATATTTAAACCCTTTAATTCATCTTGCAAGTTGTCTTCAATTATATTAGCTTTTAATTTTCTAATTTCACTAAGTTTTTTTGCTAAAATATAATATCTCTCTTTTGCTTCATCTCTTTCTTTTGTTAATTTTTTTACCTGAAAGCTATTTTCATCTAAAAGCTGAAGCTTTTCATCTACTTTCTCTCTATATTCTAATATTTCGGATATCTCATCTCCATATTTAGATTTTAAACGATTAATTGCATCTAATCTCGATATAACTTTTTCTAATCTTATATCATCTGCTTCTATATCATCATTTAAATCTCTTATTGAATCCACACAATCTTGTAAATCGTAGTATACTCTTTCTAATCTTTCTAAGTTCTCTTGAAACTCTTTCCCATATTTTGAAATTGTTTCTAAATTTTTTCTGCTGTTATATATTATATTTAAAGCATTTTTTTCATCGTCCTTCAAAATATTTTCAGTTAACGATAATTTTTCTTTTATTTTACCAGCATGAAATAATTTTTTATACTCCTCTTCTAGCTTTTCATCCTCACCATCTTTTAAATTTACTTTATCGATCTCTTCAAGTTGAAATTCATAAAATTCCTTTTTTTCTAAAGTTTCCTTCTTGTTTTTTTCTACATCTTGAATTCTTCTTTCTAAACTTGAATATTCATTATAGATATTTTCTAGTTGTTTTTTTATAGAAACTCCCTCTTCTCCTAAAAATCTATCTAAAAGTCTTAGATGATTAGACTTATTTAATAGCATTTGGTGCGAATGCTGTCCTACAATATCTACTAATGTTCCCATTATCTCTTTTAAGCTCGACATAGGTACCCTAATATTGTTTACAAAAGCTTTTCCTTTACCATTCTTATCTATATGTCTTCTTACGATTACTTCATTATCTTCAGCATCAATTCCTAATTCCTTTAACTCTGCTTCTTGTTCTTCATTAACTGCAAAAACTCCTTGAGCTAAAAGATAATCCTCACCATCTCTAACCATATCTGCACTTGCTTTTTCACCAATCAGAAGATTTATTCCACTTAAAATTATAGATTTTCCTGCACCTGTTTCTCCTGTTAAAACAATCAATCCATTTTTAAATTCTAAGTCGACTTTTTCTATTATTGCTAAATTTTCTATTTTTAACTCTTTTAACATAAATTATCTCCCCACTTTAATTTATCTCTCAAAATCCCATAATAATCTCTATTTTCTGGTAAAATAAGATTTATTTTTTTTTGAGAATAACTTACAAGTATTTTCTCATCGTTTTCAACCTCTTTTTCAATCTCACCGTCTATTATTATACAACCTTTTTGCTTTGGATTTAAGGTTAAAATTAGTTTCTCTTCTCCACTTATTATTATTGGTCTTGTAGCTAAATTATGAGGAGCTAAAGGTGTTACAACTATAGCTTTAATTTGAGGCATTACAATTGGTCCTCCAGCTGAAAGAGAATATGCTGTTGAACCTGTTGGAGTAGCAATTATTATTCCATCAGCTTTATAATCACATATTTTTGTATTTTCTGTACACATTGATATATTCAAAATTTTTGAACTAGCATTTTTTTTAGAAATTACAACTTCGTTTAGTACATCTATAACTTCTCCTCTTATAACAACTTCTAACAATTGTCTACTCTCTTTTTTTACTCTTCCTTTTAAATAATTATTAAAAGTTGGTTTAAACTCTTCAATTTTTATCTCTGTTAAAAATCCTAAAGAACCTGCATTTATAGCAAAAACATCTATTTTTAGATTTTTTATTAGTGTTTTAGAAGCTCTTAGCAGTGTTCCATCTCCTCCTATTACAATAGCAAAATTTGCTTCTAATATATCAGTTTTAGGAACTATTTCTATATCTTTTTCTATAAAAAATTCTTTCAAATCATGATATAGCTTTACTGCTTCAATTTTATCTTCATTGTAAATTATAGTTCCTTTCATTCTTTCCTCCATTAAAATAGGCTTTCTGGATTTATTGGTTTTAAATTAAATCTTACTTCATAATAAAGATTTGCTTTACTTTCAGTATTTAATCCTAAAACTCCGATATCTTGCCCTCTTTGAACCTGTTGATTCAGTTTAACACCTACGGCAATTAAATTACCATAAACTCCTATTGTATTATATCCATAATCTATCATAACAACATTATTTAAACCTTGAAATTTATCTGCGTAAATTACTTTTCCACTTGTTGTAGCTTTGACTTTTGATCCCATTTTACCTGCAATCTCAATACCATTACTCACAACTTCACCATTTTTTTTCTCTTTAAATTTTACGATAACATTCCCTGGAATTGGTTTTAAAAATTTACCTAAGTTAGCTACAGCAGTATTTAATTTCATATTTTTAGTAGAAACACTTCTAGCTTTTATTATTCTTTCTATTTCCTTTTCTATACTTTTTTTCTGTATTTCTAATTTACTAATTGTTTTTACATGAGTTGTTTTTTCTTGATTTAGTCTTGATATTAATCTATTTTTCTCTTGTTTTTTTATCTCTATTGATCTTTTATTAGAATCTAATTTTCTTTTTAATATTGTTAATTTTTGTCTATCATTTTCTATATTTTTCTTTACATGCTCAATAGAGCTCTGAACTGTCTTTATATGCTCCATGCTTTCTAAATCACCATATAAAAGTCTAGAAAAACTTCGTTTTGCAATACTTCTTTCTCTTGTATCGCTTTCCAAACTAGATTTTCTTGTTACCTCTATCATTTTCGCTTTGTATTCTGATTTTTTTCTATCTAAAGCTTTACTACTCATATTTAAATTTAATCCGCCGTATTCTATATTTCTATTTACTATTTTTATCTCTTCTTGAAGTTTTATTCCTTCTTTTTCTATCTCTTTTATTTCTGAATTTATATTTTCTATTTGCTTTTCAACACTTATTTTTTCTGAATTTATATGTTGTATTCGACTATTTTTTTGTTTTATTTCACTTTCTATTTTTTTCATTTTACTTTTTAAATTATCTACGTTATCTCCAAATATAAAAGTTGTACAAATAAAAAAAACTACTAACTTTCTCATAACTAAACCTCATCTTTTTTTAGCTTGCCTGTAGATTGCCAAGCTAAAATTAAAAGAATTAAGGTTGCTATAATTTCTATTACTATAATTTGTTTAAAACTTTGAAGAATTAAAGTAGATAAAATTTGTTGATATTTTTCTCTTAAAATAATATAAATATTAAAAAATATCATTCCTCCAACTATAGAACTCACAAAAAAAGGTATTAAATTTTTATTTCTTGCAACTATAAAATTTTTTTTATTTTGAGGAGCTTTTATTGAAAAAATTATAAAATCTCTAATTATTGTTCCTCTAAGTATAGTAGTAATTGGATAATACATTCCCACTGATAAAAGCAAACAAATAAATAAAGATACATTAGCCGCACTTATCTTTCTCTGTGTATTTTGTATAAATTGACTATCTATATATATCTCTCTAACCATAGGATTTACATCAAGTAACTCCTGAATAGCATGAAGGTTTTTTTCTTCTTTAAAATAAACTATAATTGAATTTGGTAGTGGATTTTCACTTTTAGGTATTACTATTTCTAATTCTTTTTGTAAATTTCTAAAAGCTTCCTCTTTTGACAAAAATCTTGCTCCTCTTACATTTGAATTTTCTAAAAGAAATCTTTCAAACTCTTGAATTTTTTCTTTTGATTCGTCATTTTGTAACTCTATTGTTAAAAAATAATCATTTTTTAATACTTTCCCAATAAAATAGCTATTAGAAGATAATGAAATAAATATATTAAATATTATAAAACTTAATGTTAATGCTATAAATGTTCTTACTCCCTTTTTTCTTTCCATCTCTTCTCCCTAATTAAAATATAGAGGCCAGTTTAACTCGCCTCTATACTATATATTTTCTATAAGTTTTCTTTTATTACTGATATTAATTTTGTTGCTGTTAATTCATATTTCTCTAATAGCTCTTCAGCTTTTCCACTCTGACCAAATACATCATAGATTCCAACTTTTTTCACTAATGTTGGATGCGTTTCTGATAAGAATTCTGATACTGCTGATCCAAGTCCACCTATTACTGAGTGCTCCTCAGCTGTTACAATAAACTTCGTTTCTTGAGCAGCCTTTAAAACTGTCTCTCCATCTAAAGGTTTTATTGTTCCTACATTTACTACTCTTACTGAAACTCCTTCACCTTGTAACTTTTCTGCTGCTTCTAAAGCTCTTGCTGTCATAAGTCCTGTTGCTAATATTGTAACATCAGTTCCTTCTTTTATTGTATTTGCTACTCCTATTTGGAAATCATATGAATCATCAAATAATACTGGCACATCTAATCTTCCCATTCTTATATATACTGGTCCATTATACTCTGCTGCTGCAAATATCATCTTTTTAGTTTCTGTTGCATCTGCTGGTGATAGAACTACCATTCCAGGAATACTTCTCATTAAAGATATATCTTCAATTGATTGGTGTGATCCTCCATCTTCTCCTACTGAAATTCCAGCATGTGTTGGAGCTATTTTTACATTTAACTTTGGATAAGCTACTGTATTTCTTATTTGTTCAAAAGCTCTTCCTGCTGCAAACATGGCAAATGTCGATGCAAATGGTATTTTTCCACATGTAGCAAGTCCTGCTGCAGTTCCAATTAAATCTGCTTCAGCTATTCCAACATTTATATGTCTTTCTGGAAAAGTTTCTTGAAAAAGATTTGTTTTTGTAGATTTTGTTAAGTCTGCATCTAAAACAACTATATTATTATTTTGTCTTCCAAGCTCTACTAATGCTTCACCGTAAGCTTGTCTTGTAGATTTTTTCATTATTTCATCCTCCAAATTTATTATATCTCTGATACTTTTTCAAGCTCTGCTATTGCTCTTTCTGTCTCTTCACAAGTTGGAGCAACTCCATGGAAACCACAAACATCTTCCATAAATGACACTCCTTTACCTTTTACAGTTTTAGCAATAATAACTGTAGGTTGTCCTTTTGTCTCTCTCGCTTTATCTAAAGCATCAAATATCTCTTGGAAATTGTGTCCATCAATTACAATTACATTCCATCCAAAAGCTTCCCATTTTTTATCTAGAGGTTCTACACCCATAATTTTGTCCACATTTCCATCTATTTGAAGATTGTTTGAGTCAATGAAAGCGCATATTGAGTCAAGTTTAAAATGTGCTGCTGACATAGCTGCTTCCCATACTTGCCCCTCTTGTAGCTCTCCATCTCCCATTAAAACATAAGTTCTATAATTTTCTCCTGAGATTCTAGCTGATAGTGCCATTCCATTAGCTACAGATAATCCTTGTCCTAAAGAACCTGTTGAAATCTCTATTCCTGGAAGTTTTTTCATATCTGGATGTCCTTGTAGTGGTGATCCATAAGCTCTTAAAGTTCCTAAAAGTTCTCTATCAAAATATCCTCTTTCAGCTAATGCAGAGTAAAGTACTGGAGCTGCATGTCCTTTTGATAAAACAAATCTATCTCTTCCCTCCATTTTAGGGTTTTTCGGATCTATATTCATTTCTGAAAAATATAGTGCAGTTACTATATCTGCAGCTGATAACGAACCTCCTGGATGACCTGATTTTGCTTTACAAATCATTTGAACAATATCTTTTCTTATTTTAGTAGCTTGTTCTACTAAAAAATTAATGTCTCTCATTTTTTCTCCTCTCAATCCTTTTATTTAGTTAAATTATATTAAAAATTAACTTCTTTTGTCAAGTTAAGGTCCAGGATTTATATGAATTTTCATGTACTAAAATAGGATTTTAACTTTTTCAAAAATTAAGTGTACAATAAAACTAATTGAACTACTTATTTCTTCATATTTTACTGCACTTAAGAATATACAAACACTGGCAAAAAATGTAAATGGTCTAAAAAATTTTTCCTCTTTTTTTATATTCTTTACAATTGTGTACACTCCTAATAAGGTTAAAATAATAACCTCTATATGTGTCTGTGAATATTTAATAGACAAAAAAATACAATATACTCCTGTTAGAAAAATAAATCCTTTACTTCCTTTTACACCCAAGCCAATCCTACAGTATGGGAAATATATCAAAGCTCCCCTCGACCAACCTTTTGGAAAAAAGTCAAAAATCATATGTAAACCTAAAGCTAATGCAAATCCCATTATAGAAAATCTAAAAACCTCTACATCTTTTTGAGTACTATAAAAATAAATCATTACCCAAAGAATTATTGGACTATGAGTTAAAATATTTCTATGTTTTATTTTTAATTTAAAATCCCAATCTGGAAACTTTATTCCTATTAAAAAAGACATCCAAATTAATATTAATCCTATAAAACTTATAGATTCAAATATTTCTATAATTTTAGTAAAATCTACTATCATTTATTATCCTTTCTATTTTTTAATATTATAACATATTTTTTTAATGAAAGTATAAAAAAAGAGAGTTAAGTTTTAAACTTAACTCTCATATATTATATAAGTAAGATTACTTAGTAATTTCTGCAACAACTCCAGAAGCTACTGTTCTTCCTCCCTCTCTGATCGCGAATCTTAATCCTGGTTCCATTGCGATTGGGTGGATTAACTCTACTGTCATCTCAATGTTGTCTCCTGGCATTACCATTTCTACTCCCTCAGGTAAGCTGATTGCTCCAGTTATATCTGTAGTTCTGAAGTAGAACTGTGGTCTGTATCCTGAGAAGAATGGAGTATGTCTTCCTCCCTCTTCCTTAGTTAATACGTATACCTCTGATTTGAATCCTGTATGTGGTAATATTGATCCTGGCTTACATAATACTTGTCCTCTTTCAACATCCTCTTTCTTGATTCCTCTTAATAATGCTCCGATGTTATCTCCTGCTTGACCTTGATCTAACAGCTTTCTGAACATCTCTACTCCTGTACAAGTTGATTTTGTAGTATCTTTGATTCCTACTATTTCAATCTCTTCTCCAACTTTTACAATTCCTCTTTCTACTCTTCCAGTTACAACTGTTCCTCTTCCTGTAATTGTGAATACATCCTCAATTGGCATTAGGAATGGTTGGTCTACTGCTCTTGCAGGTGTTGGTATGTAAGAATCTACAGCGTCCATTAGAGCTTTGATTTGGTTAACCCATTTCTCTTCTCCGTTCATTGCTCCTAAAGATGATCCCATTATTACTGGTAGATCGTCTCCTGGGAATCCGTACTCTGTTAATAACTCTCTTACTTCCATTTCAACTAACTCTAATAACTCTTCGTCGTCTACCATGTCAGCTTTGTTTAAGTATACTACGATGTATGGAACTCCAACCTGTCTTGATAATAGGATGTGCTCTCTTGTTTGTGGCATTGGACCATCTGCTGCTGATACAACTAAGATAGCTCCGTCCATTTGTGCTGCTCCAGTGATCATGTTCTTTACGTAGTCCGCGTGACCTGGACAGTCAACGTGCGCATAGTGTCTCTCTACTGTTTCGTACTCGATGTGAGCTGTATTGATTGTGATTCCTCTTTCTCTCTCTTCTGGTGCAGCGTCGATGTTAGCGAAATCTACTTTCTTAGCTAGTCCCATATCTGATAATACTTTTGATATTGCTGCTGTTGTTGTTGTTTTTCCGTGGTCAACGTGTCCGATTGTTCCAATGTTAACGTGCGGTTTGCTTCTTTCAAATTTTTCTTTAGCCATTTGAAATTTCCTCCTGTTTTTCTTTATATTTATCTTTTCTTTTCTTTTATAAAAAAATCCGCTTAAAAAAAAATCCACACATATCCTTGAAACTGTTTCAGGTTAGTGTAGTATAAGTGGTGGTGAGAGAAGGATTCGAACCTTCGAAGGCAGAGCCGTCAGATTTACAGTCTGATCCCTTTGGCCGCTCGGGAACCTCACCATATCTTATTTAATTTTAATGGTACCCCGTAGGGGAATCGAACCCCTGTTTATAGAGTGAAAATCTATTGTCCTTACCACTGAACGAACGGGGCGTTCATGGTGCCGCTTATCGGAGTCGAACCAATCACCTACTGATTACAAGTCAGTTGCTCTACCAGATGAGCTAAAGCGGCATCCCTTCAGACATTTATAATTATACCCTATCATATAAAAAATGTCAATATTTTTTTTAAAAAAAAGAAGTAGAATATTTCTCTACTTCTTAACTCTTCATAATTTATTTTTTTAATTGAATTAACAACTCTCTATATTGTTTTATCATAACTTTTGTCATAGATTTTTTTATTAACTGGTACCATTTGAATTGGACTGTTTCCATTCCTTTTACTGCATCTGCAACCATTCTTGTTAAAAACTCTTGTTCTTCGTAAGATAATTTTAATTCTGTTCTATCTTTTGAATCTGCTATTGATTTTACATAATCTAGAAATTGCCCTACATTTTGCATACCGCTATTAACTGAAAATTGCTTTTTTATTTCCTCTATAAATTTAGATAAAAACTTCTTTGTTCCTTTATCTAAAGATACTGAATATTTTCTTTTTCCTTTACCAATCTTTTGAATTGAATTCATCATTCCCATCATTGATGACATTGCATTCATTTGCATAGGATTCATGTTATTTGGGTTTACCTTTTGTGCCTTCATTTTTTCCTCCAAATTTTTTATATTTTTCCAATAAGTTTCTCTATTGTTTCCTTTTTAATAGCACCCTCTCTAAGAATTATAGGTACTTCTTTTGTTAAATCTATTATTGTTGATTCTATACCCAGAGGAGATTCTCCTCCATCAATTATAATATCAACTCTTTCTTTAAACTTATTATCTAACTCATCATAGCTTCTTGGTGTTATTTCTCCAGATATGTTTGCACTTGTTGTTGGTAGAATTCCTCCTACCTTATCTATAATATCTTGTGCTAATTTTAGAGCTGGAATTCTAACTCCTACTGTTTTTCCACCAGAAACCATTATGTCTGGAACATTATTTTTTTTATTTAAAATAATAGTTAAAGCTCCAGGCCAGAATTCTTTAGTTAATTTTTCTAAAATTATTCTTTTATCATTATCTATAACAGCTATTTTCTCTATATATTCAGCTTTACTTAAAAGAGCTATTAAGGGTGATTTAAAATTTCTTTCTTTTGCAACATATATTTTTTCTATACCTTTTAAAGAATCAATACTTGCTCCTACTCCATATACAGTATCTGTAGGATAAATTATTATTCCATCATTTTTTAAGATATTTTTAAGAACTTCAAAGTCAATATTGTCTTCTTTAAATACAATTCTTTTCATAATTAATCCTTTTCCTCACCTTTATTTATATAAATAATTCTAACATATTAAAAAAAAAAAAGCTAGTAGTATACTAGCTTTTCTATATGCTTTTACTTTTCAAATAACTCAGACACTGATTCATTATTTACAATTCTTCTCACTGCTTCTGCTAAAATTTCATCTACAGAAACTACTTTTATTTTATCTATTCTTTTTGCTTCAGGTAATGCTATTGAATCTGTTATAATAACCTCTTTTAAACAAGATGCTTCCAATCTCTCTATAGCTGGATCTGAGAATACTCCATGTGTACAACATGCATAAGCCTCTAATGCACCTCTAGCCATGATAGCTTCAGCTCCATTAGTTATTGTTCCTGCTGTATCAATCATATCATCTATGAAAATAGCAATTTTTCCTTCAACTTCTCCTATTAGATTCATAACTTCTGACATATTTGGCTTTGGTCTTCTTTTATCAATTATTGCAATTTTACAGTCTAACCACTCTGCTAACTTTCTTGCTCTTTTTACTCCACCGATATCTGGTGATACTACAACAACTTTATCTCCTGACATTCCTCTAGCTATAAATGACTTTGCTAATAATGGTAATGCTTGCATATGATCCACTGGAATATCAAAGAATCCTTGAATTTGGTCAGCGTGTAAATCCATAGTTACAATTCTTGTTGCTCCTGCTGTTGTTAATAAATTTGCCACTAGTTTAGATGTAATCGGCTCTCTTGGTCTTGATTTTCTATCTTGTCTAGCATATCCATAGTAAGGAATAATAACATTTATAGATTTTGCTGACGCTCTTTTTAGTGCATCAATAAATATTAATAATTCCATAAGATTCTCATTTACAGGTTCAGATGTAGATTGTACTACAAATATATCTCTACCTCTTACTGTTTCACCAACACAAACATAAACCTCTCCATCTTTAAATCTAACAATTTCAACATCTCCTACAGAAGTTCCATACTTCTCAGCTATTTTTTTAGCTAATTCCACATTCGATGTTCCGGCAAAAATTTTTACCCCAGGTCTTTCCATTTTTTCTATTTCCTCCAATCAAATTTTATAACTTGTTTACTTCTTGATACTGCTAATGCATTTTCTGGTACATCTTTCGTTATAACTGATCCAGCTCCAACCAACGCATTTTCTCCTATATTAATAGGAGCCACTAACATCGTATCACTTCCTATAAAAGCATTTTTTCCAATTGTGGTTTTGAATTTATTTTTTCCATCATAGTTACAAGTTATTGTTCCTGCTCCTATATTGGTTTTTTCTCCTACTGTAGCATCTCCTAAATATGTCAAATGTCCTGCCTTAACACCTTTTTCAAGAGTTGATTTTTTGACTTCTACAAAGTTTCCTATATGAACTTCTTCTTTTAAATGAGACTTCGGTCTTAAATGAGCAAAAGGACCTATAGTTACTTTATCTTCAATAGTACTTTCTTCTAGCACTGAGCTTTCAATTTTTACATTATTTCCTATCAAACAATCTATGATTCTTGTATTACCTAATATTTCACAATTTTTACCAATTTTTGTATTTCCCTGCAATAAAGCTCCTGGATATATTATTGTATCTTGTTCAATTTCAACAGATTCTTCTATATACGTGCTTTTTTGATCTATTAATATAACTCCATTTTCCATATGAGCTAAATTTATTCTATCTCTCATAATACTATTGGCTTGTTCTAATTCAACTTTAGAATTTATACCAAGTATTTCATTATTATCTTCTAATAAAAAAGCTTCTACTTTTTTCCCAGATTTTACATTTATTGATATTACATCTGTTAAATAATATTCACCTTTTTCATTATTATTATCTATTTTTTCTAAAGCTATTAATAACTCCTTAGAATTAAAACAATAAACTCCTGCATTAACCTCTTTTATTGCTTTTATCTCTTTTGTTGCCTCTTTTTCTTCCACAATACCAATAACTTTTCCATTTTCTTTTACTATTCTTCCATAACCAAAAGGATTTTCATAAATTGATGTTAATATTGTTGTTGTTGCTCCAGTTTCTATATGATAGTTATATAAGTTTTTTAAGGTTTCTTCTCTTAGTAAAGGTGTATCTCCACATAAAATCATAACCGTACCATCAAAATCTTTTAATTTTTCTTTAGCTTGAATTACAGCATGACCAGTTCCTAATTGTTCCTCTTGAACTACATACTTAATATCAGGCAGTACTTTTAATATCTCTTCTTTTTTATGTCCTAATATTAATATATTTTCAATTGATCCAATTTTACTACACGTATTTACAATTTTTTGTACCATTGGTACTCCACAAACTTTATGTAAAACTTTTGGCAACTCTGATTTCATTCTAGTTCCTTTTCCAGCTGCTAAAATTAATGTCTTTAAACTCATTATACCCTCCATTTTGTTCAACTTTTACATTGTACCATAAGATTTAACATTTTTGCAAAACAATTTAATCATATTTTATTGAAGTTTTTCATAAGCTTCATTTATTTCTTTAAACTTTTTTTCATGCATTTCTCTCACTTCTGGCTCTGCATTAGCATATCTATCAGGATGGTGCTTTTTAGCTAATTCTCTATACGCTTTTTTTATCTCTTCTGGCGTCGAAGTTTCTGTCACTCCCAATATTTTATAATATTTTGTTTTATCTTCGAAACTTCCAAAAGGATTATTTTGATAGCTTCCTTGATAGTTACCACCATATTGATTTCCTTGGTTTCTAAACATATCCTCAAAATCTTTTTGAGTATATGTTTTATAGTAAAAATTTCCCTTTCTTGGATTCTTCTTATTCATAAAGTACCTAATAACTAAAAATATAAGAATTATTGGGAAAAATTGAACTACTATAAATCCAAAGAAAGAAATTAGTAACATTATAAAAAATAGTGCTGGCAAAGCTGCTATAGCTCTATTCATACCAAACAGTAATGCTATTATTAAAAAAATAGCTGCTGTTAAAACTAATGCTATTGATATCATTATTTTCTCCTTGATTCTCTACTATATTATAAAATAAGGGAATAGAATTTCTATCCCCTATTTTTTACATTAACCTACATTTTCTCTTTTAAATATTTTATTTTTTCTTTAATTTCTTTATCTCTTGGGTCAATTTCATAGGCTGCTATATATTCATTTAGAGCTTTACTATATCTTCCTAAAAATTCATATTCTTTAGCAAAGTCTAAGTGAGCATTATATATATCTAAATCTAAAAATATTGCAAAATCATAACTATTTATTGCTTCTACTATTTTTCCAGCACGTGAATATGCATTTCCCAATAGAAAATATACAAATGCATCTCCTGGCTTATTATCTAAAAACATATTAAAATATTTTATACTATTACTATAATTACCTAATTCATAGTTTAAATATCCCAGAAATCCTATTGTATCACTGTCTTTTTTCCCTAAAGATCTAAGTTTCTCATAAATCTCTAAAGCACCTTCACAATCTCTTTTATAAAAAAGAATTGTTCCTAATTTTTCTAAATTTTCAATATTATTGGCCTTACTTAAAAGCTCAAACCTTATTTCTTGCTCTTGATTTAATAAATCTTCTTTACTTATATCTATTCTTTTTAGTATCTTTTTTCTTAGCATTTTAATCCCCCTTAGGTTTTTTAAAACTACTCCAAAACTACTCTCTGAAAAATTATACCATATTTTTTATTTTTATTTAAGATATTTTAAAATAAAAAAAAGAGCCTCAGCTCTTTTTAATTATAATTATAATGCTGCTTTTGCAGTTTCAGCTAATTTAGCGAACTCTGCTGCATTGTTTAAAGCGATATCTGCTAAAACTTTTCTATCTAACTCGATTCCTGCTCTCTTTAATCCATTCATTAAAGTTGAGTAAGTTAATCCGTTAATTCTTGCTGCTGCATTGATTCTGATGATCCATAATTGTCTCATCTTTCTCTTTCTAACTTTTCTATCTCTTGTAGAGAAAGCCTCTGCTCTCATTACAGCTTGTTTAGCTTGCTTAAATACGTCACCTGACGCACCTCTAAATCCTTTAGCAGCTTTTAAAACTTTTTTATGTCTTCTTCTTCTAACTATTCCAGTCTTAACTCTCATTTAATTCTCCTCCTAAAATTGGTCCTTAGCAATAATATTCCTAAGAATTATTATCTTCCTACTCCGTATGGTAATAATCCTTTTAAGTGCTTCTCTAATGTTGAAGTGATTACTGTATCCTTCTTTAATCTGTTCTTTCTTTTTCTAGTTTTCTTTGTTAAGATATGGCTCTTTCCTGGCTTTTTAACAACGAATTTCCCTGTTCCAGTAACTTTAATTCTTTTTCTAGCACCTCTATGAGTTTTCATTTTTGGCATTGTAATGTTCCTCCTCTCAAATCTTCACTATTTTTTTGGTGATAAGATCAAATATTTTTGCTTATCATTATATTTTTTATCAACATCTGCGACTTCAACAAATCTATCAGATATTTGATCTAGCATTTCTATTCCCTGATCAGCATACATTCTTTCTCTTCCGTACTGAACAAGAGTTATTTTTACTTTATTATCTTTTTCTAAAAACTTTTTAACTTGAGCTATTTTCGTATCCATATCGTGCTGATCTATTCTAGCTCTAAACTTTACCTCTTTAACAATAACTTGCTTTTGGTTTTTCTTAGCTTCTTTAGCTTTTCTAGTTTGCTCGTATTTAAATTTTCCATAATCCATTATTTTACATACTGGCGGCGCAGCATTTGGAGATATTTCAACTAAATCTAATTCTTTTTGCATAGCTAGCTCTAAAGCTTCTGATGCTGACATAATTCCTAATTGCTCTCCAGTTTCAGAGATAATTCTTAATTCTCTACCTCTTATCTTTTCATTAATTCTAACTTTGTCCGAAATAATAGACACCTCCTATTAACTATCAAATAAAAAAAACAGGACGTAAATTTCCTGTTTAACTCAAATAATTATTAAGGCTAGCCCTAAACAAAAATTTAATAATACCTATATGTAGGTCATCGCCCCATTAGGTGAGAAACAGGAAGTCTCTTCTTGATAAATCTTTTTCATTGTCTTTAATTATTATAACACGATTCTACAAAAAGTCAACTGAATTTTTTATTGATTTTATTGAGGTCCTCTCATATTTAGAGGACCTTTTTTATTTTACTCTTCGCTTGAAGAAGTTCCGTACTTTTCTATCAACTCTTTATTTTCATTTTTTTCTTTTTCTAACTGAACTTTTTTCATAGATAATTTAATTCTTTTTTTCTCTGAATCAATTTCAACAATTTCAGCTAAAATAGTTTGTCCTGGTGTGAATACATCTTTCAAGTTCTTTATAAAATCTTTAGAAGCTAATTGTGTTGGAATAAATCCATCTACTCCTTCTTCTAATTTTACAAACATTCCAAAGTCTTGAATATTTTTAATTTCTTTTTCAACTCTATCTCCAACTTTATAATTCTCTAAAGCTGTTTCCCAAGGACTTTTAGTTAAATCTTTTATGCTTCCTTTAATTTTTTGATCTTCTAAGTTTAACTCTACCACTTTAAACTCTACTTTATCTCCCTTTGAATATTTTTTATTTCCAGTCCATGCAAAGTCAGAGTTATGAATAAATCCATCTACTCCCTCTTCTACCTGAACAAAAATACCAAAAGGCTTAACTTCTACTACTGTTCCAGTTAGAACTTTTCCTATTGCAAATTTTGTCTCTGCTTTCTCCCAAGGATTAGAGCTTAATTGCTTTATTCCTAACTTTAACTTTCTTTCTGCTGGATTTAATTCGATTATTGAAACTTTAAGTTCATCTCCAACTTTTACAAAGTTATTTACATTAACTTTTTTGCTTGTCCAAGAGAAATCTGAACTGTGAACTAATCCTTCAACACCTGGCATTAACTCTACAAATGCTCCATAATTAACTATTCTTGTTACTTTTCCAACAACCTCTTGTCCTACATTATTATTTTCTGCAATAATATCCCAAGGATTTCTAGTTAAAGCTTTTATAGATAATTTTATATTTCTTTTTTCTCTTTCAATCTCTATGATTTTAGCTTCAACTATATCTCCTGCTTTAAATAATTTATGTAAATCAGCAGTCTTTTTCCAATCTACTTCTGAAATATGAATAAACCCTCTAGCTCCATTAAGTTTTACAGTTAATCCAAAATCTAAAACTTCTAAAACTGTAACTTTTACAACTTCTCCAACCGCTAATTTATCAATTGCCTCTAATTCTTTTGCGGCTATAATCTCTTTTCTTGATAATAGAATTTTTTTACCTTTTCTATCTTCTTTTATCTCTTTTATAGATACTGATATTTCTTTTCCAACGAAAGAATCACCTTGTTCTAAAGATATTTCAGATAATGAATTTGGTAAAAATCCTTGCTGATGGAACAACTCAACTATATATCCACCTTTAACTCTTTTTGAAATTTTTCCTGTTACAATTTCGTGATTTTCAAATGCTTTCATTAATTGTTCTGCACCAATCTCCATGTCGATTCTTCTTTTAGAACCAATTAAAATCAATGAATCACTCTCTTCAGCTTGTGCTACTATTAGAACTTCAACTTCGTCTCCTACAGAATATCCTATTAACTCTTCTGTTCTTACTCTTACAGCTTTTGGCTCTCCAGGTACTTCTAAATAAGTAAAGTTTCTATCCATATTTACAATTATTCCTGTTACTTTACTTTTTATTTCTTCATCCTCTTTTACTGGCATATACTCGTTTAATAATGCTTCAAATTCTTCGTAGTAATCAAAGTTAGACATTAAAGTTCCCCCTTATTTTATTTTCTATTTTTTTTATTATATCTTCTGGTGTTGATGCTCCAGCTGTTATCCCTACCTTCATGTCTCTTGAAAATAATGATAAATCCAACTCGTTCTCATTTTGAACTAAGTAACTTTTTGGATTTTCAGCTAAAGCTACTTCTAGAAGTTTTTTACTATTTGAGCTTTTTAAATCTCCTATCACAACTAATATATCACAGGTCTTTGCTAATTTTTTTGTAGCCTCTTGCCTTTCACTAGTTGCTCCACATATCCTATCAAATATCTGCGCATTTGAATAGTATTTTTCTAAATAATCTTTTATCTCTAAAAATTTATTTTTATTTAAAGTAGTTTGAGTTAACACCGAATATCTTTTACTAATATCTAATGTACTTTCTTTTAATTCTTCTAAATTTTTAAAAACTTTTACTGTTTTTCCAAAAGATATTATACCCTTTACTTCAGGATGTTCTTTATCTCCAATGAATATTATTTCATCTCCTACACTTTCTCTTTGGATAAGCATCTCTTTTATTTTATCCACAAAAATACAAGTTGCATCATATATTTTAACTTCTTTTTCTTTTAATTTTTCAATTATTTGAGATGTAGTTCCATGTGCCCGAATTATAATTATATCTCCTTTTTTTAAAGGATCTTTTCCGTTTAAAATATCTTCTTCATTGATTATTACAAACCCAATATTTTCCATCTCTTTAACAACATCTTTATTATGAACAACCATTCCTAAAATATATTTATTCACTTCTTTTTCTTCCGATACTTTATAACAAGTTTCTACAGCTTTTTTTACTCCAAAGCAAAAACCCATTTTTTCAGCTCTTATGATTTCCAACATCTTACTCCTCATTAAACTTTTTAACTTCTATCAACTCTATAAGATCTGCAATCATTTCATCTTCATCTTCTCCGTCACACTCTAAAGTTAGCACTCTTCCTTGTTCTGCTGCAAGAAGCATCAATCCCATAATACTTTTTCCATTTATAATCTCATCATCAAATATTACATTTATATCTGAATCATATTTACTTGCTGTTTGTACAAATAACGATGATGGTCTTGCATGTAATCCAGCCTTATTTTTAATAGTTACTTCCACTTTTTTCATTTTTAATTTCTCCCTTCAATTATTTCTAAATATTCATTTAGGATATTTTTTACCTCTTGAGAATCTTTAGATTTTAATAGTTTTATTTTAATTTCTTTCAACTCTGACATCTCGATTTTTCTAATTAAATTTCTTACTTTTGGAATATATGCTGGTGCCATACTTAAATCTCTTATTCCTAAACTCAATAAAGCTATGACAGCTTGGTTTTCTCCAGCCATTTCTCCACATACCGAAACTTTTTTATGTTTTCTAAGCCCTGCACTAGAAACCATATTTATTGCTCTTATAACTGCAGGATCATAACAATCATAAAGCTTTTCAGCTATTGGACTATAACGATCTGTTGCAAGTATATATTGCGTTAAATCATTCGTTCCAATAGAAAAAAAGTCTACATAATCAGCAAAAATATCTGCTAACATAACATTTGATGGTACTTCTACCATCATTCCAACCTCTATATTTTCTTTAAATTCTTTTCCTTCAATTAAAAGTTCTTTTTTACACTCTTCTACTAAATCTTTAGCTTCAATTATTTCTTTTAAATTTGTTATCATTGGATACATCATCTTTATATTATGATGAGTTGCAGCTCTTAAAATTCCTTTAATTTGATTTTTAAAAAGATTCTTATCTGCTAAAGTTAATCTCATACCTCTGCATCCTAATGAGGGATTTTCTTCATCAACCATTTTATAATAAGATAGTTTTTTATCTGCTCCTATATCTAAAGTTCTTATAACTATAGGTTTGTTTGTTTGACTCTCTTCAAACTCTCTTGCTATATTTTCGTATATTTTTTTTTGCTTCTCCTCATTTGGAAATTCTACTGCATCCATATATATAAGTTCTGTTCTCAACAATCCAATACCATCAGGTCTTTTTCGACTAACTTGAGTTATATCTAACCTACCACCTATATTCAAATGCAAATAAACTCTTTCTCCATCTAAAGTAACTGTTTCTTTATCAATAGATTCCTCTATCTCTTTCATTTTATTTCTATATCTATTTTTTTCTTCATCGTATCTATTTAATGTTTTTATATCTGGATTAGTTACAACTTTACCTTCCATAGATGTTGTATCTAAAATTATTTTATCTCCCCAATCTACAGAAAAAATATCATTTCCGCCCATTAGTGTAGGTATCTCTAATGCTTTTGTTAATATTGCAGTATGAGATGTCTCTCCCATATACTCCATTATTATTCCACTTAAATTTATTCCACTATAATAAATTTTTAAAAGCTCTGATGGTAGTAATTCCCTGATTACCAAAATCTTCCCATTTAAATTGGAATCTATATCATCTTCATGCGTTAGATTCATTATTATTCTTTCGCTTATATCCTTTATATCTAATGCTCTTTGTTTATAAATTGGATCTGCTATTTTTTCAAACATCTCTATATATTTATTAGAAACTTTCTTTACAACTGCTTCTGCATTATTTTCTTCTTTTTTTATTCCTTTTTTTATATCACTTATAAATTGAGGATCATCTAACATCATTATATGTACTGTTAAAATTTGCAAGTCTTCCTTGTTTATTTTACCCTCTAAATTCCCTTTGATTTGTTTTATATCATTTTTAGCTTTTTGTACACTTTCTAAAAATCGTTCTATTTCCTCTTCAACCTTTTCAGAAGAAATTTTATAATTTTCAATATCTATCTTTTTCTTTCTTTCTATATAGGGTTGACCTATAACTATTCCTGGGAAAATACTTTTACCTACAATAACTCCCATTTTACTCACCCCTTGACCATTAATTGATATAAAAATTATACCGTATTTCTATTCATTTTTAAACTATTATTTAATTATAATTATTTTTTAAAAAAAATTAAATTTTTTCAAAAAAAGTATTGACATTTTTTTTTTTTTGTATTATATTAATTGCAAGATTAGCACTCCTTACAGTTGAGTGCTAATAAAAAGGTAGAAAAGGGTGATTTTATGGTTGTCAGCGATAGAGAAAAGCTCGTTCTTAGTGCCATTATTGATTTTTATCTTCTTTCTGGAGAAACAATCGGTTCTAGAACTCTTGTTAAAAAATATAATATAGATCTATCTTCTGCAACAATAAGAAATGTGATGTCTGATCTAGAAGATATGGGGTTTATCTCAAAAACTCATACTTCTTCAGGAAGAATACCCACGGATAAAGGCTATAAATTTTACTTAGAAGAACTTCTAAAGATTGAAAAGCTTTCAAGAGAAGAACAAGCTCGAATAAATTCTGTTTATGATATTAAAATGAGAGAATTGGATTCTGTTTTGAAAAAAACTTCAATGCTTTTATCTAAATTAACTAACTATGTTGGAATTGTTATTGAACCTACGCATAAGAAAGAAAAAATAAAAAAAGTTGAACTAGTTCATATTGATGATTATATGTCTATGGCTGTTATTGTTATGGAAAACAAAAGTGTTCGAACTAAAAAAATTTTCTTCGAAGAAGTGTGTAGTCAAAGTGAGCTCTTAAAGTTATCACAACGAATTAATAATGAAATAAGAAATAGTTCTGTTGAATCTCACGAAATCGAAAAAATTATTGATTTTGTTTATAGTGAAGTAGAGGGAAAACTTTTTTTAGAAAACTCCTCTGAAATATTTAAAGATAAACAAGTTAATGAAATTAGTGATGTTTTAGATATTTTTTCTAAAAGAGAAAAAATAAAAGAACTTTTCGAAGAGGCAATTAAGTCTAGACCTTTTAAAGAGGGTGAAGTTAATGTTATTTTTGGCGAAGAACTCGCTGTAAAAGGATTGGAAGATTATAGCTTTGTATATTCTGTTTATAATATGGATAACTCTCCAGGTATAATTGGTGTTATGGGACCTAAAAGAATGTCTTATTCAAAAACTATGGGTCTTATACAACATGTTACAAAAGAGGTTAACAAAGTTATAAAAGAAATAAGTAATGAAGGAGATAGTGATGGCAGATAAAGAAATAAAAGAAGAAATAGTTGAAGAAATAATTAATGATACAGAAAATAAAAATGAAAATATAGAGACTACGTCTCAAGAAGATGAAATAAAAAAATTAAAAGGTGAGGTTGAAGATTGGAAAAACTCTTACTTAAGAAAACAAGCTGATTTCCAAAACTTTACCAAAAGAAAAGAGAAAGAATTTGATGATTTAAAAGCTTTTGCTTCTGAAAAAGTAGTAGTAAAAGTTTTAGATATAATCGATAATCTTGAAAGAGCTATCGCTGCTTCTTCTGAAACAAAAGATTTTGATTCCCTTGTAAAAGGTGTTGAATTAACACTTTCTCAAATGAAAAGTACTGTTGCTAGTGAAGGTGTTGAAGCTATAGAAACTGAAAAAGCTACATTTGATCCTCATTTACATATGGCTGTTTCCGTTGAAGACTCAGCAGATTATGCTAATGATGAAATTATAGCAGAGTTTCAAAAAGGTTATAAAATGAAGGGGAAAGTTATTAGACCCTCAATGGTTAAAGTTTGTAAAAAATAAAATTAAAAAATTCAGATATATTAGGAGGTTTTTTAAATGGCAAAAATTATAGGAATTGACTTAGGAACTACTAACTCATGTGTTGCAATAATGGAAGGGGGATCAACTACTGTAATCCCTAACGCTGAAGGAGCAAGAACAACTCCATCTGTTGTAAGTATCAAAGATAATGGTGAAATTATTGTTGGAGAGATTGCTAAAAGACAAGCTATCACAAATCCTACATCAACTATTCTTTCAATCAAAACACATATGGGAAGCGACTATAAAGTTGATATTCACGGAAAACAATATACACCACAAGAGATTTCAGCTATGATATTAAAAAAATTAAAATCTGATGCTGAAGCTTATTTAGGAGAGAAAGTTACTGAAGCGGTTATTACTGTTCCAGCTTACTTTACAGATGCTCAAAGACAAGCTACAAAAGATGCCGGTGTTATAGCTGGATTAGACGTTAAAAGAATTATAAATGAGCCTACTGCTGCTGCACTAGCTTACGGACTTGAAAAAGCTGGAAAAGAAGAGAAAGTTTTAGTATTTGACCTTGGAGGAGGAACATTTGACGTTTCTATCCTTGAGATTGCTGACGGAGTTATTGAAGTTATATCAACTTCAGGAAACAACCATTTAGGTGGAGATAACTTTGACGATGCTGTTATCAAATATTTAGTTGAAGAGTTTAAAAAAGAAAGTGGAATAGATTTAGCTAATGATAAAATGGCATATCAAAGACTTAAAGATGCTGCAGAAAAAGCTAAAAAAGAGTTATCTACATTAATGGAAGCTCATATTTCTCTACCATTCATAACAATGGATGCAACTGGACCAAAGCATTTAGATATTAAATTAACTAGAGCTAAGTTCAATGATTTAACTAGAGATTTAGTTGAGGCTACTCAAGTACCTACAAAAGATGCATTAAAAGCTGCAGGATTAAATCCTTCAGATATCGATGAAATCTTATTAGTTGGAGGTTCTACAAGAATTCCTGCTGTTCAAGAGTGGGTTGAATCTTACTTTGGTAAAAAACCTAACAAAGGTATAAACCCAGACGAGGTTGTTGCTGAAGGAGCTGCTATTCAAGGTGGAGTATTAATGGGAGATGTTAAAGATGTATTACTTCTTGATGTTACTCCATTATCTTTAGGAATTGAAACTTTAGGTGGAGTGTTCACAAAAATTATCGAAAGAAACACTACAATTCCTGTTAAAAAATCACAAGTATTCTCAACTGCTGTTGATAACCAACCAGCTGTTACAATAAATGTATTACAAGGTGAAAGAGCAAAAGCTGCTGATAACCATAAATTAGGAGAATTCAACTTAGAAGGAATTCCTGCTGCTCCTAGAGGAGTACCTCAAATCGAAGTTACATTTGATATTGATGCTAACGGAATCGTTCACGTTTCTGCAAAAGATTTAGGAACTGGAAAAGAAAGTACTGTAACTATCTCTGGTTCAACTAACCTTTCTGCTGATGAAATTGAAAGAATGAAAAAAGATGCTGAAGCTAATGAAGCCGAAGATAAAAAATTTAAAGAGTTAGTTGAAACAAGAAATAAAGCTGATATGTTAATTGCTTCTACTGAGAAATCTGTAAAAGATTATGCTGAAAAAGTTACTGAAGATGAGAAAAAAGCTATTGAAGCTGCTATCGAAGAACTTAAATCAGTTAAAGATGGAGAAGATAAAGAGGCTATAGATGCTGCAATTGAAAAATTATCTCAAGCTGCTCACAAGTTAGCTGAAGAAATCTACAAAGATGCTCAGGCTAAACAACAAGGTGGAGCTGCTCCAGAAAACAACGGAACTGATGACGTTGCTGATGCTGAGATAGTTGACTAATATTAGTAATTAATATATACTTTACTTAAGGGATAGAGATGACTCTATCCCTTATTTTAAGAAATGGAGGATTTTTGTAAATGGCTAAAAGAGACTTTTATGAAGTTTTAGGGGTTGCTAAGGGGGCATCTGACACTGAAATAAAAAAAGCATATAGAAAAGCTGCTATGAAGTATCACCCAGATAAATTCAGTGGTGCTAGTGATACTGAAAAAAAAGAAGCTGAGGATAAGTTTAAAGAGGTTAATGAAGCATACCAAGTTCTTTCAGATGAAAATAAAAGAGCTCAATATGATAGATTTGGTCACGCTGCTTTTGAAAATGGTGGTAGTGCTGGTGCTGGCGGATTTGGTGGTGGATTTGAAGATTTAGGAGATATCTTCGGATCATTTTTTGGCGGAAGTGGCGGATTCGGTGGTTTTGGTGGTTTTGGCGGTTCTCGTCAAAGAGGTCCGGAACCTGGGGAAGATTTAAGATATAATCTTGAACTAACTTTAGAAGAAGCAGCAAAAGGTGTAGAAAAGACATTAAAATATAAAAGAACCGGAACTTGTGGAACTTGTCACGGTACTGGAGCTCAAGAAGGTTCTAAAATGAGTAAATGTTCTAAATGTAATGGTTCTGGAACTATAAACGTTACTCAAAGAACTGTTTTTGGAAATTTCCAAACAACACAAGAATGTGATGCTTGTCATGGTAAAGGTGAAGTTCCTGAAAAAAAATGTAAAAAATGTCATGGAACTGGAATTGATACAGAAACTGTTGAAAAAACAATTAAAATTCCTGCTGGTATTGATGATGGACAAAAACTTAGACTTTCTGGAATGGGTAATGCTAGTACAGAAGGCGGTCCTAATGGTGATTTATATGTCTATATCTCTGTTAAACATCATCCATTCTTTGAAAGAAATGGTGAGGATATAATTTGTAATGTACCAATTACCTTTGCTCAAGCAGCTCTTGGAGGAGATATTGAAATCCCTACACTAAACGGTAAGAAAACAATTAAGATTCCTGCTGGAACTCAAAATGATAAAATGTTCAGGTTAAAAGGAGAAGGAATTAAAAACCCTCGAAGTCCTTATACGGGTGATCAAATTGTTAGAATAAAAATTGAAGTTCCTGTTAATTTAAACTCAGAGCAGCAAGAACTTCTTAAAAAATTTGATGAAAGTTTAAAAGATAAAAATCATAAAGATAATAAAAACTTCTTTGATAAGCTAAAAGATTTCTTCTCTTAAAAATCATTGAAAAGAACATCGCCTTGTGGTATACTTGTCTTAGAAAAATTATATTATCTAAGGGGGCTATAAGATGAACGAATTATTTGCTAAATATGGTGGAATGATACTTACGTTTGCTATTTGGGCGGCTGTATTCTATTTCCTACTTATTTTACCGAACAAAAAGAAGCAAAAGAAACATCAAGAAATGTTAGACTCATTAAAAGAGGGAGCTGAAGTTGTTACTACCGGTGGTATAAAAGGTACTATAGCTAGTATTGGCCCTGAGTTCTTAACTATTAGAGTTGATAAAGGTGTTAACATCCAAGTGCTTAAGAATTCTATTTCAAGAGTTTTAAAATAAAAATATCTAAAAAGGATGGGATGGATAAACTTTTCCATCCTATTTTATTATTCTAAATCAATGGAGAGGAAATATGAAAAAATACCTTATATTTTTTGTTTTTTGTCTATTTTCTTTAACACTTTTTGCTAATAACACAATAAAAAAAATTAGACTTAACAATAACCCACCTCAATTAGTTTTTGATATATCGAGTACAATAAAACCTAAATATAATTCAAATTATGATGAATATAATCGATTACTTTTTATTGAAATCGAAAAAGTTAAAATGGGAACAAAATTAAATAATTCTAATTTTATGGGAAAAAATATTGAAAAAATAGATATGATTGACTATGGTTCCAATGTTGGATTTTTTATAAAATTAAAAAAAGGAACTGGTCACAAAGTTTATTCTCTAACTAATCCACACCGAGTTGTCGTAGATTTAAGACCAACTAATTCTTCTAAAAAAGAGTTTACTATCGCTATCGATGCAGGACACGGTGGAAAAGATCCTGGAGCTATCGGATTCAATAAATATAAAGAAAAAGATATTGCTCTAGCTGTAGCTAAAAAATTACAGACTAAACTTTCTAAGGATTTTAATGTAATAATGACTAGAAGTTCTGATACTTTTATAAGTCTTTCAGAAAGAAGTAAAATAGCAAATAGAAGTAAAGCTGATCTTTTTGTCAGTTTACATTTGAATGCTTCTAAAAGTTCTTCAGCTCAAGGAATGGAAATATTTTATTTCTCTAAAAAATCATCTCCATATGCTGAAAAAATTGCTTCCTATGAAAATAGTTTTGGGGAAAAATATGGGGAAAAAACAACTAGTATAGCACAGATTATGGGTGAACTTTCTTACAATAAAAATATGGAAAAAGCAATTACTATAGCAAGACCACTTAATACCTCTCTCTCTAAAAGACTAGGAATGAGAGATCGTGGAATTTACGGAGCTAATTTTGCTGTTCTTAGAGGATTTAATGGACCTGGTATTCTTGTAGAATTAGGTTTTATAACAAATAAATCTGATGTAACAAAACTTTCTAGAGATACAAATCAAACTGTTATGGCAGATGAATTAGCAAATAAAATTAGAGCATTTTTCTATTAGGAGGTTTTATGTCATATAAATTAAAAAGTTTTCTAGTAATTTTAATTGTTATTGTTGTTGGAACTGGAATTTATTCAAACAAACTTAATAAAAAAAGTGAAATAATTACTCCTATATCTACTCCAACATTCGAATCAATGGAAGTTACTAAAGTTACAACACCTATTTTTTTTCCTAATTTAAAACAAGGAAAATTAAACAGTGAAGATATCAATCTTATTTCTAATTTAAGTAATCAGCAAGATATTTTAAAAGATATTCTTTTTCAACTTATTAAGAAATTAGAAGATAAAAATATCATAAAAAAAGAAAATTTTAAATATGAAGTATATTTAAAAAATAGAACCCTATACTTAGATTTAGATTCAAAAATTTTATCCTCTGCTAAAACTCCACAAGAGGAATTACTTTTGATCTATTCTTTTGTAAATAGCTTGTTAACACCTGGTGGTGCGGATAATGTAGTCCTACTTATAAATGGTATTCCAACTGATAAAGTTAACTTTATCAACATCAATAAAAGCTATAAATTAAATAGCAATATATAATTTTTTGAGGAGTTTCTATTTTCAGAAACTCCTTTTTAAAAATTTGGAGGCTTCCTATGACAATAGATTTTTTAAAAAAAGAATTAAGTAATATACTTTCAAAAAAGCGATATGATCATTCCATAAGAGTTTTAGAAACTGCTCTTACTCTTGGAAAAATATATGATGGCGATTTAAATAAAATATCTACTGCAGCTCTTTTACATGACTACGCTAAAGAATTTAAAAGAGAAGACCTTATTAAAATTGCTAAAGAGCACTTCCTATCTGAAACAGAAGACTATTTAGAAAATATTGAAATCTTACATAGCTATGCTAGTGCATACATAGCTAAAGAAATTTTTAAAATAACTGATACAGAAATTTTAAGTGCAATCAAATACCATACTACTGGCAGAAAAAATATGAGTTTAACTGAAAAAATAGTTTATATAGCTGATGCTATTGAACCAAAAAGAGATTATCCTCACGTTGAAAAAATCAGAGATTTAGCTCTAGTAAATTTAAATAAAGCCATTTTACTAGAAGTTAATAAAAAAATTGAATATCTTGTAAAAGGAGAATTTATTATACATATAAATTCTATTGAGATGCGTAATTGGCTTTTAAAAATAAGCTAATAGGAGGAATTATATGAAAACAAATACAAAATTAGATAAACAACTTGATAAATTAAAAAATATATTAAAAAATAGTAAAGCTTTAACTCTTGATGAAATAACTAAAGCTATGGGATGGTCTCCAAAATTTAAAAAAGAAAATAGAGAAATTCTTGAAATTTGGATTAATTCTGGAGAGATTATGAAAAATAAAAGAAATAAATATAATATCCCTGAAAATTTAGGTTTTATTAAAGGAAAATTTTCAAATATTAAAGGAAAGTTTGGTTTTGTTGATACTGATACTGAGGGATACTTTATCCCTAGAAGTAAATTCGGAACAGCTTTAGATGGAGACACTGTTTTAATAAACGTTACAACACCTGAAGGCAAAGGAAAGCAAGAGGGAGAAATTGTTGAAGTTCTTGTAAGAGAAAAAAATACAATTATAGGAATCTTTGAAAAGAAAGAAAACTTTGGTTTTGTAAGACCAACACAATCTTTTGGTAGAGATATATATATTCCTAAAAACTTTTTCAATAAAGCCAAAGATGGTGAGTTAGTTGTTGTTGATGTAACTTTTTGGGGAAGCGATGAAAAAAAGCCTGAAGGGAAAATTCTTGAATCAATTGGTAACCCTTTCGATACAGATAATATGATTAAGGCTTTAATTCTTAGAGAAGGTTTATCAGAAGAATTTCCAGATGATGTCATTGCAGAAGCTCGTCAAATCCCAACTGTAATATCTGAGGATGAAATAAAGAAAAGAAAAGATTTAAGACACCTTCCAATAATAACAATTGATGGTGACGATGCCAAAGACTTAGATGATGCTGTTTATGTGGAAAAATTAGATAACGGATACTATAAACTTATCGTAGCTATTGCCGATGTTTCCCACTATATTCCAACTGGATCTAAATTAGATAAAGAAGCTGAAAAAAGAGGAAACTCTGTTTATCTAGTTGATAGAGTTTTACCTATGTTCCCTAAAGAAATTTCAAATGGAATATGCTCTTTAAATCCACATGAAGACAAACTTACATTCTCTGTTGAACTTCTTATTGATTCTCATGGAAGAGCTATTGATGTTCAAACATATAAATCAGTTATTAAAACTGCTCACAGAATGACTTATGGAAATGTTAATAAAATTATTGCTAAGGATCCTGAAACTACTGAGAAATATAGTGATATCGTAGATATGCTATTTACTATGTTAGAGCTTTCTAAGATTATAAGAGCTATCAAATACAACAGAGGTTCTATTGATTTTGATCTTCCTGAAGTTAAAGTTGTTTTAGACGAAAATAAAAAAGTTAAATACTTAAAAAATATTGAAAGAGGTGAATCAGAAAGAATCATCGAAGATTTTATGATTATGGCTAATGAAGCCGTTGCAGAAAAACTTTTCTGGTTAGAAATACCTTCTGTTTATAGAGTTCATGAAACTCCTGACCCAGAAAGAGTAAAAACTTTAAGCGAAACTCTTTCTAGATTTGGATATAGACTTCACTCTTTTGAAGATATTCATCCAAAAAAATTCCAATCAATTATTGAAGACTCTGAAGCTAGAGGTATTAATATGATTGTACATAAAATGATTTTAATGTCTCTTAAACAAGCTAGATACGGTGTTGAAAACTTAGGACACTTTGGTCTATCATCTAATTATTATACACATTTTACATCTCCTATTAGAAGATATGCTGATTTACTTATACATAGAATTTTAAATATTGCTATACATGGTTATCCAACTAAAAAGCAATTTGGAACTCTTATAAACTACTTACCAGAAGTTACACAACATATTTCTCAAACAGAAAGAAAAGCTATGAAGGTAGAAGATGAAAGTGTTAAAATTAAAATAGTTGAATATATGCTTGATAAAATTGGAGATGAATTTAAAGCTACTATAGTTGGATTTAACAATAAAAAAATATTCTTTGAAACAGAGGAACATGTAGAATGTTTCTGGGATGTAACTACAGCTAAAAACTTCTATGAATTTGATGAAAATAATTATGTTATGAAAGATTTAGATACAAATAGAGAGTTTCATTTAGGTGATAAAATGGATATCCTAATAGTTAGATCTGATTTACAAATGCTTGAAATAGAAGTTGTTCCAACTGAATTTTGTCACGAATACACAGGGAGAAGAAAAGAGGGGAGATTTTAATGATATTAGCTAATAACAAAAAAGCTTTTTTTGACTATTTTATTGAAGATAGATTTGAAGCCGGAATTGAACTAGTTGGTAGTGAGGTTAAATCTATAAAGGCTGGTAAAACTAGCATTAAAGAGTCTTTTATTAGAATAATAAACAATGAAATTTTTATCATGGGTATGACTGTTGTTCCATGGTCTTTTGGTAGTGTTTATAATCCTGATGAAAGAAGAGTTAGAAAATTGCTTTTACATAAAGGAGAGATTAAAAAATTACACGAAAAAGTTATGCAAAAAGGTTATACAATTGTACCTTTGAATATTCACTTATCTAAAGGCTTTGTCAAAGTAGAAATTGCTTTAGCTAGAGGTAAGAAAAATTATGATAAACGTGACTCTTTAGCAAAAAAAGATCAACAAAGAAATATTGAGAGAGAAGTAAAAGAAAGATATTAATAAAAAAAGCAGATAAATTATCTGCTTTTTTTGTTTTATTAAAATTTATAAATCAATCCTAATCCAAAGGCATCTACATGCTTACTATATCTAATATTTTTAATATTTTTATCATTCATATAATCTACATATGAGTATGTTGCCATTAATTCAAGTTGTGAGCTATATTTGTATTTAACTCCTGCTGAATACATATTTGCATCTAAAACATAATCAGTATCTGTATATGTTTTTTCATTAGCTCCTGTATCTGTATACTGGTAACCTGTCATTAAGGTCCACTTTTCATTTAATTGATAATCTAAACCAACTGCTACCTCATATCCATTATCATAATGATCAAAGTTTCCTAAGTCATCGCTTGCTTCTTTTATGAAATAATAGTTTCCAGAAGCTAAAAGTGTCAATTTATCTGTTGCTCTATAAGATGCTCCAATCGCTGCCATTGCAGGTAAGTTTCTTTTTCCACTTCCCTCTGCCATCCATTGTTTAATTGCAGGATCTTTAGATATTATATCATAAAATATATTTCCTATAATTGGAGTTCCTGTAGATGCATTAAATCCATTTTTTAATTTATGCTCTTTATTATCAAAATCTAGCTTAGTTTCAGTTTCGTATCTCATTCCTAAATTAAATCTATCATTTGGATGATAATTTACTCCAAATATTCCAGCTACTCCAAAAGCTGTTCTTTCTGAATCTATATCAAATTTTACATTTCCTGTTATAGGCGATGCTTTTGTTGTAAAATTCCCTTCACCTTTAAATTTTCTTTCAGCGTCAATTAATCTAAGCCCAACTGCTCCACTCCAAGCTTCATTGAATTTTCTAGCTATTCCACCTTGAAAAGCAACATAGTATGACTTACCATGTATTGTCGAACCACCTGTAAATTCTCCAGCAGGAAACTTGTCCGCTATCTCTGGGAATGTTGCTATTCCTCCACTATATGCTACACTTCCTCCACCTGCTATCGCTCCAGCGTGAAAGAAAAATGCTGTATCTCCTTTTTTCTTTACAATTTGTAAGCTTGGAACTACTGGTGATGGTTTATCACTTTTAAATTTATAATCTCCATGTTCCATACTATATTCTTTCAAATGTGTTTGATTATTTACTTGTATATAAGTTCCATCTTCTAGCCATACCGTTCCAGCTGGATTATAATATGCTCCAGACACTCCAATTTTTCCAACCATAGCTGGATGTGCTAAATACTCTGCATCCTGTTGTGAAAGATAGTCTATGCTTCCCCCCATAGCATTAGCTGATAAAACTATCCCTAATAACATTAATTGTTGCTTAAACTTCATTATCCCTCTCCTTTGTCATTTCTAAAGCTTTTTCTATCAATACATTTCCCATTTCAATAACTTCTTTTTTAAAAGTTTCAAACTCTATATCAATATAGAACCCTGTACATATTAAAGTTGCATATCCATGAGAAAAATACCATCCTTTTTTTATAACCCATTCTATTATATCTTCTGGAAATTGATTATATTCTCTATTATTATTAAATCCACTATATATTAAATTTCTAAAATCATCCATAATCTGATCCATAAATTCTCTAGGTAAACCTTCTCTTAAAAAAATTGTTCTAAATAATGCTTTTTCCTCTTTTGCAAAAAGACATATTCCTATCCCTATATTTAAAATTGATAAATCAGTATAGTCACGTTTTGTATATTCAAAAAGTTTTGTTTTAGCTTTTTTAGCTAATTCATTTTTTAGTTCATCCATTGATTTAAAAGCTGAATATATAGCTATTGTAGATACTCCCAGCTTTTTTGCTATATTTCTTGCTGTTACATCTTTTAAACTCTCATTGTTTAAAATTTCAAATGCACTATTCAAAATTTCTTCTCTAGTAAAATTAGGTTTTCTTCCCATTTTTTCTCCTATATGTTATGTTATTTTTTAAACATGTTTTATATTATATCTCACTATATGTATAAATTCAAGATTTTTATTATATAGCACTGTTATGGAATCGTCATTTTTTTACACAACACTGTTATGAAATTTATTATATAAATAGAAAAAGAGGCTATTAAATAGCCTCTTTCTATGAGAAAATTATTAAAAATAAGTTATTATTAAGCTTTTATAACTTTATCATTTGACTCCATAAAAGTTAAATACTCTTCCTTAGTCATAACTGGTTTAAAGTTATCTAAAATTTCTTTTGCTTTTTTTCCTTGAGCAAATAATAAGTCAACAACTGTTAATGCTAAAGCTTTTGCTGGCATTAATATTGCAATTTCATCATCTACAGTTTTGAAATCTCTTGTATGAAGAGCTCCGTTTATTCCTCCAAACATTGGATGAAGAGTAGGCATTATATGAGATACATCTCCAAAATCAAAAGATCCTGTAAAATCTCCACCTTTAATCATATCATCTTTTAACCCTAAATACTCTAAGTTTCCTTCTAAAACATCTTCCATAGAATCATGTTTTAAAATTGGTAAATATCCTGGAATCTCTGTTATTTCTATTTCAGCACCAACTGCATAAGCACCTGCTGTTAAACCTCTATTTACTTTTTTATTAGCATCTATCATTCCCTCAATTGTTCTAGCTCTAACATAAGCTTCCATTCTTACATCTGCTGGAACTGAATTTACAATATCTCCACCCTTTGTTATAATTGGATGGAATCTTACTCTATCGCTATCTTTAAATGTTTCTCTTTGAGCATGCACATTATTTATACCTAACATTGCTGCATTCAGAGCATTTATACCCTCGTGAGGTGCTGATCCTGCATGAGATTCTTTTCCTATGAACTTAACAGTTTTTCCTATAAAACCATTGCTTACAGGACCAGTTAAGACTTTTTTATCGCCTAAATCTAAAGCATGAAACATAACTGCCATATCTACATCATCAAATGCTCCATTATAAATCATTTCTTGCTTTCCACCAAAGTACTTTATTTTACCTTCTTCTCTAAGCTGAGTTCTATATCCTAGTTCTACAAATTCTTCTGCTGGAGTAGCCATAAAATCTATCTTTCCACCTAATTCATTTAAAATCCCTGATTTTATAAGTCCCGTAGCTGCTCCCAACATTCCCGCTATTTGAATATGATGTCCACACGCATGAACTGCTCCCAGCTCATTAGAATCTTTATGATCACTACAAGAAATTGCATCTAACTCTCCTAAAATTGCTATCTTAGGTCCCTCTACATTTTCATTAGCTCTAGCTCTACATCCTGTATATGCAATTCCTTCTTCTACATTTAATCCTAATTCATTTTTAAAATAATTTGAAACAATCTCTGTTCCTTTAAATTCTTTGTATCCAAATTCTGGATTATTATACATATCTTGTCCAGCTTTTAAAATTAAATTTTTATTTTCATCAATAGCTTTTATTACTCTCTCTTTAATTTCATTTAAATTCATAATTTTTTCTCCTTAAATTTATTTAAATCTTAACTAATTAAATCGCACCCTGTAATCTTAATACCCCTTGAGCTATTAAAGCACAAGCAAAGAAAATTGTTGTAAATACAACTAATGCTATTATAACAATTTTCCAAGACATAGCTTTTAATTGTTCAATTTTATCTCCCACCGAAATACCTGCAAATGCAAGTAATGGCGTACATAAAGGCATAAATTCAACTGTTCCAATTTGTGGAGCAAAGAATTTTGAAATTGATAATGCTGGAATACTAACTATCATTCCTACTATTGTTGATAATGCATATGCTGGTAATGGAAACTTAGGAAAAGCTTCCTTAACAGCAAAACATCCTAATGCTAAAATTATTATTAAAAACATTCCTGGAATAGCTCCTATAAATTGTTTCTGTAAGCCAATTGCTTGTCCTGCTAAAACTATAATTCCAGTCATTGACATAAGTATAAAGTATAATACATATTTTTTTATATCTAAACTACGCATGTTGTTTCACTTCCTTTTTTAAAAACTTTGGAGATAATTTTTTATAATACCACTCTGTAAATGGTAATGATATAAATACAAGAATATTTACTCCTGTTAATCCTGATAGCATATTACTCGTTGACGCATATGCAAAAACTTGATCTGCATATTGAGGTCCAACTACTTCTGCTAAAGATGAAGCTGCTGCCGTCATCATACTTCCGCTTCCTACTCCACAAGCCATTCCTAAAGCTAATGGATGAATTCCTGTGTATATTGCTAATGAGCCTAATACTCCAAAATATATAGTTCCTACTATTGTTCCTGCTAAATAAACTCCTAATACCCCACTTCCTTCTAAAGATGAAATTCCATATTTCTCTCCAATTACTCCTAAAGAAGCTTCTCTACTTATACTTGATCCTGCTCCAATAGCCTCTCTTGTTAATCCTAATTTAAGAGCTAAAGGTACTGCTACAAGTGGAGCCAAAACATGCCCAAACTCTTGTGCTAAAAATGCAGGTCCTGCCTGAATAATTTTATCTAAATTAGGTCCTACAAAAGTTCCTAATTTTATCCCTAACATTAAAAGAATTAGCATAACCATATCACTAGCTATTTTCATCTCTTTTTCACCGATGATATCTCTTAATTTTTTAATTTTTTTCCCTAATAAATCTGGTGTTAATATCATTCCAATAATTACCGCAAATAACATTGGGAATAAAGCAACTTTCCCTAATTGAATTTTTCCAACTTTTTCACATACTAGTGAAATAATTGTTACAACTAAAAATACATTAATTGTGTTTTTGTTCATAGTACTCACTCTTCCTTAATTTATTTTTTATATACTACCTAAAAGGACAATGTCTTAAATAGGTCCTTATTTTATATTTAAAATAATACTATTTTTTTAATATTATGTCAAGATTTTTTTCGTATTTTTCAGTTATTTTTAAATTGTAATGTTCTGTTTCAATACTTATTTTGGTTTTTTTAAAATAAAAAAAAGATGAAAAATTATTTTCTCATCTTTTTTTATTTCAAAACTTAAATTTTATTACTCTCCTTGGGCGACCAGCTGAAGAACAAACTTCATACTCTATTATTTCAGCATACCCATTTCCTATAATAGGCTTTACTATTCTATTAACACTTCTTTCTGTTATATCTAACAGTTCAGAAAGTTCTTTACTTGTAAACTCTCTTTTGCTTAAACTTTCTTGTAAAGCTCTTATTTTTGATAAATATTTTGGGGTAATTCCAATTTTTTTAGCCTCTTTTTCAAAAGTATTACTTATTTTAGTAGAGTAATCAAACCTATTTTTCTTATATAATGGTCCTCTTATTTTATTATCAGAAAAAAGATACGCTTCTCCTTTATCATTTAGAATACTTATATTTAAAGCTTTTTTTGCATTAGCTGTTGCATCTTGGATATTTTCTGCATAGCCAATTCCAATCGCAACTTTCCCACCTAAAATATAAATTTCATTTAACAGCTTTAAAAAATTTAGCTCACTATCTTTAGTTTCTAAAATTTTTTGAGTTGTAAAAAATATATACTCATTCTCTGTTAACTCTTGATAATTTCCATGAATTTCTTTAGAATATTTTAAAAAAATTTGATTAAGCTTCATCTTAAAAGAGATTTTATCATAATCACTTTCATCCTTTTTTATTTTTTTTACAACTTTTATTATCTTTATTCCAATTCTATTTTTAGAATTTTCATTAATTTTTATATCTTTTAATAAAACTTTCATTTGATTAGTTATTTCATTTTTTGTTGATTGTAATCTATAAACTGGTTTATTTTTACTTTTAAAATAATCATAAACATATCCAAAAGCAGTTAATACACAATGAACATTTCCTTTTGATAGATTTTTAATATGCTCATCTAAAAAATCTAACTCTGTTTTATCTTCTTGATATTCTTGAACATCAACCCCTCTTAGTCTTATTCCAAACTCATCTAAAGTATCAAACAGAACTTTTTTTTCTACAATATCAAATCCTATCTTTAAACTAAATAAACTCTCATAATCTTCTCTTACTTCCCACAAAGCTTTTAAAATACTTCCTGCTTCTCTATTAGAATAAACCATTGGTACTTCAAGACCTAATTTACTAACAAGTTCCGAATGAACTCCTACTCCTGTAGAAAAAATACCATCTACTTTCCCCTTTAGTTCCATTAAACTTTCTAAAGAATCGCCAAGCTGCTTTATCTCATATGATAAAAATATAATTTGAGAATATTGCGATTCCAATGTTCTTAAAATTTTTTTTACTGAATCTGGATAACCGACAATAGCAATTTTCATTTACTACTCTCCCCTAAATAAATTTTTTTATTTTCCACAACATTTTTTATATTTTTTTCCTGAACCACAGATACATGGATCGTTTCTTCCTATTTTCTCTTCTTTGACTATAGTACCATGAAGAGGTAAGCATCCATAATAAAACCACTGATCATTCACTTTTATAAACTTACTTTTTTCATGATGGATAGTTTCTTTTCCTTTTTCTTTGTAAAATGCTTTAAACTCTACAATTCCCTCTATATCATTTTCAGTTCCTTTTTCAGTTGATATAATTTCAAGACCTAACCATTCTGAATTTAGTGCCCATTTTCTAGTTTCTTCAATATCCATATTTTCTTTTGTTTCTATATAATGAGTTTCTACTATAAATTCTATATCCCCATTTTCAAAGGCATTATACCTTGCTTTCATTAGCTCTTCAGCAGTTTTAAAATTATTTATCATCTTGTTCAAGCTCCTCTTTTTTCTTTAATCCCTCTAATTCTTTCTCCATTTTTTTCACTTTTTTATAAATTTCATTTATCCTGAACTCTAAAGAGTTTAAAATCCAAAATTGAAAATGACTAGCTTTTTGTGATTCGTAAAACATCCAAATTAATTTAATTACACTAAATAAAATAGCCACTTGTACTGCCAAAGCTGGAGTTATTCTATTAAAAACCCCACCTAACAATAATAATGTTGCTATTATAACTATCAATAATGTATTTACTATTTTATTTTGTTTACTATTAGAACCACCTATTTGACCAACAATATTTCTAATTCTTTCCTTTTCTTTTTGAAATTCTTGTAACTCTTCTCTTAGTTGCTCTTCCCCTCTCAAATTTGATCCTCCTTATTTTTTATACTCCCCAATCTCTAGGATATCTAAACTCTCTCCCTATAGTTCTTGTTGACACCTTTGCTATTAAAGGAAGTTTTCTTTTATATTGAGACATTTTAATTTTCCAAATAACTTTATTTACTACTTCTTCTGGATAACCCATTTTTATAATATTTTCTTTTTTTTCTCTCTCATCTATTAATAAAAATAAAATCTCATCTGCTAATTTATATGAAAATCCTAATTCACTTTCATCAGTTTGACCTTCCCATAAGTCAGCACTTGGTTTTTTGTCAATTAGTGCTTGAGGAACACCTAAATGTTTTGATAGTTCCCAAATTTGTGTTTTATATAAATCTCCTATCGCGTTAATTGCGGAAGCAGCATCTCCAAATTGAGTGCTGTATCCTAATAGCATTTCAGTTTTATTTGATGTTCCTAATACCAAAGCTTTTTCTTTAGCAGAATAGTCAAATAAGATACACATTCTTTCTCTGGCCATTCTATTTCCTTTTCTTAATCCATCCATATCTGGATTCATTTGAAAATACGGCTCTACCATTGGAGTTATCTCTATAACTTTTGATTTTATTCCCAAATCTTTTACAACTAATTCAGCATGTTCTACACTTTCTTTACTAGAAGATTTATAAGGCATTAATATACCTAAAACATTTTCAGATCCAAAAGCTTTCGCTGCTAAATAAGCTACCAATGCTGAATCTATTCCTCCAGAAAGTCCAAGAACTACTTTTGTAAATCCAACTTTATTAGCCTCTTCCTTTAAAAAATTTACTAATATTTTTTCAACTAAATTTAAATCTAAATTCAATTTACAACTCATTTTTTTCTCCTACTTGTATAAGTTTTTTATTTCTTCAGCTATATCCATATCTAAGCCAAATTTTCCTAACTTACAAGCTCTATAATCTCTTAAAAGTGTATACGTAGCTTGTTGTACATTTAAATTTCCACCTTTTTGTAACATGTTCATTCTAAGAGCTATTGATTCTATTATTGCTCCACTTACTTGATCAAAGTCTTCTTCTAAAAGCTTATATTTTTCTTTTAAAACATTCTTTTTTCCCATTTTTAACATTTTTTCAATTAAAACACAAGCTACTTCATCTATTGGAAGAATCTCATCTCTTATTGCACCAGTTATTGCCAAATTATAACCAACTTCTTGATTTTCAAATTTTGGCCATAAAATACCCGGAGTATCTAGTAACTCTAATCCTTCTTTTATTCTAATCCATTGTTTTCCTCTTGTAAATCCAGGTTTATTTCCAACACCAGCACTATTTTTACCAACGATTCTATTTATTAATCTTGATTTTCCAACATTTGGAATCCCTGCCACCATAAGTCTGGTATTTACTTTTCTTAAACCTTTTTTCATTAACTTTTCTTTTTTCTCTTTTGAAACTTTATCTATGATTGTGTAAAGAGTCTTTATATTAAAACCTGTTTCAGCTGATAATTCTAAAACTTCATCTGCAAAATTATTCTCTTTAAAGAATTTTTTCCAAAAATTAATTTCTTCTTTTGTAACTAAGTCAGATTTATTTATTACAATTACTCTTTTTTTATTTTTTGCAAAACCAGCTATATCAGGGTTTTTACTTGATAAAGGAATTCTTGCATCTACAACCTCTAGAACAATATCTATTAATGGCATATTCTCCTTAATTAAATCCTTTGTTTTTTTCATATGCCCTGGATACCAGTTAATTTTTGTCATCGACATTTTTACTCACCTCTATTTTTCATTACCCTTTATTAAAAGAACAATCTCTCCCTTTATTGGATTTTTCTCTAATTTTTCTATTAATTCAGTTGTTGTCCCTCTTAAAATCTCTTCATATATTTTTGTTATTTCTCTAACTATCACTACTTCTCTAATCCCTATAAATGTTTCAATATCTCTTAGAGTCTTTTCTATTCTATGAGGAGATTCAAAAATAACTATAGTTCTTTCCTCTGTAGCTAAAGATTTTAAAAGAGTCTGTCTACCTTTTTTCTTTGGCAAAAAACCTTCAAAACAAAATCTTCTTGTTGATATTCCTGCTACTGATGCTGCCGCCGTCATCGCACTTGGTCCAGGAATAGGTATAACTTTTATACCCCTTTTTAAAGCTTCATCCACTACTTCAAATCCTGGATCTGATATGCAAGGTGTCCCCGCATCTGTTACTAATGCAATTTTATTTCCATTCTCTAGCATATTTGCTATATTTGATACTTGATGCATTTTTGTATGTTCATCATATCTATAAACTATTTTTTCAATTCCTAAATGGTTTAACAACTTTTTTGTTACTCTTGTATCTTCTGCAAAAACAAAATCTACCTCTTCAAAAGTTTTTATAGCTCTTAAAGTTATATCATCTAAATTCCCTATGGGAGTTGCTACTATATAAAGCATTTTTTACCTCATTTCCCTCTATTTTTTCTGTAAAAGTTTATTCATTTCTTCAACAGCTTTATCTAATTGAATATCACCCTTTGATATTATTTTTTTAGCTTCTTCTTCGCCTTTTACCTCTTTTATAATTTCATTTCTATTCTCTTTTGTTTCATCTTCATTTACATTAGTTACAAAACCATTAAAAAATAAAAAGTCATCTTTTTCTTCTACTAATATATCAGGCTCAATTCCTTTTCCATGAATAGAAACTCCGCTTGGAGTATAATATTTTGCTATAGTAAGCTTTATTCCATCACCATCAGGTAAAGGTAACAATGTTTGAACACTTCCTTTTCCAAATGATTTTTCTCCAATTAAAACTCCTCTTTTATAATCTTTAATTGCTCCAGAAACAATTTCAGAAGCAGATGCACTACCTTCATTTATTAAAACTATAAGTGGAAAATCCCCAAAATATTTACCTTCTCTATATGCTATTTCTTCCTCTCCTGTTTTTCCTTTTGTACTTACTATTTTTCCTTCTGGGATAAACATAGATGAAATTTTTACTGCTTGCCCTAGAGATCCTCCTGGATTACTTCTTAAATCAAGAATTATTCCTTTAGCTCCTTTTTTTAATAAACTTTCTAGATCTTTTCTTACGTCTTTATAAACATCTTCTCCAAATTGAGTTAACCTTAAATATCCTATGTCTTTTCCAATCATTTTACTTTTTACATATTTTAATTGAATAATCGATCTTTTTAATTCAACATCTTTGGTTTCTTTTGCTTCTTCTCTATAAACCGTAAGTTTTACAGATGTTCCTGGTTCACCTTTTAATTTTTTTACACTTTGCTCACTAGTTAACTTGTATGTACTTTCCCCATCTATTGCTATAATCTTGTCCTTAGCTCTTATTCCTGCCAAATATGCTGGAGTATCTTCTATAGGTGACACTACTATTAAAGGTTCATCTGATTTTTTTTGAATAACCATTCCTACTCCAGCATATTTACCTTCAATATCCTCTTTGAAGCTTTCCAATTCTTCTTTTGTAAAATAATTAGAGTGAGGGTCATCTAAAGATTCCATCATTCCTTTTAATGCACCTTGCATAAGAGTCGTATTTGTTGGATCTTTTTCAGTTCCTACATGATTTTCTTTTATAATGTTCATAATATCTGAAAGTTCTTTTAACTCTTTTATATTTGAAATAAATCCATTATCAACAGAATACGACGGCACTGTGTTTGCAATCATAACTCCTGATAAAAGTAGTGCTACTCCAGTATTTCTCAACAGTTTTATCATATGGCTCCTCCCAAGTTTTTTCCTTGTTTTACAACTGATTCTACGTTGATGTGAGACTCCTCTTCTCCAATCTCAAATAAAGATATATATTCAATATTTCCTTTTGTTCCCGTTATTGGTGAAAAATCTAATGATTTCAATCTAAGACCTGATTTTTTAGCTTCCTCTATTACCATTTCTATTGCCATTATATGTTTCTTACTATCTTTTACTATTCCACCCTTTTCAATATTTTCTTTTCCTACTTCAAATTGTGGTTTTATTAGTGCCATTAACTTTGTTTCTTCTTTAAAAAATTTTATTAAGTGCTCTATAACTTTAGTTATAGATATAAAAGAAACATCCATAACTATGTAATCAACCTTTTCATTATTTAAATTATTTAGTGTTAAATCTTTTATATGAGTATTCTCTAATGATTTTACTCTAGAATCATTTCTTAATTTCCAATCTAATTGATTAGTTCCCACATCTACTGCATAAACAAAAGCAGCTCCATTTTGTAAAGAACAATCTGTAAAACCACCTGTTGAAGATCCTACATCAAGTACTATCTTATCTTGTAAATTTAAATTAAAAACATTAATAGCTTTTTCTAATTTTAGTCCTCCACGACTAACATATTTACAAGCATCACCTTTTACTCTTATTATAGGTTCTTCATCTATTTTTATAGATGTTCCTGGTTTATCTATTTTTTTTTCATTTATTATAACTAATCCAGCCATAATAGCTCTTTTTGCTTTTTCTCTAGTTTCGTAAAATCCTTTTTCAACTAGTAGAACATCTACTCTTTCTTTCATTATTTTCCTTCCTTTTCAAAAATCTTATCATCCTCTAAATAATTTAATAGAGGATTTTCTAAAATAAGATTTTCAAATCCCAATCTATCAACTGCTTTTATTAATTTTTCAGTTTCTCTAACTCTTTTTGTAAAAAAATCATCTCCTATAGGAATCTTCTTTTTACTTTTATAATATCCCAACAATTGCTTTGTATTTTTTAATCTTAATTCATGCTTTGCTCTTTTTAATCGATCTTTTATAACTCCTGTTGTACAATTAAACTTTTTAGCTACTTCGTCTATATTCATTCCCTCACTCATTAGCTTTAAAATCTTATCTGCTCCAATAGGATTTATTCTATGATATTTTGCAGAATACATATCTGCTCTATGAACAATATGAGCTTCTTTAGTGTTAGGTTGAATTTTTCCCCATTTACCATGATGTGATATAACAATGTGTGTTATATTCTTCTTTATTTTATCTACTATTTTTAAATCTAAAACCTCTTCAATTTCTGATAAAACCCTTTCAGCTTCTTTGATGATATATTCAGGTTTTTTGATCATCATTTGAGAATGTGAAAGTTTTTCATCAGCCTTCCTTATACTTCCTTTGCTCAAATCATGAATAATTACTCCTACAACAATTGAAAAAAATTCAACCTTTTCTCTTGCTTCTCTTAAATCTCTATAATCTCTTCTTATCTCTTCAAAAGATATTTTTAAAACATCATATGTATGAGTTGTTACTTTAACCCCTTGATCATCATGATGATCTAAATCTAAAACCATCTCATGGTTTAATAGAAGTTTTATAAACTTCAGTGCATTGCTATTTTTCGCCATTAATGCTACCCTCAATTCTCTCTATTAGTTTTTTACCTCTTAGACCATAATCCTCTAACAGTGCATTTCTTGATCCATGAGGTATTGCTACGCTATCTAAAGCTATTATATTTATATTAATTTTCATTTTTTTCTCATTTAAAAATCTTAATACTTCGTTTCCAAAGCCACCTCTTTCGTATCCATCTTCAAAGGTGAATATATTATCATATTTGGAAAATTCATTAAAAATAAAATCTTCATCTAAAGGTCTTATTGAAGAACAATTTACTATAGCTCCATCTAAGCCTTTTTCTAAAAGTTTATTCTCTATTTCTAAAATTTCTTTTAGCATTGCTCCAGTCACAAGATAAAGATTTTTTTTTCCTTTTCTTATTTCATTCCACTTTCCTATTTTAAATTTACAATCTATTTTATTTTCAATTTCAAAAGCCTTGCCTCTTGGGAATCTAATTACTAATGGTCCCTCTTGAAAATCTTTTGAAAATTCTAGCATCTCTTCTAACTCTTTTCCAGTTGATGGTGCTAAAACTCTAAAATTTGGCATACTTAAAAACATATTTATATCATGTATTCCTTGGTGAGTTTTTCCATCTTCACCTACTATTCCTGCACGGTCAACTATAAATCTCACTGGTAAATTTTGTAATCCCACGTCATGGATTAATTGATCTAAAGCTCTTTGAAAAAATGTTGAATATATTGCTACATATGGTTTTTTCCCAGAAATTGCTAGACCTGCTGAAAATGTAACTCCATGACCTTCAGCTATCCCTACATCTATACACCTATTTTTAAATCTATTTTGAAACTCTCCTAAACCAGTTCCCTTTACCATTGCTGCAGAAATAGCATAAATATCACTATCTCTCTCTGCTAAAGATACTAATTTTGAACCAAAAATACTAGAGTATGTCTTACCGCCAACTTCAACCTCTCCCGTTTCTGGGTTAAAGGGTGAAATTCCGTGGAACTTTTCTTTATTCTCTTCTGCCAATTGATATCCTTTACCTTTTTCAGTTTTTATATGTATAAAAACTGGTCCTTCCATTTCTTTAGCTATAGTTAATGTTTTTAAAATCTCTTCTAAATTATGACCATCTATTACACCTAAAAATTGATAACCTAAAACTTCTGATATGCTTGAAGGTAAAAAGAACTGCTTTACAGAATACTCTATTCTTTCTAAAATATTTTTTACTTGATTTCCAACTTTCCCTTTACTTATAACACTTCTAATATCTTTTCTTATATTCATATAAGCATTACTTATCATTAGTTTTCCAAAAAATTTAGATAAAGATCCTACATTTTCACCAATTGACATTTCATTATCATTCAAGATAATTATCAAATTCTTTAAATTTCCACCTATATTATTTAAAGCTTCTAATGAATGACCATTTGCAATAGAGGCATCTCCAATCACAACAATAACTTTATTATCAGGATTTGCCTTAGCTATTCCTGCTCCAGCTGAAAGAGCACTTCCAGCATGTCCTGCTATAAAAAAGTCAAATTCACTTTCTTTAGGATCTGAAAATGGCCCTATTCCACCTTTAGTTCTTAAAGTTTTAAACTTTTCTTTTCTTCCCGTTAATAACTTATAAACATAAGATTGATGTCCAACATCAAATAAAAGTTTATCTTTTGGTAAATCAAAGACTTCTACTATTCCTTGAGTTAATTCAACTACACCTAAATTTGGTGCCAAATGCCCACCATTTTTACTTGTTATTTCCACTAATGTATCTCTAATTTCTTGGCTTTCTCTTTGCAACTTATTTATATATTCTTTATCTACCCTCATCTTTTTCCATCCTTAAGCTTGAATATAACCTTTAAATAAAAAGGCTACAACCACTCCTAATATAGCCCCTACTAATACTTCTAATGGACTGTGTCCTAAAAGTTCTTTTAATTTTTCATCATGTAATCTCTCTCCAACTTTTGCTGCAAACCTGTCTAATAGAGTATTTAAAAGTCCAGCATGCTTTCCTGCGGCCCTTCTAATTCCTGCAGCATCGTACATTACTACTCCCGCTAAAACAAAAGATATGGCAAATATTGTACTTTGTGTTCCATGAGCTAAACCTATTGCTGTACTTAACGATGCCATAGTTGAAGAGTGGGAGCTTGGCATTCCTCCAGTTTCAAAAATTCTTTTCATATTTAATTTTTTATCAATAAATATTGTAGTTACAACTTTATAAAACTGAGCTATAAACCAAGCTACAAATACTACATCTAGAATTCTATTCCCTAAAATTATTCCTCTTTCCATAGTTTCCCCACTCTCTTTTTATTTTTATTTAACTGCTTTTAATTCTAGTGATATTGTTGGTTTATCTTGGTTCTCTTTATAGAATATTATAGTTCTTCCAATAATTCCTACAACTTCTGCCTCAATAGCTTCAGCAATTTCATATGCCACTTCATTTTTGTCTACTTCTGAATTTTGAAGTATTTTTACTTTTATAAGCTCTCTCGGTGTAAGCGCTTCTAAAACACCCTGTGCTAAAGTTTCTGAAAATCCTTCTTTTCCAATTCTAAATATTGGCTCTAAATTGTGAGCTCTCTTTCTTAAAAATGCTCTTCTTTTACTTGTTAAACTCATTTTATCTCCTCTTTACTCTTTATTAATAATATTTTTATACATCCATAATTATAGGTAAAATTACTGGTGTTCTTTTTATCTTATTATAGAAAAACTTACCTGCTACATCTCTAACACTATTTTTGATTACAGTCCAATCTTTTATTGCACTATCTTCAAACTCTTTTAGTTTTACTTTAATCTGTTCATTAGCTTCATTTAATATTTCATCTGAATCTCTCGAATAAACAAAACCTCTAGTTACAATATCAGGTCCACTTAAAACTTTTCCAGTTTCTTTATCTAAAGTAAATACAACAATAACTACTCCGTCTTGTGATAACTGCTGTCTATCTTTTAAAACTATATGACCTATATCACCAACACCAAGACCATCAACTAATGTTGCTCCTGCATTAACTTTTCCTTTTATTTTCGCACTAGTTTTTGTTACTTCTACCTTACTTCCATTTGTTGCTATAACTATATTTCCCTTTGGAATTCCTGTTTCAATAGCTGTTTCTTTATGTGCTTTTAACATTTTAAATTCACCGTGAACTGGCATAAAATTCTTAGGTTTTATTAGATTAAGCATTAATTTTTGTTCCTCTTTACTTGCGTGACCTGAAACGTGAATTCCTGCTATTTTTTTAAATACAACTTCTGCCTCATATTTTAAAAGGCTATTTATATTGTTTGATACAGCTCTTTCATTTCCTGGAATTGGAGTCGCTGAAATTATAACAGTATCTCCCTCTTTTACTTTAGTATGCTTATGCATATTTTTAGCTATTCTTGATAAAGCTGCCATTGGTTCACCTTGAGTTCCTGTACATAAAATAACGACTTTATTATCTCTCATTTTATCTACATCAGAAAGATTTATCATAATATTTTCTGGTAATTTTAAATATCCAAGTGTTGAAGCAATATCAAAAACTTTTATTAAACTTCTACCATCTATTGCAATTTTTCTTCCATGTTCATGAGCTATATTTACAATTTGTTGAAGTCTATGTACATGTGAAGCAAAAGCTGCAATTATAATTCTTCCTTTTGCTTTTGCAAATTCAACTTTGAAAGCTTCTCCTACACTTCTTTCAGAGGGTGTAAACCCATCTATTTCTGAATTTGTAGAATCTGAAAGTAATAAATCTACTCCCTCTTCACCTATTTGTGCAAGTCTTAAAAAGTCTACTCCATCTCCATCTACTGGAGTTAAATCTATTTTAAAGTCACCTGTATACATAACTCTTCCAGCAGGCGTTGTAACGACAACAGCATAAGCATCAGCTATAGAGTGAGTTACTCCTACAAATTCAACTTCAAAATATTTTCCTACTCTTATTTTATCTCTTCCTTTTACTTCTCTCATTTTAGGAAGTATTTTAGAAACTTCTCCACTTTCAAACTTAGCCTTTATTAAAGCTAAAGTTAATTTTCCACCATGAAGAGGTACATTTTTATCAATTTTTTGATATAAATAAGGTACTGAACCAATATGATCTTCATGTCCATGAGTTATAAATAACCCTTTTATCTTATCTTTATTACTTTCTATATAACTAAAATCTGGAATTACTAAATCTATTCCTAATAATCCATCATCTGGAAATGTTACTCCAGAATCTATAATTATAATTTCATCTCTATATTGAACCAATGTCATATTTTTTCCAATTTCATCTAAACCACCTAAAGGAATAACATACATCTTTTCCTCTTTTTCAGTTTTTAAAACTGGTTTTTTTATTTCCTCTTGAATCTCTACTTTTTTAACTGGTGCTCTTTTTTTAGTTGGTTGAGATACTGTTTTTACCTCAGTTGTTTTTCTCACTTCATTTGTTGTTTCCACAGTTGGAGTTTTTTCTCCCTGCTTACCTTTATTATAATATTTTCTTCGTCTTGGTTTCTTTTTTGCTACTTCTTTCTCCTTTTCAACAATATTTTCTAAATTCATTTCATCTCCTCATTGTAATATTCCAAATATTTGTCCACAAATTTTTTAGCGACTCCTCCAGCGACACGTCCTCCTCCTCCAGCTCCTTCTAATAGAACTGTAAATACAATTTTAGGTTGCTTATCCGCTGGAAAATACCCTGCAACAAGAGCATGCGTTTCATCAAATCTTGAATTTTGAGACGATCCACTTTTTGCTCCTATAACCAATCCAGGAGTTCTTAATGCTTTTGTTGTTCCATTATCTTTTTCTACTGTATTTATTAATGCTTTATTCAAGGCATCATAATACCAACTTGGATAATTATTTTCATATAAGATCTCTGGTTTTATTTCTATTTTTTCATTTCCATTCTCCATATAATCCACAACATGTGGAACATATGCTTTTCCTCTGTTTGCAAGCCCCATATAAGATACAGCAACCTGCATTGGTGTAGCTAAAAGATACCCTTGTCCTATTGATAAGATAATCGTATCCCCTTTAAACCATCCCTGCTTAAATCTTTTCTTTTTCCATTTTTCGCTTGGCAATATTCCAGCTCTTTCTCCAAAAACATCCACTTTAGACAATTTTCCATAGCCAAAATTTCCTGCTACTTCTATAATTGGCTCATGTCCAAATTGATCAGCATATTTATAATAGTATGGATTAACAGATTCTACTATTGATTTTTCAAAATCAACAGTTCCATGTCCACCCTTTTTCCATGCTCTCCAACTCCATTTACCAATACTATAAACTCCATTATCATAAATTTTTGTTTTTGGATCTAACCCATTATTAAAAAATGCAAAAGCCGAAAATGGTTTAAAAACTGAACCAGGAGGATATTCTCCTGATATACTTTTATTTGTTAGTGGTTTTCTTGCATCATTTGTTATTTGATCCCAATCCTCTTGAGAAATTTTAGAGCTAAATGTTGTTAATGAATATGTAGGATAACTAACCATTGTCAATACTTTTCCAGTTTGTGCCTCAATTGCTATTAATGCTCCTGATAAATTTTCCTCTTCAAAAACTTTTTCCATATATTTTTGTAGTCTCATATCTAAAGAAAGATGTAAATTATACCCTGGAATAGGATCCTTACTTTTTTCAATTTTTTGTGCCTTATTTAAAGCATTAACCTCAATATAATCATATCCAGGTTTTCCCTTCATTTGAAAATCATATATCTTTTCAATCCCAGTTTTTCCAACTATATCTCTTGGAGAATAACCTTCATCTTTAAGCGTTTCATACTCTTTTTCTGTTATTTTTTTTACATACCCTATTGTATGGGCCGCTAATGAGTCATATATATATTTTCTCTTAGAATAACTTTGTACTTCTAAATATGAATAATCTCCAATTTTTTCCATTAATTTATGAGCTAAATCTAAATCCAAATCTTCTACTAATATATTTTCTTTAGTGTAAGGTACTATTTCTCCATATTTTATTCTTCTTTGTAAATACTCCTCACTATATCCAGTTACTTCACTCATCTCTTTTAATTGTTCACTACTAACAGTTCTTTGATTTAGATAAACCAATCTATAACCCAACGTATTTGTTACAACTAACTCGCCATTAGAGTCATATATATTTCCTCTTTCAGCATCAATTTTTCTCAATTTAACTCTATTTTTTTGAGCTAAATAGTTATATTTATCTTTTTGTAAAATTTGTAAATATGCCATTCTAGATCCTAGTAAAACAAATACTAGAAATACAAATACCTTATATATTTCTCCTCTAAATTCAAAGCTTTTCCCTAACTTTATTCCTAGATCTTTTTTCACTTAGTTGCTCTCCTCATATATAATAAATTAATTATAAAATAAAATGCTGAAAGAAATAACATATTAACTATAATAAATGGACTTCCTATAAAAAATTTCCAAGCTAGTATTTGTAAGAGTGAAAGTATATATAGATTTCCAATATTATAATCAAAATTTATAAAATATAAGTGATAAAAAACTATATTTACACCTATGAATAAAAATGAAAAAGCAGGTTCTCTTGAATGTAAAGCTAATATAATTGCCAGCACTGGAAATAAAAATGCTATTTTTTTATCTTTTCTATAAGACAAATACGCCAAATAAGGCATTATTAAAAATCCTTTTGATGTTGTTTGAGGAATATTATCCAATATAAAAATGAATAAAATCGAGATAAAATCTAGCATTTTCACTCCTTTTCAATTTTAATCTATTAAAACATTTATTTTATTATTTAAACTATTATTTTCTAACATATTAGTTATATTTAATTTCTTTGCAATTTTTAATGCTGTATAATAATCTTCACTATTATATTCAATTACAGATTTCTCTAATTTTTTTGAATCATCTTTTAAAGTTACATTTTTATATCCAGAACTTTCTAAATCTTTTAGTGCCGCTTTAGCTTCAGCTGAAGCCCCTTTTATTTCAATTTTAAAATCAATATCTTTTTCTTTTCCTAAAATTAAAACAACACTTGCTAAAGTTGGGATATCACTATCTTCTTTTATTTTAAAATATTTTTCATTAACATTTGCTAGTATATTCTCTATGTTTTCTTTACTTATTTCATTAATTTTAATCAAACTATAATTTGTGTTTTTTTCATAATTAGCAGCTGTATATGTTAATGCAAGCTTATTTTTCAAATTTTCTCCCGTTTTTCTAGCATAGCCACCAACACCATTAGCATTTAATATATCCACTACTAAATTAGTTGATCCTTTTAATTCTCCTCCATATAAATCAGCAAATAAAGATTGTGTTCCTGATGTTAATATGTACTTTTTATCATCGATGACCATCTCAGGAATGTTTCTTGCGTTCTTTACATTTAATGATATCTCACTATATTTTACAACTTTATAGTTCTGAACTTTTTCTGGTAAAAAATTATTTATAGAATCTATAACCATTTTATAATTTTTAGAATCTACTAATTTTTTTATTGTTGTTTCTTTATCAACTTGAACATCAAAAGGTATTTTTACTGCTAATTTATCTTCGTAAACTACAATAATATTATTTTTTCCTATTATTGCATATCTGTCCCAATTTTCTAAATTCTTATTACTCTTATTTAAGTTATATGTCAAAAATACTCCTAACATACCAATTACTATTATTGCTAATAATAATCCACCTAGAGCTTTTCCAGCTTTTCTTTTTTGTCTTTTAATCCCTTTTTCCCTTCTCATTTGCGATTAGTAACTCCTTTTCTAAATTTGAAATTTCTACTTTTACTAATTCATTTACACCAGATGTTGCATTTAAAGTTTTTACTCTTAAATAGTTTGGACTATAACCATAAGAGCATCCATCCTCTTTAACCTCTTCCACTAGAACTTCTAGTTCTTTTCCTATGTATTTTTGTCTTCTTTCTATTCCCATATCTTTTCTTAAAGTTTCTAAAATTTCAGCTCTTTTCTTTTTTATACTATTATCTATTTTATCTGTAAAAGTATTTGCTAAAGTTTTTTCTCTATCTGAGTACTGGAATACATGTAGGTCAGAGAATCCAATTCTCTTTATTACTTCATATGTATTATTAAACATCTCCTCTGTTTCTCCTGGGAATCCAACAATTACATCAGCTGTATACTCCATATTTTCAACATTTTCTCTAAGTTTTATTAATCTTTCTTGTATAAGCTCAGCACCATAATTTCTTCTCATTCTCTCTAAAACTGTATTATCACAAGATTGTAAAGAGATGTGTAAATGAGGCATTAATTTTTTATTGTTTTTCATAATTTCAATAAATCTATCTGAAATTTTATCAGGATACATTGATCCTATTCTTACTCTTTCAACTCCATCTAATTTTACTACTGTTTCTAAAAGAGTCTCTAAACTTACATCTGAATTTAAATCTTCCCCATATGCTCCTAAATTTATACCAATTATTATAAATTCTTTAAATCCCTCTTTAGTTAAAACTTCAATTTCTTTACAAATACTTTCTAATGAACGTGATCTACTTTTTCCTCTTCCAAAAGGTATTTTACAATATGAGCAAAAATTATTACATCCATCTTGTATCTTTATATAAGCTCTTGACATCTCTCTTAATGTTGCAAATTCATATTCTTCATAAGTTCTTTCTTCAAAAATATTTTCTGTCAATACTTTTGATTTTTTATTTTCTATATCTTGAATAAAATCAACTAATCCACTTTTATTACTATTACCAACAACAAAGTCTATTTCCTCAATTTCTAATAACTCTTTAGAGTTTGTTTGAGCATAACATCCCGTAACAATAACTATTGATTCTGGATTCATTTTTTTAGCTCTTCTTAATACATTTCTCGTCTTTTTATCAGCAATACTTGTCACTGTACATGAGTTTACGATGTATATATCTGATTTATTTTCAAATTCTTCCTCTTCATAACCAATTTTTATTAATTGATTTTTTAAACTTTCACTTTCATATTGATTCACTTTACATCCTAAAGTATAAAATGCAACTTTTTTATTGTTAAAATTCATTTACTAATACTCCTCCTACTATAATTGAGGCAGTTTCAGCTCTTAATATTCTCTTCCCCAAAGATACTGGTATAACACCATTAGCTTTTAAGAACTCAATCTCCTCTTTTTCAAATCCCCCCTCTGGACCAACTATATATAAAACCTTTTTAGGTTTGCTTTCTAGTTTATTTAAAATATTTCTTAACGAGTTTTCTTCTTCACACTCATATGGAACAATAGCTAAATCATACTCTTCTAAATTTAGTTCACCTATTTTTTTAGGTTCTGAAATTTCCACTAATTTAACTGCCTGACATTGTTTTGTAGCTTCTCTAACAATTAAATCCCACTTATCTTTTTTTTCAGTAATTTTAGCTACGCCTCTTTTTGTCAAAAGAGGTGTTATTTTTGTTATTCCAATTTCAGTTAATTTTTGAATCGTTAAATCCATTTTATCATTTTTTAAAATTCCAATAGCTGCTTCTATATAAATCTTAGATGAAAATCTATCTTCATTCTGTTCTATAATTTTTGCTTCTATTATTTTCTTATCTATATTTATTACTTCACAAATATATTCATACTCTCCATCTACTGCTCTTATTATTTCACCAGTTTTTATTCTAAAAGCATTTTTCAAATGGTTTATATCATTTTTATCTACTATTTCTATTATTTCATTTGCTATATTCTCTTTAGATATTATAACACTTATCATTATAAACTCCTATATCATATCCTTATTTTTTATTAGTTCTGCTAAAGTTGTATCTTCTAAAATTTTTGTCATTGCAATATCTAATTTACTCCATATACAAGTAGTAGAACACTCATCATCTACACATGAACAATTCTTACTTTTATTATTTTCATTACAATCAATAACTTTTACTTCCTCATCTAATATTTTATATAATTCATGAAGCGTTATATCTTCAGGATTCATAGATAATTTATATCCTCCATTAGGGCCTCTTTTCCCTTGAATTATATTTTCATTTTTCAACTTAAATAAAATTTGTTCTAAATACTGTACTGAAATATCTTCCGATTCTGATATCTCTTTTATACGAGCTAAGTTTCCTTTTTGAGAAGCTTCCGCTATATATACTAATGCTTTTACACCATATCTAACTTTTGTACTTATTTTCATCCTCTTACTCCTTTGTCTCAAAATGATTATAAGCTTTCTCTGTAACCATTCTACCACGACTAGTTCTCTTAATATAACCAATTTTTACCAAATAAGGCTCATAGACTTCTTCTATTGTTCTTCTATCTTCACCCAACATTAACGCCAAAGTTTCTACTCCAACTGGACCTCCACCATAATTTTCTATTATAGCTTTTATTATATCTCTATCTAACTCATCTAATCCTTGCTTATCAACTCCTAAAATACTTAAAGCTTTAACTGCGCTTTCAAAGTTGATAATACCATTTCCTTTTATTTCACAATAATCTCTTACTCTTTTTAATAATCTATTTGCTATTCTTGGAGTTCCACGACTTCTTAGAGCAATCTCTTTTGCTCCATCCTCTTCAACTTTTACTCCTAAAAGTGTTCCTCCTCTTTTTACTATACCTTCCAATTCCTCTTCTTTATAATAATCCATTCTATGAACAACACCAAATCTATCTCTCAATGGAGAACTTAATAATCCAGCTCTTGTTGTAGCTCCTATTAATGTAAAAGGAGGTAATTCTATTCTTATTGATCTAGCTGACGGTCCTTTTCCAATTATAATGTCTAACTCTCCATCTTCCATAGCTGGGTATAAAATCTCTTCTACAGATGTATTTAATCTATGAATTTCATCAATAAATAGTATATCGTTCTCTTCTAAAGATGTCAAAATAGCAGCTAAGTCTCCAGCTTTGTCCAATATTGGTCCTGAAGTTATTTTCAAATTAACTCCCATCTCTGTTGCAATTACTCCTGCTAATGTTGTTTTTCCCAACCCAGGTGGACCGTATAAAAGTATATGATCTATACATCCTCCCCTTTTTTTTGCAGCTTTTATGAAAATTTCCATTTTTTCTTTTAAAGATTCTTGTCCTATATACTCTGATAGACATTTTGGCCTTAAACTTTTTTGAACTTCCCCTTCAAATCCTAACTCTTCATTAGAAACTATTCTATCCATTTTTTCTCCTTAAATTAACACTGTTATTATGAATTGTGCAACACCTATAAGTCCACCTAAAATTGCTCCAATTATCTCTATATGTTTTAACTCCTTTTTAGCTAAAGAGAATGTTATTCTTTCTAATTCTTCTAATGAAAAAGCATCTACTTTTTCAACTATAATCTCTTTGAAATCAACATTTTTTTCTAAAGTTTCAAATAACATAGATATTATCTGATCTTTATTTTCCATTATTGATCCTTTTATTGCTTCCTTTATCTTATTTAAAGCAGATTCATTTAAAAACATAGCTATCATAGGAAATTTAGCAGTTATTTCTGATGCTAATTTCTTTTCTAATATACTATCTATTATTTTTTCCATTTGAATATCTAGGTTTGCATTTTCCAATTTTTTCATTATATCATCTATTGATATTAATTCTTTTTGAATTGTATCTGCTAAAGTTATTCCAATTTCATGTCTTCTTTTAGGTATTAATCCTTGAATTTTAAAAATCCCTAGATTTATCTCTTTATATGGTCTAAATAACATTTTTATAGCAATATAATTTGTAATCCATCCAATCATTGATCCAATAACAATTAAAAGTACCGCTTTTATCAACATTTTCTCACCTTTTCAATTCCTTATCAATTTTATAAATTATTATTTATTATACCATTTTATATTTATATCTCCAATACATTTTTTGCCCTTTTACTCTATATAAATCTTAATATTTTGGATTTTTTATTGTATTATTTTTTATTTATGCTATAATACTTTAAATAATTAAAAGGAGGAAAGTAATGAAGCAAAAAATAGTTTTTAATACAAATACATATTATTACTATTATTTAACCTAGGATTGGTATTTTTGTTTCATGAAAAAATACGAATCCATTTTGTGTTACTTTAATAGTAGTAAGTGGATTTGTTACATAGAACTGTTAATTTACAGCCTGTGGAGTTAATCCACAGGCTTTTTTGTTTTTATTTTAAATTTTATAGGAGGTTTTATTATGTCTATTTTAGAAAATATCGTCGATTTTTTTAATTCAATTCTTTGGGGGAAAAATATTTTAGTAGTTTTACTTATATCTTCAGGAATCTTTTTTACAATAAAAACTAATTTTGTTCAAATTCGTTTTTTAAAACACATGATTTTGCTATTAAGTGACAAATCAAATAATGATTCTGAAAACCTTTCTCCTTTCCAAGCTTTCTGTATAAGTACAGCTACTAGAGTTGGTGCTGGAAACTTAGCTGGTGTAGTTAGTGCTATTTCTATTGGAGGAGCCGGATCTATATTTTGGATGTGGGTTGTTGCATTTCTTGGATCCGCAACAGCATTTGTTGAAACAACATTGGCTATGATTTTTAGAGAAAAAGATAAAAGTGGACATTTTTATGGTGGACCGTGCTTCTTTTTAAAAAATGGTCTTGGTAAAAAAAGTTGGGGAATTGCATTTGTTGTTACTGGAATTATATGTTGGGCTGGTGTTTTACAAGTTGTTTCTAATTCAGTTACAGAGTCTTTTAATGTCGCTTTTAGCATAAGTCCTATAGTTATATCAATACTTTTAACTCTATTGGCCGCTATTGTTATATTTGGAAAAACAGATAAAACAGCTAAAGTTTTAGATAAAGTTGTTCCTATTATGGCTATTTTATACCTAGCTATTGTATTTTTTATAATTTTAAAAAATATTACACTTTTACCTCAAGTATTTTCACAAATTTTTTCTGAAGCTTTTGGAGTTAGACAAGGAGTAGGTGGAACTATTGGAGCCATTATTATGCAAGGAGTTAAAAGAGGATTATTTTCTAACGAAGCTGGAACTGGAAGTGCCCCTTGTGCTGCTGCTAGCGCTAATGTTTCACATCCTGTTCAACAAGGTTTAATTCAAAGTTTAGGGGTTTTTGTAGATACTTTTGTTATTTGTACTGCTACAGCACTCGTTATGTTATTAACTAAAAGTTCAGTTATTGAAGGTTTAAGTGGAATGGAACTTCTACAAAAATCTTTCAACTACCATCTAGGATCAACATTTGGTGAAATTTTTGTTGCTATTATACTTTTCTTATTTTGTTTTTCTACTCTTTTAGGAATTTGTTTCTATGGAAAAGTTAATGTAAAATTTTTAACTGATAAGGATTTTGGACAAACACTATTCAAAATATTTGCCCTTTCAATGATTTTTTTCGGTGGAATCCAACAAAATATATTTATGTGGAATTTAGCAGACCTTGGTTTAGCTCTTATGACGATTATCAATATGTCTGGTGTTCTCCCACTTTCTAAATTTGCGTTTGATTCTTTAAAAGATTACCAAAAAAGATTTAAAGTTGTCGAAGCTTAAAAATACTTGTAAATATTTTCTGGAATTTAATTATAAAAAAAGTAAGGGAAAATATATTTTCCCTTACTTTTTTTATCTATTTTGCATATTCTACAGCTCTAGTTTCTCTTAATATTGTAACTTTTATTTGTCCTGGATATTGCATTGTTTCTTCTATTCTCTTTGCTATATCTCTTGCCATTTTTGTAGCTGCATCATCTGATACAACTTCTGGATTTATTATAATTCTTATCTCTCTACCTGCTTGAATTGCGTATGAAGATTCAACTCCATCAAATGATGTTGCAATTTCTTCTAAACCTTCAAGTCTCTTTAAGTAAGTTGATAACGTTTCTCTTCTAGCTCCTGGTCTAGATGCTGATATCGCATCAGATGCCTGAACTAAAATAGCTTCAACGCTTTCAAATTCAACTTCATTATGATGTGCCATAACTGCATTTATAACAGCTGGTTTCTCTCCAAATTTCTTTAAGAATTCTCCACCTATTATTGCGTGTGATGCTTCTATATCATGATCTAAAACTTTCCCTACATCATGTAAAAGTCCTGCTCTCTTTGCTAATTTTGTATCTGCACCTAGTTCTGCAGCTAAATTAGCAGCTAACTTCGCTACTTCTATTGAGTGAGTTAACACATTTTGCCCATAGCTTGTTCTGTACTTTAATTTTCCTAAAGTTTTTATTATTTCCATATGCATACCTGGAATTCCTAACTCTAGTAAAGCTTGCTCTCCAGCTTCAACAATATCTTTATCAATTTCTTTTCTAGATTTGTTTACAACTTCTTCTATTTTTCCTGGATGAATTCTTCCATCATTTATAAGTTTTTCAATTGCTCTTCTAGCAACTTCTCTTTTTACTCCATCAAAACTTGATAAAACTACCGCTTCTGGAGTATCATCTATAATTATGTCAACACCTGTTAAAGCTTCTATAGTTCTAATATTTCTTCCCTCTCTACCAATAATTCTTCCCTTCATTTCATCGTTCGGTAAATTTACAACTGATACTGTTGCATCTGCTACAAATTCTGATGATGCTTTTCCTATTGCAGTAGAAAGTATTCTCTTTGATAATCTATCTTTTTCGTCTTCTAACTTATTTTCATACTCTCTTATAGCTAAAGCTGTCTCATGAACCAAGTCATCCTTTAATTTCGAGATTAACATATCTTTAGCTTCATTTTTTGTCATTTCAGAAATTCTTTCTAATGTCTCTTCTTGAACTTTCTTTAAATCTTCTATTTCTAATTTTTTATTCTCTAAGTTTTGATTAACTTCTTCTAGTTCAACAGCTCTACTTTCAACCTTTTCAATCTTTGATTCTAATGTTTCCTCTTTTTTTGCTAATCTTCCTTCTTTTTGTAAAAGTTCATTTTTAGCTATTTTTATCTCTTTTTCTGCTTCTTCTTTCATCTGATAAACTGTTTCTTTAGCTTTTAATTCCATCTCTTTACTCTTTGCTAACGACTCTTTTTCTGCTCTCTCTAAGATTTCTTTAGCTTTTATTTTAGCTTTTAACTTTTCATCTTCTAAGTTATTAAGCTCCTCTATCTTCTTATCTATAGTTGATTTTTTATACATAATACTAAATATTATTGCAAACCCTACTATAGCTAATCCAACTCCTAATATTAAGTTCATAGTCTCTCCTTTTTGTAAATATTATCTAAAACTAGCTATTGCTTCCTCTTCTGTTGAGTAAATATCGAATAATTCGTCTAATCCTATCATTTCAAATATAGTTTTTATATGATCATTTAATCCAACTAATTTTATATCTCCACCTAAATCTCTTACAACTCTTAATTTTCCTCTTAAAATTCCCATTGCTAAACTGTTTATATGAACTAAATCTGCAAAATCTATAACAAATTTATTAATGTCAAGCTCTATTTGCTTAGCTATTCTTTCCTTTAATTTCGGTGCAACTAACGCATCTAATTCTCCACATACCTTTATTACTCTTATATCATCCACTGTTTTTTCAATTATTTCAAAATTTGTAGTCATTTAAATTTCCTCCTTAACTCTCTTCTCAACTTTTATTTTTGTTCCATTAATCTTTTTTTCAACTTTAAAATTATCTGCCATAGCTTTCGCTAAGAAAAGTCCCATTCCGCCTTCATCTTTACTAATTTTAGATTCATCAAATCCGACACCATTATCTTCAACAACTAAATGAATAATATCGTTATTTTTTTGAAGCTCTATAATTATATCACCAGATTTATACTCATAACCATGTTCTATAACATTTGTCGCCAATTCGTCAACAATTGATAAAATTTTCATTATATCTTTTTGCTCAACTTTTTGATGCTCTAAATATGTTTTAGTCATAGCCCTAATGATAGAAAGATTTTTTAAAGAGGATGGAACATACAGTTTTATTTCATTCTGCATTTTTTCACCTTCTCTCTGTAAATTTGGTTATTTTCCAATCACCATTTAAATATTTATACTCTACATTAAAATAAAAAATCTCTTCACCAAACCTCATTCCTATAGTATTTTTGCCTAAATTCTTAGAAATTTCTGGTTTTGTAAAGTAGAACTTTACTTTAGACAAGTCGTATTCTGAAAGTTTATTTATTGCAAATCTCTCACTAAGTGAGACATCTAAGCTTTCCTTTAGCCTTGTCACATTGTTCAGTTGTAAATCTTTTTGAATAAGCTCTAATTTAGAGACTAACTTTTCATCTACATTTAGTAAATTTTCATTATACCCTTTATCTAAATTTGAACAAGAAGCAGTCAAAACAATTAAAAATATAACATAAATCTTCTTTATCATTCAGCACTTCCTTTTAAAGCTTTTCTGTACAATAATACCATACGAATACCTTTTTATCAAGACTATTATTTTTAATGTTTTTATATGGTTCTAGACTAATTAAGGCTTTATAAGGCATTAAATCTTTCTAAAATATCTGAAAATATTTCCTCTTCATTCATTTCATCTAAATCATACCAAATATATTCATGATCATTTTTAAACCATGTGAATTGTCTTTTAGCATAATTTCTAGAATTTTTCTTTATTAATTCAATGGCCTCATCTAAAGTTAACTCTGAATTTAGATACGCTATTAATTCTGAATATCCTATAATATTTATCTTTTTTAATATATCTCCATATTTTTCATAAAGATATTTTACTTCTTCTAAAAGACCATTTTCTATCATTAAATCTACACGTATATTTATTCTTTCGTATAAATATGCTCTGTCTCTTTCTAATGCAACTTTTAAAAATTTAAAATTATTTCCTTTTATGTTTTTTTTAGATAATACTGAAAATTTTTCTCCTGTTTGATAAAAAACTTCCACAGCTCTTTCTACTCTTCTTTTATTATTAGGATGTATACTTTCAGCACTCTCTTGATCTATTTCTTTTAGAAGATCATAGAGTTCTTCTCCACTTTTATTCATTAAACTTTCCCTTATAAGTGGATCGCTCTCTGGCAAAGCTGATAGTCCTCTAACTACAGAATCTATATATAATCCTGTTCCTCCTACTAATAATATATTTTTTTCTTCATTTTCATTAAGTATATTATCAACTTTTCTTTGATAATCTCCAACACTGTACTTTTTAATAGGCTCAACAACATCTATCATATGATGAACCACTTCTTGCATCTCATCTTTTGATATTTTTGCCGTTCCTATATTCATCTCATTATATACTTGAGCTGAATCTGCCGAGATAATATCAGCATTTAAAGCTTTTGCCAGTTTTATAGATAACTCTGTTTTCCCTACTCCAGTAGGTCCTGCTATAACTATCCCCTTCAATTTTTTCACCTCTTACATGTTTTTAATAAAAAAGCTGAACCATATGGCTCAGCTCAATAAATAACTCTTTATTACTCAACAAAGTCAAATTCTGTATCAGCAATTCTTACTGTATCTCCATCTTCTACACCTGCATCTTTTAAAGCATCTTCTAGCCCTAAATTTCTAAGCATGTGTAGGAATGTTACTACTGATTCGTCATCATGAGTTATGATATATTTAGCTAGTACACCGTCTACAATTGATCCATCAACAACGAATACACCATCTTCATCTTGTGTTACAACAAATGGCTCTTTTCTAGTTTTATTAGCTTTCAATACATCTATTATATCAGCTTCTTCCTCTAACTCTTCTCTTTCTGTTTCTTGTAAAACATGCCAAGTTCTGTTTAAAACTTCTTTTAATCCATCACCTAGAATAACAGATACTGGAAATATCTCATTTCCCTGTGACTCTACATAATTTTTGAACTCTTCATATTTTTCCATATCCCAGATTAAATCCATTTTATTTGCTAAAACAATTTGTTTTTTATTTGCTAATTTTTCACTAAATTTTATTAACTCATTATTTATTCTTTTATAATCTTCAATTGGATCTCTTCCTTCAATTCCAGCCACATCTACAATATGATATATCATTTTACATCTCTCAATATGCTTTAAGAATTTATCTCCTAATCCTACTCCTTCATGAGCTCCCTCTATTAATCCTGGTATATCTGCAACAACAAATGATCTACCCTCTCCTAATCTTACAACTCCTAATTTAGGTTCTAAAGTAGTAAAGTGATAATTTCCAACTTTAGATTTAGCTGCTGATATTTTATTTATTAAACTTGATTTTCCTACAGAAGGATATCCAACTAACGCAACATCAGCTAAAAGCTTTAATTCTAATTTAACTTTTAACTCCACTCCTTCTTTTCCTTTTCCAGCCATAGTAGGTGTTCTTCTAATTGAGTTTTTGAAGTTTGTATTTCCTAAACCTCCTCTACCTCCTCTTAAAAGAACTCTTTCCTCTCCTGGAATACTCATATCTAATAATAATTTTCCAGTTTCAGTATCTCTGACTTGAGTACCAATCGGTACTTTTATTACTAAATTCTCACCGAATTTTCCAAACATATTTTTCTTCGCACCATTTTCACCATTTTCTGCCTGGAACAATTTTTTGTACTTAAAATCTATTAGTGTATTTATGTTAGAGTCAGCAACAAAAACTACGTCTCCTCCTCTACCTCCATCTCCACCATCTGGACCTCCAAATTGTATACACTTCTCTCTTCTAAATGTAGCGGCTCCATCTCCACCGTTACCAGCTTTTACTGTTATAATTACCTCATCTATAAACACTGTTTATCTCCTCCAAATATATTTCATATCTATAATATCAATTCTAATTCATTTAAATGCGTTAATTGTTATATTCTACACCTTTTTCTAATATTTTGCAATTAATTTTAGTATGTTTTTATTTAATATTTCTAATGTTTTATGATAGAATTAGGTTATACATATTATTTTATTTTGGAGGATTTTATGAATAGTTTTGGATCTCTTTTTAGAGTTCATATTTATGGGGAATCTCATGGCCTAGGTATTGGTGTTTTAATAGATGGTGTTCCCCCAGGTTTAAAGCTCAGTATAGATGATTTTATTCCAGATCTTTCCAAAAGAAAATCTGGAAAACTTGGAACAACACCTAGAAATGAGGATGACATACCTCAAATTATTTCTGGAGTTTTTAATAGTTTTACAACAGGAGCTCCAATAAATATTTTTTTTGAAAACAAAAATACTGATTCTAAAGTTTATGCTGATTTTAAAAGTCATCCTAGACCTGGCCATGCTGATTTTGCTGCCACGTCAAAATATCTTGGATTTAATGATATTAGAGGGGGAGGGCACTTCTCGGGAAGACTAACTTTAGCTTTAGTTGCTGCTGGTGTTATTGCAAAAAAAATATTAAAAACCACTACTTTTATCAGCGAAATAGAAACAATTGGTACTTTATCAAAGAAGTTTTTCAGTGATAATTTGGATGATTATCTATCTCAAATTAGAGAGGAAGGTGATTCACTTGGAGGTACAATTTCTTTAACTATAAAAGATGTTCCCATCGGATTAGGAGAGCCTTTTTTTAATTCAGTTGAATCGGTTATTTCTTCTATGGTTTTCTCTATTCCAGGTATAAAAGGAATAGAATTTGGTTCTGGATTTAAAGGTAGTGAACTTTTAGGAAGTGAATTCAATGATTGTTTTATAAATAAAAATGGAAAAACTGCGTCTAATAATAATGGTGGTATAAATGGTGGTATCTCAAATGGAAATGATATTTTTCTAAAAATCGCTGTAAAGCCAACTTCAAGTATCTTTAAAACTCAAGAAACATTTAATTTTAAAAGCGAGTGTATCTCCCCTTTAAAAATAAATGGACGACATGATGTTGCATTTATTCTTAGAGTTCCTATTGTTTTAGAGAATGCAGTAGCTATTGCTATTGCAGATTTATATTTACAAAGCAAAAAATACAACTTCAATTGGGAGGATTTAAATGGCAAAAAGAGCTAATTATATTGATTGGGACGAATATTTTATGGGTGTTGCTATTCTTTCAGCAAAACGTAGCAAGGATCCTGGTACACAAGTTGGAGCCTGTATTGTTACCCCTGATAAAAGAATTGTAGGAGTTGGTTATAATGGTCTTCCTGCAGGATGTTCAGATGATGAGTTCCCTTGGGATAGAGATGGAGATTTTTTAAACAGTAAATACGCATATGTTTGTCATGCTGAATTAAATGCCATTTTAAATAGTACTAAAAATTTAAAAGGGTGTACTATTTATGTAGATCTTTTTCCATGTAATGAGTGTGCTAAAAGTATTATTCAAAGTGGAATAAGTGAAATAGTTTATCTTTCTGATAAATATGATAATACTGATTCTAATATCGCCTCTAAAAAACTTTTAAATGCTGCTAATGTCAAATTAAGACAACTAGACCCTAAATTTGATGAACTTATTTTAAACTTTAGAAAAAATGGATAGGAGGTCCTTATGAATGATACATTAACAAGATTAGAAGAATGGATCAATTCTATGACTCATTACTTCGGAGCAGTTCTTGCTCTTATTGGAACAGGTGCTCTTTTAGTTCACTCTTTAAAAACAAATAATATCGGTTACGTTATTGGATGTATGGTTTTTTGTTTTTCTTTAGTCTTACTCTATACAATGTCAGGAACATATCATATTTTGTATGTTGGAAAAATTAAAAAACTTTTTAAAATATTAGACCATTCTGCTATTTATATTTTAATATCAGGTTCATATACTCCATACTTACTTGGTGTATTTGATGGAACTACTAAATGGGTTCTCTTCTTTATTCAGTGGGGAATGACTTTATTTGGAATTCTTTTTAAAGTTTTTTTTGTTGGAAGATTCAATTTTATTTCAACTTTAATCTATCTTTTTATGGGATGGATGGTTATGTTTGTTTTTAAAGATTTACAAGTTCTAGCTTCACCACTTTCTCTAAAATTATTAATTTGGGGAGGAATTAGCTATTCTGTCGGTACAATTTTTTATTTAATGAAAAATAAAAAATTTACTCATGGAATTTGGCATCTTTTCGTTTTAGCAGGAAGCGTATTTAACTATTTTTCAGTTTATTTTTTAATATAATAATTTTATAGGGGGAGTATTTTGCAAGACTTAAGTTTAAAGTTTGAAAAACAAAGCACTTTGAGCACCATTTTAAAATTTAGTATCCCATCTTCATTTGGAGCTATAATTGGAATGCTTTGTGTTTTAACTGATAGATATTTTATTGGTCAAGTTGCTGGAAGAGAGGGCATGGCAGCAGTTGCCCTCGTTTTTCCTTATGCTATGATTATAAATAGCTTTAATTTTGCTTTTTCTGGAATTGCTATTATAGTTGGAGTTAAATTAGGTTCAAAAGATCGAACTGGTGCCGAAAAAGTTTTATGTACTGGTTTTTTATGGATTTTTATTGTAGGGATTCTTCTTACACTATTTCTGTTTCTTTTCAATATTCCAATTTTAAAAATTTTAGGAGCAAGTTCATCTAATATTCCATTTGCCATTGAGTATACTAATTTTTTAATCCCTATTGCTACTTTTCAAATAATTTTAGGTCAAAGTACTCTTATAAGAGGAATTGGTGATTCTGTTACAGCTATGGGTGTTAATATTTTTACAGGGCTTTTTAATGTTGTTCTAGACTATATTTTTATTATGAAACTTAATATGGGAATCGGCGGAGCTGCTTTAGCTACTTTAATATCTACAGCTTTAAGTGCTTTTTATGTGCTTTTTTATTTTTATAAATCTGACGTTATATCTTTTTCAAAAGATCATTTATCTCTTAATATAAAAATTTTGAAAGAGATTTTTAAAATTGGAAGTCCTAGATTTTATAATCAACTTTTACAATCCTCAGTTATAACAGTTACAAATAGACAAGCTGGAGTTTACGGTGGTGATATTGCCACAGCAGCAATTGGAATTATATCTATCTGCAGAAGTGTTATGAACACTAGCTTGCAAGGTTTTAACCAAGGAACAGCAGCTATTATATCTTATACTTTCGGTTCTAAAAACTATAGTAGAGTTAAAGAAGTTTTAAAAATTCAACTATATACAGTTGTTAGTGTTTCAACTATTCTAGTTTTATTAATGCTTTTTTATACAAACGAAATTGTTTCTTTTTTTATAAAAGATGATCTACCTTTAGTTAAATTTACTGTTTCAGCTATGAGATTAAATCTTTTTTTGATGCCATTTACTGCTATATTTTTAGCTTGTAATAATTTCTTTCAATCCATTAAAGATAGTGTTATAGCAACAAGATTTTTTATGTTAAGAATTATTATTTTGAATATTCCTTTAGTGTATATTTTAGGATACTTTTTCAATGAGATTGGTGTTTGGTTAGCATTTCCAATATCTGATACACTAGTAGCTATAGTTATGTTTTTCTTAACAGTAAAAAAAATAAGAAAGATATCACCAGACAATTGAGTTTAAGAAAAATTTGTGTTATAATAATCTATAATTTAATAATTGGGGATGCAAAGGTTTCGACAGGGTTGTGAGGTTATAGGTAGCAGGCCAGGTTGATCGCTGTGAGAGATCAACTCATCGTTTAGATGGAAACAGAAATTACGCTTTAGCTGCATAATGTCAGCTCACCTCTGAACATTCTTTTCTGTAGGAGCGTTCAATCAAGGTGTCACTTAAAATACAGATTACCCTAAACGATTTCTCTAAGTTCTAGGGGACATTTTAGAGAATAGCTTTAGTTAGCCCTGTTTGCGGGAGTAACTATCGCGAAATCAAATAGCAAACTAAGCTTGTAGAAGCTTATGGCGCTTGCAATTTTGGACACGGGTTCGATTCCCGTCATCTCCACCAATGAATCCACCAACTAAAATTTAGTTGTTGAAATAGTAAAGACCGTATTGAATTTTTCAATACGGTCTTTTTATTTTCTATTTATATGTAACATATTACTTCTAGGAAACTCTATATCTCTTAATTTGTCCATCAATTTAATAACTTCATGTCTATTTAAATCATCAAAGTTTCTTTGTTTAAATCCATCTTCTTCTACTATAAATTTTTCATTTGAAATTTTTATAATCGTTATTTTTCTATCTCTTTTAAAAGTCAATAAATTTACTTTTTTTCCAATCTCTAATTCAGTTAATATTTTCTCTATAAACCTACTATAATCTTTCATACTTATTCTATTTATTGCCATTTTTATCTCCTTTAAATACAATTTATTTTATATTAAAAAAGTCATCCATTTTTCCTTTAATTTTAAAATTTTATATAAAAGTTTGCTTTAATAAAAAAGATCATATAAATATATGATCTTTTTTATTTAAAATGTTATTTCATCTGGGTCTGGACCTATTCTTTCTTCCTTATTTAAAGAGTTTATATATTCCATATCTTTATCATCTAACCTAAAGTTTAATTCAAAATTTTCCTTTATTCTCGATGGCGTCACTGATTTTGGTAAAGGTAGTAAACCATTTTGTAAATGCCATTTCAAAATTACTTGAGCTACCGTTTTCTCGTTCTTCTTTGCAATATTTTTTAAACCTTCATGATCTAAAGCTCCCTGCATTAACGGACTCCACGCTTCAACTAGAATACCATTATTATCACAAAATTTCTTTAACTCTCTTTGTTGTAAATATGGATGTAATTCAATCTGATTTACTGCAGGTACTATCTCAAAATTATCCATTATATAATTTAAATGGTGCTCTTTCATATTACACACACCAATGGCTTTAACTTTACCAGTTTTATATAATGTTTCTAAAGCCTTCCAAGTTTCCCAAGTTTTATTTAAATCTTTAGGTTGTGGCCAATGAATCAAATACATATCTACATAATCAAGTTTTAATTTTTTTAATGAATCTTCATATGCCTTTAATGTTGTTTCATATCCTTGATCTGTATTCCAAACCTTAGTTACAATAAATAACTCACTTCTTGATACTTCACTATTTTTTAAAAAATCAGCTATCCCCTCTCCTACAGCGTCCTCGTTTCCATAAATAGCTGCGGTATCAATGTGTCTATATCCATCTTCTAAAGCTAATCTAACAGCCTTCTTACATTGTTCCTTGTCTGTTGCTTTCCAAGTTCCAAAACCAATTTTTGGAATATTAATACCATTATTCAATAGATACATATTTTCCACTTCCCTTTTTATTTTTAAATTACTCTTACTAAAAATCCTTTTAAATATTCAGTTTCAGGAACTGCTACTGAAATTGGATGACATGGACTTTGATGTAACTGATTTACTATAATTGCTTTCACTCCGGCGTCTTTCACAGCGTAGGCTAAGGCCATTCTTAAATCAGCACTTGTTACAGCTCCACTACAACTATAAATAGAAAGTAATCCACCTTTTTTTGTTAATTTAATTCCATTTAAAATTATATCCTTATATGCTTTTAAGGCTTTATCTAAGTCCCTTCTATTTGGTGCTAATTTTGGTGGATCTAAGTTTACAACATCCCATTGACGCCCCTCTTTTACTAGTTCTCTTAGAACATTAAAAATATTTCCCTTTATATACTCAACGTTATTAAATTTACTCAAATTTATTTTTGCAACATTTAAAACATCTTCACTAACATCTATTAACGTTGTAGAATTTGCACCATTTACCATAGCATGCAAAGAAAAACCACCAGTATAACTACAAACATCTAAAAAATCTTTTCCTTTAGATAAAGATCCCATAAGCATTCTATTATCTCTTTGATCCGAATAAAATCCTGTTTTTTGACCTTTTAAATCTATAGTAAATTTTGCTTCCCCTTCATAAATTTCAATCTCATCTGGAACTTCTCCAAAGATAACTCCTGAAACTTCAGGAAGTCCTTCTAATTTCCTTCCATCACCTTCGCTTTTTTCATATATCCCTTTAATATTCGGTATCTCTTTTTTCAAGGCTTTCACTAATATTTCTTTATCTCTCTCCATTCCTAAAGTTGATGCTTGAACTATTAAATAATCACCAAAACGATCTACTATAACTCCTGGTAAAGAATCTGACTCACTGTGTATCAATCTATAGCCATTGCTATTAATATTTAACATTTCTCTCAAAGTATATGCTTCTCTCACTTTTTCAGAATACCAATTTAAATCTATTTTTTTATTAATATCTTTTTCAAGCATACGCACCATTATTTTTGAATTTTTATTATAATGACCGTAACCTATAAATTCTTTTTTCCAATTATAAACTTCTACAACTGTTCCTGCTTCTGGGGCTCCCTCTATCTTTTCTATTGCCCCTGAATACATCCAAGGATGACCACTTTGCCACATTCTTTCTCTATCTTTTTTCACAAAAATTTTACTCACTTTTCACATCCTTTTAATTTTTAAAAATTCATATAGTATATTACATTTTATAACTATATCTAAAAAAATACAATTAATTTTGTGAAAATAGAAGAATATCACCTATTAAAAGAACAACATCACCTTTAGGTGTTATATAATTATCATCTCTTTTTATAGATACTATAAGCATTCCTTGAGGCAGTTCCAACTCTTTTATCCTTTTATTAATATAATCTGATCTTTCATCTAAAATCATCCTCTTTAAAGCTAACTCTTCTAGTTCTTCAATTTCTATAAATTTTTCATCTTCCATTTCTTCTTCAAATAAATCTAATTTTTTTCCTACATATTTTAAGGTCATTCCTTGAAGCAAAACTGAAAATACAACTATATAAAAAGTTAAATTAAACATTCCTTGTGCATTAGGTAATCCTTCTGTTATAGCCATTGTAGCAAATATTATAGGAACAGCTCCTTTTAAACCAGCCCAAGATATAAAAAATTTTTCTTTATAACTAAATTTAAATGGCCATAATAAACTATATACAACAAGCATTCTAATGCATATAATCATAATTACAGATAATAAGCTTCCAATTAATATATAACTCAATAATTGACTTGGAAATACTAAAAGTCCTAACATTACAAACATTCCAATTTGCATAAACCATGTTATTAATCTCATGTTTCTAATAGAATTTAATTTATAATTAAACTTTTTATTCCCAATCATAATACCAGCTATATATATTGCCAAAAATCCATTTCCATCTAAAACTGTAGCTAATCCAAAACAAATAAAAAGTATTGCTATTAAATGTATAGTTAAAAATTCTTCTCTAACTATTTTTATATAGTTAGCTAAAGGTAACGTAACTACTCCAAAGATATATCCTATTATTGCTCCAAGTGTTATTTGTTTTAAAAGAAAAATTATACCTGTAGCTATAGACGTGCTCTCTCCTTCTTTAAAAAAAGAAAGAAGAAAAAGTATTAATGCATAAGCCATCGGATCATTACTTCCAGATTCTATCTCCACAACTGATTTAACATCTTTTTTTAATTTAGAATCACCTAAGATTGACATTACTGCAGCTGCATCTGTTGATGATACCATAGCGCTAAATAATAAGGACTCTTTTAAAGTAAAGTCTGTTAAGTAATAAACTGCCACTCCAGAAAGACCAGCAGTTAAAAGTACACCTAAAGTTGCTAATACTCCACTCGGATAGATTGATTTTTTTACATCCTCTTTTTTAGTTTCTAATCCACCAGAAAATATAATAAACATTAAAGCTATTGTTCCTATATTTTGAGCTACTAGAGCGTTATCAAAATATATTCTTCCTAACCCTTCAGATCCTGCAAGCATTCCTATTAATAAAAACATTATTAGCAATGGAATCTCTAATTTTTTAGATATTCTTATTGAAAATAAACTTATTAGTATAATAATACCTACAACAAATATTTCAATTCCCATCTATTCACCTACCTTGAGATGCCATATTTTATAATATGTTCTAATAATTTAAAAGATGTTACTCCTACAAGTACTAAATATGACCCTATAAACATAATCAAAAATAATATTTTAAAAGCTTTATCAAAAAAGCTTTCCTTTTGTTTTAATATTTCATTTTCCTCAGATAATAATAGTTTTTTCATTTTTTCCTCCAATTTTTAATTTATTTTTTTGAAAAAACTATTTCTAAATTCTCAACACTCTTTCTTTATATCTATTTAAAATATTACATATTAAATTTTTTTTGTTATAAAAATTAATAACTTTATTTTTATTTAAATTAAAACTACAAATTGGAGAAAAAATAGTATTAATTAAATAGATTGTTATTGGACTATCATTTTTATCTTTGCTTTTTCTATTTCGTTCTATTGTTAATAATAATCTATTGTCTTTATTTGATGAACTTAGTAATATATGTTTATCTTTTCTTTCGCTTTTTAACTCTTTTATTTCAGAATTTATAAAATTATATAGGTGGGTTCTATCTTTAAACTCCTCCCTAATACTTCCAAAAATCGAAATAATAGAAAGAAGTAAAAATAGAGTTATTCTTTTCCTCATATATTTCACCTCTTTTTATATTCTACAAAATTAAATTTTACTTCCTTTGACTTATAAATTTAATTAAATATTATACAGTTTTTTTTGTGATTTTCAAATAAAAAATAAAAAGCCATACAATTTTATATTGCATGGCTTTTTTTAGTAATTAATGACCGCAGCTACACCCACATCCACCTGATGATTGTCCATTTTCATCAACGAATTTAGCTATTTGATCTAATCCTATAAAAGTTTTTGTTCCGCTACATTTCTCAACAATTAAGCATGGTACAGATCTTATTCCATACATTGCTGCTAACTCTTGATTCTCCATAGCATTTATAATTTCTACACCCTCTGTATCTGCTAATAATTCCTTTGCTGGACCACAATATTGGCAAGTTGGTGTTGTAAATAACATAATTCTCATTCTTATACCTCCATTTATACTTTTTCTGTATATATTTATATGATATAAAACTTTAGTATAAAAGTCAAGAATTTTATATCTTTAGTTTTTTTTATTTTTAATATATAATATATAAATATTATTTGTTTGAGGAGATTTTTTATGAAAAATTTTATTATATTTGGTTTAATCTCACTTACTATTTGCTCTACTCAAATTTTAGCTAATCCTGGGAAAGGAAAAGCTAAAGGACATATTCAAAAACATATCAATTCTGATACTAACTGGGGACAAAATAAAGATTTTTTAGAATGGCTTAATATGAATCCTTCTTTTAAAAATAAAGATAGAAAAAAATTAGAAAAATTTTATAAAGAACAATTAAAAGAAGAAAAAAGATTACGAAAAGTTTTCGCAAAATATAATAATGAGATTTCAACCTTACCAGCATATAAAAGTTATCATGATCCTTTAAAATATTTTATCAACGATTTATTATACAACCCAAACAAAATAAATCATTATAACTTTTCTCATAATTTTAAACAAACTTTAACAAAAGAGGAAAAAATAGCGGTTGACTTCCTTAGGTTAATTGAAAATTTTAAATAAAAAAAGTGGATAAAATCCACTTTTTATTTACTATATTCTACTAATATTATTGGATTTTCTATAAAAAATGCTGGGCATTTAAATTTAGGTAAATTTTCTAAAACTTCTACTTTTTCTTTTGTTGCAATTAATATTTTCTTTTCTGCTTTATTTATTGTCTCCATGCTTAAAGTTATTCTTTTGTACGGATGATTAGAACTCTCTGTTATGAGAGTTGGTTCTAATGCTTCAACATCATCCATTGTGAATATTGAACCTGTATGCCCATCTTCACCTACTCCTAAGTAAACAGCATCAAATTTTATATCTCCTTTAAAATATTTTAATAACCTTTTTTCATAATCTATTTTTGAATCTAAAGGAGTTTTCAATATTTCTATTTTATGAATATTTTTTTCTGGAATATCAATTTTATCTAAAAGATTTTTTTTTAACAGATTGTAATTACTACCTTCACTGTTTAGTGGTACAAATCTTTCATCAACTAAAAATATATTTATTTTATCCCACTCAATATCCTCTTTTGATAATTTAGTAAAAAATTCCTTTGGTGTTCTTCCACCAGAAAATGCTATATTAACAACATTTTTTCCATAAGTTGTCTCTTTAAATATATCAATCGCTTTTTTAAAAAGATCACTTTTTTTAGAAACTTTAATTAACCTCATAATTATTACCCTCCTTTTCTATTCACTAGACTTTTCTCTATAGTATTCTTGATAGTTAAATTTTGGTATACCTTTTTTTACTTTTTCTCCTACTAAAGAATAACTTCCATCTTTATCTTGAATTCTTAATTTAACATTGTCTTTTAAAATATCCTTTATAAGTTGAGTAACTTTTTTTCTATCCTCCTTATTTTCCAGAGGAAAAATTGTCTCTACTCTTCCATCTAAATTTCTTCTCATACAATCAGCACTTCCTAAATATAACTCTTCATCTCCATTATTTTCAAAATAATAAACTCTATCATGCTCTAAAAATCTTCCAACTAAACTATATACTTTTATATTTTCACTTAAATTTGTGACTCCACTTTTCAAACAGCATGCTCCTCTCACAATTAAAACAACATCTACTCCAGCTTTAGATGCATCATACAACTTCTCTATAACCCCTTGATCTGTAAGTCCATTCACTTTAATAATTATCTTTCCTGTACCACCTTTAGATATGTTTTCTATCTCTCTTTCTATAAATCTATATAGTGTTTCTCTTAGATGAGTTGGAGCAACAATTAATTTTTTCCAATCATCTATTTTAGAAAATCCTGTTAACTTATTAAATAGATAACTTGCATCTATTCCCATCTCTTCATCCATAGTAAAAAATGAGTAATCAACATATAATTTGGCTGTTGAATCATTATAGTTCCCTGTTCCTAAGTGAACATATCTTTTTATTCCATCTTCTTCTTTTCTAATTATTAAGAGACATTTAGCATGAGTCTTTAATCCACTTAGTCCATAGATAACATGACATCCCGCTTCTTCCAATTCTCTAGCCCATTTTACATTTCTCTCTTCATCAAATCGAGCTTTTAATTCAACTAATACTGTTACTTGTTTTCCATTTTCAGCTGCCTTTTTCAAATATTTTATTATTGGTGAATCCCCACTCACTCTATATAGAGTTTGCTTTATTGCTAAAACTTTTGGATCTTGAGCAGATACTTTTACTAAATCAACAACATGATCAAAACTTTCAAAAGGATGTCTTAATAAAATATTTTTTTTAGATAAAACTTTAAAAATATTTTCTCCGGAAAGTTCTTTATAGTACTTTGGTATATTCTTTTCAAATTTTAACCCATCAACTCCATTGACATCTACAATTCCCCATAAAAAAGTTAAATCAAGAGGTCCTAAAACTGGATAAAAATTTTCCTCTTCAAGTTCTATTTGCTCTTTTAAAAAATCTAAACTTTTCTTTGAGACACCTTTTATATATTCAACTCTAACAGGATTTCCCCATTTTCTATTTTTTACCTCTTTTTCTATTTCTGCTAACAAATCTTCTGCTCCACTATTTTCATCAATTCCTAAGTCTTCATCTCTAGTTATTCTAAAATAACCTATATCTATTATCTCATAACCATTAAACAGCTTATTTAAATTATTTTTTACTACTTCTTCTAGAAGGATAAAATTATTTCCTCCTGGAAGCTTAATTAATCTATTTACAACTCTTGGAACTTCAACTATTGCAAAAGATATTCCATCTTTCTCTTTTACATTTAATATCATATTTATTGCTCCACTATTTAAGTGTGGAAAAGGTCTAAATGTATCTATTGCCATAGGAGTCAATATTGGAAAAAGTGTTTCACTATAATAATTTTCTATAAATCTTAATTCTTTACTTCCTAGTTCTTCATAATTTTTTATTGAAATTTTCCCTTCTACTTTTATCTTATCCATAATTGTCGTATAAAGTTTATATTGTTTATCTATAACTTTTGTAACTTCTTTTTTTATTATTGATAATTGTTCCTTAGGAAGCATTCCAGCTATATCTCTAAGCTCTAAATTTGATTCCTCTTGAGCTTTTAATCCAGCTACTCTAACTTTAAAAAATTCATCAAAATTCGAACTTACAATAGCTAAAAACTTTAGTTTTTCTAAAAGAGGATTTTCATTTGCCTCTGCCTCTGATAACACTCTTTTATTAAATTCTATCCAACTTATTTCTCTGTTGTAAAAGTCTTTTCCAGTATAGGTACTCATTCTCCGAACCTCCTATTTATTTTAAGTTCAATATCTAAATCAAAAAGATATTTAAATAATTTTGATTGTTTTTCAAAACTACTTTTCTCCATGTAAAAATCTTCATCTGTATCCATCTCTATTATTAAATCATTTTTATCAAGATGTATTTTCTCATTACACAATCTTTGTTTTTTTCCTCTATCTAGTGAAGTAGCTATTTTAATTATTGCTATTATTTTTAATAGTTTAATTAATTCCTCTCCCTTAAAACCATAATTATAAAGAGACTCTAATTTTGTATTTGAAGTATGAGCTTTTACTATAAAAACTATTTTCTCTATCATATCTTTATTTAAGCCAAAAATAGTTGTATTTTCTAATATATATGCTGAGTGTTTACTATGGTTTTCAAAATCTATAGCTTTTCCTATGTCATGTAAATATGCTGCAATTATAAAATATTTGTAATCTTTTAATCCTAGAGAGTGAAAACCTTTTAATTTATCTAGCAGTTTTATTCCTATTTTTTTTACAAATTCTGAATGATCTCTATCAAAATCAAATTTTTCTCCTAAATCTATAATTGAATCTAAAGTTATTTTCCATAAAGTTTCTTCAAAACTATGTCTAATTTCTGGATAAAATTTTTCTAAAGCACATAAATCTTTAATATTAAAGTCTAAAAATTTTATCTCTTTAATCTCAAAATAATCTGAAAAACTTATAATTAAACTTATTGATATAACCATTAACTTCGCTATAGGAACACTACATTTGTATTTTGTTGAAATTTCATTATAAGAATGTTCTTGTAATGATTTTAATTTATCTTTTAATTCAGTCAATGTTAAATTTTTTAAATCTTTTTTCCCAAATACTATTTTTAAAAGCTTCTCTTCCAACTCTCCTTCTAAAATTAATTTTTTTATAACTTTTCTTCCTACATCTCTTCTTATAAATTCAACATAACTTTCCATATAATCACAAATAAAATCAAATGCTTTTTTTGAATTAATATTATTTTCTTCAAGAATTAGATATAATTTTTCTGTTCCCAAATTTATATGTTCATTTATAGATAACTCACCCTTGTAAAAAAGATATACTCCTGAACTAAACGATTTTAAGTTAAAAAATAATCTACTTTCTTTTTTAGAAAAAATATCCTTTTCCAAATGAATTAATTTTTTTATAGAATAATATGTTTTTTCACTTAAATCTATATTATCTACAGCTAAATTAGCCTTTAATTTTATTTGGTCTAATACCATTGGAAAATTTGTTATGCTTCTAAAAAATTCACTAAATATGACTTTTTTATCTATAACCCCATAATCACGGGATAAATTATCCATTTTTTTTAAAATATCACACATTTTTCTCATTTTTTCCAATGAAATTTCATTTCCATCTTTTACTTCCTTAAAAAGGTTTATATCTTCTGTTACCTTTTCTAAAATCCTATAACCATTTTCTTTTTTCTCATAAATTTTCATTTCAATAAAAGTTGAATTAATCTCTATAACTGCGTAAGTCACCATATCGTCTCCATCCTACTTCTTCATTTTAAATTTTAATTTTTTATCAAAAGTATTAACAAATTTCTTTTGTGAAATAAACAAATCTATAATTCTAAAATCTTCCTCATCTTTTCCTTTTATATAAAATATAATTTCCTCTTTAGAAACCTCAACTTCAAAATTATCTTCGTCCAATAATAAATCTTCTGAAAATATATTTGTTATATTTAAAATTTTAGAAAACATCATTAACTCCTCTATTTCACTTTCTTTAAACATCTCTTTATATTTTTCTAAACCCTTATATTTTTTATTTCCTCTAGCTACAATTAAAGCTGAAGCTACAAGCTCTTTTTGTTCAATACCTTTTATTCCTAAATTTAATATCATATAAGCAGAATGTAATGGGTAATTAACAAAATTTATACTCTTACCTATATCGTATAGATATGTCACTATTTTTATAACTTTTTCACTTACTTCTTTAAAATTATAGTCTTTATCAAGTTCTAGACAGATTTTTTTTAGTATTTTATGTTGTTTATCCTTTGTTTTAGTATTAATATCTAAAATTTCTATAATCTCTTTAAATCCGTCTTCAAAAGGATCCTGAATCACTTTTCCACATTCACTTAATCTTTCATAAAGAACTCCCTCTCTTATACCATAACCACTTATTATTAATTCTTTTAAATCAAAATATGTTAGAACCTCTTCAACTGCAATAGCTGCTCCTATAAATACATCTGCTCTAGCTTTAGATAATCCTTGAACATCTTGTTTTTCTTTATAATCTTTGTTTTTTATATAATCTACAACCTCTTTTACACCGTCAATACTTACTTTATAGTTATGTAATAACTCTAGTGGATAGTTTTTCATATACAAATTTACTCCACCTATATTTCTAACTGTCCCTCCTACCCCTATTAATGGTAAACCTTTTAGCTCATCTTTCCATTGAACAACCTTAAATTGATCTTTTATAAAATCTCTTAAAGTTTCTTCATCTTTTTTACTTAACTTATCTTTCAAATTTACAATTTCTGATAAAGTAACTGCTCCAAAGTTTAAACTTGCTCGCTCTAAAGCTTCTCTATTTTTAAAATGGACAATTTCTAAACTTGATCCACCTAAGTCAATTACGACTCCATCTTTTATATCTAATGTATTTATAGCTCCTTCAAATGAAAAGTACGCTTCATCCTCTCCTTTAAATATAATCACCTCTATGCCTGTTGTTCTAGTTATCTCTTTTAAAAGTTCCTCACCATTAATAGCTATTCTTAAGGCCGCTGTTCCAAAAGCTACTATTTCATCCACATTATTTTTTAAGCAAACCTTTTTAAATAGTTGTATTGTTTTCAAAGCTAGTTTTATTTTCTCTTCTTTTAACTCTTTTTTCTCATTTATTCCCTCTCCTAATCGAACAGTTTCTTTTATATCCTCTATTGGAATAAATGATTTGTTGGGAGTTATTTCATATATAACCATTCTAATTGAGTTTGAACCAATATCCATAACACAGATTCTTTTTCTTAAAGTCATTTTTACTCCTCCAAAACTTTTATATTTTAAAGGATTTACTGCTTTTTTAGCTTTATTCCTTTTCAAAATAAATTTCAAGCTTTTATTTTTAATTTATAAAAGGAAATACATATATTTATATGTACTCTAAATATAACAATAGAAACAAAAGGAGGAGGCTATGACTAGTACAAATAACAATTCTACAGATCTTGTTAACATAAGGGATTTATTACCTGAAGATATTCCTATTTTACCTCTTGTAATAAGACCTATTTTTCCAAATATTTTAACTCCAATCGCTTTTACAGGTGAGGATTTTTTACAAGCTATAAAAGATGCAGAAGAGCATTATAATGGCTTTATTGGCTTAGTTTTTGTTAAAGATATCGACGACAACGACTATTTCAACTCAACTCTATATGATGTTGGAACTGTTGTTAAAATAAATAAAGTAACATCTATTTCTCAAGATTCTGTACAAGCAATAGTCTTTGGAGTAGAACGATTTAAAAAGAAAAAAGTTGTTCTCGGTAACTCTAGAATATGCTGGAAAGTTAAATATAATAAGGAGACTGCTGATTCATCTGTTGAACTTAAAGCTTACATGCTTGCTATTATGACATCTTTAAAAGAAATTTTTGAGGTTAATCCTATTTTAAAAGAGGAATTAAAACTTCTTGTTTCCCAAGCTTCTTATGATCATCCAAGCATATTTATAGACTTTGTTTCATCAATGTTAAAAGCCGAAGCTAAAGATCTACAAGAACTTTTAGAAGAGTTTAATATTGTTAACAGGTCACAAAGATTATTAACTATGTTAAAAAAGGAATTAGAAATATCTCAACTCCAAGCTAAAATTTCTAAACAAATTGAAGATAAAGTAAGTAAGCAACAAAAAGAATACTTTTTAAAAGAGCAACTTAAACTAATAAAACAAGAGTTAGGTTTAGAAAAAGATGAAAAATCTGCAGTTATAGATAAAATTATGGATAAAATAAATCATATTCATCTATCTCCAGAAGCTGAAAAAGTTGTAAATGAACAATTAGAAAAACTTTCTCTTTTAGATCAAGGCTCTCCAGAGTATCATGTTGCTAGAACATATATTGAATCTATTGTTGAACTACCTTGGGGAGTTTTTTCAAAAGATAGATTAGATATTAAAAAAGCAAGAACAATTTTAGATAGAGATCATTATGGACTTGAAGATATTAAAAATAGTATTCTAGAATTTGTCAGTACTGTTATTAAAACTGGAAATGTAAATGGATCTATCTTATGTTTAGTTGGACCTCCTGGAGTTGGAAAAACATCGATTGGAAAGTCTATTGCAGAATCTTTAAATAGAAAATTTTATCGTTTCTCAGTTGGTGGAATGGTTGATGAAGCTGAAATAAAGGGTCATAGAAGAACATATATTGGAGCTATGCCTGGAAAAATTATTCAAGCTTTAAAGCTTGTTGAAACTTCTAATCCAGTAATAATGATTGATGAAATTGATAAGATTGGAAACAGCTTTAGAGGAGATCCTGCATCTGCTTTATTAGAAGTTTTAGATCCCGAACAAAATAAAGATTTTTTAGATCATTATTTAGATATAAGATATGATTTATCTAAAATACTTTTTGTTACAACAGCTAATCAATTAGATACAATTCCAAGACCTCTACTTGATAGAATGGAAGTTATTCATTTATCAGGTTATATCCTTGAGGAAAAACTACAAATAGCTCAGAAATATCTAATTCCACAACAACTTAAAGCTCATGCTTTAGATAGCAAAGAGATTACTATTAGTAAAAATGCTTTAAAGTTTATAATAGATAAATACGCTAGAGAAGCTGGTGTTAGAACTTTAGATAAGTGTATTCGTAAAATTATGAGAAAAGTTAATCTAAAAATTGCTGAAGGAAATAAAGAGAAAGTTCGAATCAATGAAAATAATGTTGAATCCTATTTAGGTACTCCTATTTTTACCACAGAAGAACTTTATCAAAAAGAAATTCCAGGTGTTACTCTTGGATTAGCTTGGACATCCTTAGGAGGAGCTACTTTATATATTGAGGCCACAAGTATTAGCAATAAAGAAAGTGGTTTAAAACTTACAGGTCAGCTTGGAGATGTGATGAAGGAGTCAGCAGAGATTGCCTACTCGTATATAAGATCTCTTCTTGCTAAAGATACAACTCTTTCTATTGAAATTAAAGAATTCTTTGACAAAAATAGAGTTCATCTTCATGTTCCAGAAGGAGCAACTCCAAAAGATGGTCCTTCTGCTGGTATTACAATGGCTTTAGCATTATATTCTTTAGCGACAAATACTCCAATTAGAAAGGGCATTGCTATGACTGGTGAACTTACTTTAACTGGTAAAGTTCTTCCTATTGGAGGAGTTAGAGAAAAAACTATTGCTGCTAGAAGAGTTGGTATATTTGAATTAATTCTTCCAAAGGATAATAAAAAAGATTTTGATAAACTCCCTGAATTTTTAAAATCTGGTATTACTGTTAATTATGTTGATTATTTCACAGATGTTCTCAATTATGCTATAAAATAAGTAAAGGAGTGCTAAAGCACTCCTTTATTTTAATTCTATCTCTTTTATGATTTCTCCATCTAAATTTTTTATATAAAATTTATTATTTTCAAACATACCATAACTATTTACATTTCCTCCTTTAGGAAGAGAAATTGATCCAGGATTCAACATATAAATACCATCTACTTCATGAGCTACCGGTAGATGAGTATGCCCATATATAAAAATATCTCCCTTACATAACTTTGGAAGTTTATCCTCATTATAAATATGCCCATGTGTAGCAAAAATCCTTTTATTATTAAAAAAAATAGTTGAATAATCTCCCATGATTGGATATTCTAACAACATTTGATCAACTTCACTATCACAATTTCCTCTAACTGCAATAATCTTTTCTTTATAATTATTTAAAATATCTACTACTTCCTTTGGATTATACTCTAACGGCAAAGGATTTCTAGGACCATGATACAATTCATCCCCTAATATTAATATATAGTCTGCTTTTTCTTTTTTATATGCTTCTAACGATTTTTTTAAAAAATAACTTGAGCCGTGAATATCAGATATTACAAAAATTTTCATAATTACTCTCCTTAGTATTTTTTTTTCATTATATATCAATTTTTCACAAAAAAAAAGGAATTTATAATTTTTTTTATAATAATATTCTAAGAAAAAAGTTGCCATTTTAATATTAAAATGGTATACTTCTGTCGAGTATATATTAAACTTGTATATTTATACTTAATTAAATTTAATTTAGGAGGTTATCATGGCTCATAGAATTAACGAAGATATCTGTATCGGATGTGGAACTTGCGAGGCAGTTTGCCCAGTTAGCTGCATTTCTGAGGTTGATGGAGGAAAAAGAAGAATCGACGAGGACCAATGTATTGATTGTGGTGCTTGTGCAGGTGCTTGTCCTGTTGAGTGTATCTCTCCAGCTGAGTAATAACTTTTAATAAGAGATCAAGAAATTGATCTCTTTTTTATTATATAAAATAGGGGGAACTATGAAATTTATTTATAGAGTTAATATTGATGAAGTTGCAAAATTTATAGATAGGCCCAATCGATTTATAGCTAATTTACAATTAAAAAATGGAGAAATTGTCTCTGCCCATGTCCATGATTCAGGCAGAATAAAAGAACTTCTTTTTCCAGGAAATACTATTCTTTTAAGAAAGGCTGAAAATATTGAAAATAGAAAAACTTTCTGGGATGTTATAGCAGCTTATTCTAATAATAATGAACAAATTTTAATAAATTCTTCAATTCATAGATATATTACTGATAATTATTTTAAAAATTTTGATATCTCTTGCTTTGGATCTTATGACTTTATAAAACCTGAAGTCAAATATGGAAATAGCCGTCTAGATTATTTAATTGAAAAAAATAATGAAAAAATATATATCGAAACAAAAGGTGTATCTCTTTCTATAGATGGTGTAGCTACTTTTCCAGACGCCCCTAGTGTAAGAGCAACTAAACATCTTAAAGAGTTAATTAAAATTAAAAAATCTGGTACTAGAGCTGCAGTTGTTTTAATAATTTTAAAAGATTCTAAATTTTTTACCCCAAATTATGAGACTGATCCTATTTTTTACGAAACTTTTTATGAGGCTTTAAAATCTGGAGTTGAAATATATCCAATACAATTTTATTTCTGTAATGGTGAAATTTTTTTTAAAAACAAAAAAATTGAAATTCTTCCATCTAAGTTATAGCTTTATAGACCTCATTTTTCTATACATTTTTGTATTTTTATATTTTTATGATATAATAGTAATAAAAATATTTGGAGGTCAACGTGGAAGACAAATTTTTAATTGAATCTTTAAATAGTTTACTTAAAGATGATCTTTTTAAAATTTTAGCTAAATTTAATATAAAAATTGCTAAAAGTACTGTAAAAGGAAAAATTATAGAAAAAATTACAGAAGTATATACTAATAATTCTGATGCTTTTTTAGAAATTTTTTCTAAAGATACTATAACTTTACTTTCTCAATTTAATGGTGAAAAAAATCAAGTAACTGAGAAAGATTTTTTTGAATATGAGGAGTTTCTATTACCTCTACAAAGTTTTGGTTTCATATCTAAAAATGTTATTAAAGAAAAAGGTAACAATCATTACATTATTTCAACTTGGTTTATTGAAACAATTGACTCTCTTTCTACAAAGGAAGAGAATAAAAAGTTAGTAGATTACTATCAAGAGCTTGAAATGTTAATTTTAGGAATAATTAGATTTTATGGTGTTATTGATGAACATAAATTGCTAGAACTTTTAACTCCTACATTTAAAGATATCACTCTTGATAAAATTCATAACTTTATAGATTCTAGATGGATTCTAAATGTATTTATATCTAAATTAGAGGATTCAGGTAGCAAAGTTATATATTTAGTAGCTGATTCTGTTTCTGAACCAGTAGATATTTTACACGAAACTATAAAATATGAAGGATTAGAGTATAAAGTTTTAACAAATGATGAGTATAAAAATTACTGGAACTATTTCTTTATTGAAAAAACTCAAGAGGTTGCAGATTTAATAGCTCTTTTAATGTCTCATAAATTACAAGGTGCACAAATTGGTTTTGAAATTACAACAATTATAGATAGATTAAAAAATAATGTTTCTATTGATGATATTGTTAACGATATAAAAACTAGAGTTAAATTCGATAATTCTAATTCAGAAGCTCTTTTTATAGCTCTTGTAACTAAAATATCAAAATCTTTACCTCTTTGGACTTTAAAAGGTCACTCTTATATTGAAGTTTTTGGAGAAAATCAGCCTCCTAGAACTGTCAATAAAGTGGGAAGAAATGAAAATTGTCCATGCGGATCTGGAAAAAAATATAAAAAATGTTGTGGTAAATAAAAAAAATAGGAGATAACTCCTATTTTTTTATTTAATTATATTTGGTTTTTAGTTGATTTCTATACCGTTATAGTATAGTATTTCACAAAATTTGTCAAGAAATTATTTTTATTCTTCATTTTAATATGTTTTTTTTGTATAATATATGGAAAAATAAAGGAGTTTTGTATGAATTTTTTAAACAATTTTTTTAAAATTAAGGAAAGACACAGTAGTATCAAACATGAAATAATTGGAGGTACAACTACTTTTCTAACTATGGCTTACATAATTTTTATAAACCCAGCAATTCTTAGCGAATCTGGTATGGACAAAGGTGCTCTAATAACAGTAACTATACTTTCTGCTGCTATAGGAACTCTTATTGCTGCATTTTTAGCTAATGCTCCCTTTGCGTTAGCTCCAGGTATGGGATTAAATGCATTTTTTACTTATTCTCTTGTTATTGGAAGAGGAATCCCATGGCAAACAGCCCTTGGAATTGTTTTTCTTTCTGGAGTATTCTTTTTCTTTTTATCAATTGGTGGAATTAGAGAAAAAATTGCTAATGCAATTCCTCTTTGTTTAAAAATATCTGTTACAGGTGGAATTGGACTTTTTATTGCTTTTATTGGACTTAAAACTCTTGGGATTGTCTCTTCTAATCCTGCTACAATCATTGGATTAGCTAGATTTAATTCTCAAATTTTAATTGGAATTATTGGACTTTTTATCGCCATTATACTAGAAATAAAAAAAGTTAAAGGTGGAATACTAATAGGAATAGTTTCATCTACTGTTATTGGTATTTTTACTGGTGATACAAGTATGCCCACTTCAATTATGTCTATGCCCCCTAGTATTGCACCAATAGCTTTTAAATTAGATATTTGGGGAGCTTTAAAGTTATCTCTTCTAGGTCCAGCATTTTCTTTTATGTTTGTTGATCTTTTTGATTCTTTAGGTACTTTAATTGCTTGCTCTAAAGAAATCGGTTTAGCTGATAAAAACGGTAAAGTTAAAGATCTTGGAAAAATGTTATATGCTGACGTTACATCTACAATGATTGGAGCTGTTTTAGGTACTAGTACAGTGACTACTCTTTCAGAAACTGCGGCAGGTATTGCTGCTGGAGCTAGAACAGGTTTAGCTTCTGTCGTTACCGCTGGATTTTTTATTGCTTCCTTATTTTTCACACCCTTAGTTTCTATCGTTCCATCTTTTGCTACATCTCCAGCGCTTATTATTGTTGGTGTCTATATGTTTAAAAATATTTATGAGTTAGATTGGAAAGACTATAAAACTCTTTTTCCATCTTTTGTAACAATTCTAATGATGCCTTTAACTTATAGTATAAGTACTGGTTTAGCTTTTGGATTTATATCTTATATAATTATTCATGCTGGAACAGGTGATTTCAAAAAAATAAATCCTACTCTTTTAGTTATAGGAGCTTTGTCTGTTCTAAGTTTAATAGTATAATAATAAAAAACAGCTAAAATTTTTAGCTGTTTTTTATTAAATCTATTAATACTTCTATTAACTTTTCTCTAGCTGGAGATTTTGTCATTGGAATATGATCTGAATCTAATGTCACATACTTCCATTTTCTATCTTCAACCCTTGATTTCATTATTCTTTTTGGTCTTTCTAAATGCTCAAAACCACTACTATCTAAGCAATCTATATAAGCTCCTGGTATTTTTTTCCCTTTCCCTTTAAATTTTACCTTTTCCATATATGGACTAAAAGGCATATCTTTTATTAATGGATGTTCTTTTCCAAATAATCTTTTAGGTAGATATTTTCCCTCTCCTTCATTTTTACAAATATCATATAATTCATTTTCTCTCTTTTCTCCAAATAAAGTTAAAATGCTCTCATTATTTTCTAAGAAAAAACTATCAATATATATTTGGTATTTTATTCTTTCTGGAATCAATTCAACTACAGCTGAAACTACAGCTCCTCCAAAAGAATGCCCTATTAAATAAACATCATATAAATTATTCTTTAATATCAAAGCCTCTATCTCTTTGGCATAGGTAGTTAATGTTGTTTTATTTTCTATTAATTGTTTCCGATCCCCTATTGCTGATAAATTTGGAGCGTAAACATTATTACCATACAGTTTTAAAATTTTTTCTATATCTCTAAATACCCATCCCCCTACCCCTGCTCCATGTATTAAAATTATATTTTTTTTCATTTTTCACCTCTATAAATAATAAAAGGCTTGATTAATATCAAGCCTTTATATCTTACATTCCTTTTAATAATATTTGTACCTCTGGTCCAATTGGTAATCCGCTTAACATCCAAGCTGCTAAGAAAATTGACCATCCAATTAAGAATGTTATTGAGTAAGGAAGCATTACTGATATAAGAGTTCCTAAAGAAGCTTTTTTATCATATTTTTGCATAAATACAATTATCATGGCAAAGTATGACATTAATGGAGAGATTATATTTGTACTTGAATCTCCTATTCTATAAGCTAATTGAGTAAACTCTGGTGAATAACCTATTCTCATTAACATTGGTATAAATACTGGCGCTAATATAGCCCATTTAGCTGAGGCTGATCCCATAAATAGATTTAAGAAACCTACTATTAAAATAAATCCAATTACTAATGGAATTCCACCAATTCCAGCTGTTTCTAAGAAGTCTGCTCCTTTTACTGCTAATATTGTACCTAAATTTGTATACCCAAAGTAGGCTATGAATTGAGCAGCAAAGAAAACTAAAACAATATATCCCGCCATTCCTTGCATTGATTTTGTTAACATTCCCATTACATCAGAATCATTTTTTATTGTTCCTATAGATTTTCCATATGCTAATCCTGGAAGAGCAAAGAAAATAACAATTATTGGTACTAGTCCACTTCCTAAGAAATTTTTACCTAATGCAAAATAAATAGGTACTAATAAAACTAGCATTATTACTGTCGCCATTCCTGCAGCTCTTAAAGCCTTTTTCTCCTCTGTTGTTACTTCTTGGAAATCAATCGCTTCATCACCAGTATATTTTCCTAATCTTGGCTCTACTATCTTATCATTTATTAAAGTTCCTAAAAATGCAATTACAAATGTTGATGCCATCATAAAGTACCAGTTTGCTGTTGGTAATACCTCATATGTTGGATCTAATATTTTTGCTGCCTCTGTTGAGATTCCACCTAAAAGTGGATCAATTGTTCCTATCAATAAATTTGCTGAGAATCCTCCAGATACTCCTGCAAAAGCCGCAGCTAATCCTGCAATTGGATGTCTTCCAAAAGATAAGAAAATTAATGCTGCAAGTGGTGGTAAAACAACATACCCTGCATCAGAAGCCACATTTGACATAATTCCTAAAAATATAACCATAACTGTTACTAACTTTTTAGGTGTTGATAATGCTACTTTTTTTAGAATCGCTGCCATTAATCCAGACCTTTCAGCTATTCCTATACCTATTATAGCAACTAATACTGTTCCTAATGGTGCAAATCCAGTAAAGTTTTTAACCATTGAAGTAAAAATATAATTTACTCCCTCTTTTGTCATTAAAGATTTAGTTGATATAACCATCTCTTCTGTTTTCATTGTTTTACTATTAATTCCAACAAAATCAACTGACCAACCTAAGGCTCCACCTATACCTGATATTACTACTACTACTACAGCAAGTATTGCAAAAAGTGTTGCTGGATGTGGTAGAGCGTTTCCTCCCTTTTCAATTATATTCAAGAATTTGTCTATAAAACTCTTGTTTTGAAGTTCGTTCTTTTTTAATTCAGCTTCCATATTCCCCTCCATATTGATAATTTATTTTCATTTTATAACAAAATGATTAATAAACTTTCTACTATAGATAAAGAATATCATATTTTTAGTCAAATTAAAAAGATTAATTTTATATATCTTTTATAAAAAAAATATATATTCGTCAGCAATTAGTACTTTTTACGAACATTTTTTTGTTTTTTAATATTCGTTATGCTGTTATTTAATTTTTTTAAAAGTTTTTTCTAATGAAGTTAATTTTTCATAAGAATCTTTTTTTACTAAAATATCATCTTCTATTCTAACTCCACCAAAATTAGGTATATAAATACCTGGTTCTACCGTAATTACCATTCCTTCTTTTAATATTTTATTCTCTGCTTTAAAAGAAACTCCTGGATATTCGTGAATTTGTAATCCTATTCCGTGTCCTAATCCATGACCAAAATATTCCCCATATCCTTTTTCTTTTATAAAGTTTCTTGCTATAGCATCTAACTCATGAGTTGTTACTCCCTCTTTCACTTCTTTTATTGCTATTTCATTCGCTTCCTTTACAATATTATATATTTCTAAATGCTTTTCTGTTGGATTATCTCCTACATAAAACGTTCTCGTTATATCTGAAGCATATCCTTTATAAAAACATCCATAATCTATTGTTAAAAATCCTTCTTCTATTCTTTTATCACTAGCTACTCCATGAGGAAGAGATGATCTTTCATTAGAAGCTACAATAAGATCAAAGGATGGTTTTGATGCACCTAATTTTCTCATTTGATATTCTAACTCTGCAGCAATTTCAGTTTCCTTTACACCAATTTTGATTTTAGGTAAAGTTATTTCCAAAGCTTTCTCAGCTATTCTTATTGATTCTTTTATTATTTCAATCTCTTCTTTTGATTTAATTTCTCTTATATTTAGGAAGCTATCATCTAAATATACATATTCAACTTCTGGAAAATTTTCTTTAAAAAGTTTAAATTGATCTAAAGTTACATTTTGATTTTCAATAGCTATTTTTTTTGCACCAAACTCCTTTAATAATTCTCCCACTTTTTTTAATGTTGATACATTTTCACAAATCAATTCAAATCCATTTTTTTCAACTTGTTCTTTACCTTGAGATACATATCTAAAATCTGTTATAAAAAATTTTTTTTCTCCAATTACTAATCCTGTACCTGTTGTTCCTGTAAATCCAGTAAAATATCTCACATTTAATAAGTTTGTAATTAAAACTGCGTCTACACCTTTTTCTCTCATTAACTCTTTTAATTTCATAAACTACCCCCTTTAAAATATTATTTTTCCTCCACCTATGACTAGTTCATCACTATATAATACTAAATGCTGTCCTTTTGCATTTTGTGGATTTTTTTCCTCATATTGAAAATATATTTTTTCTTTTTCTTCAATTACTTTACCATAAAAACCTGTACTTGAAAACCTTGGTTTTGCCAAAACTCTCATTTGAGTCAGTGTTTCAAAAGGAATATGAGTTTTAAAATTTTCTAATTCTATTTTTTCTCTATATAACTCTATATAATCACCTAATATTATTTCATTTTTTTGTGGAATAATATCTATTATAAAGTATACCTTAGAAAATAAAACACCCAAACCTCTTCTTTGTCCTATTGTATAAAGCTGGTATCCTTGATGCTGTCCTAGTATTTTACCCTGTTTATCTACATAGTTTCCAGGAACTATTTTGTCTTTTAAATTTTTCTTTAAAAACTCTAAATATCCCTCTTTAGCAAAGCAAATCCCTTGACTATCTTTTTTATCAAAAACTTTTACTCCATAATTTTTAGCTTTTTCTCTAACTATTATTTTCTCATATTTTGCTAAAGGAAATATCATCCTTTCTATTATTTTTGGCTCAATTCTGTATAGCATATATCCTTGATCTTTTTTGCTATCCTTTGGTTTTTTAAATAAATATTTTCTAAATTTATTATCTTTACTTATTTCACAATAGTGACCTGTAGCTATATAATAAGCTTTTTTTTCATCAGCTATTTCTATTAATTTCTTTATTTTTATTATTTCGTCACAAACTACACATGGAGATGGTGTCATTCCCATTGCGTATTCATCTATAAAATATTTTATAATTTTATCTTTAAATTCATCTACAACATCTAGTATAATATGCTCTATTTTTAACTCTTTAGCTAAACTAATAGCATCTTCTAAATCCTTCGATTCTTTTTGCTCATCACTTACCACTAAAGTAACGCCAATTACTTCAAAACCATCCTCTTGCAACATATATGCTGAGGTAGATGAATCCACTCCTCCACTTAATCCTAAAATCACTCTTTTTCTACTCATAATCTCCTCTACTTTTTAGCTATATGTATTGAGCCAATATTATATCTTTTTATTTCATTTCCTACAAATACTTCTAAAGTTCCATCCTCTAAAATATCTCCAGCTATTCCACTTTCTTTTTTATCAAAAGTTACGATATCAATTCTTTTACCATACAAATAATTAACTTCATTAATTTTTTTTAAAATTTCTTTCCATTTTCCATTTTTAAACTCTTCAAAATTATAGAAAAAATCATTAACTATAGTTAATATAATCTCCTCTAAATCATAATTTTTATTTGTTTTTTCTTTCAATGATATTGCAATATTTTTTGCTTCTTCAAGATTTAAATTATTAACATTTAATCCAATACCAATTATATAGTTGTCTCCTATTTTTTCTACTAATATACCACTAATTTTTTTTTCATCTAAAAATAAATCATTAGTCCATTTAAATTTATAATCTAAATTCTCTATCTTTTTTAGAGAATATAAAAGAGAGTAACCAACTAAAAGTGGTAATTTCATATATTCTTCTTCTAATATTTCTGAATTATGCTTCAGTACAAAAGAAAACAAAGCTGCTCCCTTAGTGGACACCCACTTATTTCCTCTCCGTCCTCTTCCTAGTGTTTGAACTTTTGCTATAGCTAAGTCTTTTTCTAGTACATCACTTTTTTCTCTTAAAAATTTATTCGTAGAATCAATCTCTTCAAATTTATATATTCTCATCTTTTCTCCTTTTAAAATAAAAAATTAGGCAGAATTCTGCCTAATTTTTTAATCATTGTATCCATCTGGATTTTCTTTATGCCATTTCCATGCTGTTTCTATTATAGAATCTAATGATGCATACTTAGGCTTCCACTTTAACTCTTTCATAGCTTTTTCTGAGCTTGCCACTAATTTTGCTGGATCTCCAGCTCTTCTTGGTGAAACTTCAGCTGGTATAGTATGTTTTGTAACTTTTCTAGCTACCTCTATTACTTGCTTTACTGAGAATCCTTCTCCATTTCCTAAATTATAAACTGTACTTTCTCCACCATTTTTTAATCTGTCTAAAGCTAGTATATGAGCATCAACTAGATCCATCACATGAACGTAATCTCTTATACAAGTTCCATCTTCTGTAGGGTAATCATCTCCATATATTGCAATCTTCTCTCTTTTTCCTAAAGCTACTTGTAAAATTATAGGAATAAGATGTGTTTCTGGGCTATGATCTTCTCCGATCTCTCCTGTTGGATAAGCTCCTGCAACATTAAAATATCTTAATGCTGTATACTTTATTCCATAAGCATAATCATACCATTTTAAAAGTTTTTCAACCATTAATTTACTTTCACCATAAGGATTTGTTGGATTAGTTTCGTCAGTTTCTAAAATAGGAATATTCTTAGGCTCTCCGTAAGTTGCTGCTGTTGACGAAAATACAATATTTTTAACCTTAAACTCTTTCATTATATTTAATAAGTTCATTGTTCCCATAACATTGTTTTCAAAATATTTAGCTGGATTTGTCATACTTTCTCCAACTAACGAATCAGCTGCAAAGTGTATAACCCCTTCTATTTTATTTTCTTTAAAAACTCTTTTTAAAAACTCTAAATCTCTTAAATCTCCTAGAGCTAATTTTATATTTTCAGGAATTGCTTCTACATGTCCTGTTTGCATATTATCTAAAACAATAACCTCTCTTTTTGCCTCTAATAAGGCTTTTACTGCGTGACTTCCTATATATCCTGCTCCACCACAAACTAATATTGCCATTTTTTTCCTCCTATGGTTTTTTCTTTATTATATTTGCTTTTTAATGTCCAGTCAATCCTTTTAAAACTCTTTACTACTCATCTTATTTAATTTATTTAAAAAAGTTTCCTTTTATAAAAATAGCTAGATTTATAATCTAGCTATTTTTATTATCTTATTTTATTTAAAATTCCCATTCCATATACAGGTCCTGTGTGTGAAGCAATTGTTGCTCCAATTTCCATTCTACCTCTATAATCTAGTTTTTTAGTCTTTTCAGCTATATTTCTAAGTTGATCGGCAGCTTCTAGCTCACTACGAGTTCCACCCCAACCAGTATACATTATAATTGAATTTTTTTCATTTTTTATTAATTTTTCCATATAAGCTAAAGCCCCTCTTTCACCAAGAGCTTTTGCTTCTATGCATACTTCTCCATTCTCTAATTTTAAAACAGGTTTTATTTTTAAGAAGCCTCCTATAACTGATGATGCTCTTCCTATTCTTCCACCTTTTTCTAAATATGAAAGCTCTTTTACAACAAAATAAACTTTCATTTTACTCTTTGTTTCATCAATCCATTCAATTATTTCATCAAATGATTTTCCTTCTTTTACCATTTTTGCAGCTTCTAATACTATATGCGCAAGAGCAAATGTTACAACTTTAGAATCTACTATAGCTATATCATCCTCTTTATTTAACATTCCTCTAGCCACTCTTGCAGCTTGTTGAGTTCCACTTAATTTACTTGAAATATGGATAGATATTATTTTTTTATAACCTTTTTCCAATAATTTTTCATAAAGCTCCTTAAACTCTGCTGGAGAAGGCTGAGATGTTTTAGGTACAATATTTTCTTTTAAAAGTTGTTTCCAAAACTCACCTTTTGAAATATCCACTCCATCTCTATAGTAAGTATCTCCTGCTAACTTTATTTTTAAAGGAATAATATCTATATCTAATCCCTTAATCATATCTGGTGTTAAATCTGATGTCGAATCAGTTACAATAGCAATTTCAGGTAACTCTGGATTTCTATTTGTAATATAGATATAATATGGATAGTTTTCTTGTCCTATAACTAAATCAGAATATCTTACTGTTGATTTTATTCCTTTAAGAATTTTGTTTGCTTCTTCAGTAGAACCTTTTCCAATACAAGCAAATATATTTAAAGTTTCACTGTTTACACATGTTTTATAAATATTTTCAACTATCTCCTCTAATGTAGATGCCTTTAGCTTTATTTTTCCATTTATTAAAGCTATATAATCTCCTTGAGATATTGTTATTTCATCAACTTTAGTATCTCTTACTGCTTGCGTTATTTCAATTGATGCATTAAATGGAAGTTGCTTTAGTATTTCATCCATTCCAAAGTCTTTATTTTTAACAACGTATTCACCCTCTAACATTGTTTTAGTTTCTAAAACTGTTACTTCTTTTGGTGATCTTTCTGCTGCTAATTTAGCTGATGAAATTATATTCTTATTATTTGGCAATATTACAATTTTTTCAGCTTTTATTTTATTCAATCCTTCTTCTATATCGGCAACACTTGGATTTTGTGTTTGCCCTCCAATTAAAACTGCTGTTGCACCATTATCTAAAAATAGATTTCCTAATTCCATATTATCTACAATAGCAAAGTATGCAATTGGTTTACTATTTTCATTTTGAACTAAAATTTTTCCTTTTTTATCAACTTTATAATGCTCCGCATCTGCTAAAAGCATATTTTTATGTTGAATCTCCATATTATCAATTTTAATATTTGATAAATTTCCTAATTTACCAGCTATTTCTAATACAGCTCCAGGATTATTTGTATGTATATGAGTTTTTGTCTTTTTTGATGTTTGAGCACAAACCATTGAATCTCCGTAATTTACAATTTTTGACTTATAATCATCTAAATCAAAATCACCTGATTCTATAACAAACTCTGTACAATACTTGAATTTAATATCTTCAAACACATGACTTCCAGAATGTTCCATTATATCTTTTCTTTTAGCTTGCGATTGAACAATTCTTTCTAGATCATGTAACATCTCTGGATCTGTTATTGATTTTTCAAATCCCTCTAATATATAGAATATTCCTTGTCCACCAGCATCTACAACTCCTGCTTCTTTTAGCTTTGGTAATTGATTCGGTGTCTCTTCAACGGCCTCTTGAGCTGCTTCTTTTAAATAAACTAAAAACGGTATAAAATCATCTGCAGGTCCATCATATTTCTCAGCCTCTTCTGCTACTCTTCTAATAACTGTTAACATTGTTCCTTCAACTGGTTCACTTACAGCTTTATAAGCCTTTTCTTTAGCTAGTCTAAACGCAATTTTAACGTCATCTACAGTTACTTCCTCTTTAGTTCTAACTCCATCTAAAAACCCTTGAATAATTTGAGATAAAATTGTTCCAGAGTTTCCTCTAGCTCCTAAAAGAATAGCTTCTGAAACTATATCAGATAACTCTTCCATATCAGGTTCATGATTTAATTTTATTAACTCATTTTCAACTGCTTGTAATGTCATAGACATATTAGTTCCTGTATCTCCATCTGGAACAGGATATACATTTAAATCATTTAAAACATCTGAATATTTTGATAGCCATCTACTTGCTGCTATCAATAACTTTGTTAGCCTAGTAGAGTTCAATACCTTTACTTCTATATTCATTATTTTCCTCCATTGTTAAAATGTAGGTGGATTTACCACCCAAAGAGCTCTAGCTCTTTTATCTGAATTATTTTTAAATCTATGCTTTTGACTAGATTTAAAATAGAAACTATCTCCTTCATGTAAATTATGAACTGTTTCTTCTATATATATATCTAAACTTCCCTCTAGAATAAATATAAATTCTTCTCCATGATGTGTGTAATAACTTCTGCCACTTTCTCCACCTGGTCCAATTTCATATAAAATTGGCTCCATACTTTTTTCAATATTTGATGATGTTAATAAAGATAAAGTTGTATTAGAATCTACACTCTCAACATATTTTCTTTCTTTTGCTCTAATTAAATCTGAATTTTTCTTTACCTCTTCATCTTCAATTAGATAACTAACTCTTACATCTAATGAATTTGCAATTTTTTTTAAGTTTTCAATTGAAGGAGATGCTTTTCCCTGCTCTATTTGTGATAAAAAACTAGCTGATAAATCAACCATTGTTGCTAACTCTCTTAATGATAATGATTTTTCATTTCTACTTTTTTTTATTCTCTCTCCTATACTCACTTTTTATTCATCCTCCTCTAATATTTTATATAGTTCAAATAGACTATGGAGAACTGCTTTTCTTCTTATTTTTTCTCTATCCCCTATGAAATCGAATTTAAAAGTTAAGACTTTTTCTTTAACTTTAACTCCAATATAAACTAACCCTACAGGCTTATCCTTTGTTCCACCTTCAGGGCCTGCAATTCCAGTTATTGAAATACCAACATCTGTTTTTAATCCAATAACCATTTCTTTTGCAACCTCTTTGCTCACAGCTCCATATTTTTCTATTAAATTTTTATTAACGTTTAATCTATCTATTTTTGCTTCATTACTATATGTAATTAATCCCTCTTTAAAAAACTTTGATATACCTGGTACTGAAACAATTGTTGAAGATAACATCCCACCTGTACATGATTCAGCTACAGATAATGTATAGTTTCTTTTTTCTAATAATTTAAAAATTTTATCTTCTATTTTTTCTTGATCTTCTGTTAATATATACTTTCCTATACTATTATATATCTTTTCCTTAATTTTTTCCACTGTGTTTTTATATCTATCTAATGTTTGCATCCTTACTATTATACCATAATCTTTAACCAAAAATTCATATTCTATATTTGGTTCTATAAAAAATCCTTTAATCTTCTCTTCTAGTATAGATTCTGGAATTCCTGAAATAATAATATCTTTTATATATATTGGATCTAAATCTTTACAATAATTTTTTGTATAAAAATTTAAAAATTTTGGGAACATATTATATAATTCTCTAGGAACTCCTGGAAAAGCTGCAATTCCATCTACAAAAAATGCTGGTGCCATCCCTACATCATTTTTTATTGAAATTGCTCCTTCTGGTTTTTGAACTTCCTTAAGATTTTTATTTAAAAATTGAATATTCAACTTTCTAAATTTTTCTTTAATTTCTTCTAACTCTTTATCTTCAATAATAAATTTTTTATCTAAAAATTTTCTTATTGCTTCTTTAGTTAAATCATCATCTGTTGCTCCTAACCCTCCTGACAAAATAACTAAATCACTCATTTTCTTAGCAAATTTAAGCGCATCTTCAATCTTCTGTAAAGAATCCCCTACCGTTAATTTATAATCAATTTTTATTCCAGCCTTATTTAATTCTTCTGCCATAAATACACTATTTGTATCTAAAGTAGCTCCATTTAAAAGTTCCGTTCCTACTAATATTAGTGTGCATCTCATTTTTATCTACCTCTTAAAAGAATATTGTCCATATACAAACCATTAAAAAATTACCAATTACTCCTGCTAAAAAATCATCTAAAACTACACCTACACCATTTCCAAAAAATTGTGACTTATATATTGGTCCAATCTTAGTTATATCAAAGAATCTAAAAATAACAAATCCTATCACAATAGCCATAATTGTTTGAAATATTCCAACTGGATTTATTAAAAATAAAGTTGTTAAGAATCCTAAAACTTCATCTATTACTACTTTTTGTGGATCTTTTTCTTTAAATATCTCTCTTTCTGCTATATCAGAAACATAAACTGCTATAGCAAAAAATGTCATTAAAAACATAAAATAAAAAGAGTTATAAATCATATTATTAGGAAATATTTTTTTTAAAATCACTAATCCTATATATATAGGAATTCCCCCCAATGTTCCAAAAGTTCCTGGAGCTACCGGCATCTCTCCTAAACCAAACACTGTTGCTAAATTTTTAACTACTTTTCTATTCATTAAAACACTCCTTTTTCATAGTTATAGGGTTTATATACTCCCTTTCCATTTAGAATATCTTTTATCTCTTCAGGTGTTTCAGTTGTAAACTCTAAAACTAATTCAGAGATTCCAATTTTTTCTAAATATTTTCTGTCTTTAAGTATATTTAATGGTTTTTCTAAATAAATTTCACTATTTCCTATACTATTTTTTATTATTGTAAACTTATCTCCTTGTTCATTTTCTATAACCTTTACTTCTTCATTTCCAAAAGATAACTCTGTATACATAGCTCTTGGTCTTCCATAAGCTAATATAGCTTTTTTTATTTTTGTTTCTCCTATCTCTTCTAATCTTCTATAACTAATTTCAGGAGAAACTATAATTGTGTCTATTTTCTCTATATTAGAGAAATGGTCAAAGGCATAACGATTTGATATATTTAAATTCCATCCCAGTGTTATTTGTGTATTTTTATTTTCTAAAGCTTGATATAAATTAGTTGCCATTTTATTCGATAAATCTATTTTTTCTAAATTTTCTTCTCTTGCTACATCATATCCTTTAAAATATATCTTATCTATTCCGTAAGAAATTAAAATATTTTTTTGTTCATCTGTTGAAACTATTGCTGATAATATACTACTTTTTTCACTAACCTCTTTTTTAGATAATTTTACTAACTCATCACAGCTTTCTTTCCTATAACTTAATATTAACTTTTCTAGAAGAAGTTTTACCGCATCTCTTTTTAATTGTTTTAACGTAGAAATCGGTAAAAATATATTCTCATCTATTTCAATATTTTTTATAAATCCAATAAATGTTGTATCACCTATCTCTAATAACTTCTCACTTATAACATCTTGTGATGTACCTTTATTTTTAGCTTTTTCTATTATACCTTCGCTTTCTAATGATATTTTTATTAGTTCAAATCTATTATTTAATGTTGAAACTATTACTTTAGCTCTCTCTCCAATTTTACCTTTGAATTCTATATCTATAACATGTTTTTTATCTGTTGTTTTCATTTTTGATTCAATTAAATCACTAATTTCTTTAGAGTAATTTCTATATATATACTTTGTTTCTTTGGGAATATCTCTTAATATTAAAGTTTCTCCAATGTTAGCTTCTCTTTTACTTTTCTCAAATCTAGTATCTATTTTATTTATATAAGTTCCACCAATTTTTTCATAATCTTTGGATAAAAAAGTTATTCCATCTCCTAAGATTATTTTTTCTTTCAATTTTAATTCTTTTCCATTAAATTCTCCAAGATTTTTTCCTAAATGGCTGGCAAAACTTTTATTCATTATATCTTTTCTATCTTTATAAAAATACCCAGTACTATAACCTCTATTAAATATTTGCGAACTTTTTTCTTCAATGTTATTTCCATCAATTAGCTCTTTATAGTAATTAACTGTTTGAAATACATAATTAGGTTCTTTCATTCTTCCTTCTAATTTAATACTATCTATCCCAATCTCTTTTAATTTTTGAATTTCATCGTATCCATATAACTGATCTTTTGGGCTTAAAGTATATCCTTCATCATTTCCATCAGAAGTATATTTTTTTCTACAAGGTTGTGCACACATCCCTCTATTTCCGCTACGTCCACCTATAAAACTACTCATATAGCAATTCCCTGAATAAGATATACATAATGCTCCTGAAACAAATATCTCTAACTCAATATCACTTTTTTCTCTTATTTCTTTTATCTCTTCAAAAGTTAACTCTCTAGGTAAAACAACTCTTTCAAAACCAATAGATTTTAAATAATTTGCCTCTATATGATTTGCTACAGTCATTTGAGTACTTCCATGTAGCTCTAACCCAGGAAAATTAATTTTTATAAACTCTGCTAATCCAAAATCCTGAACAATAACTGCATCTAATCCATGTTTATATAGTTCTCTTAGATTTATAGCTATTGCTTCTATCTCAACATCCATCATTATAGTATTCAGTGTTAAGAATACTTTCACTCCCCTTGCATGTGCATAATCTAATGCTTCTTTATACTCTTCTAAAGTCAAATTTACAGCATTTCTTCTTGCACCAAAACCTTTTAATCCCATATATATTTCATCTGCACCTGCTTTTATAGCGGCGTGAAATCTTTCAATACTTCCTGCTGGAGCAACTATTTTCATATTTTTCCTCTTTCTATATCTTTGATTATTTTTTCTATTTTTTGTTTTAATTCCTCTAAACTTCCATTATTTTCAATTAAAATATCTGCTTTCATATTTCTTTCTTCTCTAGACATTTGAGCAGATATTATTTTATTTATTAAAGCAACATCAATTTTATCTCTATTTTTAATTCTTTCTATTTGGACCTTTAAATCTATATCTACAACTATTACCTTATCACAACATCTCTCTAAATTAACTTCAAACAATAATGGAACATCAAAAATTATAATCTCTTTTTTATCTTTAAATTCTAAATATTTTTTTTTATATATATCTATAACTCTAGGATGAACTATTTCATTTAATATATTTAATTTTTTTGAATTATTAAAAACCTCTTTTTTTAATAATTCTTTATCTACAGAATTGCTTTTTAAATTTATAAACTCTTTTCCCAGTTTTTCTTTTATTTCCTCTTTTACTTGTTCAGTTTCTAAAATATCTTTAGCTATTAAATCAGCATCAAAAACTTTAATTCCCATAGACAAAAAGATTTTACTAACTGTAGATTTTCCACTTCCTATACCACCAGTCAATCCTAATATCATTGCCATCTCCTTAAAATAGAATATACTATATTCTAACATATTTTCTGATTTTTTTATAAAAAAAAAAGAGTGAAATGTTAATTTCACTCTTGGTTTTATATCTATATTAAGCTACAGTTACTTCTTTAGCTATTGGTCCCTTATTTCCTTCCTCTACGATAAATGAAACATTTTGACCCTCTTCTAAAGTTCTAAATCCATCCCCGATAATTCCAGTAAAGTGCACGAAATAATCTTTCCCCTCTTCACATGTTACAAAACCAAATCCTTTTTCTTTGTTAAACCATTTAACAGTTCCCTTTAACATCTTAACCTCCAAATAATATAAAAATATATATAAGTCCCCCTAGGCACTTTATGGATATATTATACATTAAACATTTCTAATTTGCAATACATTTTGTTTGTTTTTTGAAGAAAAAAAAGTTTTTGTATACAATATTTAAAATTTAAGACATTTTTTTTATTTTGTTTATTATTATAGCATCCAAATAAAAAAGAAGAACTAAATATAGTTCTTCTTTCTAATGAATTAGTTTATTACACTAATTCGATTATAGCCATCTCAGCAGAATCTCCCTTTCTTACAGAAGTTCTGATGATTCTTGTGTATCCACCGTTTCTCTCAGCATACTTTGGAGCTAAATCGTTAAATAACTTAGCTACAGCCTCTTCGCTTCTTAAGAAAGCGAAAGCTTGTCTTCTGTGAGCAAGAGTTCCTTTTTTACCAAGAGTAACCATTCTCTCAGCAAACTTTCTAAGCTCTTTTGCTCTAGTAACAGTAGTTTCTATTCTATCTGATAAAATTAGAGATATTGTTAAGTTCATTAACATAGCTTTTCTATGGTCAGCTCTTCTCCCTAACTTTCTATATGATTTATTGTGGTTCATTAGTCAGTTAGCCTCCTTATCTAATTATTCTATAGATCCATTTCCATTTAGATCGAACCCAAGTTCTTTCATCTTTTCAAGGATCTCATCTAGTGATTTTCTTCCTAGATTTTTTATTTTTAGAAGTTCGTTCATTGACATTCTTGCCAACTGTCCAACTTCCTCTATTCCGGCTTTCTTTAAACAGTTAAATGATCTAACTGTTAAATCTAGCTCTTCTATTCTTGTATTTAATATATCATCAGCTTTAGTTGTTGATGCTGGAGTTTCCTCTTCTTCTTCAAGATCTACTCTTAAGTGATCCATTCTATTTCCTAAATCTAGGAAAGGATCTAAGTGATACTTTAAAAGCTCTACAGCATAAGAGATTGCATCTCTTATCTCAACACTTCCATCAGTCTCTATATTTAAAGTTAACTTGTCGAAATCAGTCATTCTTCCAACCATTGTATCCTGAACTGAGTAAGATACTTTTCTAATTGGTGTATATATAGCATCAACTGCTATAAAATCTACAGCCCAATCTTTTTTCTCTATCTCTTCAGCAACAACAAATCCTTCACCAGTATCAACTATAAACTCCATATCGATCTCTCTATCTGTAGTTAATGTACAAATAATTTGATCTGGATTTACAATTTCTAATCCGATATCTGGTATTATATCAGCAGCTGTAACAGTCTTAGGTCCCTTTGCAGAAAGAGTCATTTTTCTTTCTCCAGCAGTTTCTGCCTTTATTACTACCTCTTTTACATTCAGCATTATTTCAGTTACAGCTTCTTTTACACCTTCCATAACTGAAAATTCGCTTAGTACTCCGTCAATTCTAACACCTTTAACGGCAGCACCAGGTATAGATGATAGTAAAACTCTTCTCAAAGCATTACCAATTGTATGTCCATATCCTCTATATAAAGGTTCTATAACATATTGACCTGAAAAGTCACTTGTTTTTAATTCGGTAATGTTAATACCCTTAGCATGTTTTTCTATTTTTAACATTTAATCAACTCCTGTCAAAGGATTTATTATCTTGAATAGAACTCAACTATTAAAGCTTCGTTTAGATCGAAATCTAAATCGTCTTTAGTTGGGTTCTGAAGAACTTTTCCTGCGAAGTTAGCTTTATCTAACTCTAACCATGCTGGAACTGTTTTCTCTTCTACTGCAGATTTGATTAACTCGATGTTTTTTGAGTTTTCAATTACAGATATTACATCCCCTGCTTTTACTCTATAAGATGCGATGTTAACTCTTCTTCCGTTAACAGCAACGTGTCCGTGAGACACTATTTGTCTAGCTTGTCTTCTAGTCTTAGCGAACCCTAGTCTGTAAACTACGTTCTCTAATCTTCTCTCTAAATATTGGATTAAAGTTAAACCAGTAACTCCATCCTTTCTTGAAGCCTCATCATATAATTTTCTGAATTGCTTCTCCATTACATTGTATATAAATTTAGCTTTTTGCTTTTCGTTTAACTGAATTGCATACTCTGTAGGCTTTCTATTTGCATTTGGTCTTGGCCCTCTATTAGAAGATTTGTTAACTCCTAAAACAACTGGGTCGATTCCAAGAGCTCTACATTTCTTTAAAACAGGTTGTCTATTTCTTGCCATCTCTTTATTGTTCCTCCTTACACTTAATAAATTTCTACGATAATGAGCTTAGAAAAGTGTATTACACTCTTCTTCTTTTTGGTGGTCTACATCCGTTGTGTGGAACTGGAGTTACGTCAGTTATCTTTGTAACCTCTAATCCTGCTGCTTGTAAAGATCTGATACATGCCTCTCTACCTGATCCAGGTCCTTTCACTTTTACTTCAACCTTCTTCATTCCGTTTTCCATTGCGATTTGAGCTGCTTGCTCTGCTGCGATTTGAGCTGCGAATGGAGTTCCTTTTTTAGTTCCCTTGAATCCAGAAGTTCCTCCTGATTTCCAGCTTACTACTTTACCTTCCACATCAGTAATTGCTACTATTGTGTTATTGAAAGTTGAGTGTATATGAGCTACTCCGTTAGGAATATTTTTCAATTTCTTCTTGATTTTAGCTACTTTCTTCTTAGCCAATTTAGCTACCTCCTTACGATAAAATTCCGTTCTTTATACTACAATTAGCTTTTAAACTATCTCTTTATAGGCTTTTTAGGTCCTTTTCTAGTTCTTGCATTTGTTTTTGACTTTTGTCCTCTTACTGGTAAGTTCATCTTGTGTCTTGAACCTCTGTAACATCTAATGTCCATAAGTCTCTTTATTGCAAGTCTGATCTCTTTTCTAAGATCTCCCTCTACCTTGATAGTTTCAACAATGGCTCTGATTTTGTTTAACTCTTCTTCAGTTAAATCCTTTACTCTAGTGTCAAAGTTTACTCCTGCTTCTGTTAATACTTTTTGTGAAGTTGGTTTTCCAATTCCGTAAACGTAAGTTAGAGCAATCTCTATTCTTTTGTTTCTAGGAATATCTACTCCTGCGATTCTAGCCAAAATTTTTCCTCCTCTTCCGAAAATTTTATATATCCGTCGGTATATTAACCGACTAAGACTTTCCTCGGTATGCCTCTTTCGAGTACTAGCTCTACAGCCTAACATACCTTTACAGTACTTCCCATGTCAGTACTAGTTTGCAAAACTTTTCAAGTTATCCTTGTACTTGTTTGTGCTTAGGGTTTTCACAGATTACTCTGATTTTCCCGTGTCTCTTGATAACTTTACATTTGTCACAAATAGGCTTAATTGATACTCTTACTTTCACTTAATTACCTCCTCTCGTGATCATAACTTTACTTTTTTCTGTATACTATTCTTCCCCTAGATAAATCATATGGAGAAATTTGTACCGTTACTTTGTCTCCAGGTAAAATTTTAATGTAATTCATTCTCATTTTACCAGAGATGTGCCCTAAAATTGTGTGTCCATTTTCTAATTCAACCTTAAACATCGCATTTGGAAGGGCCTCTAATATAGTTCCTTCTAATTCGATAACATCCTTTTTCGACATACTACCTCCTATCGAACAGAAATTCATATTATTCTAACATTTATTTTACAAAAAGTCTAGCTAATTTTTAACATTTTTATTGTTATTTTTATTAATCTAACTCAGTTAAAACAATAGGTTTTCCATCTATTATGGCAACAGTGTGCTCAAAATGTGCTGAACGCTTTCCATCTCTTGTTACTACTGTCCATCCATCATCTGTTATATTCACTTTGTAGGTTCCAACGTTTACCATTGGCTCTATTGCTAAAACCATGCCATTCTCAATCTTTATTCCTCTACCTTTTCTTCCGTAGTTGGGAATACAAGGATCTTCATGCATAGCTTTTCCTACTCCATGCCCAGCGAAATCTTTTACTACAGTAAATCCATTTGATTCAACATATTTTTGGATTGCATTTCCAACATCTCCAAGCCTATTTCCTGCAAACGCCTGCTCGATTCCTATTCTTCTTGCTTCTTTAGTAACATCTATTAATTTTTGTGATTCCTCGTCTATTTCTCCAACTGGAAATGTTATTGCTGAATCACCATAAAATCCATCCATTCTAGCTACAACATCTACACTCACAATATCTCCATTTTGAAGAATTCTATTTTCTTTTGGTACACCATGAACTACTTCTTCATTTACAGATATACATGATCCTGCTGGATATGGATTTATTGGTCCACCTACACCTATTGTAGCTGGTTCTGCACCATTATCAATTAAATAATCTTCAATAATCTTATTTAATTCATATGTAGAAATTCCAGGTTTTATATATTTTGGTAGATATTCTGCATATAATCTTGCGATTAATTGACATGGCTTTTTTATTTTTTCTATCTCTTCTCTAGTTTTTATTATAACCATAATTTTCCTTTCTGGGTTTCTAAAGTTATCCTAAAATATTAAAGATTTCCTTTGCAATTTCATTTATTTCTTTAGTTCCATCTAACTCTACCATTACTCCTCTTTCAGAGTAGAAATTGAATAGAGGTGCTGTTTGCTCATGATATGCAGACAATCTGTTTTCTACAGTTTCCTTATTATCATCTTTTCTTGTAATTAAATCTGATCCACAGTAATCACATTTTCCTTCTATTTTTGGAGGATTGTTTTCAATATGGAAAGATGCTCCACAGTTTGGACAAACTCTTCTTCCAATTACTCTTCCAACTATTAACTCATCAGGAACATTTAAAGAAATAACTTTATCTAGATTCATATTTAATTCTTTTAATAGTACCTCTAATGCTTCTGCTTGCGCTAATGTTCTTGGAAATCCATCTAAAATAAATCCTTTTTTACAGTCTTCCTGTGATAATCTATCTTTTATTATTCCTATTATAGTTGAATCTGGAACTAATTTTCCTTCATCCATAAATTTCTTAGCTTCCATTCCCATTTCAGTTCCTTCTGATATAGCAGCTCTTAGCATATCACCAGTTGAAATTTGTGGAATCCCATACTTATCGATTATGAATTTCGCTTGTGTCCCTTTTCCAGCACCAGGTGCTCCGAATAACATTATATTCATTACTTTCATCTCCTTTATTTTTAAATAAAAAGGGCACGACATATGCCGTGCCAAGATTTTATAAAAACCCCTTATACTCCTTCATGATAAGGTGAGCATCTATCTGTTGTACAGTATCTAGAGCTACTCCTACTACTATTATTATTCCTGTTCCACCAAAAAATATTGGAAGTCCAAAAGCTTTAAATAGTACCATCGGTGCAATTGCGATTAAAGCTAAAAATATAGCTCCACCCCAAGTTATTCTAGTTACAACTCCTTCAAGATAATCAGCTGTATCAGATCCAGGTCTAATACTTGGAATCGTACCTCCACCTTGTTTTAAATTTTCTGCAACCTTTTCAGGATCGAAAACTATTGAAGTATAGAAGAACGAGAAGAATATAATTACAGCAGCATATAGTATTAAATATACAGGATGCTGGTCACCAAATATTCTAGCAAGTATTACCTTTCCAGAAAACTCTCCGGGAAGCATGTTTACTATTAAAGAAGGTATCATCATAACTACTGAAGCAAAAATTACAGGCATAACACCTGAACTATTTAACTTCAATGGAATATATGAATTTTGACCCATTCCATTATTTCCAGCAAATCCTCTTCCTACGTAGTGAACTGGTATTTTTCTTTGCCCTAATTGGAATACAACAATTCCCGCAATTGTTATAATTGCAGCAATCCCCACTAATAACAAAACAGGAATAAGAAACTTACTCCCTCTCATATCTTGTATAGTTTGAATAACAGCTCCAGGGGCTCCTGAAATAACATTTAAAAATATTAGTAGCGAAACTCCATTACCTATACCTTTGATAGATATTTGTTCCCCTACCCACATTAAAAATATTGTTCCTGCCGTTAAAGTTGTTATTGTTGTTAAGAAAAATGTAAACCCTGGTGTTGTTACTAATCCTACCGATTGTAACCAAGTGCATACTCCAATTCCTTGGACTATAGCTATTACAATAGTTAGGTATCTAGTCCATTGAGTGATCTTGTTTCTTCCTGATTCTCCCTCTTTTTGAATTTCTTCAATTTTAGGAATAATTACAGCAAGTAAGCTAAATACAATTGATGAATTGATATATGGTACAATTCCCAATGCAAATATAGACACTCTCTGGAAAGCCCCACCTGAGAACATATTAATATATCCTAGTAAATCACTTTGCGCAGTCATTTGAGCCAAACGATCAATGTCCACACCAGGAGCAGGGATATATGTCCCTACCCTAGCTACTAGGAACATTAATAAGGTGAAGATGATTCTCTCTCTCAGTTCCGGAATTTTAAATATACCTCTAAGCTTCGTTTCAAACTTTTCAATTAAACCCAAAATTCTTCACCTCACATTGAAATAACTAGTCTTTAATTACTTGTTATTTTTTGCTACATCAGCAAAAGTTTTAACTTCAAGAATCTCTACAGATCCACCTTTTGCTTCGATAGCTGCTTTCGCAGAAGCAGAAACTTTATGAGCTTTTACAGATACTTTTTTCTCTAGCTCTCCGTTTCCTAAAACTTTGATTCCAGCAAGAGTTTTCTTGATTACACCAGCAGCTACTAATAACTCTGGAGTTACCTCTGTTCCCTCTTCGAATCTATTTAAATCACATAAGTTTATAATTGCATAATCTTTTCTGAATATTGCGTTAGAGAATCCTCTCTTTGGAGTTCTTCTGTATAAAGGCATTTGTCCACCCTCGAAGTAAGGTTTTACCCCTCCTCCAGCTCTAGAGTTTTGACCATTGCTTCCTTTTCCTGCAGTCTTTCCTAATCCTGAAGACTCTCCTCTTCCGATTCTTTTTCTAGCTTTTCTTGGTACAGAAGGCTTTAATTCATTTAATTTCATTGATTATTGCACCTCCTCTACTTTTATTAGGTAAGATATTTGAGCAATTTTTCCCATTAATTCAGGAGTTACATTATGCTCTCTAACATCATTCATCTTCTTAAGCCCTAGCGACTTTGCAGTTGCTATATGGTTAGGCTTTCTTCCGATTATGCTTTTTACAAGCTCTATTCTAAGCTTTGCCATCTTTTTTTACCTCCTAGCTTAAGATTTCCTTTACTTCTTTTCCTCTTAAAGCTGCAACTTCTTCAGCAGATCTTAATGCTGCTAATCCTTCAATTGTAGCTCTTGCAACGTTGAACTTATTTCTTGATCCTTTTATTTTTGTAAGGATGTTATGTACTCCTGCTAACTCAAGAATCTCTCTACAAGACGATCCTGCGATAACTCCAGTACCTTCATAAGCTGGTGCCATCCAAATTGATGTTGCTCCCCATTTACCAACGATTTCGTGAGGAATAGTAGTTCCTTTTAATGAAACCTTTACCATATTTTTCTTAGCAGAAGCGATTGCTTTTCTGATTGCATCAGGTACACCATTCGCTTTTCCTAGTCCTATTCCTACGTTTCCTTCAGCGTCTCCTACAGCAGCTAAAACAGAGAAAGATATAGTTCTTCCTCCTTTAGTTGTCTTAGAAACTCTAGAAATCTTCAATAATTTCTCTTGAAATTGTTTTTCTTCTTTAACTAACTTAGACAAGTGAAGTCCTCCTCTCTACAAGAATTAGAATTTAAGTCCTGCTTCTCTTGCAGCCTCTGCAAGGGCAGCTACTCTTCCTGTGTATTTATATCCAGATCTGTCAAATACGATAACAGATATTTCTTTTGCTACAGCTCTTTCAGCAATTGCTTTTCCAACAAGCTTAGCAGACTCGATGTTTCCACCGTGCTTTACATTTCCTTTGATCTCTTTATCGATAGTAGATGCAGAAACTAAAGTTACTCCATTTACGTCATCAACTAATTGAGCAAAAATGTTGTTGTTTGATCTATATATAGAAAGTCTTGGTCTCTCAGCTGTACCAGAAATCTTGCTTCTGATAGATAAGTGCTTTCTTCTTCTAATAGCGTCTCTATTAACTCTCTTAAACAACTTTTTAACCTCCTTATTCTCAGCACACTAACTTTTTTTAGTTAGTATTATGATTTCTTACCTTCTTTTCTTCTGATTACTTCGTCAGAATACTTAACTCCTTTTCCTTTATAAGGTTCTGGAGCTCTCTTAGATCTGATGTTAGCGGCAACTTGTCCTACTACATCTTTCTCTATTCCTTCAATGTGGATAGTTGTATTCTTTTCAACTGTCATTTTAATTCCTTCAACAGCATCAATCATAACAGGGTGAGAATAACCTAAAGCCATCTCTAATCCAGCATTTTTCTCAGTAGCTCTGTATCCAACTCCTACAAGTGTAAGAGTTTTCTTGAAACCTTCAGATACTCCAACAACCATGTTGTTTAAAAGTGCTCTTGTAGTTCCGTGTATAGCTCTTACAGCTGGTAAATCGTTTGGTCTTGCAACTGTGATTTCGTTGTTTTCCACATTTATTGTTAACTCTTCGTTAAATTTTTTAGTTAAAGTACCTTTAGGTCCTTTTACAGTAACTACGTTTCCTGCAGCTAATGTAACTTCTACCCCAGCAGGTACCACTATGATCTTTTTACCTACTCTTGACATATGGCTACCTCCTAGTTATTACCAAACGAATGCAAGAATTTCTCCACCAATGTTTTCTCTTCTAGCAGTTCTATCAGTTACGATTCCTTTAGAAGTTGAAACAATAGCGATTCCTAAACCTGATAATACTCTTGGCATATCCTCTACAGAAGAATAAACTCTTCTTCCTGGCTTAGATATTCTCTTGATTCCTTTGATTACTCTTTCTTTTCCATCATACTTTAAGTATACTCTTATATTCTTTTTATTTCCATCTGTTACAATTTTGTAGTTAGAAATATATCCCTCTTCTTTTAAAATCTCAGCGATTCTCTCTTTTATGTTAGAGTGAGGAACATCTGTTTTCTCATGCATTACAGCATTTGCATTTCTAACTCTTGTTAACATATCTGCAATTGGATCTGTTAAAAACATCTATTAAATCCTCCTTTCATCAATTACCAAGATGACTTCTTCACACCTGGAATAAGTCCAGCACCTGCTAATTGTCTGAACTTAACTCTCGAAATTCCGAATTCTCTCATGAATCCTCTTGGTCTTCCATCTAATTGACATCTATTTTTCTTTCTAACTTCTGAAGAGTTCTTAGGTAATTTGTTTAGCTCAAACATAGCTTCCATATCTCCCTCATTGATTCTCTTCTTCAGTTCAGCTCTTTTTTCAGCATATTTGTCGCATAAAGTTGTTCTTTTAACTTCTCTAGCGATCATTGACTTTTTAGCCATTTATTATTAACCTCCTCACTATTTACTTTTTGAAAGGCATTCCAAATGCCTTAAGTAAAGCTCTTCCTTCTTCATCTGTTTTAGCTGAAGATACTATAGTGATAGACATTCCTAAAAGCTTGTCAACTTTATCAAACTCGATCTCAGGGAAAACTAATTGATCTCTTAATCCTAAAGAGTAGTTTCCTCTTCCGTCGAATGAATCCGCTGGAACTCCTTCGAAGTCTCTTACTCTTGGAAGAACTACATTTACTAATCTATCTAGAAAATCGTACATTCTCTCTTTTCTTAAAGTAACTTTTGCACCGATTGGCATTCCTTCTCTTAACTTAAATCCAGCTTCTGATTTTTTTGCTTTTCTTACAACTGGCTTTTGTCCTGTGATTATTGCTAAATCAGCCATTGCAGCATCGATTAACTTAGAGTTTTGAGTTGCCTCTCCTACTCCCATGTTAACAACGATTCTGTCTAATTTTGGACATTCCATAACGTTAGATAATCCTAACTCTTTTATTAAGTTAGCAACTATTGTTTCGTCATATAACTTATGATATCTAGAAACGTATTTAGACACTTACGTTCTCCTCCTCTCTTATAAAGTTTCTCCAGATACTTTAGAGTATCTTACTTTTTTACCGTCCACAAACTTGTATCCAACTCTAGTTGGTTTACCAGCTTTCTCATCAAATAACATTACTTTTGAAGAGAACATTGGAGCTGGTTTAGTTACAACTCCACCTTGTGGGTTTATTTGTGAAGGTTTCATATGTTTTGTGATCATGTTGATATTCTCAACAACAATCTTTCCTTTTTTAGGGAATACTTTTAAAACCTTACCTGTTTTTCCTTTATCTTTTCCAGATATTACGTAAACTGTATCTCCAGTTTTTACATGTAATGACTCTGGTACAAATTTAATCTTAGGTTTAGCCACGACAATTAGCCTCCTCTCTCAATTATATTACTTCTGGAGCTAGTGAAACTATCTTCATGAAGTCTTTAGCTCTTAATTCTCTTGCAACTGGTCCGAAGATTCTTGTTGCTCTTGGTTCATTATTGTTATTTAAAACAACTGCTGCGTTGTCATCAAATTTAATATATGATCCATCTTCTCTTCTTAATTCTTTTCTTGTTCTAACAATAACTGCTTTTACTACGTCTCCTTTTTTAACGTTTCCACCAGGTATTGCTTCCTTAACTGATGCCACAACAATGTCACCGATTCTTCCGAATCTTCTTCTAGATCCTCCAAGAACTCTTATAACCATAAGTTTTTTAGCTCCTGAGTTATCAGCAACATTAAGGATAGTTTGTTGTTGTACCATTAAATTATCCTCCTCTCAACAATAATTTGGATTATTATCTAGCTTTCTCTATAATATCAACTAGTCTCCATCTCTTATCTCTAGATAATGGTCTAGTTTCCATGATTCTTACTTTATCTCCAGTTTGAGCTACGTTGTTCTCGTCATGTGCTTTGAACTTCATAGTCTTCTTAACTCTCTTTTTGTAGATTGGGTGTAATGTCATTGTTTCGATAGCAACAACTATCGTCTTGTCCATCTTATCAGAAACAACGATTCCTTCTCTTACTTTTCTCTCGTTTCTCAAGATTTTGACCTCCTCTTCTTAAGAATCTATACTTTTCACTAAGATTTAATTATCTTTCGTTTAATATAGTGTTTATTCTTGCGATCTCTCTTCTTACTTCTCTAATCTTAGCAGTGTTAGTTACTTGTCCTAATGAAAGTTGAAACTTTAGGTTGAAAAGTTCTTCCTTAAGCTCTTTACACTTTACTACTAAGTCTTCAGTAGATATTTCTCTTATTTCCTTAGCTCTCATTAGTTCTCACCACCATTCTCTCTTTTTACAATCTTACATCTGATAGGAAGTTTCATAGAAGCTTTTCTTAAAGCTGCTATTGCTTTCTCTTCAGTAACACCAGATACCTCGAACATTATTCTTCCAGGTTTTACTACTGCTACCCAACCTTCTACGTTTCCTTTACCTTTACCCATTCTTACTCCAGCTGGTCTAGCAGTAATTGGCTTATCAGGGAATATTCTAATAAAAGTTTTACCTTCTCTTTTGAATGTTCTGTTGATTCCAACTCTACAAGATTCAATCTGTCTGTTTGTTATCCATGCTGGTTCAAGGGCTTGTAATCCGTAATCTCCGAAAGCAACAGTGTTACCTCTTTGAGCTGTACCCTTCATTCTTCCTCTAAACATTTTTCTATGTTTCGTTCTTTTAGGCATTAACATGATTACGCTTCCCCTCCTTCCTTCTTAGTTGGAAGTACTTCACCGTGGAAGATCCAAACCTTGATTCCAAGAGCTCCATATGTTGTATGAGCTGTAGCTGTAGCATAGTCGATATCTGCTCTTAATGTGTGTAGAGGTACTTTTCCTTCTACTACCCACTCAGATCTTGCGATCTCAGCACCATTTAATCTTCCAGAAACCATAACTTTGATTCCTTTTGCTCCTGCTTTCATTGCTCTCATAACAGCTTGACTTACTGCTCTTTTGTAAGCTACTCTCTTCTCGATAGAAGTAGCTATGTTTTCTGCAACTAAAGTTGCATCTTTATTAAATTCTTTAACCTCTTGAACTTTAACTGTAACTTTTCTTCCAGTCATTGCTTCAAGTTTAGCTCTTAATGATTCTATTTCAGAACCTTTTCTTCCGATGATTATTCCAGCTTTAGCTGTGTGTATTAAAACTACAACGTGTGACGGAGAAGTTCTCTCGATTTTTACCTTCGAAATTCCCGCGTGGAAGTAGTTCTTTTTGATCATTTCTCTGATCTTTGTATCTTCATGGAAGAACTTTGCGTATTCTTTTTTATCTGCATACCAGATAGAATCCCAAGTTCTTGTTATTCCAAGTCTCAGTCCTCTAGGGTCTACTTTTTGTCCCACAGTCTTACCTCCTTACTACTTTTCAGACACTGCCACAACAATGTGTGCTGTTGGTTTTCTTATTATATCTGCTCTTCCCATCGCTCTTGGCATTATTCTTTTAAGCGCTGGTCCGTCGTTTATCATTATAGTTGATACTACTAACTTCTCCTCATCCATGTTGAAGTTGTTAGTTGCATTAGCAATTGCTGATGCTAGTGTTTTCTTTATAAATCTAGCTGCTTTTTTGTTAGTAAACTCTAACGTATCTAAAGCTTCTAATGCTGATTTTCCTCTCACTAAGTCTGCTACAAGTCTAGCTTTTCTTGGAGATAATCTTACGAATCTAGTTATTGCTCTAGCTTCCACTAGTCCAACCTCCTTTTCCTACTATCAATTTATTAATTTAAAATCGATTATTTTTTCTTTTTCTTTTTGTCTACACCGTGACCATAGTATGTTCTAGTTGGTGCGAACTCACCTAGTTTATGTCCAACCATTTGCTCAGTTACATGAACTGGTATGTGCTTTTTACCATTGTAAACACCAAATGTTAATCCTATAAAGTTAGGGAATATTGTTGATCTTCTAGACCAAGTCTTTATTACCGCTTTTATATTCTCAGTAGCTACTGCTTCCTCAACTTTTTTCATTAAGTGGTGGTCACAAAAAGGTCCTTTTTTTAATGATCTAGCCATTACCTATTAGCCTCCTCTCGAAAATTACTTTTCGTTTCTTCTTCTTACGATAAACTTGTCTGAAGTTTTTCTTCCTCTTGTCTTAACACCATGAGCTGGTTTACCCCAAGGAGTCATAGGAGATTTTCTTCCAACTGGAGCTTTACCTTCTCCTCCACCGTGTGGGTGATCACAAGGGTTCATTACAGATCCTCTAACGTGAGGTCTTCTTCCTTTGTGTCTGTTTCTTCCAGCTTTACCTAGTGAAACTAGGCTGTGCTCAGAGTTTCCTACTTCACCGATAGTTGCCATACATTCTCCATGAATTAATCTTAATTCACCTGATGGTAACTGAACGTGACAGTAAGTTCCTTCTTTTGCAACTAGTCTTGCTGCAGTTCCTGCAGATCTAACTAATTGTCCACCCTTTCCTCTTTGTAACTCAACGTTGTGTATCTGTGATCCAACAGGCATCTCTTTTAATTTAAGAGCATTTCCTGGCTTTATTTCAGCATTTGAACCAGCCATTACGATATCACCTTTCTTAAGTCCCTTTGGAGCAAGAATATATCTCTTTTCTCCGTCTGCGTACGATAATAATGCAATGTTTGCAGTTCTATTTGGATCGTACTCTAGTGATACTACCTTTGCAGGTACATCTAATTTATTTCTTTTAAAGTCGATGATTCTGTAAAGTCTTTTGTGTCCCTTGTCTCTATTTCTACAAGTTCTGTGTCCATAGTTATCTCTACCATAAGCAGATTTTAATGGAGTAGTTAAAGACTTTTCAGGTCTAACTTTATCTAAATCTTCGTTAACTAATCTAGACATATGTCTAGTACCATTAGTTATAGCATTTAACTTTCTAATTGCCATTTTGTTAACCTCCAAAATTTCCTGACCTATAATTATCTTTAGCTTTATCCTTTTTATATATAAAGAACTAAACCTCTAATTATCTTTCAATTATACTTCTGCGAAGTAAGTTATTGTGTTTCCAGCAGCTAATTTAACAATAGCTTTTTTCTTAGCTTGAGTCTTGTAAAGTTTCATTCCATGTCTCTTAGTAACTGGCTTTACGTTGATTGTAGCTACAGATTCAACTTTTACGTTAAATATAGTTTCGATAGCTTTTCTAATCTCAACTTTATTTGCTTTAGGACTTACCTCAAATGTGTACTTGTTGTAATCTCTTCTTAAAATCTCAGTTTTCTCAGTGATTACAGGCTTCTTTACGATATCGTAAGCAGTCATTATGCAAGCACCTCCTCGATTGTCGTTAACGCTTCCTTAGTTACGATAACTTTCTCTTGCTTTAATAACCAGTAAACTCCAATCTCATTTGGTTGAAGAACTACTGCGTTCTCTAAGTTTCTAGCTGATAAATATAAGTTATAATCAGCTTCTGTAGCAAGGTCATTTACAACGAATAATTGCTTTGTATTTGCTGTTAAAGCATTTGTTAAAGCGATTATTGTTTTTGTTTTTGGAGCTTCGATAGTTCCATCAAGAACTAAGATTTCTCCAGCAGCAACTTTCGCAGAAAGTGCTGATCTTAAAGCAAGGTTTCTTACTTTTTTATTTACTTTTTTCTCGTATGATCTTGGTTGTGGTCCGAATGTTACTCCTCCACCTACCATGTGTGGAGCTCTTATAGAACCTTGTCTAGCTCTTCCAGTTCCTTTTTGTTTAAAAGGCTTTCTTCCTCCACCTTTAACCATAGCTCTAGTTTTAGTAGCTGCAGTTCCTTGTCTAGCAGCTGCTAACTCTGCAGTTAATACTTCATGTAATACTGCTTGATTAGGCTCGATTCCAAATACAGAATCTTTAACTTCTACAGTACCAGTTTGGTTTCCTGCTAAGTCATATATGTTTAAAACTGCCATTATTTTCCTCCTTCCTCATCTACTAACTAATTATTTCTTTACAGCTGGCTTTACAACGATGTATCCGTTCTTTGGACCAGGTACTGCACCTTTAATTAGTAGTAAGTTGTTTTCTGCGTCAACTTTAACAATTTTTAAGTTTTGAACTGTTACAGTTGCATTTCCGTATTGTCCAGCCATTTTCTTGTTCTTAAGAACTTTTCCAGGCCAAGACGACATTCCTATAGATCCTCCAAGTCTGTGGTTTCTAGAAACACCGTGTGAAGCTCTGTTTCCACTGAAGTTATGTCTCTTCATAACCCCTGATGTTCCTTTACCTTTTGAAGTTCCTGTAATGTCTACGAAAGCAACCTCTGCTAAAGCATCTACTTTAATCTCTTGTCCAAGTTCGATTCCTTCTACTGAATCAACTTTTAACTCTTTAACAAATCTTAATGGCTTTACACCAGCTTTGTTAAAGATTCCCATTAATGGCTTTGTAGTATTCTTTTCTTTTTTCTCGTCAAATCCTAATTGTAAAGCTGAGTAACCATCATTCTCTACAGTCTTCTTTTGAAGAACGTAGTTAGGTCCAGCTTCAACAACAGTAACTGGAATAAATTTTCCATCTTCGAAAATTTGAGTCATTCCAATTTTTTTTGCTAAAATTCCTGACATGTGTTTTACCTCCATCAAATAATATATTGGTTGACAACTTGCCCTCGTGGTTCCACCACTTTTTCTTTAAAAAAAAACGCCAACTTGTATTATTCTGTAAGGATAATTTAATTCTTCAATTAGCATCAAATTACCCGAAAATCAGCCGTCTGCTTTTTTCTCAGAATCTTTTCATCCAAACAATTATGCTTGCTTTATTTCGATTCCAACACCAGCTGGTAAGTTAACTGCTGTTAAAGAAGCAATTGTCTTAGGGTTAGAGTTTTTAATCTCTACCATTCTTCTGTGCACTCTCATCTCGAATTGCTCTCTCGAGTCTTTGTTTACGTGTACTGATCTTAGTACAGTATATTTTTTAATCTTTGTAGGTAGTGGCATAGGTCCTGCAATTTCTGCTCCAGATTTCTTTGCTACTTCTACTATTTTCTTAGCTGATTGATCTAATAAAGTGTGATCATAAGCTTTTAAGTAAATTCTTAACTTGTTAGAAGCCATTTTACTTTTCGCACCTCCTTAAAAGTTTCGATTAAAAGAATTAAATAATTCTTTTGTACACTCTGGTAATTATATCACATTTTTTACAAAAAGCAAATGTTTTTTGTTTTTATTTAAAAGTTTTTTTACCTAGCTTTTTTAAGAATATAAAAGGGGACGAAGTCCCCTCCTATATGAACTAAATTTCACTTATATTTAAGTAAGATTACTTAGTAATTTCTGCAACAACTCCAGAAGCTACTGTTCTTCCTCCCTCTCTGATCGCGAATCTTAATCCTGGCTCCATTGCGATTGGGTGGATTAACTCTACTGTCATCTCAATGTTGTCTCCTGGCATTACCATTTCTACTCCCTCAGGTAAGCTGATTGCTCCAGTTATATCTGTAGTTCTGAAGTAGAACTGTGGTCTGTATCCTGAGAAGAATGGAGTATGTCTTCCTCCCTCTTCCTTAGTTAATACGTATACCTCTGATTTGAATCCTGTATGTGGTAATATTGATCCTGGCTTACATAATACTTGTCCTCTTTCAACATCCTCTTTCTTGATTCCTCTTAATAATGCTCCGATGTTATCTCCTGCTTGACCTTGATCTAACAGCTTTCTGAACATCTCTACTCCTGTACAAGTTGATTTTGTAGTATCTTTGATTCCTACTATTTCAATCTCTTCTCCAACTTTTACAATTCCTCTTTCTACTCTTCCAGTTACAACTGTTCCTCTTCCTGTAATTGTGAATACATCCTCAATTGGCATTAGGAATGGTTGGTCTACTGCTCTTGCAGGTGTTGGTATGTAAGAATCTACAGCGTCCATTAGAGCTTTAATTTGGTTAACCCATTTCTCTTCTCCGTTCATTGCTCCTAAAGATGATCCCATTATTACTGGTAAATCGTCTCCTGGGAATCCGTACTCTGTTAATAACTCTCTTACTTCCATTTCAACTAACTCTAATAACTCTTCGTCGTCTACCATGTCAGCTTTGTTTAAGTATACTACGATGTATGGAACTCCAACCTGTCTTGATAATAGGATGTGCTCTCTTGTTTGTGGCATTGGACCATCTGCTGCTGATACAACTAAGATAGCTCCGTCCATTTGTGCTGCTCCAGTGATCATGTTCTTTACGTAGTCCGCGTGACCTGGACAGTCAACGTGCGCATAGTGTCTCTCTACTGTTTCGTACTCGATGTGAGCTGTATTGATTGTGATTCCTCTTTCTCTCTCTTCTGGTGCAGCGTCGATGTTAGCGAAATCTACTTTCTTAGCTAGTCCCATATCTGATAATACTTTTGATATTGCTGCTGTTGTTGTTGTTTTTCCGTGGTCAACGTGTCCGATTGTTCCAATGTTAACGTGCGGTTTGCTTCTTTCAAATTTTTCTTTAGCCATTTGAAATTTCCTCCTGTTTTTCTTTGTATTTTATAATTTTTGTTGTGACTCAACTAAGAGCCACAACATTATTAAACTTTTTTCAAATTGAAGTTTTAAAAAAGATAGATTATTATCTTCCTCTCTCTTCTTGGATAGCTTTTTGTACTGATGCAGGAACTTGTGCATACTCTTCAAATTCCATAGAGTAAGTTGCTCTTCCTTGAGATTTAGATCTTAAATCAGTTGCATATCCGAACATTTCTGATAAAGGTACTTTAGCGTTAATTATCTTCGCTCCGTTTCTATCAGTCATTCCTCCGATCATTCCTCTTCTTGAGTTGATATCTCCTATGATATCTCCCATATACTCTTCTGGAGTAGTTACTTCTACTTTGAAGATTGGCTCAAGGATGATTGGCTTTGCTTTTTGAGCAGCTTGCTTAAGTGCCATAGATCCAGCAATTTTGAACGCCATCTCTGACGAGTCAACCTCGTGATATGATCCATCGTAAAGTGTAACTTTTAAGTCAACCATAGGGTATCCTGCTACAACTCCACCTTCAAGAGCTTCTCTACATCCTTTTTCAACAGCAGGAATATATTCTCTAGGAATTGCTCCTCCTGATATTTTGTTAACAAATTCGAACTCTTTACCTGGGTTTGGCTCAAGAGTAATCTTAACGTGTCCGAACTGTCCTTTTCCTCCAGATTGCTTAGCATACTTAACTTCTTGGTCTTGTTTAAGAGTTATAGTTTCTCTGTAAGCAACTTGTGGTTTACCAACTGTTGACTCAACTTTGAATTCTCTCTTCATTCTGTCAACGATGATTTCTAAGTGTAATTCTCCCATTCCTGAGATGATTACTTGTCCAGTTTCCTCATCAGTTTTAACTCTGAATGTAGGATCCTCTTCAGCAAGCTTTGATAAAGCTAGACCCATTTTCTCTTGGTCAACTTTTGTCTTAGGCTCAACTGCAACTGAGATTACTGGCTCAGGGAATTCCATTTTCTCTAGAACGATTGGTGCATCTTCAGCACATAGAGTATCTCCAGTAGTTGTATCTTTTAATCCAACTGCTGCTGCGATATCTCCACAGTAAACAACTTCGATTTCCTCTCTTTTGTTTGCGTGCATTTGAAGAATTCTTCCCATTCTCTCTTTTTTACCTTTTGTCGAGTTTAAAACGTAAGATCCTTTTGTTAGAACTCCTGAGTAAACTCTGAAGAATGTTAATCTTCCAACAAATGGGTCAGTCATAACTTTAAATGCTAAAGCAGCAAATGGAGAGTTATCTGAAATCTCTCTAGTTATTTCTAACTCTTCGTTCTTAACATCTGTTCCTTTGATTATTCCTTTATCTGTTGGAGCTGGCATGTACGCGATGATAGCATCTAGTAAAGCTTGAACTCCTTTGTTTTTGAATGCAGTTCCACAAGTAACTGGTACTATTGTGTTTGCTAATGTTGCAGCTCTTAAAGCAACGTTAATTTCATCTTCAGAGATTTCTTCTCCTCCAAAGAATTTCTCCATTAACTCATCAGAAGTTTCTACTACTGATTCGATCATGAAGTTTCTAGCTTCTTCAGCAGCATCTGCTAATTCAGCTCTGATATCTTTAACTTCAAAATTCTGTCCATTGTCAGAATCTTTTGGCCATACGATCTCTTTCATTGCTAATAAGTCGATAACTCCTTCGAAGTCATCCTCAGCACCAATTGGTAATTGAATAGGTACTGGATTAGATCCTAATTTTTCTCTAATATCGTTAACGCACATTTCGAAGTTAGCTCCGATTCTGTCCATTTTATTAAAGAAAGCTATTCTAGGTACACCGTACTTGTCAGCTTGTCTCCAAACTGTTTCAGACTGTGGTTGTACTCCGTCAACTGCTGAGAATACAGCAACTGCACCATCAAGTACTCTTAGAGATCTTTCAACCTCAACTGTAAAGTCCACGTGTCCTGGTGTGTCTATTATATTTACTCTGTGATTTTTCCAGAAACATGTTGTAGCAGCAGAAGTAATTGTGATACCTCTCTCTTGCTCTTGCTCCATCCAGTCCATTGTAGCGGCACCTTCGTGAACCTCTCCAATTTTATGAGCTACTCCAGTATAGAATAAGATTCTCTCTGTTGTAGTAGTCTTTCCTGCGTCGATGTGAGCCATGATACCAATGTTTCTAGTCATTTCTAAAGAAACGCTTCTAGCCATTTTGTTATCCTCCTAAATTTTAAATTACGACTGAAATTAGAACTTGTAGTGTGCGAAAGCTCTGTTAGCTTCTGCCATTTTGTAAGTATCTTCTTTCTTCTTAATAGTAGCTCCCTCATTGTTTGCTGCTGCTATTAATTCTGCTGCTAACTTTTCGATCATTCCATACTCTTTTCTTTGTCTTGTATAAGTAGTTAACCATCTAATAGCAAGAGTTTGTTGTCTCTCAGGTCTTACTTCTACTGGAACTTGATAAGTAGCTCCTCCGATTCTTCTTGATCTTACTTCGATCTGTGGCTTAATGTTATCTAATGCTTGCTTAAATACATCGTACCCCTCTTGACCAGTTTTTTCTTTTATTAAATCCATTGCAGAATAGAATATTCCTTCAATGATTGACTTTTTTCCATCTAACATGAAAGAGTTGATAACTTTAGTTACAACTTTATCAGAATATCTTGAATCAGGTAATACATCTCTTTTTACTGCTGCTCTTCTTCTTGACATTTACTGTCCACCTCCTTAATAATTATTACGCTTTCTTAGCTCCGTATTTAGATCTTGATTGTTTTCTCTTAGCAACTCCAGCTGTATCTAAAGCTCCTCTGATAACTTTATATCTAACTCCTGGTAAATCTTTTGTTCTTCCTCCTCTTACTAGAACGATTGAGTGCTCCTGTAAGTTGTGTCCCTCTCCTGGGATGTATGAAGTTACTTCGATTCCGTTAGTTAATTTTACTCTGGCAACCTTTCTTAAAGCTGAGTTTGGTTTCTTAGGTGTAGTAGTATAAACTCTTACACACACTCCTCTTCTTTGTGGGTTTCCTTGTAATGCTGGTGATTTTTTACTCTCTTCTAGAGTTTGTCTTCCTTTTTTTACTAATTGACTTAAAGTAGGCATTTTACCCTCCTTCCTCTGAATTTTTTTATTTATTATTTTTAAATAATATTTAACTTTAGTATTATAATCGCTTTATTGCAAAAAGTCAAAGATAATTTTACCACAATTTTATTTTTTTACAACTATTTTTTTAATTCCTCTAGCTCTAGAGCTGTTTCGTCCCAGCTTTCCATAGCATTTAGAATTCTCTCATCTCTCAAATCTATCTCTTTTTGAATATCCATTAATTCATCTAAATTATTCTTTCTTCCAGCAATTTCATATTTTTTTTCTAAATCACTTTTTTCACTTTCTAGCGTTTCAATCTCTTCTTCTAATTTTTTATATTTTTTTTCTAAAGTTGTTATTCTATTTCTATTTCTTTTTTGCTCTTCATAATTTAAACCTGCTGTTTCATCTTTTTGTTTTACATTATCCTTTTGTGAAATATATGATTCATAATCTCCTTTGAATAAAGTTGCCCCATCTTTAGTAACTTCATATATATTATTAACAACACTTTCTAAAAAATATCTGTCATGAGATACAACAATAATTGTTCCATCGTATTCTTCTAACGCTTCTTCTAATATTTCTCTGGAATAAATATCTAAGTGGTTTGTGGGTTCATCTAGTATTAAAAAATTAGGCTTTGATAAAATTAATTTCATAAAAGCTACTCTAGCTTTTTCTCCTCCAGATAAAGACTTTATTTTTTTATCTACATCATCTGCTGAAAATAGAAATCCACCAGCTATAGTTCTCGCCTCTTCATCACTCATTGGAAAAGTGTACAATAACTCTTCTAGTACTGTATTTTCCATTTTTAATCCTTGGTGATTTTGATCATAATAACCTATTTTTACCCTTTCACCTAGTTGCACATCTCCACATTTAGCCTTCTCTAATCCATTAACAATTCTTAAAATAGTTGATTTTCCAACTCCATTTTTCCCAATTATTCCAATTCTATTTCCTCTAAAAACTGTTAAGTTCAAATTATCAAAAAGTCTTTTTTCTCCATAACTCATACTTAAATTTTTTAATTCTAAAACTTTATCTACACTTGGAGTTTCAACTTCAAACTTAAGTTTAATCTTTCTTACTCCTATGATTGGATTATCACTTTTCTCCATTCTATCTAAAAGTTTTTGTCTTCCTCTAGCCTGCTTTGATTTTTGCCCAGCTTTATAACGCCTTACAAACTCCTCCATTTTTCTAATTTTATCCTGCTCTTTTTCAAAAGATTTTACTGCTCCTGATAAATAAGCTTCTTTTTGAATAACATATTCAGAAAAATTACCTTTATAAGCTTTTAATGTTTTCCCTTCTATTTCAAAAACTCTATTAACTATATTATCTAAAAAATATCTATCATGTGATATAACTACAAAGGCCTTTGGATAATCTTTTAAAAATTTTTCTAACCATTCAATTGCTACTAAATCCAAATGGTTAGTTGGCTCATCTAATATTAATAACTCTGGTTCTTCTAATAAAATTTTTCCTAAAGCTACTCTTGATTGCTGACCTCCTGAAAGATCTTTTATTTGTACTTTCCACATCTCTTCTGGAATACTTAGACCTATTAATATCTGTTTTACTTTATACTCAATTACATACCCTTCCTCTTGCTCATATCTACTACTTAAAACAGCTAATTCTTCCATATGTTTATCAAAGTTTTCTAAGTCATTTGCAATTAAATTATTTAATTCTTTTATTCTTTCGTAATCTGATTTTAAATTGGAAAAAACACCTATTAGCTCATCGAAAATTGTATTTTCTTTGTTTAGATTTATACTTTGAGAAAGATATCCTATTTTTAATCCACCTTTTTTAGAAATTGTTCCCCTTTCATTTGTTTCTGGATTAGGGTCTCCTTCTTCTAATTCCATCATCATTTTTATTAATGTTGATTTTCCTGCTCCATTAACGCCTATTATTCCAATTCTATCCTTTTCATCTATTGAAAATGTAATATCTTTTAGTAAAGACTCTCCTGAAAAGCCTTTATATAAACTATTTACACTTAGTAAAGCCATCATCATTCTCCTTTTTATATATTTATCCCTTTAATTATACCATAACTTTAAAAAAAGAGTGGATTTATCTTTCCACTCCTTTATTATAATATTCTAGACTCAAAATTGTTAAACTAATTAAAACTATTAAAAGTCCCATTGGATAAAAATAGTTATATGTAAAGCTTAACTGAATGCATACAGCTATTAAAATTGGTCCTAATAATGCTGTTATTGAAAATCCTAATGAATAATCTTGTAAAACTGGCGTTTCTAGTTTAGGATCACATATTCTTAACAGCAATAAACCTGTTATAAATACTCCTGTTGATGTTCCAAACATCGCTAAAGTTCTTTCTAAATGATAATCTTTAAAATATTTTTTAGAAAGTTGATATATCACTGTCCAAGTAATTAAAAATCCAACTAAACTAGTAACTACAATTGGAAATATATAGCTTATAACGCCTTTTAAAGGAATTGTTGCCACTGCTGAAACTATCGCAAACTCTGTTAATGTTCCTGTTATTTTTCCCTTTACTTTAGAGTCTACACTCCATTCTAATTTCAATTTTATCATTATCTTCCAAATAAAAAACATAACTATCATACCAAATGACCAAATGGTTAATTTTGATAATAATGGAATTTGAAGTTTTTTAAATATGTTTAATGTTATTATAGCTAAACCAGAAACAGAAAAAATAATAGCTAGATGATAAGCCAAAGTGTCTACCGTTGTTGTTAGCATAGTTTCTTTTCCTAATATAGCTTGCTTCTCTCTGTTTTTTATATATCCACTTTTATATTCAGACAATACTGAATTTGTTAAAACATTTCCAAATTTTCTTTTTATTTGAAATATACCAAAAATAATTCCTGTAACCAATCCAATTGTAGCAAGTGTTACTGTTACTCCTTGAGCTAATTCCCAATAATCACTTCCTAGTTCTTTTAATGTTCTAGCCACTACTCCAGCTGTTCCATGACCACCTGCAAACGCAGAGTTTAATTCAGATCCAAAACTTTTATATAATTTAATACTAAACACTTTATCAAAAATAAAGTTAATAAAATATCCTATAAATAATTGTATAAATGTTACCAAAAATAATATTCCACCTGTATTTACTGTATTTTGAAAGACTTTATTTTTTCTTCCCAACTCCATACCTAAAGGAATAGATACTAAAATAGGTATAATCAAAATTCCTGGTATAGATCTTATTTCATTAATCCAATCTTTAGGTATTATATCATAATATTTTCCAAAAAAATCTGGTCCTATAATTAAACCAATTACCCCGCCAATTACAGAAGCTGGTATAAACAGTTCCTGAAATATTTTTACTTTGCTCTTTATAACTATTCCTAGTATTAATAAAATGCTTAGATATGCAGTTATATTTAAAAAATTATTCATTTATAAATTCTCCAGATTTACCCCCTGTTTTTTTACATAACTTTATATCACTAATTAACATTGTTTTATCCATAGCCTTACACATATCGTAAATCGTTAAAAGTGCTGTAGATACTCCTGTTAAAGCTTCCATTTCAACACCTGTTTTCCCAAAAGTTTTAACTGTTACACTTGATTCAATAGTCAAACTTTCATCTAAAAAATTAAAATCAACTTCTACTCCTGTTAAAAAAAGTGGGTGACACATTGGTATTAATTCACTAGTTTTTTTAGCTGCCATTATTGCTGCTACTCTAGCAACACCTAAAACATCACCTTTTTCAATTGTTCCTTCTTTTACTTTTTTATAAGTTTCTAAATTCATTGTAATTTTTCCAGTTGTAACTGCTACTCTTTTTGTTTCTTTTTTTTCGGTTACATCTACCATTATAGCTTTTCCATCTTCATTAAAGTGTGTTAACATCTTCTACTAACCTCCTATGAACTAATTCACCCTCGTTTTTTACTTTTAATATTTCTGCCACAATTTCAATTGCAATTTCAAAAGGACTTCCGTCAGATATTTTTAATCCAATAGGAGAATAAAATTTATTTTCTGGTATATTTAAATTCTTACTTTTTAAATTCTTTTTAATTTCAATTACCTTTTTCTTACTTCCAATCATACCGATATATTTACATTTTTTCTTTAAAATTGATTCTAAAGCTTCTTCATCTGTTGCATGACCTTTAGTTACAATAATAAAATAAGTATTTTCGTTCTCTTCTAAATTTTCTATAAGCTCAGAATAATTTCCTATTTTAATGCCCGTTAATAATAACTTACTTTCAGGTCTATCATCTAATATTACTTTTTCAAAATCAGACTCTTTTAAAATTTCATAAATCTTTTGTCCTATATGTCCTGCTCCGACTATAACAATTCTATTTTTAGGAGAGATTATTTTTATATATCCCTCTACACTACCACCACAGCTCATTCCTAGCTCAGATTCTTTTACTAAATCATAATTAAAACTTTGATTTTCATTCTCTTCCAAACTTTTTCTTGCTTGATTTATTACTTTATGCTCTATTAATCCCCCACCAATAGTTCCTACAAAATCATTTTGCCATACTCCCATTAAAGTTCCTTCTTTTCTAGGAGTCGAACCACTTGATTTAGTCAATGTCACTAGAGCTACTTTTTTCCCTGATTTAACAACTTCAAAAATTTTCTCTAAAATATTTAAATCCATTTTCTTCCCCCTTTTTTGGAATGTTAATATTACTCAGTATTGCCTCTAAAACTGCTCCACCAAGAGCTCTCGCTTTATCTGAAATTGTAAAGCAATTATTATATTGATTTAATCTTGGATCTATATCTGCTATTTTCAATCCTTTTTTAACTACATAACCATCTCTAATTATACCTCTTAATAGGCCATCTATTGTAGCATAAACAGGAATATTCTCTACCTCTCCTAATATATCTCCTTGTTTTACAATATCTCCTATTTTTTTTATTTCTTTAAATAATCCAGAATTTTCAGAATAAATAACCCTCTCAACAGTCACTCCTCCTATATCTCCTGGAACTCCAGTATTTTCTTGAGCACTCCCCTCTTCTAAAACTCTTCCTAAATTATGTCCTCTCATTGTCTCTATCACAATATCAACATCTTTTTTTGCTATAAAACCTGGTCCTAATCCTATAGTCAGAGGAGCCATACTTCTATTTGTTCCTAAATTTTTTTTTGCTATAATTGAATCTACTACTATATCTGGTTTTAATTTTTCTATCCATTCTCCATTAGGATCTATAACTATTGGAATTTCTCTATTTTTCCAACATTTTTCAATTTCTTCATATGATTTTACTTTTTTTGCCTTTATATTTTCTACTGTTTGTTCATTACTATAAATACATTCACATAACGATACTGTTCTTCTTATTGCGCTTGGATTTTCTATCTCTAAAACTAACATTTTAAATCCACTTTTATATAATCTATGAATAACCCCTGTCGCTAAATCCCCTGCTCCTCTAACTATAGTCAACATAATATCTCCTTATTTTTCAAGAAATTTATTTTTATATTCCCAATAAGCTTTTTCTAATCTCTTAGCTATATCACCAAATATTTTACAAGTATTTTCTATAAAATATTCATCTACAACAATTCTTTTTCCCTCTCTTAAATTAAAAATTTTTACAATCTCTTTTTCAATTGATTCTGGAATCTCTGTCATATAATCATGAAGATAGTCGTTTCTAATTTTTCTAACAATTCCTATGAAATTTTTTTCTCTTTCATCCAAAAAAAACTTATTTTCCATAGCATCTTCTAAAAATAAAATATAACTATTCAAATAAGACATATTTTTATTTTGTATCTCTTCTAATTCTAAATGTTTATCATAAGCTAAATCTTTAGTTATATTTTTTAATAATACTTCAAATATCATAAAAATATTTAATAAATTGCTCATATGATGTATCTCTTTAAAAGCATTATTATTTATAAAGTAACATTTACTATATTTAGAAAATTCTTTTTCATTATTTCTTGTAGAAGTTAATGATTCTCTTGAAACTTTTTGATACTCTTTTAAAAAAATACTGTTTATACTATACATTCTATAGATGGTTGTCATTCTAATTTCAAACTCTTCAAAAAACTTTGCACTCTCATCGTTTACTACAAAATAAGGATTTGGTTCGCATGGAATCGTCTCAATTTGAATACAGATATTTTTTAAATAGTCCCCATTTTTTTCATCTTTATGTTCACACATTTTACATCCACAATTTTCGCTATTACAATCTAAATTTTTTTGGATTTTTTCACAATTTTGTTCATTTTTTCTCACATCTTCTATCTTTTGTTTTGTAAAAAATTTTTTAAAAAATTCCATGATTTATCTCCTATCTCTAAAGACTCTTATACCAATTCCATGCTGTTTCAATTATTTTACTAACATCTGTATACTCTGGTTGCCACCCCAATACTTCTCTTGCTTTTTCACTAGCAGCAACTACCGAAGCTGGATCTCCCGCTCTTCTATCAACTACTTCTGATTTTATATCTATTTTTGTTATATTTTTTGCAGCATTTAACATCTCTAAAACTGAGAATCCATTTCCATTACCTAAATTATAAATTCCACTAATATTTTTTTCTAGCGACGGTAATGCGGCAATATGAGCTCTTACTAAATCAACCACATGTATATAATCTCTTATTCCTGTCCCATCTTTTGTTGGATAATCATTTCCATAAATACTTAACTTTTCTCTTTCTCCTTTTGCTGCCTGTAATATAATAGGAATTAATGCAGTTACTCCTTCTCCTTTTTGACCTATATGATACTTTTCATGTGCTCCTCCAACATTAAAGTATCTAAATATTGAGTAATTCATTTCGTATGCTTTTGCAGCGTCTATTATAACTCTTTCTGCCATAAGCTTACTTGCACCATAAGGATTTATTGGATTTGTTGGATAATCTTCATAAACTAATCCTTCACATTTTACCTCTCCATAAACAGCTGCTGTCGATGAAAATATTATATTTTTTACATCGTATCTTCTCATAACTTCTATTATATTCATAACACCATAAGTATTGTTCAAATAATATTTATTAGGTTCAGAAACACTTTCTCCAACCTTTATATATCCTGCAAAATTCATAACTGCATCTATTTGATTTTCTTTAAAAACATTTTCAAAAGAAGATATCTCTCTTATATCACCTTTATAAAACTTTGCTCTTTTATCAACTAATTCTATATATCCATTTTCTAAATTATCCAAAACAATAACATTATATCCTGAATCTAATAACTCCACTACTGCATGACTGCCAATATAACCTGCTCCACCAGTTACTAATATATTTTTCATGTAACACCTCTCTATAATTTATTTTTGGTTTACTAAATTATAGCATAAATTTACAAAAAATAAAAAAAGATTGGCAACTTCCTATCCTCCCAGGGGGCTGCCCCCCAAGTACTTTCAGCGTTTATGGGCTTAACTTCCAGGTTCGAAATGTTACTGGGTGTACCTCCATAGCTATCGTTGCCAATCAATATTTATTTGTGTTCTTGAACACTTGAAACTATATAGTAGTATATTAAGGTTAAAACTTCGATATATTAGTATTGGTCAGCTAAAAGTCTCACAACTCTTACACCCCCAACCTATCAACCTCCTAGTCTCGAAGGTATCTTAAAGAGTACTTATCTTGAAGTCAGTTTCCCGCTTAGATGCTTTCAGCGGTTATCTGTTCCAAACGTGACTACCCAGCTGTGCCACTGGCGTGACAACTGGTACATCAGAGGTTTGTCCATCCCGGTCCTCTCGTACTAAGGACAGATCTTCTCAATACTCTAACGCCTACAGTGGATAGGGACCGAACTGTCTCACGACGTTCTGAACCCAGCTCACGTACCGCTTTAATGGGCGAACAGCCCAACCCTTGGGACCTTCTCCAGCCCCAGGATGCGATGAGCCGACATCGAGGTGCCAAACTCTACCGTCGATATGGACTCTCGGGTAGAATCAGCCTGTTATCCCCAGGGTAGCTTTTATCCGTTGAGCGACGACCCTTCCATTCGGAATCGCCGGATCACTATGTCCTGCTTTCGCACCTGCTCGACCCGTCAGTCTCGCAGTTAAGCTCTCTTATGCCATTGCACTCTACGGTTGATTTCCATCCAACCTGAGAGAACCTTTGAACGCCTCCGTTACTCTTTCGGAGGCGACCGCCCCAGTCAAACTGCCCACCTAGCACTGTCTTCGAGGGTACAAACCTCAAATTAGAATTCCGACATAGTATGGTTGGTATTCCACCAGTGACTCCGCGTAATCTAGCGACCACACATCTTAGTCTCCCAACTATCCTATACATACGATGCCAAAACCCAATACCAAGCTACAGTAAAGCTCCATGGGGTCTTTCCGTCCTACTGCAGGTAACCGGTATCTTCACCGGTAATACAATTTCACCAGGCCTCCCGTCAAGACAGCTCTCAGATCGTTACACCATTCGTGCAGGTCGGAACTTACCCGACAAGGAATTTCGCTACCTTAGGACCGTTATAGTTACGGCCGCCGTTCACCGGGGCTTCAATTCGGAGCTCTCACTCCTCCTCTTAACCTTCCGGCACTGGGCAGGTGTCAGCCCATATACGTCGCCTTACAGCTTAGCATAGACCTGTGTTTTTGTTAAACAGTCGCCTGAGACTCTTCACTGCGGCCTCTCATAGCTTTGCGTCGCGTGTACGCTCACCATAAAGGCACCCCTTCTCCCGAAGTTACGGGGCTATTTTGCAGAGTTCCTTAACGAGAGTTAGCCTGTCCGCCTTAGATTTCTCATCCTGACCACCTGTGTCGGTTTGGGGTACGGGCACTAATATCTTTATAACGCTTAGAAGCTTTTCTCGGCAGTGTGGTATTTGCACCTTCCATCTTACGACTCCTCATCACACCTCACGTTTAGTCTAGCGGATTTTCCTACTAGACCACGCTACATGCTTGAACTGGCACTTCCGTTCGCCAGCGTGCATAACCTCCTGCGTCCCTCCATCACTTGATATCAGTGGCACAGAAATATTAATCTGTTTTCCATTCGCCTACGCAATCTAGCCTCGGCTTAGGACCCGGCTTACCCAGGGGAGACAAACTTTACCCTGGAACCCTTGGTCTTCCGGCGTGGGGGATTCTCGCCCCCATTCTCGCTACTTATTCCTGCATTCTCACTTCTGATACCTCCAGAGTCTCTTGTCGATTCTCCTTCAACGGCCTACAGAACGCTCTCCTACCAGTCGCTTACGCAACTCCACAGCTTCGGTTTATAACTTAGCCCCGTTACATTGTCGGCGCAGAGACTCTCGACCAGTGAGCTATTACGCACTCTTTAAAGGTATGGCTGCTTCTAAGCCAACCTCCTGGTTGTTTGTGAATCTCCACCTCCTTTCCCACTTAGTTATAATTAGGGACCTTAGCTGGTGGTCTGGGTTGTTCCCCTTTTGACCATGGAAGTTAATTCCCATAGTCTCACTCCTGAGCTCTAGAATTATGGTATTCGGAGTTTGATTGACTTCGCTGAGCAGTATGCCCCCTAGGTCATTCAGTGCTCTACCCCATAATTGAACACTCAAGGCTGCACCTAAATGCATTTCGGAGAGAACGAGCTATCTCCTGGTTCGATTGGCTTTTCACCCCTAAACCTACCTCATCTCCCAACTTTTCAACGGCGGTGAGTTCGGGCCTCCACTGTGTCTTACCACAGCTTCACCCTGGACAGGCTTAGATCACCAGGTTTCGCGTCTACGCCCAGCGACTATGTCGCCCTATTCAGACTCGGTTTCCCTTCGGCTCCGTTAAACTTAACCTTGCCACTGAACGTAACTCGCAGGATCATTCTCCAAAAGGCACGCCATCACCCCAAAGGGCTCTGACCGCTTGTAAGCACACGATTTCAGGTTCTATTTCACTCCCCTCCCGGGGTTCTTTTCACCTTTCCCTCACGGTACTATGCGCTATCGGTAAGTAAGAGTATTTAGCCTTACGAGATATGGTCCTCGCAGATTCACACAGAATTCCTCGTGTTCCGTGCTACTTGGGAGAGATCATACATTTGATACGGTTTACCTGTACGAGGCTTTCACTCTCTACGGCAGGCCTTTCCAGACCTTTCCAGTTCGGCGTATCATAATGTCGAATACCTTGCAGTTCTTCAGACGATCTTCCCGCTACCCCGTAGATGCAACGGCTGCATCCTTGGCACATCTACGGTTTGGGCTCACCCGGCTTCGCTCGCCGCTACTTAGGGGATCGTTTTTACTTTCTTTTCCTCGGGTTACTTAGATGTTTCAGTTCACCCGGTTCCCTCTTTCGTGCTAAGACTCCATCTTAGCAGATTTCTCCATTCGGAAATCTTGGCATCACAGTTCGATTGCAACTCCACCAAGCTTATCGCAGCTTACCACGTCCTTCATCGGCTCTTACTTCCTAGGCATCCTTCGTGTGCCCTTAATATTTTAACCTTGTAATATAATTCATATTATTTAGACAGACTAACTACTCAATTTAAGATTGACTTAAAAATGAATTGTTAGTTAATTTAGAATATTTTCTCAATATCTACTATATAGTTTCCAATGTCCAAGTTTGATAGTAAAGAACACTATCAATCGAATAGAGAAAAAGTTAGTCTCCTTAGAAAGGAGGTGATCCATCCGCACGTTCCCGTACGGATACCTTGTTACGACTTCACCCCAATCGCTAATCACACCTTAGGAACATCCCTCCTTACGGTTAGGCCTGCTACTTCAGGTGCAACCAACTCTCGTGGTGTGACGGGCGGTGTGTACAAGACCCGAGAACGTATTCACCGCAACATGCTGATTTGCGATTACTAGCGATTCCAACTTCATGTACTCGAGTTGCAGAGTACAATCCGAACTAAGAACAGCTTTAAGAGATTAGCTCACCCTCGCGGGTTGGCAACTCTCTGTACTAGCCATTGTAGCACGTGTGTAGCCCAGCGTATAAGGGGCATGATGACTTGACGTCATCCCCACCTTCCTCCTGCTCATCGCAGGCAGTATCGCATGAGTGCTCAACTTAATGGTAGCAACATACAATAGGGGTTGCGCTCGTTGCGGGACTTAACCCAACATCTCACGACACGAGCTGACGACAGCCATGCACCACCTGTCACTAAGTTCCGGCAAGCCGGCACGAATCCATCTCTGGAAACTTCTTAGGATGTCAAACGCTGGTAAGGTTTCTCGCGTTGCGTCGAATTAAACCACATGCTCCACCGCTTGTGCGGGTCCCCGTCAATTCCTTTGAGTTTCACACTTGCGTGCGTACTCCCCAGGCGGATCACTTATCGCGTTAGCTTGGGCGCTGAGGTTCGACCCCCAACACCTAGTGATCATCGTTTACGGCGTGGACTACCAGGGTATCTAATCCTGTTTGCTCCCCACGCTTTCGCGCTTCAGCGTCAGTATCTGTCCAGTGAGCTGACTTCTCCATCGGCATTCCTACAAATATCTACGAATTTCACCTCTACACTTGTAGTTCCGCCCACCTCTCCAGTACTCTAGAAAAACAGTTTCCAACGCAATACGGAGTTGAGCCCCGCATTTTAACATCAGACTTATTTTTCCGCCTAGACGCGCTTTACGCCCAATAAATCCGGATAACGCTTGCGACATACGTATTACCGCGGCTGCTGGCACGTATTTAGCCGTCGCTTCTTCTGTTGGTACCGTCACTTTCTTCTTCCCAACTGAAAGCACTTTACAATCCGAAGACCTTCATCGTGCACACAGAATTGCTGGATCAGGCTTGTGGCCCATTGTCCAATATTCCCCACTGCTGCCTCCCGTAGGAGTAAGGGCCGTGTCTCAGTCCCCTTGTGGCCGTTCACCCTCTCAGGCCGGCTATCCATCGTCGCCTTGGTGGGCCGTTACCCCACCAACTAGCTAATGGAACGCAAGGCTCTCTCTTGGCGCATATAGCTTTCATAAGTTTCCCATGCGAGAATCTCATAATATCCGGTATTAGCTGTCGTTTCCAACAGTTGTCCCAGACCAAGAGGCAAGTTCCTTACGCGTTACTCACCCGTCCGCCATCCTCATTACCCGAAGGTAAATCGAATCGACTTGCATGTGTTAAGCATTCTGTCAGCGTTCATCCTGAGCCAGGATCAAACTCTTCATTCAAATATATTTAAAGTCCTAAGACTTACGTTTACACCATTTATTGGTTTGCCATTTCTGGCATTTGTTATTTTCATAACTTCTGACTATTTTCTCTATTCGGTTGTTAATGTCCTTTTCCATAATTCTTGCCGGCGGTGTTTCCCGCTGACAAAAATTATAGTATCATAAATTTTAAACTAAGTCAACATTTTTTTTATTTTTTAAAAAATATCCATTATTTTGTCCATAAATTTCTTTTTTTCAACATCTTTTTTTACGATTAAATTATCTTTAAATACTACCTCTCCGTTAACCAACACCTTGTAACTCCCCACTATTGTACCAGCTTTTAAAGGAGCTACTAATTTTTTCTCTCTTTCTGTTACTATTGAGACATCTGCATCTTTTTTTACAATTTTAGAAAATGACTTAGTCCCATATGTTTTTACTTCTGAAATATATCCACCTGAAATTGGAATAGACACAACTGGTATATCTTTTTTTATAATATCTTTATTTTTATAATTCTCATGAAACTTTTCATTTAACGTTAAAATTTTATTATCTCTTATTTTAGGAGATTTTCCACCCATTACCACCGTTATTATATTTGCACTATCTTTATCGCTTAAAACTGTTATATTAAATCTAGATTTAGTATGATACCCTGTTTTTAAACCATATATTCCTTCTTTACCTAAAAGATGAATCGTACTTTTTAATCTATAACCACCATTTTTTATTTCTGCTGTTTTTTGTCTAGCAATTGCTATGTATTCTGGATATTTTAAAGCTTCCATAGATAATTTATAAATTCCGTGAGCTGTTCCCATATCTAATTTTTTTCTAGTCATATGATCTGGTAATCCTGCAGGTGTATGAAATTCCAATTCATTTTCTAATCCTAAACTTTTTGCTTTTGCATTCATCATATCAACAAACCTAGGAATACTCCCCTTCCCAGAATGTTTAGCTAAAGCATAAGCTGCATTATTTGCTGATTTTATAGCTGCTGATTTTAATAAATCTAAAACAACTATTTTTTCTCCACTTTCCATAGGAATTGAGCTTCCCCCAACGCTTAAAATTTCCCAATCTATAGGAACCTCATCATACACACTTATATTTCCTTTTCTTATCTCATCCAAAGTGACTAATATAGTCATAACTTTAGTTACAGAAGCTAATGGATACATGTGCGTTGCATTTTCCTGATAAAATATGTTGCCTTTATCGTCGCCTAGTATATAAGCTCTGTAATCTGGAATATTATCTTTCACAACTTTACTTTGAACATTCTTTGAAAAAGATACTGTTGATGCAATTAATACGAAAATTACAACTAATTTTTTCATAGCTTCTTCCTCCAAATAAAAAATTTAGGAACTACACTGAAGCAGTTCCTAAATATTATACATTATTTTTGTTTTTTAGCCAAGTAGTCTTCAATAGCTTCTTTTAACGCCTCTTCTGCCAATACTGAACAGTGCATCTTTGTTGCTGGCAATCCACCTAAAGCTTCAGCTACAACTTTATTTGTTATATCTAATGCCTCGTGAATATTTTTACCTAAAACCATCTCTGTTGACACAGATGATGTTGCTATTGCTGAAGCACATCCAAAAGTTCTGAATTTAACATCCGTTATTATATCATTTTCTATCTTTAAAAATATCTCCATGATATCTCCGCAAGATGGATTTCCAACTTTACCGTATCCATCAGGATTTTCCATTGTTCCTACATTTCTTGGATTCATAAAATGATCCATTACTTTTTCTGAATATTGCATAATTTTCTCCTTAGTTTTCAATTGTTTTATTTTTTATATTCATTCCATAAAGGGGATAACATTCTTAATTTTTCTACAACTTTTACAACTTGTTCAATTGTATAATCAATTTCTTCTTTTGTATTATACTTTCCTAAGCTAAATCTTATTGTTCCATGAGCAAACTCTGGCTCTATTCCCATCCCTAGTAAAACATGAGAAGCTTGTAATTCATCTGACGAGCAAGCTGATCCAGAACTTACAGCTACTCCTAAATAACTTAATGATAGCAGAATTGATTCTCCTTCTAAATATTTAAAAGTTATACTTGAAGTTCCTGGAAGTCTTTCTACGGACTTGGCATTCACAACTACTTCAGGAATTCTTTTTACAATTTCACTTTCAAAATAATCTCTTAATTCCTGTTCTCTTTTTATTTCAATATCCATATCTTTGCAAGCAATTTCTAAAGCTTTTGCCATTCCAACTACAGCTGGTGTATTTGTTGTTCCTGGTCTCAGTTTCTTCTCTTGTCCTCCACCAGTTATTGTTCTAGCTACTCTCACACCTTGTCTTATATAAAGACCAGCTATTCCTTTAGGTCCATGGAACTTATGTCCTGAAAATGTCAACAAATCTACACCTAACTCTTTAGGATATACAGGTATTTTTCCAACACTCTGAACTGCGTCTACATGAAGTAAAATTCTATTTTTTTTAGCTATCTCTGATATTTCTTTTATAGGCTCAATAGTTCCAACCTCATTATTTGCATGCATCACTGATATTAAAATAGTTTCTGCTGTAATTGCTTCTTCTAATTTCTTTATATCAATAACACCATTCTTATCTACCGGTATAAACGTTACTTTATATCCATCTTGCTCTAAATCTTTAAATGTATTTTTTATAGCTGGGTGCTCTATTGAACTTGTTATTATATGATTTCCTCTATTTTTATATGCCTTAGCTACTCCTCTAACTGCAATGTTATCTGATTCAGTTCCTGAAGATGTAAATATAATCTCTTCTGGTTTAACTTTTAATAAAGTTGCAATTTTTTCTCTTGCTTCTGAAACAGCTATTCCCGTTTCTTTTCCAAAAAGATGCATACTAAAAGCATTTCCATATTCCTCTGTTAAAAAAGGCATCATAGCTTCTAATACTTTGGGATCCATTTTTGTAGTAGCATTATTATCCAGATAAACTCTCATAGTTATCGTCTCCTTAAGTTATCATTTATATTCTTACACTAAGATAATAACATTCTTTACCATATATGTCAACAATTAAAAACTTTTTTTATAGACTTTTTTATATTTTTTCACCATGTTTACAATAGGCTTTTATTTCACATTCTAAACATTTTGGTCTTCTTGCAATACACTTATCTCTACCTTGGAGAATTAAAAAATGAGAAAAGTCTATCCAATACTCTTTTGGTATTATTTTCATCAATTCTTTTTCTATTTTTATTACATCCTGTTCTTTTACCAATCCAATTAAATTTGTTAATCTTTTTACATGGGTATCCACAGTTATTCCATCTGCCAATCTCCAAATTTCTCCTCTTACTACATTTGCAGTTTTTCGTCCTACTCCTGCTAATCCAGTTAATTCATTCATTTCTTCAGGAACTTCTCCATTATATTTTTCAATCAACTGCTGGCTGCATAATTTTATATTTTTAGCTTTATTTCTATAGAACCCCGTACTTTTTATTAACTCTTCTATCTCTTCTAAAGGCATAGAGGCAAATTGTTGAGGAGTATTCACAATTTTATACATCTTTTCAGTTACAATATTTACTCTCACATCTGTGCATTGAGCTGATAATATAACCGCTACCAATAGTTCAAAAGGAGTTTTATAATTTAAAGCACACTTAGGATGCCCAAATTTACTTTCTAGAATCTCAATTACTTTTAAAGCTCTTTCCTTTTTTTTCAAAACTTCCTCCATCAATCGAAAACTTTCATATATAAAAAATAATCAATACCACCATGTTCTATTTGACCTTTAAAGTGAAATCCAGCTTTTTCAAAGCATAAAATCGATCTATCGTTTTCCTCTAAAATATAAGCTACAACATATTTTAAATTTTGATACTTAAATCTCAATTCGTCTATGCTTGCATTAACTATTGTTGTAGAATATCCTCTCCCTCTTATGCACTCAGCTAAATATAAAGAAATTTCTGCACTTTCTAATTCCTCATCCAGTTGAAATTTTACATTTCCTAAAAAAGTCCCCTTTAAGTCTTCGACAGTAAACATTGCATAATTTGGTGAGCTTATTAAAAATTTATACCATCTCTCATGATTTTTTTTTTGCTCTTCCTCACTACTTTTACAATATTTTTTTACATAGTTTAAATTCAGGTGATTATATATATTTTCTATGTCTTCCGTCGTAGTTTCTCTTATTACTATCACTACTTTATAACAACCCTATTGTATTTTTTCTTTCCTTGTTTTATCATCATTGCACCATCTACAAATAATTCTTTTGTTATTTCCATAGCAAAATCAGTTACTTTTACATCATTTATAGTTAAACCATTTTGTTGAACAAGTCTTCTTCCTTCACTTTTAGTTTTTAATAGACCTAATTCCACCATTACGTCAACAATACCTTTACCTATTACATCATCTTCTACCTCTGATGTCGGAACATTTGTTAAATCAAGTCCACCTTGACCAAATAATGCTTCTGATGCTTGCTTTGCTTTTTCAGCTTCCTCTTCTCCATGAACAATTTTTGTTACCTCATAAGCTAACACTTTTTTAGCTTCGTTTATTTCAGCTCCCTCTAACGATGAAAGTCTTCTAACTTCATCCATAGGTAAGAATGTTAGTAAAGCTAACGGTTGTGCAACATCCGCATCTGGAAGATTTCTCCAATATTGATAAAATTCATATGGAGATGTCTTTTCCGGGTCTAACCATAGAGCACCCTTTGCTGTTTTTCCCATCTTATTTCCTTCACTATTAGTTAGTAAAGTACACGTCATTGCATAACCTTGTTTTCTATCTTTTTTTCTAATCAAATCTACTCCTGCGATCATGTTAGACCACTGATCATCTCCACCTAATTGCATAGTACATCCAAATTTTCTATTTAAAACTAAGAAGTCATATCCTTGCATTAACATATAGTTAAATTCTAAAAATGATAATCCTCCGTTCTCCATTCTAGATTTAAAACATTCTGCAGATAACATTCTATTTACAGAGAATTGAGATCCAATATCTCTTATGAAATCAATATAGTTTAATCCTCTTAACCAATCAGCATTATTTACTAATAAAGCTTTATCATCAGAGAAATCAATAAATTTCTCCATTTGCTTTTTTATAGATGCCACATTGTGAGCAATAATTTCATCCGTCATCATCTGTCTCATATCAGTTCTTCCACTTGGATCTCCTATTTGAGCAGTTCCTCCACCGATTAGAGCTATTGGTCTATGTCCATGTTGTTGCATATGTGACATAAACATCATAGCTATAAAGTGTCCTACATGTAAACTATCTGCTGTTGGATCAAATCCTATATAAAATGTTACTTTTTCCTTTGCTAGTAACTCTTTTATCTCCTCTTCGTGAGTCATTTGTTTTATGTATCCACGATCTTTTAAAACTTCAAAAACATTTGACATTTTTATTTCCTCCATATTTTAATTTTATTTCTATTGTAACATAAAGGGCCCTATTTTTAAAGGGTTAATAAAAAAGAGAGACTCTCTAGTCTCTCTTTGTGTAATATTAATTAATTACTTTGTTGTATTGTAGAATACTTCAATTCCGTTATATTGAGCAACTGATCCTAATTCCTCTTCAATTCTTAATAATTGGTTGTATTTAGCCATTCTATCAGTTCTTGAAGTTGATCCAGTTTTAATTTGTCCTGCGTTTGTTGCAACAGCGATATCAGCTATTGTAGCATCCTCAGTTTCTCCAGATCTGTGAGAAATTACAGCAGTCATGTTAGCTCTCTTAGCCATTTCAATTGCATCTAAAGTCTCAGTTAAAGTTCCTATTTGGTTTAATTTAATTAAGATTGAGTTAGCAGCTTTCATTTCGATTCCTCTTGCTAATCTCTCAGTGTTAGTTACGAATAAGTCGTCTCCAACAATTTGAACTTTCTTTCCAACTTTTGCAGTTAACATTTGGAATCCAGCCCAGTCATTTTCTCCTAATCCATCTTCGATAGATTTAATTGGATACTTTTCACATAATCCAGCGTACCACTCGATCATTTCTTCAGTAGTTCTTACTACTCCACCTTCTCTTTTGAAGTGGTACTCAAATGATCCGTCTTCTTTTTCAACACAGAACTCAGTTGCTGCTGCGTCTAAAGCAAATGTAATATCAGTTCCTAACTCATATCCTGCTGCTTTAACTGCTTGACATATAATGTCTAAAGCTCCTTCTGTTCCATTGATTTTAGCTGGTGCATATCCACCCTCGTTTCCAACGTTTGTTGAATCTCCGTTAGCTTTTAAAATTTTTCCTAAGTGGTGGAATATTTCACATCCCATTCTCATTGCCTCAGCAAATGTCTTAGCTCCAACTGGTTGAACCATAAACTCTTGAACGTCTACTGCAGAATCAGCATGACTTCCTCCGTTTAATATATTCATCATAGGTAAAGGTAACTCTTTAGCGTTAACTCCTCCTAAGTATTTGTATAAAGGTTGTCCTAAAGCCTCTGCTGCTGCTTTAGCTACCGCTAGAGAAACACCTAATATAGCGTTTGCTCCTAATCTATCTTTGTTTGGAGTTCCATCTAACTCGATCATAGCTTTATCGATAGCTACTTGGTTAGTTGCGTCCATTCCGATTACTAATTCTTTAATTTCAGTGTTTACATAGTTTACTGCCTTTAAAACACCTTTTCCTAAGTATCTAGATTTATCTTCGTCTCTTAATTCTACTGCTTCGTAAGCTCCTGTAGATGCTCCAGATGGAACTGCTGCTCTTCCCATAGCTCCACATTCTAATATTACGTCAACCTCAACTGTTGGGTTTCCTCTTGAATCAAGAATTTCTCTTCCTTTAACTTCAACTATTCTAGTCATTTCTTTAAATCCTCCTTAGAATTTTATAAAAGTTTATACTTTAAAATTAAGTCTCAAAATTTATGTAATGTTTATTTTACTTTAATAACTTTCATTGAGTTACTTGTTCCTGCTTTGAATACTTCTTCTCCACATGATGCAACTATTATATCTCCTGATTTTACAAGTCCTAATGCTAAAGCTTTTGCTTCTGCTAAAATGTAGAACTCTTCTAAATTCTTAGCTGTTGTATCTAAACAAGGGATTACTCCTCTTGTTAAAATCATTTGATTGTATGTTTTCTCATTGTTTGTTATTGCTAATATAAATGCTTCTGGGAAATATCTTCTTAAAGCTGTTGCCGATCTTCCTGATGCAGTTCCTGATACGATTAATTTAGCTCCTAAAGCCTCTGCTACATCTACTGTACCTCTAGCCATAGCTTCAGTTATAGTTACTCCCTCTTCATTTTCTATTTGGAAAGCTACTAAAGGATCTGTTTTTTCAGCTATTTTTCTCATTACTGTTACAGCCTCAATTGGGTATTTTCCTTTTGCTGTTTCACCAGATAGCATTATTGCATCTGTCCCATCTAATATTGCGTTAGTTACGTCTGTTGCTTCCGCTCTAGTTGGTCTTGGATTTTTTATCATTGAATCTAGCATCTGCGTAGCTGTTATTACAACTTTTCCTGCTAAGTTACATTTTTCTACCATCATCTTTTGTGCAAACGGAACCTCTTCTACAGGAATCTCTACTCCTAAATCTCCTCTAGCTACCATTATACCATCAGATAACTCTAAAATCTCATCAAAATTATCTAATCCTTCTTGATTTTCTATTTTAGAAATTATTTTTATTTTTTCTCCACCGTTGGCATCTAATACTTCTCTAACAGCTCTTACATCATCAGCTTTTCTAATAAATGATGCAGCTACGAAATCTACGTTTTGCTCACATCCAAATTTTAAATCTCCAATATCTTTTGGTGATAAAGCTGGTAATTGAACTGAAACATTTGGTAAATTTACTCCTTTGTTTTCTCCTAAGTCTCCGTTATTTTTTACAATACATCTTACTTCGTTTCCAACAACTTCTTCAACTTCCATTTCAATTAATCCATCATCAATTAAAACTATGTTTCCAGCTTTTAAGTCATCTGTTAATCCTTTATATGTTACAGCAACTTTTGTAGAATCTCCAATTACTGTCTCATCAGTAGTTATAGTGAACTTTTGTCCAGCTACTAAAGAAACATCGTTTCCTCCTACTAATTTGATTGTTCTTATTTCTGGACCTTTAGTATCTAATAAAACAGCTCCATTTATTCCTGTATTTGCTATAGCTTGCTTTAAATTAACTATTCTTTGTCCGTGCTCCTCGTGACTTCCATGAGAGAAGTTCATTCTCATAACGTTCATTCCAGCTTCTAATAACTGTGATAATACCTCAACCGATTCTGTTTTTGGCCCTATTGTACATACTATTTTCGTTTTTTTCATAGTTCCCTCCTATAATGAGTTTTTAATCTATATTTTAATTTTTTACATCCCTGCATTTTGTATTCAAATTCTATCTAATATACTAGCTAAAGTCAAGAAACTTAAATATCTATTTTTTACCTTTTTTTGCCTCTATTATTCCCACTTTTTTATAAGAGTCTTCATTTTTTATTACTTTTACAAAATATCTCTTCTTGTTCTTCTTATTTTTTATACTTTTTCCTTTTATTTTAAATAAAAAAGTCCTAGTTTAACTAGGACTTAATTTTTTCTAAACAAAAAGTGGAACTAAAACCAAAGAAACTATACTCATTAACTTTATTAGAATATTTAAAGATGGTCCTGATGTATCTTTAAATGGATCTCCAACAGTATCTCCTACAACTGCTGCCTTATGTCTTTCCGATCCTTTTCCATCACCTTTATATCCTGCTTCTATCTGTTTTTTAGCATTATCCCATGCTCCTCCTGCATTAGCCATCATAATAGCCATTAGTATCCCTGTAACTAAAGCTCCAGCTAACAATCCTCCCAGTGCTTCTGGTGACCATAATCCTATGACTACAGGTGCTAAAACTGCTAATACTCCAGGTAATAACATCTCTCTTAATGATGAATGTGTAGAAATTTCAACACATCTTTTATAGTCTGGTTTTGTTTTTTTCTCCATAATTCCCGGAATTTCTCTAAATTGTCTTCTTACCTCTTCAACCATCTCCATAGCGGCTTTTCCTACTGCAGTCATTGTTAAAGCTGAGAATAAGAATGTTAACATTCCACCTATAAATATTCCAACTATTACATCTGGATTTATTATATCTAAAACAAACTCTTTACCTGATAATTTTTGAATCGATTCTTTGTAGGCAGCAAACAATGATAATGCTGTTAAAGCTGCTGACCCTATAGCAAATCCTTTTCCTACTGCTGCTGTTGAATTTCCTACTGCATCCAATTTGTCTGTACATTCTCTAACTTCATGTGGTAATTCAGCCATTTCTGCTATTCCACCAGCATTATCAGCAACAGGTCCATAGGCATCTACCGCTACTACCATTCCTGTTGTAGATAGCATTCCTACTGCTGCTATTGATATTCCATATAATCCTGCAAATTTATATGCAACAATTATTGCTATAGATATAATTACCATAGGAGCTACTGTTGACTCCATTCCTACTGCTAATCCCTCTATAATTGTAGTAGCAGGACCTGTTTTAGCTGCATCTGAAATTCTATTAACTGCTTTTTTACCTGTATCAGTATATAATCCTGTAAAATAAGCTATAACTAATCCTGCTATTAATCCTGCTACAATTGCCCAAAACACACCCATAGGCAGCCCAAGGTATTTTATTACTCCAAACGAAGCAATAATCGATAAAACTCCAGCTATTCTAGTTCCATTTTCCAGTTTATGATAAACTTCATCTGGATTTTCTGTTTTTACTGTCAATGTTGCTAAAATTGACGCTATTATTCCAAATGCAGATATCATTACAGGTGCTAATAAGTACTCTTTTGTTTCCATAGCTGCACCAATTGCTAAAGTAGCTATTATAGATCCTACATAAGATTCAAATAAGTCTGCTCCCATACCAGCAACATCCCCTACATTGTCTCCTACATTATCTGCTATTGTTGCCGGATTTCTTGGATCATCTTCTGGAATTCCTGCTTCAACTTTTCCAACTAAATCTGCTCCTACGTCAGCCGCTTTAGTATATATTCCTCCTCCTACTCTAGCAAATAAAGCTATGGAAGAAGCTCCCATACCAAATCCTGTTATTATACTTACATCCCAATTAAAAATTAATATTAATATCGTTAAACCTAACATTCCTAATCCTACTACTGAAAGACCCATTACCGCTCCACCAGCAAAAGCCACATCTAAAGCTTTTGATAAGCCTCCCTCTTTTGCTGCAATCGATGTTCTTCCATTAGCTTTTGTTGCTATCCTCATACCAATGTTACCTGCTAAAGCTGATGTTAATGCCCCTATTACAAAAGTTAATGCCACCATTGGAGATAAAAATACTCCTAATAAAATTGCTACTGCCGCAACAAACCAAATCAAAATTTTATATTCCGCCGAAAGAAATGCCATTGCTCCTTCTCTAATTGCATCTGTTATTTCAGCTACTCTCGGAATATTAATCTCATAACTTTGAACTTTCTTGGAGTAAAAAGATGCTGCGAATAGTGCTATAATACCACCGAAAATTCCTAAATAGATCATTTGTTCCACTTTTAAAACCTCCCAGTATGTTTAGTAATGATTAAAGTATACGAGAAAGTCTATGATATTTCAAGAAAAAACAAAGTTCTTTTTTTCTTTATTTTTTGTTATTTTTTATTGAATTTTAAATTTTTAGAAATATAGATTTCATCATTTTTATCAACAATCAATACATCTAAATCTGGCGTCTCATTGGCCTTTTCTAGAACTTTTTCTATTGGCATTAAAAAAAATGTAGTTGAATATAAATCTGCTTCTAAAGAATTTTTATTCACAACAACAACCATTTTCTTATCTTGGACAGGAAATTTTGTTTCTTTATCTATAATATGGTGGTATCTTTTTCCATTTATTTCTACATATGTTTGATAGTCTCCTGAAACTCCCATACTTTGGTTATTAAGTTCTACAATACCTAAAATTTCTGAAGGATTATTTGGATTTTGTATACCAATTTTCCAAGGAGTTCCATCCCCTTTTGACCCAATAGCCTCTATACTAGATATAGCCGATATAAATCCACTTTTCACTCCAGCTTTTCTTAACTCTTGACCTGCTTTTTGTACTGCATAACCCTTTAAAAATGATCCTGTATCTATTTTCACGTCATCTTTCTTTATAGTGACTATATTTCCATCTACTTTTATTTGAGAAAAGTCTACTTTTTCTGCTGCTGCTTCAAGTTCTAAATTAGTTGGTAAAGTTTCTCTTGGAGGAACATCCTCTGAAAATCCCCAAGCAGTCATCAAAGGTTCCATAGTTATATCATATTTTCCATTAGATAATTTGTAAGCTTTATTTACTTCAGATAGTAAGTATAACCCTTCATCATCAAAGTTTTCTTGTTTTAGGTTATTTAAGTTATCTACTAAGCTTCCCTTCACTTTACTATTGTATTTCGAATCAATTCTTTCTATCTCTTGAAAAGCTTTCTCTATATCTTCTTTAGTCCTTTTTTCATTGTCAGAAAATACAGAAATTTTAAAAAAAGTTCCAAAAGCAAATCTTTCTTCATCTACTCTTTTAATTTTTTTGTCACATCCTACTAACAACAAAAAAAGTAAAAAGAGTAGAAATATATTTCTACTCTTACTCATTTATTAAATCCTCCGCACTTTCACCAAAAGTGATTTTTCCATCTATAATTTCTCTAAAAGTTTTCTTTACAACTGTATCTTTCTTAGAAACTTTTGTAAGTACTGGTGCCCCTTTACCAATTTCTCTAGCTCTTTTACCAGCTGTTATTGTTAACGTATATTTATTAGGTATTTTTTCTAATAATTCGTCATAAGTAATTACCTTTTTCATAAGATCCTCCTAGTTTTTAGACTTTATAATTTTTACTAATTCGTCACATGATTTTTCAACTGTATAGTTAATAATAGTTATATCATAATCTTTTTCGTACTCTAACTCTTTTATAGAATTTTTTAATCTAAGTTGAATAGTTTCTTCACTATCAGTTTTTCTTCCTCTTAGTCTTCTCTCTAAATCTTCCATTGTTGGAGTTTTGAAGAATATTAAGTGAGCATCTGGATAAACTGCTTTTACCTGAAGTCCACCTTGAACATCTATTTCAAGAATGACATTTTCACCAGCTGTTAATCTTGATTCCACTTCAGATTTTAAAGTTCCATAGTAGTTAGTATGAACAGTTGCATATTCTAAAAATTCGTTATTTTCTATTTTAGTTTTAAACTCATCTACTGATAAGAAATAGTAATCTCTCCCATGTAACTCTCCCTCTCTTGGAGCACGAGTTGTAGCTGAAGTTGCTAAATTAATACCTAGCTGTTTTCTAACTATTCTACATATTGTCGATTTTCCTGCACCACTCGGTCCAGATACAATAAATAGTTCTCCCTTTTTCATTTGCATTCTCCTTTATTCTATATTTAGAGCTTGTTCTCTAATTTTTTCTATTTCATTTTTACATTCTACAATTAATTTTGAAATATCATATAAATTACATTTTACTCCTGAGGTATTTAACTCTCTAAAAATCTCTTGAAGAATAAAATCAATTTTTTTTCCTACACCTGTATTTGTTGAATCTAATTCTATTTTTAATTGAAAAAGATGACTTTCTAATCTAGAAACTTCTTCTGAAATATCAGATTTATCAGTAAATAAAAGAACTTCTCTTAATAAAGATTCGTCATTAAATTCTAAGTCTGTTATTTTGGAAAGTCTTTCCAATAATTTTTCTTTATAATTTAAAACTATATTTTCTTTTAATTTTTTTATTTCCTGGACATTTTTCTCAATTGTATCAATACATTGTAAAAAATAATTTTTCATTCTAATACCTTCTGCTTCTTTCATTTCAATGAAAGAATCTAATAGTAAATGAAGCTTTTCTATTACAATATTTTCATACTCATTTTCATCTATTTCTAAATCATTTCTTCTAATGACATTTAAATTCTTAACTAGTAAATCAAGTTTATTGCTAAACTTTTCATCATATTCATTTTCTATAGCATTTAAAACTTTCAAATAAGAAGCTGTCATATTTTTATCATATTCAAATAGATTATCAACTTCTCTTTTGTCTTGAAATTCAATTTTTAAATCTATACTTCCTCTTGTAACTTTAGAAGCAACCTCTGTTCTGATTTTATTTTCCAAAAAATTTAGCATATGAGGTGATTTTATTTTTAAATTTAAGTTTTTATTATTAACGCTTTTTATCTCTAAAGATATTGCATACTTCTCATTTTCAAAATATTCTTTTGAATACCCTGTCATACTTCTCATAACATCAACCTCTCATAAATAAAATGCTAAAATAGGCGACAAAGTCGCCTATTTTATTAGTCCTCTATCTCAACTGGAACTATGTTTTTATAAGCCTTATATCCAGTACCTGCTGGAATTTTCTTACCTATAATTACGTTTTCTTTTAGTCCCTCTAAGTAGTCTTCTTTACCTTCTATTGCTGCATTTGAAAGAACTTTTGTAGTTTCTTGGAATGATGCTGCTGAAATGAAACTTCCTGTATTAACAGCTGCTTTTGTAATACCTTGAATTACAGGCTCATATTTGATTTCTGCTTTTCCTTCAGCTCTTAATTTATTGTTTTCTAACTCAACAACTCTCTTTTCTACAACCTCATCTTCTAAGAATAATGAAGCTCCTGAATCTACTATTCTTACTTTCTTAAACATCTGCTTAACGATAATCTCTATATGCTTATCATTTACAGTAACTCCTTGGTCTCTATATACTTGTTGCACAGACTCTAGTATAAACTGCTCTGCTGCAACTAATCCTTTGATGTTTAGAACGTCAAATGGTGATATAGCTCCATCTGTAATTTTATCTCCTGCTTTTATTAACATTCCGTCTGTTACAACTAAATGTTCTCCAACCGGAGCTAAATACTCTCTAAAGTTTTCTGTATCAGAAGTAGATCTGATAATAATTACTCTCATACCTTTCTTCTTTCTTCCAGTAACTTCAACTTTTCCATCTATTTCTGATAAAATAGCTTTTCCTTTAGGGTTTCTAGCTTCGAATAACTCTTGAATTCTTGGAAGACCTCCAGTGATATCCTTTGTACCTTCTCCCTCTTTAATGATTTTTGCTATAATCTGTCCTGTTCTTACAGATTCTCCTTCTCTTACCATTAAATATGCTCCAAATGGAATTGAATAGCTTTCTTTTGCAGTTCCATCTTCATCAAATATAACTACTCTTGGGTTTGAATCTCCAGATTCTACAGTTTTTATAGCCATGTACTCTGTAACATTATATTTCTCATCAAAGTTCTCTTTTACATATAACTCTCTATATTCAATTCTTCCATCTTGATTTGCAATAATAGGAATATGGTATGGATCAAATGTAACTAGGATATCTCCTGGTTTTACTTCTTGACCTTCTTCAACTTTTAAGATAGATCCTGAAGCAATTTCATAGTCATAATTTCCTATTAAAATCTTAGCCGATTGTGAAACAACAATTTTCTCTTGTGTTTCTTGATTTTCTAGAAGTTTTATATCTTTAAATATAACCTTTCCAGTATTTTCAGCTTTGATACTTGTTGCAGCAGCAGTAGCTGTGGCAACTCCTCCTGTATGGAATGTTCTCATTGTTAGCTGCGTACCAGGTTCTCCAATTGATTGAGCTGCTATAACTCCAACCGCTTCTCCTAGTAAGATTTCTTTATGGTTAGCTAAATCCATTCCATAACATTTTTGACAAACTCCTTTTTCAAGGTCACATGTTAATGGAGATCTAATTTTTATCTTCTTTATTTCTAATTCTGTAATTCTAGCGATTTGTTCTTTTGTAAACATCTCATTTCTTCTAGCGATTACTTCACCTTCAAAGATTACATCTTCAGCAGGAACTCTTCCAATTAATCTTTCTGATAATTTCTCAATAACTTGTCCATCTGAAACTAGTTCTGCTACTTCAATTCCTTCGTGAGTTCCACAATCAACTGAATTTACAATAACCTCATGAGAAATATCAACAAGTCTTCTTGTTAAATATCCTGAATCGGCAGTTCTTAAAGCTGTATCTGCCAGTCCTTTTCTAGCTCCATGTGATGACATGAAGAATTCTAATACTGTTAGTCCTTCTCTGAAGTTGGCTTTAATTGGCACCTCAATGATTCTACCTTGTGTATCGGCCATGTTTCCTCTCATTGCCGCAAGCTGTCTCATCTGTGCAATAGATCCTCTGGCTCCAGAGTTCGCCATCATGTAAACTGGGTTAAACTGATCTAGTCCACTCATCATTGCATCTGTTACTTTAGCTGTTGTTTCAGACCAAAGAGCTACTGTTTTTCTATATCTCTCTTCGTTTATGATTTTTCCAGATTTGTAATCAGCTTCGATTTCTGCAACCTTTTGGTCAGCTTCTTCTAAAATAGATTTCTTACTTTCTGGAATTTCTAAATCTTCAATTCCTACTGAAACTCCAGCAAATGTTGCATAATGATATCCAAAGTTTTTTATATCATTTATCAATTCTGCAGTTTTTGTAAATCCATGCATTTCATATAATTTACCAATAAGCTTTTTAAGTTGAGATTTTCCAAACGTTACATCATATTGCTTATTTACTTCTGGTAACATCTCATTAAACATAATTCTTCCTGCAGTTGTTTTTACCATTTCACCATTGATTCTAACATTTACAATAGCATGAGTATCTATAATATCTCTATCGTAAGCTGTTAGAACTTGTTCTTTGTTAGAGAAAGATTTTCCTTCTCCTCTTGCACCTGGTCTATCCTTTGTCATGTAGAAACATCCCATAACCATATCCTGAGATGGTACAGCTATTGGTTCTCCATTTGATGGAGATATAATATTATTAGGTGCTAACATAAGAAGTTTTGCTTCCATTATAGCTTCTGGTGATAACATTAAGTGAACGGCCATTTGGTCTCCATCGAAGTCCGCATTAAATGCTGAACATACTAACGGATGTAATCTTATTGCCTTTCCTTCTATTAATACTGGTTCAAAAGCTTGTATTGATAGTCTATGTAGTGTTGGAGCTCTGTTTAATAAAACAGGGTGATCTTGAATAACATCCTCAATTACATCCCAAACTTTATCATCAGCATCTTCAACTAATTTTTTTGCTGTTTTTATATTAGAAGCTAACTCTCTTTTTACTAACTCTCTCATTATGAAAGGTTTGTATAGCTCAAGAGCCATCTTTTTAGGAATTCCACACTGGTGCATTTTTAAAGAAGGTCCTACAACGATAACCGATCTTGCAGAGTAATCTACTCTTTTTCCAAGAAGGTTTTGTCTAAATCTACCTTGCTTTCCTTTTAACATATCAGAAAGTGATTTTAACTCTCTGTTATTTTGAGCAACAACTGGTTTTCCTCTTCTTCCATTATCAATCAGAGCATCAACTGCTTCTTGTAGCATTCTTTTCTCATTTTTAACAACGATTTCTGGAGCTTTTATTTCTAAAAGTCTCTTTAATCTATTATTTCTATTAATAACTCTTCTATATAAATCATTTAAATCTGAAGTAGCAAATCTTCCACCATCTAATTGAACCATTGGTCTTAAATCAGCTGGAATAACAGGAACATTTTTTAATATCATCCATTGTGGTAAATTTCCTGATGCTATAAAATCTCTAGTTATTTTTAATCTTTTTACTAACTTCTTTCTCTTTTGAGCGGAATTTACATCTTCAAGTTCTTTTTCTAACTCTACTCTTAACTCTTCTAAATCTATCATTTCTAATAGTTTTAAAATAGCTTCTGCTCCCATCTTTGCTTCAAATTGTTTTCCGTACATTTGCTTATATAACTTGTACTCTTTTTCAGTTATAATTTTACCAATTTTTAAAGTTGGCTCTTCACTAGCTGTTACTATATATCTAGCAAAGTATAGAACTGATTCTAACTCTTTTGGAGAAATACCTAAAATAAGTGACATTTTATTCGGTGTTCCTTTAGAATACCAAATATGAGCTACTGGGGCAGCTAATGCAATATGCCCCATTCTCTCTCTTCTTACTTTAGACTTAGTTACTTCAACTCCACACTTCTCACAAACTAGTCCTTTGTATCTCATTCTTTTATATTTTCCACAAGAACATTCCCAATCTTTTGACGGTCCAAATATTCTTTCACAGAACAATCCATCCATCTCTGGATTTAATGTTCTATAGTTTATTGTTTCTGGTTTCGTAACTTCTCCGTACGACCATTCTTCTATCTTCTCTGGAGAAGCTAGTTTAATTCTAATCTTCTCAAAACTTTTAATTCCCATATTAAATACAAAGCCTCCTTAAATGAGATAAAGCTTTCATCTATCATCATATTCAATTTTACTTAAAATTAGTTTATTTGGTCAGATAAAGAAAACTCAACGATTGTTTCGTCTTTTCCTAACTCTTCGTTAACATTAATTAACTCATTGTCAAAATCAAAAAGTTCTACATCTAGCGCTAAAGCTTGGAACTCTTTTAATAGAACCTTAAATGACTCTGGTAAGTCTGCCTCTGGCATCTCTTCACCTTTTACAATTGCTTCATAAGTTTTTGTTCTACCTGTTACATCGTCAGACTTAACCGTTAACATTTCTTGAAGTATATTTGATGCTCCGTATGCTTCTAAAGCCCAAACCTCCATCTCTCCAAGTCTTTGTCCTCCGAATTGTGCTTTTCCTCCAAGAGGTTGTTGTGTTACTAATGAGTATGGTCCAATTGCTCTTGCATGCATCTTATCTTCAACAAGATGGTGAAGTTTTAACATATACATTCTTCCAACTGTTACTGGATTATCAAATTTATCTCCAGTTCTTCCATCAAATAAAGTAACCTTACCTTTTCTTGGATATCCAGCTTTCTCTAAATAATCTTTTACTTGCTCTTCTGTTGCACCATCAAATACTGGAGTTGATAAATATGTTCCACCATTTAATTTACCCATTGCCATTCCTAAGTGAACCTCTAGAACCTGTCCGATGTTCATACGTGAAGGAACTCCAAGTGGATTGATTACAACGTCTAAGTGTGTACCATCTGCTAAGAATGGCATATCTTCTGCTGGTAATACTCTAGAAACAACACCTTTATTACCGTGTCTTCCTGACATTTTATCTCCAACAGTTATTTTTCTTTTTTCAGCTATAAATACTCTTATTGATCTATTTACTCCAGCTTTTAATTCATCTCCATTCTCTCTTGATAATTCAAGAACTTCAACAACTGTTCCTTTAGATCCATGAGGCATTTTTAAAGATGTATCTCTTACATCTCTAGCTTTTTCTCCGAAGATAGCTCTTAATAACTTTTCTTCTGCTGGCGGCTCAGATTCACCTTTTGGTGCTGTTTTTCCAACTAATATATCTCCTGGTCCAACCTCTGATCCAACTACAATTATACCTCTAGAATCTAAATTCTTTAAAGCTTCTTCAGATACATTTGGTATTTCTCTTGTAATCTCTTCATCACCTAACTTAGTATTTCTTGCTTCTATTTCATATTCTTCTATATGGATAGATGTAAATACGTCATCTTTTCTTAATCTATCTGATATAAGAATAGCATCCTCGTAGTTATATCCTTCCCAAGGCATGAATGCCATTAGAATATTTCTTCCTAAAGCTAAGTCTCCACCTTTTGTTGCAGGTCCATCAGCAATTACTTGTCCTAATTCTACCTCTTGTCCTAAGTCAACTAATGGTGTTTGATGTAAACACATTGCTTGGTTTGATCTTTCAAAGTTTAATAATCTATGTCTGTAAACTTTTCCTTCTGCATCTTCAATTATAATTTCTTTTGCATCTACATAAGTAACTTTACCTTTTGCTTTAGCTGAAATTACAGCTCCTGAATCAACAGCAACTTTTCTTTCAAGTCCTGTTCCTATAAATGGAGCTTCTGTTCTTAATAACGGAACAGCCTGTCTTTGCATGTTTGATCCCATAAGTGCTCTATTGGCGTCATCATGCTCAAGGAATGGAATTAATCCTGCTGAAACTGATACAACTTGTTTAGGTGATACATCTAAATAATGAACTTTTTCTCCTGAAATATTAACTATTTCATGTCCATATCTACATACAACATCTCCTAAAAGCTCTCCATTTTCACCAATCTTTGTATCCGCTTGGGCTATGAATAATCCTTCTTCTTCATCTGCTGCTAAATAATGAATATCATCAAAATTAGCTATTCCATTTTCCACCTTAACGTATGGAGTTTCTATAAATCCATATGAATTTACTTTAGCATATATAGCTAAAGATCCAATAAGTCCAATGTTTGGTCCTTCTGGAGTTTCTATTGGACAAATTCTTCCATAGTGAGAGTCATGAACGTCTCTAACTTCGAATCCTGCTCTTTCTCTTGAAAGTCCTCCAGGTCCTAATGCTGATATTCTTCTTTTGTGAGTTAATTCAGCAAGAGGATTTGATTGGTCCATGAATTGTGATAATTGTCCTGATCCAAAGAAATCTAATACTAAAGCATTTAAAGGTCTAGTATTTAGTAATGATTGTGGAGTTAATGTCTCTACATCTTGTATTGTCATTTTCTCTTTTACCATTTTACCCATTTTAGAAAGTCCTGCTTTAATTTGCATTAACAGCAACTCTCCAACCCCTCTAACTCTTCTATTAGAAAGATTATCTATATCATCTGTATGTCCTTTTCCATTATTTAAATTAATAACGTACTTTACAGTTGCGATTACGTCCTCTTTTGTTAATAGGATCTCATCTTCTGGAAGATCTAATTTTAATCTTTTATTCATTTTATATCTTCCAACAGGTTCTAAATCATATCTCTGTGGATTAAAGAACATTTGTTTTATTAAAGATCTAGCTGAATCTATTGTTACTAAATCTCCTGGTCTTAATTTCTTAAATACCTCTGTTACAGCTTCTTCTTTTGTATCACCAGTATCATTTACAATCGTATTAGCAAATACTTTATCCTCTGGTTTAACTTCCCAAACTAAAATATTTTCTATTTTTAAATCAACTAAATCAAATATTACAGCTTCTGTAATCAATTGCTTAGTCTCAAGTAAAATTTCTCCAGTCTCCTCATTAAACACATCTTCTTTAATAAAGCTTCCTTCGATTTTAGTTTTTAATACACTTATTAACTCTTCTTTATTTGAATATCTTGCATAATATTCTGATAAGTTAATTTCTTTTTCTTCTAAAAATTCATCCATTATCTCTTCATTTGTATCAAAGAAATCAACAGCTTTTAAAAATACAGTTGCTAAAACTTTTTTCTTTCTGTCAATTTTAACGCTTAAGAAATCATTTTTATCAGTTTCAAACTCTAGCCAAGTCCCTTTATACGGAATAATTTTTCCAGAGAACAAGTCTTTTCCTGTTTGAATATTAACCTCTTTGTTAAATGATACTCCTGGAGATCTATGTAACTGTGATACAACAACTCTTTCAGCACCATTTATTATAAATGTCCCTCTTTCAGTCATTAAAGGAACTTCTCCAAAATAAACAAGTGTTTCTTGGATTTCGTTTCCACTCTTTTTGTTAGTAAGTCTTAATCTTACTTTTAAAGACGCAGAATAAGTTTTCCCTCTTTTCTTACATTCAAGCTCATCATTCAATGGAGCTTCCGCTTCATGTAACTCATAAGAAACATACTCTAATTTTATATCTCCATTTGAAGATTCAACAGGGAATATTTCTCTAAAAGCAGATTCTAGCCCCTTATCTTTTCTGTTAAGTGGAGCCTCCTTAGCTTGTAGAAAATCTTCATAGGAATCCAGTTGGAATTCTAAAAAATGAGGCATAGTACCTCTTTCTTCGATTCTTCCAAAATTCAATCTTTCAACGAGTTTCCCCATCAATTCACACTCCTTACTATTTCATATAGTGATCAATACCTAATCTTTGGAAAATAAAAGCCCTTTTATTTTCAAAAGATTAAGTATTAACTTACTTTTAATAGATTTTTAATAATTTTCATTATAATGAGTAAAAAGGCACCCCATTAGAGTGCCTATTTTTTTTATTTAAGTATAACTAGTTGCTTAAGGCAACTTTGTAAGGGCTATTACTTAACCTCTACTGTAGCTCCAGCTTCAGTTAATTTAGCTTTTATAGCTTCAGCCTCTTCTTTAGAAGCTCCCTCTTTTAATGTTCCACCGTTATCTACTAACTCTTTAGCTTCTTTTAATCCTAATCCAGTAATTGCTCTTACTTCTTTGATTACAGCTATTTTATTAGCTCCTGCTGCAGTTAAAACTACATCAAATTCTGTTTTCTCCTCTGCAGCTGGTCCCTCAGCAGCAGCTACAGCTACTGGTGCAGCAGCAGTAACACCGAAGTGCTCCTCTAAAGCTGTTACTAATTCTCTTAACTCTAATACTGACATAGCTTCTAAATCAGCTATGAATTGCTCTTTATTGAATGCCATTATAAATCCTCCTTAAATTTTCCTAATTTTTCTTCTTTTTTTATTAAATCAATAATACTCTAAAATCAACAAGTGATTACTCAGCAGCTGCTTCTTTCTTCTCAGCGATTGCCACAGTTGCATAAGCAAGTTTTCTAACTGGTCCAAGCATTCCGTTAAGAACCATAGAAAGAAGTTGCTCTCTAGAAGGTAATTTAGCTAGTGCTACTACCTCTGCAGCTTCAACTCTCTTACCAGTTAATACTCCACCTTTTATAGTGAATATAGTTTTCTTAGCTTTTGCGTTTGCTTTTGCTTGAGCCGCTTCTACATCGTAAACTACCTTTGCTGGAGTTACTGGATCAGCATATCCGAATGCAAATGCAGTAGTCCCCTCTAGTAAATCATCGAATTTATCAGCGATACCAGCCTCAGCTAGTGCTATTTTGAACAGTCTGTTCTTAGCAACTAAGTACTCAGCTCCGTTTTCTCTCATTTGTTTTCTTAACTCAGTCTCTTGATTAACTTTAAGACCTTGATAGTCAACTAAAACGATTGATTGAGCTTTAGAAATTTTTTCAACTAATTCAGCTACAAGTTCCTTTTTTAATTGAGTTGCCATTATTGATTCACCTCCTCTTTTACTCTAAAATTACCTCCGCTCCAAGGTAGGAACGGAGGTTCAAAATCTAACTATGAGGTTAGTGAATACCTTCTTCCAACCTCGGTAGGATATTTAAGACTTACGTCACCTACGGTCTTTGGTTTGGATCTATATTTAATTATTTATCCAACTTTTTAAGTTATAATTTTACAACTTTATAATTATAACACATAATTTAAATTTTTGCAAATTTTAATTAAGCATTTTTTGCAACTAAAACTGGATCCATCTTAACTCCTGGTCCCATTGTTAAAGAAACTGCAACAGTTCTTAAGTATTGACCTTTAGATGCAGATGGCTTTAATCTTACAATCTCATTTATGAACGCTGTAAAGTTCTCTAATAAAGCTTCTTCAGAGAAATCTGCTTTACCAATTGGCGCATGGATTGATCCTAACTTGTCTACTCTAAATGCAAGTTTTCCTTTCTTGAACTCAGATACTGCCGTTGCGATATCTGGTGTAACTGTTCCTGACTTAGGGTTAGGCATTAAACCTTTAGTTCCTAAAACTCTTCCTAATCTTCCTAATTTAGGCATCATGTCTGGAGTTGCGATTACGATATCAAAGTCAAACCAACCTTGTTGAATTTTCTCGATATACTCTTCTGCTCCAGCATAATCTGCTCCAGCTTCTAAAGCTTTCTCTATGTTAGCTCCTGAAGTGATTGCTAAGATTTTAACTGTCTTTCCTGTTCCGTGTGGAAGTACTACTGTACCTCTAACTTGTTGGTCAGCATGTCTAGGATCTACTCCTAATCTTAATGCTATCTCAACTGTCTCTACGAAGTTAGCTGTTCTTGTTTTTCTTACAAGTTCTATAGCTTCTTTAACCTCGTATAGTCTTCCTTGCTCAACTAATTTAGCTATTTCTAGGTATTTTTTACCTCTTTTATTTGCCATTGAAAATTTCCTCCTCCTGTGGTTAAACGGATGTTTACATCCTACCACTTAATATCACATAAATAAGAATTGACTTCTAATTAGTCCTCTATTTTAATTCCCATTGATCTTGCTGATCCAGCTATGATGTTCATAGCAGCTTCTACTGATCCAGCATTTAAATCTGGCATCTTAGTTTCAGCGATTTCTCTTAATTTAGCTGTATTTATAGTTCCAGCTACTTCTTTTTTAGAGTTTTGAGCTCCTGATTGAATTCCAGCTGCTTTCTTTAATAAATCAGATGCTGGTGGAGTTTTTAAGATAAATGTGAAAGATCTGTCGTTATAAACAGAGATTTCAACTGGGATAATCCATCCTGCTTTATCTTGAGTTTTTGCATTGAACGCCTTACAGAATTCCATAATGTTAACTCCGTGTTGTCCTAATGCTGGTCCTACTGGTGGAGCAGGGTTAGCTTTTCCAGCAGGTAATTGTAGTTTTATTAATCCGATTACTTCTTTTGCCATTGTTTAAATTACACCTCCATAAAATTGTGGTATTGATCTTGCGATCTCCCACTGGCTTAATTTTATTTAATTAAGCTTTCTCTACACTGTTAAGATCAACTTCAATAGGAGTCATTCTTCCAAACATCTCCATCATTACCTTAACTTTTCTATGTTCCATATCGATTTCTGCAACTTTTCCTTCTTGGTTTTCAAAACCTTCAGATAGAAGTTTTACATAGTCTCCTACTTCATAGTCAACTTTTATAACTTCTTTTAGTGCTTTCTCATCCTCATCATTTTTGTATCCTATAACAGAGAAGATATTTTCTACTTCATCATCTTCCATTGGAATCGGATCAGATCCTACACCAACGAATCCTGTTACACCATTAGTATTTCTAACAACATACCAAGCATCAGAGTCTACTCTAAAGTTGATTCCATCTCCACTTTCCTCTCTAGTAGCTTCCATTTCTAGCATAACATACCCAGGAAATAGTTTTCTTGAAATAACCTTTTTCTTTCCTCTTCTCTCTTCAATAGTTTCCTCTTCAGGAACTAAAACTTTAGTTACTATATTAGATAAACCTAAAGTTTCTATCTTCTGTTCTAAGTCCGTTTTAACTTTTTTCTCATACCCCGAATAAGTATGAATCATAAACCATTTTTTCACTAAGCTTTTTTCCATTTTATCCTCCAAAGAGAGATACAAGCATCTTTAAAAGTCTTGAAGCAATTATATCGAAAACTCCTAAGTATATTCCTAAAAATATACTCATAGCAACAACCCAACTAGTTGCTGCAACAATCTCTTTTCTTCTAGGCCATTGAACCTTAGAATACTCTCTTCTTACATCATTAATTAGTCCCATTTTGCACCACCAGTAATTTTAATTTATAAAAAAAATGGCAGGTCAAGAGGGAATCGAACCCCCAACCCTCGGTTTTGGAGACCGATGCTCTGCCAATTGAGCCATTGACCTGCATGTTGTTGCAAATGTTTTACTTTAAATAATTAATCAAGAAGCACATAGGCTTCTTAGACTAAGAATTATTTTTTAGTTTCTTTATGTAATGTTACTTTTTTGTCCCATTTACAGTATTTATTTAATTCTAATCTTTCAGTAGTGTTCTTCTTATTCTTTGAAGTACTGTAGTTTCTTCTTTTACACTCTGTACACTCTAATTGAATATTTACTCTCACTCTTTACACCTCCACTCATCTAACGGATATCACAAATCCTCCCATACCTTATAGCTTATTGTATGGTAAACAAGAGTTTCCTTATTTATTGCTTTCTTTTTAAGACATAGATGATAATACCACTTTTTTCCATTTTTGTCAACAGTTTTTTCTTTACTCCAAAATAAAAAAAGATTGGCAACTTCCTATCCTCCCAGGGGGCTGCCCCCCAAGTACTTTCAGCGTTTATGGGCTTAACTTCCAGGTTCGAAATGTTACTGGGTGTACCTCCATAGCTATCGTTGCCAATCAATATTTATTTGTGTTCTTGAACACTTGAAACTATATAGTAGTATATTAAGGTTAAAACTTCGATATATTAGTATTGGTCAGCTAAAAGTCTCACAACTCTTACACCCCCAACCTATCAACCTCCTAGTCTCGAAGGTATCTTAAAGAGTACTTATCTTGAAGTCAGTTTCCCGCTTAGATGCTTTCAGCGGTTATCTGTTCCAAACGTGACTACCCAGCTGTGCCACTGGCGTGACAACTGGTACATCAGAGGTTTGTCCATCCCGGTCCTCTCGTACTAAGGACAGATCTTCTCAATACTCTAACGCCTACAGTGGATAGGGACCGAACTGTCTCACGACGTTCTGAACCCAGCTCACGTACCGCTTTAATGGGCGAACAGCCCAACCCTTGGGACCTTCTCCAGCCCCAGGATGCGATGAGCCGACATCGAGGTGCCAAACTCTACCGTCGATATGGACTCTCGGGTAGAATCAGCCTGTTATCCCCAGGGTAGCTTTTATCCGTTGAGCGACGACCCTTCCATTCGGAATCGCCGGATCACTATGTCCTGCTTTCGCACCTGCTCGACCCGTCAGTCTCGCAGTTAAGCTCTCTTATGCCATTGCACTCTACGGTTGATTTCCATCCAACCTGAGAGAACCTTTGAACGCCTCCGTTACTCTTTCGGAGGCGACCGCCCCAGTCAAACTGCCCACCTAGCACTGTCTTCGAGGGTACAAACCTCAAATTAGAATTCCGACATAGTATGGTTGGTATTCCACCAGTGACTCCGCGTAATCTAGCGACCACACATCTTAGTCTCCCAACTATCCTATACATACGATGCCAAAACCCAATACCAAGCTACAGTAAAGCTCCATGGGGTCTTTCCGTCCTACTGCAGGTAACCGGTATCTTCACCGGTAATACAATTTACCAGGGCTCCCGTCAAGACAGCTCTCAGATCGTTACACCATTCGTGCAGGTCGGAACTTACCCGACAAGGAATTTCGCTACCTTAGGACCGTTATAGTTACGGCCGCCGTTCACCGGGGCTTCAATTCGGAGCTCTCACTCCTCCTCTTAACCTTCCGGCACTGGGCAGGTGTCAGCCCATATACGTCGCCTTACAGCTTAGCATAGACCTGTGTTTTTGTTAAACAGTCGCCTGAGACTCTTCACTGCGGCCTCTCATAGCTTTGCGTCGCGTGTACGCTCACCATAAAGGCACCCCTTCTCCCGAAGTTACGGGGCTATTTTGCAGAGTTCCTTAACGAGAGTTAGCCTGTCCGCCTTAGATTTCTCATCCTGACCACCTGTGTCGGTTTGGGGTACGGGCACTAATATCTTTATAACGCTTAGAAGCTTTTCTCGGCAGTGTGGTATTTGCACCTTCCATCTTACGACTCCTCATCACACCTCACGTTTAGTCTAGGATTTTCCTACTAGACCACGCTACATGCTTGAACTGGCACTTCCGTTCGCCAGCGTGCATAACCTCCTGCGTCCCTCCATCACTTGATATCAGTGGCACAGAAATATTAATCTGTTTTCCATTCGCCTACGCAATCTAGCCTCGGCTTAGGACCCGGCTTACCCACGGGGGACAAACTTTCCCCTGGAACCCTTGGTCTTCCGGCGTGGGGGATTCTCGCCCCCCATTCTCGCTACTTATTCCTGCATTCTCACTTCTGATACCTCCAGAGTCTCTTGTCGATTCTCCTTCAACGGCCTACAGAACGCTCTCCTACCAGTCGCTTACGCAACTCCACAGCTTCGGTTTATAACTTAGCCCCGTTACATTGTCGGCGCAGAGACTCTCGACCAGTGAGCTATTACGCACTCTTTAAAGGTATGGCTGCTTCTAAGCCAACCTCCTGGTTGTTTGTGAATCTCCACCTCCTTTCCCACTTAGTTATAATTAGGGACCTTAGCTGGTGGTCTGGGTTGTTTCCCTTTTGACCATGGAAGTTAATTCCCATAGTCTCACTCCTGAGCTCTAGAATTATGGTATTCGGAGTTTGATTGACTTCGGTAAGCAGTATGCCCCTAGGTCATTCAGTGCTCTACCCCATAATTGAACACTCAAGGCTGCACCTAAATGCATTTCGGAGAGAACGAGCTATCTCCTGGTTCGATTGGCTTTTCACCCCTAAACCTACCTCATCTCCCAACTTTTCAACGGCGGTGAGTTCGGGCCTCCACTGTGTCTTACCACAGCTTCACCCTGGACAGGCTTAGATCACCAGGTTTCGCGTCTACGCCCAGCGACTATGTCGCCCTATTCAGACTCGGTTTCCCTTCGGCTCCGTTAAACTTAACCTTGCCACTGAACGTAACTCGCAGGATCATTCTCCAAAAGGCACGCCATCACCCCAAAGGGCTCTGACCGCTTGTAAGCACACGATTTCAGGTTCTATTTCACTCCCCTCCGGGGTTCTTTTCACCTTTCCCTCACGGTACTATGCGCTATCGGTAAGTAAGAGTATTTAGCCTTACGAGATATGGTCCTCGCAGATTCACACAGAATTCCTCGTGTTCCGTGCTACTTGGGAGAGATCATACATTTGATACGGTTTACCTGTACGAGGCTTTCACTCTCTACGGCAGGCCTTTCCAGACCTTTCCAGTTCGGCGTATCATAATGTCGAATACTTTGCAGTTCTTCAGACGATCTTCCCGCTACCCCGTAGATGCAACGGCTGCATCCTTGGCACATCTACGGTTTGGGCTCACCCCCGTTCGCTCGCCGCTACTTAGGGGATCGTTTTTACTTTCTTTTCCTCGGGTTACTTAGATGTTTCAGTTCACCCGGTTCCCTCTTTCGTGCTAAGACTCCATCTTAGCAGATTTCTCCATTCGGAAATCTTGGCATCACAGTTCGATTGCAACTCCACCAAGCTTATCGCAGCTTACCACGTCCTTCATCGGCTCTTACTTCCTAGGCATCCTTCGTGTGCCCTTAATATTTTAACCTTGTAATATAATTCATATTATTTAGACAGACTAACTACTCAATTTAAGATTGACTTAAAAATGAATTGTTAGTTAATTTAGAATATTTTCTCAATATCTACTATATAGTTTCCAATGTCCAAGTTTGATAGTAAAGAACACTATCAATCGAATAGAGAAAAAGTTAGTCTCCTTAGAAAGGAGGTGATCCATCCGCACGTTCCCGTACGGATACCTTGTTACGACTTCACCCCAATCGCTAATCACACCTTAGGAACATCCCTCCTTACGGTTAGGCCTGCTACTTCAGGTGCAACCAACTCTCGTGGTGTGACGGGCGGTGTGTACAAGACCCGAGAACGTATTCACCGCAACATGCTGATTTGCGATTACTAGCGATTCCAACTTCATGTACTCGAGTTGCAGAGTACAATCCGAACTAAGAACAGCTTTAAGAGATTAGCTCACCCTCGCGGGTTGGCAACTCTCTGTACTGCCCATTGTAGCACGTGTGTAGCCCAGCGTATAAGGGGCATGATGACTTGACGTCATCCCCACCTTCCTCCTGCTCATCGCAGGCAGTATCGCATGAGTGCTCAACTTAATGGTAGCAACATACAATAGGGGTTGCGCTCGTTGCGGGACTTAACCCAACATCTCACGACACGAGCTGACGACAGCCATGCACCACCTGTCACTAAGTTCCGGCAAGCCGGCACGAATCCATCTCTGGAAACTTCTTAGGATGTCAAACGCTGGTAAGGTTTCTCGCGTTGCGTCGAATTAAACCACATGCTCCACCGCTTGTGCGGGTCCCCGTCAATTCCTTTGAGTTTCACACTTGCGTGCGTACTCCCCAGGCGGATCACTTATCGCGTTAGCTTGGGCGCTGAGGTTCGACCCCCAACACCTAGTGATCATCGTTTACGGCGTGGACTACCAGGGTATCTAATCCTGTTTGCTCCCCACGCTTTCGCGCTTCAGCGTCAGTATCTGTCCAGTGAGCTGACTTCTCCATCGGCATTCCTACAAATATCTACGAATTTCACCTCTACACTTGTAGTTCCGCCCACCTCTCCAGTACTCTAGAAAAACAGTTTCCAACGCAATACGGAGTTGAGCCCCGCATTTTAACATCAGACTTATTTTTCCGCCTAGACGCGCTTTACGCCCAATAAATCCGGATAACGCTTGCGACATACGTATTACCGCGGCTGCTGGCACGTATTTAGCCGTCGCTTCTTCTGTTGGTACCGTCACTTTCTTCTTCCCAACTGAAAGCACTTTACAATCCGAAGACCTTCATCGTGCACACAGAATTGCTGGATCAGGCTTGTGGCCCATTGTCCAATATTCCCCACTGCTGCCTCCCGTAGGAGTAAGGGCCGTGTCTCAGTCCCCTTGTGGCCGTTCACCCTCTCAGGCCGGCTATCCATCGTCGCCTTGGTGGGCCGTTACCCCACCAACTAGCTAATGGAACGCAAGGCTCTCTCTTGGCGCATATAGCTTTCATAAGTTTCCCATGCGAGAATCTCATAATATCCGGTATTAGCTGTCGTTTCCAACAGTTGTCCCAGACCAAGAGGCAAGTTCCTTACGCGTTACTCACCCGTCCGCCATCCTCATTACCCGAAGATAAATCGAATCGACTTGCATGTGTTAAGCATTCTGTCAGCGTTCATCCTGAGCCAGGATCAAACTCTTCATTCAAATATATTTAAAGTCCTAAGACTTACGTTTACACCATTTATTGGTTTGCCATTTCTGGCATTTGTTATTTTCATAACTTCTGACTATTTTCTCTATTCGGTTGTTAATGTCCTTTAGTTTTCCTTCGTCTGTGGCGTTCCCCACTGACATATATAATCATACCACAGCATATGAATTTTGTCAACAAACTTTTTTTCTTTTTTTAAAATATATATAGTAATTTATATCATTAGACTTTGTTTTTATTGACTTTGTTTGCTAAAAAAATATTTTTTATTTTTTTATTTTAATAAAAATTCAACTTATTTAAATTTAAATTTTTCTAAAAAAAAGAAAAAAACTTTTAATACCACAATTGTTTTTCTAGGACTTATAGTAGCAATAAAAATGCTTCTATAAGTATTTTTTTTGCAAAAAATAAAAAAAGATTGGCAACTTCCTATCCTCCCAGGGGGCTGCCCCCCAAGTACTTTCAGCGTTTATGGGCTTAACTTCCAGGTTCGAAATGTTACTGGGTGTACCTCCATAGCTATCGTTGCCAATCAATATTTATTTGTGTTCTTGAACACTTGAAACTATATAGTAGCATATTAAGGTTAAAACTTCGATATATTAGTATTGGTCAGCTAAAAGTCTCACAACTCTTACACCCCCAACCTATCAACCTCCTAGTCTCGAAGGTATCTTAAAGAGTACTTATCTTGAAGTCAGTTTCCCGCTTAGATGCTTTCAGCGGTTATCTGTTCCAAACGTGACTACCCAGCTGTGCCACTGGCGTGACAACTGGTACATCAGAGGTTTGTCCATCCCGGTCCTCTCGTACTAAGGACAGATCTTCTCAATACTCTAACGCCTACAGTGGATAGGGACCGAACTGTCTCACGACGTTCTGAACCCAGCTCACGTACCGCTTTAATGGGCGAACAGCCCAACCCTTGGGACCTTCTCCAGCCCCAGGATGCGATGAGCCGACATCGAGGTGCCAAACTCTACCGTCGATATGGACTCTCGGGTAGAATCAGCCTGTTATCCCCAGGGTAGCTTTTATCCGTTGAGCGACGACCCTTCCATTCGGAATCGCCGGATCACTATGTCCTGCTTTCGCACCTGCTCGACCCGTCAGTCTCGCAGTTAAGCTCTCTTATGCCATTGCACTCTACGGTTGATTTCCATCCAACCTGAGAGAACCTTTGAACGCCTCCGTTACTCTTTCGGAGGCGACCGCCCCAGTCAAACTGCCCACCTAGCACTGTCTTCGAGGGTACAAACCTAATTAGAATTCCGACATAGTATGGTTGGTATTCCACCAGTGACTCCGCGTAATCTAGCGACCACACATCTTAGTCTCCCAACTATCCTATACATACGATGCCAAAACCCAATACCAAGCTACAGTAAAGCTCCATGGGGTCTTTCCGTCCTACTGCAGGTAACCGGTATCTTCACCGGTAATACAATTTCACCAGGCCTCCCGTCAAGACAGCTCTCAGATCGTTACACCATTCGTGCAGGTCGGAACTTACCCGACAAGGAATTTCGCTACCTTAGGACCGTTATAGTTACGGCCGCCGTTCACCGGGGCTTCAATTCGGAGCTCTCACTCCTCCTCTTAACCTTCCGGCACTGGGCAGGTGTCAGCCCATATACGTCGCCTTACAGCTTAGCATAGACCTGTGTTTTTGTTAAACAGTCGCCTGAGACTCTTCACTGCGGCCTCTCATAGCTTTGCGTCGCGTGTACGCTCACCATAAAAGGCACCCCTTCTCCCGAAGTTACGGGGCTATTTTGCAGAGTTCCTTAACGAGAGTTAGCCTGTCCGCCTTAGATTTCTCATCCTGACCACCTGTGTCGGTTTGGGGTACGGGCACTAATATCTTTATAACGCTTAGAAGCTTTTCTCGGCAGTGTGGTATTTGCACCTTCCATCTTACGACTCCTCATCACACCTCACGTTTAGTCTAGCGGATTTTCCTACTAGACCACGCTACATGCTTGAACTGGCACTTCCGTTCGCCAGCGTGCATAACCTCCTGCGTCCCTCCATCACTTGATATCAGTGGCACAGAAATATTAATCTGTTTTCCATTCGCCTACGCAATCTAGCCTCGGCTTAGGACCCGGCTTACCCAGGGGAGACAAACTTTACCCTGGAACCCTTGGTCTTCCGGCGTGGGGGATTCTCGCCCCCATTCTCGCTACTTATTCCTGCATTCTCACTTCTGATACCTCCAGAGTCTCTTGTCGATTCTCCTTCAACGGCCTACAGAACGCTCTCCTACCAGTCGCTTACGCAACTCCACAGCTTCGGTTTATAACTTAGCCCCGTTACATTGTCGGCGCAGAGACTCTCGACCAGTGAGCTATTACGCACTCTTTAAAGGTATGGCTGCTTCTAAGCCAACCTCCTGGTTGTTTGTGAATCTCCACCTCCTTTCCCACTTAGTTATAATTAGGGACCTTAGCTGGTGGTCTGGGTTGTTTCCCTTTTGACCATGGAAGTTAATTCCCATAGTCTCACTCCTGAGCTCTAGAATTATGGTATTCGGAGTTTGATTGACTTCGGTAAGCAGTATGCCCCTAGGTCATTCAGTGCTCTACCCCATAATGGAACACTCAAGGCTGCACCTAAATGCATTTCGGAGAGAACGAGCTATCTCCTGGTTCGATTGGCTTTTCACCCCTAAACCTACCTCATCTCCCAACTTTTCAACGGCGGTGAGTTCGGGCCTCCACTGTGTCTTACCACAGCTTCACCCTGGACAGGCTTAGATCACCAGGTTTCGCGTCTACGCCCAGCGACTATGTCGCCCTATTCAGACTCGGTTTCCCTTCGGCTCCGTTAAACTTAACCTTGCCACTGAACGTAACTCGCAGGATCATTCTCCAAAAGGCACGCCATCACCCCAAAGGGCTCTGACCGCTTGTAAGCACACGATTTCAGGTTCTATTTCACTCCCCTCCCGGGGTTCTTTTCACCTTTCCCTCACGGTACTATGCGCTATCGGTAAGTAAGAGTATTTAGCCTTACGAGATATGGTCCTCGCAGATTCACACAGAATTCCTCGTGTTCCGTGCTACTTGGGAGAGATCATACATTTGATACGGTTTACCTGTACGAGGCTTTCACTCTCTACGGCAGGCCTTTCCAGACCTTTCCAGTTCGGCGTATCATAATGTCGAATACCTTGCAGTTCTTCAGACGATCTTCCCGCTACCCCGTAGATGCAACGGCTGCATCCTTGGCACATCTACGGTTTGGGCTCACCCCCGTTCGCTCGCCGCTACTTAGGGGATCGTTTTTACTTTCTTTTCCTCGGGTTACTTAGATGTTTCAGTTCACCCGGTTCCCTCTTTCGTGCTAAGACTCCATCTTAGCAGATTTCTCCATTCGGAAATCTTGGCATCACAGTTCGATTGCAACTCCACCAAGCTTATCGCAGCTTACCACGTCCTTCATCGGCTCTTACTTCCTAGGCATCCTTCGTGTGCCCTTAATATTTTAACCTTGTAATATAATTCATATTATTTAGACAGACTAACTACTCAATTTAAGATTGACTTAAAAATGAATTGTTAGTTAATTTAGAATATTTTCTCAATATCTACTATATAGTTTCCAATGTCCAAGTTTGATAATGTATAATGGTGCGTTTGAGTGGACTCGAACCACCGACCTCACGCTTATCAGGCGTGTGCTCTAACCACCTGAGCTACAAACGCATAAGAACATCATCAATCGAATAGAGAAAAAGTTAGTCTCCTTAGAAAGGAGGTGATCCATCCATCCCCACCTTCCCGTACGGATACCTTGTTACGACTTCACCCCAATCGCTAATCACACCTTAGGAACATCCCTCCTTACGGTTAGGCCTGCTACTTCAGGTGCAACCAACTCTCGTGGTGTGACGGGCGGTGTGTACAAGACCCGAGAACGTATTCACCGCAACATGCTGATTTGCGATTACTAGCGATTCCAACTTCATGTACTCGAGTTGCAGAGTACAATCCGAACTAAGAACAGCTTTAAGAGATTAGCTCACCCTCGCGGGTTGGCAACTCTCTGTACTGCCCATTGTAGCACGTGTGTAGCCCAGCGTATAAGGGGCATGATGACTTGACGTCATCCCCACCTTCCTCCTGCTCATCGCAGGCAGTATCGCATGAGTGCTCAACTTAATGGTAGCAACATACAATAGGGGTTGCGCTCGTTGCGGGACTTAACCCAACATCTCACGACACGAGCTGACGACAGCCATGCACCACCTGTCACTAAGTTCCGGCAAGCCGGCACGAATCTATCTCTAGAAACTTCTTAGGATGTCAAACGCTGGTAAGGTTTCTCGCGTTGCGTCGAATTAAACCACATGCTCCACCGCTTGTGCGGGTCCCCGTCAATTCCTTTGAGTTTCACACTTGCGTGCGTACTCCCCAGGCGGATCACTTATCGCGTTAGCTTGGGCGCTGAGGTTCGACCCCCAACACCTAGTGATCATCGTTTACGGCGTGGACTACCAGGGTATCTAATCCTGTTTGCTCCCCACGCTTTCGCGCTTCAGCGTCAGTATCTGTCCAGTGAGCTGACTTCTCCATCGGCATTCCTACAAATATCTACGAATTTCACCTCTACACTTGTAGTTCCGCCCACCTCTCCAGTACTCTAGAAAAACAGTTTCCAACGCAATACGGAGTTGAGCCCCGCATTTTAACATCAGACTTATTTTTCCGCCTAGACGCGCTTTACGCCCAATAAATCCGGATAACGCTTGCGACATACGTATTACCGCGGCTGCTGGCACGTATTTAGCCGTCGCTTCTTCTGTTGGTACCGTCACTTTCTTCTTCCCAACTGAAAGCACTTTACAATCCGAAGACCTTCATCGTGCACACAGAATTGCTGGATCAGGCTTGTGGCCCATTGTCCAATATTCCCCACTGCTGCCTCCCGTAGGAGTAAGGGCCGTGTCTCAGTCCCCTTGTGGCCGTTCACCCTCTCAGGCCGGCTATCCATCGTCGCCTTGGTGGGCCGTTACCCCACCAACTAGCTAATGGAACGCAAGGCTCTCTCTTGGTGCATATAGCTTTCATAAGTTTCCCATGCGAGAATCTCATAATATCCGGTATTAGCTGTCGTTTCCAACAGTTGTCCCAGACCAAGAGGCAAGTTCCTTACGCGTTACTCACCCGTCCGCCATCCTCATTACCCGAAGGTAACTTGAATCGACTTGCATGTGTTAAGCATTCTGTCAGCGTTCATCCTGAGCCAGGATCAAACTCTTCATTCAAATATATTTAAAGTCCTAAGACTTACGTTTACACCATTTATTGGTTTGCCATTTCTGGCATTTGTTATTTTCATAACTTCTGACTATTTTCTCTATTCGGTTGTTAATGTCCTTCTGTTTTTTCGTCTGCGGTGTTTCCCGCTGACAAAAATAATAGTACCATAAATTTTAAACTTCGTCAACTACTTTTTTTTATTTTTTTTATTTTTTTTTAAAATAAAAAAAAGATAGAAAGTATTTTCTTTCTATCTTTGACTTTTTTATTTTCTTAAATCATCCATAAGTTTTGTCTTTTCAGAAGTTTTTTCATCTTTTAACTTTATTACTTTAGCTGGATTTCCTGCTACAACTGCTCCTTGAGGTACATCTTGTAAAACAATTGCTCCTGCTGCAACAACCGCACCTTTACCTATCTTAACACCTTCTATGACTACTGCATTAGCTCCTATCATTACATCATCTTCTACTATTACAGGTTGCGCAGATGGAGGCTCTATTACACCAGCTAAAACAGTTCCTGCTCCTATATGACATCTTTTACCAACTATTGCTCTTCCGCCCAATACTGCGTTCATGTCAATCATAGTTTCTTCTCCTATTTCAGCCCCAATATTTATAACGGCCCCCATCATAATTACTGCATTATTGCCAATTTTTACTTTATCTCTTATTATAGCTCCTGGTTCTATTCTAGCGTTTATATTTTTAGTATCTAATAAAGGTACTCCAGAGTTTCTAGCTATATTTTCTACAAAATAATTTTTTATATTTTCCTTATTTTCTTGGAGTATTTCTTCAATCTCTTTCCAATCGCCAATTAAAATTACTCCCTCTTCGCCTTTAAAAGAAAATATATTTTCAGTTTTTAAATTTACTATTCCATTTATATAAACTTTTGACAAAGTTTTTTTTGTTGAATTTTTTATAAAACTTATTAATTCTTCAGCTGTTTCTAATTTCATTTCTCCTCCTTTTTTATTTAAACATATCTTTCATCGTATAAAGATTTGGTTTCTTTGAAAATATAAAATCTGCACATTTTAAAGCTCCTACAGCAAAAATTTTTTTTGATAAAGCTTTGTGTGTTATTTCTATTATTTCATCTTCTCCAGCAAAAATTATACTATGTTCACCAACTATCGTCCCTCCTCTTATAGCGTGTACTCCAATCTCTTTTTGCTCTCTTTTTTTCATCCCTTCTCTTCCATAAATAACTTCATACTTTTCTGATAACGAGTTCTGAATTGTTTCTAAAAGAGTAATCGCAGTACCACTAGGAGCATCTATTTTTTTATTATGATGCTTTTCTATTATTTCAATATCAAAATTCTCTTCTAATTTTGGTGTTATTTTTTCTAGAATATCATTTACAGCATTAATTCCCAAAGATGTATTTGATGATAATAATATAGGTATTTTTTTTGAGGAATCTACTATTTTTTCTAATATTTTCCCATCATAACCCGTTGTTGCTATAACTAAAGGATATTCTTTTTCTACACAATCGTTTAACAACTTTTCTAACTTGCTAAAATGTGAAAAGTCTATCACAACATCTATTTTAAGATTTTTTTGAATTTCATTTATATCATTAACAAAGGCAACTACGTTTTCTCCACCTAATTCCTTAATCACAGTTCCCATCGTCCCTGTTCCATGTACAGCTATATTCAAATTGTCTCACCAACTTCTTGAAGCTCTTTTTTGACTATACTTTTGCTTTTTTCATCTAAATCCCCTAAAGGCAGACGGCATTTTCCAACATTTTTACCAAGTATATTCATAGCTTCTTTTACAGGAATTGGATTTACTTCTACAAATAAAGCTTTTACTAATCCATTATATTTTAATTGAAGTCTCTGAGCTTCCTTTACATCACCATTTAGAAAACTATAAACCATATTATGAACGACTTTTGGCTCAATATTAGCTAAAACAGAAACTGTTCCCACAGCTCCTATAGACATCAATGGTATTGTTATATCATCATTCCCTGAATATAAAGCTAACTCTGGTACTAAACGAGCTATTTCACAAGCATAAGAAATATCTCCACTAGCTTCCTTTAACGCGACAATATTCTTTTGTTTAGATAATTTTTTTAGTAAATTTATAGATAAATTTACTCCTGTTCTTCCTGGAACATTATATAACATTATAGGTAAATCAACAAATTCTGCTATTGATATAAAGTGTTTATATATTCCATCTTCATTTCCTTTATTATAATATGGTGTTACTAATAACAGACCATCCACACCCATTTGTTCATATTTCTTGGCCATTTCAATAGCTTGAATCGTATTGTTACTCCCAGCTCCAACTATTATAGGTAGCCTCTTCTTATTAGCTTCTAAAACAGTTTCAACAATTTTGACTTTTTCATTCTCTGTAAGTGTACTAGCCTCTCCTGTTGTACCTAAAATTATAAGAGCATCTGTGCTATTTTCACAGTGATATTCTACTAACTCTGATACTTTTAAATAATTTACACTCATGTCTTCATTAAATGGTGTAATTAGTGCTACTCCTGATCCTTTAAACATACGCTACCCTCCAGTTTAAGTTGTTAATCGAGCAGTATCTTTTACTGTCCCCTATCTTATATTATCCTCTATATTGAGAAAATTCAAATCATTTTTTAATTTTTATAATTTAGTTACTTATGTAAGTTCCACTTTCACTGCCTAAACTTTCTCCTACAAAAATTGATACCCCATATTTTTTCCCGATTATAACCGCTTTAGTTTCCATTACTTTAGCACCATTTCTAGACATTTTTTCCATCTCATCATAAGATATTCTTTCAATTTTTTTTGCTAATTTATTTTTTTTAGGATCTTCTGTATACACTCCATCCACATCAGTATAAATTTTACACTCACATCTTAAAACTCCAGCTAAAGCTACCGCTGTTGTATCAGACCCTCCCCTTCCTAAAGTTGTTATATCTCCCACATCATTTATCCCTTGGAATCCTGCGATTATAATTACTTTTTTCTCTTTTAATATTTTTTCTAAAAACTCATTATTTATACTTACTATTTCACTATCTCCATATTCACCTTCTGTTTTTAAACCTATTTGATATCCTGTATAAGAAACAGCTTCACATCCAATAGAATTCAAAGCTAAAGATAGTAATGCAATACTCTGCTGCTCACCAGTACTTATGAGCATGTCCACTTCTCTTTTATTAGGTTTATCTGTAAAATAAAATGCTTTTTTTAATAATTCATCTGTTGTTTTTCCCATTGCAGAAACTACTACTATAATTTCATCAACTTTTTCTTTTAATAATTTTATATGATTAGCTATTTTTATAATTTTTTCTAACGTAGCTACTGAACTTCCACCGTATTTTAATACTACTCTCATAAATTTATTTCACCTCTCAATTTTCTTTTCTATATTTTACTTCTTTTAAATATGATTTTTAATTTATCAATTTTTTATTTTTTTTGTTCATATATTATACGAATAAGATTTTTAAATATAATTAATTTATATTTTTGTAAATTCATATAATATGAATTTATATACTTTATATTTGTTTTTACAACAAAATAATATTATTATTAATTAAATTATTTTTTAGGAGGTTACTATGGATTTTTTATTAAAAGATATTATTAGATATAGAAGAGACCTACACCAAATTCCTGAAGTAGGTTTTAAAGAATTTAAAACTCAGCAGTATATAATTAAGGCATTAAAGGATATGGGATATTCTCCTAACGTAATTTGCGAAACAGGTGTATACGTACATATTTCAGGTAAACAAAAAAAATGTATCGCTTTTAGAGCTGATATTGATGCTTTAGCCATAGAGGAAGAAAATAATTGTGAATTTTCTTCAAAACATACTGGGTTTATGCATGCTTGCGGGCACGATGGACATACTGCTACACTTTTAGCTTTTGCAAAATATTTAACTACTTTAGATATTTTTAATCAGAGTATACTCTTAATATTTCAACCTGCCGAAGAAGGACCAGGAGGAGCCAAATTCATTTGTGAAACAGGAATTTTAGAAAAATTTGATGTTAATGCAATTTACTCTTTTCATCTTTTTCCAGATTTAGAAGAGGGAACCATTTCAACTAAACCTGGTCCATTTTTTGCACAAGCTACTGAATTTGATTGTAAAGTTATTGGAAAGGGTGGACATGGAGGGATGCCTCAAAAAACTAATGATCCACTTATTCCTTTTACAAAAATTATCGATTCTTATCAAACCATTATCTCTAGAAATATTTCTCCTTTCAACGCTGGCGTTATTACAGTTGGGAAAATAAGTGGTGGTACAGTTAGAAATATTATATCTAACTCTATCGATTTTTATGGTACAATTAGAGCATATTCTCAAGAAGATACTGAGTTTATCATAAAAAGAATGAAAGAAATACATACTGGAATAGAAATAGCTTTCAATGTAAAAATTGAAAATGAATTTAGAATTCTTTATCCTCCTGTAATAAATGATGAATCTCTTTATAAAAAATTTCTAAAGATTTCTTCACAATTTAACTTCATTCAAGGAGAAGCTTTAGCTTTAGCTGAAGATTTTGCTTTCTATCAAGAAAAAGTTCCTGGAATATTTTTTCTGTTAGGCACTAGAAATAAAGAAAAAAAATTCACTTCCCCTCTACATAGCTCTTCATTTAATTTTGATGAAAAAGTACTTCTTGAGGGAGTCAAACTTTTTGCAAAACTTTTGGAGGAAACTAATGAAATATAAAATGATTGTTACTGATCTTGATGATACTTTACTAAATTCTCAAGGAAAAGTATCTTTAAAAGATAAAGAATCAATACTGAAAGCTCAAGAAGAAGGAATAATATTTGTTCTTGCTTCAGGAAGACCAACATATGCCATGAGAGATTTGGCCAAAGAACTAAAACTCGATAAATATGGTAGCTATATTCTATCTTACAATGGCTCTATTATAACTAATTGCAAAACTAATAAAAATATTTTAGAAGAAACTCTTACTAAAGATGAAATTCATCAACTTTATGACTTTAGTAAAAAAAATAATGTTGAAATTATAACTTACTTAGATGATACAATAGTTTCAGAAAATTATAGTTCTTATATTGAAGTGGAAGTTGAGTTAACAAAAATGCCTTTTGAAAAAGTTAAAAACTTTAAAGCTACAATAGATAAGGACTGCGTTAAATGTATACTACTTGAAGAACCATCATATCTTAAAAAAGTAGAAGAAAAATTAAAAAACGAATTAGGAAAAAATTTCTCTATCGCTATTTCTAAACCATTTTTTTTAGAAGTTACAAAACTAGGTGTTGATAAAGGAAGCTCACTTTTAAAATTAGCTAAAAAGTTAAATATCCGACAAGAAGAAATCATTGTTGTAGGAGATTCTTATAATGACCTACCTATGCTTAAAATAGCTGGGTTACCTGCATGTGTTGAAAATGCAAAACCTGAAATAAAAGAGATTTGTAAGTTTATTTCAACTTCAAATAACAATAATGGAATGACAAATATTATTGAAAATTTAATTTTAAAAAAATAAAGTGATTAATCACTTTATTTTTTAAGTTAAATACTTTGACAATAAAAATAATTGACATATAAAGTTTATTATGTTAATATTTTTATATAAAAATTTTGGAGGTAGTTTATGCAAGTTTTCATTCATCATATATATGAATTTGAAAAAGGAATAAGAAACTTAATTTTACACACTATTTCTGAAGACTTGTTAAGTTTTGTAGAGAATAGATTGAATTCAAAAAATATAGCTTATAAAATATATAAAATCAAAAATGGAAGATACAATATTTTTTTTGGAGATGATTCTTGTATTAATGTCATAAAAAAAATTAATAAATCTAACCTATCTGAATATACAGCAGAAGAAGATTTTATTCTTGGAATTATGCTTGGCTACGATAGAAAGAAGCAATGTGATAGATATATTTTTTTTAAAAATAAAGAAAACACTAAAGTTTCATAAAGGAGGAGATGAAAATGATTGCTATAGTTGGGGGGTTAAAAAGAGGAGAACGAGAATATTTAGATTTACTAAAAACTTATAATCTAAAAGGAAAAGTTTATAATACTCAATGTCCAAATTTTTGTAAAAAAATTAAAAATTGTGAAATGTGCATAATTTTTACTAACTTGGTAAGTCATAATCTTTTGAACAACTGTAATAAAGTTTGCAAAACACAAAACATTCCTATTGTTCATTTAACTAATAATAGTATCTCAAAACTAAAAGAAAACTTAGATAAAGTATATAAATGAAAAAAGATTGCATATTAATGCAATCTTTTTTTTATAAAATCAATCCAGCTTAAAACCCTCATATTTTTTAATAAAATTAAAATTAAAAAATAAATAACTCCATATATTATTGGAACTGCTATTAAGGATATCAAATTTCCTAATTCTCTTATAGAATTTATCTTTAAATATATACCACAAGCTATTATAATTCCAACAATAATAGTTAAAACTCTATCTTTTGTCATAATTTTATAATCACAATATAGTTTTTTCATTTTGCCTATTTTTATTAGAGCTACTATAACTTCGGTAATTAAAGTTGCTAAAGCTGCTCCATTTCTTAAATATATTGGGATTAAAAAGTAATTTAATCCTATATTTAAAAATACGCCAAATATAGATATCAATAATATATCTTTTTCTAAATCATTTGGTAGCATAACTTGGCCACCTACAAAAGTACCTAATGCTAAAAATCCTAAACATGGAGACATTATTATCATAGTTTCTATTGCACCCTTAAAATCAGGACCTGAAAATAATAATGTAAATTCTCTAGCTAAAATCATCATTAACAAAGTAGCTGGAACTCCTACTATAAAACAATAATCTATAAAAACATCTATATTTTTATAAATATTTTGCTTTTCTTTTCTCTTAATTGCTCCAATTATTCTTGGAGATAAAACTGTTCCTAGTGTTAAAATTACCGGTAAAACCATTTTATACATTTTTACTGCTGCTGTATATAATCCTACTTCTGTATCGTTTATCATAATACCTAACATTGTTGTATCAATACTTCCATATATACCAATTGTAAAAATATATAAAAATATTATAAACATATTACTCGTATGTCTTTTAAAGTTCAAATCTTTAAAATAAAAATATTTTCTTACACTAATCACATCAATTATTCTTGCTAGTACTTCTGGAACAACTAAAAGCAAGGCATATAAATAATAATCACTTGGAGTTTTTATGAAATAAAATAAAAATCCTAAAGATAAAACTCTAATTGTAAATGATCTTATTAACCTTCTTTTATGATTTTCCATAACAACAAAAAAATGATTTATATGAAAGCATTCAAATAGAACTTGAATTGCAAAAATATAAAATATTAACTTCTCTTGATAAAACTTTCCATAAAATTGGACTGTTATTAATAAAAGAATTAAAGAACCTATACTACTCAAAATTGTCATTATGAATAGTTCTGTAAATATTTTTTTAAATTCAACCCAATCTCCAATTCCTTTTGCTCTAGATAGCTCTTTTATTCCATAATTTGGAGCTCCTAGCACTGAAATAATCAAAAAATAAGCTACAACTCCCTGAACAAAATATACCTTTCCTAAATATTCAGGCATTAATATTCTCGAAATATAAGGAAAGGTTATTATTGGAAAAATTGTGTTACTTATTATAAGTAGAACATTATATAGATAATTTTTAGAAACTGACATTTTGCATCTTCCTTTTTAAGATTCTTTTGGATTATAAAAAATATACGCTATTGTAAATACAGATAATATCATTTGATACCATAATAAAGGTATTATATCAAAAGGAGAAACTTTCCCACCTGCAAAGCTTAACATGATAAGCATTTGTGCACCGTAAGGAATTGCTCCTTGAGCTATACATGAAAATATATCTAATACTGATGCTGCCTTTTTAGGATCTACTCCATATCTATCAGATATTTTTTTAGCAATTGGTCCATTTATTATTATTGCCACTGTATTATTTGCTACAGCCATATCAGTTAAAGTTACTAAAAGCGCCATTCCCATTTGAGCACTTTTTACACCTTTTATTCTTTTTTCAATTGTATTCATTATCCAATCTACTCCTCCAGCTTTAGTAACTAGAGACGCCAATCCACCTGTTAAAAGAGATAATAAAAATATCTCCGTCATTCCTGTAAAACCATTATAAATTTCTTTAGCATATCCTAACCATGTAAAATCACCATAATATAATCCTATTACTCCTGATAGTGCAATTCCTGCTGTTAATACAACAAAAACATTTATTCCAACTAATGACAATGTTAATACAAAAATATACGGTAAAACTTTTATTATATTATAAGCATATATTCCCGTTTCTGGAGCTACATCTGGTTTTCCAAAAACTATTAATAGTATCAATGTTAAAATAGCTGCAGGAGCTGCAATTTTAATATTCACCCTAAATTTATCTTTCATCTCAACACCTTGGGTTCTTGTTGCTGCAATTGTTGTATCAGAAATTATCGAAAGGTTATCTCCAAACATTGCTCCTCCCATTAAAGCTGCTAGAACTAAAGACATTGAAACACCACTTTTCTCTGCTAAACCTACAGCTATTGGCGCTAATGACACAATAGAACCTACTGATGTTCCTGTGGCTGTTGATATAAATCCTGCTATTACAAATAACCCTGGCGCTATATAATGAGATGGCACATAAGTTAATCCTAAATTAACAGTAGAATCGACTCCTCCCATTGATTTTGATACAATTGCAAATCCACCTGCCAAAAGATATATTATACACATTGTTATTATATCTTGATGTCCACATCCTTCTAGGAAAGTTTCAAACTTCTCTTTTATAGTACCTTTAAATAGCAAAAACGCTACAATTATTCCAGGAAAAATTGCTACTGGTGCTGGTAATTGATAGAACGCTAACTCTACACCCATAGAGTCTAAAACAACTCCACTTCCTAGATAAAATCCAATGAAAACTAAAAAAGGAACTAATCCTTTGAAATCTCCTTTTATTTTTGTATTCATTTTTACCCCCTTTTTATTTTTTTATATATTTTTATGAGTATACATTATTTTTTATTTTTTATCAAATTTTTAGTAAAAAAAAGTTCCAGCAGAACTGGAACTTTCTTATATAACTATTACCCTCTTATTTCAGCAACAGTTTTTATTTTATAATTTTTAAATACGATCGATCCAACATATCCTGCTAAGATACCTGCAACTGCACATAATCCAGCTGTTATTAATACCTCTTTAGCGGGATTAAATCCAAACATTACTGCGAAACCAGCGATTGGTGTTGCTGTTCCTGTAGCATTATTAATTAATCCGAAGTAGTTAACAATCATACCAGCTATTCCTCCACCAATAAAGTTAGTAGTGAATACTGGAATTGGATTTGCAGATATAATATCTGCTTGAGTTAATGGCTCAATAGCTACTGCTATTGTTGTTGATCTATCTCCAAATTTCATTCTATCAAAGAATACATAGTTCATAAATGATGAAGCCATTACTGATAATGCTCCTATTGCCATTGGTAAACCAGTTAATCCTAACATTGCTGTTAAAGCCATTGAACTTATTGGAGCTGTAGCAACTACTGTTATAACTCCTCCTAAGATAAATGCCATTACATACGGACTAGCTGATTGAGCCGCTATAATTATATCTCCAATTGTTTGTAAAGCAAATGTAACTCCTGGTGAAACAAACTGAGCTATTCCTCTTCCTAAAGGTGCTGCTAAACAAATAATAACAATTAAATCTAATCCATCAGGGATTTTTTCTTCTAATTTAGGAATAATGAATGACATTATGTATCCAGCTATAAATCCAGGGATGATTCCCATTCCTCCACAAACTACACCTAACATAACTGCATAAACAGGACTTACACCTAATGCTAATGGAACTAAAATTGCTGCTGCAACTCCTCCCATTGATCCTGCTGACGCTCCAACTTCTCCTAAAAACTTAATTCCTAAAAGATCTCCACCAACATATAATTGGAAAGCTTCTACTAGGAAACTTGCTGTTGCTGCTCCTGCTAGAGCACCCATAGCTTTCATTCCTCTTGGTGCTTTTAAACTAAATCCAGTAAAGAATGCTAAAACCAATAATAATAACACTGTACCTTTTAATAATTCCATTTTCCCTCTTTCCTTTAATGTCCTTGTTAAAAAAATAACAATACATTAATATATACTTTTTTTCTCACAGAATTGATTATACTCCACCTTTTACAAAAAGTAAAGTGTTTTTTTTATTTTTATGTTTATTTTTAAAACAATTCAATATATGTTTAACACATTTAATGTATACTTCACAATACTGCACTTTTTTTAAATGTTCGATAAACATTTTTTTATTAAATATAGTTACTATTTTCACAATTCGACGTTTGAACCTTCCCTTAAATTAGTATTTTGTAGGTTGTTTATATGATAATTTTATGTTAGAATCTAAGCATCTAAATTTAATTGGGAGGTATTCGTAATGAAAAGAGTTATTAACACTGCCAAAGCTCCTGCAGCTATTGGACCTTATTCTCAAGCAATCGAAGTAAATGGAACTTTATATGTATCTGGACAAATTCCATTTGTTCCTGAAACTATGACTGTTGTATCTGAGGACGTTAGAGAGCAAACTAGACAATCATTAGAAAATGTTAAAGCTATTTTAGAGGAAGCTGGATACAGTTTAAATGATGTTGTTAAAGCTGGAGTTTTCATTAAAGATATGAATGATTTTGCTGCTATCAATGAGATTTACGCTGAGTATTTAGGAGATGTTAAACCTGCTAGAGCATGTGTTGAAGTTGCTAGATTACCTAGAGATGTTAAAGTTGAAATTGAAGTTATAGCTGTAAAATAATAAAAAAGATGAGGAAATCCTCATCTTTTTTTTATAGATTTTGAATATTAATTTTTATTGCTGAAAATTTACATTTATCATAACACAATTGACATCCTATACATTTTGATTGATCAATTTTATGCTTTTGTTTTACTTCTCCCTCTATACATTTAACAGGACAAACTCTAGCACATGCTGTACATCCTATACATTTTTCTTCAATTATTTCAGCTTTTTTTATCTCTTTGACTTCGCTATTTATAGCTTTAGTTGGACACTTTACAGCACATAAACCACATTCTACACATTTTTCTGGATCTATTCTTGCTACATTATTTTTTATTTCAATCGCATCTACTGGGCAAGCCTTCTGACATAATCCACAAGCTATACAAGCTGCTGTACAGGCTTTTCTAGCCACAACACCTTTATCTCTAGACATACAACTAACTGTCACTCTTTTATTCATAGGTAACATTTCTATCAATCGTTTTGGACATGTTGCAACACATTTTTTACAAGATACACATTTCTCTTCATCTATACTAACAATTCCTTTTTCAGTAACTGTTATAGCATTAACTGGACAAACTTTAGCACAATCTCCATATCCTAAACATCCATACTTACAAGATTTATCTCCACCAGCATATAAATTTATTGCAGAACAAGTTGTCAACTCTCCTTCAAATTCATATGTTTTGCTTGTTTTTGTACAATCTCCTTGACACAGTAATTTTGCCACCATTTTTGGTCCTGATAGATCAACTGTAGCTCCCATAACCTTTGCTATTTCTGCTGCTACTGCTGGACCTCCAGGTGAACATGCTGTCATTTCTGCTCCATTTAAAGCTATTGCTTCTGCGTATCCTGAACATCCTGGATATCCGCAAGCTCCACAGTTTATTCCTGGAAGTATTCCTTGAATAGCTTCTACTTTTTCATCAACCTTAACTTCAAACTTCTTAGAAGCATAGGCTAAAAATAGTCCCATTGCTAACCCTGTTCCTCCCAATGATAAAACAGGAAATAATATTGATTCCATTAAGCTACCTCCAATCTATATTTGCATTCCGCTGAATCCCATAAAAGCCATTGCTAAAAGTCCTGCTGAAATAAATGCAATTGGAACTCCTTTAAATGGTCCTGGAATAGCTGCATATTCTATTCTTTCTCTTATTCCTGCTAATAATACTAGAGCCAATGTAAATCCAATTGCTACTGCAGCTCCGTTTATTACTGATTCTATAAAATTATATTCCTGTTGGATATTTAAAATTGCGATACCTAACACCGCACAGTTTGTTGTTATAAGTGGTAAAAAAACTCCAAGAGCTTTATATAAATTTGGCGAAGTTTTTTGAATTGCCATTTCAACAAATTGTACCAGAGAAGCTATTATTAATATAAATGCTATAGTTTGTAAATATTCTAAATTTAATGGTACTAATAAATAATTATAAATTGTCCATGTAACTCCAGAAGCTAATGACATAACAAAAGTTACAGCCATTCCCATTCCTATTGATGATTCAACCTTTTTAGAAACTCCCATAAATGGACAAATTCCTAAAAATTTAGCAAATATTATATTTTGAATAAAAATTGCTGTTATTATTAAACTAAATATTTTTGCAAAATCCATATCTTATTTCACCCCACTCTTTCTAGCTTTAATATAGTTCTGAGTAGCGATTATAAAACCAATTGTTATAAATGCCCCAGGAGCTAATATAAATATTAAAGCTGGTGTAAATGAAGCTGGTGTTACAGAAATTCCAAAAGCTGTTCCATTTCCTAAAATCTCTCTTATAGTACCTAAAAGAGTTAAAGCTAATGTAAATCCTAATCCTGCTCCAATTCCATCTAATATTGATTTAAAAACTGTATTTTTTGATGCAAAACTCTCAGCTCTACCTAGTACTATACAGTTAACAACAATCAGTGGAATAAATAATCCTAAAACTTTGTATAATTCAGGCACATATGCCTTCATAACCATTTCTACTATTGTTACTAATGATGCTATAACCATTATAAAAGCAGGTATTCTAACTTTATCTGGAATGAAACTTTTTATCATAGATATTAACATGTTAGAACAAACTATTACGGACATCGTAGCTAATCCCATAGCCATACCATTTATTGATGAAGATGTAACACCTAATGTTGGACATAATCCAAGTAAAAGCACAAATACTGGGTTTTCTTTTATTATTCCATTTAATAATATATCTTTATTTGACTTAGCCATTATTTTTTATTCACCCCACTATTAAAGCTATTAAGAGCTCTTTTAATTCCAGTATATACAGCATTTGGTGATATTGTTGCACCTGCAAATCCATCTGCTGATTTATTAAACTCATAAGATGCATCTTTTCCTATAGCTTTTTTTTGCCATTCTGGATCTAATATTTTTGATCCTAATCCTGGTGTTTCTTGGCTTCCTATTATATTTAATCCAGTGACTCTTCCTCTTCTATCAATACCTAAAACAAAGTCTATGTTTGCTGCGTAACCTGGTTGTGAAACTGTTACTACATAACCTACTGGTTTTCCATTTGAACCATTTCCTGGAATAAATTCTAATTCATCTACTTTTACAATAGCATTTTCATCAAATGATTCTGCTTTAGGTAAAACCATGATTCTAGCTGCATTTACAGCTGCTCTTTCATTTTCTTTAATAACTTTTTGAGTAGCTCCATTAACTATAGATAATATTCCAGCTGATATCGAAGCAATCAGAGTTAAAACTATACCATAATGTATAAATCTATTTTTCTCCATTACTTCACCTCCCCAAACTTCTTAGGATTTGTATATCTATTTATTAATGGCACAAATCCATTCATTATAAGTATTGAGTATGCTACACCTTCTGGATATCCACCTTTAAATCTTATCAGAGAAACTAATACTCCTATTCCAAAGGCAAATATAGCTCTACCTTTTGGTGTATGTGGAGAAGTTACCATATCTGTTGCCATGAAAAACGCTCCTAAGAATAATCCACCTGAAAAAATATGTAAAATAGGATTAGCTCCAGCTATTAAAGACGCCACAAATACTGTTCCTATCATTATAGCAGGTACTTTCCAATCAATTTGTTTTTTATATATTAAATATAATCCACCTATAAGTAATGCTAAAGCTGATGTTTCTCCTAAGCATCCACCCATTTTACCTATAAATGTATTTAAATAAAGATTTCCATTTTCAATTAAAGCAACATCTGATGATAGTCCTCTTTTCATAGTATCTAAAAGAGTAGCTCCTCCAACATCATCATACATAAATGTTGTTATTGCAACTGGCCAAGAAGCTTGTACAAAAGCTCTTCCTACTAAAGCTGGATTAAATATATTATGACCTAACCCACCAAAAACCATTTTACCTAAAGCTATTGAAACAACAGCTCCTATTACAACATAAACTAAAGACATGTATGGCGGTATAACAAAAGCATATAAAATTCCTGTTATAACGGCACTTCCATCAAAAATTTGAACATCTTGCTTCATTAATTTTTGACAAACATACTCTGTTACCATACAAGATAAAATTGATACTGCTGTAACTATAATTGCTCTAATTCCAAAAAAATAGCATGCTGCTAAAAGTGCTGGTAATAATGCGATTATTACATCATACATTACATCATCAACAGTTTCCTTAGTTCTGATATGAGGCGATGGCCCCATCTTTAAAATTTTTGCCACTTTCTTCCTCCTACTTTTTCATTGTTCTAAGTTTAGCTTTTCCAATTTTTATTGCTTCTGTTAGCGGTCTATTTGCTGGACAAATATAAGCGCAAGATCCACACTCTATACAATCCATTAAATGGTATTTTGCCATCTCTTCCCACTGTGAAAATTCAGCTAATCTAGCATACATTATAGGTTCTAAAGACATTGGACATGCGTCAACACATTTTCCACATCCTATACAAGCCTTAGGTTTACAATAATTTGTTTCCTCTTTAGTTAATGCCAATAGCCCAGAAGTTCCTTTAATAACAGGAACTTCTAAAGTTAATTGAGCCATTCCCATCATAGGTCCACCCATTACTATTTTTTCTACATTTTCTTCATTATAACCACATTTTTCTAAAAGTTCTGAAATAGGTGTTCCTATAACTGCTTTTAAATTTTTAGGCTCTTTTATAGCTTTTCCAGTAACTGTTACAACTTTATCTATAAGTGGTAATCCATTCACAACTGCATCATAAATTGCTGCTGCTGTTGTTGTATTATTTACAACTACTCCCACTGCAGATGGTAATTTTCCTGATGGAACTTCTTTATTTAGTATTGCCTTTATTAAAGATTTTTCTCCTCCTTGAGGATACATAGTCTTTAATGGCATAACTTCTATATTTGTCCCTTGACAAGCTTTTTTCATAATCTCTATTGCTTCTAATTTGTTGTCCTCAATTCCAATAACAGCACTATCTACATTTAAGATATGCTTCATAATTTTTATTCCTTCAACAACTTTTGTTGACTCCTCTATCATAACTCTGTTATCAGAATTTAGATACGGTTCACACTCTGCACCATTTAATAGTAACATATCTATTTTTACATCTGATGGTGGATTTAATTTTATATGAGTTGGAAATGCCGCTCCTCCAAGACCAACAATTCCTTTTGCTCTAATTATTCCTAATAATTCCTCTTTTGTTGAATTTTTCCACTCTGGTAATTTTTCTAAAGTAGTCCATTCATCTTTTTCATCATTTTCAATTACAATTGTTTGTACACTTCCCATTAGTGGAAATGGTAAATTTTCTATTTTTTTTACTACTCCACTTACTGTTGCATGTACAGGCACCGATAAAAAAGCATCTGAATCCGCTATTATCTGCCCTTTTAAAACTCTTTCTCCAACTTCTACACAAGGCGTTAAAGGAACCCCTATATGTTGAAGAAGTGGGATGAAAACCATTTTTGGTGCTGTTAATACTTCTACAGCTTGATTTTCTGTTTGGATCTTATTTTCAGGTGGATGTACCCCTCCCTTGAATCCGAAGAATTTCATAAAAATATTCCCTCCTTTGTAGTTAACAAACTATATTCCATTGTTAGGATAACATATTTATTTATATTTAACAACTTTTTTGAACTATTTTTTTGCTTTTTTGTGTTACTTTTTGTTATATTTCTGCATAATTTTATCTATTTGTATGTTTTTTAATACATCTTCTAACAATGAATTCACAGTAGAAAACATCGGATTTACAATTTCACTTTCCTCTTTTGTAAACCTACCCAGTACAAAATTAATATTTTCATCTTTATTTTTAGCTTTTCCAATTCCACATTTAACTCTCATAAAGTCTTGTCCTAAATGAGAAATTATAGATTTTATACCGTTGTGCCCTCCAGCACTTCCATTCATTTTCACTCTTAATTTTCCTAAAGGTAAATCCATGTCATCATAAACCACTATTAAATCTGTCGCTGGATTTATTTTATAAAACTTAACTACTTGAACTATTGAATTCCCACTTAAATTCATGTATGTTTGTGGTTTTAATAGAATTACTTTTTCTCCATCAATTGTTTTTTCTGTTATTAGTCCTTGGAATTTATCTTTAAAAACATTAAACCCATTTTTTTCTGCGAATTCGTCAATTATATCGAATCCTACATTATGTCTTGTTCTTTCATATTCTTTTCCTGGATTTCCTAGTCCTACTATTAATTTCATTTTTCCTCCTAAAATCTATAAACTATAAAGAAAGAGAGAATCCTAGATTCTCTCTTTCAAAAGGTTTTATTAGCAATTTCCATCAAATTGGTATTTTGCAAGTCCTCCTAGAGAAGTTTCTTTATACTCCTCTTTTAAGTCTCTTCCTGTTTCTCCCATTGTTTTTACAACTTGGTCGAATGAAATACTGTGTTTTCCATCAGTATATAATGCATATTGAGCTGCATCTAATGCTCTTACTGCTGCCGCTGCGTTTCTCTCAATACAAGGTATTTGTACATATCCTCCAACTGGATCACATGTTAATCCTAAATGGTGCTCTAATGCCATTTCTGCTGCATATTCGATTTGCTCTAACGATCCTCCTAATATGAAACATGCCATTGCCGCTGCCATTGCACAAGCTGATCCAACCTCTGCTTGACATCCACCTTCTGCTCCTGATATAGTTGCATTTTCTTTTATTATGTTACCTATTAATCCAGCTATTGCAAGACCTTTTAGTACCTCATCATTTGATAAGTTATACTCTTCTTTTAAAGCATACATTAATCCTGGGATTACTCCAGCAGCTCCACAAGTAGGGGCAGTTACAACTCTACCTCCTCCTCCATTCTCTTCTGATACAGCTAATGTATAAGCAAAAATTCTTCCAACAAATCCACCTCTAGATTTATCATTTCTTGCTTTTCTGTAGAATGATTGAGCTCTTCTTTGTAGTCTAATTGTTCCTGGTAATACACCATTTTTAGAAAGTCCTGATTGAACCGAAGCTTCTAAAGCAGTTCTTATTTGATCTAAGAAGTACCAAATTGATTCCCCTTCATTTTCAGTAACAAATTCCCATAACTCTTTTTTATTTTTTTCACACCATGACATAATTTCAGCCATTGTTCCAAAAGAATAAACTCTTGATCCACCTTGTCTTTGCTGTCCTTCTTCCATGATTGTTCCTCCACCAACAGAGAAAACTAACCAAGAATTTAACTCATTTCCCTCTTTATCTAAAGCGATAAACTTCATTCCGTTAGTGTGATACGGATGAACATACTCTGGCATCCATACTATTTCTGTAGATTTAGGCTTTAACGTCTCTATTATTATATAATCTGTTAAATGCCCTTTTCCTGTTAATGCAAGCGATCCATATAATTCTACCTTAAAGCTTGCTGCATCCGGGTTTTCTGCCTTAAATCTTTTTGCTGCTCTCTCTGGCCCCATTGTATGAGAGCTTGATGGTCCATTTCCGACCTTAAATAATTCTCTTAGTGAATCCATTTTTCCTCCTGAACTTTTAATTAAAAATTTTACTGTCTAATCTCTCCATTATAGTTTTTAGCTATTAACTTTAAGATTTTATCAACAGTTATATTGATATCGTTTTCCTCAAGAGTTCCATCCTTCTTTCTTAAAACGATGCTTATAGCAACTGATTTTTTATCAGCTTCTATTTTTTCCCCTTGATAAACGTCAAATATAGCTACACTTTCAATTAGATTTGATGACTTTTTAATGTCATCTAACATTTTTCCTACAAGTACATCTCTATCTAAAACAACTGCTAAGTCTCTTGTTACTTCAGGATATTTTACAATTCTTTCATATTTAACTTTTTTAGCTCTATAGTTTAATAAAGTAGTTAAATCTAACTCAGCTACATATGCTCTTTCTCTTTTAATATCCATATTTTCAGCTAATTCTGGATGAATTTCTCCAAAAGTTCCAATTTTAACTTTTCCTATTTTTATATCAGCACTTCTTCCTGGATGGAAGTTATTATCCTCTGATCTTTCTAATTGATATCTCGTTACTCCTATATACTCTAAGAATTTTTCAACAAAACCTTTCAATGTATAAAAATCCATTGCTTCTGGTTTTGGATTCCATAAAGTTTTAAATGATTTCCCAGCAAGAGCTATTGATGCTCTCAGTGTTTCATTTGCTAACCCATCCTCTTTTGGAGTAAATACTCTTGACACTTCAAAGAATTTTAAACCATTTTGATTTCTATTTAAATTATCTCTTATATTCATTAATAAGCTATAAATTAATGTTGGTCTCATAACAGCCATATCATCACTTATAGGATTTGTTATCTCTAGAGTAGGTTCTGTTATTCCTAACATTTTTATAGCTTCTCTTGAAATAAAACTATAGTTTATAACCTCTTGTAATCCTAATTTTGCTAATACTTCTTTAGCTTCATCAACAACTAATGTCATTGAATCTTTAACTCCAGGCTTTATATTTTCTTCTGGCATTTTATTTTCTATATTGTCAAAACCATACATTCTTATAATCTCTTCATATAAATCTGCTGTTCTAGTTAAATCACCTCTATAAGATGGTGGCGTTGCTAGTATTGTAGTAGAGTTTAATGTTTTTATTTTAATTCCTAAATTTGTAAGAATTTTTCCAACCACATCTATCTCTATATTTTTTCCCATAAACTTTCTTAATTTTTCAATATTTAAAGGAATTTCTATTTTTTCATATTTTTCAATATACTTATCAATACATCCTTCTAAAATCTCTCCACCTGTTAGTTGAGATATTAAGTCAGCCGCTCTTTCTAAAACTTCAGCAGTATTTTCTATATCTAGTCCTCTTTCAAATCTATATGAAGAGTCACTTGATAATCCAATTTCTTTTGATGTTTTTCTAATGTTATCTGGAGTAAAGTATGCACACTCTAAGAAAATTTCTGTTGTTTCTTCTGTTACTTTACTAGATTCTCCACCCATTATACCAGCAATTCCTAAAGGTTTTTCTGCATCAGCTATAACAAGTTCTCCTCTATTTAATTCTCTTTCTACTCCATCTAATGTTACTATTTTTTCTCCATCTATGGCTTTTCTAACAATAATTTTTCTATCAGCAATCTTTGTTAAATCATAAGCATGTAATGGTTGATTACATTCAAATAGTATATAGTTAGTTGCATCCACAACATTGTTTATTGGTTTTAATCCCATAGAAATTAATCTATTCTTTAACCACTCTGGTGATTCTCCAACCTTTATATTTTTTATAACTTTTCCAGAGAATCTTTTACATCTCTCTTTATCTTCTATTCTTACATCTATATGTCCTGTATTTATGCTCTCAATAATTTTTTTAGATTCAAACTCTGGACATTTTATTTTTCTTCCATAATATGCTGCTATCTCTCTAGCTATACCGATATAAGATAAGCAGTCAGGTCTATTTGGAGTAATTTCTAGTTCAAATATTACATCATTTAACTTTTTATAAACTCTATACTCTACACCTAATGGAGCATCTTCAGGAAGTATTATAATTCCATCACCGTCAGTTCCAAGTCCAAGCTCTACTTCAGAACAAAGCATTCCTTGAGACTCTACTCCTCTTATTTTACTTTTCTTTATTTTAAAATCTCCAGGCAAAATTGCTCCAATTGTTGCAACTACAACTTTATCACCTAGTTTATGATTAGGAGCACCACAAACTATTTGAAGATCTTCATCTGCTCCAACATTAACTTTTAAAAGCGTTAATTTTTCAGATTCAGGATGTTTTCCATACTCTGTTATCTGACCTATAACAACTTTTGCTAAATCTTTTCCCTGCTCATCTATAGCTTCAACCTCTTGACCTATCATAGTCAAAGTATTTTCTAGCTCTTTTATGTCCTCTTTTATATCGACATATTGCTTCAACCAATCCAACGAAATTAACATTATATGCCTCCACCTTTTATTTAAATTGCTTTAGGAATCTTACATCATTTTCAAAAAATGCTCTTAAATCATCAATACCATATCTTAGCATTGTTATTCTTTCAATTCCCATTCCAAATGCAAATCCTGATACTTCTTCTGAATCGTATCCCACAGCTTTTAATACAGCTGGATCAACCATTCCACATCCCATTATTTCTAACCATCCACTATGTTTGCAAAGTCTACATCCTTCACCTTTACAAATAACACACTGTACATCCATCTCTGCACTTGGTTCTGTAAACGGAAAGAAGTGTGGTCTAAATCTAACTTTTGTCTCACCAAATACTCTTGTTACAAATTGCTCTAACATAGCTTTTAAATTAGCAAATGATACTTCTGGTCCTACCATTAGCCCTTCCATCTGGTGGAACATAGGTGTATGAGATATATCATAATCATTTCTATAAACTTTTCCTGGACAAACCATTCTAAATGGTGGTTGATGTTTCTCCATATATCTAGCTTGTACTGGAGACGTATGTGTTCTTAGAACAACATTTTCACTCATATAAAATGTATCTTGTAAATCTCTTGAAGGATGTGTTTCTGGAATATTTAATGCATCAAAGTTATATGAAGTAAACTCTACTTCTGGTCCTTCTGCTACGTCAAATCCCATTTCAACGAATATATTTTTTAAAAAGTTCATAGTCTCCGTTATTGGATGTAATCCTCCTGTAGAAACTTCTCTTCCTGGTAAAGAAATATCTAGTGTTTCAGATTCTAATTGCTCTTTTTTTACTTTTTCTTTAATCTCATTTGTTTTCTCTTCAACTAGAGTTGTTATAATAGTTTTAACATCATTTACCATTTGTCCAAAAGCAGGTCTCTCTTCTGGCGATAAATCTCTCATAGATTTAGAGATTTCTGTAAATTCACCTTTTTTTCCTAAATATTTAACTCTAATTTCATCAATTTCTTGTAGTGTTGCTGCTTTTTGGATATTTAAACTAGCTTCATCCTTTAAAGCATTCAGCTTATTTTTCATCTGTTTCCTCCTAAAACAAGGCTTTGTTATTTTATATCTTTATAATTAAAAGTCAACTCTTTATTTTTTATTGTCAATACTCCATATCTATTATCCTTTAAAGCACCTGGATTAAAGTATTTTATTCCATTTTTTTCTTTATAGTATGGTATATGTGTATGACCAAAACAAACAGCATCTACTTTGTATTTTTCAGCTATTGTTTCTAATGTATGCATCTCTTTTTTTACGTTATAAAGGTGACCATGTGTTATTAATATTCTTACTCCATCAATGTCTACTATCTCATTATCATTAAAGTTTCTGTCAAAAACATCACAATTTCCTCTAACAATATAAAATTTTATATTAGGAAAAGCAAAAGAACACTCTTCTCCATCCCAACTATGATCTCCTGTCCATATTATTATATTAGGATTTTCTTGTGTTATTATATCATAAATTTTACCCATGTTTCCATGAGAATCTGTAATTATTAATATTTTCATTTTTTTATCCTATAAATATTGATATTTCTGATTTCTCCATAATATTCAAACCTTTTTTTCCTGTAATTTTTTCAAAGAAATATCCTCTACTTAAATTTCCCATTATTAAAAGATCTAATTTATTAACTTCTTTTAGATAATCTTCTTTTGCTAATTCTCCATTAAAATTTTTACAGTCTACAACTTTTCCTTTATCTTTTAAATATTTTAATAAAGAGTTATTCTCTATATCATAAAGTAAAGTTAACATAGAAAAATTTGTTATTTCTGGAAAAATGTTTATAAATGAAAATGTACTTTTATTTATTTTTACACCATCATCACTTGAAATTCCAACTTTATCTAAAGAAGTTATCGCTTTTTCACCAACCATAATTATAGGTTTAAAGTGATTTTTTAATACTGTTATAGCTGATTCTGATAAAGCTTCACCTTTTTCAAAAATTAATAAATCTGCAAGTTTCATATATTCTTTTATTATATCCCAAGGAAATCCAAACTCCACATTCAATCTTGAGTTTATTCCTCTTACTCTAAGTTTTTCCTGTAAATGTTTAACTTCCTCTTCTTCAAAAGCATCTCTTTCTTGAGAGAAGGAATTATTACTTAAGTTTACTATCATTCCATCCATTGTTGCTGGTATAATCTCGTCTCTTCTTACATCTTTTACATACAAAGGGACTATTTCGTATCCAAATTTTTCTTTAAAAAATATAGCACTATCTATTAGTACATTTTTTTTTGATCCTTCTCCAAATACAACTAAAACTTTTTTCATAATAACTCCTCCTATAGATTAAATTACTCTTGAGTTGCGTCTTCTGCTTCTTCCTCTTTAAAACTTGCAATTGATACAACTTTTTCAGATTCAGATTCATTTACTCTCATAATTTTTACACCTTGAGTTGCTCTTCCAATTATCGAGATTTGATTTACTGAAGTTCTTATAACAATTCCTGAAGATGTTATTACCATTAGTTCTTCTTCATCTTTTACAGGTTTAACTGCTACAACCTCTCCATTTTTATCACTACATCTTATATTTATAACACCTTTTCCACTTCTAGATTGTAATGGATATTCATCTACTCTTGTTCTTTTTCCATATCCACTCTCTGTAATAGTTAAAATAGTTTCATTTGCTGCGTCATCTATTAATAATGCTGATATAACTTTATCTTTTGCTCTAAGAGATATTCCTTTTACTCCACTTGTGTCTCTTCCTGTTGCTCTTACATCATCTTTAGAGAATCTTATTGAGTGACCTAATTTTGTTGCTAAGAATATCTGTTCTTTCGAATCAACTGGTAAGATTCCAACAAATATTATATCGTCTCCATCTCTTAACTTTATTGCTTTTAATCCAGCAGTATTTATATTTTTATATTCGCTTAAATTTGTCTTTTTAACCATTCCATCTCTAGTTACAAATACAAGTTCTTTATCTTGGCTAAACTCTCTTATTTTTATTATTTCTCTAACTTTTTCATCTTCCTTTAATTTGATTAAGTTTCCTATAAGTCTTCCTCTAGCCTGTTTTGAAGATTCTGGAATTTGATAAACTTTTAGATGGAAAACTCTGCCTTTATCTGTGAAAATCATCATTGTATCTAAATTTGACATAACTTCCATTCTCTCAACAAAGTCATCTTCTATTGTATTTTGAGTCGAAACTCCTTTTCCACCTCTTTTTTGAGCTTTATACTTATCTAACTCCATTCTCTTTACATAACCTCTATTTGTTACTGTAACAAGAACACTATCATCTTTTATTAGATCTTCAGGTCTAATTTCTAATCTTTCTTTCTCAATTGATGTTCTTCTTGGGTCATTATATTTATTTTTTATGTCGTTTAATTCTTCTTTTATAATATCATAAACTTTATTATCATCTGCTAAAATCGTATTTAGCTCTATTATTAAAGATTTTAAATCTTCGTGTTCTCTATCAATTTTATCTCTTTCAAGACCTGTTAATCTTTGTAGTCTCATATCTAATATAGCTTTTGCTTGTTCTTCACTAAATCCATATTTATCTATTAATGCAACTCTTGCTTCATTTCCATCTGCTGAACCTCTAACAATTTCTATAACTCTGTCAATGTTTTCAAGTGCTATTATAAATCCTTTTAAAATATGAGCTCTTTTTTCAGCTTTATTTAAATTAAATTTTGTTCTTCTAGTTATAACTTCAAATCTATGTTTTAAATACTCATCAAGTATTTCTTTTAAATTTAATACTCTTGGAACATTGTTAACTAATGCTAACATTATTATTCCAAATGTTGTTTGAAGTTCCGTATATTTATATAGTGAGTTTAAAACTAACTCTGATTCCTCACCTTTTTTTAATTCTATTACAACTCTAATTCCATCTCTATCAGACTCATCTCTTAAGTCTGAGATTCCAACAATTTTCTTTTCTTTTACTAAATTAGCTATTTTTTCTATTAAAGAAGCTTTATTTAACTGATAAGGTATCTCTTTTATTATTAAGCTTTCTCTTCCGTTTTTTGCCTCTTCTATTTCAATTTTTCCTCTAACTCTAACTCTTCCTCTTCCAGTTGTATAAGCATCATAAATTCCAGCTTCACCATCTATTATTCCACCAGTTGGAAAATCTGGACCTTTTATATATTCCATTAATTGCACTGGTGTAATCTCTTTATTATCTATTAAAGCTAAAATTCCATCTACAACTTCCCCTAAATTATGAGGAGGAATATTTGTCGCCATTCCTACGGCTATTCCTGTAGCTCCGTTTAATAATAGGTTAGGTAACTTTGCAGGTAAAACAATTGGTTCATCTAATGAGTCGTCAAAGTTTTTTCTAAAATCTATTGTATCTTTATCTATGTCTTCTAATAATTCATTACTTATCTTAGACATTCTTGCTTCAGTATATCTCATTGCTGCTGCTGAATCTCCATCAATAGATCCAAAGTTTCCGTGTCCATCTACAAGTTCATATCTATAAGCAAAATTTTGTGCCATTCTAACCATTGTATTATAAACTGCTGAATCTCCATGTGGATGGTATTTTCCTAATACTTCTCCAACAATTCTCGCAGATTTTTTATAAGGTTTATCACTTGTCATTCCCATCTCGTTCATAGCAAATAAAATTCTTCTATGTACTGGTTTCAATCCATCTCTTACATCTGGTAATGCTCTACTAACTATTACACTCATAGAGTAATCTAGATAGGATTGCTTTAATTCTTCCTCTATATATCTATTATTCACATTAGACATTATTCTTTTCCTCCTAGAACATTATTTTTATTACTGTATATATACATTTATATATCCAGATTTTTTACAAATTCAGCATGTTCTTCAATAAACTCTCTTCTTGGTTCTACTTTATCTCCCATTAGTTTATCAAATAAAATATCCGCTTCTCTTGCATCATCTATTGTAACTTTTAATAAAGTTCTCGTATCTGGATCCATAGTTGTTTCCCAAAGTTGTCCAGGATTCATCTCTCCTAATCCTTTATATCTTTGAAGAGTATATCTTTTATCCTCTCCCTCAAGTCCAGCTATTATCTCTTTTAGCTGTCTATCAGTATAAGCATATGATACTGTTCTTCCTTGAGTTATTTTAAATAAAGGTGGTTGAGCTATAAAAACATTTCCATTATGGATTAAATCTACCATATATCTATATAAGAATGTCAGTATTAGCGTTCTTATGTGTGCTCCATCTACGTCCGCGTCTGTCATTATTATTATTTTTCCGTATCTTCTTTTTTCTATATTGAAATTATCGCCAATACTTGTTCCAAAGGCAGTAACCATAGCTCTTATTTCAGCATTTTCTAGGGCTTTATGTAATCCAGCTTTCTCTACATTTAGTATTTTTCCTCTTAATGGTAAAATGGCTTGGAATGATCTATCTCTTCCTTGCTTCGCTGATCCACCTGCTGAATCTCCCTCAACTATATATACTTCACATTCATCTGGATTTTTTGAAGAACAATCTGCTAATTTTCCAGGTAATGATCCAATATCTAAAGCTGATTTTCTAAGAACTAATTCTCTTGCTCTTTGAGCAGCTTCTCTTGCTCTTTTTGAATTTAATATCTTTTCAACTATAACTTTTAAATCATTAGGAGCATCTTCTAAATACATTTTTATTTGAGCTCCAGCTACTGTAGAAACAATACCTGTTACTTCACTATTTCCTAATTTAGTTTTAGTTTGTCCTTCAAATTGTGGTTGAGGAACTTTTACAGAAACAATGGCTGTTAATCCCTCTCTTATATCCGAACCTTGTAACTTTCCATCTTTATCTTTTAAAAGACCTGTACTTTTTCCTAAATCATTTATTACTCTTGTTAGAGCAGTTCTAAATCCACTTACGTGAGTTCCACCCTCATGAGTATTTATATTATTAACAAAAGAGTAAATTGTTTCTCTTTGATTAGTATTATATGTCATTGCTATTTCTACAGAAACATTATCAACTTCTCCACTCATATAAAAAGGAGCTCTTATTATTGGAGTACTATCTTTTTCAATCTCTTTTATATAATCTAAAATTCCACCTTCAAACTCTAGATTAACAACTTTAGCTGGTTCTTTTCTTAAATCAGATAAAACTATAGTAAGTCCTTTATTTAAATAAGCTAATTCTCTTAATCTTGTCTCTAATGTTGCAAAACTATAAACTAAAGTTTCAAAAATTTCATAGTCAGCTTTAAATCTAACTGTTGTTCCACTATCTTCTGCTACTCCTATTTCTGTAACATCTTTTTCAGGTACTCCTCTATTATATTTTTGATAATAAACTTTTCCTGCCTTTCTAACTGTAACTTCTGTCCATTCAGAAAGTGCATTAACTACAGATACTCCAACACCATGAAGTCCTCCTGAAACTTTATAGTTATTGTTCTCGAACTTTCCTCCTGCGTGAAGAACTGTTAATACTATCTCCAATGCTGATTTTCCATATTTTGGATGTATATCTACGGGTATTCCTCTTCCGTTATCTACAACCTCTATTATGTTATCCGGTAATATTGATACTTCTATTTTTGTTGCGTAACCTGCTAATGCTTCGTCAACTGAGTTATCTACAATCTCCCACACTAAGTGATGTAAACCTCTTTCTGAAGTCGTTCCTATATACATTCCAGGTCTTTTTCTTACAGCTTCTAATCCTTCTAAAACTGTAATATTTTCTGCTTGATAATTATTTGTTGTCATCTTCATCCTCCAATATCTTATCTGCAATATTTTTTAAAGAACATGGTTTACAACTGTCTCCTTCTCCAAAAAACATCATTCCACAAATATCACATTTTTTATAACCTTTTAATTTTAAGGCATTTTCTCGCTCTTTTGCCTTCTTTTTTAAAATATCTATTTTTTCTTCTAAACTTAAATCTTTAAGCTCTGAAATAAATTCCTCTTTTTTATCTTCGTTAGGATTTCTTTCTATAAAATCTATATAATCGCAATTTTGAACCTTGGAAACTTTAAATCTTATATCTTTTACATAATCTTTTTTTAAAATTTCTAATATTTTCTTTAAATATTTATTTTTGTTCATAGACATATGATGAAGGTATATACTATCTTCAACCAATACATATAGAATCCCCTCTTTTATCCAAAGAGGTTCACTTTTTTTAGAAAGTTTTTCAACAATATCTCTCCAATGTCCTCTTATTATTCCTTCTTTTAACTTTCTACTTTTAATAATAGCTTCTTCCACTGCTTCACTTACATTCATAATGTCCATCTTGAATCTCTCCTTTATCAATTCTAAAGTTTTTAGATTCTATATTTAAATCACTTGTTGAACTAATGAAAACTTGTAATTCTCTTTTTTTTAAATAATTCACAATACTCTCTTTTCTTATAGAATCAAAATATGAGGAAATATCATCTATTAAAAAAATAGGTGTTTCTCTTTTCTCTCTTATTATCATATCTATCTCTGAAAGTTTTAAAGAAAATATTATAGATTTTTTTTCTCCTTGAGATGAATATGATTTTGCTTCTTTTCCATTTAAAAGAAATTTAAAGTCATCTCTTTGAGGTCCTACTAAAGAATATCCGTAACGTAATTCTTGATATTTTAAATTGTTTATTTTATCTTTTATAGCCTCTTCTAATAAGTTTAAAGTTACCCCTTTATAATCTTCTATAAAACTTTCATATTTTAGGCTAAGCTCCTTTTTATCATCAAAAAGTTTTCGGTAATTCAAATTCAAAATTATTGAGATATTTTTTACATATTCTATTCTTTTTAAAATAATTTTTGCTGCTAGTTTAATAAATTCATTCTCATAAATTAAAAACATCTCGTCTTTGATATTTTTCTCTTTTAAATACTTATTTCTTATTTTTAAAAGTTTATTATAATCTTTTAAGTTTTTAAAATATTCAAAGTTACTTTGAGCTATCTCTGCATCAAAAAAACTTCTTCTAAAACCAGGACTTCCCATTATTAACTCTATATCTTCTGGAATAAATGTTATTACATTTAGCTTGCCGTAAAACTCATCAAAAGATGTTTTTTTACTATTATATTTATATTCTTTATGCTTTTTATCAATTTTAACACTTAAACTTTTTTCAGATATTAAATCTCTATATGAAATATAACTTCCCATCTTTTCTTTGTTATATTTTATTAACTCTATATTTTTTGAGGTTCTAAAACTTTTTCCAGTAGCACTGAAATAAATAGCTTCTAGTATACTTGTTTTCCCTTGTCCATTTTTTCCAAAAAATAAATTAAACCTTGGAGAAAATTGTATATTTCTATCTTCTAAATTTCTAAAATTTATATAATTCATTTCAAGAATTTCCAATTGTTTATTTCACCTCAAAATTAAAATAAATTTAAGCTACTACGAATACTAATCCTAAAAATTCAACTTTATCTCCTGGATATAGTTTTTTTCCACGTCTTTCCTCTATTTCACCATTAACTTTAACTTGTCCATCTAAAATAAGCTCTTTAGCTTGCCCACCGGTACCAATTTCACCAGTAAATTTAAGAAATTGATCTAATTTAATAAATTCTGTAGAAATTTTTATTTCTTGCATCTTAACCTCCTAAAATATTTTTAGTCTATTATACATTTTACCATAAAACTAAGTTTATTTCTATAAGATTTATAAAGGGTCTATGAGCTAAACTACTTATAATTTCTATTTTTATTTTTATTTTTTATTTTTTTCAATATGTATACATATAGTATGTTTTTAACTCTTTTAAATATAATAAAACTATGTATATTTTATTATAAAAATAAAAAAAATATCTTATTTTTATTACAAATAAAAAGTGTACATCTTAATTTTTTATGTTTTTTTTAAAACTTTTAGTTTTATTTAAGTTTTTTTTGTTATATTTACAAATTAAAAAGTGTACATTTTTTTATGTTTTATTTTTATGCGTATACATATATTTTTTTTACTAGGCAACTTGTCCTATGTATATTATATATTTTAGAATATAATTAAAAGGATAAAGTAATTTTTGATAGTAATATCAAAATAATATTATAGTTATAGAGGAGCTGGTAATGTGTCTATACTGAGAAGTATATTCGGGATTTTTGTAATTTTATTTTTAGGTTATCTTCTATCATACGATAGAAAAAATATCAAATGGAGAACTATTTTAGCCGGTTTTGCACTGCAATTTGTATTTGCTTTTATAGTAATGAAAACATCTGGTGGAGCTTATGTTCTTGAGTCTGTTTCTAACGGATTCAATAAAATAATTGCTCAAGCCAACGAAGGAATACAATTTGTTTTTGGAGGATTATATTCTCCTGGAACTAATATAGCATTTGTTTTTGCTTTTAACGTTCTGCCTCTTATTATTTTCTTCGGTGCTTTAATCTCTGTATTATACCACTTAGGAATAATGCAACTTGTTATTAAATATATTGGTGGTGGAATATCAAAACTTCTAGGAACTAAAGAAGCAGAATCTGTATCTGCCGCTGCAAATATTTTCCTTGGTCAAACTGAAGCGCCACTAGTTATAAAACCTTATATAGCAAATTTAAGCAGATCACAACTTTTTGCTGTTTTAACTTGTGGAGTTGCTTCTGTTTCTGGTTCTACTTTAGCTGCTTATGCCGCTTTAGGTGTTCCTATGAAATATTTGATCGCTGGTTCTTTCATGGCTGCTCCAAGTGGATTAGTTTTTGCCAAACTAATTATGCCAGAAACTCAAGCTGAGTCAGAAGATGAAAAAATTGAGTTCACAAAAAGTGATTCAGTTAATGTTATCGAAGCTGCTGCAAAAGGTACTATCGACGGTATGAATATCGCTCTTATTATAGGTGCTATACTTATATCTTTTATTGCACTAGTTTCATTAGTTAATATGATTTTAGGTGGTATCGGAGATCTATTTGGAATCCAATTAACTCTTCAATCTATTTTAGGTTATATTTTTGCACCAATTACTTACGCTATGGGAATTCCTTGGCACGAAGCTGTTTATACAGGAAGTTTATTAGGACAAAAAATGGTTCTTAACGAATTCGTTGCCTATGTTGATTTTACAAAAAATATCGCTGGTCTTTCTGAAAAAACAATAGCTATAATGAGTTTCGCTTTATTAGGGTTTGCAAATGTAGCATCTTTAGGACTTCAAATTGGAGCTTTAGGAGCTATCGCCCCTAATAGAAGAAGTGAAATTGCTCAAGTTGGTATGAGAGCAGTTTTAGCAGGTTTCCTAGCTTCTCTTTTAAACGGAGTTATTGCTGGAGTATTCTTCTAATATTTTTAAATTTAAGACAGGAAAATTTCCTGTCTTTTTTTATTATATATTTTTTATATTATTTTTATTCTCTATTGTTTTTTGAAACTTTATATTATATACTCGTACAAACAAAAATAATTAACTGGGAGGAAACAATGAAGAAAAAAATCAGAATACCTGATACCTATGTCATTATCTTTTTTGTAGTTGTCTTTGCTGCAATTCTTACTTACCTTATTCCTGTTGGTAGCTTTACCATGGAAAAGATTCAATATGCCACTGAAGCTGGTATGAAAACGAGAACTGTTCCTGTTCCAGGAAGTTTTAAATATGCGTTAAACGATTTAGGACAACCTCTTACTAAAGGTATTCCTATATTTGCTGCTGGTGGAGATATGAGTGTTACTAACTATATCTTTGAAGGTCTTGTTAGTGGAGATAAATGGGGAACTGCTGTTGGTATTATCGCATTTATCCTTATCACTGGTGGAGCTTTTGGTATTATTTTAAAAACTAAAGCTGTTGAAGCTGGAATACTTAATATGATTAAAAAAACTAAGGGATCTGAGGCACTACTTATACCTCTTGTTTTCCTTCTTTTCTCTTTAGGTGGAGCTGTATTTGGTATGGGAGAGGAAGCTATTCCTTTTGCTATGATTCTTATACCTATCGTTGTTGGTATGGGATATGACTCTATTACAGGTATTTTTATGTGCTATATCTCAACTCAAATTGGATTTGCTACATCTTGGATGAACCCTTTTAGCGTGGCTATTGCTCAAGGAGTTGCTGGGGTTCCTGTACTTTCTGGAGCTATGTTTAGAATAGTTATGTGGATATTCTTTACAGCTTTTGGAATTATATATACTATGAGATATGCTAAAAAAGTTAAAGCTAATCCTGAGTTATCAATATCTTATGAAACTGATAAGTTCTTTAGAGATGATTTTAAAGCTGATGAAACAGAAGATTTAGAATTTAAGTTAGGACATAAACTTGTATTTTTAACAATATTCTTAGGAATGTCTTGGATTATTTGGGGAGTTGTTTTCCACGGATATTACTTACCTGAAATAGCTGCGCAATTTACTATTATGGGTATTGTTTCTGGAATTATTGGAGTAGTATTTAAATTAAACGACATGACTGTTAATGATATTGCTACTTCATTTAGAAAAGGTGCTGAAGATCTTATCGGAGCAGCTTTAGTTGTTGGTATGGCTAAAGGTATAGTGCTAGTTTTAGGTGGAGTAGACGCTGGAACTCCTACAGTTTTAAATACTATTTTAAACGCTGTAGCAGGGATTCTAGGTGGATTACATGCTTCTATATCTGCAGTTGCAATGTACTTCTTCCAGTCTGTATTCAATTTCTTTGTTGTATCTGGTTCTGGGCAGGCAGCTTTAACAATGCCAATTATGGCACCTCTTTCGGACTTAGTTAGTGTTCCAAGGCAAGTTGCTGTGCTAGCTTTCCAACTTGGAGATGGATTTACAAATATGATTGTACCAACTTCTGGTATCCTAATGGCAATTTTAGGAATCTCAAAAGTTGAATGGGGAGTTTGGGCAAAACAACAAATCAAATTCCAAGGTATTTTATTTATACTTGGTTGTGCATTTATTGTTATAGGTGTTTTAACTAATTTCCAATAAAATTATTAAAGGTAGGAATAAATTACTCCTACCTTATTTTAATACAAATATAAAAAAAAGATGTATCTCTACATCTTTAAAAATCTTTTTATGGCGGGAGTGACGAGGGTCGAACTCGCGACCTCATGCGTGACAGGCATGCGCTCTAACCAACTGAGCTACACCCCCATATGGTGGAAACAACTGGACTTGAACCAGTGACCCCCTGCTTGTAAGGCAGGTGCTCTCCCAACTGAGCTATGCTTCCTTATAGATTTTTTAGTGGTGCCCAGAGGCGGAATCGAACCACCGACACGGGGATTTTCAGTCCCCTGCTCTACCGACTGAGCTATCTGGGCATCTTTTGTTACCTGCTATAGGTACCTTTAAAATGGCGGAAGGTCAGAGACTCGAACTCTGAAGTCTTGCGACGCCGGTTTTCAAGACCGGTTCCTTACCAGTTAGGATAACCTTCCATATTAATGGTACCCCGTAGGGGAATCGAACCCCTGTTTATAGAGTGAAAATCTATTGTCCTTACCACTGAACGAACGGGGCAGGTGAGTGGTGGATCCAGCTGGAGTCGAACCAGCGACCACTCGGTTATGAGCCGAGTGCTCTAACCAACTGAGCTATGGATCCGTTAATGGCGTGTCTGAAGAGATTCGAACTCCTGACCCACGCCTTAGAAGGGCGTTGCTCTATCCAGCTGAGCTACAGACACATTAGATGGTGCGTCATACTGGGCTCGAACCAGTGACAACACGATTAAAAGTCGTGTGCTCTACCATCTGAGCTAATGACGCATTTTTATGGAGCGGGAGACGAGGGTCGAACTCGCGACATTCAGCTTGGAAGGCTGACGCTCTACCAACTGAGCTACTCCCGCATATTATTCCATCTTATTATTTAATTGTTTTGGTGGCGGGGGCTGGATTCGAACCAACGACCTTCGGGTTATGAGCCCGACGAGCTGCCAACTGCTCTACCCCGCGATATATAAATGGTGCCTGGGGCCGGAATCGAACCGGCACGCTATCAGATAGCTCAGGATTTTAAGTCCTGTGCGTCTACCTATTCCGCCACCCAGGCTTCCTAGTTGAAGGAGCGTTTCGCTTTCGCGTTTCGCTGTCCCTCACGGACATTAATAATAATATCATAAATTATAAATAAAGTCAACAAGTTTTTTTATTTTTTTTAAAGTTTTTTTTGTTTTTATAGTAATCCTCTCAAAAACCTATATTTTTCAATGGTTTTTGAAAGGAAGTATAACTATATTTTTTTTATAAATTTTTCATAAAATTTTCTAATTGGTTCTAAGATATGAAAAAAAATAAGTAAATTAACTAACTTTTTTTTGCAACCCTTTAAAGTTTTAAATTCTAAAAAATAAAGTTTTTTATTATTTCCGTGCCAACTTTTTCCCCACCAATGAATTCCATAAGTGTTTTTAGTTATTTTATTATAAGAAAATTCTTCTGTAAAATGATATGGATAAAAATATTCGTAAGGATATATTTTTATTCCCTCTCGCAATTCTACAATCTTATTTTCTGCTATAAAATCATAGTTTTTTTCTAATGTATATTGAATTATTGCTGGAATTGTATATATATTAATATTCCAAATATCTTCCTCATAAAAATCTAACATTTTTTTGAAAAAACTATGTCCTTTTTTTGCTCCAATTATACCTGCACTAACTTGTTTTTCATCCTCCATACCTATAAACATTTCTTCTTTTAAAAATGGATCTAAAGACTTTAAAATTTGCATATCTGAGTCTAAATAAATTCCTCCATATTCATATAAAACCTTAACTCTAAAATAATCTGATAAAAATGCCCATAGCTTTCTATTATAACACTCTTTTAAAAATCGATTTCGTTCAATTTCATTATAAAAATCTAAATTTTCTTCGTTCCATTCAATTATTTCATAACCAGGTAATTTTTCTCTCCATGAATTTATACATATATCCATTATATTAGGTTTTGGACCCTTTCCTAACCAAATGTAATGTATTTTCTTCTCCATGATTCCTCCTAAAATTTAGGTATTTTTTGTGTGTTTCCTATGTCTTTTCCCATTAATTTTCTTAATAAATTAGAAAATTTTGGAGCGATATATACTAATATTTCTTCAAAATTTTTATTTTTTACTCCTTTTACTTCTTTAAATATTGCTCTATAATTTTTTAATTTTTCTTTATAATTTTTATTTGAATTTATATATCTATATACTATCACTTTATAAAAGCTTGGTAAAAGTTTTGAAAGTGCTTCTCTTCCATAATTATCAGTTTTACTATATTCATTTAATAACATATAACATATTTTTTCTAAAGAATTTATACTCTTATCTGTTACTACACTCATTATACTTCCATTTCTTTGTCTATAATAATAAAATGCTGTATCTATATACTTAACTCGCTTAGCTTTCAAATATGCCATTGGAGTAAAATAACTATCTTCATGTATTAGATTATCATGAAAATATAATTTGTTCTCACATATAAAATCTCTTTTATATACATCATCAACTACTTCTTCTCTAAAACACTTTGTACCTTGAAAAAGAGTTAAAAAAAACTTACTTCCTTTTCCCACTGTAAAATCTTTAATCTCTTGTGATCTAAATAAAGGTTCTCCTATTTTTTCACCAGAAAAATATCTCATATTTCCAACCATTATATCTAAATCCAACTTTTGACCCTCTTTAAAAAACTCCTCAAATCCTTTTGAATCAATTATATCATCACTATCAATAAAAGATAGATATTCTCCTTTTGCATCCCTTATTCCTGCATTTCTTGCTGAAGATAATCCACCATTTTCTTTATTTATAATTTTTGTTATATTTGGAAATTTCATTTTATACTCTTTTAATATTTCTAAACTTCCATCTGTTGAACCATCATTTACTAAAATAACTTCATATTTTATATCTTTCACACTATATATACTATCTAAACATTCTTTTAAAAACTTTTCAACATTATAAACAGGTACTATAAATGTAAGTTCCATAGTTTTCTCCTATATATCTCTATTATTATTTTTTCATCAAATTCATTTAATATTTTTTTTCGACCATTTTTTCCCATTTTTTTTCTCTCTTCAGTTGATAAATTAATAAATTTTTCAATTTTTTCAGCTAAATCTAAAGAATTTTTCGCTTTTACTAAATAACCGTTTTTATCGTTTTCTACAATTTCCCTACATCCTGTAACATCCGTTGTTATTATTGGTTTTTCCATGCTTGCTGCTTCCATTAGAACTTTTGATATTCCCTCTCTATAAGAAGGTAAAATTACACAATCTGATTTATTTATTATAGTCTCTACATCTTTTCTATGACCTAAGTATTCTAATATACCTTTTTCTTCATATTCTTTCATTTTTACTTCATCAATTCCATTTGCAGCATTCCCTCCTAAAGCTCCTAAAAATAAAAATTTAACTAAATAACCTTTTTCTTTTATAATTGATGCGGCTTCTACATATTCTCTGACCCCTTTATCATAAAAAGCTCTAGCTACCATTAAAAAAATTAATTCTTTATTTTCCTCTCTAAAGATTGGAGAAAATTTTGATGTATTAACACCTTCTCCTGGTAAAACAAATAATTTTTGTTCATTTACTATTTTTTCATCTATTAACTGTTTCTTATCATCTTCGTTTAATACCCAAACCTCTTTAGAATAACTCAAAGATACTTTATATAATGTTTTGGCTATTTTAGAAATTATTCCTCCTTCTACAAAAGAGTATCCTAAACCAGTTAAAACAGCTATACTAGGAATATTAGCTCTTTTTGCTGCTAAAGTTCCGTATATATTAGGTTTTATTGTATAATGAAAAATAATATCAGGCTTTTCCTTTCTATAAATATTAAATAATTGAAGATATAATTGAAAATCTTTTATGGGGTTTACTCCTCTTAAACTCAACTCTATGGGAATATGTCTAATTCCTAATTCTTTAGGAAAATCTATTCTAGAATCATTTGGAGCTATAACTACAACTTCATGTCCATCTTCTATTAAAGCTTTTATAACTCCATATCTGAATATATATACATCCCAAAGGACATTGGCTGTAAAAAATATTTTTAACTTTTTCATAAATACCTCTCATTTTAATATTGAATTAGTAACTCTTTTCCATGACTATCTTTTAAATACTTTTTACTCTCAATTAACTCTTTTTCTCTTTTTTTATAGTTCAACTTATTAAAAAAGACATTCTCGTATTTATAGTTTATTTTATTTCCTGGAAAATTTATACTTTCATATATTCTAAGAAAACATATAGAAAATATAAGCCCTATAAGAGCACCTTTATATTTTGTATCCTCTATACTTCTTGCTAAAACTAGCCACGCTCCATAAACAAATAAAATTCCTATTCTAAGAGATACAATTGACAGTTCTGATGTAAATAAAAATATAAATATCCACATATATGAACTATTTTTTATAATTATATTTTTTTCATAGTTATATGCTAAAAAAAACAGTACTGCTCGTTCTAAGTAAAATATATTAAATCCTCTATTTAAACTAGTTGGTATAACTTCTCTATAATTTATAATCTTACTTTTTAATATATCTGGAAAAATATTTAAATTCATATTAAAAATAGTTTGAAATATTTTTAAATCTAAAAGATAGTATATACTTCCAAATACAAATAAACTTAATATAAATCTCTCTTTATATCTGTGATTTAATATAAAATACATCGGCATATAAACTAATGCACTTGTATGAAATAAAACTCCCAATATATTTAAAATAAAAAATGGTATAATCTTTCTTTCTTCTATGTATTTTAATGAAAATAAAAATAAAACTATTGCTTTTATATTCCTTAATAATTCTACTTCAATATGTAATCCTTGAATACTAAAAAAAATAGCAAAAGCTATTATCGGATATTTACAATATTTTTTAAAAATATAGTATAAGGCTATAAAATCAATAGTTGTTGTTACTACCTGGTAGAAAATATAGTTTTTAAAAATACCACCAATTAAAGATGTGTAAATCATATATCCTTTTTCATAAATATAGGTTTTTTCCATAAAAGAAGGATAATAAAAATACCAATCCCATCCTAAAAAACCTCTTGTTCCTAAAAATAGTATTAAAAAAATAACAATACTTTTTAATATTATTTTTTTATAAACCTCATTCTTTCCAAAAATATCATAAATACCTAAAATCATTAAAGCTAAAGCTATTATTATAAAAATCATTTTAGTTCCTCTTTATAAATAGCTATATATTTTTTTGCTGTAGATTCTATGGAATATGTTAAACTATTTCTTATTCCCGCTTTACTTTTCTCTAAATAAAGATCTGAATCTTCTAAACTTAATATTTTTTCTACTAAATCATTTACATTTCCTAATTCAAAAAGAAGTCCACTATCTCCCACTACATTTGATAAGCCCTCAACGTTACTTGCTATTATAGGAGTTCCTGATGCCATAGCTTCTAATGCACTTAAACCAAACCCTTCAAAGTTTGATGATTGAATAGCTATATCGCTTCTTTTTAAAAGAGATGAAACAGAGTTAGAATATCCTAAAAATTGAACTCTATCATTTAAATTTAACATTAAAACTTCACGTTTTGCAATCTCCTGTGTTTCTCCTTCTCCAACAAATGTTATTGTATAATCTTTAGGTAATCTCTCCATTGCCCTTATTACTGTTAAATGATCTTTAGAGGGATGAAACCTTGAGACCATTATTAGATTATTACCTCTTTTTTCTTTAGGTTTCCCCATAAATGCTCTTAACGAAACACCATTAGATATAATATCAACTTTTTTCAAGCTTATTCCAGTCCATCTAATAAGCTCTTTAGCTGTTGCCTCTGAAATCGCTACAACTTTATCATAAGAGTTATATATAAATTTATCTAAAACTTTGTACAACTTATTATTTCGTCGTCTATTATGCGTACTATGCTCCGTTGTTATGTATATAATATTTTTATTTAAATATCTTGCTAAGCTCGTCCATATTTGGGCATGAATCAAATGAGCATGAACTATTTGAAAATTATTTTTTTTTATTAGTTTAGATATTTCTAAAGCATTCTTAAAACTAAACTTATTATTTGCTTTAATTGTATGGATTTTTATTCCTCTTTTTTTATATTCATTTATAAACTTTTCACCTTTTGTGTCTAAAACTAATAGTTCTACTTCTACTCCTTGCTTCTTTTGTGCAGGTATTAAATCTAACAATAGTTTTTCAGCTCCACCTAACTCTAAAGATGTTATTATGTGAAGTATTTTCATTTAACCTTTCCTTTCTTTTTTCCAATCATAATATACAGCCTGGAAAAATCTAATTAAAAATTTTATCTTATTTTTAATTGGTATTTTTTTCTTTAACATATATTTATAATAAAGTTTCAACCCTTTTGGATTATTCTTAATAATCTCAGAAAATCTTCTTGTATAGCCATCTTCTAAATATTGATAAAAATAGATTCCTTTATCAATATATCTAAACATATAGTTTTCACCTATCTGATTCCATATATATCCCTCAGGGACAAATTTTTCATTTTCTATTTCTGGAAAAGGATACTCTCTCATTATAGAAGTTTTTACAATTTCAGCTTTATCTCCCAAAATTTTTTTATTATAAAAAATATCTATTGGAGTACTATCTATTTGGGCCCCTCCAAAAGTTTCATTTTCTCGCACGCTCTTTCCATCATCAAAAACCTCTACTTTTCTAAAAACAACACCTGCATAATCATTAGGCAAGGTTATAGTTTCTTCTTCTATAGTCTCCATAGCTCTTTCATTTAAATAATCATCACTATCTACTATAAAAAATAACTCTTTACTAGCTAAGGCTACTCCGACATTTATAGCTCTCATTTTTCCCCCATTTTTTATTTTTTTATAAAATATGGGTATCTCATCATCATCTATGAACTCTTTTATTAATCTTTCTGTTCCATCTGTTGATCCGTCATCTACAACTATCCATTCAAAGTTTTTCACTGTTTGATTTTTTAAACTTTTATACAACCTTCTCAGTGTATTCTCTCTATTATAGGTGGGTGTAAATACAGTTATCATTTTTCTACCTTCCTTTTCCAAAAACAACAGTTTTTAGAGTTTTAAATAAAATTACAATATCTAGATATAAACTATAGCATTTTATATAGTACAAATCATATTCAAGCTTATTCTTAGCATCCTCCACTGTTGCTCCATAAGGATACATAACCTGAGCCCAACCTGTAAGACCTGGTTTAACCATATGTCTAAGTCCATAATAAGGTATTTGCTTTTCTAGTTCTTTTATAAATACCATTCTTTCTGGTCTTGGACCAATAAAACTCATATCTCCTCTAATTACATTTAATAATTGAGGTAATTCATCTATTCTAGTTTTTCTCATAAAATTTCCAAACTTTGTAACTCTTGGATCGTTTTTTTGAGCCCATTTTGCTCCATCTTTTTCAGCATCTTGTCTCATACTTCTAAATTTATAAACCATAAATTCTTTTTCATTTTCTCCAACTCTTTCTTGGGAGTAAATTATTGGTCCTGGACTTTCTAATTTAACAATTATTGCAGCAATTATCATAACGGGAAAAGTTAAAGTTCCAATTACTATTGACATTCCTATATCAAATACTCTTTTTACTTTATTTTGAAATTTACTTCTTAAAATTTCAAATCCATAGGCATTTAATAACCACTCTTCATTTATATACGATACTTCTACTTTTTTCTCAATCTCTAACATATAATCTAAATAACTCATAACATGAGTATTTCTTAATTTTATTTTTAAAATTTTTTCAATCTCTTTCTCTTCTAATTTTATTTTTCCCAATAATAACAATTTGATATTATTAATTTTTACAAACTCTTCTAACTCATCTATATTTTCTTTAAAATTTATATATTTATACCCTTCTAATTTTTCTAAACTCTTTTCTAAATTTATTTTTAATTCTCCATCTCCATAAATAGTAACGGGTTTAATTCTATATACAAACATATTTATAACTGCTCTTATAAGAATTGTAATTGAAGTAAATAATATAAAAAATATAATTAACCAAAAATCCCAACTTATAAAGAACCATATAAAAAAGAATACCATATTTATTCCAATTACATTTAAATAATTTTTTATAGAGTATTTAGGCACATCAAAATTCATTAAATCAAAAAGATATAATCCCAGCATTACAAAAGAAAATACTCCTATTCCTATTAAACTTATTTCAAAAGACAAATTAAATAAACTTATCAAAATCGAAAAAATAACTCCTAAAATTCCTATATAAAACAATCTTAACATTAATTTTCACTATCTCCTTCATAAAGAATGACTCTTTCTCCATCCTCTATTATATTTTCATCAGCTCCATTTTTATCATAAAATATTATTGCTTTAAAAATTTCATCTTTAGAGTCCAAACCAAACTCTGAAAATAAAGCAGTCGGGTATGCATCATCTCTATAAGAAACTACTGTTAATACATTATTATTTCTAACTAAATATTTTGTTTTTTTATTTTTACTTGTTCCATCTTCATCATCTCTTCCAATTCTTCCTAATATTTTACCTAAAATATCTAATTGAAATTTATCCTCATCATTTTTTACTTCCCAAATTCCAGCATCCTCTTTTGCGATTTTAACTTTTCTCATCTCTTTCCCAGTTTTTAAAATATATCTTATATTTCCCATGCTATCAAAAGTAAAGGGTAGCCCTTCATCACTTAAATTGTAAGAAGCTAAATTAAACCCGGGCTGAATACTTCCTGGAACTCTTTTTTCTACATAAATAGCTGGTAATTTATCATCAACTGGAACTGTTTTTAATTTTAATTTTTTTGCTTTTAAAACTTTTTTATCTATAGGATTTAATTGCTCTATAATAACTGTATTTTCAGATTTTGGATATAATCCTACAATCGGCAAAATTTCTCCTGAACTATATTTCTTTTCATAAGAAAAGTTAGGCATTCCTCCCATTCCAAGTACAGTAACTCGTATTAAATCAAAGTCTTTATTAGATTCATATTTCATTCCATAAGCTAAAGGAGTTCGTCCATATGGATTATATCTTAAAAAAGGATCTTCAAATGTATATTTTTTTTCTTCATACTCTTTTTTTAGTTCTTTTTCATATTTTTCATCTTGAACATATAAGTCGCCATATAAAGCTGCCTTTCTAATATCAAATCCTTTTAACATATCTTCTATTTCTATTGCTAAACTTGGATTTACATTTCCAATTTTATAAAGAGTTTTACTAATTTCTACCACTTCTTCTAAATCATATTTTTTTATATCTTTTTTTTCAACAAACTCAACAGTCATTGGTGATTTTGATAAAATTTCACTTATTTTCATTAAATCTTCTTCTGATAATTGAGCAAAGGTATCTTTACTATTTTTTATTGGTAATAATTTTGTTATTCTTTCTCTTATTTTTATAACTTCTGGTCTATTCTCAATAATTTTAATAGTATTTTCAAAATTATTTTTTATTAAATCCTCTTTAAAATACTTTCCTAACTCTGGAGAAAGCAAAGATAGTTCTTTTAACTCTCTTATTACCTTAGCATTTTCTATTGCTTTAGTGTAATCAGTATTTTCAATATATGATTGTATATTTGGACTATTTATAAAATCAACTAATTTTCCATCGGATAAAACAGATGCAGCTATTTCCATCTTATCAGTTGATAAACTTTCTAAGATTCTTTTTAATTTTTTATCTTTTAATTTTGTATCAAAAATTTTCTCATTTTTTTTCTTTTCACTATTTTCATATATTTTAGAAATACTTTTATTATTCTTTAAAATATTCTCGATTTTCTTTTTATTAAATAACAACCCAAAGCCAAAAAATATTATTATTATAGATATTAATAAGACCGTTATTTTCTCTTTTTTCATTACTTTTCACCCCGTCTATTTTTTTTAATTCTTTAATATTATACACTATATTGAAATAATTGTATAAAAAAAAGAGCTTTTAGCTCTTTAAAAAATTTTATTATTTCTACAAAAAATAAAAAAATGGCGCTTCTTGCTGGGCTCGAACCAGCGACAACACGATTAACAGTCGTGCGCTCTACCAACTGAGCTAAAGAAGCACTTTTTTAAGATTGGCAACTTCCTATCCTCCCAGGGGGCTGCCCCCCAAGTACTTTCAGCGTTTATGGGCTTAACTTCCAGGTTCGAAATGTTACTGGGTGTACCTCCATAGCTATCGTTGCCAATCAATATTTATTTGTGTTCTTGAACACTTGAAACTATATAGTAGTATATTAAGGTTAAAACTTCGATATATTAGTATTGGTCAGCTAAAAGTCTCACAACTCTTACACCCCCAACCTATCAACCTCCTAGTCTCGAAGGTATCTTAAAGAGTACTTATCTTGAAGTCAGTTTCCCGCTTAGATGCTTTCAGCGGTTATCTGTTCCAAACGTGACTACCCAGCTGTGCCACTGGCGTGACAACTGGTACATCAGAGGTTTGTCCATCCCGGTCCTCTCGTACTAAGGACAGATCTTCTCAATACTCTAACGCCTACAGTGGATAGGGACCGAACTGTCTCACGACGTTCTGAACCCAGCTCACGTACCGCTTTAATGGGCGAACAGCCCAACCCTTGGGACCTTCTCCAGCCCCAGGATGCGATGAGCCGACATCGAGGTGCCAAACTCTACCGTCGATATGGACTCTCGGGTAGAATCAGCCTGTTATCCCCAGGGTAGCTTTTATCCGTTGAGCGACGACCCTTCCATTCGGAATCGCCGGATCACTATGTCCTGCTTTCGCACCTGCTCGACCCGTCAGTCTCGCAGTTTAAGCTCTCTTATGCCATTGCACTCTACGGTTGATTTCCATCCAACCTGAGAGAACCTTTGAACGCCTCCGTTACTCTTTCGGAGGCGACCGCCCCAGTCAAACTGCCCACCTAGCACTGTCTTCGAGGGTACAAACCTCAAATTAGAATTCCGACATAGTATGGTTGGTATTCCACCAGTGACTCCGCGTAATCTAGCGACCACACATCTTAGTCTCCCAACTATCCTATACATACGATGCCAAAACCCAATACCAAGCTACAGTAAAGCTCCATGGGGTCTTTCCGTCCTACTGCAGGTAACCGGTATCTTCACCGGTAATACAATTTCACCAGGCCTCCCGTCAAGACAGCTCTCAGATCGTTACACCATTCGTGCAGGTCGGAACTTACCCGACAAGGAATTTCGCTACCTTAGGACCGTTATAGTTACGGCCGCCGTTCACCGGGGCTTCAATTCGGAGCTCTCACTCCTCCTCTTAACCTTCCGGCACTGGGCAGGTGTCAGCCCATATACGTCGCCTTACAGCTTAGCATAGACCTGTGTTTTTGTTAAACAGTCGCCTGAGACTCTTCACTGCGGCCTCTCATAGCTTTGCGTCGCGTGTACGCTCACCATAAAAGGCACCCCTTCTCCCGAAGTTACGGGGCTATTTTGCAGAGTTCCTTAACGAGAGTTAGCCTGTCCGCCTTAGATTTCTCATCCTGACCACCTGTGTCGGTTTGGGGTACGGGCACTAATATCTTTATAACGCTTAGAAGCTTTTCTCGGCAGTGTGGTATTTGCACCTTCCATCTTACGACTCCTCATCACACCTCACGTTTAGTCTAGCGGATTTTCCTACTAGACCACGCTACATGCTTGAACTGGCACTTCCGTTCGCCAGCGTGCATAACCTCCTACGTCCCTCCATCACTTGATATCAGTGGCACAGAAATATTAATCTGTTTTCCATTCGCCTACGCAATCTAGCCTCGGCTTAGGACCCGGCTTACCCAGGGGAGACAAACTTTACCCTGGAACCCTTGGTCTTCCGGCGTGGGGGATTCTCGCCCCCATTCTCGCTACTTATTCCTGCATTCTCACTTCTGATACCTCCAGAGTCTCTTGTCGATTCTCCTTCAACGGCCTACAGAACGCTCTCCTACCAGTCGCTTACGCAACTCCACAGCTTCGGTTTATAACTTAGCCCCGTTACATTGTCGGCGCAGAGACTCTCGACCAGTGAGCTATTACGCACTCTTTAAAGGTATGGCTGCTTCTAAGCCAACCTCCTGGTTGTTTGTGAATCTCCACCTCCTTTCCCACTTAGTTATAATTAGGGACCTTAGCTGGTGGTCTGGGTTGTTTCCCTTTTGACCATGGAAGTTAATTCCCATAGTCTCACTCCTGAGCTCTAGAATTATGGTATTCGGAGTTTGATTGACTTCGGTAAGCAGTATGCCCCCTAGGTCATTCAGTGCTCTACCCCATAATTGAACACTCAAGGCTGCACCTAAATGCATTTCGGAGAGAACGAGCTATCTCCTGGTTCGATTGGCTTTTCACCCCTAAACCTACCTCATCTCCCAACTTTTCAACGGCGGTGAGTTCGGGCCTCCACTGTGTCTTACCACAGCTTCACCCTGGACAGGCTTAGATCACCAGGTTTCGCGTCTACGCCCAGCGACTATGTCGCCCTATTCAGACTCGGTTTCCCTTCGGCTCCGTTAAACTTAACCTTGCCACTGAACGTAACTCGCAGGATCATTCTCCAAAGGCACGCCATCACCCCAAAGGGCTCTGACCGCTTGTAAGCACACGATTTCAGGTTCTATTTCACTCCCCTCCCGGGGTTCTTTTCACCTTTCCCTCACGGTACTATGCGCTATCGGTAAGTAAGAGTATTTAGCCTTACGAGATATGGTCCTCGCAGATTCACACAGAATTCCTCGTGTTCCGTGCTACTTGGGAGAGATCATACATTTGATACGGTTTACCTGTACGAGGCTTTCACTCTCAGGCCTTTCCAGACCTTTCCAGTTCGGCGTATCATAATGTCGAATACCTTGCAGTTCTTCAGACGATCTTCCCGCTACCCCGTAGATGCAACGGCTGCATCCTTGGCACATCTACGGTTTGGGCTCACCCCCGTTCGCTCGCCGCTACTTAGGGGATCGTTTTTACTTTCTTTTCCTCGGGTTACTTAGATGTTTCAGTTCACCCGGTTCCCTCTTTCGTGCTAAGACTCCATCTTAGCAGATTTCTCCATTCGGAAATCTTGGCATCACAGTTCGATTGCAACTCCACCAAGCTTATCGCAGCTTACCACGTCCTTCATCGGCTCTTACTTCCTAGGCATCCTTCGTGTGCCCTTAATATTTTAACCTTGTAATATAATTCATATTATTTAGACAGACTAACTACTCAATTTAAGATTGACTTAAAAATGAATTGTTAGTTAATTTAGAATATTTTCTCAATATCTACTATATAGTTTCCAATGTCCAAGCTTGATAATGTTTTGGTGGAGATAAGCGGAGTCGAACCGCTGACCTACGCAGTGCAAGTGCGTCGCTCTCCCAACTGAGCTATATCCCCATACTTACAAAGAACAGTATCAATCGAATAGAGAAAAAGTTAGTCTCCTTAGAAAGGAGGTGATCCATCCGCACGTTCCCGTACGGATACCTTGTTACGACTTCACCCCAATCGCTAATCACACCTTAGGAACATCCCTCCTTACGGTTAGGCCTGCTACTTCAGGTGCAACCAACTCTCGTGGTGTGACGGGCGGTGTGTACAAGACCCGAGAACGTATTCACCGCAACATGCTGATTTGCGATTACTAGCGATTCCAACTTCATGTACTCGAGTTGCAGAGTACAATCCGAACTAAGAACAGCTTTAAGAGATTAGCTCACCCTCGCGGGTTGGCAACTCTCTGTACTGCCCATTGTAGCACGTGTGTAGCCCAGCGTATAAGGGGCATGATGACTTGACGTCATCCCCACCTTCCTCCTGCTCATCGCAGGCAGTATCGCATGAGTGCTCAACTTAATGGTAGCAACATACAATAGGGGTTGCGCTCGTTGCGGGACTTAACCCAACATCTCACGACACGAGCTGACGACAGCCATGCACCACCTGTCACTAAGTTCCGGCAAGCCGGCACGAATCCATCTCTGGAAACTTCTTAGGATGTCAAACGCTGGTAAGGTTTCTCGCGTTGCGTCGAATTAAACCACATGCTCCACCGCTTGTGCGGGTCCCCGTCAATTCCTTTGAGTTTCACACTTGCGTGCGTACTCCCCAGGCGGATCACTTATCGCGTTAGCTTGGGCGCTGAGGTTCGACCCCCAACACCTAGTGATCATCGTTTACGGCGTGGACTACCAGGGTATCTAATCCTGTTTGCTCCCCACGCTTTCGCGCTTCAGCGTCAGTATCTGTCCAGTGAGCTGACTTCTCCATCGGCATTCCTACAAATATCTACGAATTTCACCTCTACACTTGTAGTTCCGCCCACCTCTCCAGTACTCTAGAAAAACAGTTTCCAACGCAATACGGAGTTGAGCCCCGCATTTTAACATCAGACTTATTTTTCCGCCTAGACGCGCTTTACGCCCAATAAATCCGGATAACGCTTGCGACATACGTATTACCGCGGCTGCTGGCACGTATTTAGCCGTCGCTTCTTCTGTTGGTACCGTCACTTTCTTCTTCCCAACTGAAAGCACTTTACAATCCGAAGACCTTCATCGTGCACACAGAATTGCTGGATCAGGCTTGTGGCCCATTGTCCAATATTCCCCACTGCTGCCTCCCGTAGGAGTAAGGGCCGTGTCTCAGTCCCCTTGTGGCCGTTCACCCTCTCAGGCCGGCTATCCATCGTCGCCTTGGTGGGCCGTTACCCCACCAACTAGCTAATGGAACGCAAGGCTCTCTCTTGGCGCATATAGCTTTCATAAGTTTCCCATGCGAGAATCTCATAATATCCGGTATTAGCTGTCGTTTCCAACAGTTGTCCCAGACCAAGAGGCAAGTTCCTTACGCGTTACTCACCCGTCCGCCATCCTCGTTACCCGAAGGTAACTTGAATCGACTTGCATGTGTTAAGCATTCTGTCAGCGTTCATCCTGAGCCAGGATCAAACTCTTCATTCAAATATATTTAAAGTCCTAAGACTTACGTTTACACCATTTATTGGTTTGCCATTTCTGGCATTTGTTATTTTCATAACTTCTGACTATTTTCTCTATTCGGTTGTTAATGTCCTTTGATTTTTGCGTGGCGGTTGTTCCCGCTACAAGAAGTATAATACCACAATATCTGCCTCATGTCAACACTTTTTTTATTTTTTATTTAAATTTTTTCTTTATTTAAAATAAATTTATTTTTTCCATCTCTAATTAATATTTCTTCTTCAACAAATTCTCCAATTACTCTAGATAGAGAAGGTCTACTTACTCCAAATAATTCAGATAATTCTTTTATTGAATGTTTAAAAACAACTTTGTTATTTTTAGTATTTTCAAAAATATAATTTAACATTTTTTCTTTTATCGTTTTATTATTAAAGCTTTTCCAAACTTTATTCGATAAAAATTGAGTTTTATCTGAAATTTCATTTAAAAAATTTATTAATATATTTTCATTTAAATTAAATATTTTTAATAGATTTTCTCTATCTATGTGCAATATTTCTCCACTACTTAAGGCTATTAAATCAACTGGTAAATTATTTTCTTTTCCAAAGATAAAGGCTGATGCAATAATATCTCCTCTTAGTAAATTTTCAATTTTCTGTATCTCTCCATTATCTTTTAACATTTCTGCACTTAATACACCATCTATTATTATGTAAAGACCATTTAATCTTTCTTCTCTAAAAAAAATAGTGTCATTTTTATGAAATTTCTGTATTTGATAAGATATATTATTAAATACAAAATTTAAATCCTTTTCATTTAATTTTTCAAATAGTTTAAATTCTATTAATTTTTTTAACTCTTTCATGTAAAAACACCTCTAACACTTTTATTTTATTTAATTTATATTATAATAGCATTGTTTATTAGAAAAAATAATATTATAATTGATATTAAGAGGTGATTTTATGAAAAAATTTGGTTTATTAGGAAAAAATATATCTTATACTTTTTCTCCAATTTTACATAATAAAATTTTTGAATTATATAATATAAAAGCTAATTATAAAGTTTATGACTTAAAACATGAATCTATGTTAGAATCATTTGTTGAAAACTTAAAAAAAAATAAAATCTTAGGAATTAATATAACTACACCTTATAAAACATCTATTTTAAAATTTGTAGATATTTTATCTCCAGAAGTCCAATCAATTGGAGCTACAAATTGTATAAAATTTGAAGACGGAAAACTTGTTGCATATAATACAGATTACTTTGGTCTTATAAAAACATTTGAAAAAATGAATTTAAATTTAAAAAATAAAAAAGCTGTTGTTTTAGGAACTGGAGGAGCTGCTAAGGCTTCAATTAAGGCTCTTTTAGATTGTGGTGCTATTGTTTCTGTTGTAACAAGAAATAAAATAAGTACAAAAAAAAATCTAAAAGATGTTTTTGTAATATCCTATGAAGAACTTACAGAAATATCTGGATATCTCTTAATAAATGCAACACCTGTTGGAACTAGTCCTAATATTAATCTTTCACCTGTTAATAAAGAGATTATACAAAACTTTGACTTTATTTTAGATTTAATATACAATCCTCAAGAAACTTTATTTTTAAAATATGCTAAAAGCAAAGGTAAAATTTATAATAATGGATTTTATATGCTAGTTTCACAAGGAATAAAGTCAGAAGAAATTTGGAATAAAGAAGACTTTAATTACGAAAAAATATACAATGAACTTAATCAAATAGTCTATAAATAATATTGGAGGAATTTTTACTTATGAAAAAAATTATTATTACTTGTCCAAAGTGTAAAGAAAAAATGAAAATAATGGATAAAGTCGCAAAATATAGATGTCCAAATTGTAAAGAGATCTATAAGTTTACCTGGTATAAAAGAGTAATTCAAAAATTTATTGGTTTTTTTCAAGGAATTATTCAAACTTTTGTTGATATAAAAAATAATTTTATAACAAAATATAAAAATACTAAAGCTACCTATAATTATATGAAGCAAATGAAAACTAACATGAAAAATAATCCGAATTGGTCAAATTATCACAGAGAACAAGCAGAAGAGAAAAGAATGAAAAAGGCTCAAAAACCTAGTTTTTGGGATAAATTTAAAAAATAAAATTTTTAAGAAAAAAAGGAGAGTATGAAAAACTCTCCTTTTTCTTGAATTTATTTCACTACAATATTTACAATTTTACCTGGAACAACTATTATTTTTACAACAGTTTGCCCTTCAATAAACTTCTTAACATTTTCTATTTCTAATGCCTTCTTTTCTAACTCATCTTTAGAAACAGTTCTCTCTACTTCTAAAGTTCCTCTTAATTTTCCATTAACTTGAACAGCTATTGATATCTCATCTGCTACAGTTAATTCTTCTTTATGAGTTGGCCATGATTCTAAGAATAACATGCCTTTATTTCCCATCTCTTGCCATAACTCATCACAGAAATGAGGTGTAAATGGTGATAACATAATAACAACATTTACCATCGCTTCTCTAAATATCTTTTTAGATTCTGATGTTTCTTTATCTGTTCCTAAAACTTGAGTTCTAAAATCTTGCATCTCATTTAATAACTCCATAGTTGCTGCTATCGATGTATTAAAGTGGTAGTCAGCTTCGATAGATTCAGTTACCTTTTTAATTGTTTGATGTAATTTTCTAACTAATCCTTTATCTTCTTTACTTAATTTAACATAATCAATTGTTGTTGAATCTGTTAAATATTCTTTATTTTCAAGAACTAATCTCCAAATTTTATTTAAAAATCTTGCTGCTCCTGCTAATCCATTTTCATTCCACTCTAACTCTCTCTCAGGTGGGGCAGCAAACATAATAAATAATCTTGTTGTATCCGCTCCATACTTATTTATCATAATTTCTGGATCTACACCATTATTTTTAGATTTTGACATTTTCTCAACTTTAACTTGTACCTCTTCACCTGTTGTTTTTAAGAAAGCTTGAGATCCTTTCATTTCAACTTCATCTGGATATAAGAATCTATTTTCGTTTGCTGAGTAATATGATGGCCCTAATACCATACCTTGAGTTAATAATCTCTTAAAAGGCTCATTTGATGATAATAATCCCATATCTCTTAAAACTTTTGAGAAGAATCTTGAATATAATAAGTGCATTACAGCATGCTCTATTCCACCAATATATTGGTCTACTGGAACCCATCCATCAACTATTTCCTTTTCAAATGGTAAATTTGTATTTTTAGGATCACAATATCTTAAGAAATACCATGATGAGTCTACAAATGTATCCATTGTATCAGTATCTCTTCTTGCAGGTCCACCACAACAAGGACATACTGAGTGCTTATAACTTTCTGATGTTTCTAAAGGATTTCCATTACCTGTGAATTCTACATCTGTTGGTAATAATACTGGCAGATTTTCATCTTTTTCCATAACTACTCCACATTTTTCACAATATAAAGCTGGAATTGGTGTTCCCCAATATCTTTGTCTTGAAACTCCCCAATCTTTTAATCTATACTTTGTTGTTCTTTCTCCAAATCCTTTTGCTTCTACATATTCTGCTATTTTAACTAAAGCTTCTTTTGAAGATATTCCGTTGAACTCTTCAGAATTTGTCATTACTCCAGATCCAACAAAAGCATTTTTCATCTCTGAAGCTTCTATCACAATCTCTTTTTTTGTTTCTTTATCTATTGGATTAATTACAACTTTTATTGGCAAATCATACTTTTTAGCAAAAGCAAAGTCTCTTTCATCATGAGCTGGTACAGCCATAACAGCTCCAGTTCCATAGTTCATCAATACATAGTCAGCTATCCATAACTCAACTTTTTCTCCATTTGCAGGATTTATTACATGCCAACCTGTATTTATACCATTTTTTTCTTTTCCTTCAGCTGTTCTTTCAATCATATCAGTATTCTTCATTGCAGATACAGCTTCTCTTATGCTTGGATTAATTTTTATAATTTCATCTACTAATGGGTGCTCTGGAGCAATTACAGCATAAGTAACTCCAAATAATGTGTCAACCCTTGTTGTAAATACTGGTAAATTTTCATCTTTTTCAACCAACTTGAAGTTTACTTCCGTTCCAAAAGATTTTCCAATCCAGTTTTTTTGCATTGTTAAAACTTTTTCTGGCCATCCATTAACTAACTCTTTGTGTCCTTCTAATAACTCCTCTGCATAATCTGTTATTTTAAAGAACCATTGCTCTAAATCTTTTTGGATAACAGGAGTTTTAGAGTGTCTCCAACACATTCCATCTTCAACTTGCTCGTTTGCTAAAACTGTTTGACAATCTGGACACCAGTTTACAGTTGATTTTTTCTTATAAACTAATCCCATTTCAAACATTTTTTTAAATATCCATTGATTCCACTTATAATACTCAGGAGTATAAGTAGCTATCTCTCTATCCCAGTCATATGATAATCCCATCATTTTTAACTGTCTATTCATATTATCTATATTTGATTTTGTCCATAATGCTGGATGCGCACCATTTTGAATTGCAGCATTTTCTGCAGGTAGTCCAAAAGAATCCCATCCCATTGGATGTAGTACATTATACCCTTTCATTCTTTTATATCTTGCTATAACATCTCCTATTGTATAGTTTCTAGCATGACCAACATGTAGTTTTCCAGATGGATATGGTAACATCTCTAAAACATAGTAATTTTCTTTTCCTTCAACTTTATTTTCAGTTTTAAATATATTTTCTTCTTTCCATTTTTGTTGCCATTTTTCTTCAATTTGGCTAAAATTATATTCTCTCATCTCTTCACCCCATTAGCTTTAATTTTATCTCATAATATAGCATAAAAAAACCTGTACTTCCACAGGTTTATTTATTTAATATAAATTTTTTGCTATCTCAGAAAGTATTATTCCTCCAGCTACAGAAACATTTAATGAGTTAATTTTTCCATGCATTGGGATCTTAACTAAAATATCACAATTCTCTTTTACTTTCTTTCTTATACCTTCACCTTCACTACCTAATACAAGAGCTGTCTTATTTGGATATTTCTCTTCATGATAATACTTACTTCCAGATCCTTCAGCACCATAAACCCAGAAATCTAACTTTTTTAACTTCTCTATTGCATCAGATATATTTGTAACTTTTACTATATCAACATGTTCTATGGCTCCAGTTGAAGTTTTAATAACAGTTTCATTTATTTTAACTGAATTTCTTTCTGGAATTATAATTCCTTTTACTCCAAATATTTCAGCACTTCTAATTATTGCTCCAAAATTTCTTGGATCTTGAACTCCATCTAAAATTAAAACTATTGATTTTTCATCTCTAGCTATCTTTTCTAAAAATTCTCCTAACTCAATATAGTAGTCATAATCACTTAAATATGCCACTACCCCTTGAGAATTCTCCTCTTTTTTCCCAACTTGAAATAATTTTATATTTCTAGCTGAAGCCAAAGCCTTTAATTTACCTAGCTTTTCTTCTCTCATCCCTTTAAATATTTCAATTTTTTCAATATTGTTAGACTTATTTTGTAATAACTCTATTACAGGATTTATTCCTATTACTTTTTCCATTTTCTCACCCTTTTATATTTCTACTTTTATTCTTTCTATATTTGCCCCTAACGCTCTTAACTTTACTTCTAAATTTTCATATCCTCTGTCCACGTGATAAATTCTATTTACTATAGTTTCTCCATCTGCAAGTAATCCAGCTAATATTAAAGAAGCTCCTGCCCTTAAATCACTAGCCATAACCTCTGCTGAAGAAAATACTTCTATTCCATCAATTCTCGCTATATTAGCATCTGTTGAAATATTTGCTCCCATTCTATTTAATTCAGGAACATGCATAAATCTATTTTCAAATATTGTTTCCTTTATCTCACTTGTCCCTTTTACTAAACACATTAAAGTCATCATTGGAGATTGTAAATCTGTTGGAAATCCTGGATGTGGCATTGTTGTAGCTTTAACTGCTTTCAGATCTTTTAACTTAGTTTTTGTTGTTAAAATATCTCCATCAATATTAAACTCTGCTCCCATTTCCTCTAACTTTGATATAAAACTCTCAATATGATCTCTTATAACTCCTCTTACAGTAATAGCACCATCAAACATAAGTGATGCAACTATAAAAGTTCCAGCTACTATTCTATCTGGAATAATTGAATATTCACAAGGTGTTAACTTCTCTACTCCTTCAATTTCTAATCTTCCAGTTCCAATACCCTCTATCTTTGCTCCCATTTTATTTAAAAAATTACATAAATCATCTATTTCTGGTTCTCTTGCAGCATTTTCAATTATTGTTTTTCCTTTTGCTTTTACCGCTGCCATAACAACATTTTCTGTGGCTCCTACACTTGGAAAGTCAAACACAACTTTTCCACCTATAAGTTCCCTTGTTTCGCCTTCTACATAACCATGATCAATTTTTATCTCAACACCTAGTGCTTCAAATCCCTTTAGATGTAAATCTACAGGTCTTGATCCAATTGCGCATCCTCCTGGTAAAGATACTTTCGCCTTTTTTTCATGAGCTAACATAGGTCCCATAACTAAAAATGACGCTCTCATTTTTTTTACTAAATCATATGATGCTACTAGTGATTTTAATCCATTATTAACTACTCTATATGAATGTTCTCCTATTTTTTCAATTTCTAATCCTAGACTTTCTAAAAGTTGGACAAGAGTAACTATGTCTCTTAAATTTGGAACATTATTTAATACATATGTTCCTTTTTCTATTAAAGTTGCAACAAATATTGGTAAAGCAGCATTTTTTGCACCTTCTACTCTCAATTCTCCATTTATTTTTTTTCCACCAATTATCTTAAATGCTTCTACGCTCATGCTATCTCTCCTTTTTGTCAAATCTGTCTATTGGGCAAACTTTACCAAATAATCTATCAAAAAAATTCATTTCTTGAAATTTATTTAGTCGCTCTGGCAATTTTTCTTTCAGCTCTTTATAGTGCTTTGGGCATATTTTATGTCCTTCTCCATATATAAAAGCCTCACTTAGACCTGCATCAGTATATATTTTTGTTGCACTTTCCAATACAACCTCTTGATTCTCATTATCTAGAGCTTCTTGCGATACAACAACTAAACCAATATTTCCCCTAAAAGTTATATCGTCTACAAGTGTATATCTAAGCCCTATTTTTTCAGCTTCATCTATATAAGGTTTTATTGAATCAAAAGGTATATCTCTTCTAATTTTTAGTAAAACCGCTCGAGGATCTTTCATAGCCTCTTTTATTTCATTATGAATAAAATTTCTTTCAATCTCGGGCTTTTCTAAAGCTGCTAAAACATTTTCTTTAAATTCCCCTAAATAAATTAACTTTTCTGTTTGAGTTTTTAAGAAGTGTAACTTTGCTTTTTCTCTTTCGTTTATTATATCATCTACCAACTAAAATCACCTTCTATAAAAATTTTATTTTTATTAATAATTATAGCATATAAAATCAAAAAAGTGATATAATTAAATATAACATTAATCTAATGGAGGTTCTATGAGATTTAGACTTTTTTTATGTTTTATTTTTGCTTTTTCATTGAGTATTTTAGCAGAAAATAAAACTGTTACTGTTTCTGGATTTGTCACTGATAAAGAGTTTAGATTAGGAGATGCAACTGTTTGTTTTTTTAACAGTTCTAACAATGTTAAATGTATAAAAAGCGATATCAATGGAGAATTTTCTGTTGAATTACCTAAAAATAAATATAGAGTTACTGTAAAAAAAGATGGATATAGTTCTTTAGTTGGAAAAAATTTTTTTGTTGACTATATTTTCAATCCTCCTGAAAATCTTATTTTAAATATGACAGATAATAAAATTACGATTTACGGAAAAGTTATAAATAATTTTGGAGAACCTATGAAGGATACACAAGTTAAAGTTAAAATAGGAGAAGATCTCTTAGATATAACTACAAATTCTAATGGAATTTTTTCTTTTAAAGGTCATGTTGGACTAATCTCTATTTTTGCTCAAAAATCTGGATTCTATGGAAATGGTATCTCTTTGTTAATTCAAAATGAGAAATTTATCAATGATATATCTATAGTTCTTGAAGCTAAGACGTTTTATATATCCGGTGCTTTAGTTAAAGGAAATAATTATCTTAAAGAAGTAGAGCTAGAACTTATAAATGGAAATAATAATAAAATCATTGCTTCTTTAAAAACTTCTAAAGATGGACTTTTTGAGTTTAGAGATATTCTAAATTATGAAAAAGCATACTTTAGAGTTCCTAGTTTAGGATTTAAAAGTAATATTTTTACAATAAATAAGGACTTAAGACAATTTAATATCTTTACTGAGTAATTGTAAAAAAAGAAGCTAGTTTATAGCTTCTTTTTTGTTATATTATTTATTTAATCTCTTGTTTAACTCTTCAGCTTGTTTTTCAAAACCTTTCTTTCCTAATAAAGCAAACATATTTGCTTTATATGCTTCTACTCCTGGCTGATCAAATGGATTTACTCCTAATATGTATCCACTTACTCCACAAGCTTTTTCAAAGAAGTAGAACATATATCCTAAATGATATGGTGTCGCTTCTGGTAAATTAATTATTAAATTAGGAACTCCTCCATCTACATGAGCTAAAACTGTTCCTTGAGCTGCTTTCTTATTTACAAAATCCATACCTTTTCCAGCTAAATAATTTAATCCATCCAGATCTAATTTATCTTCTTCTATTATAATATCACATTCTGGTGTTTCAATGTTTACAAGTGTTTCTATTAAAATTCTTTTTCCATCTTGAATAAATTGTCCCATTGAGTGTAAATCTGTAGAAAAATCTGCTGCTGCAGGTAATAAACTCTTTCCATCTTTACCTTCTGATTCTCCAAATAATTGCTTCCACCATTCACCTATATAGTGTAATCTAGGCTCATAGTTTATTAACATCTCAACATCTTTACCTTTTCTATTCAAAATATTTCTAATTACAGCATATTTTAAACAATCATTATTTTCATAAGGCGCTTTATAATCTTCTTGAGCATCTCTAGCTCCTGCCATTAATTCATCTATATTAATTCCCGCTGCTGCAATTGGTAATAATCCTACAGCTGTTAAAACAGAAAATCTTCCTCCTACATTATCTGGTACAACAAAAGTTTCATATCCCTCATCTGTTGCTAATTTTTTTAAAGCTCCCTTACTAGCATCTGTTGTGGCATATATTCTTTTTCTTGCTCCTTCAACTCCATACTTCTCTTCTAAATGTTTTTTAAATACTCTAAACGCAATAGCTGGCTCTGTTGTTGTTCCTGATTTAGAAATAACATTAACTGAATAATCTCTATCACCAATTATTTCTAATAATTCTTTTAAATATTTTCCTGATATATTCTGTCCTGCAAAGTATATTTCAGGTCCTTTTCTTTTTGATTTAGGTTGGTTATTATAAAAAGTATGAGATAAGAACTCTATTGCCGCTCTTGCTCCTAAATAAGATCCTCCAATACCAATAACAACTAAAACTTCAGAATCATTTTTAATTTTTTGAGCAGCATCTTTTATTCTGTTAAATTCAACTTTATCATAAGTAGTTGGTAAATCAACCCATCCTAAAAAGTCGTTTCCTGCCCCTGTTCCATTCATTAAAGTTTCTGTTGCCGTTTTACACTGAGCTTCCATTAAAGCTAATTCATTTTCTTTAAAAAAATCTAGTGCATTTGAATAATCAAATGATAACTTTTTCATAATTTATACCTCCATATTAGTTATATACCTGCATTTTTTTCTAGAACTTCTATTCTTTTTCTAAGCTCATTTACTTGCTTTTGAGTTTCATCATTTTTTTGTCTTATAACCTCAACATCTACTCTCATGTTTTCAATTTTTCCATTAAATAGATCTGCATCAAAACCGATTTTAGTTAGCTCTCTAGAAAACTCATAAACTAAACTTTCTAAAATAACTAAATCTCCTCTATTAGCTTTTTTTTCGTTTAAAACATTAAATGCTCTATTCAATCCCTCTGCAAAACTATACCTCGAAACTGGAAACTCTCCTTTAAATAAAAAGCTATCTTCTGAAATTACTCCTTCATTAACAAGATTTTCAATCGCTTTATATGCCCAATGATTTTTTGGAACATCTTCAAATATCAGTTCTTTTCCTTGTCCATATGTTAATGCTATCAGTGTAAAGTATATCACAATTATTTTCTTCATACACTACCTCTTTATGGTTAATTTTTTTTCAATTATAGCACAAAGAATAAAAAAAAACAGCCCTTAAGCTGTTTGGATTTTAATTTTGGAGGCGACGACCAGATTTGAACTGGTGAATAGAGATTTTGCAGACCTCTGCCTTACCACTTGGCGACGTCGCCTTCTATAAAGTTGAATGGTGCCCAGAGGCGGAATCGAACCACCGACACGGGGATTTTCAGTCCCCTGCTCTACCGACTGAGCTATCTGGGCAATAATGGCGGGAGTGACGAGGGTCGAACTCGCGACCTCATGCGTGACAGGCATGCGCTCTAACCAACTGAGCTACACCCCCATTATGGTGGAAACAACTGGACTTGAACCAGTGACCCCCTGCTTGTAAGGCAGGTGCTCTCCCAACTGAGCTATGCTTCCTTGAAGACAAGAGTAGTATAGCACAATCCACTATTTAACGCAACTATTTTTTTATTATTTTTATTTTTTTTGTAAAAGAACAACACAATAAGACTTTATTCCTTCCTCATTGCCTGTAAATCCTAATTTTTCTTCTGTTGTAGCTTTTATACTCACATTTGATATATCTGTTTTTAATGTTTTAGAAATTCTTTCTCTCATTAAGTCCAAATAAGGTTTTAATTTTGGGTTTTGAGCAACAATTATACAATCTAAATTAACAATTTTATAGTTTTTTTCTTTAACTAAACTAAAAACTCTTTCTAATAAAATCATACTATCAATATCTTTGAATTCATTTGAAGTATCTGGAAAATGTTGTCCTATATCTCCTAAGGCTAATGCTCCTAAAAGAGCATCCATTATAGCGTGAACTAATACATCTCCATCTGAGTGTCCTAAAACACCTTTTGAATGAGGTATATTTACCCCACCTAGAATTAATTTTCTTCCTTCTACTAACTTATGAACGTCATATCCATTTCCTATTCTTAACATAATATTTCCTACTTCCATTCATTATAAATTCTATTATAAAATTCTAGAATTTCTTCTGTTGTAACTGTCGATGTTCCCATTTTTCCAACTACGACTCCTGCTGCAGTATTTGCTATTTTAGCTGCTTCATGTAAAGATACTCCCGCTGCACTTGCTAATGTAAATACAGAAATAACTGTATCTCCTGCTCCTGTTACATCAAAAACTTCTTTTGCATATGTTGGAATATTTATTACTTCATCTTTTTCAAATAAACTCATTCCCTCTTCACTTCTTGTTAATAAAAGATTATCTAAATTTAACTTTTCTTTTAGTTCTTTTCCAATTTCTATTATATTATCAAAACTTTTTTTACCTAAACACTCTATTGCTTCTTTTCTATTTGGAGTCATAGATGTAGCCCCTACATAGTTCAAAGCATTTTTAGGTTTTGGATCTACCGTTACTATTATCCCCTTTTCTCTACATAGAGATATTATTTTTTTTACAACTTTAGGTGTTAATACTCCCTTATCATAATCAGATAAAATTATAGCATCCAATCCTTCTATCTTTTTTTCTATATGTTTTATTAAAAGATCCTCTGTACTTTCATTAATTGGTCTAGCGTCTTCCCAATCTAATCTAAGCAGTTGTTGATTTCCTCCAATTATTCTTCTTTTTACTATTGTTGGTCTATCTTCACTTCTTACTATTCCTGTTGTTTCAATTGATTTCTTCTCAAGCTCTTTTACTAATCTATCTCCATCAAAATCTTCTCCAATAACTCCAAAACAAACTGCTTTAGCTCCTAATGTTGAAAGATTATTAACTACATTCGCTGCTCCACCTAATACAAATCTTTCCTCTTTTATTGATACAACTGGCACGGGTGCCTCTGGAGATATTCTTTCAACGATTCCTATTAAATAATCATCTAGCATCATATCTCCTACAACTGCTACTTTTAAATTTTGAAAACTTTTAAGTATCTCTTCTAATCTACTTTTTTCCATTTTAAATCTCCTCTATTACTTCAGCTTTTAATTTTATATACAAATCTGTGTGTTCTAATCTACTTGATTTACTTTTAAATAAAACTCCAACAGCAGGAATTTCACTCAAAATAGGAACTCTACTATTTATTTTTTGATCTATCTTCCTTTTTAATCCACCGATTAAAATAACATCATTATTTCTTAACCTAACTTTTGTCTCCAAATTTCTAGATACTTTTGATCCACCATCTGCATTAAATGTTCCTGAGTTTATATCACTTGGTTTTAAAGATTTTTTTAATTTAAAATCACTTGCCTCCAAATTAATGCTTAAATATACACTGTTATCCTCTTTTATATATGGTAAAACTTTTAAAATTATTCCAGCTTCTTTAAAAATAGGTGTATAGGTTATCATATCATTATTAGTACTTTCCTCTTTGTCTTGTCCTACAATTACCTCTTCTGTCATTTTTAAAGTTCCCGTCTCTCCATTTAGTAATATTATAGAAGGCAAAGCATTTATTGTTAAATCTTGTGTTGTTTCTAATAAGTTTAAAGTTAAGTCTAAAACATCTTTACCACTATTAAATTTGCTAACAAAATTTATAGAGCTTCCCATTATATCACCTAAACCATCTACTGTTCCTGATATCAAAGTTTCTAAATAAACTCCACTACTCTTATCTGATAATTTTCCTTGAGTATCATATACCCAATTAAACCCAAGATCTTCAAAAAGATTTTCTTTTACATCTATAATTTCAGCTGTTACTCTGACCTGTTTTTTTCTTCTATCTAAACTTTTAATTAACTTTTTAGCAGAATAAATATGCTCACCTTTTCCAAAAAGTATAATAGAATTATTTCCGGCACTAATTGAAGTCTTTAATTTTTCATCAAAAGTTTCTTTAATTATTTTTTCAATCTCTTCATGATTTAAATTTTCTAATAAAATATTTTCTATTATATCATCTTTTTTGTTTTTTTGTTCTCTTTCTTGTGGTATATTTTTTGAATATTTTAAATTTTTTCTTTCTACATAAAGATCAAATTGATTTATTCCATCTTTTATTTCTAAAAAATCTCCTCCATAATAATAATCCTCAGATAAAACTGAGATAAAGTAGGTTCCCTTTATAATATCATCTATTAAATATTCACCATAATCTCCTGAAAAAACTTCTATTTTATCCTTTTTTTTCAATATGATTTTTATATTTTTTAATTCTTTATTTGTATTTATATCATAAATTTTCCCAATAAGCATATCTTTATTTTCAGATTTTCTTCCACGAAATATTAAAGTTTTTCCAGTTTTTATTTTTGATAATCCATATGTCTTTTCTATAACTTCTAAAATCTCTTCTATAGCTGTACCTTTTTTAAAATATCCATCCACAACAATATCTTTTACATAGGAATCTCCTATTAATGTGTATTTTGAATATTTAGAAAGATGTGCAAAAACATCGGTTATAGGAACATCTTTTAAATCTAGCTCTTTTGGATAAGTTTCTATCGTAAAAGTATTTATATGGATAAATATAAGTAAAATCCAAATTTTATATATCATTTAAATTACTCTCCTTTTTCTTTTTAAGTCTCTAGATTTACTTTTTCTAAACATTCCATTATTATAATAATCATAATCTAATATCTCTTTTTTATTATTGTTTATATACATAATATTCGATTTTAACTCTATAACATCACCAATAATTTCTATTGTAATATTTTCTTGATTCAGAGATATATTTTTTTTTTCATTTTCTATCTGAAATATAAAATTATAAATACTTAATTCCTTTCCAATTCCATGAAAAAAAAATAAGTTTTCTTTATTTTCTATATAATCATTTTTTTGAATGCCTCTTCCAATTACCTGTATGTCTATATTGTTATCTTTTGAAAGTTGATCTATAAATTTAAAAACATCATATTCACTTTGAAAAATAAGTTTATTTTTATCTTCAACAATATTTTCTGAAATAAAAATTTCTTTTTCTTTTTTTAAGTTATTTAATTCATTCTCTTTTTTTAAAAAACTTTTCTTTAAAACTTCAATCTCTATTTTTAATTTATCTTTAAGCCAAATTTCTTTTCTTAAATTTATAAGTGGTTTGAAAATTAAAAAATATAAAATCATAAAATTAACTAATATTAATATAAATTTAATATTTTCAAAATTCTCTTTTATTCTATCTCTAATTCCATTAAAAAATATAATATCTCCCCCTCTTTTTTTATATAATCAAAGGTTGAACCTAACAGTTGAGAATTTTCTAAACTATATTTTTTTAAATTAAAAATTTTTTTTATATCATCACTAAAACCAGTTAAAAATATTTTATTCTCTTTAATTTCTACTTTCTCTAAACTTATGTCAGAAATTTTACAAATTTCTGATATAAAAATTAAGTATTTTACTACTCTACTCTTTTTGAAATCTATTTTTATTTCTTTATCTTCTTCTAGAAAAATAAACTCCTTATCCATGTTGGAAATTCTTTTTTTATATATTGATATTTCATTCTTTAAATTTTGATTCACTTTATTTAATCGATATTTATTACTATAAATTATCCCACTAAAAGATAATTCAATTAAAAATATGCCAATAGCTATTAATTTTATTTTTTTATTAAATTTGTTACTATCTTTTAATTTCCAACCAGATTTTTTTATAACATTTTTTATTTCATTTTGAATATCTTCTCCTAATTGTATTTGAATTTTTAAGATAACAACATCTGAAGTTTCATATATTGAAAGAAGCTCTTTTATCTCTTGAGGAATATTTTCTTCATTTTCAAATAAACTTTGATTTATTATTTCTCCATCTTCTAAGATTTTTATTCCTCTCTCACTAATATCTATTATTTTCATTTTTTTAAGTTAACCTCAATCTTTCTTATTTCTCTTTTATAACTTTTAAATAAATTCGTTTCTCCTACAAGATACTCATAGAATAAAAATATTTTTATTTCAATTCTTTGAGTTTCAATTTCTATATCTTTAATTAATTTTATTTCTAAAATATTTTTTATAAACGGAGTTAATTTAACTTGGTCTTCTTTTATGAAAGTACCATTATGTTTAACTTCATCTCTTCTATAACCACTTTCAGATACTTTATAAATATCGATCCATACTAATTCAGTTCCCTCAAAATACTCTATAATATCTTTATAATTAGAATTTTTAATTTGTTTTTCTCCCTTAAAAACTTCATATTCAGCAATAGTTGACAAATTTTCCATAAACCAATAATCTTCATTGGAATTTTTTAATACATAAAAATTACTAATTTCATTTTTATAACTAAGCAAAACTATGGAAAATATCCATATTAATACGAAAACTAAAAATAAAGTAACTGGTAATATAAACCCTTTATTTCTTAAAATCTTTTCTAATTTTTTCATTCAAATAAAATCCCTCCATTGAGACTCCATATTCTTCCAATTTAAAATCTATAGTTAGATTTTTTAATATCCGTTCTCTACTTTCTAAAAATACTGTTATTTCATTTTTTCTTATTTTTTTCCCTGCAAAAGAATATATAGAATTATCTATAAAATGGTAAATTTCAATCTCTGTATATCGCTCTTCTAAAGGTATATATTTTTCAATTATTAAAGTATTACCTTTTTTTAAACTTAATTTTGTATAATCAATATAAGTATTCATTTGAAATAAATTATAAATTTTATAATTTGATGACTCATATATTGAATTATTAATTTTAGTTAAAATTAATTTCATATCTTTATTAAAACGTAATCTATAAAAATTTTGTTTCTTTTCACTATTAATCTCATCTAAATAAAAATATAATACTTGAAAAACCAATATTGACGCAATTAATGTTACAATTATTTCAACTAAAGAAAAACCTTTATTTTTGTTTATATACATATAATTTACTCTCTCTTTTCAATTTATTTTTTTCTATTTTTATCTCAATTAAATAAATTTCTTCAAAAACTCTATTTTTTTTTATTTCAATTTTATAATTTTTATCACAAATAAAAAAACTATCTTTATTTTCAGCTATCTTATAATAAGAGCGTGCTTTTTCAATTTCATTCTCAATTTTATTAACCTCATCAATATAATTAAATCCTCTTTTTAAATATATGAGAGAAAAAAATAATGGATTTAAAACAATTAATAATAAAAATAAAGCTATTAAGGTCTCTAAATATGTCCCTCCTATTTCTTGATTTCTCATATCTCTCCCCAAAATAAAAGCAAAATATACGCTAAAATTAAAAATGGGCCAAATGCAATTTCTTTATCAACTTTTTTGAAAAATAAATATTTTACTACCAGAAAAAATAATGGAATGATAAAACTTATGTTTACAAACAATAATACTTTATAAAAACTTTCAAATTTTAAAAGAAATCCTAGTGAAATAACTAATTTAATATCACCAACTCCCATACAATCTTTTTCTAAAAAATCACTTCCATAAGAATAAATCAAAATAAATGGCAATACATAAACTGCTGCACCTAAAATTCTTTCTACAAAATCTTTTTCTATAACTGATAAAATTAAACCTAAAAAAAGAAGAGATATATTACTTTTATTTAAAATAATTTTATCCCTTCTATCTCGTATAATAATATCAATAAATATAATACTTATAAAAATATAAATTAGAGCTTTGACCATTCGTCTCCCCTCAAATTAAATTTATAAATTTCATCAGTTGGCTTTAATATAAAATCGTTATTTTCTATTTCTATTTTGATTTTTCCTCCATATTTTATATCTTTACTGTCAGCCATTTCTTTACTTCCGCCAACATCTAATAATAATTCTCCATTAGTCAACTGAAATTTATTTCCTATATATTTTTCTAAAACTACTAAAATTGTTGTTATATTACTTTGCTCAAACATTGGGTAATTTCCATTCTCTAAATAATACGTTTCATTTGCCATTCTTAAACTTTGAAGAGCATTTATAACTTTAGAATCTTTTGCCATAGCTAAATAATCTCTTACTTTAGGAGCTATGAAACTACTTAAAATTCCAATTACTCCTAATACTAAAACAATTTCAATAACGCTAAATCCTTTTATTTTTTTTCTCATTACCCCTCCTCAAATCTCTAATATTTCATTCATATTTAAAATAGGTAAATATAAACCAACCACAAAAATACTTATCAATATTCCTATTAACAATAATAAAATAGGTTCTGCTAATTTTAACATTATTTTTATCTTTCTTTCTAATACCTCATTTCTAGATAAAGATATCTCTTTTAAAATAACTTCAATTTTAGAACTTTCTTCGCCAACAGAAATCATATTTATCTCCTCTAAAGAAAGAATTTCTAATTTTTTAAAACAACTAGATAAGGTTTCTCCTTTTTTTAAATTTCTCAATATATAAATTTTATTTTTAAAATTTCCTACATCTAAATTATCTAAAATTATATCTACCCCTTTATCAATAGATATGCCAGCTTCTAATAATATCGATAAATTATCTAAAATATTTATGATATATTTTTCATATAAAAATTTTTTTATAAATGGTATTCTTTGTAATTGTCTTTTTACTTTTTGTAATTTTGAACAAAAAAAAACTACACAAATTATTATTAAAATTGCGTAGGAATACTCTGAAAATATATCTTTTATTTTTAAAATTATTTTTGTTAATAGTGGCAAGTCATCTTTATTTAAATCGTATAATATTTGAAAATTCGGAACAATTAAAATGAAAATTAATATTATTATTATTGTTGATATAAACAAAATAAAAATTGGATATGAAAGTGCAATTTTTAAATCATTTTTTAATTTTTCTTTTTTTTCCTTTAAATAAGCTATTTTTAAAAAACCGTCACCTATTTTTCCAACGTTTTCAGAAACAAAAATAATTAATAATTCTCTTTCTTTTATTAAATCTTCATCTTTTAAAATCTCATATATATCTTCTCCTTTTTCCAAACGACTATTAATATTAAAAATCTTAAAATTCAAAGTCAAATTTTTTTGATTATTTTTTTGAAACTCTATCGCTTTTTTTAATGAAAGTCCTGCATTTAACAATCTTCCTATTTTTAAATAAACTTCTCTTAACTCTTTTTCTTTTATATTTTTTCTAAATTGAATCTCTAAAATTTTTATTAGTATATTCTCTTCTAATAAAATTTTTTTTAAAAGTGTTTTTTTATTTTTTTCACAATATATTTTTTCTAATTTATTATTTTCTTTATTTAAAACTAAACATCTATATAACCTCATATCAAACACTCTTTGATAATTTCTTCTTTTGTTGTTAATTTATTATTTACTTTTAAGATGCCATTTTCTAAGATATTTTTAAATCCAATTTTTTTTAAATAATTTTCTAATTCACTTGTATTTTTATTTATAATAATCTCCCTAATTTCTTTATCAAAGAATATTATCTCCTCAACTATTTCTCTGCCTTTGAATCCTTCATTGCAACAATTATTATTTTTTTCACCATTACAAACTGGACAAATTTTTCTTATTAATCGTTGACTTTCAATTGCATTTATAGCTGTTGCTATGATAAATCGATCTATCCCAAAATTTATTAATCTATCTATAGCTGAAAGAGAGTCTTTTGTATGAAGTGTTGTTATTACTAAATGACCAGTTAAAGAAGCCATTAAAGCTATTTCAGCAGTTTCTTTATCTCTTATTTCTCCAACTAAAATTATATCTGGATCTTGTCTTAGAACACTTCTTAAAACAGTTGCAAAATTAAGTCCTATTTCATTTTTACATTGAATCTGATTTATATTTGAAAATTGATATTCTATAGGATCTTCTATTGTTACTATATTCAATCTTTCATCATCTAAATAGTTAACTATTGAATAAAGAGTTGTAGTTTTTCCACTTCCTGTTGGACCACAAAATATTAATAATCCATTTTTCCTTCTAACTAAATCTTTTAATTTTGATAAATTTTCTTCTGAAAAGCCTAAATTTTCTAAAGAAACTTTTGAGATATTATTCTTGAGTATTCTTAATACACATCTTTCTCCAAATATAGTAGGTATAAAAGAAACTCTAAAATCTATTTTCTCGTTTAAATATTTTCCTTTAAATCTACCATCTTGTGGTAATCTTTTTTCTCCTATATCAAGTTCACTCATTAACTTTAATTTAGTTAATAATTTTAAACCAAAATTATTATTAAGATTTTCATATTCTTTTAAAATACCATCAATTCTTACCCTTATTTTTACAATTTTTTCTTTAGATTCTATATGGATATCTGATACTCGTTCTTTTAAACTATAACATATTAAACTATTTAAGAATTCTAAAATGTCTTCTTTATTATATTTTAACTCATTAAAATCTTTTATTTCAAAAATCTCCCTTTTAAAGTAAATATTTCCATCCATAAAATCACTTCCTCTGAATTATTAAAACTTTAAAATCAATTTTTTTATCTTTTGTAGAAGTTTTTATATATTTATTTAAAACCCTTCCCTTATAAGTTGTTCTTACCAAAACTACTATAAAAAGAAAACATAAAAAAATAGATTTTACTAAACTTATTCTTCTTCTATCCATCCTATTCTATTTTCACCTTCTTGAGAATAATGATATTCTATTATGTTATTATAATTTATGCCTTTTACAGTTAAATTTAAATACGTATTTATTTTTAATAGTTTTTCTTTTTGAAAAATATAAAAAGCTAATCTGTTTTCAACTTGTTCTTTGTATCCAAATATATACAGAGTAAATGATTTACTTAAATTTCCTGTTATAGTAGTTTCAAGTTTAAATTTTGAATTTCTAGCATTATTATATGGAATTTCATATTTTAGCTTTGGTGGAAGACTTATTCTTTCAATCTCTTCTGTATTTAATTTCTTTACACTCACATATTTTTCTAATGTATTTATTTCTATAAAATATTTATTTTTCTCATAAATAGATTTATTTAAATATTTCATAAAGAACATTTGCAATATGCGACGACTTGATTCTAAATCCATTTTTTCATTGTAATTAATTATTTGATACACAAAAAAAGAACTAACTAAAAAAATAATAGTAACTGATACTATTGTTTCTAAAAAAGTTAGTCCTTTGTTTTTCATATTTTTGTTCATAATCACCTTCTTTTAAAGAGGTTATTTTATTTTTTTAAAAGATACATCAAGTTGGTCAAAAGATGAAATATATTTTACTCCTATACTTTCTAAAAAATCATACGCTTTTTTAAAATCTTTGCCTAAATCTGATGCTTTGTGTGAATCTGAACCTATTGTTAGAATCTCTCCTCCTAGCTTAAAATAACGTTTTATTATATCATCACAAGGATAAAATCTATTCTCATTATATCTTATTCCAGAAGTATTAATTTCAATACCCTTTCCTTTAGAGATAATTTTTTTTAAAATCTCATCAATTATATCTTGATATCTTATATAATCTATAAAACCTTTTTTGTCAATACCACCATATCTTGTAATAAAGTCAAGATGACCTTGAACACTAAACCCATTGAAGTTTTCTACACTTTTTAATATTTCTAAAAAATATTTATCATGAGCTTGTTCTCTCGTTTTATTTTCCCAAAACTCCTTTTGATCTAAAAGTAATTTATCCACACTGTGAACAGAAGATATTATAAAATCAAATGGATATTTTTCTATAATGTTATCTCCAACTTCTCCTAAATGTCTTTGAATTCCAAATTCCATTCCTAATTTTACATCTAAATCTTTTTTATATTTGTCTTTAAGTTTTAAAATTGTCGGTACATACTCATCTAAATTTAAAATAAAGTCATTACTATTAGAAGTTCCAATTACATCTAAATCCATATGATCAGTTATAGCAATCTCTTTTATTCCTAATTCTTTTGCCCTTTCACAAATTCTATCTAAATCTTCTATACAATCTCCTGAAAAACTACTATGTATATGATAGTCATTAATAATCACTTTTTTCCTCCTAAAATCACTTTATAGATATTAGTATAACAAAAAAAACTGTAAACACAAGTTATTTAACTTATTATTTACAGTTTTTATTATTGATCATAGTACTGTTATTTTTTTAAAGCTGCTAAAAGTAAAGCTATATCATTTCCAGTTACTCCACTTATTCTTGAAGCTTCTCCTATTGAAAGAGGTTTAATCTCTTTTAATCCAGCCTTAGCTATATTTGAAATTCCAACTACAGTATCAAAGTCAAAATTTTCAGGAATAGTTAGTGCTTCTAATTTTTTAAATCTTTCAATCTGTTCTCTTTCTCTTTCAATAAATACCTCATACTTTATCATCGTCTCAATTTGATTTTTTACAAATTCAGGATATTCAGGAATGTGTAATAAATGAGCTAAATCATCGTATGATATCTCTTTAAATTTTAAAAGTTCATTTGCTTGAACTCCTTTAGTTAATCTTTGTTCTGTTCCCTTCTTCTCTAATAATTCATTAGCATCTTTCATAGGAACTTTTGTTTCTTTTATTCTCTCTATCTCTTTATATACATCTTCTCTACATTTTTTTAAATAATTAATCTTATCTTCTGAAACAATTCCTATCTCTTCAGCTTTATCTAATAGTCTCATAAAACCATTGTCAAACCTTAGAGTTAGTCTATACTCTGATCTTGATGGTAAAACTCTATAAGGTTCTGGGGTTTTTTTATGAATAATATCATCAACTAATACTCCTATGTATCCTTCACTTCTATCAAAAATTACAGGCTGTTTATTTAAAGTTTTTCTAGCTGCATTAACTCCTGCAATAAATCCTTGTGTAGCAGCTTCTTCATATCCTGATGTTCCATTTATTTGTCCTGCAAAAAATAATCCTTTTATTTTTTTATTTTCTAAACTTGGATATAATTGTGAAGCTGGTGCATAGTCATACTCTACAGCATATCCATATCTCATTATTTTAGCATTTTCTAGTCCTTTTATAGACTTTAACATTGCTTCCTGTGCAAATGGAGGCATTGCTGTTGTTAAACCATTTACATATAATTCATTTGATTCACTTGACTCTAATTCCAAGAAAATTTGATGATCATATTTATCTGGAAAGTTTAAAACCTTTCTATCTAAAGATGGACAGTGTCTTGGTCCATGTGTTTCTATTATCCCAGAAACTATTGGAGAATATTTTAACATTTCTTTTGTTACATTCAATGTTTCTTCTGATGTATGAGTTAACCATGTTGGTACAACATTATTTTTCTCTTTTTGTGTATATATAGAAAAATATCTTGGATGTTCCTCTCCATAAAGTGGTTTCATAACAGAAAAATCTACAGTTCTTTTATCTATTCTTGGAGGTGTTGCTGTTTGATATCTTTCTAAATGCACACCATTTTTTAATAAACTTTCTGATAATTTTTCAGCTGAATTTTCTCCCATTCTTCCAGCAGGATATTTTACATCTCCAATAACAATTCTACCCTTTAAAAAAGTTCCTGTAGCTAATACTACAGTTTGTGAATAATATTCTATCCCTAAAGCTGTTTTAACACCTTTTATAACTCCATCTTCAACTAAAAGCTCATCTACACTATCTTGTATAATATCTAGATTTTCAGTTTCTTCAAGTAAAGTTTTCATTTTTGTTCTATATAAAAACTTATCTGCTTGCCCTCTTGTTATTCTTGCAGCAGGTCCTTTACTTGTATTTAAATGTTTTAATTGAAGATTATATTGATCAGTATGTCTACCCATTTCTCCACCTAAAACATCAATTTCTGCTACTAAATTACTTTTTCCAGGTCCACCTATTGACGGATTACACGACATCATTCCTATATTATCCAATGCCAATGTAAAAAGCAGAGTTCTTCTATTTAATCTGGCACTTGCTAAAGCTGCTTCAACTCCTGCGTGTCCTCCTCCAACAACTATTACGTCATAATTAAAAGTCATATGTTTCTCCTTTTATTTTTGTCCATATACATAAATAAATATCAAAAAAATTATAGCCACAGACAATAAATCCGTGGCTAATACCTTTTATTTTCCTACACAGAAATTACTAAAAATATGATCTAAAAGATCTTCATTACTAATCTCTCCTGTTACCTCTGACAATGAATCTAATGCTTCTTTTAAATCAACAGCTATTAAATCCATTGGTAATCCCATATCTATTGTTTCAAATATATTCTCCACAGCTTGTTTAGTCTTTTCTAGTGCTGATTTATGTCTAACATTAGTAATAACTAATTTTTCTGAACTATCTTCAACTTGACCAGAGATAACATAATTATATATCTCTTTTTCCATTGAATCTATTCCAATTTTTTCTAATGCAGAAATTTTTATCCATTTTTTTATTTTTGTTAATGGTGTTGTATCTAATTTAGATTCAACATCTGTCTTGTTTATAAGACCTATAACTTTATCAGCATGAATTCTCTCGTGAATTTTTAAATCTTCTTCATCTAATTCTCTAGAATTATCAACAACAAATAGAACTAAATCTGCCTTTTCAATTAACTCTTTTGATTTTTCTACACCTATATTTTCTACTAAATCATCTGTTTTTCTTATTCCTGCAGTATCTACTAAAACTAAAGGAATTCCATTTAGATTAACAACTTCTTCAATAATGTCTCTAGTAGTTCCAGCTATATGAGTTACTATAGCTCTCTCTTCTCTTAGAATAGAGTTTAATAAACTTGACTTTCCTACATTAGGCTTTCCTACAATAGCCGTTTTTACACCTTCTTTAATCATTTTTCCTTTATTATAAGATTTAATTAAAGCATCTGTTGTATTTACAACGTTATGTAAATTTTCAACTAAGTCATGTGGTAATGGATCATCTATTCCCTCTTCAGGATAATCTAAAACTACATTAACATGTGCAGAAACATCTAAAAGTTGTTTTTTTAATATATCAATTTGTTCTCTTAAATCTCCTCTAAGTTGATTTAATGATAATGATATACTTTTATCAGTTTTTCCATGTATTAAATCTATTACAGCTTCAGCTTGAGTCAGATCCAATCTTCCATTCATGAAAGCTCTTCTAGTAAATTCACCTATTTCAGCTATTCTAGCTCCACTTTTTAAAACTAATTCTAAAACTTTTTCTGTAATTAGAAAACCACCATGACAGTTTATTTCTACAATATCTTCTTTTGTATAAGTGTTAGGTCCTTTCATTATTGAAACTAAAACTTCATCTATAATTTCATCTCCATCATAAAGATGACCATAGTTAATGCTAAAGTTTCTAAGTTCACTAACATCTTTTTTTGATATAGGTTTAAATATTTTTGTTAGTATACATAAAGAATCACTTCCCGACATTCTAACAATTCCTATTCCACCTTCTCCTCTTGGAGTTGAAATGGCAGCAATAGTATCAAACATATAACTCACCCCTATTTCTTTTTTCTAATAACAATATATCTTTTAGGGTCTTTTCCTTCGCTATAAGTATCTAATTCTGAATATTTATTAACAACTTCATGTATAATTTTTCTTTCTCTTGGTGGCATTGGATTTAATTTTATTGGTTTAGTAGTTTTCATAGCTTTTTCAGCCATCTTTCTTGCTAAATCTCTTAACGTTACATTTCTTTTTTCTTTAAATCCTTCTACATCAACATCTATTCTAACATCTTTAATCAAAGTATTTAATAGATATTCATAGCTATTTAATGTTTTACCTTTTTTTCCAATAATTATTCCATTATCTTCACCATAAAGGTTTATAACACAATTTCTACCCTCTAATCTTAAAATTTCAACTTCTAATTCAAGTCCCATTTTATTTAATAACTCTTGAGATGTTTTTATTATCTCTTTTTCTCTATTTTCTTTTAATTCTTTTTTTAATTCTTTTTTTTCTTGTTCTGCTTCTATCTTAGTTTCTGATTTCTCTGTAGTTTTTACTACTTCATCTTTTTCTGGACCTGAAATCTTAATCTCTTCAGCTTCTACTTCCCTGCTAACTTCAACTTTATATAATCCATCTTTAGCAAAAAAACCAAAGAACGACTTAGGCTTCTCTAATTCAGTAACTTGAACAACTTGATCAGCAGTAACCTCCAATATCTTTATAGCTCTAGCAATAGCAACTTCTCTATTACTCGCTTTGATTTCAATTATATTTTCCATAACTTTAGTCTTAGTCTCCTTTTTTCATTATGAAATATTGTTGTACTATTCCTACAAAACTTGATGTTAACCAATATACTTGTAATCCTGCTGGCATTTTATAAGATATAAATACCATCATAATTGGGAATATATACATCATCTGTTTCATTTGTGGATTACTATCTGTTCCTGTTAATTTTTGTTGAATAAATGCTACAACTCCATTTAAAACAGGTAATATATAATAAGGATCCGGTTGTAATAAATTCATCCATAAGAATGATTCTGCAGGAACTATTCCTCTTTCAGCTCTTAAAACTCCAAATAATGCCCATAAAATAGGTAATTGAACTAAAAGTGGTAAACACCCTCCAGCCGGATTTACACTTTTCTCTTTGTAAAGTTCCATTGTTTTCTGATTTAATAAATTTTTGTCATGACCATATTTTTCTTTATATTGCTCTAATATTGGTTGAAGTTCTTTCATTTTCTTCATTGACTTGTCTTGTTTTAATGTTAACGGTAATAATATTATTTTTATTAATATCGTTAATCCTATAATAGCTAAACCGAAATTTCCTGTAATTCCATTTATAAACAGTAATATTTGTTCAAATATTTTGTATAAAAATTCCATTTTATTTTTTTCCTCCGTATTTTTTAACTGGTGGCACAGGATCATATCCTCCTTGAGAATATGGATGACACCTTAAAATTCTTAATATTCCTAAATACACTCCTTTAAAAACACCATGTATTTCAATAGCATCATACATGTATTTTGAGCAAGAAGGTTGAAATATGCAATTTTTCCCCAAAAATATTGAAATATATTTTTGATAAAATCTTATTGAAATTAAGATAATTTTTTTCAAAATAAATAGTAAACTATTTTTTAAATAGTTTAGAATTTTTAAGAACACGGTCAAGATCTATTTTCATCTCCTCAAAACTTAAAGTTTTAAATTTTTCTCCAGCTGTTCTTTTAGCAACAAAAATTATGTCATAACCTAAAATTATGTTTTTTTCATTTAAACGACAATACTCTCTAAATAGTCTTTTTAGTCTATTTCTACAAACTGCATTTCCTGTTTTTTTACTTACTACAAATCCAAATCTGTTTTGATCAGTTTCATTTGCTTTAAAAAAAATAAGAGAGTAATATCCAAATGATTTTTTTCCATAATTATAAACATTTTGAAACTCCCTATTTTTTTTTAAATTAATCATAATATTTAACTCCCTAAAATAGTCCTTAAATCTTTAAAAACCCGGTGTTTTAGATCACCGGGTTTTATGCTGATAATACTTTTCTTCCTCTTGCTCTTCTTCTCTTTAATACTTTTCTTCCGTTTTTAGTTGCCATTCTAGCTCTAAATCCGTGATCCTTCTTGTATTTTCTGTTATTTGGCTGATAAGTTCTTTTCATTTTTTCACCTCCTAAAAATATCTATATTTCAGATAAATATTTTAGAAGAAATTTTGAGTTTTGTCAAGTAAATTCTAATAAATAAAAATTTAATCCTAAAAATAAAAAAGAAAATCATATTTTTTAACTTTACACACATAGTTGTTTTTTGTTTTTTGTATAATGTTATATGTACTGACTAAGTTAAAAAAAAAACATATGTTAAGCCCTTAATTTATAAGCGTTTATATAAAAAAAAATATTATTGTGTATATACATTTATAAAAAGTCTTGATTTTATTATGTTTCTTAAAAAGACGAATGAAGAAATATCAATAAAATAAAGGGTTTATAAACAATTAAAAATATTATTGTGTATATACATTTATAAAAAGTCTTGATTTTATTATGTTTCTTAAAAAGATGAATGAAGAAATATCAATAAAATAAAGGGTTTATAAACAATTAAAAATATTATTGATAATATACATTTTATAAAACCTTGATTCTTAAGGATTTTATAATTAAGTAAAATTTAAAAAGCTATATAAATCAAATGTTTATAATAAAATAAAAATATTATTGATAATATACATTTTAAAAACCTTTATTTTTCAATAGTTTTTTAATAAAAAAAATAAAAGACCTTAATGATTATAAGGGGTGGAAAAAAACAAAAAATATTATTGTTAATATACAGAAAAAATGGTATATTATATTACGCTAAATATATTTATTATTGTATATATACATATTTGGTATTATAAAATTATAGAGAGGTTTTTATGGAAAAAAAGGTGAAAAAAGAGAAAGAAGATATTGTAGAAAATTTTAATATAACTTCTACAGGTTCTCTTTTAACAGATATAACAAAAATAGATATAAGGCTTAATCAACTACCAGATATAGAAGTTAGAGAAGTTATAATAAAAGAAACTGGAAATTTTTTAAATTTAAAAGATAATGTTATAAATATACCGGTAGAAATGATTGTTTTTCCATTTTTTACTCCACAAAAGCAAAATAAAAGAGTTAATTTTCAATATTCTTTTGAAGATTTAGGGGTAACAATGTACTGTACATTAGTTGCGAAAGATTCAAAAGATAAGGTTTTTCAACCCTCAATATTTGAAGAAAAAATTTATACGTATTTAATTTCAACATATGAGGCTAAAAAAGATTTGGAAGATGAAGATGAATATATAGAATTTGAAATTTCGGATTTTATAGTAAATTTTTTAGGTAATAAAATGAATAGAACTTATTATACAAAAGTTGAGCAAGCATTGAAAAATTTAAAAAATACAGAATATCAATTCATTGTTTCAAATCATACAAAATTAGGAAAATATAAATTTGAAGATGAAGAGTTTAAACTTTTAACTTATCAAAAATTAAAAAAAGGAAAAAAAATTTATTATAGAGTAACTTTGAATAAAAATATTAGAAAAAAAATTAGTGATAAAAGATACATAAAATATAATTCAAAAGCGTTAATGGAAATTTTAGCAAAAGATCCGATAGCTGGAAGAATTTATAAATATATTAGTAAGATTAGATATGAAAAACAAGAGGATAGAATAAATTTAAGAACAATAGCAGCAATTATTCCATTAAAAACTGAACAAACAACAGAAAGAGTTAATAAAAATGGAGATACAAAAACATATGTTCTTTGTAGAATGAAACAAGTTTTAAAAAGAGTAGAAAAAGCTTATGATATTTTAGTTGAATTAGGATATGTAGAATATTATGATTCATATCAAGATAAAGAGGAAGATACATATTATATAATATATAAATTTAATAGTGAAAAAGATGGAGAATGTCATGTTTCATCATTTATAGAAACAAATAAATCAAATAGGCCAAAAGAAATAACATATTCTAAAGAAAAAGAAAGATATATAGAAAGACCTAATTTTAATAGTGAAGATATAGAAGAAGCTGAAATAATAGAAGCTGTAGAAGAAAAACCTAAAAAAGAAAAAATAGAAAAAGAAATTCTAAAAATAGAAAAAAAATTAGTAGAAAAAAAAGAAATAGTAAAAAAAATAGAAAAGAATAGTGAGTTTATATATCCAGAAGAAGTTATAAAAAATATACAAAAAGCAAAGAAAAATATATATGTTTCAAGATCTTGGGATAAAAGAACAGATACTAAAATTAAGAAGATTTTTATAGAAGAAGGAGAAATTATATTAATTGAGGTTTTAAAAATTATATATAAAAATTTGAATTCAAACATAAAAACAACTTTAGTTCAGTATATAAATGGTGTTCTAAAAAACCTCTTAAGTCAAGAGAGCGATGTATCAAAACAAAACTTAACTCTTTTTAATAATATTGTTAAGGAAAAGGGATTAATTAGTAAAAAGAAGATTAATCAAGCTAGAAGGACAGTAAAAAAACCAGTGATAAATAGCTTAAAAGAATTAATTGATGAAACTGATATATCTGTAGATATTTTAAAGGTTTTTGATGAATATGATGAGTATGAAAAATTAAAAATAGAAGAACAGGCTATTAAACTTTGCTCTTTAGAAGAGAATATTGATGTGAATTTTTTACTTACTATGAAAAGGAAATCAAAAAAAATCTATTTTAATACAATAAAGAAATATATTGAGAGAGTTATAAATGAGTAGATTTAACAAAATGTTTAATATGTTAAATCAGAGTGTATAAAATAGTTAAAATATCATAAAATACACAATTAAAGACTTAAAAATGAACATTTTTTGGCAAAAAAACAATTCAAAATAAAAATTGACAAAATTTTGAAAATTCAGTATTCTATATTAGAATAATAGATTTAAATTTTATGTTTTTATAATAATAAACAATAAATGTAGAAAGGTGAGTAGGATTATGGTAAGTAAAACAGTTGAAATTAAAAACGAAACAGGACTACATACAAGACCTGGTAACGAATTTGTAAGTTTAGCAAAAACATTTACATCTCAAATTGAATTAGAAAATGAAGAAGGAAAAAAAGTAAAGGGAACATCTTTATTAAAATTACTTTCTTTAGGAATTAAAAAAGGTGCAAAAATAACAGTTCATGCTGCAGGAGAAGATGAGAACGAAGCAGTTGAGAAGTTAGCTCACCTACTTGAAAATCTAAAGGACTAATGAATAGGACGATAGTTTAAAGTGTGAGAAGGATGGGGGTGACTCTGTCCTTTTTTTTGTCAAAAAAATTAAATTTTGGGAGAGATAAGATATGAGAAAATTTGTAAAAGGTATAGATGCATCTCCAGGGGTAGCAGTAGGAAAGGTATTTTTATATAAAGAAGAAGAACTTTTTATAGATAAAGGAGAATGCTCAAATGTTGAGATTCAAAAAGAAAAATTAATCGAAGGTAGAGACAAAACAAAAGAGCAGCTATTAAAAATAAGAGAAAAAACAGCAAGACAATTAGGTGAAGATAAAGCTGCGATATTTGATGGACATATAACATTATTAGAGGATGAGGATTTATTTGATGAAGTTATCGAACTAATTGAAGATGAAAAAATAACAGCAGAAAATGCTTTAGAGCAAGGTATCAGCGGATATTGTGATATGTTAGCAAATTTAGAGGATGAGTATTTAAGAGAAAGAGCAGCAGACTTAAGAGATATAGCAAAAAGATGGTTATATAACATTGTAGGAATTGATATTGTGGATCTTTCTTCGCTTCCAGCAAATTCAGTTGTTGTAGCAAGAGATTTAACTCCATCTGATACAGCTCAATTAGATTTAAAAAATGTTGTAGCATTTATAACTGATATTGGAGGAAAAACAGCTCATTCATCTATAATGGCTAGATCTTTAGAAATTCCAGCAGTAGTAGGAACAGGAAATATAACTGAGTTAGTAACAAATGATGCACCAATTGTAGTAGATGCATTGTCTGGAGATGTTATAATTAATCCAACTGAAGAAGATATTGAAAAATATTCTAAAAAAAGAGAGAAATATTTAGAAGAAAAAGAGTTATTAAAACAGTTAAAGGATAAAACAGCTACATCAAAAGATGGAAAAACAGTTGGAGCTTGGGCAAATATTGGATCACCAAAAGATGTTGCAGGAGTTTTAAGAAATGGAGCTAATGGAATAGGACTTTATAGAACAGAATTTTTATTTATGGCAAATGATAGATTTCCAACAGAAGATGAGCAATTTGAAGCATATAAAATTGTTGCTGAGTCAATGAAAGATGAAAATGGAAAATCTTATCCAGTAACAATAAGAACAATGGATATAGGTGGAGACAAATCATTACCTTATATGGAGCTACCACATGAGGAAAATCCGTTCTTAGGATGGAGAGCTCTAAGAATATGCCTAGATAGACCTGAAATCTTAAAAACACAGTTTAGAGCGCTTTTAAGAGCATCAGCATTTGGATATATTAAAATAATGTTACCTATGGTAATTTCAATAGAAGAGTGTAGAAAATCAAAAGCTCTATTAGAAGAGTGTAAAGCTGAATTAAGAGCTGAAGGAATAAAGTTTGATGAAGATATTCAATTAGGAATTATGATTGAAACTCCAGCTACAGCATTTAGAGCTAAGTGGTTTGCACAAGAAGTTGACTTCTTCTCAATAGGAACAAATGACTTAACTCAGTATACGTTAGCAGTAGATAGAGGAAATGAGAGAATATCTCATTTATATGATACATACAACCCTGGGGTTTTAGCAGCAATTAAAGCAGCAATAGATGGAGCTCATGAAGGTGGAATTTCTATATCAATGTGCGGAGAGTTTGCAGGAGAAGCTAGAGCAACAGCTTTATTATTTGGAATGGGATTAGATGCATTCTCAATGTCAGCTATTTCAGTTGCAAGAGTAAAGAAAAATGTAATGGCTATAGACAAAGTTTCAGCAGAAGCTTTAGTTGAAAGAGTAATGTCAATGAGTACAACAGAGGATGTATTAGCAGAAATAGATAAATATAATGAAGAAGTATTAGGATAAATCCTTTAAAAGGTGAAACAAAGTTTCACCTTTTTTTATTTTTAGGGTATACTATTATAAAAAAATAATAGGGAGAGTGGTTATGGGGTTAAAAGATTTTAAAGTAAAAGTTTTTAAAGAGAATATTCTACATAACTATCACTATCTAAAAGAACTTAGAAATAAAGATATAATAGCTGTTGTAAAAGCTAATGCTTATGGTCATGGAATAGAAAATGTAGTTAACTTTTTAGCTGATGCTGGGTGTAGGTATTTTGCCGTGGCAAGAGAGTGTGAAGCTGAAAAAATTTTAAAGTTAAAAATAGCTGATATAAATATAATTATTTTAGAAACTATTGATGAGTTAGAATTTATAAAAAATAATAAAAATGTTCAAATGGTTGTTAATAGTTTAAAAGAATTAAAAGAACTTTTAAAAAATGGGATTTCAACAAAACAACTACATTTGAAATTAGATTTTGGATTTGGAAGAAATGGGGTTATAGAAGAAGACTTTGATAGTTTAAAAAAATTGGTTATAGAAAAAAATTTAAAATTTAAAGGATTTTGTACACATGTATTTGCAGCAGATTATGATGATATGATTTTAATAGAAGAACGTTTTTCTCAAATGTTAATGGAGTTAGGAAAAGAAAGATTTGAAATCATTCATATACAAAATAGTGCAGGAGTGATATCCATAGAAGGTAAAAATTGTACTCATATAAGATGTGGAACAATTCTTTTTGGACTTCAAGAAATAGGTTACTATGATCCTTGTATAAAAAGAGCTTTTAAATTAACAGGAAAAATTTTAGGAGTAAAAAGTTTAAAAGATTTAAAATATATTGGATATGAAAAAAAAGAGAATATAGAGATAGGAAAATATAAAAAAATTGCAAAGATTCGTTTAGGATATGGAGATGGATTTTCAAAAAGAAGCGAAGGTATTATGTCTATAATCAATAATAAAAAGTTTAAAATAGTTCATATTAGCATGGATAGTTCATTTATTTTAGTGGATGATTCAGTAAAAGAGGAGGATTTTGTAGAGATATTTCATGATTTAGAAGAAAGTATAAAACATTTAAAAGTCCCTCATTATGAATTTTTATCTTGTATAAATGATAGAATAAAAAGGGAGCTTATATGACTATAAACAAAAATAAAATTTTATTTTAAAAAAATATTGACATTTTTTTTCAAATAAGATATTATACATCAAACCATCAAGAGAGACTGAGGGACTGGCCCGATGACGTTTCAGCAACCTACCATTAAGGTGTGGTGCTAACTCCAGATAGATGGGAGAAGTAGAAGTCTTGTTTACTTACTCTCATCTTAATTAAAGATTAAGATGGGAGTTTTTTTTATACGGGAGGATAAAATGATTACTTTAGAAAAAGTGAATAAAATTTATAATAATGAGTTTCATGCTGTAAAAGATGTTTCTTTAAAGATTGAGAAAAGTGAAATATTTGGAATTATTGGATTAAGTGGAGCTGGAAAATCCTCTTTAATAAGATTATTTAATGGGTTAGAGCCATTGACAACAGGAAAAATAGAGATTGAAGGAGTAGATTTATCAAAACTTTCAAAAAAAGAACTATTAAATAAAAGAAAAAAAATTGGAATGATATTTCAACATTTTAATTTATTAAAATCTAGGACAGTTAAAGAAAATATAGCATTTCCTTTAGAAATTGATGGTTGGTCAAAAGTAGAAATTGATGTAAGAGTTAAAGAACTTTTAAAGTTAGTAGAACTTGAAGATAAAGAGGAATTTTATCCGACTCAACTCTCTGGAGGACAAAAACAAAGAGTCGCAATAGCTAGAGCCTTAGCTAATAATCCAGATGTTCTCTTATCAGATGAAGCAACATCCGCTTTAGATCCAAAAACTACAAAGTCTATATTAAAATTAATTAAAGATATTCAAAAAAAAATGGGATTAACAGTTGTCTTAATAACTCATCAAATGGAAGTTATTAGAGAAATTTGTGACAGAGTAGCTGTTATGTCAAACGGTGAAGTTGTAGAAACTGGAAAAACATATGAAATATTCTTAAGTCCAAAAACAGAGATTACAAAAGAATTAATATCATATGTTCCACCTCAAGAAAAAGAGGAGATTGATTACATAAAAAAATCTGGAAATAAAGTTATAAAATTAATGTTTTTAGGCTCAGTAGCAGGAGATCCCATATTATCTAAAGCTGTAAAAAAGTTTAATATAGATATAAATGTCTTAGGCGGTGCAATTGATCTTTTATCAACTATGCAGGTAGGGCATTTAATGGTTGAATTAATAGGAGATATGGATAAACAAAATGAAGCAATAGCTTGGTTTCCAAGCTTAGATGTAGGAGTGGAGGTTATTTACGATGGTATTTAATATGCTAGTACAAGCGACGATAGAGACAATATATATGGTTTTATTATCTGCTGTAGTTTCATTAGGAATAGGATTTCCTTGTGGAATTTTAGCAGCAATTACATCAGATGGAAATATATTTGAAAATAGAGGAATAAATAGAATTTTGAATGGAATTATAAACGTGACAAGATCATTTCCGTATATAATTTTAATGATTTTATTATTACCACTATCTAGATTTATAATAGGGACAACAATAGGAAGTACAGCAGCAATAGTACCTTTATCAATATCAGCAGCCCCCTTTGTGGCAAGAATAGTTGAAAACTGTATTTTAGAAGTGGATAAGGGAGTTATAGAAGCAAGTGAAAGTTTAGGAGCTAATAATTTAACAATAATAACTAAAGTAATGATTCCTGAATCATTGTCGTCTTTAATTCAAGGGATTACACTGTTAATTATTAATTTGATCGGATTATCTGCAATGGCTGGAGCCATTGGTGGTGGTGGTTTAGGTGATCTAGCTATTAGATTTGGTTATAATAGATTTAAATTAGATATAATGATTTATTCTGTTTTAGTAATTATAGTTTTAGTTCAAGGAGTTCAATTAGTTGGAAATTTAATATCAAATAGATTGAAAAAAAATGGGAGGTAGTTATGAAGAAATTAGTTTTAGTATTAAGTTTATTAGGATCAGTTATAAGTTTTGGGGCAAAATTAAAAGTAGGAGCTTCTCCGGTGCCACATGCACAACTTTTACAATTAGTAAAAGAGGACTTGAAAAATGAAAATGTAGAGCTAGAAATAGTAGAATTAACAGATTATGTAACTCCAAATTTATTATTGGATTCAAAAGAATTAGATGCAAATTTTTTCCAACATAAACCGTATTTAGAAACTTTCTCTAAAGAAAAAAATTTAAAATTAGTATCAGCAGGTAATGTTCATGTAGAACCCTTAGGAGTTTATTCTAAAAAAGTTAATAAAATAGAAAACTTAAAAAAGGGTGGAATAGTAGCTATTCCAAACGATCCTACAAATGGAGGAAGAGCATTAATACTTTTACATAATAATGGAATTATAAAATTAAAAAATCCAAATGATTTACTAGCTACAGAATTTGATATAGTTGAAAATAAGAATAACTTAAAATTTAAGTCATTAGATGCTGCTCAGATTCCAAGAGCATTAAATGATGTAGATTTAGCAGTAGTAAATGGAAATTATGCTATTGAAGCAGGGCTTAATCCTTTAACAGAAGCTTTAATAATTGAAGGAAAAGAATCACCATATGCTAATTTAGTAGCTGTAAGAGAGGGTGACGAGAAAAGAGAGGATATTCAGAAATTAGTAAAAGCTTTACAAAGTGAAAAGGTAAAAGTTTTTATAGAAAATACTTATAAAGGTGGAGTAGTTCCAGCTTTTTAATAAAAAAAAGTGAGTTTGAACTCACTTTTTTATTTTATATCTAATTTACAAACTTTTTTACATTTGACTTTCTTTTTTGTACAAAATATATCTTCTGAATTGCAATTAGGACAAAAATCTAAATCTTTTTTTAGCGTTGGAATAAAAGTTTGTCCACAAGAATTACATATAAACTGACAATGAGGAGTTTTAAAATCTCCTCCTTTTAGTTGAATTCCGTAACCCATAATTAAAGCTTCAGTTATTTTAACTCTAGCAGAGTTTAAAATATTTTGAAAAGTTTGTCTAGAAACTCCCATTTTTTCTGCGCACTCTTCTTGAGAAAGATTTTCTAAATCTTTAAGTCTAACAGCTTCTAATTCTTCTATTTTTATATTATTAAAATGAATGTTACAATTTTTACTTCCTTCTGGAATAAATTTTGTTTCATTTGGAATAAACTCAACACTTCTAACTTTAGTAGGTCTTGCCATCTTTACTTTCCGCACTTACAGTTACAAGAATGCCCATGCCCATGATGGTGATCATGGTGATGATCATGACTATTACACACTGCTTCTCCATTAACTAGGATATGTTTAAAGAATCCATCAGCTATATCATCACAAAATCCTTCTAGTCCAGAAAAAACTTTAATATTAAGAGATTTTAAGTTATTTAAAGCTCCTTCACCAATTCCACCACAAGCTACAAATTGAACATCTAAATCTTTTAATTGTTCAGGGATAGCTCCATGACCCTTACTTTCATGATATTCTTTGTTATTACCATCGTAAACAAAAAATCCTTTTGCTCTTCCAAAATGTTGACTAATTTTGTTATTTTCAGCGACAACTGCAATTTTCATAAAAACACCTCTTTTTTAGTTATTGGCATATGCTATAATTAATATTAAGTTTTTTTATAAAAAAAGTCAAGAATTATTTTTTTAAAATTGACTGTTACGATTATTTTTGATAATATACATATATAAAAATAGTATAAATTAAAAGGGAGTACAATGAAAACCGATTTGTTAGTAATAAAAGATGAGTTGAGAAAATATGCTAAAACAATATCAAAGCTATTTTCTATGGATGTAGGTATTTGTGATAAAAATCTTATAAGAATAACGGGAAGTGGACCTCAAAAGATAGGTGAAAAAATAAAAGGGAGAGCTAATAAAAAAACATTAGAAACTAAAGAGACAACAGTTATTTTAAATCCTAGAGAGGATGAAATTTGTAATGGTTGTTCAGAAAAAAAATGTTGCTTAGAAGTTCTTGAAATATCAACGCCTATAATGTATGAAGGCAAAATAATCGGTTTAATTAGTTTAGTTTCTTTTGATGAGAATCAAAAGAAAAGAGTTTTAGAAAATTTAAAAAATTATTTAGATTTTGTTGAACAAATGGCTGAATTAATTAGTGTAAGATTTATTGAATACAATGAAAATCTAGAAAAAACAGAGAGAGAAAATATACTTTCAACAATTTTAAATACTATACAAAAGGGTGTTTTAAGATTTAATAGTGCTGGAATCATAACAAGTGCTAATAATTTTGCTTTAAAAAAAATAGATTTAGATAGTAGTGTAGTTGGAAAAAAACTAAACTTAAGCTTTCAAAATGATTTTTTAATGGAAGAAGAAGTTTATAAACTAGAAGTTGAAGAAAAAGAATTAAATGTCTTGGGAAAGATATTACCTTTTGAAGCTTTTGGAAAAAATGAAAAAATTTTTATTTTTGATGATATGACTAAGGTAAACGATGGAATAAGAGGCTTAGTTGAAACATCTAATAGTGTTTCATTAAAAAATATAATTGGAGAATCACAATTTACTAATTTATTAAAAGAACGTATAAAACATGTAGCTCCATCAAAATCAACAGTTTTAATAACAGGAGAAAGCGGAACAGGAAAAGAGTTAGTTGCAAGAGCTTTACATTATCATAGTTCAAGGCGAAATGCTCCATTTGTTGTTATAAATTGTGCGGCAATTCCAGAATCTCTTTTAGAAAGTGAACTTTTTGGATATGTAAGAGGTGCTTTTACAGGAGCAGACAAAAATGGTCGTATGGGAAAATTTGAATTAGCAAATGGAGGAGTAATATTTTTAGATGAAATTGGAGATATGCCATTATACTTACAGGCAAAAATATTAAGAGTTCTTCAAGAACGGAAAGTAACAAGAGTCGGTTCAAATAGAAATATAGAATTAGATATTAGAATTATTGCAGCAACAAATGTAGATTTAGAGAAAAAAATAGCAGAAAAAGAATTTAGAGAAGATTTATATTATAGATTAAAAGTAATTCCTTTTGAAATAGCACCTTTAAGGGATAGAAAAGAGGATATTTTACCAATAACTAGAAACTTAATTAAAAAATATAATAAGATAACAGAAAAGTATATTAGTTTTATTGATATAGAAGTAGAAAAATTATTTTTGAAATATTCGTGGCCTGGAAATATAAGAGAACTAGAAAATGTTGTAGAATTTATGTTTAATCTTTCAGATAATAGTGATATTCTTAGTTTATCAACTATACCAGATAAATTATTAGAAAATAAATCTATAAGTAATGCTTTCAAAAAAAGTGATGAAAAATTTGAGGATAACTTAGAAATAGAAGAGTTTCATGAAATTGAGAAACGATATATAAAAAAAGCATTGGAATTATTTGGTAAAGATACTGAAGCAAAGAAAAATATTGCTAATAAAATGGGTATAGGTTTAACAACATTATATAGGAAAATTCAAAAATACAAGCTATAAATTTTCAAAATGAAAAAAAGTTTTTTTCAAAATGAAAAATTTTTCAAAATGAAAAAAAGTAAAATTAAATTATATCAAATTTTGTTAAATAATATTAAATAAATATAGAAAATAAAACAAAAAAATTAAAAAAAATACAATTTTATAAAAATAATATCTATTGGAATGAAAATTGCTTATTATATACTTGTATATTGTAAAATTTAAAGAAGTATTTTAAGGAGGCATTAAAAATGATGGTAGATAAGATTTTAAGTATTTTAAATGAAGAGATAGTTCCAGCAGAAGGGTGTACAGAGCCAATAGCTTTAGCATATATAGGAAGTAAATTAACGACAATATTAGGTGGAGTACCTGAAAAAATAGATATTGCTTTGTCAGGAAATTTAATAAAAAATGTTAAAAGTGTAAAAATACCAAATTCTAATGGAATGGTAGGAATAGAGGCAGCGGTTGCTTTAGGAACAATTTTAGGAGACTCTAGAAAAGAGTTAATGGTTATATCTGATGTTGATAAAACAAGATTAAATGAAGTTCAAGAGTATTTAGATAATAAAAAAGTTGTAGCTACAAAAATAGAAGGAGATGTAAAACTTCATATGAGAGCTACAGGAATTTTAGGAAAAGATACTGTAACAATAGAGATTAAAGATTATCATACAAATATTGTAAAAATAGAAAAAAATGGTGAAGTGATAAAGGGATTATCATGTGATGAAGTTGTAACAGGAGATACAATGACAGATAAGAGTTTTTTAACTGTAGAGTTAATTCATGATTTAGCTAAAACAATTGATTTATCTCTGATTGCTCCAATTTTTGAAAAAGTTATAGCTTATAATTCAGCTATAGCAAATGAAGGATTAAAAAATGATTATGGAATAGGAATGGGTAAAAGTTTATATGAAGGTATGCAGGAAGGGATTTATGGAAAAGATTTAAAAAATAAAATGGTAAGTTTTACAAGTGCTGGAAGCGACGCTAGAATGAATGGTTGTTCTATGCCTGTAATGACTACTAGTGGTAGTGGAAATCAAGGAATGTCAGCTTCATTACCTGTTATAAAATATTGTGAGGAAAAAGGATTAAGTCATGAACAACTATTAAGAGGATTATTTTTCTCTCATTTAACAACAATTCATATAAAATCAAACGTAGGAAGATTATCAGCTTATTGTGGAGTTGTTTGTGCTGGTGGAGGAGTTGCAGGAGCATTGGCATTTTTAGATGGAATGCCTTTAGACAGAATAGATTCAGCAATAGAAACAACATTAGCAACATTATCAGGAATGCTATGTGATGGTGCTAAAAGCTCATGTGCTACAAAAATAGCTAGCTCAGTAGGAATGGCTTTTGATTCATACTTCTTATCAAAAAAGAAAAGAAATTTTGAGTATGGAGAAGGTATTGTTGGAAAAGATGTAGAAGCAACATTAGCAAATGTAAAAGTTTTAGCTCAAGAGGGATTAAGAAAAACTGATGAAGTTGTTTTAGAAATAATGTTAAATAACTAGTTTATTAAGATAGATTTTTAGGAGGAGAAATGAAAATAATAATTATCGGTGGAGTTGCCGCTGGAATGTCAGCAGCAGCAAAAGCAAGTAGATTAAATAAGGAAGCTGAATTAGTAATCTATGAAAAAACTGAAGTTGTTTCATGGGGAGCATGTGGACTTCCATATTATGTTGGAAACTTTTTTGAAAGTCCAAATAATATGATTGCAAGACCTGTAGAGAAATTTATTGAAGCAGGAATGAATATTAAAATTAAACATGAAGTTATAGCTATTGATATTGAGAAAAAAGAGATAACTGTTAAAAATTTAGAAACAGGAGATATCTTTAATGATAACTATGATAAATTAATGGTAGCTACTGGAGCTCATGCAATAATGCCACCAATTAAAAACTTATCTACTAAAGGTGTTTATACTTTAAAAGATTATACAGATGGAATTATCTTAAAAGAAGAGATGCTAAAAGATGAAAATCAAGATATAATTATAGTTGGAGCTGGATATATTGGACTTGAAGTAGCAGAGGCAGCTAAACATTTAGGAAAAAGAAGTGTTAGAATAATTCAATTAGGTGATAGAGTTCTTTTAGAAAGTTTTGATAAAGAGATAACTGATGTTATGGAAGAGGAAATAAGAACTCACGAAGGTGTAGAACTGCACTTAGAAGAGATTGTACAAGAGATTGTAGAGGAAAATGGAAAAGTTGTAAAAGTAAAAACTAACAAAGGTGAATACCCAGCTGATATAGTTGTTGTATCAACAGGAGTAAGACCGAATACAGCTTTCTTAAAAGAAACAGGAATTGAAATGTTAGGAAATGGAGCTTTAGTAATAGATAACCATGGAAGAACAAGTATTGATTCAATCTACTCAGCAGGAGATTGTGCAACAGTTCCTCATTTAGTAAGAAAAGAAAATGTGTATATTCCTCTTGCAACAACTGCTAATAAAATTGGTAGAATAGTTGGAGAAAACTTAGCTGGAATAGAAACTGAGTTCCAAGGAACTTTAGGATCAGCAGCAGTAAAAGTTATGGATGTAGAGGCTGGAAGAACTGGAATAACAGAATCTGAAGCAATAAAAATGGGAATAAACTATAAAACTGTATTTATAAAAGATAAGAATCAAACTAACTACTATCCAGGTAGAGAGGATATATTTGTAAAACTTATATATGATGCAGATACAAGAGTTCTTTTAGGAGGACAAATTGCAGGTAAAAAAGGTGCAGTTTTAAGAGTAGACTCTTTAGCAACAGCGATTTATGCTAAGTTAACAGTAGATGAGATTGGAATGATGGATTTCTGTTACGCACCACCATTTGCAAGAACATGGGATGTAATGAATGTAGCTGGAAATGTAGCAAAATAATATTGGCTTCAATAAAAATTAAAATATAGAAACGGGAGAAAAAAAAACAATGAACAATGTATTTTTTGAACAATTTTTAATGATTAGTGATTTGAAAACTGTTGGATTCTTAGTAGCTTTATTAGTAATTTTATTTCTAATAAATATGTTACCAAAGAAAAAATTTAACTTTTCAGCAAAAGTTATGGTTGCAACAGTGGTTGGTTTAATTTTAGGATTAGCAATTCAATTTGTAGCTGGATTCCCAGAGGATCCAATGAACTTAACATTTGTAAAAGAGACAACACTATGGTACAGCTTACTTGGTGGAGGATTTATCTCTTTAATTAGAATGTTAGTTATTCCATTAGTTATGGTATCTATTATACATGTTATTATAAACATGAAAGAGGATGCGAATTTAGGAGATTTAGTAAAGAGAAGTTTAATCATTACTTTAGTAATGGTTGCAATTTCTGTAGGTGTAGGATTACTTTTAGGAAATCTATTTGAAGTTGGAAAAGTTTCAACTGATGCAGCACAAGCTGTAGCAACAGAGGGTGGAAGAAAAATCAGAGAGGTTAGCAACATTGTTGATACATTAAAAGCTCTTATTCCTTCGAATCCAGTAGAAGCAATGGTTAAGTTAAACATCGTTGGATTAGTTATATTCTCAGCAGTTGTTGGAGTAGCAGCAAAGAGAATGTCAAAGAAATATATGGATACTGTAAAGCCATTCTTTGATTTAATAAATGCTTCTCAAAAGATTATAGTATCAATGGCAATGAGTATTATTAGATGGATGCCTTTAGCAGTAGTACCATTATTAGCAAACACAATTGCACAAAAAGGTATTGGAGCAATAGCAGAAGTAGGAAAATTCATAGCAGTTTTATACTTAGCAACAGCAGTTATGTTTGTAATACAGATGATAGCAGTATCATTCTTTGGATTAAATCCATTTACATATGTAAAGAAAAGTATCTCTTTAATGATTTTAGCATTTACATCTAGATCAAGTGTTGGATGTTTACCAGTAACAATTTCAACATTAACTAATAAACTAGGTGTTAGTGAATCAACAGCAAGTTTTGTTGCAAGTTTTGGTACAACAGCAGGAATGCAAGGTTGTGCAGGAATATTCCCAGCATTAACAATTGTATTTGTTACAAATATGAGTGGACATCCAATTGATGCAACATTAATAGTAATGTCTATAATTGTTGTGGCAATTAGTTCATTAGGAATTGCAGGAATTCCAGGAACAGCAACAATGGCAGCTTCAGTTGCTTTATCAGGAACTGGATTAGCAGCTATGTTCCCTCTAATTAACCCAATCTTAGCAATCGATCCTATTATCGATATGCCAAGAACAATGTTAAACGTAATTGGATCAGTTACAAACGCATTAATGGTTGATAAGAGTTTAGGAAACTTAAATCATGAAGTTTATCAAGATGCAGAAGCAGGAAATGAAGCAAACTCTTCTGAGATTGAGTAATAATAAAAAAAGCCACCTTTAAGGTGGCTTTTACTTTATCTAATTCCATGATATAACCTATAGAATTTACCTTCTAATTTTAAAAGTTCTTTAAATGAACCAGATTCAACAATATTGTCATCTCCCAAGACATAGATTTTATCAAAATCTTCAAGGATACTAAGTCTATGAGTTATTGCGATAACAATTCTATCACTATATTCCTCTTTTATATTTTTTAAAATAGATTTTTCATTGATAATATCTAAGGCATTAGTTGCTTCATCTAAAAGAATCAAATCAGGATTTTTTAAGAATAATCTAGCCATAGCAATTTTTTGTCTTTGTCCAGAGCTCACATGAACTCCTCCTTCACCAATGATAGTATTTTCTCCTTCTGGAAATTTGTCAAAAATTTCATAAACATATGATTTTTCAATTGCAAAATTTAATTCATTGTCTAAACAATTTTCTTTAATAAGAGTTATATTATCAATAAGACTTCCATTTATAATATAATCGCTTTGATCAACAATTCCAAGTCGCTCTAAATAACTTTTGAAAGTTATGCTATTTAAAGGGATATTATTAATTAAAATTTCTCCACTTGTAGGGGTTAACGCTCTTTTTAAAAGAGAAGCAGTTGTGCTTTTTCCAATTCCACTTTCTCCAACTAAAGCTATTTTTTCACCTTGTTTTACTTTTAAATTAAAATTTTGTAAAATAGATTTTTCATCGTAAGAAAAACCAATATTTTTAAACTCAATAGAAGTAATAGGCTCTTTTAATGGAATTTCTCCATCAACTCTATTTTTAAGATTTATAATTTCTGTAAATCTATTAACTCCAGATATTCCTTTTTGATATATATCAACAAGACCAACCATTCTCATAATTCTAAGTCTAAAACGATCAACTAAAAGTAAGAAAGATAAAATAACTCCCATTGTAACTCCATCTTTTATATAGAGATAACCACCAGCCAAAATAATTATAAGTTGTGTTATATTTGAGTAAAAAGTAACTCCAGAAACAATTAAGCTAGAAGGGACCATATTTCTCTTTTCACTTTCTAAAAGAGTAGAGTTTTTTTCAAAAAATCTTTTCTGTGCATAATCTTCTAAATAATTATCTTTTAAAAAAGCAATTGTTCTTAAAATATCATGAAGATTAGCAGAAAGTAGACCTGAATTTTTTCGAACATTTCGATGTCCCGCTTTCATTTTTTTATTTTCTCTATAAACAAATATTAATGTTAATGGTAAAGGAAATAAGGTAATCAATGAAAGTTTTAAATCAAAATCAAACATAATAAAAATAGAGGCTAAAATAGTTATAACAGAGAAAATGAAATCTTCTAAACCTCTATGACAAAGAGTAGAAACACTATCTAAGTCATTAATAACTCTAGATATTAAATCTCCACTTTGATTTTTCTTAAAAAATTCACTAGGTTGATTTAAAAGTTTACTTAAAAGGTCATTTCTCATACTTTGTTTAATCTTACTTCCCATTAATTTTCCATTGGCTTGTGAATTAACAGCGAAGATTAATCGTAAAATATAAAGAACTATTAAAACTACAGAAAATTTTAACAGTAGATTAATATTTTTAGATGGAAGAGCATCATCAATTAAATTTTTAATTAAAAGAGGAGAGTAAACGTCAATAGCAGTCATAGCTAACCTAACACTTAAAAAGAGAATAAGAAGTTTATTTTCCTTTTTTAAATAGTAAATAAGAGTTCCAAAAGATGTCTTTTTCATAAAAAATTTCTCCTTAATATACATTTCTTTCTAACTTTAATAGTAACTTTTTTTTTATATAAAAGTCAATACTTAGCATAATAAATAATATAAATAATAGATGATAATGTTATAAATTTTAGATAATTTGATTGAAATTTGTACGATAAAGTGTTAATATTAATTAGATAAACTGTAATGGTTCAATTTGATTAAAAGGGAATTGAGTGTAAATCTCAAACGGTCCCGCCACTGTATAGAGGATGAAAATAGCAATACCACTGAGGTAATTTTAACCTTGGGAAGGGCTGTTAGTAGGGTGAATCTAAGTCAGGAGACCTGCCATTATTTAAAATTCTGCGAGGACAGAGAAGGTAAAGAAAATTACGCTTCTCTTTTAGTATTTCCAAAAGGGAGGTTTTTTTTATTGGTGAAAATTTTTGATTTAAAATAGTATATTAAAATGATATAGGGAGATTAGGTATGAATTTTTACAAAAACATGGAAAAAGGTGCAATTATAGCAGCACATTTTGGAACAACACACGAAGATACAAAAGAAAAAACAATAGATATAATAAATGAAAAATTAAAGAAAGAGTTTGATAAACTTGATTTTTTTCAAGTTTATACATCAAGAATTATAAATAGAATATTATCTAAAAGAGGTATTGAAAATTTAAATACTTCTCAAATTTTAGAGAAATTAATAGAACAAGGCTATCAACATGTAATTATACAACCTACTTACATAATAAATGGAACAGAGATGGAAGCTCTTAAAAGAGAAGTAGAGATTTACTCTGATAAATTTGAAGATATTAGAGTAGGAACTCCTTTATTGACAGAAGTGCAGGATTATTTTAACTTAATTGAAGTTATAGAAAAAGAAATTGGCAATTTAAAACACGATGAAGGTGTTGTAATGATAGGACATGGAACAGAACATCCAGCATTGTCAGCATATCCTATGCTGGCCTACATAACTAGAGATTTAAAAAACTCTATATATATTGGGACTGTTGAGGGATATCCTAGTTTAGAAAATGTTGTGAAAGAATTAAAAAGAGATAATAAAAGAAAAGTTACTTTAATGCCTCTTATGTTTGTGGCAGGAGATCATGCTAAAAATGATATAGCAGAAGATTGGAAAGAGGCTCTAGAAGAAAATGGTTTTGAGATAGAGGTAAATTTAAAAGGACTGGGAGAGATTGAATCTATTCAAAATATATTTATAGAGAAAGCTAAAGAGTTAGAATCTAGACAACCTGAAGACATATTAGTAAAAAAAGCAGAGTATGCTAAAGGAAGAAAAGCTTCTCATTAATTGGAAGAGTTAAACTCTTCCGCTTTTTATTAAAAGGAGAAAGTATGAAAAAAATAGTATTATTTTTATTAATAACTACTTTAAGTTTCTCTAGAGAGAGTATTAGAGCAGTTTCAACATCACAATTTACAACAGAGATTTTATTAGCTATAGGAGCAGAAAATCAACTTTTAGGAACTTCATATTTAGATGATGAAATATTGCCTGAGTTAAAAGAAAAATATGATAAAATTCCTATTTTATCAAAATCAGCACCTACAAAAGAGCAATTTTATGCTTTAAATCCTAATTTTTTAACTGGTTGGAAATCAATAGCAACACCTAAAAATTTAGGAACAGTAGAGGAACTAAAAGAGAATGGTGTAGAAGTTTTTTTTACTAAATCTCAAGATACTTCAAAAATAGAGGATATTTATAATGACATTTTAAATTTTGGAAATATATTTAATTTAGAAGAAAATGCTTGTAATCTTGTTAAGAAAATGAAGGAAGATATAGGTATAATAAAAGAGAAAAATAAATTTAAAGAAAAAGTTAAAGTTTTCGCATATGATAGCCAAGAATCAGCTCCTTTTGTAGTAGGTGGAAATGGAATAGGAAATACTATGATTGATATAGCAGGAGGAGAAAATATTTTTAAAAATACAAATTTTTCTTTCGGAGTTGGAGCTTGGGAAAAAGTTTTAGACGAAAATCCTCAGTTTATAATAGTTATAGATTATGGTAATACGAGTTATGAAAATAAAATAAAATATTTAAAAAATAACTCTCCAATATCTCAATTAGAAGCTGTAAAAAAGAATAGATTTATAAGAATACCATTGAGTTATATTTCACCAGGAATAAAGGTTAGTAAAGGAATTGAAATAATTTCCAGTGGATTAAGTGAGGATAAAAAGTGAAAGTAAAAGATAGAAATATAATTATAATATCTCTTATTTTAATTATAATTTTAGGAACAGTAGCAGTGACAATAGGAAGTGTTTCATTATCTCCAGTTCATGTTTGGAAGATTTTAGTAAATAAAATATTAAAAAGAGAGATTTTTTTTATTGAATGGAAAAAATCTACAGAGATGATTGTATGGAATTTAAGAGTACCAAGAGTTATTTTAGCTTTATTAAGTGGAGCAGGATTATCTTTAGTTGGAATTTTAATGCAGGCCTTGACGAAAAATTCTTTAGCTAGTCCATATATTTTAGGTATATCTTCAGGAGCTAGTACAGGAGCTGTAATATCTATTGTATTGGGAAGTATTTTAGGATGGTCTTTTTCACCAGGAGTAGGAGCTTTTATATTTGGAACTTTTACAGCTTTTTTGGTATTTTATTTAGCGGGAAATAGTGGATATTCTAGTACAAAATTAGTTTTAATAGGAGTTGCAGTCTCATCATTATTTTCAGGGATTACAACATTTTTGGTAACTACAGCAAAAAATGAATCACAATTAAGAGGAGCAATGTTTTGGATTTCTGGAAGTTTAGCAGGAGCTAGATGGGAAAATTTAATAATATTATTTTTAGTTTTAATATGTTCAATTATTTTAGTAACTTTAAAATATAGAGAATTAAATATTTTAATAGCAGGAGATGAATTAGCTGAAACATTAGGAGTTGATGTAAAAAAATTAAGATTTTTTATTGTCATAATTTCTACTTTTTTAACTGGTTTTATAGTTTCAGCAACAGGAGTAATTGGATTTGTTGGATTAGTAATTCCTCATATATGTAGAGGACTTGTAGGTAGTAATCATAAAAGATTAATACCTTGCGCAATTCTTTTGGGTGCTTTATTTTTATTAGGAACAGATACTTTAACTAGAGTTATATTTAAAACACAAGAGATTCCAATAGGAGTTATAACATCTATGTTAGGTGCTCCATTTTTTATGAGTATGTTAAGAAAAAATAGTTATAATTTTGGAGGATAATTGTGATAAAAATAGATAATTTAGATTTTAAAATAGAAAAGAAAGATATTTTAAAAAATATAAAATTAAATATAAAAGAAAAAAAATTTATTGGGATAATTGGAGAAAATGGATGTGGAAAAAGCACCCTTTTAAAAAATATCTATAGAAATTATATCCCTAAAAAAAATAGCATTTATTTAGATGGAATTGAACTAAATGATTATTCTGTAAAAGATTTATCTAAAAAGATATCTGTTTTAAGTCAAAATCAAAAGGTAATCTTTGATTTTACAGTTAAAGAAATTGTTGAAATGGGAAAGTATAATAAAAGTTCGTTATTTTCTAAAAAAGATTATGAAAATGAAATAGATGAAGCTTTAGAAAAGGTTGGGATGAAACATCTAAAAGACTCTAGTTTTTTAACACTTTCTGGAGGGGAGATGCAGAGAGTTTTAATAGCTAGATCTATAGCACAACAAAGTGAAGTGCTATTATTAGATGAGCCAACAAATCACTTAGATGTTAGATATCAATATCAAATTATGGATTTAGTAAAAAGTCTTGATAAAACAATAGTTGCAGTAATTCATGATATAAATATAGCAAGTCGTTATTGTGACTATATTTTTGCTATAAAAAATGGTGAGATAAAATATGAAGGAACACCAGAAGAGGTAATCGTATCCGACAAAATAAAGGAGATATTCCAAATAGAGGTAAAAGTGATAACTCATCCCTTAAATAACAAACCAATAGTAATTTTTTTATAAATTCTTTATAAAAAAATTAATTATATTCAGAAAAAATACAAAAAAAATAAAAGCTAGACTAAAAAGATAAAAATATGGTAAAATTTATAAAAATTTATAAAAATAACAAAATTAAGGAAAAGAATGGTGGGTTATGAAAAGAGGGAAAAAGATAGTAATAGGTATTTTAGTCTTTTTAGTAACATCAGTTTTTTACAGAGAGTTTACATTAAAGAATAACGAGGCTAAAAATAAAGAGATAATTGAAAATAAAGAGGTTGTAAAAATAGAGAGTAATATAGAGACTGAAACCGTTGTAATGGAAAAAACAGAAACTATAGAAAAAAATACTGAAGAAAATGTTGAAAATAAAATTACTTCGTCAAAAAGTGAAGTAACTAAGATAGAAAATAAAAAAATAGAAGAATCTATAGTAGATGAATCATCGTTAGAGGATTTAGAATTAGAGAATAAAATAGCTAAAGAGTGGGACGATCAAGAGGGACAAGAATTAGCAGAACTTGATAATACTATTGATTTAGAAGAAAAAATAGTTTTAGAAAATATGGAGTATGTTATTAAAAAAGGAGATACAATTTCAGATTTATCTAAAGAATATAAAATAAGAACAGATTATATCTATGCAAATAATATTGATAAAAACTTAAGAGTACTTCAGATAGGAAAGAAAATTAATATTCCTACAGAACCAGGAATATTCTATTCCGTAAAAAAAGGAGATACTTTTGAAGGTTTGTCAAAGAGATTTGAAGTGGATGTTAAAACAATAAAAGAAGATAATGAAGTTGATAGACTTTTAGTAGGTGCTAAAATTTTCTTAAGAGAACCTAAAGTCTCAAGATATTTAAATAGTTTTAAGCAAGAATATGTTAAAAAAACTAATTTAGGTACTTTTTCAAATCCATTGATGGCTATGAGTTTAACTAGTAGTTTCGGTTCTAGAAAACACCCAGTATTAAAAAGAGTTTTAAATCATGCAGGAGTGGATTTAAAAGCTAAAACAGGAACAAAAGTTGTTTCAGCTAGAGAAGGTGTTGTTAGTTTTGCAGGTAGAGCAAGTGGGTATGGGAAGCTTATTATAATCAAACATTCAGATGGGTATGAAACAAGATATGCTCATTTAAGCAAAATAGATGTAAAAAAAGGTCAAAAAGTATCTCAGAATCAACATATAGCATTAAGTGGAGCTACAGGAAGGGTTAGTGGGCCTCACTTACATTTTGAAATAAGAAAAAATGGAAAAATAGAGAATCCGTTGACGTATCTAAAATTTTAATAAAAATCCCCCAATTGATTGGGGGATTTATTTTTTGATAAAAGTTTAAGGAGATGTATAATGATTTCAAAAAATAAAGTTATAATAACAACCTCAGTAGTATGTTTAGTATTTTTATTTTGTGTCTCACTTTTCATAGGAAATTATGAAATAAATTTTTTTAATGGAATAAAATTACTTTTTGGTAGAGGAGACAATAACTCTTTAGAATATAAAATTTTTTGGAATTTAAGGGTTCCAAGAACTATTATGGCAATAATAGTTGGTATGTTGCTTGGAAGTAGTGGAGCTATAACTCAAACTCTTTTTAAAAATCCAATGGCAGATCCCTATATAATTGGAATTTCAGCAAGTGGAACATTTGGAGCAGTAATAGCTTTTTTATTAGGTTTTTCAGAAACATATTTTGGAATTTTTGGTTCAATTTTTTCTTTTATTACTTCAATTTTAATTTTTAAACTTTCTAATAATAAAAGAGGAAATTTAGATTTATCTACCCTTTTAATTATAGGAATAGCAATATCAGCTCTTTTAAGAGCAATAATCTCTTTAACAATGTATCTAGTTGGAGAGGATAGTTTTAGAGTGGTTCTTTGGACAATGGGATATTTAGGAGGAGGGGATTGGAAAAAAATTATAATTCTATTAATTCCTTTGACATTTTCATTGATATATTTTTATATAAATAGATATAACTTAGATGTAATCCTCCTTTCTGATGAAGAGGCTCATAGTTTAGGAATAAATATAAAAAAATTTAAATATAAAGTACTTATGATATCAACATTTATGGTTGGCTTTTCAGTTGCCTTTACAGGTATGATTGGATTTGTAGGACTTATAATTCCTCACTTAATAAGAATTATATTTGGAAGCAGTAATATTAAATTAGTTCCATTATCAATGTTTTATGGTGGATTTTTTCTTTTATTTTGCGATACAATTTCAAGAGGAGTCTCTACTACAATGGAGATACCAATAGGAATTGTAACTGCTATATTTGGAGCACCATTTTTTATATATTTAGCTTTTAAAAATAGAAGAGGTGTATAACGATGACTTTAAAATTAAAAAATGTAGCATATTCATATGGGAAAAATGAGATTTTGAGAAACATAACTCATGACTTTATACCAGGAGAATTAGTAGGAATATTAGGAGCTAATGGATGTGGAAAATCTACACTTTTAAAAGTTATTATGGGATTTTTAGAAAAAACTAATGGAAAAATATACCTTGATAATTTGGATAGTGAAAATTTTTCAAGAAAATCTTTTGCTAAAAAAGTGTCTTTTATAGCTCAAAAGTCAAGTCAAAATTTAAATTTTACAGTGTTAGAAATTTTAAAGCTAGGAAGAGTACCACATTTAAAAAATAGTTTTAAAGGTCTTGGTGATGAGGATGAAAAAATTATACAAGATGTAATAAAAAAATTAAATTTACAAGAGTATTTAAATAGAGATATAAAGAGTTTAAGTGGAGGAGAATTTCAAAGAGTTTTGTTAGGAAGAGCATTTATTCAAGAGGGAGAAGTAATTCTCCTAGATGAACCAACTTCAGCATTGGATATAAATTATTCTTTAGAATTTTTAGAGTTATTAAAAGAGAGAATAAAAAAGAAAAATCTTATAGGAATAATCGTTATACATGATATAAATTTAGCATCTTTATTTTGTGATAGAATTCTTTTTATAAAAGATGGAAAAATACCAATTGCAGGTAGACCTAAAGATGTAATAAAAAAAGAGTGGTTAGAAAAAGTATATGGTTTTAAACCAGAGATTTTAAACTTAGACGAAGATATATACGTATTGCCAAAAAGAGGTGAAAAATGAAAAGGATAATTGTGATTTTTTTTCTATTATTCTCAAATATCTTTTCTTTAGATATAGATGGGAAATATGTTATTGGGGAAAAAGGAGAAAAGATAATCTTAAAAGAGTATAGCAGAATAGTTGTATATAACTTTGGTGCTGCAGAAATTTTATATAAACTTGGAGCTGGAAATAAAATTGTAGCAATAGCAAACCATAGTAAAGAGATATGGCCAAAAGAAAAAACAGAAAAATTACCATTAGCTGGAAATATATCAAAACCATCATTAGAAAAGATATTATCTTATAATCCCGATTTGGTTATTTTTAATGTTATGGGAAATGAAAAGATAGGATTAGATAAATTTAATATTCCTTCAATAACTTTTTCTAATAAAAATTTAAATGACATTTTAAAAAATACATTGATTTTAGGAAAACTAACAAATAAAGAAAGTGAGAGTATAAAGGTTGTAGAAGAATTGAATAATAAATTAAACTATATAAAAGGTAATTTAAAATTAGAGGGCAAAGCTTTAGTATTATATTCTGATACTCCTCCAACATCTTTTGAAAAAAAATCTCTTCCTGTAGAAATATTAGAAACATTGGGATTAGAGGTCATAGTACCAGAAATGGGTAAAAAACCAATAGTTTCTTCAGAGTATATTTTAAAAGAAAATCCAGATTATATAATAGGAACTAGAAGTATAAAAAATATTGACGGGATAGTAAATGGAATACCTTTAATTGAAGAAACAAAAGCTTATAAAACTAAAAACATACACGTAATTGATTCAAGTGAAATACTAAGAGCTTCCCATAGAGTTTTCGATGAAATAGAAAAAGTTTATTTTCAATTAAAAAAATAAAAAAAGTCAAATTTTTAAAATTTGCCATATTTTAGCCATAAAACTTTGTTAATATAAGTGTGTAAAGAAAAGACAAAGAAAACTTAGGAGGTATGAAAATGAAAAAATTTTTATTAGTATCTATGATGGCTTTAGGATTAGGAACAGTGGCAATGGCAAAAGGAAATAATGGACACAGAATGTCAAATAACACATATAATAATGGTGGAAAAATGATGGTAGGTCAATGTCAAACAAGTGAAGAAAAAGCTTTAATGAGAGAAAAAATGAGAACAAATCCAAAGCTTCAAGAGGGAAGAATTAAACTTCAAGAAAATAAAGTAGCTATGATGAAAGAGATGGCTAAAGAAAATCCTAATTTTACAAATATTGAAAAAATAAATAAGGATAGAGCTAATATTCAAGCTGAGATGAAAACAGAGCAAATGAAAATGAGATATGATATGTTAAAAGCTAATAAAACTAACAATTAGTTACTAAAGAGCAAGGTTAATTCCTTGCTCTTTTTTGTTGAATAATATATACTTTAAGTATAAATATTATTAAAATTTTGGAGGGTGAGATGTTATATTATATAAAAGCTGGTGGACCGATTCTTTATATTTTACTTATTTTATCAGTTGTTTCTTTAGGAGTAATTTTAGAGAGGTCTTTGTGTTTTATAAAAAATAAAACATCAGTTGATTCAATGTTTAAAAAAGAGATTAAAGAACTTTTAATAGATAAAAAATACGATGAAGCAATCGAATTTTCAAAAAAAGAAAAAGGTGTTGTAGGTAAAACTCTTACAAAATTTTTAATTCGTTATTGTTTAGTTGGAGATTATAAAAATAGTGATGAACTTTTGAGAGAGATAGAGTTAGAAGAGATGGATATTTTAGAAAAAAATACATATATTTTAGGGATAATAGCATATACAGCACCAATGATAGGACTTTTAGGAACAGTGACAGGGATGATACAAGCTTTTGGAAAAATTGCAATCTCTGGAACTGGAGATCCAAATGCTATAGCAGGAGGAATATCTCAGGCATTATTAACAACTGCAGGGGGCTTAATAATAGCTATTCCTTCGATAATAGCTTATAATATTTTTAACAAGAAAATAGAAAAAATGAGTTTAGAAGTAGAAAAAGTAGCGACATTTATAGTAAATATAGTGAAGAGGTAAGATAATGAAAAGAAGAACTAAAAGAAGAAGTTTAGCAACTCCAGACTTAACTCCTTTAATTGATGTTGTTTTCCTGCTTTTGATTTTTTTTATGTTAGTTACAACTTTTGATAAATATAGTGGATTTAAATTAGAGCTTCCAAAAGGTGAGATAGTTTCAGAATCATCTAAAGGAGTGTATGAATTAGTTATAGATAAAGATGAAAATTATTTTTTAATGATTGATAAAGTTTCTAATCCTGTTATTCTGGAAAAAATAGGAGAGAAAATAATAAACATAAATGAAATGACAATAAGTGCAGATAAAGATTTAAAATATGAGGTTATAGTAAAGTCGATTGGTATTTTAAAAAACAATGGTGTAGATAAAGTGGAGCTGAATTTTTATGAATAAATTTTATCTCTTATCTGCTTTTCTACATGGGATAATTATATTTTCTATAATTGGATTTTCAAAAGATGAGGAGATAAAATTTAAAGAGAAAAATAGTGTGATAGTATCAGTAAAAAATAGAAAAGCAATTAGTAATATTACAAATGTTTCTTTGGAAAAAGAGGAGAAAGAAAAAAAGGAAAAAAGTATAGAAAATAAAGTTGAAGAAAAGAAAAAAACATTAGTTGAAGAAAAAATTATAAAAAAAGAAGTTATAAAAAAAGATAATACTAAAAAAAATCTAGAGAAAAAAAAATCTAAAGATAGTAGTTTAAATAAAAAAGATAAAGTTTCTGAGAAAAAGGAAAAATATAATGAATTTAAAGATCAAAATAGATTTTTACAAGGGGAAGATGGAGTCTTTACAGCAGTCTCTTTAGATGGAATAGAGTATGAAATAATAAAAGAAATTGATCCTCAATATCCACTAAAAGCTAGAAAAATTGGATATAATGGGGTAGGAATAGTAAAGGTAAAATTTCTTGTAGATTTAGATGGAAGTATAAAAAATATAGAATTTATATCAGGAGAAACTAAATTTGGTTTTAAAGAAGAAGTTGAAAAAGCATTAAAAAAATGGAAATTTAAACCAATTACATATAAAGGAAAAATAATAAGAGTTCATTTTGAAAAAGAATTTAAGTTTAAAAAGGGATAAGAGATTGGGTAGAGTAAGAAATATGAACTCTACCTGTTTTATATTTATGGGGAGGAAAAATGGTAGATTTTAAATTAACCTTAGATCAAAGTTTAAAGTTGGCACTTTCTATGGAGATGAAATTATCTATAGATATTTTAAAAATGAGTTTAAAAGAATTAAGAGATTACTTAAGAGATGAAAGTATAAAAAATCCAAATATAGAGATAATATACTCAAAGCCTTTAATATTAAAAAATGATGATTATGAAAATTATATTGAAAATATTAGTGAAAAAGATGAGAGTTTAATTGATTATTTAGAGGAACAAGTTACTTATTTAGATTTAGAGAAAAAAACTAAGGAAATTTTAGGGTATCTAATAAATAATTTAGATGAAAAAGGTTATTTAATAGGGAATTTAGAAGAATTAAGAAAAGATGGAAATTTTAAATTAATACCTTTTAAAAAAGCATTAAGTATTTTAAAGACTTTAGAACCTTTGGGAGTAGGAGCAGAAAATTTAATAGACTGTTTAAAAATACAGTTAAATCATAAAGATATTTTAACTCCTACTTTGGAGCTTATTTTAGAAAAAAATTTAGAGGATATAGCAAAAAATGATTTAAAAAAAATAGCTTTAGAACGAGATATAACAATGGAAAAGGTTGCAAACTATGTAGAGATAATAAAGCAGTTAAATCCTAAACCAGCTAGAGGATTTTATGTTAATAAGAAAACTAGGTATATAATACCAGATTTAATAGCAGAAATTTTAGAAAATAATATTATTGTAAGTTTAAATGAAGAGGATATTCCAAAAATAAAACTAAAAAATGATGAGGGATCAAAAAATGAATTTGCATTACTTTTAGCAATAGAAAGAGGTATAAAAAAAAGACAGGAAACACTATTAAAAGTTGGAAACTACGTATTAAATTATCAAAAAGAATATATTATTTTCAATAAACCATTGAAAACTTTGAAAGTAAAAGATATAGCTTATGAGTTAACTTTACATGAATCAACAATCTCTAGAGCTTTAAAAGATAAATATATAAAAATAAATGGAAAAGTAGAAAATTTAAGAAATTATATTATTTTGGATGATAAAGCGAATATAATAAAGGATGAAATTATAGAGATTATTAAAAATGAAAATAAAAATTCACCACTTTCAGACGAAAAAATTTTAGAAAAACTTTTATTAAAAAACTTCAATTTACAGAGAAGGACAGTTGGAAAATATAGGGAGGAACTTGGAATTCCATCTAGTAGAAAAAGAAAAAAATAGGTAATAAAAAAGTATTTATGTTATAATAGGCACTAAAGATTATTTTTGTATTAAATATATGAATTTTATAATTGAAGAGGTGTACCTTAAATGAAAAACCTAAGTGATTTACAAAAAAAAGATTTAGAACATATTTTTCATCCTTGCTCACAGATGAAAGATTACGAACAGCTGCCTCCTATGGTAATAGTAAAAGGAGATGGATTATACGTAGAAGATGAATTTGGAAATAGATATATGGACTGTGTTTCAAGTTGGTGGGTAAATTTATTTGGACATTGTAATCCAAGAATTAATGCAGCTATAAAAGAGCAAATAGATAAATTAGAACATATAATTTTTGCAAACTTTTCTCACGAGGCAGCAATTGAACTAGGAGAAAGATTAACAGAGGTTGCCCCAGAAGGATTAAATAAGCTTATATTTACAGATAATGGTTCATCAAGTACAGAAGTAGCTATAAAATTAAGTTTTCAATATCATACCCAAATGGGAAATCCTCAAAAAAATAAGTTTGTTTCAATAGAAGGAGCTTATCATGGAGAAACAATTGGAGCTTTAGGTGTTGGAAATATGGATAGATTTACAGATGTATATAAACCTCTTTTAAGAGAGGGAGCAAAGATAAAAGGGCCAGATTGTTTTAAATGCTCTTTTGGGAAAAAAAGAGAGAGCTGTAATGCTGAGTGTTTCATTTATATGGAAGAATATTTGAAGGAAAATGGAGATACTGTTTCAGGAGTAATTATTGAATCTATGGTTCAAGGTGTAGCTGGAATGAGAATATACTCTCCAATATACTTAAAAAAGTTAAGAGAGTTAACAAAAAAATTGAATATTCACTTAATAGTAGATGAGATAGCAATGGGATTTGGAAGAACAGGTAAAATGTTTGCTATAGAGCATGCAGATGTTAGTCCTGATATTATGTGTATAGGAAAAGGATTAACAGCGGGATATTTTCCTATGTCTATAGTATTGATAACTGATAAATTGTATAATGCTTTTTATGCAGATTATTCAGAAGGAAAATCATTTTTACACTCTCATAGTTATTCTGGAAATCCAATAGGATGTAGAATAGCAGTTGAAACATTAAAAATTTTTAAAGAAGAAAATATACTAGAAGTTATAGGAAACAAAGGTGATTATCTAAGAAAAGCTGCAGAAAAAAAATTAAAGGATATCCCATATTTTGGAGAATATAGACAAATAGGATTAATTGGAGCTATTGAATTAGTTGATATTCCTGGAGAAAGAGCCGGATATGAAATATACAAAATAGCTTTAAAAAAAGGTGCTATTTTAAGACCATTAGGAAATATTGTTTATTTTATGCCACCTTATATAATCAAAGAGGAAGAGATAGATAAAATGTTAGATATCTTTATTGAATCACTTAGGGAATATCTGGAGACAATCGAATAAAAGGGGAATATGATGGTTATAAAAAAGAAAAAATCTATACGTGAACAAGTCTACGATTATTTAAAAGACGAGATTGTGAATGGAAAGATTAAAGAAGGAAGTAGAATAGTAGAAGAGGAATTTGCAGAAAAACTTAATATAAGTAGAACTCCATTGAGAGAAGCTATTAGAATGTTGGAGTTAGAGGGACTAATAGAAGCAAGAGAAAAGGGTGGGGTAACTGTTCCAAAAACTACAAAAAAAGATGTAGATGAGGTAGTGAAAATAAGAATTGCTTTAGAAACAGTTATATTCGAAGAGTTATTCGAAAGAGTAACAAATAAAGATATTGAAAGATTAGAAGAAAACGTTGCTAAAGCAGCATCTATAGTCAACGATGAAGAGAAATCTTTAGAAGTTTTTAAATATTTTTCAGAGTTTAATAAGATTCTATATAGTATTTCAGATTTACCAAGAGTAGTAACTTTAATAAATAACTTGAATCTTTATCTTAAAAAATTTAGAAAAATATCAGCTGAAAATAACAATAGAAGATTAAGTGCCCATAGAGATCATACACAAATAGTGGAGCTAATAAAAGCAGGAAAAAAAGAGGAAGCAATAGCAGTAAATAAAAAGCATTTATTAGAGGCAAAAGAGTTCTTAATGAATCAGGTAGAAAGTTAAAATCAGAAGAAATTCTGATTTTTTTTTGGAAAAGTAGTTCACACTGTACTAAAATTATATTTTTCATTATATTAAACATACAAAAAATAGTTTGACAAATACAAAAAATATTGTATACTTTAGTGTAGATGAAAAATTGTATACAGAATACGGGACACCGGATACCAAGGAGGATATTTTGAAAAATAAAGTTAAAATAACAGAAACTTGTCTAAGAGATGGACATCAATCTCTAATAGCCACAAGATTGACAACTGCAGAGATCCTTCCAATTGTAGAAAAAATGGATGAAGTTGGATATCATGCATTAGAAGTTTGGGGAGGAGCCACTTTTGATGCTTGTATTAGATTTCTAAATGAGGATCCTTGGGAGAGATTAAGAGAGATAAAAAAGAGAGCAAAAAATACAAAGTTACAGATGCTATTAAGAGGGCAAAACCTTTTAGGATATAGACACTATGCTGATGATATAGTAGAAGAATTTGTAAAAAAATCAATAGAGAATGGTATTGATATAATTAGAATATTTGATGCTTTAAACGATACAAGAAACTTAAAGGTTGCAGCAGAAGCTACTAAAAAATATGGTGGACACTGTCAGCTTTCAATCGCTTATACAATAAGTCCTGTTCATACAACAGAGTACTATAAAGAGTTAGCAAAAGAGATGGAAAGTATGGGTGCTGATTCAATCGTTATAAAAGATATGGCTGGAATATTACTACCTGAAACAGGATATAACTTAATAAAAGAGATTAAGTCAGTAATTAATGTACCATTAGAGTTACATACTCATGCTACAAGTGGAATAGCAAGTATGCTATATTTAAGAGCTGTAGATGCAGGAATTGATATTATAGATACATCAATTTCAACTTTTGCAGGAGGAACAGCACAACCAGCAACAGAATCTATGGTTAGAACTTTTGAAGGTGGAGAAAGAGATCCAGAACTTAATTTAACACTTTTAAAAGAGATTGCAGAGTACTTTAAGCCAATTAGAAAAAAATATATGGATGAAAAGGTTTTAAATATGCAAGCTTACTTTGTTGAGCCAAGTATTTTAGAATACCAGCTACCAGGAGGAATGTTATCAAATCTAGTTTCTCAACTAACAGCTCAAAAAGCAGCTGATAAATATGAGGATGTTTTAAAAGAGATTCCAAGAGTTAGAGAAGATTTAGGATACCCTCCGTTAGTAACACCATTAAGTCAAATGGTAGGAACTCAAGCAGTATTTAACGTATTGACTGGAGAAAGATATAAAATGGTTCCTAAAGAGATAAAGGATTATGTAAAAGGTCTATATGGAAAATCTCCAGCACCAATGTCTGAAGATATAAAGAAGAAGATTATTGGAGATGAGCCAGTATTTACAGGAAGACCAGCAGATCTTTTAAAACCTGAATATGCTGAAATAGCAAAGGAGATAGGAGATTTAGCAAAATGTCCAGAAGATGTTTTAATGTATGCTATGTTCCCACAAATTGCTAAGCCATACTTAGAAAATAGAAATAAACCTAAAGTAGAAAAAGAGTACAGAAATATAAATATAATTTTTTAGTTGAAAGGAGAATGATTTATAAGAATGTTTAAAGGAGCAATATCACTTATAACGTCTCTTGAAATAACTTTAATAAGTATGCTAGTTGTATTTACAATATTAGCTATATTAGCTTTTGTTCTTTCTCTGTTTAAATATATCCCAGCAGAAAAAGTTCAAGAGGTAAAAAAAGCTACACCAGCAGCAGCACCAAAAAAAGTTGAAAGAGAAAAGTTTGATCCATCTAAAATAACAAGTGAAGAGATGAGAGTAGCAATGATGGTAGCATGTATAGAGGCAGCTGGAGAAGATAAAGATGCCAATGTAAGAGTTGTAGGAATAAAAGAATTAAACTAAATAGGAGTGTAACTAAAGATGATAAAAGTATATAAAGTTAAAATTGGAGAAAAAGTATACGAGGTAGAAGTAGAATCAGTTAAAGAAGTAAATGGGACAATATCAACACCAGCATCAACAACTGCAGCACCAGCTGCTCCAGTATCTGCACCAGCAGGAAATGGAACAAAAGTTGAAGCACCTATGCAAGGTTTAGTAGTATCAATAGAGGTAACTCCAGGAGCTAGAGTAAAAGCAGGAGACACTTTACTAATATTAGAAGCTATGAAAATGGAAAATCCAATCGTATCACCAGTTGATGGAGTAGTAGAGTCAATTACTGTAAATAAAGGTGACACAATTGATGGTGGAGTAGTAGTAGCAACAATAGCTTAATAATAATGAACGAAGTAGAGAGGAGTTAAAATGGAGTTTTTAAATAATCTATTTGCAACAACAGGAATTGCAATGATGACAGTAAATCAAGGTATTATGATATTAGTTGCCTTATTCCTATTGTTTTTAGCAATAAAGAAGCAGTATGAACCATATCTTTTACTTCCAATAGCTTTTGGAATGCTATTAGTTAATCTACCAGCACCAGTAAGTGAAGGAATAATGGATAAAGATGGACTTTTAAATATTTTATATCAAGGAGTTAAATATGGAGTTTATCCTCCGTTAATATTCTTAGCAATTGGAGCAAGTACAGACTTCGGTCCGTTAATTGCAAATCCTAAGAGTTTACTTCTTGGAGCAGCAGCACAACTTGGAATTTTTGGAGCTTTTGTAGGAGCAGTTCTATTGGGATTAAATGGTAATGAAGCAGCATCTATAGGTATTATAGGTGGAGCAGATGGACCAACAGCAATTTACTTAACTTCAAAATTAGCACCACATATGTTAGGACCAATAGCGGTTGCAGCGTATTCGTATATGGCGTTAGTACCAGTAATTCAACCACCAATTATAAGATTGTTTACAACTAAAGAGGAAAGACAAATAAAGATGACTCAGCTTAGAACTGTAAGTAAGAGAGAAAAAATTCTTTTCCCAATAGTAGTAACAATAGTAGTAACTTTAATAATTCCATCAGCAATTCCGCTAGTAGGAATGTTAATGTTTGGAAACTTAGCTAAGGAAAGTGGACTTGTTCCAAACTTAGTTGAACATATAAAGGGAGCTTTAATGTATATAATCACAATATTTATTGGATTAACAGTTGGAGCTACAACAAATGCAGAAGCATTTTTAAATCTTGCAACAATAAAAATAATAATTTTAGGACTTTTCGCTTTCTCTTTTGGAACGGCTGGAGGAGTAATCTTTGGAAAGGTTATGTGCAAACTTAGCAAAGGTACAATAAATCCAATGATAGGAGCAGCAGGAGTAAGTGCTGTACCAATGGCAGCTAGAGTTGTTCAAAAAGTAGGACAAGAGGAAAATCCAAGTAACTTCTTACTGATGCATGCAATGGGACCAAACGTAGCGGGAGTTATAGGTTCAGCAGTAGCAGCAGGAGTGTTACTAGCAATGTTTAAATAAAAATAAATTGGAGGCCAGGAGATGGAGATCAAAGTAAAAGCAGTGGCAGGTACTCTTGAATCGAGTGATATGTACGTAATAATTGAGCCAAATGCTACAGGAATTGAATTAGAAATTGAAAGCGTTGTAATGGGACAATACGGAGATGACGTTAGAAGAGTAATTTTAGAAAGCTTAGAAGAGCTTGGAGTTACTTCAGCTAAAGTTTTAGTTAATGACAAAGGGGCAATAGAGCCAGTAATCAAAAGTAGAATCCAAACAGTTGTTACAAGAGCAGCTCAACAAAAATTCACTTGGAAGTAGGAGGAAAAAAATGAAATTAAGACGTTCGATGCTTTTTATTCCAGGAAATAATCCAGGAGTAATAAAAGATGTACATATATATAGACCAGATTCAATAATGTTTGACTTAGAGGATGCAATTGCTGTAACAGAAAAGGATTCAGCTAGATTTTTAGTTTACAACATGTTACAAAAGATGAGACCAGTATATAAGAGTTTAAATATAGAAACAGTTGTAAGAATCAATGCTTTAGATACAGAGTATGGAGTAGAGGACTTAGAATTTATTGTAAGAGCTCAGCCAGATATCATAAGAATACCTAAAACAGATACACCAAAAGATGTTTTAGATGTTGAGGCTCATGTAGAAAGAATTGAAAAAGAGGCTGGAATTCCAGTTGGAACAACAAAGTTAATGGTAGCTATAGAGAGTCCATTAGGAGCTTTAAACGCTTACCAAATTGCAACTTCTTCAAAGAGACTAGTAGGAATGGCTATTGGTGGAGAGGACTATGTAACTAACTTAAAAACAAATAGATCTCCAGAAGGTGTAGAGTTATTCACAGGAAGAGGATTAATAGTAATGGCAGCTAGAGCAGCTGGAATAGATGCTTTAGATTCTGTTTACTCAGATGTAAATAATGACGAAGGATTTATAAAAGAAGCAACAATGATTAAGCAAATGGGATTCTCAGGAAAATCATTAATTCACCCAAGACAAATTGAGTTACTTCACAAAGTATATACTCCTTCAGATATTGATATAAAGAAAGCTAAGAAAATTGTAGATGCAACAAGAGAAGCTTTAGAGCAAAATAAAGGTGTATTTACAGTGGATGGTAAAATGGTAGATAAGCCAATTATTGAAAGAGCTGAACATGTTTTAAGACTAGCAAAAGCAGCTGGGGTAAGATTAGGAGGAGACGAGTAATATGATAAATAAAAGAGTTGACGAAAATCTTTTAAAAACAATAAAAGGTTACGGAGAAAGAAAAGCATATAAAGCTCCATTTACTAATCAACCTGAAGGATCTGTTAATGAAAATGCTGAATCTTTAAAAGGTGCTATAAAGAGAACTAAAGTTGTAGATTCTTTAGAAGAAGCTATAAGAAACTCAGGATTAAAAGATGGAATGACTATATCTTTCCACCACCACTTTAGAAATGGTGATAAAGTTTTACCAATGGTTTTAGATAAATTAGCTGAGATGGGATTCAAAAACCTGAGAGTAGAAGCTAGTTCATTTACTAAAGCACATGAAGGAATTGTAAAGCATATTAAAGCTGGTGTAGTAAATAGATTAGGTTCAAGTGGGTTAAGAGGAGATTTAGCAAAAGAGATATCTAATGGAATGTTAGGGGATTACCCAGCAGTTATAAGATCTCACGGAGGAAGAGCAAGAGCTATTGTTGAAGGAGATATAAAAATAGATGTAGCGTTCTTAGGAGCATCATCATCAGATTGCATGGGAAATGCTAACGGAGTAAAAGGAAAATCACTTTGTGGATCATTAGGGTATGCAAAGGTAGATGCAGCTCATGCTGATAAAGTAATCATAATAACAGATACTTTAGTTGACTATCCAAATAGCCCAATGAGTATTCCACAAACACAAGTTGATTATGTTGTAGTAGTTGACGAGATTGGAGATCCAAATGGAATAATGTCTGGAGCTACAAGATTTACATCAAATCCAAAAGAGTTATTAATGGCTAAAAAAGTTTTAGATGTAATGTTAGCATCAGGATACTTTAATGATGGTTTCTCTATGCAAACAGGTTCAGGAGGAGCTTCATTAGCAGTAACAAGATTTATAAGAGAAGAGTTATTAAAAAGAAATATAAAGTGTAGCTTTGGTTTAGGGGGAATAACAAAAGCTTTCGTTGACTTATTAGAAGAGGGGCTAATGGGACAACTTTATGATACACAATGTTTTGACTTAGCAGCAGTTGAATCAATAGGAAGAAATGAAAAGCACGTAGAAGTAAGTGCTGATTTCTATGCAAATCCATTTAATTGTTCACCAGCTGTAAATAAGTTAGACTTTGTTATCTTAAGTGCTTTAGAAGTAGATAAGGACTTTAATGTTAACGTTATATCAGGTTCAGATGGAGTTATTAGAGAAGCTTCAGGAGGACACTCTGATACAGCAGCAGCAGCAAATGTATCAATTATAGTTGCTCCATTAACAAGAGGAAGAATACCTACAATAATTGATAAAGTAACAACTGTAGTTACTCCAGGAAGTACAGTAGATGTAGTTGTAACAGACTATGGAGTAGTTGTAAATCCAACTAGAACTGACTTATTAGAAAGATTCCAAAAAGCTGGAATTGAGCTAGTAACTATGGAGAAATTAAGAGAATTAGCAAACTTTATTGTTGGAGAGCCAAAAGAGATAGAGTTTGAAGATCAAGTTGTAGCTGTTGTTGAATATAGAGACGGTAGCATAATTGATGTTGTTAGAAAAATAAAAAGATAGTAGGGTATATAAATCAAAATTCAAAAAACATATATAAATTAAAGAAATAAGGGGAGAAAAATGGCACAAAAAAATTTCAAAGAACTGTTTGATCCAAGACAGTCAAAGTGGAGCGGATTATCAATTCAAATGTTCCTAGGTTTATTAGCAATAGTTGCATTAACTGTGTATTTACCTTTTGGTGGAAAAGAAGCAGCTTTTTTAAGAGGTAACTTTCTAGTAATATTCGGTATATTAGCAGTATTTGGTATCTTATTTGGAGAAATTGGTGATAGAATTCCAATATGGAATGACTACATTGGTGGAGGAACAGTTCTAGTATTCTTTGCATCGGCAGTAATGGGTACTTATAATTTAGTTCCAGCAAAAGTTTTAAAAGCAATTGATGTTTTCTATGGTGAACAACCAGTAAACTTCTTGGAGTTATTTATTCCAGCTTTAATAGTTGGTTCAGTTTTAACAGTAAATAGAAAAACACTTCTTCAATCAATAGCTGGTTATATTCCATTAATTTTAATTGGAGTTGCAGGAGCTACATTAGGTGGAGTAGGAGCTGGACTTATATTTGGAAAAGAACCTTTAGATATTATTATGAACTATGTTTTACCTATAATGGGTGGAGGAACTGGAGCAGGAGCTATCCCTATGTCAGAGATGTGGGCTCAAAAAACTGGTGGAAATCCAAAAGATTGGTTTGCATTTGCAATCTCTATATTAACAATAGCTAACGTTATAGCTATCTTTACAGGAGCATTCTTAAAAGAACTTGGAAAGAAACATCCAGGATTAACAGGAAATGGAAATTTAATATTAGATGATACTAAAGAAGCTGTAAAAGAGGAAGCTGGACCTAAAATTGTAGTTACTCCAAAAGATATTGCTTCAGCATTTATCTTTATAGGTGTATTATTTATGTTTTCTCATATTTCAGGAGTAATTTGGACTTCATTAAAGTTCCCATTTGAAATGCATAGATTAGCATTCTTAGTAATTTACTCTATCATTTTAAATATATTAAACGTTGTTCCTGCAGCATTAAAAGCTGGAGCAAAAGAGATTCAAGCGTACTTCTCTAAATATACAATTTGGGTATTAATGGGAGCAGTAGGATTTGGTACAGATGTACAAGAGATTATAAACTCTCTATCTATAGCTAACTTAGTAATCGCTTTAGCAATCGTTTTAGGAGCAGTAATATTAATTATGTTAGCGTCTAAAAAGATGAAGTTCTACCCAGTAGAAGCTGCTATTACAGCAGGATTATGTATGGCTAATAGAGGTGGATCAGGAGATATCGCAGTTCTTGGAGCAGCAGATAGAATGGAACTTATTTCTTTCGCGCAAATCTCTTCAAGAGTAGGAGGAGCAATGATGCTTATCCTAGGATCTATGGTATTTGGATTCTTTGCATAATTTAGCTCTTAGTTAATTTAATTTACATACATTAAAAGAGGTTGGATTACTCCGACCTCTTTTTCTTTTAATTTAAAATAAATAATGTATAATAAAGATAAAGTAAAGAATAATTAGGAGGCGTATATGTTTAGAAAAGATATTCCGAAATTTTTAATAGAGAATAAAAATAGTGTAGTATATATAGGGTCCTCTAATAAAAATATAGATATTTATTTTGAAAATCTAATTGATCAAAAAGAAATAGATTTAATTGAACTTTCAAATATACAAGAGGAAGATGATTATTATAAAGTAAACTATCAACTTTTAGAAAGTTTAAAAAGTAATAAAAAATTAATAATTTTAACATCTTTAGAAGGGCTTTTAACAAAATATTCTCTAAATAGTGATGTTTTAACAATAGAATTAGGAGTTGGAATAAAAAGAAAAAATTTAATAGAAGTTTTAGAAAAAAATGGATATAAAAAAAATTATTTAGTTGAAAAAAGAATGGAGTTTTCTATAAGGGGAGATATAGTAGATATATTTCCTTTAAATGGAGAAAATCCAATAAGAATAGAGTATTTTGGAGATGAAATAGATAGAATAACATATTTTTCTTTAATAGATCAAAAAAGCTTAGAGAAAATAAGTAGAGTAAATATGTATATTAACAAAAATAATTTGATAAAAATAGATTTTTTAGAAATTTTAGAAAAAATAAAAAAAAATAGAAAATGTGATATTTACTTAGAAAATTCTGAAATAGTAAATTATAAATTAGAAGAATGTATAGTAAGAGATAGAGATCGAGAAGATGAAATAAGAAAACTTTATGAAAAGATAGAGAGTATTTCAAAAAAAATAGATGTTATAAAAAGTGAAGGAGATACGGAAAAAGTTAAGACTTTAAATCAAAAAGATGGAATAAGATATGAAAACATCTCTCAAATTAGAGAAGGAGATTATATTATTCATGAAAATTATGGAGTAGGTATTTATTTAGGTATCCAAGAGATTGATGGAAAAGACTACTTAACTATAAAGTACGCTGATGAAGATAGGTTATTTGTTCCTATAGAAGGATTAAATAAAATAGAAAGATTTTTAGTATCTACAGGAAAAACTCCAGAACTATACAATTTAGGAAGACGAGGTTTTAAAAGAAGAAGAGAGAAGTTAGAAGAGGATATGCTAAAATTTGCTAAAGAAATTGTAGAAATTCAAGCTAGAAGAGCTCTTCATACAGGTTATAAGTTTTCTCCAGATACAGTTTGGCAAGAGGAGTTTGAAGAAAAATTTCCTTATATAGAAACTAGAGATCAAAAAAATGCTATAAAAGATGTAAAAAGGGATATGGAATCTTCTAAAGTTATGGATAGAATTGTTTGTGGAGATGTGGGGTATGGAAAAACAGAAGTAGCTATTCGGGCTGCTTTTAAATGTGTAATGGATGGAAAGCAGGTTTTAATTGTAGCACCTACAACGGTTTTAGCCCAACAACATTATGATAGATTTATAGAAAGATACAAAGATTATCCAATAACATTGGAGTTATTAAGTCGATTAAGTGGGGATAAAGAACAAAAAGAAATAATAAAAAAAGTAGAAAATGGAAGTGTAGATATTGTTATTGGAACTCATAGAGTTTTGTCAGGAGATTTAAAATTTAAAAATTTAGGTCTTATTATAGTTGATGAAGAGCAAAAATTTGGAGTAAAAGACAAAGAAAAATTAAAGAAAATGAAAAACAATGTAGATATGCTTACACTAACAGCAACACCAATACCAAGAACTCTAAATTATGCTTTATTAGGAATTAGAGATATATCTGTTATAGAAACTGCACCTGAAGGAAGAGTGCCTGTAGAAACAAGTTTTATAAATAATGAAAAAAAAGAGATTAGAGAAGTAATAATGAAAGAGATTGCTCGAGAAGGGCAAGTTTTTTATATTTTTAATAGAGTTAAAAGAATTGAAGATAAATTAAATGAATTAAAGAAAATTTTACCAAAGTTTGTTGTAATAGATTACATTCATGGAAAGATGACTCCTAAAAGTATAAAAGATAAATTAAAGATGTTTCAAGATGGAGATGTAGATATTCTTTTAAGTACAACGATTATAGAGAACGGTATTGATATAGAAAATGCAAATACTATTCTTATAGAAGGAATAGATAAACTAGGACTTTCACAAGTTTATCAACTTAGAGGAAGAGTAGGAAGAGGAAAAAGAAAAGGATACTGTTATTTAATAGTAGATAAAGATAAAAAATTAGGGAAAAAAGCTTCTGAACGAAAAGAAACTTTAAAAGAAATAGGAGAATTTGGAGGAGGTTTTAAGTTATCTTTAGAAGATATGAGGATAAGAGGAGCAGGAGAAATTTTAGGAGATAAGCAGCATGGAGCTTTAGAAACTTTTGGTTATAATTTATATACAAAACTTTTACAAGAAGAGATTTCAAAGGTAAAAGGAGATTATAAAGAAGATTTTGAGACAAAAATTATATTACAAGAAGATTCTTATATTCCAAAAGATTATATAGAGGGAGATGAAAGATTAATAATCTATCGAAGACTTGTAGATACAAGAGATCTAAAAAAGCTATATGAAATACAAGAGGAATTAATAGATAGATTTGGAGATTTACCTAAAGAAGTTATAAGCTTATTGAGATACTTAGAGATAAAAATACTAGCTAAAGAATTAAAAATACAGGAAATAGTACAAAAAGATAGTGAATATTTTTTGAAATTTGATAATGATTATATAAATTTTGAAAAAATAATGAACCTTATTGAAAAGAAAAAAGCTAGATATTCACAAAAAGATAGTGGCTTGTATTATTTTGAAGATATTTTAAAATTTTTATATTGGTATAAGGGAGATGATGATTTAAATGAAAAAGTTTGACGATTTGGTGGAAATTATAAAAAAATTAAGAGAACCTGATGGATGTCCTTGGGATAAAGAACAAACTTTAAATACTTTAAAACCTCATTTACTAGAAGAAACTTATGAGGTTTTAGAAGCTATGGATGAAGGTGGAGAAAAATTAAAAAGTGAATTAGGGGACTTGTTGCTTCAAATTGTTTTTCAATCTAATATATCTGAAGAGAAAGGTGAGTTTAAAATAGAAGATGTCATTGATAGTATTTCAGAAAAGATGATAAGGAGACATCCTCATGTTTTTGGAAATAATGCAGATATTAAAACAACAGATGAAGTTTTAATTAATTGGGAGAAGATAAAAAAAGATGAAAAAGAGCATGCTGAAAGAACCTCTGTTTTAGATGGAATTCCAAAGGGAATGGCAGCACTTTTAAGAGCTGAAAAATTGCAAAAAAAAGCATCAAAGGTAGGATTTGATTGGTCTGAAATACATGGAGTTATAGATAAGATTGAAGAAGAGATAGATGAATTAAGAGATGAAGTCATGGTTGGAAATGAAGAAAAAGCTAAAGAGGAGTTAGGAGATTTATTTTTTGCTTTAGTTAACTTATCTAGACATTTAGGAATAAATCCAGAGCTTTGTTTAAATCAAGCTTCTAATAAATTTGAAAAGCGTTTTAGATACGTTGAAAAGCATTGTAACCTACAAGAGGCAACTTTAGAAGAGATGGATAGATTATGGGAAGAGGCAAAAAAATAAAAATATTTTTTTAGAGCTATTGACATATGAAAAAAATAAGGTATATATAATATTACGAAAAGGGAAGTGGCAAGATGAGATTAGATAAATTTTTAAAAGTAAGTAGAATAATTAAAAGAAGACCTATAGCAAAGCTAGTTGTAGATGGAGGAAAAGCTAAATTAAATGGGAAAGTAGCTAAAGCTAGTACAGAAGTAAAAGTGGGAATGGAATTAGAGTTAGAATATTATAATAAATATTTTAAATTTAAAATTTTAGAAGTTCCACAAGGAAATGTAGCTAAAAATAAGACATCAGAGCTAGTTGAACTATTAGATAGTAAAGGGATTATTATTGATTTAGATGGTGAGGAGGATATATTTTAATGAATGTATATAATCTTCAATCAAATGCCAAAATAAATATTGGTCTAAATATAGTTGGAGTTTTGGAAAATGGATATCATCTACTAGATATGACTATGATACCAATTGATTTATGTGATAAATTAACAATAAAAATTGAAGATAAAATTGGCGATTTAAAAATAAAAACAAATAAAAAGGATATTCCTGTAGATTCAAGTAATATTCTTTATAAAATATATAAAAAATTTTATGAAAAGGCAAAATTAGATTCTTTAGAAATAGAAATATTTTTAGAGAAGATTATTCCTCATCAAGCAGGATTAGGAGGAGGAAGTTCTAATGGAGCCGTATTTTTAAATTTTTTAAATAATTATCATCAAAATATTTTATCTTTTCAAGAGTTGGTAGATTTAGGAAAAAGCGTTGGAGCAGATGTTCCTTTTTTTATATTAAATAAACCAGCAAGAGTTCAAGGGATAGGTGAAGAACTAAAGGAGATAAAAAATAACCTTAAGGTATCTTTAGTTTTGATAAAACCTCCTTTTGGAGTATCTACAATCGAAGCGTATAAAGAGATAAAAAATATAAAAAATCCTCAAAAATCAAATATTGATCAAATAATAATAGGGTTAGAGGAAAATAATTTAGCACTGGTAGAAAAAAATATTGAAAATAATTTGGAAGAAGCACTTTTGCAATCAGATAAAAATTTGATTGAATTTAGAAAAAGATTATTAGAAGTAGAAGATTTAAAGTTTTTTATGTCAGGAAGTGGGAGTGCGTATTATGCATTTTTAATAAAGGATATTGAAGAAAAAGTTAGTAATCTAAGACACAGATTTAACGATTGCGAGATCTTTCTTTGCAATTTTAAATAAAACTACTAAATCATAAGGAAGGTGCATTTAGAATGAGAATTACAGATGTAAGATTAAGAACAGTGAAAAATGAGAACGAACTTAAGTTAAAAGCTTATGCTGATGTTACTTTTGAGGAGTGTTTTGTAATTCACGGATTAAAAGTAATTGATGGTCAAAAAGGAATGTTTGTTGCTATGCCTTCAAGAAAAATGCCTGATGGAGAATATAAGGATATAGCTCATCCAATAACACCTGAACTTAGAAAAGATATAACAGATTCAGTTATAGCTAAGTATAAAGAAGTTATGTCACAGGAATTAACACCAATAGAAGTAGTAGAAGAAATTGTAGAAGAATAAAAAATCGTTGACAATGTCAAAAAAAAATGATATTATTTTACTGATGTTGGGGTGTCGCCAAGCGGTAAGGCAACGGACTTTGACTCCGTCATGCGTTGGTTCGAATCCAGCCACCCCAGCCATTTAAAATAGTATTTAACGGGAACTTAAAAGGTTCCCATTTTTTTATATAAAAATAATTCCCTCTTAAAAATTTTAAGAGGGAATTTATATTATAATTCGCAATAATTTTTAGCTATTTTAGAGGCAAGTTTAGCATTATTAAAAACTAACTGAATATTAGATTCTAAACTTTTTCCTTTTGTTATATCTTTTACTTTTGCAAGCAAGAATGGTGTACTATCCTTTCCTTTGATTCCTTTTTCTTCGGCTTCAGCAACAGCGTTGTTGATAGCTGTAGTAATAGTATCAAAATCCATAGCAAACTCTTCAGGAATTGGATTTGCAATAACAACTCCACCTTTTAAATTTACATCCCATTTTGCTTTTAAAGTTTTTGCAATTTGTTCAGGAGTATCCATTTGATAATCCACTTTGAATCCACTTTTTCTAGTATAGAAAGCTGGTAATTCTTTAGTTTGGTATCCTAATACGGGAACTCCTTTTGTTTCTAAAAATTCTAATGTTAAACCAATATCAAGAATTGATTTGGCTCCAGCACAAACAACAGCAACATCAGTCATTGCCAATTCTTCTAAATCAGCAGATATATCCATTGTTGTTTCAGCACCTCTATGTACTCCACCAATTCCACCAGTAGCAAATACTTTTATTCCTGCAAGAGCAGCTATTATCATAGTTGATGCAACAGTTGTTGCTCCGTCAGCTTCAGAAGCTAAAATAGCAGGGATATCTCTTCTACTAGCTTTTGTTACTTCAAGTCCTTTTTTACCTAAATAATCAACTTCTTCTTTACTTAATCCAACTTTAAGTTTTCCATTTAAGATTGCAATTGTAGCTGGAACAGCTCCATTTTCTCTAACAATCTCTTCAACTTTTAAAGCTGTCTCAACATTTTGAGGATAAGGCATACCGTGAGATATTATAGTAGATTCAAGAGCTACAACAGGTTTGTTGTTTTCCAGAGCTTCCTTAACTTCTTTTGAAATTTCTAAATATTTTGCTAAATTCATAAATTTTCCTCCTTGATTCTATTCATATTTTCTAAAGACATGTTATCACTTATAGTTTTTTCGCTTGCAATTGCAATTGCAGCACAAGCGATTCCATTTTTACAGCTTTCAATAATATCTAACTCTTCTAAATAACTATAGGCAATCCCAGACATAAAGGCATCGCCAGCTCCAGTAGTATTAATAACCTTAGTTTTAAAAGGTTTCATATGACCGAAATTTGTACCATTAGAGTAAAAAACTCCATTTTCTCCCATAGAGATAAAAATTTGTTTAACTCCTTTTTCAATGAAAAAGTTAGCGCACTTTTCTAAAGATTCTTGATTGGTTATTTTTATTCCTGAAAGTGCTTCAGCTTCAAGTTGATTTGGTTTTAAAGTATGAAACTTTCCAATGAAATCTCTTATTTTTAAAGCTTTAGTTGTAGAAACACAATCTAAAAATATAGGAATTGAAAAATTATCAACTATGTATTTAATTGTTTCTTTTGGAATATTTGTGTCAATTATACAAAGTTTAGATTCATCTAAAATCTCTTTTTTAGATTTAATGAAATCTATAGTAAGATTTTCGTATAAATCCATAGCTGAGATAGCTAACTTCATATCATTATTATCATCTAAAATTGATATATAGGTTGATGTGGGTGAGTTATTAATTGTTAAAGAGTTGGACATATTAATGCCTAAGACTCTACAATTTCTTTTGATTTCTTCACCATTAAAATCATCACCTATTACTGTTATTAATTCAACATCTTGATTTAATCTAGATAGATTATCAGCAATATTTCTTCCTACTCCACCAAAAGATGTACTAACTTTTCCAGGATTAGAATCATAATCTTTTAAAGGAAGATAAGATTGAGCAGAAATATCAATATTAGTTCCTCCAATAACAGAAATAAAAGATTTTTTCTGAATGATATATCCTTTTCCAATTATTTTTCCTTTTTTTATTAGATTAGAAATATGCACTGCAACAGAAGAACGAGCAATATCAGCTTTTTCTGCTAATTCCGATTGAGATATAAAAGGATTCTCTTCAATCCACTTTAGAATCTCTTTTTCTCTGTTGGTCATAAACACCTCCTTTAAACAAATGTTTATATAAATAAACTTTTGTTTAAATATTATCATTGAAGTATTGAAAAGTCAATGATTTATACATAAAAAAATTGATTTTTAATGGAAAAAATATTAAAATTTTAATAGAGAGTTAAAAGGGGTGATAGATTGGATAATTTTAAGGGAAATAGAAGCAAAAAGATTTGGCTTCTAACAGAAGTAATAGCAGGAATACTTTTTGCTATGTTTGTTTATTTTGTTTTTAGAGGAAAGGAAAACGTTTTAGGTGGATTTATAAGGATTTTAACATCGCCGACAGTATTAATAACTGATTTTTTAGTTATAGGTGGTATGGGAGCAACATTTTTAAATGCTTTTTTAATTTTTATATTTAACTATACTTTAATGAGACTTTTAGGAACTCCATTAAATGGAATTGCAATAGCTTCGTTTTTTACAGTTTTTGGATTTTCTTTCTTTGGAAAGAATATACTAAATATACTTCCTTTTTATGTAGGAGGGATTCTTTATTCGAAGTATGAGCACATAGATTTTAAAGATATTCTTGTAACAATTTCTTTTACAAGTGCTTTAGCACCATTTATAAGTGAAGTAGCTTTTAATATACATGTATTAAGTGAGTATGCGTATATAAATGCAATTGTTTTAGGGATTGTAATTGGTTTTATTGTAACTCCTTTAGCCAAAAAAATGGCTGGATTTCATGAAGGGTTCAATCTTTATAATTTAGGATTTACTGGTGGAATATTAGGAGCAGTAATAGCTTCTGTATTAAAACTTTATCAATTTGTTGTTGTTCCTCAAAGAATAATTTCAACTGAGCATGATTTAGAATTAAAGGTTATAGCTAGCGGAGTATTTTTATCGTTGATATTCATAGGTTACTATATAAACAATAAAAGTTTTGCAGGATATAAGACTTTATTAAAAGATACAGGGTTAAAAAGTGATTTTGTTGTTAAGTATGGATATGGACTAACTTTTATAAATATGGGAATAATGGGATTTGTAGCAATGATGTACCCAATCCTATTAGGACAAACATTAAATGGACCATTACTAGCAGGAATATTAACAATAGTTGGATTTTCAGCCTATGGAAAAACAATATTGAATATAACACCGATTTTACTAGGAGTATTTTTAGGAAAATTTGGAAGTAAAACAGATGGATTTACAATTGCTTTGTCAGGTTTGTTCGGAACATCTTTAGCACCAGTAGCAGGAGTATATGGGCCAATCTGGGGAGTAGTTGCAGGAATGTTACATATAGCTGTAGTTCAAAGTATAGGTGTTATTCATGGCGGACTAAATCTTTATAACAATGGATTTTCTGCAGGAATTATAGCAGGATTTTTATTACCTATAATAAATACAACTAAAGAAAGTGTGAATAAAAGAAGAGCTAAATATTTACAAAGACAAAAAGCATTGCATGATTTAATTAGAAAAACAGAGGATAATCTACATGATGATTACAAATAAAAAAATAAAATTAAAAAAGTTATTGACTTAGTTTAAAATTTATGATACTATAATTTTTGTCAGCGGGAAACACCGCCGGCAAGAATTATGGAAAAGGACATTAACAACCGAATAGAGAAAATAGTCAGAAGTTATGAAAATAACAAATGCCAGAAATGGCAAACCAATAAATGGTGTAAACGTAAGTCTTAGGACTTTAAATATATTTGAATGAAGAGTTTGATCCTGGCTCAGGATGAACGCTGACAGAATGCTTAACACATGCAAGTCGATTCGATTTACCTTCGGGTAATGAGGATGGCGGACGGGTGAGTAACGCGTAAGGAACTTGCCTCTTGGTCTGGGACAACTGTTGGAAACGACAGCTAATACCGGATATTATGAGATTCTCGCATGGGAAACTTATGAAAGCTATATGCGCCAAGAGAGAGCCTTGCGTTCCATTAGCTAGTTGGTGGGGTAACGGCCCACCAAGGCGACGATGGATAGCCGGCCTGAGAGGGTGAACGGCCACAAGGGGACTGAGACACGGCCCTTACTCCTACGGGAGGCAGCAGTGGGGAATATTGGACAATGGGCCACAAGCCTGATCCAGCAATTCTGTGTGCACGATGAAGGTCTTCGGATTGTAAAGTGCTTTCAGTTGGGAAGAAGAAAGTGACGGTACCAACAGAAGAAGCGACGGCTAAATACGTGCCAGCAGCCGCGGTAATACGTATGTCGCAAGCGTTATCCGGATTTATTGGGCGTAAAGCGCGTCTAGGCGGAAAAATAAGTCTGATGTTAAAATGCGGGGCTCAACTCCGTATTGCGTTGGAAACTGTTTTTCTAGAGTACTGGAGAGGTGGGCGGAACTACAAGTGTAGAGGTGAAATTCGTAGATATTTGTAGGAATGCCGATGGAGAAGTCAGCTCACTGGACAGATACTGACGCTGAAGCGCGAAAGCGTGGGGAGCAAACAGGATTAGATACCCTGGTAGTCCACGCCGTAAACGATGATCACTAGGTGTTGGGGGTCGAACCTCAGCGCCCAAGCTAACGCGATAAGTGATCCGCCTGGGGAGTACGCACGCAAGTGTGAAACTCAAAGGAATTGACGGGGACCCGCACAAGCGGTGGAGCATGTGGTTTAATTCGACGCAACGCGAGAAACCTTACCAGCGTTTGACATCCTAAGAAGTTTCTAGAGATAGATTCGTGCCGGCTTGCCGGAACTTAGTGACAGGTGGTGCATGGCTGTCGTCAGCTCGTGTCGTGAGATGTTGGGTTAAGTCCCGCAACGAGCGCAACCCCTATTGTATGTTGCTACCATTAAGTTGAGCACTCATGCGATACTGCCTGCGATGAGCAGGAGGAAGGTGGGGATGACGTCAAGTCATCATGCCCCTTATACGCTGGGCTACACACGTGCTACAATGGGCAGTACAGAGAGTTGCCAACCCGCGAGGGTGAGCTAATCTCTTAAAGCTGTTCTTAGTTCGGATTGTACTCTGCAACTCGAGTACATGAAGTTGGAATCGCTAGTAATCGCAAATCAGCATGTTGCGGTGAATACGTTCTCGGGTCTTGTACACACCGCCCGTCACACCACGAGAGTTGGTTGCACCTGAAGTAGCAGGCCTAACCGTAAGGAGGGATGTTCCTAAGGTGTGATTAGCGATTGGGGTGAAGTCGTAACAAGGTATCCGTACGGGAACGTGCGGATGGATCACCTCCTTTCTAAGGAGACTAACTTTTTCTCTATTCGATTGATACTGTTCTTTGTAAGTATGGGGATATAGCTCAGTTGGGAGAGCGACGCACTTGCACTGCGTAGGTCAGCGGTTCGACTCCGCTTATCTCCACCAAAACATTATCAAACTTGGACATTGGAAACTATATAGTAGATATTGAGAAAATATTCTAAATTAACTAACAATTCATTTTTAAGTCAATCTTAAATTGAGTAGTTAGTCTGTCTAAATAATATGAATTATATTACAAGGTTAAAATATTAAGGGCACACGAAGGATGCCTAGGAAGTAAGAGCCGATGAAGGACGTGGTAAGCTGCGATAAGCTTGGTGGAGTTGCAATCGAACTGTGATGCCAAGATTTCCGAATGGAGAAATCTGCTAAGATGGAGTCTTAGCACGAAAGAGGGAACCGGGTGAACTGAAACATCTAAGTAACCCGAGGAAAAGAAAGTAAAAACGATCCCCTAAGTAGCGGCGAGCGAACGGGGGTGAGCCCAAACCGTAGATGTGCCAAGGATGCAGCCGTTGCATCTACGGGGTAGCGGGAAGATCGTCTGAAGAACTGCAAGGTATTCGACATATTGATACGCCGAACTGGAAAGGTCTGGAAAGGCCTGCCGTAGAGAGTGAAAGCCTCGTACAGGTAAACCGTATCAAATGTATGATCTCTCCCAAGTAGCACGGAACACGAGGAATTCTGTGTGAATCTGCGAGGACCATATCTCGTAAGGCTAAATACTCTTACTTACCGATAGCGCATAGTACCGTGAGGGAAAGGTGAAAAGAACCCCGGGAGGGGAGTGAAATAGAACCTGAAATCGTGTGCTTACAAGCGGTCAGAGCCCTTTGGGGTGATGGCGTGCCTTTTGGAGAATGATCCTGCGAGTTACGTTCAGTGGCAAGGTTAAGTTTAACGGAGCCGAAGGGAAACCGAGTCTGAATAGGGCGACATAGTCGCTGGGCGTAGACGCGAAACCTGGTGATCTAAGCCTGTCCAGGGTGAAGCTGTGGTAAGACACAGTGGAGGCCCGAACTCACCGCCGTTGAAAAGTTGGGAGATGAGGTAGGTTTAGGGGTGAAAAGCCAATCGAACCAGGAGATAGCTCGTTCTCTCCGAAATGCATTTAGGTGCAGCCTTGAGTGTTCAATTATGGGGGTAGAGCACTGAATGACCTAGGGGGCATACTGCTTACCGAAGTCAATCAAACTCCGAATACCATAATTCTAGAGCTCAGGAGTGAGACTATGGGAATTAACTTCCATGGTCAAAAGGGAAACAACCCAGACCACCAGCTAAGGTCCCTAATTATAACTAAGTGGGAAAGGAGGTGGAGATTCACAAACAACCAGGAGGTTGGCTTAGAAGCAGCCATACCTTTAAAGAGTGCGTAATAGCTCACTGGTCGAGAGTCTCTGCGCCGACAATGTAACGGGGGTAAGTTATAAACCGAAGCTGTGGAGTTGCGTAAGCGACTGGTAGGAGAGCGTTCTGTAGGCCGTTGAAGGAGAATCGACAAGAGACTCTGGAGGTATCAGAAGTGAGAATGCAGGAATAAGTAGCGAGAATGGGGGCGAGAATCCCCCACGCCGGAAGACCAAGGGTTCCAGGGTAAAGTTTGTCTCCCCTGGGTAAGCCGGGTCCTAAGCCGAGGCTAGATTGCGTAGGCGAATGGAAAACAGATTAATATTTCTGTGCCACTGATATCAAGTGATGGAGGGACGCAGGAGGTTATGCACGCTGGCGAACGGAAGTGCCAGTTCAAGCATGTAGCGTGGTCTAGTAGGAAAATCCGCTAGACTAAACGTGAGGTGTGATGAGGAGTCGTAAGATGGAAGGTGCAAATACCACACTGCCGAGAAAAGCTTCTAAGCGTTATAAAGATATTAGTGCCCGTACCCCAAACCGACACAGGTGGTCAGGATGAGAAATCTAAGGCGGACAGGCTAACTCTCGTTAAGGAACTCTGCAAAATAGCCCCGTAACTTCGGGAGAAGGGGTGCCTTTTATGGTGAGCGTACACGCGACGCAAAGCTATGAGAGGCCGCAGTGAAGAGTCTCAGGCGACTGTTTAACAAAAACACAGGTCTATGCTAAGCTGTAAGGCGACGTATATGGGCTGACACCTGCCCAGTGCCGGAAGGTTAAGAGGAGGAGTGAGAGCTCCGAATTGAAGCCCCGGTGAACGGCGGCCGTAACTATAACGGTCCTAAGGTAGCGAAATTCCTTGTCGGGTAAGTTCCGACCTGCACGAATGGTGTAACGATCTGAGAGCTGTCTTGACGGGAGGCCTGGTGAAATTGTATTACCGGTGAAGATACCGGTTACCTGCAGTAGGACGGAAAGACCCCATGGAGCTTTACTGTAGCTTGGTATTGGGTTTTGGCATCGTATGTATAGGATAGTTGGGAGACTAAGATGTGTGGTCGCTAGATTACGCGGAGTCACTGGTGGAATACCAACCATACTATGTCGGAATTCTAATTTGAGGTTTGTACCCTCGAAGACAGTGCTAGGTGGGCAGTTTGACTGGGGCGGTCGCCTCCGAAAGAGTAACGGAGGCGTTCAAAGGTTCTCTCAGGTTGGATGGAAATCAACCGTAGAGTGCAATGGCATAAGAGAGCTTAACTGCGAGACTGACGGGTCGAGCAGGTGCGAAAGCAGGACATAGTGATCCGGCGATTCCGAATGGAAGGGTCGTCGCTCAACGGATAAAAGCTACCCTGGGGATAACAGGCTGATTCTACCCGAGAGTCCATATCGACGGTAGAGTTTGGCACCTCGATGTCGGCTCATCGCATCCTGGGGCTGGAGAAGGTCCCAAGGGTTGGGCTGTTCGCCCATTAAAGCGGTACGTGAGCTGGGTTCAGAACGTCGTGAGACAGTTCGGTCCCTATCCACTGTAGGCGTTAGAGTATTGAGAAGATCTGTCTTAGTACGAGAGGACCGGGATGGACAAACCTCTGATGTACCAGTTGTCACGCCAGTGGCACAGCTGGGTAGTCACGTTTGGAACAGATAACCGCTGAAAGCATCTAAGCGGGAAACTGACTTCAAGATAAGTACTCTTTAAGATACCTTCGAGACTAGGAGGTTGATAGGTTGGGGGTGTAAGAGTTGTGAGACTTTTAGCTGACCAATACTAATATATCGAAGTTTTAACCTTAATATACTACTATATAGTTTCAAGTGTTCAAGAACACAAATAAATATTGATTGGCAACGATAGCTATGGAGGTACACCCAGTAACATTTCGAACCTGGAAGTTAAGCCCATAAACGCTGAAAGTACTTGGGGGGCAGCCCCCTGGGAGGATAGGAAGTTGCCAATCTTTTTTTATTTTTTGCAAAAAAAATACTTATAGAAGCATCTTTATTGCTACTATAAGTCCTAGAAAAACAATTGTGGTATTAAAAGTTTTTTTCTTTTTTTTAGAAAAATTTAAATTTAAATAAGTTGAATTTTTATTAAAATAAAAAAATAAAAAATATTTTTTTAGCAAACAAAGTCAATAAAAACAAAGTCTAATGATATAAATTACTATATATATTTTAAAAAAACAAAAAAAGTTTGTTGACAAAATTCATATGCTGTGGTATGATTATATATGTCAGTGGGGAACACCACAGACGAACGAAAACTAAAGGACATTAACAACCGAATAGAGAAAATAGTCAGAAGTTATGAAAATAACAAATGCCAGAAATGGCAAACCAATAAATGGTGTAAACGTAAGTCTTAGGACTTTAAATATATTTGAATGAAGAGTTTGATCCTGGCTCAGGATGAACGCTGACAGAATGCTTAACACATGCAAGTCGATTCGATTTACCTTCGGGTAATGAGGATGGCGGACGGGTGAGTAACGCGTAAGGAACTTGCCTCTTGGTCTGGGACAACTGTTGGAAACGACAGCTAATACCGGATATTATGAGATTCTCGCATGGGAAACTTATGAAAGCTATATGCGCCAAGAGAGAGCCTTGCGTTCCATTAGCTAGTTGGTGGGGTAATGGCCCACCAAGGCGACGATGGATAGCCGGCCTGAGAGGGTGAACGGCCACAAGGGGACTGAGACACGGCCCTTACTCCTACGGGAGGCAGCAGTGGGGAATATTGGACAATGGGCCACAAGCCTGATCCAGCAATTCTGTGTGCACGATGAAGGTCTTCGGATTGTAAAGTGCTTTCAGTTGGGAAGAAGAAAGTGACGGTACCAACAGAAGAAGCGACGGCTAAATACGTGCCAGCAGCCGCGGTAATACGTATGTCGCAAGCGTTATCCGGATTTATTGGGCGTAAAGCGCGTCTAGGCGGAAAAATAAGTCTGATGTTAAAATGCGGGGCTCAACTCCGTATTGCGTTGGAAACTGTTTTTCTAGAGTACTGGAGAGGTGGGCGGAACTACAAGTGTAGAGGTGAAATTCGTAGATATTTGTAGGAATGCCGATGGAGAAGTCAGCTCACTGGACAGATACTGACGCTGAAGCGCGAAAGCGTGGGGAGCAAACAGGATTAGATACCCTGGTAGTCCACGCCGTAAACGATGATCACTAGGTGTTGGGGGTCGAACCTCAGCGCCCAAGCTAACGCGATAAGTGATCCGCCTGGGGAGTACGCACGCAAGTGTGAAACTCAAAGGAATTGACGGGGACCCGCACAAGCGGTGGAGCATGTGGTTTAATTCGACGCAACGCGAGAAACCTTACCAGCGTTTGACATCCTAAGAAGTTTCCAGAGATGGATTCGTGCCGGCTTGCCGGAACTTAGTGACAGGTGGTGCATGGCTGTCGTCAGCTCGTGTCGTGAGATGTTGGGTTAAGTCCCGCAACGAGCGCAACCCCTATTGTATGTTGCTACCATTAAGTTGAGCACTCATGCGATACTGCCTGCGATGAGCAGGAGGAAGGTGGGGATGACGTCAAGTCATCATGCCCCTTATACGCTGGGCTACACACGTGCTACAATGGGCAGTACAGAGAGTTGCCAACCCGCGAGGGTGAGCTAATCTCTTAAAGCTGTTCTTAGTTCGGATTGTACTCTGCAACTCGAGTACATGAAGTTGGAATCGCTAGTAATCGCAAATCAGCATGTTGCGGTGAATACGTTCTCGGGTCTTGTACACACCGCCCGTCACACCACGAGAGTTGGTTGCACCTGAAGTAGCAGGCCTAACCGTAAGGAGGGATGTTCCTAAGGTGTGATTAGCGATTGGGGTGAAGTCGTAACAAGGTATCCGTACGGGAACGTGCGGATGGATCACCTCCTTTCTAAGGAGACTAACTTTTTCTCTATTCGATTGATAGTGTTCTTTACTATCAAACTTGGACATTGGAAACTATATAGTAGATATTGAGAAAATATTCTAAATTAACTAACAATTCATTTTTAAGTCAATCTTAAATTGAGTAGTTAGTCTGTCTAAATAATATGAATTATATTACAAGGTTAAAATATTAAGGGCACACGAAGGATGCCTAGGAAGTAAGAGCCGATGAAGGACGTGGTAAGCTGCGATAAGCTTGGTGGAGTTGCAATCGAACTGTGATGCCAAGATTTCCGAATGGAGAAATCTGCTAAGATGGAGTCTTAGCACGAAAGAGGGAACCGGGTGAACTGAAACATCTAAGTAACCCGAGGAAAAGAAAGTAAAAACGATCCCCTAAGTAGCGGCGAGCGAACGGGGGTGAGCCCAAACCGTAGATGTGCCAAGGATGCAGCCGTTGCATCTACGGGGTAGCGGGAAGATCGTCTGAAGAACTGCAAGGTATTCGACATATTGATACGCCGAACTGGAAAGGTCTGGAAAGGCCTGCCGTAGAGAGTGAAAGCCTCGTACAGGTAAACCGTATCAAATGTATGATCTCTCCCAAGTAGCACGGAACACGAGGAATTCTGTGTGAATCTGCGAGGACCATATCTCGTAAGGCTAAATACTCTTACTTACCGATAGCGCATAGTACCGTGAGGGAAAGGTGAAAAGAACCCCGGGAGGGGAGTGAAATAGAACCTGAAATCGTGTGCTTACAAGCGGTCAGAGCCCTTTGGGGTGATGGCGTGCCTTTTGGAGAATGATCCTGCGAGTTACGTTCAGTGGCAAGGTTAAGTTTAACGGAGCCGAAGGGAAACCGAGTCTGAATAGGGCGACATAGTCGCTGGGCGTAGACGCGAAACCTGGTGATCTAAGCCTGTCCAGGGTGAAGCTGTGGTAAGACACAGTGGAGGCCCGAACTCACCGCCGTTGAAAAGTTGGGAGATGAGGTAGGTTTAGGGGTGAAAAGCCAATCGAACCAGGAGATAGCTCGTTCTCTCCGAAATGCATTTAGGTGCAGCCTTGAGTGTTCAATTATGGGGGTAGAGCACTGAATGACCTAGGGGGCATACTGCTTACCGAAGTCAATCAAACTCCGAATACCATAATTCTAGAGCTCAGGAGTGAGACTATGGGAATTAACTTCCATGGTCAAAAGGGAAACAACCCAGACCACCAGCTAAGGTCCCTAATTATAACTAAGTGGGAAAGGAGGTGGAGATTCACAAACAACCAGGAGGTTGGCTTAGAAGCAGCCATACCTTTAAAGAGTGCGTAATAGCTCACTGGTCGAGAGTCTCTGCGCCGACAATGTAACGGGGCTAAGTTATAAACCGAAGCTGTGGAGTTGCGTAAGCGACTGGTAGGAGAGCGTTCTGTAGGCCGTTGAAGGAGAATCGACAAGAGACTCTGGAGGTATCAGAAGTGAGAATGCAGGAATAAGTAGCGAGAATGGGGCGGAGAATCCCCCACGCCGGAAGACCAAGGGTTCCAGGGTAAAGTTTGTCTCCCCTGGGTAAGCCGGGTCCTAAGCCGAGGCTAGATTGCGTAGGCGAATGGAAAACAGATTAATATTTCTGTGCCACTGATATCAAGTGATGGAGGGACGCAGGAGGTTATGCACGCTGGCGAACGGAAGTGCCAGTTCAAGCATGTAGCGTGGTCTAGTAGGAAAATCCGCTAGACTAAACGTGAGGTGTGATGAGGAGTCGTAAGATGGAAGGTGCAAATACCACACTGCCGAGAAAAGCTTCTAAGCGTTATAAAGATATTAGTGCCCGTACCCCAAACCGACACAGGTGGTCAGGATGAGAAATCTAAGGCGGACAGGCTAACTCTCGTTAAGGAACTCTGCAAAATAGCCCCGTAACTTCGGGAGAAGGGGTGCCTTTTATGGTGAGCGTACACGCGACGCAAAGCTATGAGAGGCCGCAGTGAAGAGTCTCAGGCGACTGTTTAACAAAAACACAGGTCTATGCTAAGCTGTAAGGCGACGTATATGGGCTGACACCTGCCCAGTGCCGGAAGGTTAAGAGGAGGAGTGAGAGCTCCGAATTGAAGCCCCGGTGAACGGCGGCCGTAACTATAACGGTCCTAAGGTAGCGAAATTCCTTGTCGGGTAAGTTCCGACCTGCACGAATGGTGTAACGATCTGAGAGCTGTCTTGACGGGAGGCCTGGTGAAATTGTATTACCGGTGAAGATACCGGTTACCTGCAGTAGGACGGAAAGACCCCATGGAGCTTTACTGTAGCTTGGTATTGGGTTTTGGCATCGTATGTATAGGATAGTTGGGAGACTAAGATGTGTGGTCGCTAGATTACGCGGAGTCACTGGTGGAATACCAACCATACTATGTCGGAATTCTAATTTGAGGTTTGTACCCTCGAAGACAGTGCTAGGTGGGCAGTTTGACTGGGGCGGTCGCCTCCGAAAGAGTAACGGAGGCGTTCAAAGGTTCTCTCAGGTTGGATGGAAATCAACCGTAGAGTGCAATGGCATAAGAGAGCTTAACTGCGAGACTGACGGGTCGAGCAGGTGCGAAAGCAGGACATAGTGATCCGGCGATTCCGAATGGAAGGGTCGTCGCTCAACGGATAAAAGCTACCCTGGGGATAACAGGCTGATTCTACCCGAGAGTCCATATCGACGGTAGAGTTTGGCACCTCGATGTCGGCTCATCGCATCCTGGGGCTGGAGAAGGTCCCAAGGGTTGGGCTGTTCGCCCATTAAAGCGGTACGTGAGCTGGGTTCAGAACGTCGTGAGACAGTTCGGTCCCTATCCACTGTAGGCGTTAGAGTATTGAGAAGATCTGTCCTTAGTACGAGAGGACCGGGATGGACAAACCTCTGATGTACCAGTTGTCACGCCAGTGGCACAGCTGGGTAGTCACGTTTGGAACAGATAACCGCTGAAAGCATCTAAGCGGGAAACTGACTTCAAGATAAGTACTCTTTAAGATACCTTCGAGACTAGGAGGTTGATAGGTTGGGGGTGTAAGAGTTGTGAGACTTTTAGCTGACCAATACTAATATATCGAAGTTTTAACCTTAATATACTACTATATAGTTTCAAGTGTTCAAGAACACAAATAAATATTGATTGGCAACGATAGCTATGGAGGTACACCCAGTAACATTTCGAACCTGGAAGTTAAGCCCATAAACGCTGAAAGTACTTGGGGGGCAGCCCCCTGGGAGGATAGGAAGTTGCCAATCTTTTTTTATTTTTTGTAAAAAAAATACTTATAGAAGCATCTTTATTGCTACTATAAGTCCTAGAAAAACAATTATGGTATTAAAAGTTTTTTGATTTATTATTTTTAAAAGTTTTTTGGCAAGAAAAACACCTAAAAAAATAGTTGGAATAGCAACGACTCCTCTAGATATTGTAAAGCTATTTATATTTTTAAAAATAAAGATATACATAAATAATTTTATTATATTAATAACAGTAAAAAAAATTGCTCGAGTTCCTATAAAATCTTCTTTATTTTGTTTATAACTAAGAAGATAAATATTGAAAATAGGACCTGAGACATTAGCTAAATAGGATGAAGCTCCACCAAAAATACCAAATACCCAAGATAGCTTAGTAAGTTTGTCTTCATATTTCTTTAAGAAAAATAGTATACTTGCTAAAATGATAATAATAGCAATAATTTTTCTAAATATATATTCAGATATATAAGTTGCAAAAATAGAAGCAATAATCATTCCGACAACTGAAAAGGGAATAAGTTTTAAAACAATTTTTTTATCATAGTTCTTTCGATATAAGTATGAAACATATAAGTCAGCTATTAAAAAAGGAATAAACATAATACCATTTCCTAATTTTGAACCATATATAGAGATTAAAATTGGGGAAAAAACAATAGCTGTAGACATCCCCATTAAGCTAAATCCCATTCCAATTCCAGCAGTTAACATAAGTAAAATCTCAAAAGTATCCATGCATCCTCCTAGACTGATATATGAATAAGTATAAAAATAAATATAATACCACCTAAAATTTTATGACTTTTTAAAACAGTCTTTTTATATTTTATGGGAACTTTTTTAACAATAAAAGGTAAAGTTCCAAGAATCCAAAATAGAGACAAAAGTAAAACTCCACTTAAACCAGTATATTTTTTTAAAACACTTGGATAAATTAAAGCCATAGAAAATCCATGTATAGTTCCTAAAACAATTGTTGTTATACCTAAAATTTTATGTAACTGAAGATGATTTAATTTTCCACTAAGAATTTTTTTTAAAAAATCTTTATATTTATAATTAATAATAAATACAGTTACTGTTAAAATAGCAGATATAAAAGCTAAAGATCCAATAAATTGAATGATATCTTTTAAATCCATACAAACTCCTCCTAATAATTTAATTGATATAAATATATTCTGAATAAACTAAAAAATCCTTTATAAGAGTGGTATAATATATAAAAAAGAAAGGAGTAATTATGAGAAAGGTTATATTTTTAGATAGAGATGGAACTATAAATATAGAAAAATCTTATCTTCATAAATGGGAAGATTTTGAATTTGAAAAAAATGCAATAGAAGGTTTAAAAAAGTTAAAAAAGTTAGGGTATGAATTTATTGTTGTAACTAACCAATCTGGAATAGGAAGAGGTTATTATACTGAAGATGATTTGATAGCTTTAAATAACGAAATGATGAAAAAATTAAAAGAATATGGAATTGAAATTTTAGAATGTTTTTATTGTCCACACCACAAAGAGAAAGGTATTGGAAAGTATAAAGTTGATTGTGATTGTAGAAAACCGAGTCCAGGAATGTTACTTGAAGGAATCAAGAAATACAATGTTGATATAAATAATTCATATATGATAGGGGATAAAAAGGGAGACTTAGAAGCAGGGGAAAAAGCTGGTTTAAAATCTATTTTAGTTTTAACTGGTTATGGAAAAAACACGGTAAAAGATATAGAAGATAATTACTTAATAGCTAATGATCTATTAGATGTTACCAATTTAGTAAAATAAAAAAACTGGATTTTTTCCAGTTTTTTTATATAAAAATTTTAATTAAAGTAACTGCTATTACAATTTGACCTAATCCAACTAATAAACCATATAAAGAAGCCTTAGGCCCTTGTTTAACTAGTTCACTAATATTTACTCTCATACCAATACCTGCTAATGCAACAATCTCAAATTTAGAAGAAATCATTTTGAAAGTTTTAGAAACTTCGGCAGGAATTAATCCAAAGCTAAAAAGAATACAAAGAACAAAGAACCCAATAATATACCAAGGAACAGAGATATTACTTTTTTTCTTACTATATGCTTCCTCTTCTAAAGCAAATTCTGTGTCCATTTCTAATTCTTTATTATTAAATTCTCTAGAAAGCCATAAAACAACAATAACTAAAAATACAATTCTCACAATTTTAAAAATTGTGGCCATTTCAAGAACTTGATGATTTACCATACTTCCAGCTGCAATAACTTGTCCAACTGATTGAAGAATACCTCCAATAAGAGCAGAAGTCTCTATGGTATCAAAATTATATAAAAAACCTGCAATAGGTATTAAAGCAAACATAAGTAAAGTACCAGTTAAGTTTACAATTGTAATAGAAATTCCTTTATCATTATCTTCAGCATTTATAACAGGAGAACTAGCACCTATAGCAGAAGATCCACAAACGGCATTTCCACTAGCCATAAGAGCTCTAAAGTGTTTAGAAAAACCGAGTTTTTTACCAATAAACATAGTTAATGCAATTGTTAAAGCCATTTGTAAAAGAATAAAGGCAATACCAGAAAAGCCAAGTTGTAAAATAGTATTTATACTAAGAGTACCACCTAATAAAACAATTGAATATGATAATAAATCACTTTCTGAAAATTTTGAGCCTGAGGCAAAAATATTTGATTTAGCAAAAGTGTTTCCAGCTATTAAGCCTAAGAAAATAGCAAGGGGAGCTCCTCCAATACTCGGGACAAATTTCCCAAGAAAAACTCCAAGCTGTGCAATCAGAATACAGATAAGTAGCCCAGGAATTATTTTCTTAGTAGTATTAAATATAGTCAAAATAAAAAACCTCCTAAAATATATTGTTAAATTATTTACAATATAACATATTTTTGTATGAATTAACAGCTTTTTTTGAATCATGGGTCAAATATTTCGGATGTGCTCTACAAATTGACTAATAAATCTAATTATGGTAATATATTGAGTAACAAATAAGCACAAAAAAGCTAGGAAGGACGTAAGGATGTTTGGAGATTTATTAAAGAAGATTTTCGGTACAAGAAATGACAGAGAGGTCAAGAGAATTAAAAAATTAGTAGCAATGATAAACTCATTAGAACCTGAAATAGAAAAGCTTTCAGATGATGAGTTAAAGGGGAAAACTTACGAATTTAGAGAAAGATTAGAAAAGGGAGAAACATTAGACGATGTTCTAGTTGAAGCTTTCGCAGTTGTGAGAGAAGCATCAAAAAGAGTACATGGAATGAGACATTATGATGTGCAATTAATTGGTGGAATTGTACTTCATGAAGGAAAAATAACAGAGATGAAAACAGGAGAAGGTAAAACATTAGTTGCAACAGCTCCAGTTTATCTAAATGCTTTAAGTGGAAAAGGTGTTCACGTAATAACTGTTAATGATTATCTTGCACAAAGAGATAGAGAGTTAATGGGAAGAGTTTATGAGTTCTTAGGACTAACTTCAGGAGTAATTGTAAATGGAATGGAGAATAGTGCAAGAAAGGCTGCATATGAAGCAGACATAACTTATGGTACAAACTCTGAGTTTGGATTTGATTATTTAAGAGATAACATGGTTAACAAGGTTGAAGATAAGGTTCAAAGACCATTAAATTTCTGTATAGTAGATGAGGTGGACTCAATACTAATAGATGAGGCGAGAACGCCATTAATCATATCAGGAGCAGCTTCAGAGACGACTAAATGGTACTCTATTTTCTGTCAGGTGGCTTTTAGATTAGATAGAAGTTTCGAAACAGAAAAAATAAAAGATGCAAAAACAAAAAAAGAGATGAATATTCCTGACGAGCAATGGGGAGACTATGAAGTAGATGAAAAAGCTAGAAACATAGTTTTAACAGATAAAGGAATTAAAAAAGTAGAGCAATTATTAAATATAGACAATTTATACTCACCAGAGCACGTTGAGTTAACTCACTACTTAAATCAAGCTTTAAAAGCAAAGGAACTATTTATAAAAGATAGAGACTATTTAATTAGAGAGGGAGAAGTAGTTATAATAGATGAGTTCACAGGTAGAGCAATGGAAGGTAGAAGATACTCTGATGGATTACATCAAGCTATAGAGGCAAAAGAAGGAGTAAACGTTGCGGGAGAGAATCAAACTCTAGCTTCAATAACACTTCAAAACTACTTTAGAATGTATGAAAAGCTAGCTGGTATGACAGGAACTGCAGAAACAGAAGCTGCAGAATTTATGCATACATATGGTTTAGAAGTAATAGTAATACCAACAAATAAACCAGTTCAAAGAGTTGACTTCCCAGATTTAGTTTATAAAACTAAAAAAGAGAAAACAGATGCAATTATAAAAAGAATAGAAGAGCTTTATGCAAAAGGTCAACCAGTTTTAGTTGGTACTGTATCAATAAAAAGTTCAGAGGAGCTTTCAGAGTTATTAAAAGAAAAAGGTATACCTCATAATGTTCTTAATGCTAAGTTACACGCTAAAGAAGCTGAAATAGTAGCTCAGGCAGGAAGATATAAAGCAGTAACAATAGCTACTAACATGGCAGGTAGAGGAACTGACATTATGTTAGGAGGAAATCCAGAGTTTAGAGCAATAGCAGAAATAGGAAGTAGAGATGCAGGAAACTACCCTGTAATTTTAGATAAATACAAAATTGAATGTGAAGAAGAAAAGCAAAAGGTAATTGCAGCTGGTGGATTATTTATTTTAGGTACAGAAAGACATGAATCTAGAAGAATAGATAACCAATTAAGAGGTAGAGCAGGAAGACAGGGAGATCCAGGAGCATCAGAGTTTTACTTATGTTTAGAAGATGACTTAATGAGATTGTTTGGATCAGAAAGAATTCAAGGTGTTATGGAGAAATTAGGATTACCTGAAGGGGAATCTATTCAACATAGAATGATAAATAAAGCTATTGAAAATGCTCAAAAGAAAGTTGAATCAAGAAACTTTGGAATTAGAAAAAATCTTCTTGAATTTGATGATGTAATGAATAAACAAAGAGAAGCTATCTATGCAAGTAGAAATGAGGCTTTAGAAAAAGATGATTTAAAAGAGACAATTTTAGGAATGTTAAAATCAAGTATCTCTGACATAGTTGTAGAGAGATTTGTTGGAGAATTTAAAGATGAGTGGGATATAGTTGGAGTTAAAGATATGCTTCTTGAAAAATATGGTTATGAAATAACAGATATGCAAGAGTATAAGGCTTTAACTGTTGAAGAATATGTTGATAAAATATATAAAGACATAGAAGCAGAGTATGAAAGAAAAGAGGAAGAGGTATCTTCTGAAATTATGAGAAAAGTAGAAAAATATGTTCTATTTGAAGTGGTAGATGCAAGATGGAGAGAGCACTTAAAAGCATTAGATGCTTTAAGAGAGGGAATTTATTTAAGATCTTACGGGCAGAAAGATCCTCTTGTAGAATACAAAATAATATCTGGAGATATGTATTCAAGAATGCTATCAACAATAAAGACAGAGGCAACATCTTATATGTTTAAAGTTGTTGTTAAAAATCCAGAAGAAGTGGTAGAACCAGGAGTAGAAGAGGAGCTTGATTTTGATTCAGCTTGTAAGTGTGGAAGTGGAAAAATATACGGAAAATGTTGTGGAAGAGTGTAGGGAGGAAAAATGAAAAAAACTATAGTTTTAGTTGCAATGCTAGCTGCATTAACAGCATGTAGCTCACTAAATAAAAACAATGTTAATTTACAAGAAAAGTATAAAGTTGATACAGTAGCGATGAAAAATTGGGAAGAAACTTTTAGTACTGTTATAATTGGAGAATCAGAGCTTGAAGATTGGTATGGAGCAGAGGAGCCAATTGGGTTCTTAGCTAGAAATCAAAAACTAGATCAAAAACAAGTAAAGTTTTTAGATTCATTAAAAACAAAAAATGAAATTACAGAGGCTGATCAAGAGCAGTTTAATTCAATTTTAGAAAAAACTGTAAAAAAACTTCCAAGAGAGTACTATTTAAAAGATGAGAATTTTAAAGATCCAGCTGGTTTAGCAAAATATATGGTAACTCAATCATATGTAAGAATGGCTAATCCATCAAATCATATAGCTAATGAAGTAGCTACAAAAGAGGAATGGGCTGAAATAGTTGAGTTCTCTAAAAAGAGTGACTTATCAGAAAAAGAGATTAAAAGATTTAGAAAACTTTTAAATAAGTTTATAAAAAGAGGAGAGTTCTTTGATTCAAAAGCATGGTATTTTGTAGAAGTTTCTCCAAGAGTTGTACAAGTAAATGATATTTATAAGAAAACAGAAAAAACTAAATTAGAGAAGAACAATATAAATGCAAAGGCTTTATACCTTGCTTATTCAGAGTATTTTTCAAAATTAGAAAAGTGGGATGACTAAAAAACTGTGGCGCCTTTAGAAATAAAGGTGCCATTTTTACTTAAGGGAGGAGTCTTATGAAGGATTTAAGTGAAAGGTATGATTTACATACTCATACAACATATTCAGATGGAACATTTACAGTGGAAGAACTTTTAAAAAGAGCGAAGTATATAGGACTAAAAGGTATAGCAATAACAGACCATGATACAATGGAAGGTATTTCTGAAGGGAAGGCAATGGCTTATGAATTGGGATTGGAATTTATACCAGGAATAGAGTTTTCATGTTCTTATGAAGGGTATGAAATTCATATTTTAGGATATTTTTTAAATGAAAAATCACCAAAATTAACGTCAAAGCTAGTAGAGTTAAAACAAGCTAGAAAAGAAAGAAATGAGAAAATTGTTAAAAAATTAAATAATTTAGGACTAAAAATAACAATGGAAGAGATAGAAAAAGAAGCTACAGGAGCTATTGTTAGTAGAGCACATATTTGTAATGTTATGATGAATAAAGGGTTTGTTTACTCAAAAGGAGAAGCTTTTAAACAATACCTGGGAAGAAATGGTGTAGCGTATGTAGAGAAAGGAAGCTCAGATCCGATTGAGATTATTAAACTTATAAAAGAGTGTGAAGGTGTTTCAGCTTTAGCTCATCCGAGTTTAGTTTCTAACTCTAGAGAGAAAACGGAAAAAATATTAGATATTCTAATAGAAGCTGGATTAAATGGATTAGAAGTAGAGTATAGCTCATATACATCTAAAGAGGTTAAGTACTACAGAAAGCTAGCTACAGAAAAAGGGTTATTAAAAGTTGGTGGCTCTGATTTTCATGGTGGAAATAGAGTAGGTGTTGATATAGCTCATGCTTCTATTTCTGAAGAAGATATAAAAAAATTATTAGAAAGATAAAGCAAGGAGGAAAAAAATGATTATAGTAACAGGAGCAGCTGGATTTATAGGAAGCGCTTATATTTGGAAATTAAATGAAATGGGAATAAATGATATATTGGCTGTGGATAAATTAAGAACAGAGGAAAAATGGCTAAATTTAAGAAAGAGAGATTATGCTGATTGGTGTGACAGAGATGAGCTTTTTGCTTGGCTTGAAAATGAAGAGAATGCTAGTAAAGTAACGGCAGTATTACATATGGGAGCTATTTCTGCTACAACAGAGAAAGATGGAGATCTTTTAATGAAGAATAACTACGAATATTCAAAAAAGTTATGGGATTTCTGTGCTGATAGAAATATTGTGTATGTATATGCATCTTCAGCAGCAACTTATGGTGGAGGAGAGCAAGGATATAGTGATGAAGGAACTCCAGAAGAATTAAAAAAATTAATGCCTTTAAATAAATATGGATATTCTAAGAAGTTTTTTGATGATTGGGCATTTAAGCAAGAAAAGACACCTAAGCAATGGATAGGAGCTAAATTTTTCAATGTTTATGGACCTCAAGAATACCATAAAGGAAGAATGGCTTCAATGGTTTTCCATACATTCAATCAATTTAATGAAAATGGAGGAGTAAAACTATTTAAATCTCATAAAGAGGGATATAAAGATGGTGAGCAACTAAGAGATTTTATCTATATAAAAGATGTTGTAGATATGTTGTATTTCTGTATGTTTAGTGAAGTTCCATCAGGTGTTTATAATATAGGAACTGGTGAGGCAAGAAGCTTCCACGATCTTTCAATGGAAACTATGAAAAATGCTAGTGGAAATTTTGAATTAAAAACAGAAGAAGTAATAGAGTTTGTTCCAATGCCAGAGGATTTAAGAGGAAGATATCAATATTTTACTCAAGCTTCTATGAGAAAATTAAAAGAAGCAGGATATACAAAAGAGTTTTGCTCTTTAGAAGATGGTGTAGCAGATTATGTTAAATATCTTAAAAAAGAGGATAGCTACTTATAGGAGGAGATGAAATGAACCCATTTTTACTAGTTATTATACTGGGAATTGTAGAAGGGATGACAGAGTTTGTTCCTGTAAGTAGTACGGGGCACATGATATTAGTGGAGAGATTTATAAACTCTCCACTGGTGTCGAAAAGTTTTATGGATAATTTTTTAGTTATTATACAATTTGGAGCTATTTTATCAGTTGTAGCTTACTTTTGGAAAGATTTAACTCCTTTTGTAAAATCTAAAGAGGAGTTTAAAGAAAAATTTTCTTTATGGACAAAAATAATTGTGGGAGTTTTACCTGCAGGAGTTATAGGATTATTAGCAGATGATTATATATCTGAATTTTTTATGGACAACACAACAGTAGTTGCAAGTATGCTTATACTTTATGGTATTATTTTTATTTTAGTTGAAAGAAAAAACCTAAAGGGTAAAGTAAGTTCAATAAAGCAGATGTCATATAAATTGGCTTTTACAATTGGATTTTTCCAATGTTTAGCTATGATTCCAGGAACATCGCGTTCAGGGGCAACAATAGTAGGAGCTCTACTTTTAGGAGTTTCAAGAGCAGCAGCAGCAGAATATTCATTTTTCTTAGCTATTCCTACAATGGCTGGAGCAACTCTATTAAAGCTTGTGAAAAATGGACTTAATTTCACAACTTTAGAGTGGCAGTTATTAATAGTGGGATCAGTAGTATCATTTGTTGTAGCATATGTTGTTATTAATTGGTTTATGGGATATATAAAAAAGAGAACTTTTGTGGCTTTTGGAGTATATAGAATCATAATTGGAATTTTAGTTTTATTATTAATGAAATAGGAAGTGGTGTATTTAAGTGTCAATAGTTACTAACTTTCCTCTAAGTGAAAAAAGTTTAGAGGAGTTTGTAAGAATCATGTTGCCTAAAGAAGTAGGTAAAGATATAAAAGGTGAAGTAAGTTATAAAGATGATAAGATAATTGTAAAAGCTCAAATAGATGGAAAAGAAGCTGTAATGGAAGAGGAAAACTTTGAACATATAATAGAAGACCAAAATCTGATTATGTTAAAAGGAGGATTGTTAAAAGCTCTTAATAAAAATTATCCGTGGGGAAGTTTAATAGGAGTACGTCCTACAAAAATGACAAGAAGGCTTATGCAAATGGGATTTTCAAAGGAAAGAGTTAGAAATCTTTTAAATAATATGTATCTTGCTAATTTTGATAAGATAGATCTTTTGATGAGAGTGATTGAAACAGAGGAAAGATTATTAAATAAAGATGCAATGAATATGTATATAGGAATTCCTTTTTGTCCATCAAAATGTAGATACTGCTCTTTTGCATCTTATGAAATAAATAGCAGTTTAGGGCGTTTTTATCCAAAATTTGTAGAGACGCTTTTAGAAGAGATTGAGCTTGTAGGAGAACTTTCAAAAAATAAAGGTTATAAATACGAATCATTGTATATAGGTGGTGGTACACCAAGTATTTTAACAGAAGAGGATACTGAAAGAGTTTTAAAAGCAGTACATACCTATATAGATCTTTCAAATTTAAAAGAATTTACTTTTGAAGCTGGAAGAGAGGATGCTATAACTAAAAGAAAATTAGAGATTCTTAAAGAGTATGGAGTAGATAGAGTAAGTTTAAATCCACAAACATTTAAAGAGCAAACTTTAAAAGATTTAAATAGAACTTTTAATAGAGAACATTTTGATGAAGTATATAGAGACATAAAAGAGATTGGATTTATTTTGAATATGGATTTAATATTAGGTTTGCCTGGTGAAAGTGTTGAAGATATATTAAATACTTTAAATGAGATTGAGAAATATGATATAGAAAATCTAACAGTTCATGCCTTAGCTAAGAAGAAGGGATCACCTTTATATCATGAAGATTTTGAGGAGTCTGAAGTTGAAAGAAAATTAGTTGAAAACGCAATAGGTGAGCTTGTAAAAAGAAAAGGAATGGAACCTTATTATATGTATCGTCAAAAAAATAGTTTAGATTGGGGAGAGAACGTAGGATATTCTATTCCTGGAGCTGAATCTAGATTTAATATAGAGATGATAGAAGAAAACCAACAAACTATGGGACTTGGTGGCGGAGCAATAAGTAAAGCCATCCGTAAAGAAACAGAATATATTGATCAAATAGAAAGATTAGTTAATCCTAAAGATCCTGCACTGTATATAGCAGAGATGAAAATGAGACATGCTAAGAAAATAGAACTTTTTTCTAAGGAGAGATAATATATGAAAAAGTTAATTATTTCAAGTTTAATTTTATTAATATCAACTTTTTCTTATGGAGCAATTGACAGTAAATTTAAAGTTATTGAAAGTAAAAATACTTTAGAAGCTCAAAATTTACTTTTAGATATTAATAAAGCAAGTAAAAGTGATATGTTAAAAAGTGGGATATCTCAAAGTTATGTAGATAAAATAATTGAATATAGAGATATAACTGGTGGATATAAAAAATTAAATGAAATGACTAGAATATCTGGAATTGGAAAAAAAACTTATGAAAAATTAAAAGTAAAGTTTAAGGAGCCACAAAGTGTTAAGTTAAATAGATTTAATATTAATAAAGTGGATGATAAAACTTTAATATATTATGGTTTTACTAAAAAAGAGATACAAAATATTAGAAAATACCACGAAAAAAGTATTATAAGAAATAATTTAGAATTAAAAAATATTATTTCTACTAAAAAATATGAAGAATTAAAAGATTATATTGAATATTAGAGGTGAAAAAAATGAGTAGATTAATTAGAGGAGTAAGTAAAAATGCAAGATTTGTTCTTGTAGATGCAAAAGATATTGTACAGGAAGCATTAAATATTCATAAGTGTAGTCCAACTGCTATATCAGCTTTTGGAAGACTTCTTTCAGCAGGAGTTATGATGGGAGCAACCCTAAAAGGAAATGATATATTAACACTTAGAACAGTTACAGATGGACCGTTATCAAGTATGGTAGTGACAGTTGATAAGGATGGTGTAAAAGGTTATGTTTCAAATCCAGAAGCAGATTTACCAGCAAAGGAAAATGGACAGCCAGATGTACAAGCTTTAGTAGGAAGAGGAACTTTAAATGTCATTAAAGATTTAGGGTTAAAGGATCCTTATGTTGGAGTATCAACAATAGAAAGTGGAGAGATTGCATATGATATAGCATATTATTATGTAACTTCAGAACAAACACCTACAGTAATTGCTTTAGGTGTAGATTTAGAAAATGAAACAACAGTTAGATCAGCTGGTGGGTATATGATTCAGCTTTTACCAGATGCAGAAGAAGATTTTATAGTTGAGTTAGAGAAAAAAATAGGGGCTATAAGAAGTGTAACAGAGCTATTTAAAGGTGGAATGGATTTAGAAAGAATTTTACACCTTTTATATGAAGATATGAATGATGAAACTCATGAAAAATTAATAGAATCATATGAAATTTTAGATTCGAAAGAGATAAAATATAATTGTAATTGTGATAAAGAGAAGTTCTATAAAGGAATTATCACTTTAGGAAAAGAGCAGTTAGAAGAGATATTAGCTGAAAGAGGAGAGGTTGAAGCTGAGTGTCATTTCTGTGGAAAGAGATACTCATTTAAAAGAGAGGATTTAGGTGAGATATTGTGATTAAATTAATAGGGGTATTAATAATTCTAATTGGATTTATAATCAAATTAGATACTATAGCTGTTGTTTTAATAGCTGGAATAGCAACAGGGCTTGTTGCAGGAATTGATTTTGTCGAGGTTTTAAATATTTTAGGAACAGCTTTTGTTCAAACTAGATATATGACACTTTTATTATTAACGCTTTCTGTAGTTGGAATACTAGAGAGAAATGGTTTAAGAGAGAGAGCATCAATTTGTATATCAAAGTTAAAGGGTGCAACAGCTGGTAAAGTATTATCAATATACGTAACAGTAAGAATGTTAGCTGCGGTTTTATCGATGAGACTAGGTGGACATGTTCAATTTATAAGACCATTAATTTATCCTATGGCAAAAGGTGCTATTGAAAAAGATGGGAAAGTTTCAGAAGAGTTAGATGAAGATTTAAAAGGAATTACAAATGCATCTGAAAACTATGCTAACTTTTTTGGACAAAATGTTTTCGTAGCTTCTTCTGGAGTTCTTTTAATAGTTGGAACTTTACAAGAGTTAGGTGTAAAGGTAGAGGCTTATGATGTAGCTAAAGCTTCTATTCCTGTAGCACTAATAACTTTAGTATTGGCTTATTTCCAATATTATCGTCTAGATAGAAAAATTAAAAAGTTAAGGACAAAGTAGGAGGCAAAATTAATGGATGTAAAGATGTTATTAGAACTTATGTATATACTTTGCGGAATTATTTTATTGATAAGCGGAGTATATTCATTTTTAGATAAAAGCAATCCTAAGAGAATAGGATCAGCAGCATTTTGGATTATATTTGGATTTTTATTTATAGGTGGACCTCATGTAAATCCATCAATAGTAGGAGGGTTACTTTTAGTAATGGGAGTTTTAAGTGCTACAAAATCTGTTTCACTAGCTTCGTTTAAAACAAGTACAGAGGAGTTTAGAGAGAAGCAAGCTCATAAAATTGGAAATATGTTATTTGTTCCAGCTGGGTTAATAGGAGTTGTGGCATTTTCAATAGCTCAGTTTACAAAATTAGGTGGACTAGTAGGACTGGGAATAGGGGCAATTGTTGCTTTAATTGTAACTATGCTAGTAACAAAAGAAAAGTTTGATAAAATTCCTTATGATTCAAGTAGAATTTTACAACAAATGGGTCCAACAGTTATTTTACCTCAACTTTTAGGTTCTTTAGGTTCTGTATTTGCTAAAGCTGGGGTTGGAACTGTAATTGCTGGAATAATGGGAAGTGTAGTTCCAGAGGGGAATATTTTAGCAGGTGTAACTGTTTATTGTTTAGCTATGGCTATATTCACAATGATAATGGGAAATGGTTTCGCAGCTTTTGCAGTTATAACAGTAGGTATAGGATATCCTTTTGTTATAGCTCAGGGTGGAAATCCAGCAGTAGTTGGAGCTCTTGGATTAACAGCAGGTTTCTGTGGAACATTGTTAACACCAATGGGAGCAAACTTTAATATAGTTCCAGCGTCTATATTAGAGATGAAGAATAAAAATGGTGTAATATTAAAGCAAATAGGAGTAGCAGTACCACTTCTTATTATTCATATTGGACTAATGTATTTCTTAGCATTTTAATTTTTAGGAGGTAGTGTAATGAAAGTTTTAATTACAGGATTTGATCCATTTGGAGGAGAAAGTATAAATCCAGCATGGGAAGCAGTGAAAGCAATGAAAGATAGTATTGATGGTATCGAGGTAATAAAATTACAAATACCAACAGTTTTCAAAAAATCAGCTGAAAAACTATTTGCAGGAATAGAAGAGCATAAACCAGATGCTGTTATATGTATTGGACAAGCTGGTGGAAGATATGATATGTCAGTTGAAAGAGTAGCGATTAATATGGATGATGGTAGAATTCCGGATAATGAAGGATATCAACCAATAGATACTCCAGTTTATGAAGATGGAGAGAATGCTTACTTTGCAACACTTCCTATTAAAGGGATTGTTGAAGAGATTAAGTCAGCAAAAATACCAGCCTCAGTTTCAAACACAGCAGGAACATATGTATGTAATCATATAATGTATTCACTACTTTATTATATATCAAAGAATAATTTAAATATAAAAGGTGGATTTATTCATGTTCCTTACATAACAGAGCAAGTTGTTGATAAGAAAAATATGCCTTATATGGAAGTTACAACTATAACAAAAGCTTTAGAGTGTGCAATTCAAGCATTAAATAAATATAAAGTAGATGTTAAAGTTTCAGGTGGTAAAGAGTTTTAATAAAAAAAGCCCGTCATAAAGATGGGCTTTTCTTTTACTCTTCAATAATACCAAAGATTTCTTCTAAATTTAATAAAATTTGTTCTTTAGAAGAATCATTAATTTTAACTCCAGATTTTTTAGAAAAAATAACTTTATCATTAATACTAAATAAAGAGTTTACCTCAGAATCAGTGCTTAAAGAGATTATTTCTCCAATTCTGTAATTTTTTTCCTCATTATTTTGAATTAATATAATCCCTGTTGATGTTTTTTCTTCTAAATTTATAGTTTTAACAAGAACTCTTTTACCAATAGGTTTAATTTTCATTTTTACCTCCTAAAATATTTTAAGATAATAAAATTGTAACAAAAAAAAAGAAAAAAGCAACAAAAATTAAAAGAAGAGGTGACGGGAACACCTCTTCTTTAAACGGGTTTCAAACCAATCAACTGGAGGGTTGTTGGCTACTTTATATAATAAGTTTAGCACCTTATTATCAAATTATGATATAATTAAGTAAATATAGTATATTTATTTAATTAAGTTAAAAAAAAATATCTAAAATTAGATATAAGTTTTACAAGGTAAAATATACATTAAAAAGAAGGGTTTGTCAATAAAAAAATTAAGGAGATGGGGATGGAGTTTAAAAGTCAAAATAAAAATATTACAAATTTATTAAAATTTATCAATCAATGTGGTGGATCAAATAAGTTAGATATAGCTGAAAATATAATGGTTTCACCAGCGGCACTAACTAAAATTTCAAAAAAATTATTAGGGGATAATGTACTTCTTGAAAAAAAATATATAGATGAAAATAATAGAAAAAAAAATCTTTTAGTTATAAATTATGATAGATTTTATTCAGTAGGGGTTTTAATAGAGGAGAATTTTACTAAAGTTATATTAACTAATTTAAAAAATGAGATTTTAGGTGAATTAAAGTTTTTAAACCACTATGATGGAGATTTTGATGAATATCTGAAAGATTTACTTAAATTTATAGAGGAAATTGTAAATAAGAGTAGTGTTGTATCTGAGAAGATACTAGGTGTTGGTGTAGTTGTAACCAATGAGTTTGTTGTAAAAAAATCATTAGATCTCTTTAAAGAAGATCGTTTTGTAACTTTAAAAAAAATGATAATGCAAAAATTTTCTGGATATGTATTTGTTGAAACAGAAATTAGAGCAGAAGCTTTGTATGAAGCCTTTTTAGAGCCTAATCACAAAAACTTTTTTTTAGTAAAATATGGAGAAAAAAGAGGAAGTGCAATAATAATAGATAATAAGCTTGTAAATCCTGCTATTTCTCATTATAGATCAATGGGAACAAGGCATTTTATAGTAGAACCTAATTCAGATATGTATTGTGAAATTTGTAAGAAAAAAGGTTGTTTTGATACAATGGTTTCTCCTAAAAATATTTTTGAAGAAATTTTAAAGGAAAATAATTATTCTGCTCGTATAGTAGATATATATAAAAATATGAGCTTTGATGAGTTCATAAAAAGAGCTGAAAATGGAGAGATTACAGAGTGTAAATCTCTTAGAAAAGTAGCAAGGTATATAGCAATACTTATGATAAATCATAATAATTTATTGCCTTTAGATACATTTTTACTTTCAGGAAGAGTTTTTAAAAGTTCCCTATTTTTAAGTTATTTAAAAATGTACTTACAAGAGTTTCAATTAGGTGAAGTTCACGAAAAATTGATTGTATTAGAAAAAAATATAGAAAAAGAGGAGTTAATAGCTTCATTTTTACCTATAAACTATATATTTTATAACTATCATTTCCAAGATGGATCAGAAGAATAATTTTAGAGATAGATTTATTTTCTATCTCTTTTTTTATTGGAGAGATTTTAATTGGTAAAATAATAATAAAAATAAAAAATAGTACTTTTCTTTTAAAAATAAGGGTTTGTAGCTTATTTTTATACAAAAAAATAATTTACTAAGAAAAATTTTATTTACAAAATTAAAAAAATATTGTATAAAGAATACAGTGGAGGGAAATAAATTTTTACTATAAAAAATTATTTCTCATAAATAACACAATTAAAAATCGGAGGGGATTTTATGAAAAAATTAGCACTTTTTTTAGGATCTTTACTTGTAGTAGGAACTGCTGTTCAAGCCAAAGAGGTTGTAGTAGCTCCAGTTGAAGTATCAAAAGAGATTATAGTTGTAGCTGAGCCTGTAGTTGAAGAGGTTATTGCACCAGCATTTAGACCAACTGGTTATATCGGAGTGGAATATAGAGCATATGGGAAGACTGAAGGGCATGGAGATAGAGTAGCTCCTGGTTTTGGAACAGATCCAAATGTAGCTCAGGACGAATGGAATAGAGGTTCTAATAAATATTCTAGACTTGAAACAACTTTCGGTGTTCAAGCAACAGAAAATTTTTCATTAGAAGGAAGAATTAGAGATTATAACAATTTAGAGTCAAATGGAGATGGACATGAAAACTCTCAAAATGGAACTGAAACAAGATTAAGAGCTTACTATAAGCATAATGATTGGTTTACTTCAAGAGTACAATATAGAGATGAAGAGGATGACTCTCAAAACTTAGAGTACCAAGCAAGATTTACAGTTTATCAAAATAAAGGAGCATTATTAAGTGATTTATTACTTGCTCCAAAATTCTATCATTCATTCCCAGAAGATGGTGGATCAAACTATATGAATACTATTGGTATGGATATTGAATATGCAGGTAACTTACCACTTGGATTTACTTGGGATGGTACAATCTATTTAGATCAAAACTTCTATGGACATGATTTCCATACAAATAAAGATTTAACAGATAACAAAGACAAAGATTTCACTGTAACATGGGAAATCTATTTACGTAGAAACTTTGCATTATACACAACTGATGCATATGCAATTGACTTCAATTTTGAAGGTGGATACGATCCATATGTATTTGGACAATATGATAAATATACTAAAGATAGTGATGGTGTAACTACAAAATCACCTAAAACAACTTACAGCTTATATACATTATTAACTTTAGATGCAACATATAAAATCACAGAGAATTTAGCTGTAAACGCAGGAGTGGGAGCAGAGTATAGAAACTGGGATAATATAGATCAAAGTTCAGCTTCTCACTGGAGATGGCAACCACTTGCATATGCAGGAATGAAAGTAACATTCTAATATATGTAATAAAAAACCCTTGGAATTTCCAAGGGTTTTATTTTTTTATAAATCTATATATTAATATCCACCATAGTTATCAGCAGCTAAAATAGCAGCTAAAACTTTTTCAGGAGTTACTTCAAATGGCATATTATGTATAGTTTCTCCAGGAGCACAAGCTAATTTAGCTACTTCTAAAAGTCTTTCTCTTTCAATAGAGTTAACTCCTAAATCCTCTAAAGACGTTGGAAGTCCAATATTTTTACAGAAAAATAAAACTTCATCAATCTCTTCCATAGGAGCATTTTCTAAAAATAGCTGTACTAAAGTTCCAAAAGCTACTTTTTCTCCATGATATAGATCGTGACACTCTTCTAAAGCTGTTAGTCCGTTATGAATAGCATGAGCTGCAGCTAGTCCACCACTTTCAAATCCAATACCACTTAAATACGTATTAGCTTCAATAATATTTTCAACAGCCTTTGTACAAACACATTTTTGAGCTGCAAACATAGCTTTTTCACCATCTGAAATAAGGGTATCAAAGCAAAGTTTAGCAAGAGCCATTGCTCCTTTAGTAGGAAGACCACCTCCCATATTTAAGGCACCAGATCTCTCACAAGCTCTAGCTTCAAAGTATGTGGCAAGAGCATCTCCCATACCACTAGCTAATAATCTAGCAGGAGCCTTAGCAATAATCTCAGTATCCATTAAAACAATATTTGGATTATTGGGTAAAAGAAGGTATTCATCGAAAACACCATCTTCAGTATAAAGTACAGATAATGCGCTACAAGGAGCATCAGTAGAAGCAATTGTAGGAACAATTAAAACAGGAAGATCACAATAATGAGCAAGTGCTTTAGCGGTATCTAAAGTTTTACCACCTCCAACTCCTATAACAATTTCAGATTTTTTTTCTTTTAAAATCTCTTTTAATCTATTAATCTCAACTTTAGAGCATTCTCCATTGAAAAGTTCAAAATAAGGAGTTAAGTTTTCTTTAATAAAACTTTCTTTTATAATATCTTCAGTAATGCTCATAACAAAATTATCTGCAATAATAAAAGCATTTTTTTTGGCATACTTAGCAATATTGTTTAAAGAGTTAGGTCCTTGAATATATTTACCAGGTGATAAAATAATATTTTCCATTTGATACCTCCGTAAACTTTAATAAAAAAGATTTTTGTTATCTATTTATTACCACTAAAGTCTTAATTTGTAAATAGAAAAGTGGTATAATTTAATAAAAAAGGATGGTGGAGGATGCTAAAACTTTTTAATTTAGTTGAAGAGAGTGAACCTAAAAAAAGAATAGATGAATTAAGAAAAGAGATAGAGCGTTACAATTATTATTATTATACTAAAAATGAGTCTATAATTTCAGATTTTGAATTTGATAAACTTTTAAAAGAGCTAGAAAAGTTAGAAAGAGATTATCCAGAATTTAAAGAGGATATATCTCCTACAAAACATGTAGGAGCAATAGATTTAAAAGAATCAAAATTTAAAAAAGTGATTCATAAAAAGCCTATGTTAAGTTTAAGTAATTCATATAATATTGAGGATGTAGTGGCTTTTACAGAAAGAATTGAGAAAAATCTTGAGTATAAGCATGAAAAATTGGAGTATGTTCTTGAGTTGAAATTAGATGGAGCTAGTATAAGTGTAACTTATGAAAAAGGAGAGCTAGTAAGAGCGGTAACAAGAGGCGATGGAATAGAGGGAGAGGATGTTACAGAGAATATCTTAGCTATTGAAACAATTCCTAATTATTTAAAAGAAGATGTTAATTTAGAGGTTAGAGGAGAGATTGTACTTCCTTTAAGTCAATTTGAAAAATTAAATGAAGAAAGATTAAAAAATGGTGAAGAGATATTTGCCAATCCAAGAAATGCAGCTAGTGGTACTTTAAGACAGTTAGATTCAGAAATAGTTAAAGAAAGAGGATTAGATGCATATTTTTATTATGTTGTTGAGCCTTTAAAATATGGATTTAAAACTCATAGAGAAAGCTTAGATTATCTAGATAAAGTTGGTATAAAGACAACTAAAGTTGCTGAAGTGATAGATGATCTAACTATTATGGAGAAAAGAATTTCTTATTGGGAGATTGAAAGAGAAAAATTAGACTTTGAGACAGATGGATTAGTAATAAAACTAAATAATATTGATTTATGGGATGAGGTAGGTTATACAACAAAAAGTCCAAGATGGGCAATCGCTTATAAATTTCCAGCAAAACAGGTTACAACAAAACTTTTAGATATAACTTGGCAGGTAGGAAGAACTGGTAAAGTTACTCCTGTGGCAGAATTAGAAGAGGTTGAACTATCAGGAAGTAGAGTAAAAAGAGCGAGTTTACATAATATGGATGAGATTTTAAGAAAAGATATTAGAATTGGAGATAGAGTATTTATAGAAAAAGCAGCTGAAATTATTCCACAGGTGGTAAGCTCTATAAAAGACATTAGAACAGGAGAGGAAAAGGAAGTTATTCCTCCGACTCATTGCCCAGTATGTAATTCAATTCTAGAAAAAGAGGAAGGATTAGTTGATTTAAAATGCGTAAATCCTAATTGTCCAGCTATAATTCAAGGAAGTATAGAATATTTTGTTTCTCGTGATGGAATGAATATAAGTGGATTTGGAAGTAAGATTGTAGAAAGAATGTTACAAATGAATTACATAAAAGATATAACAGATATTTATAATTTAGGAGAACATAAAGATGAACTTATGCAGTTGGATAAGATGGGAGAAAAAAGTGTAGAAAAACTTTTAGCTTCAATAGAGAAAAGTAAAGGGAGACCATACTCTAAAACACTGTATGCTTTAGGAATACCTTTTGTTGGAAAATTTTTAGGAAATGTTTTGGCAAAAAAAAGTAAAAACATAGACAAATTATCTCAAATGTCTAAAGAGGAACTTTTAGAAATTGATGGTGTAGGAGATAAAGTAGCTGAGTCAGTTTATAACTTTTTTAGAGATGAAAAATCTATAACAATAGTAAGAAAATTGAAAGATTATGGAGTAAATTTTGGAAAAGCAGATGAAGATGTTGAAGAAAAGGTAGTTGAAGATGGAAAGTTTACAGGAAAAACTTTTTTATTTACAGGAAAACTACAAAAATTTAAAAGAGAAGAGATTAAAGATCTAATAGAGTCTTTAGGTGGGACTAATATGTCATCTGTAAGTAAAAAATTAGATTATCTAATTGTGGGAGAAGATGCAGGAAGTAAGTTAATAAAAGCAAAAGAACTAGGAACAGTGACAATTTTAACAGAGGATGAATTTATAGAATTAACTAAATAATAAAAATCTCTCAAGATAATTTCTTGAGAGATTTTTTTATATTAGCACTTTTTTATTTTATAAACTTTTTATTAAGCAGCTTCAGTTTCATTTAAAGATTTTTCATACACTCTTAAGAAAGGAATGTATAGGAAGAATGAAACAGCAACTAATCCACAACTTAAAATGAAGGCAGTAATACTGAAGTTAGTAGCAAGTAATGCTCCAATTGGTCCTGGAGTTGTCCAAGGAACAAGAGTTATAATTTTTCCTACTAAATCAAACTTTGTAGCAAACCATGCTATACAAGCATTTAATACTGGGATTCCAACGAATGGAATGAATAGTAATGGGTTCATTACAATAGGTGCTCCAAACATTATTGGTTCATTGATATTGAATACTGCTGGAATAACTGAAAGTTTTCCAATTGATTTAATATGTGCATTTTTACTTACAGACATAGCAAGTGCAAGTCCTAAAGTAGCTCCAGCTCCTCCAATATAAACATAAGCATCAAGGAATCCTCCTGCAAATATTTTAGGTAAAGTTTCACCAGCTTGAAGAGCAGCTTGGTTAGCAGCTAAGTTAGACAGTGTTATAGAGTTAATAATAGCTATAACAATATTAGTTCCGTGTAATCCAGCAAACCATAAAAGGTGAGTGATTATGATAATAAAGATTACAGAGATTAATGAATCAGACATATTAAGTAATGGTGCAAAAGCTTTTAAGATAATCTCAGGAACCATGATGTTTAAGCTCTTCATTGCAAATATATTTATTGCTTGGAAAAGGATTGTAACAAACACGATTGGGATTAATAACTCAAATGATTTAGCAATTGCAGGTGGTACAGAATCAGGAAGTTTAATAACGAACTTCTTTTGTACTAATAATCTGAATATTTCAATAGCTATTATTGCTCCTAGGATAGCTGTGAATAGTCCTTTAGCATCAAGATATCTAGCATCCATAATTGGCATCCATCCACCATCAGGGATAAGGAATAGAGCTCCAGCTCCCTCAGCTTGACCAACAGGTAACCAATCTAGTTTCGCTGAAACTAGTAAAAATGCATACATTGATAAGAATCCACCAGTTGTACCGTTAAGACCATAACTATTAGATAAAGACATTCCAATTCCGTAAGAAACGAATAAAGACATAATTCCCATACTTACATAGAAAGGTTGTACTAAATCTCCTTTAAAAGCTCCCATTAAATTAGCATACCACTCCATGTAAAGTATGTTATTAGGATCAGTGAATGGTAGGTTTACCATTAAAAGGATAAATGAACCGATAATTAAGAACGGCATTGTATAAACAAAACCATCTTTGATTGCATTTAAATATCTGTTTTGCCCAACTTTGGCAGCAACAGGCATAAGTTTTTCTTCAATAAGATTCATAAAATTACTCATAAATTTTCCTCCGTTTTTTAGTTTATTATATCAAATTTTATAGAAAGGGGTGGAGGAAAAAACTTCCCCTCCCCATAATTTTTATAATATTCTTGATAATTTGTTTAAAATATTAGTTAAACTTGTAGTTTAAACCAATGTATGACCACCATAAATCGATATCATGATCTCCATTTCCTGGTCCCCATCCAAATTTCTCTTCGTTTTTATAAGTTCTAGTGTTAGCCTCATAAGCTACTCCTACAAATGTAGAGAAGTCTTCATTAATAACATAGTTAGCCATTAATTCATATCTGATTTTATTACCAGCTTTGTTATCATACTTTCTGTGGAATTTACCATCAAGAGATGAATCTTTTTCATCATAAGTTCTTTCTAAAGTAAATCTAATTCTAGGCATGATAGTAAGTTTTTCTGTAGCTTGATATGGCATCATAACTCTGATTTGAGTTTCAACCATTTCATATGTATCATACATTTCTCCAGTAGTAAATACAGTTGGGTTAAGAGATAACTTATCAGTTAATTTAAATGAAGGTCCAAAATCTCCTTCCCAATACCAACCATTATTTTTATTAGTATCTAAAAGCCCATAGTTATTATCTTGTTTGTCTCTATCGTAACCAACAACTAACCAACCAGCTAAAAGACCATTAAAGTGATTGAAATCAGTTCCTAACTCAAATCTATTTCTTCTCCAGTCATCGTGATAAGTTTCTTGAGAAAAATCTCTAGTTCTAGTTTCGTTTCTATATTTTAAATGGAAACCTTGATTAGCAAATAATTGATATCTAACTTTCCAGTCCGCTCTTAAAGATTCCCATTCAGGATTATTATCACTTGATAGATCTCCACCAAGTCTTTTTTCAACATTTAAATCTAAAGTTAACTTTCCTTTTGACGCTGATATTCCAGTTCCAAAGAAAGTACCATCTTCGTCGTCTCCCCCAGCTAAATCAGATCCATTATCGAAATCTTCCATCTCTAAGTACGCTCTTCCAGCAAAAGACCATTTATCTTCAGGAACTTCAACTATAGACATAACTTGAGTTTCCTCATTAACGTTCTCTTCTTTAATTTCCCCAGCAACAGGTGCAACTGTTTCAGTAGTAGGTGTAGGATTAGCTACAACCTCTTTAGCAAAAACATTTGTACCTAATAATGATAAAGCAGCCAATAAATAAAGTGATTTTTTCATTTGTTACCCTCCCATTTTTAAATAAAAGTATTATTTAAAGTAAAATGTATAACTATTTTTATTTAGCTAAGCTTAAAGCAAAGTCTAAAATTTTCTTACCATTTAATGTTCCATAAGCCATAGTATCAATAACATCTAAAGGCTTTCCAGCTTCAGCCGCAATAGCACCTAACTCAGCTTTCTTAAATCTAACTTGTGGTCCTAAAAGAAATACATCATATTGAGGTAATAACTCGTGGAATTGCTCTAAACCTACAGCATCAATTTTAACCTCTATATTTTCAGCAGCAGCAGCAGCTTCCATTTTTTTAACAACCATACTTGTTGACATTCCTGCAGAACAAAGTAATAATATTTTTTTCATAACTATTTCTCCTTTTTACTTAATTAATATTTTGAAATTTTAATTTAAACTTTTGAAATTTTTCTAAGTAGATCTTTCATCCGACACTAGAATTATAAAATATGTTTTAAAAAAAGTCAAATTTCACAAAAATCAGACTTTTTTCGTCGAATAATAATATGTAAACTAAAAAAAAACTTGAAAATAAGAGGTAAATGTTGTATTCTTTAATTAGAACGAAAAAAAAAACAAAAAAAATCGTCTAATTTTTGTAGAAAATGGTAAAAAAAAAACAAAAAAATTTAAAATTTTTTTAAAAATACACAAAAAAGGTGGTGAAAATATGAGAAAAATGGCTTTTGATTTTTCCAAAAATGATATTTTTATAGATACAGATAAAAAATTGAATAAAAAAGAAAGAGATTTTTTGGAAATAATTAGAGAGAAGTATAAAGGAAAAAATGAAAAATATATAATTTTTACAGAAAAAGAACTGAGATCTATAGTTAAAGAAAGAGGTTTAATTGAAGATTTCTTAGATAAATTTTCAAAGAGAAGAATACATTTGAAGTTAATAGAAAAAGAAGAGGAGATATTTTTCTCTTCATTTCCAATATTTGATTTTTACATGAGAAATAGAGAGGAGTACAGATTATATATTTCAAGATCATTGAAGTCGTTAAAAGAAAGTGGAATATTTGATGATATAGATCTGCTATTAATCCTACTATTTAAAGATAAGAAAAGTTTTCAACTATATTTAGCTATGATAAAAAATAGAAATCAAGGTGGATTTATAATAACAAGAGATCAACTAAAAGAACTTTTAGGAGTAGGACAGGAAAATTATGAAAGGTTTTATGATTTTGAAAAAACTATTTTGAAACCAGCATTAGAAGATATCAATCAATTAACTAAGTATAATATAGAGTATAAAAAAATAAAAAATAGTGATGGATTTACAAGTAAGATAATGGAGATAGAGTTTAGTTTTAATCATAAGCTTTCACCAATTTTATCAGAGGAGATTGATAGACTTCTTCTACCTTTAAGAGATAGAGTTGATTCTATATCTACAGTTAGTAAAGTTATAGAGGAAGCACTTTTAAAAGAAGGTGTAGAGTTTGTAAGAAATAATCTTTATCATCTAGATAAGGGAATTTCAGGATCATTAGATGAAGCTATTTGTTTAGCGTTAAAAGAGAATCAAGATACCGATCATCAAGAAAAATATATTTTGGTTAGCAAAACGTCAGATATATTTTCTAATAGATTTATTTTTGAATCAAGGTTGTATAAAGAGTTACTAAAGTGTAAATTTTATTATAATTATAATTTTTTAAAAGCTCTTAGAAATATGAAAGTAGGAGAAACTTTAGAATACAAAGATGAAAGACATAAGATTAATATTTTATATTTAGATAAAGGAAGAGAAAGTACTATAGAAATATATAAGGCTGCTGAAGATGCTAATGGAGAAAAAAAATAAATTTAAGCGTTAATATTAAAAAAAAAGATATAAAGTATTGAAAATATTGTAAGTATTAGACGAAAAAAAATAATATATTTTTCTTGTAGTTTTAGTTCTTGACTTACTCGGAAAAATCTAGTAAAAACTAAGTAAAACAAAGGTTTTTAGGAGGGAGTAAAAAAATGAAACAATTAGGAATATCTATATATCCATTTCATGCAACACTAGAAGAAAATAAAAATTATATTGAATTAGCAGCAAAATACGGATATAAAAGAGTTTTTACTTGCTTACTATCAGTAGATGGAGATAAAGAGGCTATACTAAAAGAATTTAAAGAAACGATAGAACACGCTAATAGTTTTGGAATGGAAGTTATGGTAGATGTGGCTCCTTCAATATTTAGTAAATTAAATATAAGTTATGAAGATCTATCATTTTTTAAAGAGATAGGTGCTTGTGGAGTAAGATTAGATTTAGGATTCTCTGGAAATGAGGAAAGTATAATGACTTTCAATGAGCATGGACTTTTAGTAGAGATAAATATGAGTCAAGATACTAATTATGTTAATACTATAATGGATTATATGCCAAATAAAGAGAAATTAGTAGGTTGTCATAATTTCTATCCACATAGATATACTGGACTTTCAAGAGAACATTTTAGAAGCTGTAATAAAAGGTTTAAAGGGTTTTCATTAACAACAGCAGCCTTTGTAACATCACAAACTGGAACTTTTGGACCATGGCCAGTAAATGATGGACTGTGCACATTAGAAGAGCATAGAGATCTTCCAATTGAAGTTCAAGGAAGAGAGTTATTCAATGAAGGAATAGATGTTGTAATAATATCAAACTGTTTCCCAACAGAAGAAGAACTTAAAAAATTAGCAGATATAAATAAAGAGATGCTAGAGTTAGAGTGTGAAGTTTATGAGGGTGTAGGTACAGTTGAAAAAGATATAATAGAAAAAGAGTTACATTTCCAAAGAGGAGATGTAGGAGAATATGTTGTAAGGTCAACTCAATCAAGAGTAAAATATAAAGGAACACATTTTGAATTATTCAATCCTGTGGATATAAAAAAAGGAGATGTATTAATTGAATCATCACTTTATGGACAATATGCAGGAGAGTTACATATAGCTAGAAAAGATATGAAAAATTCAGGAAAAACAAGTGTTGTAGGAAGAATAAATCCTAATTATATGGGATTATTAGACAGTATTAAACCTTGGCAAAAATTCAAAATTAAAATAAAAAAGTAATAAAATCGGTTTAGGAGGATAAAAATGGTAGATTTTACAGAAGAGGAATTAGAAGAGATAATATTTTCAATAGTTGCATATGCAGGAGAAGCTAAAGGATGTGCTCATCAAGCATTAGCATTTGCAGAAGAGGGGAAATTTGAAGAAGCTGAAGAGTGTATGAAAGAGTGTGATGCAGCAGTATTAAAAGCTCACCACGTTCAAACTGATATGATACAAAAAGAAGCTGGAGGACAAAAGATTCCTTTATCAATAGTTTTCGTTCATGCTCAAGATCATTTAATGACAGCTTTATCAGAAAGAGAATTAATTAAAAAAATGATAAAGTTAAATAAAAGATTATTTGCTTTAGAAAATAAATAATTAAATAAAAAACCCCTTGAAATTTCAAGGGGTTTTAATTTTATTATTATGCTAACCAAGCTCCAAACATCCAGATATGTTTTTGATATAAAGCAGCTATATCAGTAACTAAAGTAAGAGTTTCTTGATCATCCTCTTTTTCAGCGATTCCCATTATGATATTAATTTCAGCTAAAAGAAGTTTGAAATCCTCTAACATTAATTTTACAGCTTCTTTAGCTGGATATGCTTTAGTTTCAGCTTCAGCTAAAACAGTATGTTTTAAATAGATTTCTAAAGATCCAAAAGGTCTGTGTCCAATCATTAAGATTCTCTCAGCAACAGAGTCGATTTGTCCATCAATTTCAGCCATTATTCCATCAAGCATTGGATGTATAACGAAGAAATGCTCTCCAGTTAAATTCCAGTGGAAGTTGTGTACTTTAGTTTTAAATACGTGTAAATCTCCTACAAATTTGTTCATTTGAAATACTAGATCTTTATTTTCCATAAAAAATCCTCCTTTTAATTAAAACCGGTGGTTTTATTTTCTAACTTCACTTTCATTATTCGGGGATTTTCAAAATTTCCTTCAAAGAAAAAAAAAAAATAATTAATATGTCATATTTGTAATCGTAACACTTATTTTTTTACAAACTTCTTTCATAGCTATAACAATTTCATCAATATGCTCTTTATTAGCTTCGGTACTAAAAAATGGACAGCTTAGAGCGGCTATAATTTTATTATTTTTATCAAATATAGGTATAGCTACAGCACTAATAGTATTTGAATGCTCCATATTATCAAAAGCAATTTTTTTTATGTTAACTTTAAATAACTCTTTTTTTAATTCTTCTCTACTTGTTATAGTATTCTCTGTATACTTTGGCAAAGATTCAGGAAGTAAAGAGTTTAATTTTTTTTCTGTTAATTGACAGATTAAAATTTTACTTGCTGCTCCTGCGTGTAATGGGAAAATAGCATTTTCAGGAACTGTAATTTTATAATAGTCATTACTTTCAACTGAAGCTATAACTCTAATCTTATTTTTATCAAAGACACTAACTTTAAAAGTTTCTTTAAACTTTAAAGAGAGTTCTTCTAAATATGGGTAAGAGATATTTTTAATTAAATTATAATTTTTATTTTTATTTGAAAAATAATCAAATTTATTTCCTAAAGTATATTCTTTTCCTACTAAGTATAAGTATCCCATTGTAACTAATGTATAAAGAAGTCTATTAGTTGTAGCTTTAGGAATGTTTAGATCCTTTGATATCTCAGCTTGAGAAGCTTTTTCTTTTAAATAAAGATAATTAAAAATTTTATCTATTTTTTCCATAGCTGGAACTAATTTTTTCATAGCTTAATTCCTCGTTATTATAGTTTTTTGTATTTTTCCAAATCCTTTTTGATAGATAATTCTCTCAACAGTTCCATTAGGAAATGTTTTTTCAACAGTTACTTCAGGACCTGATTCAGCATCAATGAAATTTACAATTTCATAGATATTTTCTTTAGATTTCCAAGTTTTTCCAACAGTAAATGGTGCTTTTAGTATAACCTCACCTTTAGTTAGGTCAATGTTATTTAGATCAACAGAAGTATTTTCACCAGTATAGATCAATGAAATAGAATCTCTATTAATTAGATAAACCCTTTCAACTCTAGTTGCTGTATCAACAGTTTCTTCTACAATAAATTTTAATCCATTTTTTCTAACTACTTTACTGCTACTTTTAGAACCAGCATTTTCAAAACCACCTTTATAAGTAAAGTCTCCTGCTACAAAAAAATCAGAGACAATATAATCTTCTGTATTTGTACATCCAACTAAAAAAAGTAAAAATCCAAATATAAACAAACATTTTTTCATAAAATTTCCTCCTATAACAAAGAATATTTTTGTCAGTATGATTTGATTATACATTAAATATAAAAAATCTACTAGAAAAAAAGTTGAGTGTGTAACATATGTTACATATTTATATTAACTATACTGATATAATCCAGTTATAAATTTTAAAACCAAGGAGAGAGATTAATGGAAAAAGTACCAATGTTTTGTTTTCAATGTCAAGAAACAGCAGGAAATAAAGGTTGTTCAATAGTAGGAGTTTGCGGAAAAAAACCAACTACATCAAATCTTCAAGATTTACTTATTTATACGGCAAAAGGGATCTCTATTCTAAGAGAAAATATCTCATTGGAGATGAGAGAAAAAGATAGAGAATTAAATTCAGAAATTGATTATTATATAACAAATGCATTATTTATAACAATAACAAATGCTAATTTTGATGATGAGATGATAGCAAAAGAGATCTTAAAAGGGATAGAAATAAGAGAGAAAGTAAAAACTCAATTGGATAATTTTGGATTAGATATAAAAAGGTTAAAAAATCATGATGCAACAACATTTACAGTAAAAACAATAGAGGATATGAATAAAAAAGCTTTAACTATTGGGGTACTTTCAACTGAAAATGAAGATATAAGATCTTTAAGAGAGGTTATAACTTATGGTTTAAAAGGTATGGCAGCTTATTATGAGCACTCTGTAAATTTAGGATATGAAAAGTCAGAGATAGTTATGTTTATAGAAAAAGCTTTAGTTTCAACTTTAGATGATTCAATAGAGTTAGGAGATTTAGTAGGATTAACTTTAGAAACAGGAAAATTTGGGGTAGATGTAATGGCCTTATTAGATTCTGCTAATACGGGAAAATTTGGAAATCCAGAGATAACAGAGGTAAATATAGGAGTTAGAAATAATCCTGGAATTTTAATATCAGGTCACGATTTAAATGATATAGTTCAACTTTTAGAGCAAACAGAGGGGACAGGAGTAGATGTATATACTCACTCAGAGATGTTACCAGCTCACTATTATCCAGAGTTAAAAAAATATAAACATTTAGCTGGAAACTACGGAAATGCATGGTGGAAACAAAAAGAGGAATTTGAAACATTTAATGGTCCTGTTGTATTTACAACAAACTGTATAGTACCTCCAAAAGCTGGGGCTTCATATGAAGGAAAAGTATTTACAACAAATGCAACTGGATTCCCAGGATGGAAAAGAGTTGAAGAAAAAGATGGGAAAAAAGATTTCTCAGAAGTTATAGCATTAGCTAAAACATGTAAAGCACCAACAGAGATTGAAACAGGAAAAATTATAGGTGGTTTTGCACATAACCAAGTATTTGCATTAGCTGATAAAGTTGTAGATGCAGTAAAATCAGGAGCTATTAGAAGATTTTATGTAATGGCAGGATGCGATGGAAGAATGAAGTCTAGAGATTATTATACAGAGTTTGCAGCTAACTTACCAAAAGATACAGTTATTTTAACAGCAGGTTGTGCAAAGTATAAATATAATAAATTAAATTTAGGTGATATTGGAGGAATTCCAAGAGTTTTAGATGCAGGACAATGTAATGATTCATACTCATTAGCATTAATAGCTTTAAAATTAAAAGAGGTATTCCAGTTAAATGATATAAACGAGTTACCAATTGCTTATAATATAGCTTGGTATGAGCAAAAAGCTGTAATAGTTTTACTAGCATTATTACACTTAGGAGTTAAAAATATCCATTTAGGACCAACAATTCCAGCATTTTTATCAGGAAATGTTTTAAAAGTTTTAATAGATAACTTTAATATTGGAACTGTTTCAACAGTAGAAGAGGATTTAAAAAATTTCTAAAAATGAAAATAAAAATGGTAAGGGATGAGTTCCTTACCATTTTATATATATTATCTTGAAACAGTTGAAATACCATTATGAATTATATTGTAAATTTCATCTTTTGAAACTAAATTTGCATCTCCTCTTACAGTATGCTTATAAACAGAAGCAGCAGTTGCAAAATCTACAATATCTTTAGGTGAGTGATTGTTATAGATTCCAAAAAGAGCTCCAGCAGCAAAGGCATCTCCTCCACCAACTCTATCAACAATTTGGAAAGTATATCTAGGTGAAGCTATAAGCTCACCATCTTTAAAGATGAAACCAGTTAAAGAGTTTTCATTAACTGAGTGAGTTTCACGTTTTGTAGAAAGTAGATATTTTATATTTGGATATTTTTTTGTAATCTCTTTATAATATTCATTTAAATCAGAATGATCTCCTAATTTCATAATATTTTTAGCATCTAAAATACCAGCAAAACAGATATCTATATATGGAAGATAACTTGTTAAAACAGGAGAAGCTTCTTCTAAAGTCCAAAGTTTTCCTCTGTAATTAAAATCAAAACTAATTAAAACTCCCATCTCTTTGGCTTTTTCCATAATTTTAATTGTAAGATCTTTACAGCTTTGAGAAAGTGCAGGTGTGATCCCAGAAAGATGTAGTATTTTACAATCTTTTAAAATATTTTCAATTTGAAGTTCACTATAATCTAAAGTAGAAAATGATGAGTATTTTCTATCATAAATAACTGATGATGCTCTAACACTTGTTCCAACTTCTAAGTAGTAAGTTCCAAGTCTTTCTCCACCTAAAACAATATTTCTAGTTTCAACTCCATTGGCTTTTAAGTATCTAAAAATAGAATCAGAAAGCGGATTGTTAGGTAGTTTAGTAACATATTCAGATTCTATTCCAAAGTTTGCAAGAGATACAGCTACATTTGCTTCTCCTCCACCATAGTCAGCTCTAAATGTATTACTTTGAATAAATCTATTGTTGTTTTCAGTAGAAAGACGTAACATAATCTCTCCAAGAGTTACAATTTTACTCATAATTAGATCTCCTCTCTAACCTTTTTAACTTTAGCAACAAAAGCTTTAGCAGTAGCAGTAATCTCTTCGCTAGGTCCAGTAGCTAATTTTCCACCAACACCAACAGCCACAACACCATTTTTAATCCACTGATCAACGTTTTCTAAAGAAACTCCACCTGTAGGCATAATGTTAGCTTGAGGTAAAGGTGCTTTAACAGCTTTAATAAAGTCAGGTCCAAAAGCACTTCCTGGGAAAAGTTTAATAATATCGCAACCTAATTCCATAGCTTTAATCATTTCAGTTATTGTCATACATCCAGGCATATAGGGAATAGCATATCTATTACAAAGTTTTGCAGTTTCAGGATCAAAACCAGGAGAAACAATGTACTTAGCTCCAGCTAAAATAGCTAATCTAGCAGTTTCAGAGTCTAAAACAGTTCCAGCACCAATTATGAAATCATCTCCAGGAAACTCTTTCGAAAGTTCTCTAATAACCTCAGTAGCTCCAGGAACAGTGTAAGTAACTTCGATTGCATTAACTCCACCAGCAATACAAGCATTAGAAACACGCTTTGCTTCCTCTAGATTTTCTGCTCTAACAACAGCAACTACTCCAGTATTTATAATTCTATCTATAATTTCATGCTTTTTTAACATTTTATAATCCTCCATAAATTTCTTTTATTAATTGAGATAATTCTATAAAAATCAAGGAAAATAAACAATATCAAATTTATAAAAAAGTTTCATATATGAAATTAAAAGAAATAGGACACTAAAAAAGTAGAAATATTTTGTGAAATATTGTAAAATATAAATAATACTCTATGTAGGTTAAGGAGGAAAAATGCAAAATTATAATGAATTATTAGAAGCAAATTTGGAATGGGTTGAAAAGAGACTTGATTTAGATAAGGATTATTTTAAAAATCTAGCAAAAGGACAAAATCCACCATTTCTATATATAGGATGTTCAGATAGTAGAATGCCAATAGATACATTTACACAAAGTGAACCTGGAAGTTTTTTCATTCATAGAAATATAGCTAACCAAGTATTTTCAAATGATATGAATTTTTTAGCAACATTAGAGTATGCAGTAGAGCAATTAGAAGTAGAGCATATAATTGTTTCAGGACATTATGAGTGTGGAGGAATAAAAACAGCTCATGATAAATGCAGACATTCTTCAATAATATCTAGTTGGTTGATGCCAATAAAAAAGATAGAGGTAGAACACAAAGAGGAATTAGAAAGTTTATCAACAGAAAGAGAAAGATTAGATAGATTAACAGAGTTAAATGTTTTAGAACAATTAAAACATATATTTGAGTTGTCTGTTATAAGAAATAGAATTGAGAATGGAAAATATCCAAAAGTTCATGGTTGGGTCTTAGATATTAGAAGTGGTAAAATAGTGGAGATAAAGATACCAATAGAGGATTGGAAATCAAAAGGAATTATACCAAAAGAGTATCAGGCTTAACAGATAATCCTTTGTCTTTTTAACAATAAAAGATAAGGGATTTTATTATGCTAAAAGATAAATTTGTTTCATATATAGAATTTATTAAATTTAAAAGTAAAAAAAAGTAATAATTTAAGGAGGATTGAAATGGAGATAAAATCTAAAAGTTTTTTAGAAGAAGTTTTAAATCATTTAGTTAATAAGAATATATTTGTCAATTTTACAGTAGAATTTTTATTTTTTATAATAAAATTATTTATATGCATAGGAATATACTATTTCGTTTTAAAATTAGTAAAAAAAATAGCTCCTATTTATAATCGTGCTAAAAAAGAGAATGTAATAGATCCATCTCTTAGAAGTTTTATAAGATCTATTTTATATGTAGGATTACACGCAACTTTAATAACTATTTGTCTTTTAATAATGGGAGTAAAGGAAAGTAGTTTATTGGCGTTCTTTGGAACTCTTGGAATAGGTGTTGGTTTAGCATTAAAGGATAATCTATCGAATTTTGCAGGAGGTATAATTGTACTTATCTTTAAAACATACAAAGTTGGAGATGAAGTAAATATATCAGGAGAGATGGGATATGTTCACGACATTGATATTTTTTCAACTACAGTTAGAACTCATAATAATGATTTAGTAATTGTTCCAAATGGTTCTGTTGTTTCAAATAAAGTAATAAATTATACAAAAACACCAATAAGAAGACTAAAGTTTATAATAGGAGTATCCTATGATGCTGATTTAGATGTGGCTAGAGAAGCTTTGGAAAAACTATTAAGAAGTAATCCTCTTGTTCTAACAGATCCAGCAGTTTATAGTCATGTTGACGCTTATGCAGATAGTTCTATAAATATAGCTTTAAAGGGGTGGACAACAAACGAACACTACTGGACTGTTTATAAAGAGACATTAAATGGAATAAAAGGTGCTTTAGATAGAGAAAATATAAGTATTCCATTCCCACAAATGGATGTTCATCTAAACAGTGTAGATAAATAAAAAAAAGCTGAATATTTTCAGCTTTTTTTAAAATCTATACCCTAAAGAAAGAGTAACACTTTTTCTTTTACCAAACCCTACTTCAGTTGTAAACTCTACAGATTTATTTATTTCGGTTCTGAAACCAATAACATTATTCCATGGAGAAGATGATTTTTGGTTAACTTCAAACTTTCCAGGAATATCAACTCCAATATCCCTTAAATTACCTTTTAAAGTTTGAGAAATGTCTTGATACATTCCACCTATCCAAATTGAATTTTTTGTATTATAAAAATCAAAATTATATCCAATTTTAGGAGATACTACAAGAGCGTTGATCTCTCCTTCGATAATGTTTAAGGTAGTTTTTGTATAATTAAAATCAATTAGTGAGAAAAAGTTTTTATTCCCAGCAGCAAGAACAGTACCTACTCCATAAGTAGTTCCTTCATATTTCAGAGTGAAATCTATGTCTTTTATAGGAATAAGGATAGGTTTTCCACCAGGAAAAAAAGATGGAATAGAAAAAGTACCATTAACATTTGCACTAGAATTTCCCTTTGTTTTTCCTAAAATTCCATAAACATTTAAAAATGGAAATATCCAAATATCAGCTCTTACTAATTTATTTGTATTAACTGTTTTAGCTTTGCTAGCAGTTAAATTAAGATTTTTTCCAATATTTAAATTTCCAATCATTGGAGAAAGTTTGATACTTTCAATATCAACGTTTTGCTTCATATCAACATATATAACATTTATTCCATAAGGATTAGGAAGTTCATAGCCTCTTTGACGAGCTTCCTCTCCTAATAAAGGAAATAAAGGTTTATCCTGGAAAGTATCAGAAGAGATAAGTAAAATGCTATTGCAAATAAAAGTAATAAGTAAAACTAATTTTTTTTTCAAAAAAGAACCTCCTAAAATTTACTTTAACGGAAAATTATATCATAAAAAAATAAATAAAGCTATTAGAAAAAACTTTTGAAAAAAGATGTATAGTATTTCAAATATTAGTATAAAAGAGGATGGTATATACTGTTAAGGCATAAAAACATAAAAGGAGATTGTGAAAAAATGAGAATTATTTTAATGTTTATAATTTTAGGAAATGTATTATTTGCCAATTCAATTTTAGGATATTGGATGACACAAGAGGGGAAAACAGGAAAAGAAGCTATTGTTTTAGTGGAAAAAATTGGAGAAACATATAATGGAAAAATAAAATATATAGCAACAGTGGATAAAAAATTTAATATAATAAGCTATACTAATAAAGATGAAATAATAGGATTTGAATTAGTAAAAGATTTTAAAAAAGTAGATGATAATATCTATAAAAATGGTAGAGTGATAGATCCTAAAAGTTCTAGAGAATATTATGCATCAGTTAAACTAGAAGGTGATAAATTTCTTTTAAGAGGTTCTCTTGACCCTCATGGGATATTAGGTGCAAGAAGGGTTTGGAAAAAAGTTGATAAGGAGTACATAAAAAAATATGGTGATGAAAAATTATGATAAATAAAAGAAAAATATCTCCTAATGAGAGAATGTATATCACATTTGAAAAAAACTATAATTCATTTATGATAAATAGAGTAGTTATGGGAAGCGGAAGTATAGAAGTAGAAATGTTACAAAAAGCTGTAGATGAAATAGCTAATATATTTCCAGAAAGTAGATATAAATTAAATGGAAAGTACTGGATAGATTCAAAAATTAATCCACAAGTTATGATTATTCAAAAAAAAGATATTGGACAAGATTTTAAAGAGTTGATGAAAAGAAAAATAGATCCAACAAAAGAGCCCGCTTGTCAAATATACTATTTAAAAGAATTTAATAAAATTACACTTATTTTTAGAACTCATCATGGAGTAATGGATGGAAAAGGACAAGGAATTTGGATTGAAGCGATATTTAAAAAACTCAATCTTTTTGAGATAAAAAGAGAGCCTTCTAAAATAAGAGATATAGATCTTTTAAAAAGAAATGGAATAGAAAAAAATAGTGATATAGTAACAGTTGGAAACTATTCTCCTATAAAAGATAGAATATCCTATGAAATAACTAGTCCAATTTCTAAAAAGTTAATTATAGATGGAAAAATAAGTAGCTTAACTTCTAAATTAATGGGAAGTATTCATACTTTAAGTGAAGATAAAGTAAGTAGATTTATAGTAACGAGAGATATTAGAGAAAAATTTAAAAGTGAAGATTTGAATGTAGGAAATCTATCATTACCTATGTATTTAGAAGTGCAAGATAAAAATTGGAAAAAAATAAATATAGATTTAATAAATATGATTTTAAAAAATAAAGATATAATTTATTCCCCAAAAGAGTATTTTATATTTGGAAAGATTCCAATAAATATTTTACAATTAGGATTAGGATATACAATATCTAATTATAATAAGCAAAAAAAGACAGCTACAACAGCTGTAATTTCAAATTTAGGTAGAATAGATTTAGAAAATTACAAAACAAAAACGTTTTATCCAGAAGAAGTATTTGCACTTCCAGTTATAACTCCTTTAGTACCACTTTCTTTTGTAATAACAGAGTTAGAAAATAAAATTATTTTAACAGTTGGATACTATGAGGAAAATTATGATAATAGGGTGATAGAAACATATCTAGAGAAACTAAAAAATATATTATCAAATAAAAAAATAGTTAATATATTGGGAGAGAAAAAAGTAAAAAAGCTAGATATATTTGAAGAGATTTTTAAAAAAGATGAAGAGGTTAAAATAGGAGTTATAGAAAAAAATAAAGAGTTAACATATAAATATATATTTGAAAAAACTCAGATACTTTATAACTATTTAAAAAGATTGGGAGTAGAAAAAGGAGATAGAGTTTCAATTTCAACGAAAAGAGATTCAAGTTATTTAATATCAATATTGGCTTGTATTAAAGCTGGGGCAGTATTTATTCCTATTGATCCTGAATATCCTAAAGATAGAATTAATTACATCAAAGAAAATTCAAAAAGTAAAATTTTACTAGAGGATATAACTGAAATTTTGCTTGAAAAAGATATAGAGAATAAAAATAATAAAAGTTATATTAAATATAACTCAGAAGATGTGGTTTATACAATTTATACTTCAGGAAGTACGGGAAATCCAAAGGGTGTAGAGATAACCTATGGAACGCTTTGTAACTATATATCAAATTGTATAAAAAAATATGATATAGACAAGAATACTATTTTTGGTTTCTTTACATCAATTTCCTTTGATCTATCAATAACTGCTATATTTACTACTTTAGTGACAGGAGGACAAATAGAATTTTTTGATGAAAAAGTTACTCCAGTTACATTAAAAGATATTTTTGAAAATAGTAAGATGAATAGTGTAAAAATGACACCAACTCATTTAGAGATAATGTCAAAATATAAAATTCAAAAAGATAGATTTAAGCTTGTTATTGTAGGAGGAGAGCAACTAAAGGTTACTACAGCTAAAAAAGCTCAAGATTTGCTTGGAGACAATTGTAAAATAGTTAATGAATATGGACCTACAGAAGCTACCGTAGGGTGTGTATATCATATTTTTGATAAAGATAAGAAATATTTAGGAGAGGGAGTACCAATTGGAAAACCTTTAGATAATATAGATCTATATTTAGATATTGATATAAAAGAAAATTTAGGTGAATTATTAATAGGAGGAGATTGCTTAGCTAAAGGTTATTCAAATAATCCTATAGAAACAGAGAAAAAATTTATTTATCTAAATGGAAAAAGATTTTATAAATCTGGAGATCTATGTAGAATAAATGTAGATGAAGATTTAGAATTTTTAGAAAGAAAAGATTTTCAAGTGAAAATTAGAGGATATAGAATAGAGTTAGAAGAGATAGAGAAAAAAATAGAGGAGTTTTCAACAGTTAGCGCATGTAGAGTAATTCCTAATTCATCAAAAAGTGCACTTCTAGCTTACTATATAGGAGTAGCAGATGAAAATGAGTTACGTAAATTTTTAAAGAAAAATTTACCAGAGTATATGATACCCTATGCATTTTTTCAAATAGATGAGTTTCCATTAAATTCCAATGGAAAGTTAGATTTAAAAAAATTGAGAGAGTTAAATAAAAATATTATATTAGAAGAAAAAGATGAAATTGAGTTATCTACTTTTGAAAAAAAAATAATAAAAATATGGGAAAGTATACTAGAGATAAAAATTCAAAGAGAAAATATATACAAAAGTTTTTATGAATTAGGAGCAGATTCTTTGAGTATAGTAAGATTTATAAATGAAATTGAACCTTTAATTAAGACTGAAGGAGTAGAAAATATAATATTAAATCCAACTTTAGAAACAATAAAACTCTATAGTAAATAAAAAAATCCCCCTATTTAGGGGATTTTTTTACATATATTTTTTTAATAAAGATTCATAAGTCCCATCTTTTTTTAATTCATCTAATGCTGTGTTAATTTTATTTAAAAGTTCAGTATTTTTTTTAGAGATTGCAATGGCATACTCTTCAGGTTCCCCAGATGTTTCAGCTAATTTTAAACCTTTATTATTTTTTACATAGTTTAAAGCTGTTTCTGAATCTAAAACTACAGCATCAATTTTACTATTTTGTAACTCCATAATAGCAGCATAAGAAGCATTATATTTTTTAGATTTAACATCTTTCATCTCGCTAATAACAACATCTCCAGTAAATCCAAGCATAACTCCAACTAATTTTCCTTTTAAATCTTCAAAGTTTTTAATATTGGTATTATCATCTTTTAAGATTATAACTTGATTGGCAGTATAGTATGGATTTGAAAAATTAACAGCCATTTTTCTTTCTTCATTAGCAGTCATCCCAGCGATAACAATATCAACTTTATTTGTTTCAAGAGCTGGAATCAATCCATCAAAAGCCATATCTTTAATAACTACTTCCATATTTAGCTTATTTCCAATAGCTTTAACTAAGTCAATATCAAAACCTACAACTTCCCCTTTATCAAGATATTCAAAAGGTGGAAACTCAGCATTTGTTCCAACATAAAGTTTCTCCTTTGCGAAAGCTAAAGTACCTATAGTTAACATTAAAATTAAAACCAAATTTTTAAAAATATTTTTCATAGTTTCCTCCTAAGTGTTATTAAATTTATTATTAATGATTTAAAACTTTTTCAATAAAATCCTTTGCTCTTGAGTGGTTAGACCCTTCAAAGAGCTCTTCAGGGGTTGTATCCTCTAAAATAGAGCCTTGATCCATAAATAAGACTCTATCTGCTACTTTTCTAGCAAATCCCATTTCATGGGTAACTACAACCATTGTCATACCTTCGTTAGCTAGTTCTCTCATAACGTCTAAAACTTCTCGAATCATTTCAGGATCAAGAGCTGAAGTTGGCTCATCAAAGAGTATAACTTCAGGATCCATACAAAGAGCTCTAGCTATAGCTATTCTTTGTTTTTGACCACCTGAAAGTTGATCGGGATAAGCAAGAGCCTTATCTTTTAATCCAACTTTTTTAAGAAGAGTTAGAGCTTTTTCATCCACTTCATCTTTTTTCATTCCCTTAACTTTCATAGGTGCTAAGGTAAGATTTTCTAAAACTGTTTTATGTGGAAAAAGATTGAAATGCTGAAAAACCATTCCAACTTTAGCTCTCATATGATTTATATCTGTTTTAGGACTCATAATATCCTCTCCAGCAATGAAGATATGCCCAAGAGTAGGTTCTTCTAAACGATTTAAACATCTTAAAAAAGTAGATTTTCCACTTCCAGATGGACCTATAACAGCTACAACTTCACCTTTGTTGATATGGGTAGAAACACCCTTTAAAACCTCTAACTCACCATAATTTTTAAATAGATTATCAACTTTTATCATGCTTTATTCAACCCCTTTTCAACGCCTCTCATAATTTTTGTAAATATCCCAACTAAAATTAGATATATTAAACCAACCAAAAGTAATGGTTCAACACCTCTATATGTTTGAGAGGTAATTATATTAGCAGATCTTAAAAGATCAACTCCACCAATGAAGCCAACAATAGATGTTTCCTTTAAAAGCGTTATAAACTCACTTACTAAAGTAGGAAGAATTTTTCTAATAGCTTGAGGAATAATTACCTCTTTCATAGCCATAGGATAACTCATTCCAAGAGCTCTAGAAGCTTCCATTTGGCCTTTATCAAGACCTTCAATACCAGCTCTAATAATCTCAGCAACATATGCACTAGAGTTAATTCCAAAGGCAATACCAGCTACTAAAAATATTGGCATATCTCTAAAACCTGCAAAGATTATATTAGCTAAAACTAAAAGCTGAACAACAGCAGGAGTTCCTCTAATTAAATCAATATAACAAATAGCTATCCATTTAAATTTTGTAGACAATCTTAAAAGAGCTATAAAAATACCAAAAATAACACCAAAGATAGCTGAAAAAGCTGTTACACCAACTGAAAAAGCTAAACCTTGAAGAACATATTGATATCTGTAACCATCAATAAAAATTGTTTTTAGTGTACTTAAGTAATCTCCCATAAAAATCTCCTTTATATTAGTATTTGGTATAAAAAAAGAAGGTCTAAGAGTATAGACTTATACTCTTAGACCTTCCAAAATTAAAAGGGTAAATAATTTTGCAAAAGTAATCCATAATTATAGGGATAAAAATGGATGGCCAGCATCAAAAATTACTAAGAATATAATAGAATATAGAGTTGTTATTATATTGTACCCTATTCCTATCAATTCTAAATAACATGACCTGACCTCCTTTAAAAAATTCATAAACTGCTAAAGTTTGATTGATTATAAACTATGAAAATAAATTTGTCAATTATTTTTTTATAAAAATATTTTTCCTAAAAATATTTAGAGCTTTAGCTTTCTAAATATTCTTAGGAAAAAAGCTGAGCAGGGGGGAGTGCTCAGCTTTTTCAGACACTTTTACTACTAAATAAAAGGGTCTTTAGTGGGGGGATTTTTATTGGGAAATTAGTAGATGAATCTATTGGAACGATTAGGGGGTCATTCCAACGATATATGTCAGTCGCTATATTATTACTAAACTGACCAAGAAATTCCTTCAAATTGATTTTAAAAATTTTAGATTTATTTGGATTTCTATTTGTTATAACACCTATAAAGTCTCTCTCATTGGGAAGATATCGGATGTAAGCAAAAACGTCAGGGTGAGGTGAAAAAAATTTAATTTCTCCTTTTTTTAATACTTTAGATTGTGATCTTAAAAAAGATATTTTTTTATACCAATTTAAAAGATCTTGATCTTCATTTCCCCAGGGATATGTTCTTCTATTGTCAGGATCTTTTCCACCTTCTAATCCAACTTCATCACCGTAGTAGATAACAGGAACTCCTGGAATAGTAAATTGAATTAAACTTAAAGATTTTAAAACTCTAGTTGTTGCAGGTTCAAAATATTGAGGATCTATATTAAACTCTTTAACAATATCTTTAACTGAAGTTTTTATTCTTTTTACATCATGACTTCCTAAAAGATTAAAAGAAGCATAGTAGTTCTCTCTAGGATAGTTTTCTTTTAATGAATTCATATATTTACAAAGAGTAGCACTATCAATAGAACCATTATAGAAATTTAAAAGGTATGTTCTAAGAGGATAGTTCATAGCAGAGTCTAGCTGTTTTCCATTAAAATACTCTCTTCTTTGTCCATAACTAACTTTATTGCTAGCATCCTCCCAAACCTCTCCAATTATAACAGAATCAGAATCAATATTTTTACACTTGTATTTTAAACTCTCTATAAAAAAACTAGGAAGTTCATCAGCAACATCAAGTCTCCATCCCTTGATACCTGTATTCATCCAATGGCTAATAACACTATTTTCGCCCTCTACAATATATTTAAAAAAACTAGGATCTAACTCGTTAACACATGGTAAATCTTTAATTCCCCACCAACAATCATAGTCATATGGATAGTTTTGAAATCTATACCAAGGATAAAAAGGGGAGTTTTTATTCATAGATGCTTCTTTAAAATAGATACTATCTTTACCAGTGTGGTTAAAAACACCATCTAAGATTATAAAAATATCTCTTTTTTTACACTCTTTAATCATATCTTTAAAATCTTTATATGAACCTAAAATAGGATCTATTTTATGATAGTTATTTGTATCATATCTATGATTACTCGTAGCTTCAAAAATTGGGTTTAAATACAAAGTTTTAACATTTAAACCTTTTAAATAGTTAATTTTTTCTGTAATTCCTTTTAAATTTCCACCAAAAAAATCCCAACGAGCAATCTCATTTTTATTATTTTTAATATACATAGGTATATCAGACCATTTTCCATATAAAAAACTATTTTCTTTAGGTTCATTGACTTTAGTATCTTTATTACCATTTCTAAATCTATCTGGGAAAATTTGGTAAGCAATTCCCTCTTTAAACCAGTTAGGAGTAGGATTATTTTTATAGTATAAAGTTATTTGATAATCAATTGGAAAATTTTCATAAATCTCACCACTTCCACCAAGAGCAAGAGAGTTATTTCCATAATAAAAAATAGTATTTTCATTGCCAATAGTTATTTTAAAGTGATAAAAAATAGTTTTAGCTAAAGATGGAGTTGTAAAATTAAGAGACCAGACTATATAGTCGTGGTCTCCAATTTTTTCTTCTCCATTTGGAAACATTTTAATCTCGTTTGTTTTTCCATTTTTAACAATTAAACTTACATTTAAGCAATTGATATTTTTTTGAGTAAGAATATTAAATTTTATATTTTCTCCACAAGGAGTAGCTCCAAAAGGTGTTTTAAATCTTTCGTTTTGTGAGTCAAATAAGATTGAATTATTAGGTATAGAGTAGGAAAGACTATTCACCTCTTTTCACCTCCTTAATATGCCAAATATCTTCAGCATATTTTCTAATACTATTATCTGAAGAGAATTTTCCAGAATGGGCAATGTTAACTAAACACATTTGAAGCCATCCTTTTCTATTTTCATAAAGAGTATTTATTATATTTTGAGCTTCAACATAAGCCGTAAAATCTTTTAGTACAAAGTAAGGATCTCCTTCTCCATATATATGATTTAAAATATCTTTAAATTCATCTTTATTCTCAGAAAATGTACCATCACTAAGTTGTCTAAGGATTTTTTGTAAATCAGAATTAGAATCTAAAATGTCTCTAAAGTTATAAGTTCTATTTTTTTCTAAATCCATAACCTCTTGAGATGTAAGTCCAAAGATAACAATATTATTGTCTCCAACTTCATCATATATTTCAACGTTAGCTCCATCTAAAGTAGCCAATGTAACAGCACCATTCATCATGAACTTCATATTTCCAGTTCCTGAGGCTTCTTTAGATGCTGTAGATATCTGTTCACTTACGTCTCCAGCAGGAATAATAAGCTCAGCTATAGAAACTCCATAGTTCTCTAAAAATACAATTTTTATTTTATTCCTAATATCAGGATCATTGTTAACAATATTAGCTACAGAATTTATAAGCTTTATTATATTTTTAGCTAAATAATATGATGGAGCAGCTTTAGCCCCAAAGAAAAATGTTCTTGGAACAATATCTAGCTCTGGATTTTCTTTTAATTTATTATAAAGATAAATTATATGGAAAATATTAAGCAGCTGTCTTTTATATCCATGAAGTCTTTTAATCTGTACATCAAATATTGAAAAAGGATTTATATCTAAGTTATAGTTATTTTTGACAAAAGCTACAACTTTTTCTTTATTTTTAAATTTAATTTTATCAAGAGCTTGTAACACATTATCATCATTTATGTATTTTAAAAAATTAATAAATTTATTTGTATCATTTAAACATTCAGAACCACTTTTCTCAATAACTAATTTATAAAGATCAGGATTAGCATTTTTAAGCCATCGTCTATGAGTTATTCCATTAGTTTTGTTATTGAATCTTTCTGGATAAAGAAGATAAAAGTTATGAAGTTCACGATTTTTTAAAATTTCAGTATGTATTTTAGCAACTCCGTTGATAGAGTGAGAACCAATAATAGCTAAGTTTGCCATTCTAACCTCTCCATTATAGATTATTCTCATTGAATCAATTTTGTTATAATCCTCTTCATACTTTCGGCTAACCTCTTCACAGAAACGTCTATCAATCTCCTCTATAATCATAAGGATTCTTGGAACTGTTTTTTTAAACATATCATAGGGCCATTTTTCCATTGCTTCAGCTAAAATAGTATGATTTGTATAAGCTAAAGTTTTAACTGTTATATCCCATGCACTATCCCAGTCCAGCTTTTCTTCATCTAAAAGAAGCCTCATAAGTTCACCAACAGCTATAGCAGGATGGGTATCATTTATGTGAACTCCAACAAAGTCAGAAAATTTATGAATAGACTCTTTAAGTTTTTTATATCTTTTCAAAATCGTTTGTAAACCAGCGCTTACAAAAAAATATTCCTGTTTTAAACGTAAAAGTTTCCCTCTATAACTAGAGTCATCAGGATATAAAATTTGAGAAATAGCTTCTACAGCAAATTTTTTATCTATGAATTTTTGATAGTCACCTTTTTGTAAACTATTAAGATCAATGTCCTCTTCAGGAAGCTCAGCACTAAAAAGTCTAAGAGTATTAACTGTTTCCATATTTGCTCCTAAAATTGGAATATCATATGGTACAGCATCAATCTCTTCATGTCCAGAGTATATAGGAACAATACCATCAGGAGTGTTGTTTAAAGTAACGCTACCTCCAAATCTAACAGTTACAGTTTTTTCTGGTTTTTTAATCTCCCATAGAAAGTCATCCTTTAACCAGTTATTTAAAAGTTCTTTTTGATATCCATTTACAATTTTTTGTTTAAAAAGTCCATGTTTAAATCTAATTCCACATCCATGACCAGGAAATCCTAAAGATGCAAGAGAATCCATAAAACATGCAGCAAGTCTTCCAAGTCCACCATTACCAAGAGCAGGATCAGGTTCTAACTGTAAAATCTCTTCTAAATCAATACCTAAGTCTCTAAGGCCATCTTTAACAGTATCTCTGATATTAAGGTTTAAAAGATAGGAGTTCAAAAGTCTTCCAAGTAAAAATTCCATAGAGAAGTAATAAATTTGTTTACATTTTTTCTTAGTGTAATAGTTGTTAGTTTCAGCCCAAGATTCAGAGATATAGTCTCTAATAAGTTTTCCTAAGGCTAAATACTTATGTTCTAAAGACGCTTCAGTAGGAGTTTGAGCAAAAGTAAGTGTCAGTCTTTTAATATAGTCATCTTTAAATTGGTTTTTAGTTAAATTCATAAAAGACCTCCATATAATGATTTATATTTTTTAGCAGACTCTTTCCAATCAGAGTTATATTTCATGCATGATCTCATAAGAGCAGTCCAGGCTTTTTTATCTTCATAGAAAATCTTAGCAGCATATTCAAGCTTAAAAAGCATGTCATGAGCATTATAATTTTGAAAAACAAATCCTGTTCCACCAAGAGTTTCAGGGTTAAAGTTACTAACTGTATCTTTTAATCCACCTGTTTCTCTAACTAGAGGAATAGTACCATATCTCATAGCAATAAGTTGACCAATACCACAAGGTTCAAAAAGTGACGGCATTAAAAATAGATCGCAAGCTCCATATATTTTTCGAGCTAGCTCATCACTAAATTTTATATTTGCAGAAAGCTTTCCAGGATTAATATATGAGTAGTAATTAAATAGATCTTGATATTGAACATCTCCAGTTCCAAGAACAACAAATTGAAGGTTAATATTTAAAATTTCATCCATAACCCACTTTATTAAATCAAGGCCTTTTTGGCTAACTAAACGAGAAACTAAGCCAACCATAAGAACGTTTTCATCAACAGGAAGTCCAAGACGTTTTTGTAGTTCAACTTTATTTATAGATTTTTTCTTTAAGTTCGTAAGACCAAAATTAGCATAAAGTTTATCATCTTTTCTAGGATCATAGAGAGTATAATCAATCCCATTTACAATTCCATGAACTTTATCTCCTAGTTCGATTATTAATCCATTTAATTTTTCTCCATAGAAAGGATAAGTGATCTCTTTAGCATAGGTTTCACTAACGGTTGTTACTAAATCAGAGTATATAAGCCCTCCTTTCATAAAAGAAACTCCATCATAAAATTTAAGTTTATCCTCTGAATAGTAAGAACTATCAAGACATAATAACTCTCCTAAAATATCTTTAGAGAAAACTCCTTGATATTTTAAATTATGAATAGTAAAAACTGTTTTAGTATTTTTTAAAAGAGGATCATTTTTATAAAAAGCTTTTAATAGTACAGGAATCATACCAGTATGCCAGTCATTACAATGAATTATATCTGGAGTGAAGTCAGGAATATGTTTTATAGCTTCTAAAACTCCTCTACAGTAAAAAGAGAAAATTTCCCCATCATCATAATGACCATATGGAACATGTCTTTTAAAATAATACTCATTATCTAAAAAGTAAAAATCAACTCCATCATATTCTAAATGAAAAAGTCCAGCGTATTGATTTCGCCAACCTACAGGAACAGTGAAAGAGCCTAAAAAATTCATTTTTTCAATAAATTTTTTAGGGATATTTCCATTTTTAGGAAGAATAACTTTAGCATTAACCCCTACTTTTTTAAGAGCCTTGGGAAGGGCATGAGAAACATCCCCTAAGCCACCAACTTTTAAGAAAGGATCAGCTTCTGAAGTAGCAAAAAGTAGATTAATATTTTTCATCTTGTCTCCTCCTTTGAGATTAAAACTTATATTTTTTTTGAATAACGAGAGGATAAAAAGGATTACCTTCTAACTCTGTATCTTCTAAAATTACATTTTTATCAACAATTACATTTTTTAAATGTGTTCCAGCTTTAATAGTACAATTTTGAAGAATGATACAATTCTCTAGCTTTGCACCTCGCTCAACATTTACATATCTAGATAAAACACTATTTATAACAGTTCCTTCAACAAAACATTCATTGGAAATAATAGAGTTTTTTACTACCTCTTCACTTAAATAATGAGTAGGAATAGAATCTTTTATTTTACTAAAAATAGGTCTATTTTCATTGAAAAATAGTTCTTTTAAATTTTTAGAGTTAATAAGTTCCATATTAGTTCTAAAATAATTAGCAAGAGAGTTTAAACATGATAGATACTCTTTATGCTCAAATCCTGTAATTTTTAGATTAGTTTTACTTCTATAAATAATATCTTTTAGTGGTAGATCCTTATTAGGTCTTGCCATAATAAGGGCCATTAAAAGAGATCTTTTAATTAAAAATATCTCTAAAGATACATTTTGGTTTTTCTTTGGTAAAAAATTACTGCAAACCCTATTTAGATTGTTTTTTTCATTAAATTCTAATATATCGCATCCTAAAAAATTTTCAGATGGTTCAGGGATATTTTTATATATAACAGTAATGTCAGCTTCTGAAAGTTCATGAAACTCCATAGCTTTATCTAAATCTATATTAGCTACCATATATGTAGGAGCAATAACAATCATATCATCTTTAGCTTTTAAAAGATCATCGAAATTTTCAACTAAAAGTTCAGTATCTGTTTCAACATCTCCTGTGTGAATTGTAAGACCTCCATTTTTTCTATTTAAACCCCAAGATTTAGTAACATCTAGGTGGTTTCTAAGAGAACGACAATTTTTAGGTGTAAGTATGTGGATATTTTTTATTCCAGCATTTCTCATATATGACAGAGGGAAATCCACTGCTCGATATTTACCTGCAATGGGTACAGTAGCAATTCCTCTATGTAAAGTTAAAGTTTTTAAAAGATCTCTACTTTCAAAAGATGTTATAACTCCAGTGTATTTTGATAACATTATTCATCCCCCCCGCTTATAAATAAAATTTCATCTTTTCTTCCAAAGTGTTCTCCAGCTTCTACTGTTACATTTTCACCTAAAATTATTCTATTAACAAAACTTCCTTCTTTTAAAACAGCCCCAGCTAAGATAACGCTGTTGTGTACTTTAGCTCCCTCTTCAATTAGAACTTCAGATGAGATAATTGAGTTAATAACCTCTCCTTTAATAATACACCCTTCTGAAATAATAGAGTTTTTAATAACAGCAGTTTCTTCTAGAAGATGCCCTGGCTTATTAGTTGCTTGAGAGTAGATTCTCCAATTTCTATCAAATAAATCTATAGGATTAGAGCTATCTAATAGATCCATATTAGCAGCCCATAAGCTTTCAATTGTTCCAACGTCTTTCCAATATCCAGCAAAAGGATAAGCCATTAGTTTATGCCCCTCTCTCAAAAGCTTAGGAATAATATTCTTTCCAAAATCTTTTTCAGAATATTTATCTTGTTGATCCTCTTTTAATGCTTTTTTTAGAAGTGACCAATTAAAAATGTATATTCCCATACTAGCTAGAGTACTCTTAGGTTCTTTTGGTTTTTCTTCAAACTCATATATCTCTCCAGTGTCTGTTGTATTCATAATGCCAAAACGAGAGGCCTCATCCATAGGAACATCAATAACAGCAACTGTGGCTTGAGCTCCTTTTTCAATATGAAAATCTAACATCTTATCATAATCCATTTTATAGATATGATCTCCTGATAGAATAAGAACATATTCAGGATTATACATATCAATATAGTTTTCATTTTGAAAGATTGCGTCAGCAGTTCCTTTATACCAACGATTTTCACTTTCTGTGGAGTATGGAGGTAAAATACTAACTCCAGCCCCTTCAATATCTAGATCCCAAGGACTTCCAACTCCTATGTGTCTATTTAATAAAAATGGTTTATACTGAACTAAAACCCCTACAGTATCAATTCCTGAGTTAACACAATTACTCAGTGGAAAATCGATAATTCTGTATTTTCCACCAAAAGGAACAGCTGGCTTAGCAACATCTTTAGTAAGTTTTTTTAATCTACTACCTTGTCCTCCAGCTAAAATCATGGCAATCATTTTCTTTTTCATAGTTTACTTCCCCCTTTTAAATATTGGTTTTAAAAATAGTGTACAAAGTGGAGCTATGTTTATAGGAATAGAGAATGGTTGATCATCTAATTCTCTATTTATAGGTTTTATAATATTTGGATTAGTTTGATTACTTCCTCCAAAGATATCTTTATCACTATTGAAAAGTTCTTCATATTCAACCATTCTAGGAACACCAATAGAGTGGTTGATATATTCATTTTTAGTAAAGTTACAAACAACTAAAATAAAATCTTCAGAAGTATCACCTTTTCTAATAAAAGTTATGAGCTTTTGAGTATGATTTTTGTGATTTAACCATTGGAAACCATCACCAGTTGAATCATTTCCCCAAAGAGCTGGCTCTGATTTATAAAACTCATTTAATTTACTAACGTAAGTTTTTAAAGAGTCGTGCTGAGGGTATTTTAAAAGTTTCCACTCTAATTCCTCATAATATCTCCATTCAATAAATTGACCAAACTCCCCTCCCATGAAAAGAAGTTTTTTTCCTGGATGTCCAAACATAAATCCATAAAACATTCTAAGGGAGTCAAATTTTTGTATATAATCTCCATTCATTTTATCTAGAAGAGATTTTTTTCCATGAACAACTTCATCATGAGATAAAGCTAATATAAAGTTTTCACTAAAAGCATACATAAGAGAGAAGGTTAAAAGATTGTGATGACTATCTCTCTCGCAAGGAGAATAAGACATGTACTTTAACATATCATTCATCCATCCCATATTCCATTTATAGTTAAAACCTAGTCCACCCTTATATGTAGGAGCGGTAACTAAAGGCCATGAAGTAGCTTCTTCAGCGATCATTAGTGGATTTTTGTAAAGTTTAAAAATTGTTTCGTTGAGTGTTCTAAGAAAATCAATAGCCTCTAGCTTAGCATCTCCACCTAAAGAGTTTTTAAGGCCAGTTTTTTCTCGCCCATACTCAAGGTATAAAAGATTAGAGACTGCATCAGCTCTGATTCCATCAATATGAAAATGTTCAAATAAAAATGTTGCACTTGATAATAAAAAGTTTTTTACAAAGGGTTTAGTAAAGTCAAAGTTAGCAGTTCCCCAAGTGGGATTTTCCCCTAAAATTTCGTTTTCGTATTCAAAAAGAGGTGTTCCATCAAATCTATATAAACCGTGGGCGTCTTTACAAAAATGTCCAGGAACCCAATCTAAAATAACTCCTATTCCAGCTTTATGGCACTCGTTTACAAGGTGTTTGAAATCTTCTGGAGTTCCGTATCTACTGGTGATAGAGAAATATCCAACACCTTGATATCCCCAAGAGGTATCTAGGGGATGCTCAGTCAATGGGAGAATTTCAATGTGTGTAAAACCTGTTTCCAATATATAAGGAACAAGCTTTTTAGCAATCTCTTTATAATTTAGGAATTCTCTTCCATCTTCAGGACCTTCTCCGCGGTTATAGTTTCTTTTCCATGAACCAAGATGCAACTCATAGATACTTATAGGTTTTTTATATAAGTTTTCCTTCTCTCTTTTTTCTAACCATTTGTTATCTTCCCATGGAAAAGATGTAAATGGGTTATAAACAATAGAGGCAGTATTAGGTCTCACTTCTGAAAGAAAGGCAAAGGGATCACTTTTCAAAAATATTTTATGATTTTTATCAGCAATCATATATTTGTAAAGTGTTCCCTCTTTTAAATGTGGAATAAAAAGAGTCCAAACTCCTGTTTTTACATCTTTATTCATATAATTTGCTTTCCCATCCCAATTATTAAAATCTCCAACAACAGAGATTTTGATAGCGTTTGGTGCCCAAAGAGTAAATAAAACACCCTGAGTATTATCAATAGTTTTAATATGAGCTCCGAAAGTGTTATAAAGAGTATAATTCATAGAAATCCCCCTCTCTTTTTTTAAATTTTAATTATTATAATATATTCTTTTGAAAAAAGATACACCTTTCCTTTCTTAAAATAAAAAAAAATTTCCAAATTAAAAAAAGAAAGTATTAGTTTGATTAGTAAACAATATTTTTAGATTTTTTTTATTTTTACAAAAAAATTTTCAAAAAAAAAAAGTAAAATTGGAATTACCTAAATTTAAAATTTAATATAATCTTTAAGTATAAGCACATTTAAAAAATTAGGAGGGGTAGCATTAGAAATTATGAGTTTTGAAAATATATTTTGTCATTCATATGAGTATACTGGTAAAAAAGAGAGTTTTTTAAAATTGTTAAATGAAAGTGTAGATGTATATTGTCCACAAAATGAGATTAGACTTCTAAATAAAGAAAATCGTATATTAGTAATAAAAAATGTAACTAAGGAGTTTCAAAAAAAAACTTTAGAACATTTTTATATGAGATATAGTGAAAAGAAGAGCAAAACAAGAAGTAATTTGATAGTTTGGAAAGAAAATGAGGTAGAGTATTTAAAAAGAAATTATAAAGAATGTTCTAAAAAATTATCCGAAATACTTAATAAAAGTGAGTATCAAATAGGTTATATGATTGGAAAATTAAAGCTTTATGAGAAGAAAAAATGGAATGATATAGATGATAGATATTTAAAAGATAATTACTTAAGAAAGACAGATTTAGAAATAGCAGCTGAATTAAAAAGAAGTTTGGCTTCTATAAAGAGTAGAAGAGGGAAATTGGGGCTAATTATAGCTAAAATTTAAAAAGATGTATATTTCAAATATACATCTAAGAAAGGCATTTGTTGAGTTTTCTTTTTATAAATGGTAGTGATTTTTCACCACCAGGACCAAAAAATAGTTGTCCCCACAGATTATTGACTTCAAAAAAATCATTATATTTAACATAATATATCTTATCTTTTAATTCAGGATTTTTCTTCAAAAGAGTTTTTTTATCTATGTAGTTTGTAAAAAGTATATAATCATACTTTTCAATAAGAGAGTTGTCTAAAGTAGAGTAATTAAAAATAGATAAAATATCTATTTTTAAAAATGAGAGATGCTTTAGAAACTCTTTTTTTAATTCATGACCTAACCAGTTTTTAAAAGATGAATCAATTATTAAAAAGTTTATATCGATATCTAAAGTTTTATAACGAGTACATATAGTGTCATAAAGATAGATTGCTAAAGTATAATAGTCCTCTTCTAAAAGAGTAATTTTTTTCTTTTTTAAAGTATATTTAATATCTGTAATTACACTTTTAGGGATATCATAATCAGTTATAAAATAATTAGAATAACTTATAATGGAAAAATCAAATTTAAAGTATGCATTACTCAATATTTGAGATAGAAGAGTAACTTCTGTTTTGTTTAAAGTGACACTATATATTTCTTCAACACGGTCAGATATAGGTTTAGTAAGGGGTTTATAAGTAGTATAGATATATTCATCTGTTATAGTTAAAAGAGAAGTTGCTAAGCTTTGAAAAACTTTTAAATCAAGATTTTTAAAATCATCTATTTTTTCTAAAGAGTTATAAATATTATTAAAGACAATTTGTAAATCTTCAGAAAAAGAATTTAAATTTAAATCAAAATTCTCACAAATATCTTTATAAAAAATAAAGTGATATATAAGCATGCACTCAATTTTTTCATAGAGATATACTCCAATTTCAAGATTTAAAGTAGTTATTATCTTTTGTTGAAGTAATTTTATGTTAGCGGGAAGTTTAGGTGTTATAAAAGTATCAAAATACCTTTTTACAAGAGGATTTAAAAATTTTCCATAAAGTGTCCAAATAATCTCGTTAAGTTCTTTTTTTATAAGGATTTTACTTAAATATTTAATAGAAAACTCCTTTATAGTGTTGTAGTCTCCTTTTAGAAGAATTCCTTGCCAAGAGATACTTTTTAAAGATAGATTAGATTTTTTAAAAAATTTTTTCATGTGTAATAAATCATTGTTTAGAGTATTTCTACTTACTTGAAAGATATCAGTTAAAGAGTTAAGGTTAACTTTTTTCTCAAAAATTAATAGAATAATCATATATGATATTCGCTCTTCAGAACTTAAAGTTATATTTAAATCATTGTCAGGAATTTCAAAAGAATCTTTAGTTAAATTGAGATAAAACTCTTTATTAGATTTTATTATTTTTCCAAAATTATAAGATTTTAAAAAAATATTAATATTTTTAATACTATTTCGAGCTGTAACAATAGATATATTTAAAAAGAAAGTAATCTGTTCTAAAGAAAGTGTTTCGTGATTTATAAGAAGCTTAAGAATAGATATATCAATTTTTGAAAGTTTCACAAAGGCCTCCTCTAATTAAAATTATAATAATTATATAAATTTTTAGAAAAAAATAAAAGAATTTTATTGCGGATTATAAAAAAAGTATTATGATATAGTGAAAAGGATATATAAAATATATTCAAAATTCTTTTAGTTACCCCCCGACAACTAAAAGCCAAAAGCTATAGAAAAATCTATAGCTTTTTTAATTTAAAATATGTTATATTTAATTGAAAAAATATGGAGAGGGAGAGAAAATGAAAATATTAAAGTACTTATTAGTGGTATGCTTAGCAAGTATATCTATTTTTGCTCAAGAGGCTAAGAGAATAGCATTAACTTTTGATGATGGTCCAAAGGCAAAGATTACAGAGGAGATACTAGAAGTTTTAAATGAAAATGATGCAAAAGCAACATTTTTTATCTTAGGAACAAATGGGAAAAGATATCCTAAAATTTTAGAAAAAATCCATGAGGGTGGTCATCAAATAGCAAATCACTCATATAATCATCCAAATTTAAAAAAATTACCAATGAATGAAGTAAAAAAAGAGTTAGAAAGTACAAATAAAATAATAACAGCTGTAACAAATAAAAAAGTAGGTCATTTTAGACCACCATATGGAGCTTTAACTAAAACTCAAAAAGAGGAGCTAAGAAAAAATTTAGGGATGGAATCTGTTATGTGGAACATCTGTCCAAAGGACTGGGAAAAACCTTCAGATGCAGATTATATAGCTAAATTTTTAGTAGAAAATGCTAAAGATAATGGAATTGTATTATTGCATGATTATGGTAAAACTGCTCAAGCCTTAAAAGTTGCAATTCCTCAATTAAAAGCCAAAGGTTTTCAGTTTGTGACAGTTGAAGAGTTAAGTAAAAAATAAAAAATTTAAATAAAAAAGACTTTACTTTTTAACAAAAAACATGTATAATAACTCTAGATTAATAATATGAGTTTTAAAATTTTTAGAAGAGAAACCAATAGGTAACTTGAGTTTGTTTAACCTCTGATTTAAAGATTAAGATTTGTAGAGTTATAAAAAAATAATTTTATGGAGGTATCAAATGAAAGGTACAGTTAAATGGTTTAACGAAGAAAAAGGATTTGGATTTATCACTGGTGAGGACGGGAAAGATGTATTCGCACACTTCTCTCAAATCAAGAAAGATGGATTCAAGAAGTTAGTAGAAGGAGAAGAAGTAACTTTTGACGTAGTTCAAGGTGAAAGAGGACCTCAAGCATCTAACATCGTAACTGTAAAGTAATGATATTTTAAAGCCTTAGAGAAATCTAAGGCTTTTTTTTTATTAAAAAATGTAAAAGGATTTACTTTTTATTATAAAAAAGGTATAATTTAAAGGTTGAAAAACAAAAATAAATTAAAGGAGAGAAAAGATGGATAGTTACCCCAAACGGACTAAAAAGAATAAAAATTTAATAATAGTTTGTAGGGGAAAAATCTAGAAATTTTTCTTCGTTTTTCCTCTGCAAAAATCAAGGGAGGAAAAATGTTTCAAGCAAAAGTAAAAGAACTTCTATTAAAAAAGGATTTAAAAGGTCTAAAGGAGGTTCTAAACTTAGAAACTCCTGTGAATATAGCTGAATTTATTGAAGCTAATAGTGAAAATGAAAAGGATATGATTATTCTTTTTAGACTTTTACATAAAGAGTTAGCAGCAGAGGTATTTGCAAATTTAGATGCTGAAGAGCAGATGAAAATTGTAAGTTCAATAAATGATGATAAACTTCAATCTCTATTAGAGGAGCTATATTTTGATGATATGATTGACTTTTTAGAAGAGATGCCTTCAAATGTTGTAAAGAGAGTACTTGAAAATTACAGACATGAGAATAGATCTTTAATTAATCAATTTTTATCTTATGAAGAGGATTCAGCAGGAAGTTTAATGACAATAGAGTATCTTTCTCTAAAAAGTAGTCAAACAGTGAGAGAAAGTCTTGAGCATATTAGAAAATACGCTGAAGATCTTGAGACTATAGATGTGGCTTATGTTATAGATAAAAACAAAAAGCTTGAGGGAGAGATAACTTTAAAGAAACTTTTAGCATCTTCTGATGATGAAATTATAGAAAATATAATGGATAAGAATATACTTTCTGTAAAAACATCAACAAACCAAGAGGAAGCAGTAAAGTTATTTAAAAAGTATGATTTAACAGTTTTACCAGTAATTGATAAAGAAAATATCTTAGTTGGAATTATTACAATAGATGATATGGTAGATGTTATAGAGGAAGAAAATACAGAGGATTTCCAGAAAATGGCAGCTATGGCTCCAAGTAAAGAGGAGTATTTAGAAACTTCAGTTTTACACCTAGCTAAAAATCGTTTAACATGGCTTTTGGTATTGATGGTTTCAGCAACATTTACAGGATCGATTATTAGTAAATATGAAGAAATAATAGAACAGATGGTAGTTTTAGCTGCAGCAATTCCAATGCTTATGGATACAGGTGGAAATGCAGGATCTCAATCTTCAACTCTTATAATAAGAGGAATGGCTTTAGGGGAGATCAAAATGAGTGACTACTTAAAAGTTGTATGGAAAGAGTTAAGAGTAAGTTTAATTGTAGGATTAGGATTAGGTGCTGTAAACTTTTTGCGTATGAACTATATATTAAAGCAGGATTTTAAAATGTCAATGCTAGTGTCAGTTACTTTAGGAATAACAGTAGTAATAGCTAAATTAGTTGGAGGATTACTTCCAATAGGAGCTAAAAAACTAAAATTAGACCCAGCTATAATGGCAGGACCATTAGTTACAACAATAGTTGATGCATTAGCTTTAGTAATTTACTTCTACTTAGCAATGTTTTTATATAGTGATGTATTAAGATAGAGAAAACCAGCTCACATGAGCTGGTTTTTATTATTTCAAACTGTTATATAACAGTTTTTTTTCTTAAACCTTGCTTTCAGAGATAAAAGGGGTATAATTGAATTAATTAAAAGTAGGTTTCATAAGGAGGAGTTATTATGGATAAAAATATGAAAAATGGTTTTGGAACAATAGCAATTCATGGTGGAAGTGAAAAAAACCCTTTTGGAACTTTAGCTACACCAATCTATCAAACATCAACATTTATATTCGATTCAGCTGAGCAAGGGGGAAAAAGATTTGCTTTAGAGGAAGAGGGATATATTTATTCGAGATTAGGAAATCCTACAGTAACAGTTGTAGAGAAAAAATTAGCTCTTTTAGAAGAGGGAGAAGCAGCACTAGCTACAGCTTCAGGAATGGGAGCAATAGCTTCAGTTATGTGGACAGTTTTAAAAGCAGGAGATCATGTTTTAGCAGATAAAACACTTTATGGATGCACGTTTGCTCTGCTTAGTCATGGATTAACAAAATTTGGAATAGATGTAGAATTCATAGATACTTCAGATTTAGAAGCTGTAAAAAACTCATTAAAACCTAATACAAAAGTTGTTTATTTAGAAACACCAGCAAATCCAAATTTGAAAATAGTTGATATAGAAGCAGTTTCAAGAATAGCTCACACACACAATAGTGATATATTAGTTGTGGTGGACAACACATTTGCAACACCATATTGTCAAAAACCTTTGACATTGGGAGCGGATATCGTTGTTCACTCAGCTACAAAATACTTAAATGGACATGGAGATGTAATAGCTGGTTTTGTTGTTGGTAAAATGGATTTAGTAACTCAGATCAGACTTGTTGGAGTAAAAGATATGACAGGAGCAGTTCTTAGTCCTATGGATGCTTATTATATAATAAGAGGAATGAAAACTTTAGAGATTAGAATGGAAAGACACTGTTCTAACGCTAGAAAAGTAGCGGAATTTTTAAACACTCATCCTAAAGTTGAAACTGTATTCTATCCAGGATTAAAAACACATCCAGGACATGATATAGCTTGTAAGCAGATGAAAGACTTTGGAGGAATTTTTGCCTTTGAACTAAAAGGTGGAATGGATGCAGGAAAAACTTTATTAAATAACCTAAATCTTTGTTCTTTAGCAGTTTCATTAGGAGATACAGAAACACTTATTCAACATCCAGCTTCAATGACTCACTCACCATATACAAAAGAGGAGAGATTAACTGCTGGAATTACTGATGGACTAGTTAGAATATCTGTTGGACTTGAGGATGTAGAGGATATAATAGCAGACTTAAGAAATGGTCTAGAATTAGTATAAAAAAATAAAAAATAACATATTGACAAAATAACTAAAATGCATCATAATGCATTATAAAATTTTAATATTAGTTCACCTTTATAAACTGAGCCTAAGGCCGATGGCGATGACGTTGTAACCCTGTGAACATAAATATTGTGACGCTGCCATAACAATATCTAAGTATTTTGTTATTTGTTATCTTTTAGAGCGTACCTTTGTGCGCTCTTTTTTTTATTAAAAAATAAGGAGGCGATAGTGGTAATCAATACTTTTAAATTCGGATTTTATTCTTTTATGGGAATCTGGCTTTTTTTAGTTCCAATTGTAATTGGAGGAGAGTCAGCAATGCTTTTAGGACACATAAAAAGTTACATAGTTAATGGATATGTGGGAGTAATTAAATCCTTAATGATAGGATTTGCTGCTGTCACCATCTTTGGAACTATTTTAGGAATAAAGAAAAAAACTTTTAATGATAGAGTTTTAGACGAATTTTTTATAGGTAGTAAATTTGTATCAGCTGTTAGAATAATTGGAGCATCATCATTGATATTAATAGCATATAATTTTATGCCAACTGTTATAGGAGAGGTTGTGGCTGATGAGGGAACAGGTCTTATGATGATAGATGAGTTACTTCCAACAATATTAGTAACATTTTTATTAGAAGTTATGCTAATACCTCTTTTAACATCCTTTGGACTTGTTGAATTTATTGGAACTTTAATAGCTCCATATATGAGAAAACTTTTTAGAGTTCCAGGATATGCTGCAATAGATGCATTGGCATCTTTTGTAGGAGATGGAACTATTGGAATTGTGGTTACAGATCAACAGTACGAAAAGGGATATTACACACAAAAAGAGGCGGCTATTATAGCTACATCATTCTCTTTAGTTGGAATATCTTTTGCTATAATGATGGCAGATTTATTAAGATTATCACATATATTTGGATATTTTTATGGTTCTATTGTAGTTTGTACAATTTTAACAGGAGTTGTAATTTCAAGACTTCCACTGAAAAAATTTAAAGATGATTACTATAAAGAGGGCGAAGCACCAAATGAAAGAGACACAAGTATGAGCTACGCTTTAAGGTTAGCTTCAGATGTAGCAGGAAAAACAAAGGCTACAAAAGTTTTAAAAGACTCTTTTATAAAAGTTTTGACAATATATGTAACCTTTACTCCAGTAATAATGTTAGTTGGAACAATAGGACTAGTTCTTGCTGAAAAGACAACGGTTTTTCAAGTTATAACAGCTCCAATGATACCATTTTTAGAGTTTATTGGATTTGAAAAAGAGATAGCTCAATATATGGCACCATCAATGATAATAGGAATTACAGATATGTGGTTACCAGCTGTTTTTATTAAGGATTGTCCAAGTGAGTTAGCTAGATTTGTAATAGGAGGACTTACATTTTCCCAGTTAATATATTTTAGCGAAACAGGAATTATTCTTATGAACTCAAAAATAGGGTTTAATTTTTTTGATGTAATGAAGATATTTTTCTTAAGAAGTATAGTTGCATTTCCAATGATATACGCAGTTGGATTATTTATGTTAAAAATAGGATTGCTTGCAAATTAAGGGAGGAAACTCCCTTTTTTTATTGAATAAGACAGATGGGAAAAAAATTCTTATTATAAGAAAAAAATTTGACTTTTTGAAATGAGTGAGGTATATACCTGTATTGGTAAGGGAGGGGATGGAGTTGAAAGGAGACTTAGAGATCTTAGAGGAGTATAGAAAAGTGGCGAGATTTATGTCTAAGTGTTATGGAGAAAACGTAGAGGTAGTGCTTCATGATTTAAGAGATGTGAGTTGTTCAAGTATTGAGATATACAACAACCATGTGAGTGGTAGAGAGATAGGTTCTCCTATGAGTGAATTTGGACTAAAAATTTTAAAAGAAAGACTTTACGATGATAAGGAGTTTATAACAAATTCAAAAGGTGTTGTTGGAGGAAAAATTCTTAGATCTTCAACATTTTTTATAAAAAATATAGATGGGAATATTATTGGAATGATATGTGTGAATGTAGATGTAAGTAGTTATTTAAACATAGCTTATCAAATGGAAAGTATGGCAAATTTTGGTTTAAATTTAAAGGATGAAAAAGAGGTAGTAACAGAAGTAGATTTTCCAAACTCTATAAAAGAGATGATAAACAAGGCTTTACTAGAGATTTTAAAAGGTAGAGTATCTTGGAAAGAGATAGAGGGGGAGGAGAAGCTTAATGTTATAAAAAAGCTTCACCAAAAGGGGATATTTGATTTAAGAGGTGGAGTTTTAGAGGTCTCAGAAGCTTTAAATGTTTCTGAATCAACAATATATCGTTATCTAAGTAAAATTTAAAAAAGGATGGTAGATCATGAGTAAAATGGTAGAAATCAGATGGCATGGTAGAGGTGGACAAGGTGCAAAGACAGCTTCTCTTCTATTAGCAGATGTAGCATTTAGTAGTGGAATGTATGTTCAAGGATTCCCTGAGTATGGACCAGAGAGAATGGGAGCTCCAATAACAGCTTATAACCGTATAGGAGATGAGCCTATTAGAGTTCACTCAAATATTTATGAGCCAAACTTTGTAGTTGTGGTAGATGAAACTTTAATTAAAGCTATTGAAGTTGAAAAAGGATTAAAAGATGGAGGAGCTATAATTGTAAATAGTGAGAGAACTCCTGAAGAGTTAAGAGCTGAATTAAGAGGATATACAGGAAGACTTTATACATGTAATGCAAGAAAAATATCTGAGGAGTGTTTAGGAAAATACTTCCCAAATACACCAATGCTTGGAGCAGTTGTAAAAGTAAGTGGACTTATTCCAGAAGATGAATTTATAAAAAATATGGAAGAATCATTTAAGCATAAATTTAGTACTAAACCTCAAGTTTTAGAGGGGAATATGTGTGCGTTAAAGCGTTCAATGGATGAGGTGGAAGGATAATGAAAAATAAAAATGGAAGAATAATAGATGAAACTATAACTTGGCAAGAGATAACTCCTGGTGGAGTAGTATACGAAGCTGGAAGTGCAGAAAACTTTAAAACTGGTGATTGGAGAACTATGAAAGTTGATTTCATAGAGGAGAACTGTAAGCAGTGCTTACTTTGTATTCCAGTATGTCCAGATTCAGCTATTCCAGTTAAAGATGGAAAAAGATTAGATTTTGATCAGGATCACTGCAAAGGGTGTGGAGTTTGTTTTGCAGTATGTCCATTTAAAGCGATAGAGTTTACAAAGGCTTAGGAGGAGAGAGGAAAATGAGTATAAGAGAGAGAATGTCAGGAAACGAAGCTGTAGCTACAGCCATGAGACAGATAAATCCAGATGTAATGCCAGCGTTTCCAATTACACCATCAACTGAGGTACCGCAGTACTTCTCTAAGTATGTAGCTGATGGAAATGTAAATACAGAGTTTATTCCAGTGGAATCAGAGCACAGTGCAATGTCAGCAGCAATTGGAGCTCAAGCAGCAGGAGCTAGAACTATGACTGCAACTTCGTCATGTGGACTTGCTTTAATGTGGGAGATGCTTTATGTAGCTTCATCAATGAGATTACCTATAACTATGGCACTTATAAATAGAGCACTAACAGGACCTATCAACATAAATGCTGATCACAGTGATTCAATGGGTGCAAGAGATACTGGTTGGATTCAAATATACAGTGAAACAAATCAAGAAGCATATGACAACTATATACAAGCTGTAAAAATAGCTGAAGATCCAAGAGTTATGCTACCAGCAATGGTTTGCCAAGATGGATTTATAACATCTCACGCTGTTGAAAATATAGAGCTTTTAGAGGATGAGAAAGTAAAAGCTTTTGTAGGGGAGTATAATCCTGAGGATTACCTGTTAAACTCAGCTAGACCAATAGCTCATGGACCATATGATACAGCAAACTTCTATATGGAGCACAAAGTTCAGCAAGCTCATGCAATGACAAGTGCAAGACAAGTTATAAAAGAGGTAGCAAAAGATTTTGAAAAATTAACTGGAAGAAAGTATTCATTCTTTGAAGAGTATAAAATGCAAGATGCAGATGTAGCTATAGTTGTTATAAACTCAACTGCAGGAACAGCAAAAGAAGCTGTAGATGAGTTAAGAGCAGAGGGGAAGAAAGTTGGACTTATTAAGATTAGAGTGTTTAGACCATTCCCATTTAATGAATTAAAACAAACTTTAACAGGAATAAAAGTTGTTGGAGTAATGGATAAGTGTGAAGGATTCTCAGGAGCAGGTGGACCACTTTTTGCTGAGGTTAGATCAGCGCTTTATGACTCACACGATAGACCAGAGATGTTTAACTATGTTTATGGATTAGGTGGAAGAGATGTAACTGTAGATACTATAAAAGGAGTATTTAATGAACTTCTTTATGAGGCACACGCAAAGCAACTTATAGAGGATCAAGTGGAGATAGCTTACAACCCAGAACTGCTTTTAGCACATACAGATGATTTCGAAGTTGGTAGAGTTTACAGACACTTAGGAGTAAGGGGGTAGTAAGATGGCATATAATTTTAAAGAGGAAATGAATAAACCAGAAAGATTAACTGGAGGACATAGACTTTGTGCTGGATGTGGAGCAGGAGTTGCAGTAAGAGGAGTTTTAAGAGCTTTAAAAGTAGAGGATAAGGCAGTTATTGCAAATGCCACTGGATGTTTAGAAGTTTCAACATTTATGTATCCATATACAGCTTGGAAAGATTCGTTTATCCATAGTGCTTTTGAAAATGCAGGAGCTACTTTAAGTGGAGTAGAGGGAGCTTATAACGCTTTAAAAAGACGTGGAAAAATTGATGATACATATAAATTTATAGCTTTTGGAGGAGATGGAGGAACTTATGATATAGGATTCCAATCACTTTCTGGAGCTATGGAGAGAGGGCATGATATGGTTTATGTATGCTATGACAACGGAGCATATATGAATACAGGGATTCAAAGATCATCTGCTACTCCAAGATTTGCTGATACAACAACTTCACCAATTGGTAAAGAGAGTAACGGTAAAGTTCAAAGTAGAAAAGATTTAACAGCTATTATTGCTGATCACAATATTCCATATGTTGCTCAAACAACATTCTTAGGAAATATGAAAGATTTACATGAAAAGTCAGAAAAAGCTATCTATACAGAGGGAGCAGCATTTTTAAATGTTTTAGCACCATGCCCAAGAGGATGGAGATACTCTACAGAAAAACTTATGGAGATGTGCAAATTAGCAGTTGAAACTTGCTATTGGCCACTATTTGAAGTTATAAATGGAGAATGGAAACTATCTTATAGACCTAAAAATAAACTTCCAATTACAGAGTTTATAAAAGATCAAGGAAGATTTGCTCATCTATTCAAACCTGGAAATGAGCATCTAATAGAGGAGATGCAAAATGAAGTGGATAGAAGATGGGAAGCTCTTTTAAAAAGATGTGGAGAAGAGATCTAAAATAGTTAATAATGTTCTTAAAATTAAAACAATTGTGTACAGAAATGCAGTGAATGTTCTTAGGCACTTTAAAAAAAGTAAAAAAGGTGTATAATTTACACTGTAAGGAAACTTACCCTTGAAACGTTAACGTTGTGTTAAAGTTTGAAGTGCCCCGACATCTAGAAATAGATAAAAAAGCCCTCAGAAATGAGGGTTTTTTTTATTTTTTAAAATATTAAATATTAAATCAGAAAATGATATAATATATAAATAATAAATAAAATTAGGAGGGGGAATGAATATAAAAAGCAGAATGGGAATATATATAGCTATATTTCTAACAGTTTTTTCAGCTTTGTTATACTTGTCAAAAGATAGTAATAACTATATATCTATAACAACTAATAGGGAGAGTATAGATATATTTAATACGAATCAAGAGAAAGTGTTACTATATAAAAAAGAGGGAGGGGTATTAAAAAAGGTTCCTATTTTTGTCTATTTAAATGATTATATGAATATAAATAGTGAATCAGGAGAATATTTAGTTAAAATTAAAGAGAAAAATTATCCTGCACAAGAGATTTTAACAGAAAAAAAGAAGGATGAACCTTTAATAATTGGACTAAAATATATTCCTAAAATAGATTTAAGAAAAAATAATATATTTTTAAATGTTTTAACTGGAGCATTTCTACTATTTAATTTGAGACTTTTATACAACTTCAAAAAAGAGATTGTAAGAAAAAAAGAGATTATTTTTCCAATATTCTTCCTTTGCTTAAAAATTCTTTTAACTAATTCAGAACTTTTCTCAAATGTAATTTTAACAAGAATTAATCTTGTAACAACAAGCATTTTAGGGTTATACTTATTGATTTATGTAAAAAATAAAAGTTACCAAATAAAAAATGATAAATCTATAAATATGTTTTTATGGATATTATTTATAATGTACTACATAGGGGAAGTAGTTATGACTAGTGCAATTTTAAACTCTAAAATTTTAAACTATTTAGCTACTAACTATTTCAGCTTTCTAAAAATTTCTATATTTTTCTATGTTTGGATAGATGCATTAATTATAATACTTTTTATGTTTCTTTTAGAATCTATAAAAATTAAGAAAAAACAGATAATAAAACAGATAGAAAAGAAAAACTTGGCATTAATTGCAAGTTTTATAATTTTATCATTAACAGTGGAATTTTTTATAAACAATAATAAATATTTTTATTATTTAAATATGTTTGAGTTTGTGTATGTATTTTGGTATATATTTTTAATAGATATAAATACTATGGGAAAAGTAAAAGTACTCAATTTAAAGATTTTTCAAATGTTTTTACATATATATTTATTTTTTGTAATAACAGAGAGTGTAGAGATAGCTTTAGGAGTTATTGCTTCGTTTTTAACTTTAAATCTATATACATACTTTATACAGGGAACTTTAAAAGTTGATAGATATTATATAGAAAATTTAATAAATCGTATGTATTTAACTAAAAACTCTAAGGAGTTTAAAGAACAGCTTTCAAAAGAGTTAAAGAAAAATTTAGAGTTAAGTGAAGTAGAAACTAAAATCCTTATTCAAAGAGATGATTATAAGAAGTTTTTATTAGATAGAGGATATGATGAAGATGAGCTGTTATTAGAGAAAAATGATATTTTAAATAAAAAATATGACTATGCAGTGAGGTTAAAATATAATAAAAATCCATTTATAGGGGTTATTTTAATAGCCAATAGAGGTACAAAATTAGTTTATGAGGAGAAAAGATATTTAGAGGAGATCTCTAAACGGATATCCTTAATAGCTAGTAGATACAGATTTGAAAAACTGCAGGAGGAACTTAATTGAAAAAAATAGGTGTCAATATAGATTTAAATTTACAAGAGATATTAAGCGAACTTCTAGAGGTTGAATTTTATTCAGTAGAAAGCTTAATAAAATATGATATCGAAAGTATCGATGCGGTTATTTTAGATTTAAAATACGAAAAAGACAACAATAAAATACACTTTTTTAGTAGAAAAAACATTCCCATTGTGTTATTATGTTCTAGAGATGATGACTTTAGAAGGATAAAAGAATATTTTAAAAGACGTGATATATATGATTGTGTGTATAGAGATGATTACTTTGAAATAGAAAAATCTTTAGATGAGTTATTTAATAGAAAAGCAATCCCTAAAAATATAGAGGAGATTGTAATAAATGAAAGTTTTTATAGAGCTATTGTAAAGATTAAAGATATTATCTATCTAGATTATTGTAGACTTACTAGAAAAACAGAGATAACAACAAGAGATGGGAAAATTTATTCAGTAAAAAGAGGATTTTCAGAAGTTGAAGATAAACTGAAAATTTTAGATTGCTTCATAAGGGTAGATAGAGGAACTCTTATAAATAAAAATTTAATAAAAGAGATTGATTATAAAAATGAAAAAATAACCTTTGTTGGAGATGGTTGTTTATCTGTAAGTAGGACTAAATTAAAAATTTTAGAGGAAAACTTGGATTTATTCGAAAATAGAATAGAGCTATAAAAAACTTTAAAATACAATGGAGGAGAATATGAAGAAAATAATACTTTTTATAACATTGATTCTTGGAAGTTTAGTTTTTGCAAATGAAAAACCTTTAATCGTAGGAATGGAGTTAGCATACCCTCCCTTTGAAATGTCAGATGAGAATGGAAAACCTACAGGTATAAGTGTAGATATGGCCTATGCTTTAGGAGAGTTCTTAGGAAGAGATGTAATTATAGAGGACATGGCTTATGGTGGTCTTATTCCAGCTTTGAAAACTAAAAAAGTAGATGTAATAATATCATCAATGTCTGTAACAGATGAGAGAAAGCAGTCTGTTAATTTTTCAACACCATATGCTAAAAGTTATTTAGCAATGTTAGTTAATAATAAATCAGGTATTGCAAATGCAAATGATTTAAATCAAAAAGGAAAGAAAGTTGCAGTAAAAAAGGGAACAAGTGGACATACTGTGGCTGAAAAATACTTTCCAAATGCTGAGATAATGGTTTTTGACAAAGAAAGTGCTTGTGTATTAGAGGTTTCTCAAGGTAAAGTAGATGCTTTTATATATGATCCATTGACAATATATAGAAACTGGACAAGAAACTCAGAAACAACAACTCCACTATTAGCTCAATTTGAAAATGAATCTCAACCTTGGGCAGTAGCATATAGAAAGGGTGAGGAGGATTTAGGAGCTCAAATAGATGAATTTATAGTGGAATATAAGGCTAATGGAGGATTTAATAAATTAGCTGATAAATACTTAGGTGAGGAGAGAGCTTTCTTCAAGGAGAAAAATGTACCTTTCTTCTTTGATTAGGAGATGATATGAGTATACTAAAAACTTTATTTTTTAAACCCAAAACTCAAGAAGAAACACCAGTTGTAAAGTGGATAAATATAGTTTTAGTAACTGTGATAGTTTTAGGAGTTTTTCATTATGCTTTCAGTAGATTAGACTACCCATACAATTGGGATGGAATAATTGAAAAGTATAAATATAAATTTATGATTGGTTTTACCATGACATTGGTAATATCAATTTTTTCTCTAATAGCTAGTTTTATAATAGGTGGGCTTTTAGTTTTAGGTCAAAGAGGAAGTTTTTTACCAACTTACTATTTTGCTAAAGGCTTTACTGAAGTTATTCGTGGAACGCCACTAATAGTTCAGATATATCTATTTTACTATGTAATAGGAACGGCTTTTGGTATAGAAAATCGTTATTTAATGGGAGTTTTAATAATGGGAGTATTTTCAGGAGCTTATGTTTCTGAGATTATTCGTGCAGGAATAGAAAGTATAAATAAAACTCAGATAGAAACAGCAAGATCTCTTGCTTTTACAAAATTTCAAACGTACAGATATATAGTTCTACCTCAAGTTATAAAAAGAGTTATGCCACCACTTGCAGGGCAGTTTGCTAGCTTGATAAAAGATTCCTCTCTTTTATCAATAATAGCAGTAAACGAGTTTACAAAAAATGTGCAGGAGGTGGATTCTCTAACTTTTTCTCCAATAGAGAACTACTGTATTCTAGCAGTGGGTTATTTGATATTGACTTATCCAATCTCCCATCTCTCTAAATATTTAGAGAGGAGGTATAGTTATGGAAATTAAAATAGAAAATTTACATAAAAATTTTGGAGAACAGGTAGTTTTAAATGGACTTAATTTAGATTTAAAACAGATACACTCAATTGTAATAATAGGACCGTCTGGAGGAGGTAAATCTACGCTGTTAAGAATTTTAGCAGGGTTAGAAATAGCTGATGAAGGAGAAATAGTTGTTAGTGGAGAGAGAATCCCTAAAGAGGAGGAGGAACTTCACGAGTATAGAAAGGGTATAGGAGTAGTCTTCCAAGCCTTTAATTTATTTCCTCATTTAACAGCTTTAGAAAATATAATATTACCTTTGGAAAAAGTTCATGGAGTTTCTAAAAATGAGAGCGTTGAAAGAGCCGAAAAACTTTTAAAAAGATTTGGATTATTTGAGCATAGAAATAAATATCCTCATCAACTTTCAGGAGGACAACAACAAAGAGTTGCAATAGTTAGAGCAATGGCATTAAAGCCTAAATTTTTACTTTTAGATGAACCCACTTCAGCCTTAGATCCTGCTTTAACAAAGGAGATTTTAGAGGCTATTGGAGAGCTAAGAAAAGATAAAAAAGATATGGTTTTGGTAACTCATGAGATGGAGTTTGCTAAGGGTGTAGCTGATTGTGTTATCTTTGTAAGTGGTGGAAAAATAGTTGAGATGGGACCACCGGGAATAATTTTTGATAAACCTAAAACTATTGAACTTTGTCAATTTTTAGGTGGTAAAGATTGTGAAAATAGAATAAAAACATATAGTGCCTAGATTTATCTAGGTACTTTTTTTTAAAAGCATACATTTGAAAAAAGGTACTTAGAAAGTAGTAGTATATTTCAATAGTGAAAGGGTATAAAATATTGACTTTAAAAGTTAGAGATGATATAAAATAGTTTTGGAAAAAATTAAAAGGGAAAAATAGTTTTCTAAAGTATATTTCTAAAAAAGAGTCAGGAGGAAAGATGAGATTATACAAAAAAGAGCAGATATATGATTTTCTGAAAAATGCAATAATCTCTGGGGTAATTGCAGTACTACTATCTATTGTAGCCCATGTAATAGTTGAAAAGGAGAGGTTAGATTACTTAGAGATAGCTTTAAGTTCTGTAAAAATATATTTTAGTATTTTACCAATGGTTTTTTTAAAACAAAAAAACTTTTTGTTTAGAGATGGACCATTAAAGGCTACAGCTTTAATTTTTTATTATTTAATATTAGTTCCTATTATAAATTTTTCATTAAATTTAAGGCAGGAAACAAGTGATTTAAGATACTTTTTTTATTTGTTATCTTTTATAAATATAATACTACTAATAGCGTGTCATATAATAATATTAAAATATGTTTTTTCAGATTTTTTAAGACGTAGAAGAAAAGTTGTTCCAGCAGATGTAATAGTTGTCATAACTACTTATATAACTATTGCTATAAGCTTTGGACTTTTGTATACTATACTTAGTTTATTTAGTTCAACACCTGTATTTAACGGAATAACTAGAGAGTTACCTCAGGTGGAGTTTTATTTTAAACACGTATACTTTAGTTTTATAACAATAACAACAGTTGGTTACGGGGATGTATATCCACTTACAATGTTAGCTCAATTTTTAGTTGTTGTAGAGATAATAACTGGGATTGTATTAACAAATGTCATATTAGGACTTGTAATTGGATCAGGAATACTTTCATCAAAAGATTAAATAAAAACGGGAGGATTAAATGGGAAGGCTAAGAAAAATAGTTTTATTTTTTGTGCTTTGTTTATCTGTTTTAGCAGCTGAAGAATCAGAAAATAGAGTTAACTCTGCTGCTGAAAAAATAAAAGAGATAGATAAACAGATACAGGAGCTGGAGTTAAAAAGAAAAAACTTAGAGAGTTTAAAACAAACTTTTATAAAGAATCAAAATATTTCTAGACCTAAAGTTGGATTGGTTTTAAGTGGAGGAGGAGCTAAAGGTGCTGCTCATATAGGTGTATTAAAAACACTGGAGAAATATCAAATTCCAATAGATTATATAGTGGGAACAAGTGCTGGAAGTATCATAGCAGCGATGTACTCTGTGGGATATACTCCAGATGAAATTGAAAAGGTGGTAACAGATATACAGTTTTATGATCTGTTTAAAAATAGCTCTAGTAGAGACTTAGAAGGAATTGTTCAAAAGACTCAGTCTAATAAGTATCCACTGAATATAGCTTTGACAAAAAATTTCAATCTATCTCTACCAATGGGGGTTTTAAATGGAGAGTATATCTATTTAGAGCTAAAGAAAATCTTTGCAAGAGCAGAAAATGTAACAGAGTTTAAAGATTTCCCAATACCATTTAGAGCTATGACTACAAATCTTCAAACAGGAGAATCAGTTGAGATAAATAGTGGTGACTTAGCATTAGCAACTTTAAAAAGTATGGCAATTCCAACTTTCTTAGATCCAATAAGAGAGGGAGATAACTACTATGTAGATGGAGGAGTAGCAGATAACTTCCCAGTTTTACAAGCTATAAATATGGGTGCAGATATAGTTATAGGTGTAGATATAGCAGCAGAACCTATTGTTATAACAGATAACTCAAATATAATTCAGATACTTGATAAGTTATCAACATATAATGGAGATAAGAGTACTGAGATTCAAACTCATTACCCAGATATTTTAATAACTCCAGATGTAAAAAAACATAGTACTTTAGATTTTGATAATTTACCAAAATTAGTTGAAGAGGGACAAATCGCTTCTGAAAAAGTTGATTATGCACTGTCAAAACTAACAGATAAAGCTAGATATAATGAGATTAATTTAAAGAAAGAGAAGATGAGAAATAGAGAGTTTAATATAGCAAATGTTAAATTAAGTGGAAATGATCTATTAACTGCAAAAGAGGTTGAAAAATTAAGACCTAAAGAGGGAGAGCTAACAGTAAAAGAGTTAAATCTTTGGGCAGAAAAGATATTTGCTAAAAATTATGTAGATAGAGTTTTCTACACTGTAGACGGAGATACAGTGAATTTTACAGTGAGAGAAAAGTTAGAAACAAAGCTAAAAGCTGGACTATTCTATGTGTCTAACTATGGTGCAGGATTAGAAGCTGTAGCAGAGGTTCCTGTTTTCAATAAGTTTAATCTATCTCAGAAAAATTACACTTTAAAAACAGAACTTTCAAAATATCCAAAAGTATCACTAACAGATACAACACAGTATAATGTTTGGGATCATAAGTTACTTGTATCAGCAGAGATTGGATATGGATTAAACCCAATATTCCTATATAAGGGTGGAGATAATGTTTCAACATATGAAAATAATACTTTTGAGACAAATCTATCAGTAGGAACAACAATATTTAACGATATAATAGCAGGATATACATTGAGCTATAAAAATATGGAAACAAATTACTCTTCAGGAGAGAAAATTAAAAACTTCTCATTCTTTAAAAAGGATGGATCATACTTCACAAATACATTTAGTTTCTATTACGATACAATGAATCAATCAGAGTATGCAACTAAAGGTGGGCAAGGATTATTACAAGTGTTCTCTGAAACTAATGCAAAAGAAGGAAACTCTTTTGAAGGATATTCAGCAATGGCTACAAAGTATTTCCCAATAGGGAATAGTTGGTCTTTAAATGTTAACTTAAGTGGAGGACAGATGTATAACGCTGAAAATACACCACTTTCAGAGTTATTTAATTTAGGAGGATTAAGAAGTAATCCATTGAGAAGAAACTACTCTTTTGTAGGATTACCAATTTCATCTGTTTATACAGATAACTTCTTCCTAGGAGGAGCAGGATTACAATATACAGTATTTACAAATTTATACTTAAGCTTGAACTATAATATAGGAACATATAATTACTATTCTGGATTTGAAAGCGAAAAAGGTATTTGGGATATGAGAAAAGAGGGATATGGAGTAGGAATTGGATGGGATACATTCTTAGGACCAATGGATTTTTCTATATCTAATAATGTGTTAAATAACGAAACTTTATTCCAAGTTCATATAGGATATGTTTTCTAAAGAAAATAAAGAGAGATTAAAATAAAGGAAGAGCAAAAATATTTAAGTAAAGTTAGTTAAAGATGATAAGTTTAAGGAGGATTTTATTATGTTTAAAAAGTTAGCCTATCTATCACCACTAGCTTTACTTATGTTTCAGGGTTGTACATCTTTAATTGATGGACATATGGTAGCTGTGGATTCATTTGCACCAAAGATGGTACCAGCGGGGACATACTATCTTTCATCTAAGGGACCAGAAGCAGGATTACAAAAACAAACTTTTGAAAACTCACTACAAAATATGTTAGCATCAAAAGGATATACAAGAACCTTTGTAAATAAAGGAGCAAATTATAATATAGTTTATGACTATACTGTTACAGGTCCATTTACAACAGAGGAAAGCTTCCCAGCTCCAGTAAATGAATGGTGGGGAGTAGAACAAACATATGGTGGAGTTCACAATGGAATGTTTGAAGAGGCATGGTACAGTGATAATACTCAATTTGTAAATTATTTTGTAAAAGCATTAAGCTTGTCAGCTTATGCAAATAGTATTCCAGTGTGGCAAGTAAAAGGTCATGTACAAGCTGAAACACCAGATTTAAATCAAGATTATCGATATCTAATTTCAGGAATTTCTGATTATATTGATCAAAGTTCTGGAAAAGTAGTATACATAAATGTTGTTAAGAACTCAAAAACAGGAGATTACACAGCAACTAAATGGTAGAATTAAAACCTCTAAGTTTAACTTAGAGGTTTTTTTTATTTTACTATAAAAAGGTTTAGAAAACATACATAATGAAATAAAAAAAATATAATAAATCACTTAAAATACAAAAAAATAAAATAAAAATTTGACAAAATAAAAATCAGATTGTATACTAAATTAAAAATCGTATACAATCTTAGAAAAAGTATACAAAGAGAGGTAGACATGTCAGTAAAAAATAATACAGAAAATATATATGAAGATCTAAAAGAAAAAATAATGAATTTAGAATATAAACCAGGTCAAACAATAACAGAGCAAGAGATAAGTAATATTTATGGAGTTTCAAGAACACCAAGTAGAGATATATTGAATAAACTTTCATCAACAGGACTTATTGAAAGTGTTCCATTTAAATCAAGTTATGTAAGTCTATTAGATATGGATATCATAAAACAAAGTATTTATATGAGAATAGTTTTAGAAAAGCAAATAATAAAAGATGCAGTGAGATTAATAGATGATAAATTTATTGCAGATATGGAGTATAATCTTAAACTTCAAGAGCTTCTTTTAAAAAGAGAGTTTGAAACAAAAGAGTTCTATGATCTAGATTGCCAGTTACATAAATTATGGTATGAATTAACAAAAAATATATTTATTTGGGAGCAGATAGAAAAGGCTCAGATTCACTATAAGAGATTTAAGATGCTAGATATATTAGAAGTTAAAAATTTTAAAGCAATCTATGAGGATCATAAAATGTTAGTAGAGGTTATAAAAGAAAAAAATACAGATAAAATAGAAGAGATAATATCAGAACATCTTTTTAGTGGAATAAATAGATTACAAAATTTAATACATGGGGAATTTGAAAATTATTTTAATAAAAGATAAAAAGATAAAAAGAAGGGGTGTATAATTATGAAAAAATTAGTAAATTTAGGATTAGGTGTTGTATTTACAGGAGTTTTAATGGGATGCTCTGGAGATAAAGATGCAAAAACAACAGGATCAACAACATTAAAAGTAGCTTTTAATCAATCGGAATCTCATCCACAATATAAAGCATTAAAAGATTTTGGAGATAAATTAGATAAAGAGACAAATGGTCAATATAAAGTAGAAATTTCACCAAATGCTCTTTTAGGAGATCAAAGAGCAGCTACTGAGCTTGTACAAAATGGTGTTATTCAAATGGCTGTAGTTGGAAATCCTGTTGTTGAAAATTTTAATAAAGATTTTGCTGTAATAGGACTACCTTATATCTATGATAGTATTGATCATCAAAAAAATGTATTTTTATCTGGAAAATTAGATGAACTGTTTAAATCAGTTAGCAAAAATGGTTTTGAAGTAGTTGGAGCTTATACAGCAGGAGCAAGATCGATATATACAAATAAACCAATAGAAAAACCAGAGGATTTAAAGGGATATAAAGTTAGAGTAATGCAGTCTGATACAATGAAGAAAATGGTTGATTTAATGGGAGGAGTTGGAACTCCAATGGCTCAAGGAGAGGTTTACACTGCTATTCAGCAAGGTGTTTTAGAAGGTGGAGAAAATAATGAGGTAACTTATGCAGACTTAAAACACTATGAAGTTGCAAAGTATTTCTCTTACACAAATCACTTAATGGTACCAGACTTAATAATTATAAATGATAAAGTTTACAATGGAATGACAAAAGAAAATAAGGATATTTTTGATAAGTTAGTTAAAGAATCTGTAGATTTAGAGTTCAAAGCTTGGGCAGAAAATGTAGAGGCAGCTAAAAAATTAGCTCAAGAAAATGGAGCTCAATTTATTGAGTTATCAATAAAGCCATTCCAGGAAAATATAAAACCATTACAAGAGAATGTTAAAAATTCATCTGAAGTAACTAAAAAAATATATGATGATATTAGATCTTTAGCTCAATAAAATTTTAATAGGAGAACAAGGATGGAAACTTTAAGAAATGGTTTAGATAAAATAATTGAGATATTCTGTATAGTTTTAATGGCAGTTATGACAACTTTAGTAACTTGGCAAGTTATAACAAGATATGTTTTTAATAATCCAAGTGCAGTGACAGAACAACTATGTCAATATCTATTTATATGGCTAGTTTTATTTGGAGCAGCTTATATATTTGGAAGACGTGAACATATGCAAATAACTTTTGTAAGAGATAAATTGCCTCAAAAAATAGGAATAATTTGTGATATTTTACAAGAGGGAATAATATTTATTTTTACCTTTGGAGTATTGGTTATAGGGGGATATTTATCAGTGATTAAACAGATGGTCCAGTTTGATGCCGCACTTAGAATACCAATAGGTGTTGTATATGCAGCTATCCCTATAAGTGGGGTGTTTATATTATTTTATTCAATTCTTAATATAAAGAAAATAATAAATACTATAAAAAGGGAGAGTTAAAATGAATTTAGCACTACAAACAGGATTAATAATGTTTATGTCACTTCCTATATTATTGACAATAGGAGTTCCAATAAGTGTTAGTATAGGTTTTGCATCAACTATATCTATGTTAACAATACTTCCTTTTGAAGGATCTATGGTAACATCAGCTCAAAGAATTTTCATAGGAACTAACTCGTTTTCATTAGTAGCAATTCCGTTTTTTATTCTGGCTGGAAATATAATGAATAACGGAGGAATAGCTATTCGTTTAATAAATTGTGCAAAATTAATAGGTGGAAGACTGCCTGGATCTTTAGCACAATCCAATGTAGTAGCAAATATGCTATTTGGAGCTATTAGTGGATCAGGAGTAGCAGCTGCAGCTGCAGTAGGAGGAACAATAGGTCCAATAGAAAAAAGAGAGGGGTATAGCCCAGAGTTTAGTGCAGCAGTAAATATAGCTTCAGCACCAACAGGGATGTTAATTCCTCCAAGTAATACTCTAATTGTGTATTCAACAGTAGCAGGTAGTGTTTCAATATCAGCTCTATTTATAGCAGGATATATACCAGGAATTCTGTGGGGAATGGGAGTTATGATTTTATCGGCAATAATGGCAAAGAAAAATGGATATGTATCTAAAGAGAAAACTACTTTAAATCAAAAAATAAAAGTTGTTTTAGATGCCATTCCAAGTTTACTATTAGTTGTAATAGTAATAGGTGGAATTTTAAAAGGTATTTTTACTGCAACAGAAGGATCAGCAATAGCTGTTGTTTATTCTTTGGGATTATCATTGATATATAAAGAGATGAGTATTAGAGAATTGCCTAAAATTCTATTTTCTTCAGCTCAAATGACAGCTATAGTTATATTTATGATTGGAGTTTCTTCAATAATGTCATGGGTAATGGCTTTTACAAATATTCCTCAAATTATAGCTAAGTCAATTTTAGGGATAACAGATAGTTATGCTATTATTTTGATAATAATGAATGTATTAATGCTTATAATAGGAACTTTCATGGATCCAACACCAGCTGTATTGATATTTACACCAATATTTCTACCAATAGCTCAAAGTTTTGGAATGAGTACAATACATTTTGGAATAATGATAGTATTTAATCTATGTATTGGAACAATTACACCACCAGTAGGACCAATATTATTTACAGGATGTAAGGTTGGGGATGTAACAATAGAGCAGGTCTTTAAAACTTTATTACCATTTTATGTGGTGACAATGATTATATTAATTTTAGTAATATTTATTCCGCAGTTATCTATGTGGTTACCAGATTTATTCGGACTTATAAAATAATAAAAAATAGGGAGTGTAAAAATGAGATTAGATATAAGATATGCAAATCATCCAGATGATTCAAAGCACTATACAACAGAGGAGTTAAGAAAGCATTATTTAATGGAAACAGTTTTCCTTGCTGATGAGGTTAATTTAATTTATTCTCATGTAGATAGAGTTATAGCTGGTGGAATTATGCCAGTTGAAGAAGAGGTAAAACTAGCAGGATGTAAAGAGTTAGGATCTGAGTTTTTCTTAGAGAGAAGAGAACTTGGAATTATAAATGTTGGTGGTGCAGGAAAAGTAATCATTGATGGAACAGAATATGATATGGAAGCTAAAGATGGATTATACGTTGGAATGGGAAATAAAGAGTTAGTATTTATATCAAACTCTAAAGATAAACCAGCTAAATTTTATATAAATTCATCACCAGCACATGTGGGATATCCAACTGTAAAAATTGATAGAACAACAGCTAATAAAGTTAACTTGGGAGATTTAGAGAATTCAAACAAAAGAACTATATTTCAATATGTTCACCCTGCAGTTTGTAAATCATGTCAACTTGTAATGGGGATGACAGAGCTAGATCCAAATAATATGTGGAACACTATGCCAACACATACTCATGAAAGAAGAATGGAGGTTTATTTCTATTTCGATATGGATGAAAATTCAAGAGTATTCCATTTGATGGGACAACCTCAAGAGACTCGTCACATTGTAATGGCTAATGAGCAAGCTGTAATATCTCCATCATGGTCAATTCACTCAGGTGTAGGAACTAAAAACTATACATTTATCTGGGGAATGGCTGGGGAGAATCAAACGTTTACTGATATGGACCACGTTCCAATGGATCAGTTAAAATAATTAGGAGGAAACTATGTTAAATATGTTTAATTTAGAGGGAAAAGTTGCAATGGTAACTGGTGGAAACGTAGGAATAGGAAATGCTCTTGCAATGGGGCTTGCAAAAGCGGGGGCTGATTTATTTATCTTTACATATAATGATGATAACATGGAAAATATGATAAAAGAGGTAGAAGCTTTAGGAAGAAAAATTGCTTATGCAACTGGAGATTTATCGAAAGAGCATATAGCTATGCAAGCTGTAGGAAAATGCATGGAAGCTTTTGGAAGAATAGATATCTTAGTGAATAACGCAGGAACAATAAAAAGATCACCAATTTTAGAGGGAAGCAATGAAGATTGGAAATCAGTTATTGACTTAAATCTATCTTCAATATACTATTTAAGTAAGACTGCAGCAATCGAGATGAAAAAGCAAGGTGGAGGAAAGATAATAAACATAGCGTCAATGTTATCATTCCAAGGTGGAAAGTTTGTACCATCGTACACAGCAAGTAAGCATGGAGTAGCAGGGCTTACAAAAGCTTTTGCAAATGAGTTAGCAGCAGATAATATTCAAGTAAATGCAATAGCACCAGGATATATAGAAACAGCAAATACAGCACCAATTAGAGCTGACGAGAAAAGAAATGCCGAGATATTAGGAAGAATACCATCAGCAAGATGGGGACAAACATCAGACCTAGTAGGAGGAGCAATATTCTTATCGTCAAAAGCAGCAGATTATGTAAATGGACATATTCTAGCTATAGATGGTGGATGGTTAGTTAGATAATATTTTAATGGAAAGAGAGGTATAGCCTCTCTTTTTTAGTATAAATATATAAAGTTTAAGGAGGTAGCTATGAAAAAATTAAAACTGATGAAACTGATATATAAAATTCATACAAACTCCCCGCCACCTTTAGAAGAGATAGAGAAGATGGGGCTTTTAGCGGTAAAAATTGCTCAATATTATGCTTTGAGAGCGGATTTTATAGATGAATCAACATGTGTTTATCTAGCGAAACTTTATGAATATAGTTATGAAGCACAAAAACAGGATATAGATGATATTATAGGTGGCGACATGTGGATATTGACATCTATGAAATCCTATGAAAAGATGCCTTTTGCCTCAGCATCAATAGGACAAGTTCATTTAGGATATTTAAGAAATAATGAGAATAAAAGTGAAAAGGTTGCTATAAAAATAAGGAGAGAGGATTTTAAGAAAAAATTTTTAGAAGATATAGTAAACGCCAGAAAAGTAATAAATACTTTACTCTTTTTTTATCCTAAGTTAAAAAAAATATTTAATCCACTAGAAGTTTTAAATAATATTGAGGAGTCTACTTTGCGAGAATTAGATTTTAAAAATGAGGTAGAAGGAGCAAAATACTTTGAGAGATTAAAAAAAGAAAATGAAAAGAGATTTGATTTAGAAGAATTAAAATTTTCAGAATTTATAGATAATTTATGCACTGAAAAAGTAGCAGTATCAAAATATATAGAGGGAAAAAGTTTTAACACTCTATTAAAAAATGGCGAACTAAAATATGAGGATCTTTTAAAAGTATTTAAATACCATAGTTTCTATATGTTTAAACTAGGAGTTTTTCATGGGGATCTCCATCCTGGAAATATAATTTTAGATCCAAAGGGTTGTATAAATCTTATAGATTGCTCAACTATAGGAAGGGTAAAAAACAAATTAAGAGTGGGACTATTTTGGTTTTTTTATTACCTATGTAGATATGATTATGACAAGGCAGTTTTTTATTTAAATGAGATGTCAGAGAAAGAGTTAGTAGATGAGAAGTATTTAAAATTTAAAAAAGATTTTAAAGAACTTTACAGTGATTTTAAAAATTCCACAGTATCTCAAGTTAGCTTAACAAGACGTATGATGGAAACAATAAAATTAGCTATAAACTCTGGAATGGAATTTGAAGAGGGAATGTTTCACATAATAAAGAGTCTTATGTATTTAGATGGTATGGTCTTAAAGTGCAATCCTAATATAAACTTAATGAATGATATAAGGGAGTTTACAGCTTTATTAGAAAGTGATAAACTATAGAGATAAGTTTATTAGAAGTAGGAGAAATTAATGAAAAAAATTATTGAAGTAGTAGGAGCTATTTTAGAAAATCCAAATGGTGATATATTTTGTGCTATGAGGCCAAAGGATAAAACTTTCCCAGGGATGTGGGAGTTTCCAGGTGGTAAGATTGAAGAGGGAGAGGATCCTAAAAGAGCTTTGGAAAGAGAGATTAAAGAGGAACTAAATATAGATATAAGAGCTGATAAAATTTTTGATGAAGTTCAAAAAGAGTATGAAGAGTTTGTTATAAAATTATCTACGTATAACTGTACAGTTTTAGATTTCTCAGAGTTTAAATTAGTAGAACACCAAGAGTTTAAGTGGATGAGAAAAGAGCTATTGATGACCTTAAATTGGGTCCCAACAGATATTCCAACTGTAGAGAAGTTAGCGAAATTATAAAAAGGTATACTCCCTAGTATACCTTTTTTATTATTACATTATATCGTTTAATCTATAGTTAATAAGATCTATTTTGGCCCCATCCAAAAATTCATTTAATCTTTCTAAGTGAGAGAGTAAACTCTCTTTACTTGGTCCACCTAAGGACTTTCTTTTTTCAACACAATTTTTAATAGCTATTGTTTCATATATATCCCCGTTAAAAATATATGAAAACTCTCTGTATTTCTCAAGTGGTAGAGTTTCTAAATTCAACCCATTATCAATACAGTAACTAACAATTTCCCCAGTTATTTTGTAAGCTTCTCTAAAGCTCATTCCCCTAACAGTTAGGTAGTCTGCAACGTCAGTGGCATTGATAAAACCATCGTTACAAGCTAAAAGTAAAACCTCATTTTTTACTTTTAACGTTTTAACCATCCCAACAAATACCTGTAAACATCCCTTCACAGTATCAACAGCGTCAAAGAAAACCTCTTTATCCTCTTGCATGTCCTTATTGTACGCTAAAGGAATCCCCTTCATAGTTGTTAAAAGTGCCATTAAATTCCCATAAACTCTACCAGTTTTCCCCCTAACTAGTTCAGCTGCATCAGGATTTTTTTTCTGTGGCATTATGCTACTTCCAGTTGAAAAAGCATCACTTAATTCAATGTATCCAAAGTCATTTGAAGTATAGATTATAATCTCTTCAGAGAACCTTGAAAGGTGCATCATAACAATTGAAAGTGCAGACAGAATCTCAATTAAGTAGTCTCTATCACTAACACCATCTAAAGAGTTTAAAGTAGGTCCTTTAAATCCTAAAGTGTGAGCAGTGAACTCTCTATCTATTGGATAAGTTGTACCAGCTAAAGCTGCACATCCAAGAGGTGAGTAATCAAGTAACTCAAAGGCGTTGTTTAAACGGATAAAGTCTCTTTTAAACATCTCAGAGTATGCAAACATATAGTGTCCAAATGATATTGGTTGAGCCTTTTGAAGGTGAGTAAACCCAGGCATATATGTTTCTAAATGCTCTTTTCCTAAGTTAGTAGTAACCTCAATTAGTTCAATTAAATAGGACTGGATTTTTTTTACTTCATCCTTTGTAAAAAGTCTCATATCTACAGCTACTTGGTCGTTTCTACTACGTCCAGTGTGAAGTTTTTTCCCCACATCACCAATTCTATCAATAAGAATTTTTTCAATATTCATATGAATATCTTCGTAGGTTGTAGAGAAGGTAATCTTTCCATTTTCAATATCCTCTAGAATCTCTAAAAGTGTTTTTTCAATGAGGCCCCCATCCTCTTTTGAAATGATCTCCATTTTAGAAAGCCCTCTCACATGAGCGATACTACCCATAATGTCGTATCTATATAGTCGTTGATCAAAGTGAATAGAGGAGTGAAAATCTAGGATTAGTTCACTTGCTGCTTCTTTAAATCTTCCTGAAAAGTACTGCATTGCTCATCTCCTTTATAGAATCTGTTTTTAGTAAAGATTTTTATTCCTATTAAAATTGCAATTTGAATAGCTATTGCAAAAAGGATTAACGAACTATTTTGTGTAAATCCACCAATCAAGAATACAGATATAGCTAAAATAGCGTTTACTACAGCATATGGAGTTTGAGTTTTTACGTGATTTATATGGTCACATCCAGCTCCTGCTGATGATAGTATAGTTGTATCTGAAATTGGTGAAACATGGTCTCCAAAAAGTCCACCTGAAAGTATAGCTCCAATTGTCACATAAAGTGGAGCATTAAAAGTTACAGCCATAGGTATAACTAGTGGTACCATAATACTGTATGTTCCCCAAGAACTACCAGTTGAAAAGGAGATAACAGCACCAAATATAAAAGCGATAGCTGGAATAAATCCAGAGTTAATATCTAAAGTTTTTAAAAATCCAATTAAAAACTGGTCAGCTCCTAAGTCTTTATTAATAACACCTAGCGACCAAGCTAAAATCAGAATTATAACAATCTCACTCATTTTTTTCATACCACTTAAATAGATAGAAAATATCTCTTTAAATGTTTTACTTTTATAAAAAAGCATAAGTCCCATTAAAACAAGGGCTGCATATAGGTATCCACTTGTTAGAGCGGCTCTAAAAGCACTTCCTGAAACTCTAGAAGTTATAAAAGAAACACCAAGCATAGAAAATAGAGTTCCTAAAAGAACTAGTATTGGTACCCAAACAAAAGACCCTTTGGCATTTTCCACATGATACTTAGAGTTATCAATTTCAAATTCACTCTCATCAATAGGGTTATTTTCAAAAGTTCTCATAGGCCCAAAATCTAGCTTAAGCAGCGTTAAAGCTGGAATAATAGTCAGTGCTAATATTGGATAAACGTTAAAAGGAATAGATTTTATGAAACTTTCATAGTCTGAAAGAGACAGATTTAAAAGCTCAAACTCCTTTTGTAAAAGTCCTATGATAAAAACTCCCCATCCAATAAAAGGAACTAAAACAGCCACAGGAGATGATGTAGAATCCAGTATAAAAGCTAGTTTTTCCTTAGAAAGTTTTAGTCTTTTGAAAAAAGGACTAAAGATTGGCCCAACAATTAATGGCGTACCTAGGTCAGAGAAAAATATCATAATCCCTGTGGAATAAGCTAAAAGTTGAGCTTTAGTTTTAGAGTTTATAGAGTTTTTAAAACTCTCAGCAAATGCGTAAGCTCCACCAGACATCATCATAAGTTCAATAAATCCACCTATAAAAATCATAAGTACAATAACTCCAGCGTTATAACTATCTGTAAGTTGATTGATAAAGTATTTCCCCACTAGAACCTTTGTAGTCTCTAGAGGATTATAACCATTTAAAATGAAAATTCCACAAAATACACTGGAAAAAAGTGACAAAACTACATTTTTAGTTTTGATAGATAAAAAAACTGCAATTAAAATTGGAATTATAGATAATACCCCATATGAAACCATTTAAATCCTCCTAATTTAGTAAAAAAATTACTACCCCAAAATAAAAGGCATACCAAAGAATGGTATGCCCTAGAGAACTTAATTAAGTAATAAGCGTATTGTTATGGCAGCGTCACAATACTTAATTCACAGGATCATAACATCATCGCCGTCGGCCTTAGGCTCCGTATATGGAAGTGAACTAACCTCTATTTGTTTTTGTTAAGAGTGAGTATACAACATTTTCTTTCAAAATGTCAAACTATATTTAAAAATATTTTTTACTGAAGCTTTATTAAAACTCCAATAATCATGAAAATTGATCCTAGGAAGAAAAGGATTCCTTGGAATTTAATTTGAAGTTTAGCCCAAACTCCCCACTCAATTTTAGCTATTCCTAAAATAGCCATTAAGATACCTGAAGTTGGCACAAACATATTTGTAAATCCATCTCCAAGTTGGAAAGCTAGTACTGCAACTTGTCTAGGAACACCAACTAAGTCTGAAAGTGGTGCCATAATTGGCATTGTTAAAGCTGCTTGTCCAGAACCTGATACAACGAAGAAGTTGAATACAGACTGGAAGAAGTACATTGCAACTGCAGATATAGAAGCATGTAAATGGCTTAAAACACCAGCTACAGAGTTTAAAACAGTATTTAAAACTGTAGGAGTTCCAGCATCTACTCCACCTAAAACTAGCACTATACCTTTAGCCATACCAACAACCATTGCTGCTCCAATAAGGTCCTCTGCACCTTTTCTAAAAGAGATAGCAATATCATTAACAGTCATATCATTTAATTTAAAGATAACTCCAATAATTCCAGAAACAACTCCCATAATAGTGAACTGTGCAGCTATTTCAGGTAAGTAATATCCATGGAAAACAACTCCCCAAATAATCCAAGACATTCCTAAGAATATTGTTAAAAATACAAGTTTATGTCCTAACTTAAATTCTAAATCTTCTGTTTCATCAGCTTTAAAATCATCTCTAAAGAACTTATCAGTTTCATAAGATATTGATAACTCAGGATTAGCTTTAACTTTTTTAGCATATCTCATAGTATAGATAATTCCAAAAGATGTAAAGAATATCCACATAACTATTCTAAACATAGCTCCAGAAAGTACAGGAACCCCAGCAACTCCTTGAGCGATAGCCACACTAAAAGGGTTCATCCAAGATGTAGCAAATCCAATTTGAGTTGATATATAGCACATAAAAATACCGGTGATAGAGTCATATCCCATACCAACAACTATAGGTATAAGAATCATAGCAAAAGGAATAGCTTCCTCTCCCATACCGAATACAGCTCCACCTAAAGAGAATAGAAGGAAAACAAGAGGTATAAGCAGTGCCTCAGATCCCTTAGTTTTTTTAATCATATTAAGTATTCCAGCTTCAACAGCTTTAGTTTTTAAAATAATACCAAAAGCTCCACCAGTGATAAGGATAAATGCGATAATACCAACAGCAGTTCCCCATTTATCTCCACTAACAAGACCTTCAAAGATATAGTTAGTAACACTCATATCTCCACCAGCAGCAAATATAGGAATACCCTTAGTCAGAGGTTGTCCTAAATCGTTTAACGCATATTTAAAACTTCCTGGAACAGGAACAGTTCTCGTTTTCATACCAGCTTCAGTGGCATATTGAATCTTTTCCATGGTAAAGCTACCAACAGGAATAAGGTAAGTAAGAATTGCAGCAAAGACAACTACAAAAAAGATAATGACATAGGTATCAGGTATTCTGATTTTTTTCTTCATTTGTTTCCTCCTAAAAAATTATGCTTCGCCTAAAGAGGTAATATGTATTGCAAAATAAAAGGCATACCTATAGGTATGCCTGAATAGCTTAAATTATCTTACTTAAAAATTTTAAATATGAATTAATAAGCGTATTGTTATGGCAGCATCACAACACAAATATATTACAAACATCTTCGCCATCGGCCTTAGGCTCCGTTTTACTAAGAACAGTATACTATAAATTTAGCCAAAGTGTCAATTCTAAAAATTTCAAATACTTGTACATAAAAATAGCACAAAAGTCTTTTATTTTATCAAAGTTCTTTTACAATAGACATTTGTACTAAAAAAATGTAAAAAAACTATTGTAATTTAGTTTTGTATGTGTTATTATTCTTAAAAATAAAAAAAAATTTTCAAAAGGACGGTGAAGAACTATGAGTAACGAAAGAGGTAATTGGGGATCAAGTGTAGGTTTTGTATTAGCGGCGGCAGGATCAGCTATAGGACTTGGAAATTTATGGAAGTTTCCTTACTTAGCAGGAAAGAATGGAGGAGGAGCATTTGTAATTGTCTATTTATCTCTAATAGTAATACTAGGTTTTTCCCTTATGTTAGGAGAGATGGCGATAGGTAGAAGAGGAAAATCTGATGCCTTTGGATCATATAATAATATTAAAAAAGGTTGGGGATTCATTGGAATCTTTGGAATTTTATGTTGTTTTATTATCTATTCATACTATGTTGTAATTGCTGGATGGATTGTAAAATATATCGGTATGTTTATTAGAGGCGGACTTACAGAGGACCCAGTGGCAACATTTGGAAACTTTATCTCTTCTGGAACGTCACCAATAGTATATAGCTTTGTTATTGTTGTAGTAACGGCATTAATTGTTTTAAAGGGTGTATCTGGCGGAATTGAAAAAGCAAGTAAAATTATGATGCCAATTCTGTTTGTATTTATGTTAGTTATTGTTGCAAGATCAGTAACTCTTCCAAATGCAATGGAAGGAATTAAATATTTCCTAAAACCTGATTTCTCACAGATTACTCCTTCAGTTGTAATTGCAGCTTTAGGACAGGTTTTCTTCTCACTAAGTTTAGGTATGGGTGCTATGATAACTTATGGTAGTTACCTTCCAAAGGACACTAACCTTGTAAAAAGTGCTCTTTGTATACCTGTGTTAGATACACTAATTGCTTTACTTGCAGGACTTGCTATCCTTCCAGCGGTATTCTCATTTGGACTTGAGCCAACAGCTGGACCAGGATTAATCTTTATAACTTTACCTAAAGTTTTTGCTTCAATGCCAATGGGTAACCTATTTGGAATTATCTTCTTTGTGCTAGTTTTATTTGCTGCACTAACATCAACTATCTCATTATTAGAGGTTGTTGTATCTTTCGTTGTAGATCAAATGAAGCTAGATAGAAAGAAAGCTACAATTTTAGTAAGTGCTTTAATTGCAGTATTTGCAATTCCAAACTCACACTCTTTTGGACCATTAGCTGAGTTAAAAGTATTCTTTGGATTAAACTTCTTTGATTTCTTAGGATATTTAACAGATAATATTTTATTACCAATGGGTGGACTACTACTTTGTGTATTTGTTGGATTTATCTGGGATAAAGAGGATATTAAAAAAGAGATTACAAATGATGGAGAGGTTTCTTTCCCATTCTTCTCAGTATGGATGATTGGAGTTAAATACCTAGGTATTCAACTTTTAGCACTAATTTTACTTCAAGCAGTTGGAGTGGTAGGAAGTGCACTTAGTTTCTCATTAGCGGTTATATTCATGTTACAAATTTTCTTCGATGTACTTGAAAATAGAAGAAAAGTAAAAACAGCGTAATAAATTTTCCTAAGGTATATATTAAAGTGAATTAAGTAAAAAAGCACAGATTAAACTCTGTGCTTTTTGCTTTTTATAAATTACAAGGAAAATAAAAAAAAAATTGTAAGTAGATATATAAAGATTTTTTTCTTTTTATAATTTAAATTAAGGAGAGTGTTAAAATGGAAAAAAATATTAAACCAATTGATAAAACATTTATGGCAGGAAAATGGATGCCTTCAGATCAAGAAACATTAGTTGCTTGGATGAAAAAAATTATGGCAAAAGCAGATAAGCACACTGGACCATTATTACCAGCTGTTGAAAATTTAAAAAACTTCATTGAAACAGATCCAAAAGCTTATATGTTTTTTACTCAGATGTTTGATCAAGTTGCGAAAAATAAAACAAAATCACCAGCTGATTTACCTCAAGTTCGTGATTATCAGCATATGTTATCTCTTTTTAATGTAATTATGACTCATTCTCCAGAGTTTGATGAAACTGGGCTTGTAGGTTTTCCTTTTAATGCTATCTTAGATTGGTCTATGGCTACAACTGGTGGTTGGGCAGGATTTTTAGATGAAAAAATTAATTCACATCTTAAAAATATGTTAGATGAGTGGGCTGTATATCTATCTTCAGCAGAAAGTGCTCATGTTTTAAATGATGATCCTAAAACAGGTTGGTTTGGAGAAGATGCTAAAAAAGCAATGCCAACATTTGTTGATGATTTTATTTGCGATCCAAGTTTACCTCACTACGGTTTTACATCATGGGATGACTTTTTCACACGTCGTTTCAGAGAGGGAGTTAGACCTATTGCTATGCCTGAAGATGACGCTATTGTTATAAATGCTTGTGAGTCTGCTCCATATAGATTAGTTAATAATGTTCAACTATATGATAAGTTTTGGATAAAGGCACAACCTTATGCATTAAAATTTATGCTAGATAATGATCCATTGACTGAAAACTTCGTTGGTGGAACTGTTTATCAAGCATTTCTAAGTGCTCTTAGCTACCATCGTTGGCATGCACCAATTTCTGGAAAAGTTGTAAAAACAAAAATTATAGATGGAACATATTATTCACAAGCACTTAGTGTAGGTCTTGACCCAGCAGGACCAAATGAATCACAAGGTTATATCTGTGAAGTTGCAACTCGTGCTTTAATTTTTATTGAAGCGGACAATCCAGATATAGGTTTATTCTGTTTTATGGCTGTTGGAATGGCTGAAGTTTCAACATGTGATGTACGTGTTTTTGAAGGACAACATGTTAAAAAAGGTCAAGAGTTAGGAATGTTCCACTTTGGTGGATCAACTCATTGTCTATTCTTTGGACCTCAAGTTGAGGTAGAGTTTAATTTACACAATCAAACTCCTGGACTTGATAGTTCAAATATTCCTGTAAATGCGCATTTGGCAACTGTAAAAAGAAAAAATAAATAAATTAGTAAATAAATAGATATATCAGAAAAACTAGGAGTGCAAATTCTCCTAGTTTTTTATTTTATTCTTCCCCTTCAAAAATGTTATAATAAAGATAAAAAATGTGAAGGAGGAGAGTGTGAAAAAACTACTATTTTTATTTAAAATTTTTATAACTTTAATAGTCTTATTAGAAACTCTCTATGGTAGGGAGATTAATCCGCTAAAGGCCTTTACATATGACATTATAATTTCAAACTATGAAAATAGTCCTAAAAGAGATATTGAGATAGTGAATGATTTAACAAAAGTTAAGGGGCAGTTAGCAAATAGTGGTGAAGGATTTTTAGATGTTGAAGGAGAGGCGTTTACCTCTTGGGAGATATTTAAAAATGGTAAAAAAATTAGTACAGGAGATAGAGATCTTTTAGATGATAAGATTGTAGAGTTACTTCCAGAAGAGAGTATAAAATATGAGATTGTAGCTACACCAAATCCAAAACTTTTATCTCAAGAGCTAAAAAATATAGTTACAATTTATGAGGATAATCAACTTTTAGAAAAAAGAACATATAAAGGTGAAGTGTTAGGTTCAAAGGCTAAAATAAAAAGAGAGGTAGATTTAAAAACTTACTCCCCTGGAGACTACATAAACTACAAAGTTGTAGTTGAACCTGATGGTCTAGGATATCTAAATAACTTCAAGTTAGACGAGGAGATAGATAAAATTTTAGTACCAACTTTAAATGGAAAAAAAGAACTACTTCTTTCAAATATAGAGGTTAAAAGTAATAGAGAAGATGTTCGAAGTGTGATGGATATCCCTTTTGGAGAGAGCTTAATCTATGAGATAAAAGGTAAAATAAACGAGAATATTTTAGGTGATATTGAGTATAAAGGGTTAGTTACGAAAAGCGAGCCATACAGTTTAGATATAAAATTTTTAAATACTGAGAAGTACTCTCCTGGAAAAGAGTATACATATGAGATAGAGATAAAAAATAGTGGAAAAGGAAATGGTAGTAATATTCCTTTGGAGTTTCTAGTGGATAAAAGTGAAGTAGTGAACTGGAAGGGAGAGGTTGTTAAAGCTTTCCCTAAAAATGAGACTAGTTTAAAAGAGGTAATAGCTTTAGGAAAAGGCAAAAAAATTATAAAAAAATACAATGTATATGTAGATGATTTTAGTGTTAGTGATATAGAATCAAAACTATTGATTGATAGTCATACGGTCAATAATAAAATTTCATCACACAGTTCAGAGCCTAAGGTAACCTACCAAGTAGAGAGCTATTTGGATAAAAGTGGAAATAAAAAACTAAAGGGATATACATCAGAAGGTTATATAGAATATCTTTTTAAAGTTGAAAATAAAGGTCTTGGAATTTTAAATAACTATAGATTTAATAGTAATATAGATAGTTTAAAAACAAAATCTGTAAGTGGAAGAGAGATTTTAGCTTTTTCATCTAGTGATAAAAAAATATCTCGAGATAAAGGGATAATAGTGGATGAAACTTCAGAGGGAGAGGATGTTTTAAATATATTACCTGGAGGGGCTGTAGAGTATAGAGTAAAAGGAAAAGTATCTAAAGAGTCAGTGGGAGATATTGTAAAGGATAACGTAGTTGCAAAGATGGACAAAAGTGATGTAACTCATAGTTTAAAAGTATTAAAAGAGAGTTATAAAGCTGGTGAAGAGATCGATTATACTATCACTTTGAAAAATAGAGGTTATGGAACTGCATATGAACAAAAATATAGATTAGATGTAGATAAAGCTTTAGTTTCAGCTTCAGGAGTTGAAAATAAAAAAGTAAATGCTTTTAAAAATAGCTCTCCAATTGAGAAAGTTCCAGTGATATATCCAGGGCAAGAGGTAAAGTATAACTTTAAAGGTGTTACTAAAAATAGTATTTTTGATAGTATACATATGAGATCTGTTTATGGAGATGATATAAAAGAGAGTGAAGTTAAGTCTTTACCTGGAAAGCTTGAATTTTCAAATAGTTTAAAGAGTGTTAATGGAAAGATAGTTACAAAAGGGATGAGATATAAGCCTGGAGATATGGTAACTTATGAAGTTGTTTTAAAAAATATTGGAGAGGGATTTTTAGATAACTTAAATGTAGAAAGTAATTTAGATAATGTAAAGGCTTTAGTAGCTGGTTCAGATGTTAAAGAAAAAGTTTTAGAGGGAATAAACATAGGGATAAAAAGTAGTGATCCAAGAACTGTTATAACTTCTAAAATGGGTGATACAGGTAATCAGATTAGAAAAAATATAGATTTTGCTCCAAAGAGTAGTATAACTTTTGAAATATCAGGGATAGTTTCAGATAGGGCTATTGGAACATTATCTGGTATGAGTTTTGTGATAAATGGAATGGGAAAAACTAGTGATGAACTAGGTAGTGTTGGCGGTTCAGTTAGTGGAGAAAAAACTCTTTTAGAACCTGAAAATGGAATTTATAAACCAGGGGATAAACTGAAATATATGCTTACAATCAAAAATAAAGGAGATGGGTATGGTCGTTCAATACCTATAGAGGATATACTTTCTGAAGTTACAACAGAGAAAGAGGGAAAGCGTTATGGTAGAGCTTTTTCCAATTGGAAAGTAACATATTTAGGAGCTAAAGATGAATCGAGTAGATTTAAAAAACATACTCATTTGAAAAATGAAGTTTCTGGTCGAGAGGATTTAAATACAAAAGTTGATATAGGTCCAGGAGTAACGATAGAGTTTTTAGTAGAAGCTGATATAGATAGTAACGCTATTGGAGTTATAGAGAGTAAAGCTAAAATAGCTGGCGGAACAAATGACGATCAAACAATATATTTAAAACCCATGTCTGAGTACTCAGAGGAGGAAAAAGCTGAGCAAGGAGTAAGAGTTCGTTTAAGTTCTACAAAAAGTGAGATAAAGCTTGGAGAGGTAGTTGGTTTTACTGTTAGTGTGGAAAATTTAGATAAAGAGAGCTATGAAAATCTAAGTTTAAAAAATACTACACCAAAAGGGTTTAGGTATCTAGATGAGGAGTTCCAGAAATTTAGTTTAAAACCAGGGGAAAAATATAGTAAAACATTTTATATGAAAGCTACTGTAGGAGCTAATATAGGTAAAAATATATTTCAAAGTTATGTGGCAAATAGAAACAGTAAGATATCAAATATTGGTGAAGCTAGTGTCAATGTAAAGGGAGATTCACTTTTAAATACAGCTACTATAATTGGTAAAGTAATAGATGAAAAAACTGATGAAGGAATACCATACGCAGTTGTTTATACACCTTCAGGAGTAGTAGTTCAAGCGGACGAGTTTGGAAGATTCCATCTTCCTGATCAATGGGTTGAAAAAGCTTTTGGAGAAAATTTCTCATTAAAATTAGATGAAAATAGTTTGCCAAAAGGAAGTGTAATAAAAAGTGAAAATCCACTTGTAAAAAGAATAACTCCCTACTCTTTAACAAAGTTTAATTTTATAGTTCAAAAGGGAAAAGAGGATGAGTCACAAGAGGTAAAGAGTGAAAAGAACTATACATATATGGGAACAGGTCTTGTTGATGCATATGTAGGAAAAGATAGTGAAAAACCAAGAGCTACATATTTTGGTAAAGGAAGTTATGGTGACTATAAACTTACACTTCATTTTGATACTAAGGATAAAAAAAATCAGACGCTTTTAGAAAGGGTTACAGATGATGATTATGTATATTATCCAACTTATGGAGACGACTCTAAAATTAGAAAAGAGATAAGTACAAATGGAAAGCTTTATCTAAAGTTGGAGCACAAAAAATCATATATAATGTGGGGTAACTATGAAACAGGATTTGTAGGAACAAAGTTTATGGATTACAACAAGGAACTCTATGGACTAAAAGGAGAGTATAAAGAGGATGATATAAATGTAAAAGTTTTTATGAGTACTCCAAATACTATGTATGGTCATGATGAGTTTTTAGGAACTGGTGGAAGTTTATACTTTTTGAAAAATGGTGAAGTATTAAAGGGCAGCCAAAAAGTTTGGATTAAAATTGTTGATTCAGACACCTATGTTGTGGAAAAAATAATATATCTACAAGAGGGAAGAGATTATGAAATTGATCCTTTTATAGGAAGGGTTATACTTACAACACCTTTAAGCGGTGGAAGTTCTACAGATTATTACGCATATTTAGTAGTTGACTATAGCTATCTTCCAAAAGATGGAGATGTAGTTGATTCATCTAACTATGGTGGGAAAGTAGTAAAGGATATAAATGACAATGTAACAGTTGGAATAACAGCTGTTCATGAAACTCGTGGAAAAACAGATTATGATTTAAAAGGTGTTGAAGTTAAGTTAAAAGATGAAAATGGAAACTATATAAAGGGCGAGTTTAGCAGTAGTTCAGGAGTTTCTAATGTGAGTAATTATCTATCCTTTGATGGTGGATTGACTTTCCAAGAGGTGGATAGAGATGAGAGTAAAATATCTGGAAATGCATATAGAATTACAGGAGCTCTAAAACTTTTAGAAGAAGCTGAGTTAAAAGCTTGGTATGAAAGAAAAGAGAGAGGATACTCTTTTGCTTCAGATTTAGATGACAGATTTTTAGAGACTTTTGGAAGTGAGCTAAAATATAGCCACTCTGAAAACTTAAAAAGTTATTTGAAATTTCAATATGTAGATCAGATGAAGTGGGGAGAGAAAAGAGAGACAGGAACAGTTACTAGTGCTAAGTTAGAGTATATTTTAAATGAGAGTACAAAACTTTATAGTGAGATAAAAGCTGGACTTAGTAACGCTCTATCTTTAGGAGCTGAAAAGAGAATAAATGACAGATTGAAAGTTAATGGAAGAACATCTTTTGGAGATTCAGGAAACTACTTTGAACTTGGAGGAGATTATCAACTTTTTGATAACTATAATATCTACTCAGGTTATAGTTCAGATGGAGAGATATCTAGAGATAGATACACTGTAGGTCAAAGAGCTAGAGTGGGAGAGAGAACTAGTATCTATCAAGAGAATCAGTTTATAAAAGAGAGAGGTAAAAATGCATCACTTCAAGGATATGGTATAGATTACGATTTAAGAAGAGGTGTAACTTTAGGTGGATCTATTCAGCATGGTGAGCTTATTTTACCAAATGATGAAAAGAGTCGTAGAAGAGGAGGATCTTTATATTTAAGAGCTGAATTAGAAAATTTAGCTTTAAGAAATAGAGTTGAATATAGAGAGGATAAAGGATCAGAGGCTATAGAGCAGTATCTTACAACTAACTCTTTTACCTATAAGTACAGTAAAGAGTATACTTTTGCAGGTAAATTTAATTACTCTTTTACAGAGGATATCTATAGAAATAGTTATTTAGAAAGTAGCATGGGCTTAGCCTATAGACCTATAGACAACGATAGATTAAACTACCTTTCAAGATATACTGTAATATTAGATAGAGACACTAAAACAAATAAAGATTTTAGTGCTCATATAGGGGAGTTTGAAACAATCTATTCCTTTACAAGAGAGCTAGATATATCTATGAAAAATGGGTATAGACGTGAGAAAAATAACTATTTAAATGAGCTATATATGTTAGGTTTTAAAGCTAACTACAGTGTTATGAATAGTTGGGAAGTTTTTGGTCAATATCAATGGTTAGTGGATAGAGCTAGCGAAGATGTTTTAAGTGGTGCTATCTTTGGAATCTATAAAAATATAGATAGAAATATGAAGCTTGGAGGGGGATATAACTTCTCTGGGTTCAAGGATTCTTTGGGAGAACAGGACTATAAGACTTCTGGATGGTTTTTAAATATAATAGGGACTATGTAGATTAATAATTTTAAATTAAAAAAAGAGAGATTTCGGGGGACGTTGAAATCTCTCTTTTTATTTATCTGAATTTATTGAAAAGCCAAAGTACTACAATGGCTCCAAAAGCTGCAGTAAAGATACTACCAATATTTAATCCATGAACAGAACCAATACCGATAATACTACCTATAAATCCACCAACGAAGGCTCCAACAATACCAAGTATCATAGTGGCAATTATTCCTCCACCTTGAGTACCAGGCATAATAAATTTAGCTAAGGCACCAGCTAGAATTCCAAGGATAATCCATGTTAAAATTCCCATTTTCTAAACCTCCTAAAAAAAATTTTTTATTTTATAATCACTTATTCAGAGATAGTTTTGACTTTCTTTTTTTTTCTTAAAAATAAATTTATTATTTAAAGAATAACATCTGTGATACAATAAAAGGGATTTTAAGGAATTTTAAGGGAAAAAATTAAGGGAGAAATAATGAAAAGAACAACGGGATTATTATTTTTACTACCGCAACTGCTTTTAGCGCAGGAGTATTGGAATGGGATTCCATATCCAATGAATCGTTGGGGTATATCAGGTTTAGGAGTAAACCAAACAGAAAAAGGGAAGATAAGCAACATTGATATAAACATAAAAAAAATTCCCATTGGAAACAATGAGGTGGATTTAGAGATTATTAATCCAGAATCTATTGAAGTAAAAGCTAAGGTTAGAGGAGTAAAATTAGATTACTTTGTATTACCATTTTTGTCTATTTACGGAATATATGGTCAATTAGAAGCAGATGTAGATATGAGAGCAGGAAGCCCTCAGATAGGAATACCAGGAACTGGAAATGGCTTTGTAGATGGAATAATAGGAGATTACGAAGATAAGATAAACAATCATTTAGAAAAAGTAAAATTAAATGGAAAGTTTAAAACAGAGGGAGACATTTACGGTATTGGTGGTATTTTAGCTGGAGAGTATAAAAATGTTTTCGGAATGCTTCAATATACATACACTGAAATTCATATGAAGGATGGTTTAGCTAAGAAAAAAGCAGAGGTTTCAAATGCAAGATTAGGTTATAGTTTTAAACCAAAAGATACATTTATAACTAATATTACTCCATATTTAGGAGCTACTTATCAGCTTATGGGAACACAAGTTAAAGCTGGAATTGGAGATTTAAATGCCACAATAGATTTAGAGTTAGATGAGATATCACCTGCAGCAGGAGTATTTGTTCAGCTTTCTAATAATATGACTCTAATGGTGGAAACAACTTGGGGAACAAAGGATTCAGTGGCTATAGATATAGGATATAGATTTTAGGATGGTGGTAAAATGCTAGGGCTTGTTTGTATGTTAGATGGAAAAGGCATGAAAAAAGGTGTTAACGCACTTAAAAACTTTAATTTAGAAAAAGTTAAAGAAGCAGCACTTTTTAATTTAGATTATACTTTAGACTGTATAAAATTTTGTTTAAAAAACAACTACATCTATAGAGTTTCATCATCTGTAATTCCATATCCTGATCTTTGGAACTGGAGAGAGGATAGAGATATTTTACAAAAGTTAGAAATCATAAAGGAGTATAGCTCTAAAATAAGACTTATAATTCACCCAGATCAATTTGTAGTTTTAAATAGCGATAGTGAAAAAGTTATAGAAAACTCCTTGAAAATATTGGAAAGCCAAGTACAGTTTGCAAAATTTGCAGGTATAAGTGAACTAGTTCTTCACATTGGAAAAAAAGATGGTATAGATAAATTTATAAAAACATATAATACCTTAGACGATTACACTAAAAGTATATTAGTTTTAGAAAATTGTCACTATTATAGAGCCACTGAAGTTTTAGAGCTATGTGAAAAAATGGATATCTCTATGGTTTTAGATGTGCATCACGCAAGAGTTACAAAGGATGAAAACTATAATATAGAAAAAATAAAAAAAACATGGAAAAATAAGAAACCATTAGCACATATATCAAGTGGAAAAGACTCCATAGATGATAAATCTCATAGTGATTACATATCAGATGAGGATATAAAAAAGTACATCTGGCTTTTTAAAGATTTTGATGTGGAGATAGAAGCTAAGAAAAAAGAGAAAGCATTAAAAAAAGCTGCAGATGCAATAGCTATCTACAGCTTGTAAAGTGAGGCTAAGGGTTAACTTTAGTCTTTTTTATTTAGAGTTTTCATATTGAGTATGGAACTCTTTTAAAATTTGCTTAGTCTTTTTACCAATAGCTTCATATTGGTATTCTTTTAAGTTTGCTAGAGAAACTCTTAAAGTAGGATGAGTATCTCCAAATCCTTTTCCAGGAAGTAGAACAACACCAGTTTCTTTAGCTAAAGCAAATAGGAAATCATTTATTTTATTGTTATCTTTAAACCACTGTGCAAATTTCTCATCAAAAAGTTCAAGAGCAATATCAGCAACATTTATAAGAGTGTAGTAACTTACAATATTTTCATCATCATTAAAATGACTTCCTAAAGATGAATATAAAAGTTTACATCTGTTTCTTATAAGTTGTTTACATGAGTTTTTATAATCTGAATTTAGATCAACTAGTGAGTTTAAAGCAAATAATACCATCTGTAACTGTTGAGGAGTAGATATTCCTGCAGTGTGGTTTAAACCTACAGCTCTACTATCTGCAACTATTCTATCAATGAAAGATAGAGTTTTTGGAGTTGGTGTCATTATTGCATATCTACTGTTAACTTCATCATCAGCTGCTTTTAAAAACTTATCAAAAATACTATCATGTGAAACAGAGATAGTACCTAATCTCCATCCTGTAGCTCCGAAATATTTTGAGAATGAGTAAACTAAAAGAGTATTTTTAGGAACTATTCCAAAACATGAAACAAAGTTATCACCAAATGTTCCATAGACATCATCAGTTATAATCATAAGATCAGGTCTGTCGTTATCTATAATTTTCTTTAAGTTTAATAGAGTTTCAGTACTTAATTTTGTTGATGGTGGGTTACTTGGATTAACAAGACATAGTAGTTTTATACTAGGGTCTTTAAGCTTTTCAAGTTCAGCTGCAGGAAGCTGCCAATCAGATTTAGGATCAAGCTGTAGTTCAACAATATCTAAATCATATTCAGATAATTTTGGAATCTCTAAATATGGTGTGAAAATTGGAGTTACAATAGCTATTTTATCCTTTGGTTTAATAAGTTTATTTGTAGCTAAAGAGTTGAAGATGTAAAACATTGCAGCTGTTCCACCCTCTGTTGCAAAAACATCAAAATCAGTTTCAATTCTATTTTGACACATCTCTTTAGTTAGATATTTTTTTACAATAATTTCAGAGTTAACAAGCATTCTTGGAGGTGTAGGATAGTGGCTTCCTAAGTAAGCTTCTACAAACTCCATTAAAACCTCATCAGTATTTAAACCAAGTTGGTCTTCAATATAAGATAGGTATGTTAAAATTCCATTTACTTCAGCAGAACAAGGTTCTTTTCTTAAAAATATTAAGAAACGAGTGTAAATACCATCTTTTTTAGGGAATCCACCAATATGATTGTGAAGATACGAGTATGAAACTTCAGACTCTTCAATGGCAAATTTACCAATTAAGTTAAAAACTCTACGAGGAAGAGTAGCTAAAAAATTTGGATTTCCTCTACCAGCATTTAAAACTTCACCTTTAAAAGCTTCGTCAGCTAATTTAATGAGCTGATCTTTTAGCTCAAATGGGCTTAACTCTTTCATAATAATACCTCCATTTAATTTTTAGTTATAATTCCAACAATAACAGGTCCCCACATAGTTAAAAATACGTTAGCAACAGCATATCCAACTGAGAACGGTAATACTGGTGTAGAGTTTTGAGTTTTTCTAAGAACCTCAGCATAAGCGGGGTTAGCACTTCTACCTCCAGCAATGATAGCAACTGAATCAACAGGATTTTTAATTTTTAAGATAAAGTAATCAAATAGGAATGTAATAATCTGTGGAACCATAGTTACAAAAACACCAAGCCAGAATAGAGTCATACCGTATTGTTCAATAGTAACAAGGGCACTCTTACCAGCATTTAAACCAACAATTATAACGAAAACAACTAATCCGAAAACTTTAAGGAAAGAAACTGTACCAGTGTCCATTCCACCAACTTTAGGGAATCTACTTTTTAGCCATCCGAAAATAAGACCAGAGAAAAGACATCCTCCACCAGTTCCTAAAGAGATAGGAATACCAGCAATAGGTAGAGTGATCTCTCCAATCATGATACCTAAAATCATACCAATTGAGAAAGTGATATAGTCAACAACATTTTTGCTAGGTGTAGCATAACCTAAAAGTTTATAAGAGTTATCTATATTTTGCTTTCTACCAGTTAAAATAACTTCATCTCCAAATTCAAATTTAAAGTCAGGTTTTAAAGGAAGTTCCTCATTTTCTCTATAGACTTGAGCTACAACAAAACCAAGAGTAGCAGCAGGAGGTAAAAGAGCTTTTATCTCTTCAATTGTTTTCCCAGCAAATTTTTTATAGTGGAAAATAATAGATTTCTTATATTCAGTAGTAGTTGTAGAGAACTTAGTGCAATCAAAAAGCTCATTTCCTAGAACACCATCTAGATTAAGAAGAGCCTTTGTTTTTCCACCAATAACAACCCAATCATTCTCTTGGAAAACATAGTTATCATAGTTATCTACTTTTATAACAGAACCATTTTGAGAAACATCTAAAAGAAATATTTTTTCTTTGAAATCCTCTTCTAACTCTCGAGCTGTTTTTCCAAGATATTTAGAGTCTTTAGTTATCTCATAGATTCTAGATGAAACTTTTTCAAGAGCTAGAAACTCATTTTCACCTAAAACAATACCTTTAGCTTGAGATTTTTCAAGTTCAATAGCTGATTTTCTAAGATCCCACTTCATAATTAATGGAAGAATAGTTCCAACCATAAGAACAGGACCAAGAGTACCAAAAATATATGTAACAGAGTAACCTACAGCAACATTTGTTTGAAGCTGCTTAGTTAACTCAGGACTTAAACCTAAATTTCCAATAGAGTTTCCAGCAGTACCAATAATAGCTGATTGAGTTAAACCACCAGCAGCAAGCCCAGCGGCAAGCCCTCTATCTAAATCAAAGTAGTATGAACAAAAAAGAACACACAGCAAACCTACAACAGTCATGAAAAATGATGAGATTACAAATTTCATCGAAGCTTTATTATTCAGTGCTCCGAAAAACTTTGGTCCCCCTTCATAACCACAAGCGTAAATAAACAAAGCGAAGAAAGCAGTTTTCAAAATACCAGGGACATTGAATCCAAGCTGTCCTATTATAACTGCAATAATTAAGCTACCAGCAATTCCACCTAGCTGGAACTTACCGATTTTGATTTTTCCAATAGCATATCCGATACCAATAGATAGAAAAAGTGCAATTAAAACGTTAGAGCGAATATAGTCTGCAAATATCTCCATACAATTCCTCCTTAAAATATATTATCCAATCTGGATTTAATATACAAAATTAAAAAAATCATTCCTTCATTTTGTTTCCAAAAAATAGAAAAGAGGTTAAAGCCTGGTCAGAAACCTTAACCCCTCCTCCATTTATCTAAATTTTACTTAACAGGCAAATGTTAACGTCCTCTAAATTTTATAAAAATAAATAGAACAACAAAAGCACCGATAACAGATAGGAAAATACTACCTAAATTAAGACCAGTAACTGATCCTATTCCAAGAAGACTACCTATAAATCCACCAACTAAAGCTCCTACAATCCCTAAAATTGTAGTTGCAAAAAGTCCAGCTGTATATACTTCTGGCATCATAAGTCTAGCTAATGCGCCAGATAAAAGTCCTAATATAATCCATGAAAATAATCCCATAGAGAAACCTCCCGTAAATATATCTTTGTTTTAGTTATTCGTAAAAAATTAAAAATTTCTTTTAAAAAAAATAAAATTAATGAGAAAAAAGCAAAAGGTAAATTAAAAAATCTGTTGTATAAATAAAAAAAGCTTATGGGAGGGGTTCTGTGACAAGGGGTATTTTTCTAGTGTTTATTCTATTTTTTCAACTGCTTTATGGTTCAGATAAAAAAGAGAATAAAATCTTTATAGGAAAAAGATATCCAGTAAATTTAAGTTTAGATTCAGGTTGGACTATGAGTTATATTCAAATGGATACCAATTTAAAAAGTGGATTAAGAACTCCTAAATTAAAATCAGATGAGAAAGTAAATGTTGCATACTTGAGATATAGTGAGGATCTAATAGGATTTAGTTGTGAAAATTTAAATGAATCTTTAAACTCTAACTTAAAAAACCATTTTTTTGGAGGAGTTGGAAAAGTTTCTAAAAAAATTAAAGTTGATTCCCTTTATTTAGAACCTATGGGAAAAATTCAGTCTATGGCTGTTTTTCAAAGAAGTATAAATGAGAATTATGGAAACTACAATGTGAGTTTAGATAATTTAAATGGAATATTAAATACTTTTTACTTGGGAATGGGAGTTGGAAAACAGTATTTTCAAGAGAGTCATATAGTGGATTTTTCTATGAGTGCAGGAGTTAGACAGGAGCTTAATAGAATAGATGAAGATGTAAAAAATAGAATGAAAAGTTTAGTAGAGGAGAGTGAAAGAGGAGACTTAAAGGATAAAAATGATTTTTCCCAAGAGTTTGGTTTAAACGGAGCTATTGGGAATCCAGCTACAGGGGTGTCCTTTTATACAGGATATAAATATTTTTTTTCAGAGGATGAGTCTTGGAAAGTGACAGCAGGAGTAAGTTATATATTTTAAAAACTGCAAGCTAATCTTGCAGTTTTTTTTATTTAAAATGATATTTTGGAATTTTTTTACAAAATTTATACGATGAAATACAGATTTTTTACAAGTCCATAAAAGAACTATATGTTCTTAAAAAGTAAAAAAAATAAAAAAGTTGACATTTTGACAAAAAAATAGTAAATATATAAATATAAAAAATAAAAAAATGGAAAATTTTTTCAAAGAAAGTTGGAGGGTTGGAAAATGAAAATATTATTAGTTTGTTCAGGTGGAATGTCAAGTGCAATGGTTGTTAAAGCTTTAGTTAATGAAGGGAAAAAAGAGGGATTAGAGATCACTTCAAAAGCTGTAGGAACGGGAGAGTTTGAAACTGAATTAAAAAATGGATGGGATGGAGCTTTAGTAGCACCACAGATCAGACATAAAATTGATGAGTTTAAAGCTATTGGGGAGGAGAATAACACTCCAGTACAAGTTATAGAAACAAAGGGTTACAGTCCATTAGGTGGAAAGTTTTTACTTGCTCAAGTTAAAGAGATGTTAAAATAAAAAAAACAGGGGAGATAAAATAAAATGGAAAAATTTTATGCAATAATAGAAAATGTTTTTATGAAACCAATGACTAAATTAGCAGAACAAAGACATTTAAAAGCCATAAGAGATGGAATGGTTTCAACTATTCCTTTAACAATAGTAGGAAGTTTCTTTTTAATAATAGCTTTCCCTCCAGTGCCTGCAGCATGGAAAGAAAGCATGGGTGTATTTATGTGGATTCAAAAGAATATTGGAGATATTCTAATACCTTTTAGAATTACAATGGGTCTTGTAGCAATATATGCTACTTATAATATTGGTTACAGTTTAGCTAAAAATTATAAACTAGATGGAGTTTCAGGAGGAACACTATCGTTAGTTGCATATTTTATGACCATAATTCCATCTATTGCCACTTCAAATACTGGAGAGGGATTAGGATTTGTTTTACCTATGGGTAAACTTGGAGGAGCTGGACTTTTTGTTGGTATAGTGACATCTATATTTGCTGTGGAAGTTTTAAGATTCTTTAAAACAAAGGGAATCACAATAAATATGCCTGAAGGTGTACCTGATTCAGTTGCTAGATCTTTTGAAGCTCTATTTCCAACAGTTGCTGTAGTTTTAGTTACTTGGTTACTATTTGTAATGTTTAAATTAGATATTCACAATATCTTTGCAAATATATTTAACCCTTTAAAGGGAATTGTAGATACTCCAATTGGAGCTATAATAATGGTTATGTTAATAACAATGTTATGGACAGCTGGAATTCATGGAGTTTCAGTAATAGGAGCTATGGCTAGACCTATTTGGCTTGAGATGTTAACAGCAAACGCTGATGCTATGCAAGCTGGAGATAAAGTTTTACCATATATAACTCCAGAGCCATTCTTCCAGTGGTTTATTTGGATTGGAGGATCAGGAGGAACATTAGGACTTGTATTCTTACTTCTATTTGCAAAGTCTAAATACCTAAAAGATCTAGGAAAAGCTACAATATTACCAGCAATTTTCAATATAAATGAACCGATTATATTTGGATTACCAATTATGTTAAATCCGTTTTTCACAATACCATTTGTACTAGGACCAGTTCTAGCAACAATAGTATCTTATACAGTAATGGCGCTAAACTTAGTTTCAAGACCAGCTATTCTAGCTCCTTGGACATTCCCAGCACCAATTGGAGCATACCTAGCAACAGGTGGAGATGTGAGAGCAGTTGCACTTTGTATATTTAATATAGTTTTAATGGCAGCAGTTTATTATCCGTTCATGAAAGCGTATGATAAGAAAATGTCAGCACAAGAGTTAGAAGAAGAAGGATTAGAGGAGGCTTAATATATATGTCAGTTGTAGAGATGAGTGAAGAGTTAGAGGAGATTATATTTACTATAGTAGGACAAGCAGGAGAGTGTAGAGGACTATCTTATGAGGCTTTAGGAGAAGCTGAAAAAGGTGACTTTGAAGCAGCTGCAGCAAAATTAAAAGAGGCAGAAAGTGCTATTCATAAGGCTCACTATGTTCAAACAGACCTTATTCAAAAAGAAGCAGCAGGAGAGCCAACACCAATATCTATGGTTTTCGTTCATGCACAAGATCATTTAATGACAGCAATTGCTGAAAAAGAGTTAATCAAAAAGATGATAAAGATGTATGAGACTATGTTTAAGATGAATGAAAGACTAGAAAAATTAGAAAATAGATAGGAGAAATTATGAGAGAGTTAGGAATTTCAATATATCCAGGACATTCAGATGTTGAAAAGGATAAAGAGTATATAAAGTTAGCTTCTAAATATGGATTTACTAGAATTTTTACATGTTTATTATCTATAGAAGGGGATAAAGAGAAGATTGTTCAAAACTTCAAAGAGACAATTGCATATGCTAACTCTCTAGGATTTAAAGTTATAGCTGATGTAAGTCCAAAAATTTTTAGTGATCTAAATATATCGTATAGTGATTTAAGCTTCTTTAAAAATTTAGATGCTTATGGAATACGTTTAGATGTTGGATACACAGGAAATGAAGAATCACTTATGACTTTTAATGAGTATGACTTGAAAATTGAGATCAATATGAGTAACGACACAAAATATGTTGATACTATAATGGATTATAAGCCTAATAGAGACAATCTTTTAGGGTGTCATAACTTCTATCCACATGGATATACAGGACTAACTAGAAAACACTTTAGAAAGTGTAATAAAAACTTTATGAAGTATGGTTTAGTGACATC